>JBFXCU010000007.1:0-101001 GCA_050181835.1 Steroidobacteraceae bacterium | reverse complement strand
GCCCCGATCCACCACCAGCTTGACTGCTTCAAGCTTGAACTCTCGACTGAATACCTTCCGCTTCATACCTCACCTCGTTATGCATCATCGCTCTTAACTGGGTGTCAATGAAACCGGGAGCAGGTCAAGCCTTTGAGGCTGACAGCGCAAACCGATGCGTTGAGTACACGCTTCGCTACCGGAACATCACCTGCATGAGCTGCAATTCTCCGGTTCTGCCTTTAACTACATAGCAGGATCAGTTAGCAGGCAGCTTGCTTAATCAAAGGCCGCCTGATTTTTATACGAAAACCCATTACCAACAGGCTGTTATTTCGACGTTTCTTTGTGCAGCAACTCTTTGGCCTGCTGCAATTCGTTGAGTTGTTTTGCACCAAGCTGCGGATAGTGGGGGTTCATATCACTCAAGGTATCAACCACAATGTCAGCAATAATCAACCGCGCGGTTTCCTTGTCATCGGCGGGCACGACATACCAAGGTGCCTCCCTGCTACTGGTCGTGCTCAGGCAAGTTTCATAAGCTTGCTGATACTGTTTCCAGCAGGCGCGTTCTTTGAGGTCGTCGAGACTGAACTTCCAGTTTTTTTCAGGCTCTTCAATGCGACTCAAGAACCGCTCACACTGTTCTTCTTTGGACAAGTGCAGAAAGAATTTAATGATGCGCGTGCCATTACGCGTTAAATGCTGTTCAAGATCGACAATTGATTGATACCGATCTTCCCAGAACTGTTCCGATTCTGGATCGGCGTTTACCAACCCCTGCGCCAGCAATAACTCGGGATGCACGCGCAGGATCAACACTTCTTCGTAATATGAGCGATTAAAAATACCGATACGCCCCCGTTCCGGCAGACAACGGGTGGTGCGCCACAGAAAATCGTGATCCAGCTCTTCGGCACTGGGGTGTTTGAAGCTGAATACTTGGCATCCCTGCGGATTCAGCCCCGACATGACATGTTTGATGGCACTGTCCTTACCCGCCGCGTCCATGGCCTGAAAGATAATCAGCAATGATTGATGATTGTCCGCATACAGGCGGTTCTGCAACTCACTCATCGCCTCTATCTGTTTTGCCAACAACTCCTGATAGTGCTTTTTGGAGCGATGGTCTGCTTTTATACGCGTCGGCCATTCCTCAAGATCGACCTTGGTTTTTTGCTTGACACGAAAATCTTTCAGACGCATATATGCTCCACTCAGGAATTCCGTCGCACCCTCATGTCATGCTCACAGCATAAATTCCGCTGCCGCATGCCTAAAGTTGTAATACGAACTCATACTATGACCATAGGCACCGGCGGTGGCAATTAACAGGACATCACCTTCCTGCGTTGGTGGTAATAAACGATCCGCGCCCAGCATGTCAGCGGATTCGCAAATCGGACCAACTACATTCATGGTGTCAGTTGCTACCTCGTCGAGACGAGTCAAATTAAATATATCGTGATGTGCACCGTACAACGCCGGACGGATCAGCGAGTTCATACCCGTGCTGATACCCACATACTGCACGGCACCTTTGCCTTTACGCTGCGTGACTTGCGCCAGCAATACACCCGCTTCTGCCACCAGGTAACGACCCGGCTCCATCCATAGCTGGATGGTCGGATGCTGAGCCTTGAATTCAGTCAGCAAGACTGACAAGGCGGCGATATCAAACTCAGGCTGCCCCAGCTTTTCTGGCACGCCCAAACCACCGCCAATATCCAGTACTTTCAAATGCTTGAATCGCGGCGCCAGCGCAACCAGCGTGTCGGCAACTTCACGCCAGTTGTCCACATTAAACACACCGCTACCGGTATGTGCCTGCAAACCAACCACACGTACATCGTGCTGTTGCGCCAATTGTGTCAATTCATCAAAGTCAGCCAAAGGGATGCCAAACTTGGCATGAACTCCGGCAGTTCGTACATGGTGATGATGACCACGCCCATACCCTGTATCCACACGCAACAGCACTTCCTTGCCTGTGAATATTTCGGGCCAGGCTTGCAATAAGTACAAGTTATCTAGCGTTACCCACACTCCTTGCTGTAATGCGAATTCATACTCATCGCGCGCGGCAAAGTTTGGCGTAAACAGCACACGTTTATGATCAAGCTCAGGCAACGTCGCAAACACATGTTCCAACTCGCCACGTGAAACGCATTCAATACCCAATCCTTCTGCGGCGAACAAGCGCAACACTTCCGCGTGCGGATTGGCTTTCATGGCGAAAAACACATTATCAAGCGCGCCAATGCTTTTCATGGCACGCGCCTGACGTCGCAGCGTATCGCGATCATAGACATAGGCAGAGGTATGTTGTGCAGCCAGTTGTAACAACTGCGCCTGTTTGTTTTGCCACCACACAGTGGTCTGCACCGCCACAACTTGCTGTGGCCCATATAGCTGCTCCCAAGTCGGGCCAAGTATGTGGCTGTTAGGTGAATCGTGGATGGTGATCTGATGCAGACGCGATACCAGACGATCACCTTGATCCTCATCCAGTACAAAGGTCAGATTCAAATCATTGGCTGCCTGAGTGACCAGATAGATTTTTTGTTCTTCAAACAATTCCAGCGCATCACCCAGCTGGTGCAGGATGGCACGAATGTGCTTACCGACCAGACTTACTGCTGCACACGGGCCGAATACTCGCACTCGGCATAGCTGCGACAAATCCGTGACCAACAAATCAACCGCTGCTTGTGTAAGCGTATTGGCCGCCGGATCGAGCGACACGGTGACATTGGATTCAGAGGTGGAAACCAGATCCACCGACATGCCGTGTTGCTTGAACACTTGGAATGCATCAGCAAGAAAGCCCACCGAATGCCACATGCCCACCGTCTCCATTGAGACCAGCGTAATGCCCTTCTTGACTGTTACCGCTTTAACGTGCGGCTCACCGTCTCCGCCATGCGTGGTAATGACGGTGCCTTCCAGCTCAGGTGTCTGGGTCGCATACACATACAACGGTATGCCATATTGTTTTACCGCCATAATGCAGCGTGGATGTAGCACCTTGGCACCCGCACTGGCGATTTCCTGCGCTTCATCGTAATCCAGCGCCCGCAACAAGCGCGCGGAAGGGATGGCGCGTGGATTGGCGCTAAACATACCGGGCACATCGGTCCAGATTTCTAAGCGTTGTGCTTGCAACTTGGCAGCAAAATAACTGCCTGATGTGTCAGAGCCACCACGTCCTAACAACACCGTGTCATCAGTCACATCACTGGCGATAAAACCCTGGGTAATGATTACTCGGCCCGGCTTAGACCACTGCTGTTGCAACGCATTATCCGGCGCAAAGTTGCAGGTCGCTGATAGATAGCTGGCACGATGACTGGCGTGCTTGAGGACAACGGCTTTGAGCACAGTGCGTGCATCCACCCATTGCACATCCAGCCCTTGCGCCAACAGAAATTCCGCACCCAATCGAGTGGCCATCAATTCGCCCTGTGCCATGACGCGTGCTCGCAAACGCTCACTCACCTCACCTACCAATGCAATGCCAGAGGCGATGTGACGCAAGCGAGTGAACTGCTCTTCCAGCTCCGGACTAACAGCAATACCCAAGTCACGCGCCAAGTCGCGATGACGCGTGACGATTACTGCCAGTGCCGCCTGCCATTCACCGTTTAACGAGCTCGACAGTAGCTGTTCAAGGCCGTCTGTAATTTTAGAAATGGCTGAGTGCACCAGCACCGGCTGCAACCCTTCTGCCAGACGTGTCTTAACGATGGTGGCAATGTTGTGCCAATTATTGACTGACGACACACTGGTGCCGCCAAACTTCAGTACCACCCAAGCTGGGGTTGAATCAGTGGATGAGGGAGTAACGTTATTCATCAGCAAAGCCTGTTGTTGTTGCGGCTAACGCCCGCAAATAAAAACGGGGTACACCTACACTGTGACCCCGTTGTTAAATCATGCCAGTGTTATTTGCTGGCTGGTATGCAGAATTAGCGGGGATTAGTTGTCTTCGTCATATTCCTGCAGCGCTTTTAGCAGGCGTTTCTCTGCCAGCACGTCTTCCAGCTTGCTCCATGCGGCCGGGCCTTTCTTGATAGGCGTGGCGGGATTGGCTGCACGTGAACGCCGCTCAGTACGATCAACTAATTGATCATAATCGGATGCTTCTTCACTGGGCGGGACGAAATCATCGTCGATATCAAAATTGTCGGCGTCTCTTTCCACGCTGGTATTCCTGCAAAAATCCCCGGAAATCAGTAAGTTCAGGCGTCCGGACACCTTACGAAGCGCGGACTATATACGATGCTACGGGCTTTTCAATGGGCGTGATGGAATGAGTGCAAGACAGTACGCCACTCCCGCATGGTTCTGCCGTCTAAGCCCAGGTTCGGTGGAGTCTGCCTACTCAATGCTATCTATCAAGCCACAGCATGGTGACCATGATGGATAAATAACATGTTAAAACTCAATTGCTTGGGTCAATATCCTCTCAGTCACAAGCAGAGTAAAACCCAACCAAACCCGTCCTCAGACCATCCTAATTCTTGCGAATTTTTTCCAGCCCACCCATATAAGAACGCAGCACAGCAGGAATCATCACGCTGCCATCTGGCTGCTGGTAGTTCTCCAATACCGCCACCAGCGCACGCCCGACCGCCACCCCCGAACCATTTAAGGTATGCAAGGGTTCGGGTTTGCCGGTCTCTGGATTACGCCAGCGCGCCTGCATGCGACGAGCTTGAAAGGCTTCGAAGTTAGAGCAGGAGGAAATTTCGCGATACTTCTGTTGACCGGGTAGCCACACTTCGATGTCGTAAGTTTTGGCAGAACCAAAGCCAATGTCACCGGCACACAGCGCCATCACGCGATAGGGTAATTCCAGGCGTTTGAGCACCTCTTCCGCATGTAACGTCAGTTGCTCATGCGCAGCAGTGGAATCCTGCGGACGGACTAATTGCACTACTTCTACTTTCTCAAACTGATGCTGGCGAATCATGCCACGCGTATCGCGGCCTGCTGATCCGGCTTCGGAGCGGAAACAAGGCGTGTGGGCAGCGTAGCGGACTGGCAGTTTTTCCGGATCAATAATCTCATCACGTGCCATGTTGGTAACCGGCACTTCGGCAGTGGGAATCAAGTAAAACTCTTGCTCTCCCTCTTTGTTCGCCTTGAGGGCAAACAGATCGTCGGCAAACTTGGGTAGTTGGCCGGTGCCAAGCAAGGAAGCCGCATTCACCAGGTAAGGCACATACAGTTCCTGATAGCCATGTTCAGTGGTATGCAGATCGAGCATGAACTGCGTCAGCGCACGTTGCAGCCGCGCCAGTTGATTATTCAACACCACAAAGCGTGCGCCAGAAATTTTTGCGGCACTGGCGAAGTCGAGCATGCCCAAGCCTTCGCCAAGCGCTACATGATCCAGCGGCGTATAGGCAAATTCCTTGGGTGTACCCCAACGGCGTACTTCAACATTGGCCGCTTCATCCGCACCGTCCGGCACACTGTCTTGTAACAGGTTGGGTAAACCCAGCACCAACTGATCCAGTTCAGCTTGCACTGTATTCAATTCCACTTCGGCAGCCGCCAGCTGATTACCAAGGTCTTCCACTTGCTTAAGTAGCGGCGCGATGTCCTGACCTTGTGCTTTAGCTTTACCCACCGACTTGGCGTTGGTGTTGCGTTCATTGCGTAACTCATCGACGCGCAGGTTCCACTTCTTGCGCTGCTCCTCCAACGCTTGCAGCTTGGCAACGTCAAGGATGAAGCCACGCCGTTTCAGGTTGGCGGCCACTGTTTCAGGTTCAGTACGCAGTAGTTTTGGGTCGAGCATGATTCAATCTTTCAAAGAGTCTATCGAAGTGGGTCAAGCTTCAGCCTGACTTTTAATTAATGAGTCAGACTAAAGTCTGACCTACAAGAAGACGGCTTGCGCGCCACTTCCGCGAGGAAATCACTATGGCTGCTTACTTCGCAATCTTTCCAGCGCCTCGGCGATCTTGATTTCCAGACCACGTGGCACTGGACGGTAATAATGTCGTGTTGACAGTGTATCTGGAAAGTATTTTTCGCCAGCCGCCACGCCATCGGCTTCGTTATGCGCGTAACGATAGCCTGCACCATGGCCCAATTCCTTCATCAACCGTGTCGGTGCATTGCGCAGATGCATGGGCACATCAAGCGAGCCGGAGGTCTTGGCGTCCTGCATGGCTTCGTTGAACGCCACATACACAGCATTACTCTTGGCAGCACAAGCCAGAAATATCACCGCCTGCGCCAGCGCTAACTCACCTTCGGGACTGCCCAAGCGTTCGTAAACCTCACCAGCCTCCAGCGCCAGCGTGAGTCCGCGCGGATCGGCATTGCCAATATCTTCCGACGCCATACGCAATACCCGCCGCAAGATGTAACGCGGATCACAACCGCCATCGAGCATGCGACACAGCCAGTACAGCGCCGCATCGGGATCACTGCCGCGTACCGATTTGTGCAACGCGGATATCTGCTCGTAGAAGGATTCTCCCTTGTTATCGAAGCGGCGCAGCGTGCCGCTAGCAACTTCTTTGGTAATGTTCAAGGTCAAGCTATGCGGGGTTTGTCCGCGCGCCAGATCCAGTGCTAACTCCAACATGTTGAGCGCACGCCGCCCATCACCATCAGCGGCTTTGGCGATCAACTCAAGTGCACCAGCATCGATTGGAAACTGCACCTGCTCAATACTCAGCGCACGTTGCAATAACTTGAGTAGCTGCGTTTCATCCAACGCACGTAGCACATACACGCGCGCACGCGACAGTAAGGCGTTGTTCAACTCAAATGAAGGATTTTCGGTGGTCGCACCGATAAATACCAACGTGCCATCTTCCACCCAAGGCAGAAACGCATCCTGCTGTGATTTATTAAAGCGATGCACTTCGTCCAAAAATAATAAGGTGCGGCGGCCCGATTGCTGACGAATAGCTTGCGCCTGCTCCACTGCGGCACGAATGTCTTTTACCCCTGCCATCACTGCTGACAACGCCATAAATTCGGCGTCGCAACGGGTCGCAATCAACCTGGCCAAGGTAGTTTTGCCGGTGCCTGGTGGCCCCCACAGAACCATCGAGTGCAGATGTTGCCCATCCAACATGCGTCGCAGGGCTTTACCGGGCGCCAGCAGATGCTCCTGCCCTACTACCTCATCAAGTTGTTGCGGCCGTAGGCGATCAGCGAGCGGTCGCGGATCAGGAATGTCGCCAGCTACGTTCATGTACGTTTGATTAGCGCTTCAATCCAGCGTGGCCAGTGACTCAGTGGTGTCAACGCTAGTAGTAATGCCGGTGCTATACCAATGATGTCCGCCACCAAATCATGTACGTCGGCTTGACGCCCCATATGCATGATGCCCTGTAAAATTTCCACTAGCGCACCCATGCCCAGCATTGCTAATCCTACTAGCCAGTGGTGACGACGGGCATAAATACCGCAAAACCAGAACGTAAGTAGGAAGTAGCCAAGCGCGTGTTCAAGTTTGTCATTCCACTTAGGTAGGTCCGACCCCGGCATCAAACTCAGCACCATCGCCGCCGCTACTGATACCCAACCGAATACCAACCAGAAGCGGCCATATCGCAAATCAGCCAGCATTACTTTCCTTTAGCGGTAGTAGTACCGCTGTTATCAATCACATCCACACCCTTGGGTGGCATGAAGTGAAATTGCGCATCTGCTAGTGACGCATTACGCTTGAACTGCGTGAATTGCAGCAAGGTAATCTGTCCCAGTTTGTCGGTTAACGACATCGCCGTGAGCTGATCGTTGCGCAGCGCCAGCTGCATCAGTTTGAAATCCGTATCTGCGCGTTTCGGCGCGAGATTAATCACCGTCATGCCATTACGCTGTTCGACATGTTCGACCTCGAAGCTGTTGCGCCAGTCGGTTACATCCTTACCGCTACCAGATAATAATATCGCGGGCGTACCGTTCAACGACTGATCAGCGCGGCGAATCGTCACCTGCTCCAACTCCGGATCGTACAACCAGATACGGATGCCATCCGAAACAATAATTTGTGCATTGGGTTTTTTGTAGTCCCAGCGAAACTTACCCGGCTTTTTGATCGCTAGCGTGCCACTGCTGTTTTCAATAACCTGTTCACGACTATCACGCACCGTTTGTGTGAAATTGGCTTGCAGTGATTTTAGACTGCCAAAAAAGCGATCCAACGCAACGCCACCTGTATCAATCGTAATTTCAGTTTGTGCTAATGCAGATCCGCATAACGTCAATAGCCCCAGCATGCACACAGGAATCAAGAGAGAATTTTTACGCATCGATTATTCCTGATTCGGCCCCGGCACCAGCACTTCGCGTGAGCCGTTGGATTGCAGCTGACTCACCAGTCCTGCGTTTTCCATACTCTCCAGCATACGTGCAGCACGGTTATAGCCAATTTTCAGGCGACGCTGCACATAGGAAATAGAGGGCTTGCGACTCTCAACCACAATCTTGACGGCTTCGTCGTACAACACATCCTGTTCCGCATCCGCATCTTCCCCACCCTCGCCGTCTTCACCCGGCATACCGGGAACACCACCGACGGGGCCAGAGAGAATTTCCTCAACATAATTTGGCCCGCTGCCACTCTTCAACACACCGACCACCCGATGCACTTCTGCATCAGATACGAACGCACCATGCACTCGCACCGGCACTGAGGTACCGGGTTGCAAGAACAGCATGTCACCATGACCGAGCAATTGTTCTGCACCCATCTGATCAAGAATCGTGCGCGAGTCCACCTTGGCGGAAACCTGAAACGCAATGCGCGTCGGAATGTTGGCTTTAATCAAGCCAGTAATTACATCCACTGATGGACGCTGCGTCGCCAAGATCAAGTGAATACCGGAAGCACGTGCTTTTTGTGCCAAGCGGGCGATGAGCTGCTCTACCTTCTTGCCGACAATCATCATCATGTCGGCAAGCTCATCAACAATCACCACAATGAACGGCATGGGCTCAAGGAACGGCACCATGTCTTCTGTGCCGTCCGGCGGCAGACGCTTCATCATGATCGGATCGCGAATCGGCTGCTTAGCCTCTTGCGCGTCTTTCACCTTACGATTAAAGCCAGCCAGATTACGCACACCGAGCGCTGACATGAGCTGGTAGCGCCGCTCCATCTCTGCCACACACCACCGCAATGCATTAGCCGCCTCCTTCATGTCAGTCACCACTGGTGACAACAGATGCGGGATGCCTTCGTACACCGATAGCTCCAGCATCTTCGGATCAATCATGATCAGTCGCACATGCTCGGCAGTTGCTTTGTACAGCAGCGATAGCACCATGGCATTCACGGCAGTGGACTTGCCTGAGCCGGTGGTACCGCCCACCAACAAATGCGGCATGCGGCTCAAGTCAGCAACCACGGGCGCGCCACTAATATCCTTGCCCAATACCAATACCAGCGGTGACGCCATGTCGTCGTAGGCTTTTGACTTAATGATTTCGCCCAGTGTTACCAGTTCGCGCTTTTCGTTGGGAATTTCCAGACCCACTGTGGGTTTACCGGGAATCACCTCCACAATACGCACACTAATGGCTGACAAGGCGCGGGCAAGATCCTTAGCCAGATTACTGATCTGGTTTACCTTGACACCTGCTGCTGGCTGTAATTCAAAGCGAGTGATCACGGGGCCAGGATGTACCGCCACCACCTCTGCCTCAACGCCAAAGTCACGTAGCTTTAGCTCCACCAGACGCGACATGGCTTCAAGCGCATCGGCCGAATAGCCTTCTGTATGTACTGGCGCATCATCGAGTAACGACAACGGTGGCAAATCAGTAGCGGCGACACTGTCGAACAGTGGCACCTGACGTTCTTTCTCCAAACGTGCGCTTTGCTCTACCTTGGGTGCGATCGTTTCAATTTTGGGTGGAACACGCTTGGCCACACGTTGTTGCTCCCCACGCACCACTTCGTTACGTGCTTCCTTGGATTCACGACCGACTTTTCGATCCTGCGCATCCTGCCAGCGCTGCTGCGCCCATTCGATGCCGACGAGCACCCACCGACCGAGTCGATCCATGATCTCGATCCATGACACACCCGCAAACAGGGACACGGCACCCAGCCACAAGGCCAGTAATAATAAAGTCGCGCCCAGTATGTTCAGACTCTGCAACAAACCGGTGCCAATGATATCGCCCAGCACCCCGCCCGCCGTATTGAGATAGCCATCGCTAGAGAAGTGCAGCGTAGCCAGACCACAGCTAGTTAGCAGGGTCAGTACAAAGCCACCACCACGAAAGGCCAATGAAGCGCGATTTTGACTGTCACCGCGATCAGCACGAAACAAAACCCAGCCAGTCACGCCCAGCATCACTGCAAACAGGAAAGATGGCAGACCAAATAATCCCATCAGGAACCCGGCAATACTGGCACCTACGGGGCCAATCCAGTTCGCTACCGGACCCGGTTCGCCGGTAGTGTAAAAAGACGGGTCAGCCGCATCAAAGCTCAGTAGTGCCACCAGCAACAATAGCGCCAGCGCGCCCAGCACGAACAGCGCACTCTCGCGCAGCGCACGCGATACCAAGCCACTCAAACCCTTGGCAGATGCTGCTGAACTACTCACTCATTTAACTCGCATATCTAGTTACAACCAATTGGCATCAGACACGACTTGATCCACGCACATCAAATCACCATCTAGCAAACTCATCGCTTGGCGTGCCGCCACCGCTCGCATACCATGGCGCGTCTTACTGACGTCGCTTGCTGCTAGTGGCAGTCGCTTGAATTTTCACGGCCAGCAATGGCCTAAAACGACCTTGGAGTATACATGACGGCCCCAGTTCACTCGCGCTTGATCATCCTTGGTTCCGGTCCCGCTGGCTACGCCGCCGCAGTGTACGCCGCACGCGCCAATCGCAAGCCCTTGTTGATAACCGGCATGGAAGCGGGTGGTCAGTTGATGACAACTACCGAAGTCGATAACTGGCCGGGCGACGCCCATGGACTGACAGGACCCGCGTTGATGGAGCGCATGCGCGCCCATGCCGAACGCTTCGGCACCGAAATCGTCAACGATCACATCAACAAAGTAGATTTGTCGCAGCGACCATTCGTACTTGAGGGCGATGCCAGCAAGTACAGCTGCGACGCATTGATCATTGCTACCGGCGCTACCGCCAAGTATCTGGGCCTGCCTTCGGAGCAGGAGTATCGTGGTCGTGGTGTATCGGCGTGCGCCACCTGCGATGGGTTCTTTTTTCGCGACCAGAAAGTGGCGGTCATCGGCGGTGGCAATACCGCTGTCGAAGAAGCCCTGTATCTGTCCAACATTGCCGCGCATGTAACCCTGGTGCACCGCCGTGACAAGCTGCGCTCAGAAAAGATTTTGCAGGATCATCTGTTTGCAAAAGAAAAAGAAGGCAAAGTAAAAATCCTGTGGAACCATGCCGTAGATGAAGTGCTGGGTGACGATGCCGGTGTAACCGGCATGCGTGTTGCCGCCACTGATGGCGGTGCCAAGCAAGATGTGGAATTGACTGGTGTGTTTATTGCGGTAGGCCATGCACCGAATACACAGCTGTTTGATGGCCAGCTGGAATTAAAGAATGGTTACCTGGTAGTGAAATCGGGCAATAACGGCATGGCCACCGCGTGCAGTGTGCCGGGCGTATTTGCCGCCGGCGATGTTGCCGATCATGTGTATCGTCAAGCCATCACCTCAGCTGGCACGGGCTGTATGGCGGCACTGGATGCGGATAAGTATCTGGATCAGATTGACGCCCACTAACGCATAGAGCTGCATCATGGCTGTGCGAATACTGCATTCCATTCACGAAGTTGCAGCAACGGAATGGAATGCGCTTGAGCTACATGGCCAGCCATTTTTGCGCCATGAGTTTCTCGCCGCACTGGAAGATACTGGCTGTGTGTGTGCGGACACCGGTTGGATACCACAGCATTTATTATTGCTGGATGAAAAAAACCATCTAAAAGCGGCAGCACCGCTATACCTGAAGACGCACTCCATGGGCGAGTTCGTGTTTGATTTCAGCTGGGCGCAGGCGCATGACCGTACCTTTGCGATACAACAGGCCACGTATTATCCAAAACTGGTTAGTGCCGTGCCCTTTACGCCAGCTACCGGACCAAGATTGCTGCTGGCGCAAGACGCTGATCAAGCCAAGCTCCGACGCGAACTCAGCCAAGCCATACAAGATCTCAGCGATGAACTGCAAATCTCCAGCGCCCATATACTGTTTCCTGCCCTTAATGATTATCAAGCACTGATAGAACAAGGCTGGCTACCACGCACCAGCTGTCAATTCCACTGGTTCAATCGTGGTTATCAGAACATGGATGATTTTCTAGGCAGGTTTCGTGCCGATAAACGCAAGAAAGCACGGCGTGAGCGCCGTCGCGTACTGGAGGAATACGGCATTCAATTTAGAACTCTGTGTGGAGCCGAACTCAGCACTGCCAACTGGCAAACGCTATTTTCTTTTTCCGAGTCCACCTTTCACCAACACGGTCACGAGCATTACCTGACTGCCGAGTTCTTCCAGCGCGTCGCGCAAACTCTACCCGATCAGGTCATGGTCAAGTTGGCCGAACATCAGGGTAAGCCGGTGGCCTCAGCAATTTTCTTTCACAGCGACACCACCCTGTATGGTCGTTACTGGGGTGCGCAAGGCAATTACGATAGCCTGCATTTTGAAACCTGTTACTACCAAGGCATCGAATTCTGTATTGAACGTGATTTGCAGTTGTTTGAACCTGGCACGCAAGGCGAGCACAAAATTGCGCGCGGCTTTGAACCGACCCTGGCTTACTCAGCACATTACGTGCGTGAGCTGCGCTTTCGTCACTCCTTGGCCGAGCACCTGCACTTGGAACGGCAAGCGATCGACAATTACGCGCAGCAACTGCGTGTGCATGTGCCGTTTCATCGCCACGATCCTGAACTTGACTCTGGCAACACCCAGCCATGAACAATCTGATCTGGCTCAGTGAAAATGATCCGCCTGATAGCTTCCCCTCGGTAGATCAGGCCCTGATCGATCCACCTGGACTACTGGCAGCGGGCGGCGACCTCAGTTCGGCACGGCTACTTGCAGCGTATCGACGTGGTATTTTCCCTTGGTATTCACCGGGTCAGCCGATTCTGTGGTGGTCGCCCGATCCGCGTACTGTGTTGTTTCCACAGGAATTCAAAGCGTCACGTAGCCTGAGCAAAACTGCCCGCCAGCGCAGTTTCAGCATCCGAGTCAATTGCGCCTTCGCCGCAGTACTGGCGGGTTGCGCCGATCCGCAGTTGCGCCCGGATGGCACGTGGATTACCCCGGCCATGCAGGGGGCATACCTGCAGTTGCACCAGCAGGGCCATGCACACTCGGTCGAAACTTGGTGTGATGACCAACTGGTTGGTGGCCTTTATGGAGTCAAACTAGGCACTATGTTTTTCGGCGAATCGATGTTCAGCCGCATCAGTGACGCTTCAAAATTCGCCTTGAAATCTCTGTGCGAACCACTGGCCGAGTTACCGGTGGCATTGATTGACTGCCAGATGGCGACCCCCCACTTGTCGAGTTTGGGCGCTCGTAGCCTTTCCCGGCAGAGGTTTCTGGATCTGCTGTATCAGTATGCAGCCTGAGTCTCGGGTGAATACCGCCAGTCAAAGCTTTGATTGCATTGCCGCGCGCTCTTATGCACAATTCGCGCGCTTTCCGGCTTAGCTGCCACCACTAACTAAACATTGCGAGATACATTGTCGAAGGAAGATGCCATTCAAATGGAAGGTCGCGTAGTCGATACGTTACCTAACACCACGTTTCGCGTGGAACTCACTAACGGCCACGTAGTGATTGCTCATATCTCCGGCAAAATGCGTAAAAACTACATCCGCATTCTGACCGGCGATGCTGTCACCGTGGAATTGACGCCCTATGACCTGACCAAGGGTCGTATTGTCTATCGCGCCCGCTGATCGACGCCACCACCCTGCCGCTTGCATTTCAATCGAGCAGGGTTACACGCTTAAATAAGCCTCAATCCAACAGCGCCGGTTCTTCCAGAGCGCGAGTAGTCACGCTTAGCTTGTCATCCGCACCTACAGAGACAAAGGCTTGACCACCATTGACCAGATTGCCGAATAACAGATCTTCGGCCAGCGCCCGCTTGATTGACTCCTGAATGAGCCGCGCCATCGGTCGAGCACCCATCTTCGGGTCATAACCCTTCACTGCCAGCCATTCACGCACACTGTCATCGACATGCAGTTGCACGCCCTTCTGCTCCAGCTGCGCCTCCACCTCCACCAACAACTTGTCGACGACCCGTTGGATGGTGCGTGAATCCAAAGCATTAAACTGGATAGTGGCATCGAGACGATTACGGAATTCTGGTGAGAACAACCGTTTGATTGCTTCCATACCATCGCTACTGTTATCGCCAGCAACAAAACCAATGGTAGGTCGGCTCATTTCAAACGCGCCTGCATTGGTGGTCATGACAATGATGATGTGTCGAAAGTCGGCTTTGCGGCCATTGTTATCGGTCAGCGTGCCATGATCCATCACCTGCAACAGCAGATTAAATACCTGCGGATTGGCTTTTTCGATTTCATCCAGCAACAACACTGCATGCGGATGCTTGTTGACTTGCTCAGTGAGCAAGCCGCCCTGATCGAAACCCACGTAGCCAGGCGGCGCACCGATTAAGCGCGACACGGTATGCGGCTCCATATACTCGGACATGTCAAAGCGAATCAACTCCACACCCAAGGCGAGCGCCAACTGTCGAGTTACTTCGGTTTTGCCGACGCCGGTCGGCCCGGCGAACAGGAACGAACCGACGGGCTTGCTTTGGTCATTCAGCCCTGAACGAGCCATTTTGATGGCCGAAGCCAACGACTCAATGGCAGCGTCTTGGCCGTAGATCACCAACCTGAGGTTGCGTTCCAGATTTTTGAGCAAGTCGCGATCCGAGGTTGAAACATTCTTGGCAGGAATGCGCGCAATTCGTGCCACCACGTCTTCGATCATCGCGACCGTTACCACTTTTTCGCGTTCACCCACCGGCTTCAGGCGCAAGCGCGCACCCGCCTCGTCGATCACATCAATAGCCTTGTCCGGCAACTGACGATCATTGATATGCCGTGCCGCCAGTTCAGCAGCTACCTTAAGTGCCTCATCTTCATAGCTCACACCATGATGTTCTTCAAAGCGCGAGCGCAAGCCTTTGAGAATCTCGATGGTATCCGGCACGCTGGGTTCCAGTACATCGATCTTCTGGAAACGGCGCGCTAACGCATGATCCTTTTCAAAAATACCGCGATACTCAGCGTAAGTGGTTGAGCCAATGCAGCGCAGCTCACCGTTTGCCAGTGCAGGCTTGATCAGGTTGGACGCATCCATCACACCACCGGATGCCGCACCCGCGCCAATGACGGTGTGAATTTCATCAATGAATAGAATAGCGCCCGGAATTTTCTTCAGTTCGGACAGTACACCCCTGAGCCGCTTCTCAAAGTCACCGCGATACTTGGTACCAGCGATCAGCGAACCCAGATCCAGCGAATACACGGTGCAATCCATCAATACTTCCGGCACCTTGCCTTCCACTATCAACAGCGCCAGCCCTTCGACCAGCGCGGTCTTGCCGACCCCTGCTTCACCCACGTATAGCGGGTTGTTCTTGCGACGGCGGCATAAAATTTCTACGGTACGCTCAACTTCCATCTGTCGACCGATTAATGGATCAATACGTCCATCCAGCGCCATCTTATTGAGATTACTCGCATATTTGTCCAACGCCGAGCCGGCCTCACTATCGCGATCAGCGCTATCAGGATTGGCATCTTCTTTATCCTTGGCAACGGCGTCATCACCCGTTTTGGAAAGACCGTGCGAAATGTAATTAACCACATCAAGCCGCGCCACTTCCTGCATGGATAGCAGATAGGCAGCATGCGAATGCTTTTCACTGAATATCGCCACCAATACATTGGCGGTACTGACTTCTTTACGACCACTGGACTGCACATGGAATACGGCGCGCTGCAACACGCGCTGGAACCCCAGCGTTGGCTGCACTTCTCGCTCGTCGCCTTCTTTGAGCCGGGGTGTGGTCTGCTCAATGAATTCCTGCAACTCTTTGCGTAAGCTGGTCGCGTCAGCGCCACAGGCGCGCAGCACTTCGAGCACCTTGGGAGTATCAATGATGGCCAGCAGCAAGTGCTCTACCGTCATGAATTCATGACGTGACTCACGGGCTGATTGAAAAGCCTCGTTTAGACACAGTTCAAGTTCATTGCTTAACACTTTCCTACCCTCTTACCCGCACGTTGCAGGTCAGTAACTCCACCGAATCAGGCTTCTTCCATCGTACACAGCAACGGATGTTGCTGTTGTCGCGCAATACTTGTCACTTGCGCCACTTTAGTCTCGGCAATTTCATAAGTGAACACACCACATACTCCTTTACCACGGGTATGCACTTCCAGCATCACTCGCGTTGAGGTGGGTCGATCCAGGCTAAATACCTGTTCCAGAATCTGCACTACAAACTCCATCGGGGTGTAGTCATCGTTCAGCAACAGTACCTGGTACAAAGGCGGCCGCTTTAGCTTAGGCCGTACCGCTTCAACCACCAAACCGCGTTCAAAATCAGGGATATCTTCGCTCATTACCAGTAAACCGCTTTCCAGACCTCTTATATAGGATCACTACGCAGGTAAAACAAGCACTAACTAGCGTGGAGACACCTAAAAGCATCAATTATCACTAGAGGCCCATACGACAAACCTTCTAAGCATGGGTTCATCATTACTGATTCATCTTGGTATCGGACACTACCGCTACTTTCTTGATCTTCGAGTCGCAACTTTTAGTCTCGATTCTCAACCATAGTGTGGCGCGTCTCAGACACCCTTGCGACTAACCGCGTGAATTGAAACAATTTCCTTAACACAGAACCGGTTAAACTTACATTTTGCAATTTTCTCTAACCTTGGAATATGATAGCCAGCCTTAAATTGCCCGCCGCCTTGCACCAACTCAGCGCCATGAGCCCGACGCAATGGGCGCAACTGGGCAATCGCCGCGCGCCGCAACTGTTGGCTGGTCTGGCGGTGCTGGGCATTGCATGGCAAGCCGCCAAACTAACCTGGCTAGTATTATCGCCCGGAGTAACGGTCAACCAATCCGTGCCAGTGGTACCAACGCAGGCATCTGCATCCAATCAGGTCAGCCCACAACAGATCGCTGACGCGCACCTGTTTGGCGTCGCCAGTGCTGATCCCGGCATCACCGACCCGAATAACTTGCCCAAGAGTCAGATGAACTTAATCTTGGCTGGCACCATGGCATTGGAGGATCCTGAAGCGGGTTATGCGATCATCGGCACCACTGCGGCGAACGCCAAATTTTATCGTGTCGGTGCCACTATCGATGGCGGTGTTCATCTGCATTCGGTGTACACAGACCGGGTTATCATTGATCGCAGTGGTACCTTGGAGACTATCGTGCTGCCGCGTGGCCTGCCCAGCAACTTTATCGCCCCGCCCGTACGTAGCACCAGCGATAACGTGGTCAACAATCTGCGGCGTATTGTGAGTAACAATCCCAGCGCGCTGGGTGAGCTACTGCGCGCTCAACCAGTGTTCAGTAATGGTGTGCAAAAAGGCTACCGCGTGTATCCGGGACGCGATCGGCAACAGTTTGCCCGATTGGGCTTGCAACCAGGCGATTTGGTTACGTCAATCAATGGCAGCAGCTTGGATGACGTAAATCGCGGTGCCGAAATTCTTAATACGCTAACCGCTTCGACCACCGCGCAGGTCATGGTGGAGCGCAACGGCACCAGTCAAGCTATCACGCTGGACATGGCACAGCTCAGCTTGCCAGACAGTACCACCAGCGACAGCAGCAGCTCCGGCGGTGATATCGAGCCAAACAATGCGGACTTTGCCAGTTCACCCAACGCCAATCGTGGCCTGCGCGGCCCCAACCCTGTTACTGACCCGGCAAGTACGCAATAATCAGGATCACGATGCAAGTCATATGCAACTCACTATTTCGGCAGCCGCTGGTCATCCTGCTCATCACCAGCCTGTTATGTATTGCCAGTGCTTCAGCACAACAGGCTGACTCGCGTGCGACGATCACCCCTAACTACAAGGATGCCGATCTGGCGCAGATCACTGAGGCGGTAAGTGCAGTAACCGGCAAGTCCATCATCATTGATCCGCGAGTCAAGGCGCAGGTCACCATGCTGTCTTCGACACCGATGTCACCCAATGCTTTTTACGAAGCCTACCTGTCCATTCTCCAAGTGCATGGCTATGTCGCGGTACCTAGCGGCGGCAATACCATTGTCATCATGCCTGATGCCAACGCACGTCAGGTGCCAGCCAATGACTTGCCGGGTACTGTCGATGGTAATTCTTCAGAATTGGTAACGCAGGTCGTCGCCGTTCATAATGTCAGCGCCGCCCAACTGGTGCCCATTCTGCGGCCATTGGTTGCGACCTATGGCAATCTCGTGGCCTATTCTGCCAGCAATATGTTGGTGATTACGGATCGGGCCAATAACGTCAACCGCATGTTGCGGATTATTGAACGCATCGACCGAGCCAGTGATGAATCATACGAAATCATCCAGATGCAGAACGCTACCGCAGCAGAAATTCTCAAAGTAGTTAATTCACTCAACGCCGCCAGTGGTGCAGCGGCGCAAGCAACCGAGGGGGGGCAGCAACTTAAAGTGGTGGCTGATGAGCGCACCAACAGCATCATTCTCAGTGGTGACAAATCAACCCGTCTGCGCCTCAAAACCCTCATTACCTACTTGGATACCCCATTGCAAAGTGGCGGCAACACCAAGACGCGCTTTCTGGAATACGCCGATGCAGAAGCCTTGGCGACCAGTCTGAAGGCACAAATTCAAGGTATTGCTCAATCCGTTACCGGCACCGCAGCGCCAGGTGGTGTAGCAAGCACAACTACCAGCAGTGCCGCCAGCAACAGCGTCTCCATATGGGCCGACAAGGCCACCAATGCGCTGGTAGTGAGTGCACCACCCAAGGTGATGGAACAGATTATGGCCATTGTCGATGCGCTCGACATTCGTCGCGCGCAGGTACATGTTGAGGCCATCGTTGTCGAAGTATCAGCAACCAAAGCCGCTGAACTGGGGGTTAACTGGGCGTTGTACGGCAGCAATGGCAGCAACGTACCTGCGGCTGTATTCAGTGGTGGCACCAACCCGATCACCAGCTTGGCAGCTGTAGCTGCAACTGGAGACTACACCTCCTTACCAAGCGGCACTACCTTCGGCATTGGCCGGATTGTTGATTCGGGTGCCAGTTTCGCGGCGATACTGCGGGCGCTACAGGAAGACGGCAACACCAACGTGATCTCCACGCCGTCGATTATCACGCTGGATAATCAGGAAGCGAAGATTGAGGTCACCCAACAGGTGCCATTAATTACAGGACAGTATGCCTCCACCGGTACCGATAATAGCAATTCAACAGTCAACCCTTTCACCACGGTGACCCGTGAAGACGTTGGCACCAAACTGACCATTACTCCCAAGATCAACAAGGGCGGATCAGTTACGCTAAAGATATCCCAAGAGGCCTCGTCATTGTCGCAGCAAACTGGGGACGCAGGCAGCTTGATCACCAACAAGCGCTCAATTGAAAACGTGGTCATGGTGGATGACGGGCAGACCATCGTGCTGGGCGGCTTGCTCGAGGACAACCTGGTCGAAGGTAATTCACGTGTACCGATTCTGGGTTCAATACCTATCCTCGGTAATTTGTTCAAGTCGCGTAACAGCAAAAAGACCAAAACCAACTTATTGGTATTTATCAAACCAACCATTCTGCGTAATGGCATACAGGCGTCCTATGAAACCAATGCCAAGTACAATTTCATCCGTGATCTACAACTACAACGTAACGATGGTAAAGCCAGCCTACAACTTGGTGAACTGCAACCTTTGTTACCCGAACTGAAGCAGTCAGAACCTAAACCGGAAATAACGCCAGTAGCGCCCGTGGTGCCCGACCGTGACCTGACCACCACGCCGTTGAACTGAGCCAGCTCATGAATGCGTCGCTTGATTTGCTCAATGAAGTCACCGCCAAACCGAGCCTGAGCTTCAGCTTTGCCAAACGTCATGGCGTCATACTGAGTGAAGTAACCGATACCCGCGCGCGGCTTGTGTGTCGAATGGACGTTACCCCTACCGCCATTGCCGAAGTACGACGGTTAATTAACTTACCACTGGATCTACAGCGTCTCGACAGCGAACAGTTTGACCAAGCCTTGCGTAGTCAGTACGAATCCGGTCAGAACGCTGCGCAGCAGGCTGTGGGTGGGCTGGAGGATGATGTCGATCTGGCACATTTGGCCGAAGACCTACCCGAACCCTCTGATTTGCTGGAAAGCGACGATCACGCACCCATTATCAAATTAATTAATGCGGTGTTCACCCAAGCGGTTAAAGAAAACGCCTCGGATATTCACATCGAACCCTTCGAGAATCGCTTGGTAATGCGTTTTCGTGTTGATGGCGTCATGCGCGAAGTGCTGCAATCCAAGCGAGCTCTGGCGTCGCTGGTGGTATCGCGTATCAAGGTGATGTCAAAAATGGATATTGCCGAAAAGCGACTGCCGCAGGATGGGCGTATTTCGTTGCGCGTGGCGGGTCGTGCAGTTGATGTGCGCGTCTCTACCATCCCCGCCGGACATGGTGAGCGGGTGGTGCTACGTTTGCTGGATAAACAAGCCGGACGGCTGGAGTTATCGTCGTTAGGCATGGTGCCGGAAACCCAGGTTCTGATGAATCAACTCGTCCACCGACCACATGGCATTGTACTGGTCACAGGCCCGACCGGTTCCGGCAAAACCACCACACTGTATGCAGCACTGGAGTGCATTAACGACAACACCCGCAATATCATGACTGTCGAAGATCCCATCGAGTACTACATCGATGGCATTGGTCAAACGCAAGTCAACACCAAGGTAGACATGACTTTCGCGCGGGGCCTGCGCGCTATCCTGCGTCAGGATCCGGACGTGGTGATGGTCGGCGAAATTCGTGATCTGGAAACGGCACAGATCGCCGTACAAGCCTCACTCACCGGTCACTTGGTGCTCTCTACCCTACATACCAACACTGCAGTTGGTGCCGTTACCCGATTACGCGACATGGGCATCGAGCCTTTTTTACTTTCCTCCAGCTTGCTGGGTGTGCTGGCGCAACGTCTGGTGCGGGTGCTGAACTTAGAACAACGCGAGGCGTATATCGCCAGTGATTACGAACGACGCCTGCTCAACATACCCACCAGCGAACCACCGGTTACGCTGTATCGACCGCGCGCAGACGCGACACAAGGTTTCAAGGGACGAACCGGCATCCATGAATTTGTGGCGGTGGACGACACGCTGCGCACTATGATTCACGATGGCGCTGGCGAACATGAACTGGAACGCTATGCACGCACGCTAACGCCGAGCATTCGTGATGATGGCCGCAACAAGATTTTGCAAGGCATCACCACCGTTGAAGAAGTGTTGCGCGTGACTCGCGAAGAGTAAGCCGATCAAATGGGCGCATTCCAATATACTGCACTGGACACGACTGGTCAGGAGCGGCAGGGCATTCTGGAAGGCGATACTGCCAAACAGGTACGGCAGCTATTGCGCGACCAAAGCCTGCTGCCAATCAGTGTCGAAGAAGTACAACGCCGTGAGGCTCGCAGTGATCGAGCCAGTCGCTTCAGCACTAAGCGTACTAAACGTCTGAGTGCCTATGAGCTGGCGCTGGTCACTCGCCAACTCTCCACCTTGGTACGCGCTAGCCTGCCATTGGAAGAATCCCTATTAGCCGTCTCGGAACAAACCGAGCAGGCACACGTGCGCAGCGTCTTCATGGGCGTGCGTGCCAAAGTCTTAGAAGGGCATCCACTGGCTGATGGCCTGAGTGACTTCCCTAGTTCATTTCCAGAAATATATCGGGCAACGGTGGCTGCTGGCGAACAATCCGGCCACCTGGATACGGTGCTGGAACGCTTGGCGGATTACACCGAATCACGCGAGCAATTACGCAGCCGCACCATCAATGCCATGCTGTATCCAGTGCTGCTGTTTACGGTGTGCTCGGGCATCGTGATGCTAATGCTCACCTATGTAGTGCCTAAAATCGTCAAGCAGTTTGATAACGCCAAGGCCGCCCTGCCATTGATGACACGCATCCTGATGGCTTTCTCGGACTTCATGCGTGATTGGGGATTGCTGTTGCTGGCGACCTTAGTGATAGGCGGCATCTTGTTCAATCGGTCGCTGCGCATCGAAGCCAATCGGCGCCGCTTTCATGCCTTCCTGCTGCGTGTGCCACTGTTAGGCCGTGTGGTACGCGGCACTAACACCACCCGCTTTGCACGCACACTGGCCACACTGACGTCCAGCGCGGTGCCGGTACTTGACGCCCTGCGTATCTCCGGCGAAGTGGTGAGTAATTTACCAATGCGCGAGGCAGTGCAAGCTGCTGCCGTAAAGGTGCGCGAAGGCTCGCCCATTGGTCGTTCCTTGGGTGCCACCAAGCAGTTTCCACCCATGATGATTCACCTTATTTCCAGCGGTGAATCCAGCGGCGAGCTAGAAGCCATGCTGGATCGTGCTGCCGCCAATCAGGAGCGCGAAATGGACGCGGTACTAGGCGCGTTCGTCGGTATTCTTGGCCCATTAATGATTGTCGCTATGGCTGGGCTGGTACTGTTTATCGTACTCGCCATGTTGCTACCGATCTTCCAATTGAACGAGCTGGTCAGATAAGCCAATTAGGGTCACCAAAAACAAAACTTGCGTGATTCAGAAAATACAAATATAAATTTACCTACCCGCAACTTTACTGTTCGATCACTACGGTTCACTTCATGAGCGAAAAGCCGGAAGACGATTTTGATGAGGACGCTGACTTGGTCGGCGCAGATAGCGATGATTCCAAGTACGAATCTTTGATCGAAGACATTGGACGTTCCAAACGTGGCACTGTGTCACAGGAGGAGCCTGCTTGGCGCAGGTTGGAAAAATATCGCGAACAAAAATTCACCGCCGAACAGGTATCAGACTTTGACGATTATGATATCGGCGAGCGCGAACAACACGGCGGCAAACGTCGCCGTAAGCAATGGCTGGAGTGAGTTAAAATCAGGATTGCTGCTGCTGGGCCAGCAATTCGGTAATCTGGATCGCTGTCGCCAGCGCGCGTAACCCATCCTCACCACTGACCACTGGCGCACCGCCCGTCTGTACTGAGTGTAGAAACGCCGCGATTTCGCTACGCAACGCATCGCCCTGATCGAATGATTGTTCGTCAATCGCCACTTGCGATGGCGAATCCACTGGCCCGGGTAGCTTTTTGCTAACCACGCTCAATATTTTCTGTTGCAGGTCAATCGATAGGTAGGCATCGTCTTGGAAGATGCGCATTTTGCGTTCCTGTTTGAGGCTGACCCGGCTCGCGGTGGTATTGACGACGCAGCCACCTTCAAAACGAATGCGCGCATTGGCAATATCGATGTCCTGAGAAAACACCTGCGCGCCCACCGCATCGATGCTGGCAATAGGCTTCCCCACCAATTCCTGAATCAGATCAATATCGTGGATCATCAGATCCAATACCACGCTCACATCGGTACCACGCTGCTTGAAGGGCGCTAGACGATGCGATTCGATAAAGCGTGGTGTATCGATCAGTTTGGCCGCAGCCTGGATTGCCGGATTGAAGCGCTCCAGATGCCCCACTTGTAGTACGCAGTATTTAAGTTTGGCCAGATCAATCAGTCGCTGTGCCTGCGCAATAGTTTCAGTTATCGGTTTTTCCACCAGCACATGCACGCCGTGCGCGAGAAAAGCTTCCGCCACAGCGAAATGCAATGGCGTGGGCACCACAATGCTGACCGCATCAACCTTACCCAACAACTCGCGATAGTCGGATACAGCGGCTACACCGAGTTCATTCGCTACCTGCTGCGCCGCCGCTGGCACGCTATCTACCACGGCAACCAATTTCGAATTGGGCAACTCACGGTATTTCTGCGCATGAAACCGTCCCAGATACCCAACCCCAATGACGGCGGTACGAAGTGGTTGGGTCACGGCAGTATTCATATGTGTTTCTCTGATCAAGGAATTGCAATGCGGCGGCACTTTACTGGAAGATGCAGCAAATCGGCAGTCCGACTTGAGTTGCACCATCATATGAAAACATTTTCCCTTCGTACCGAGCTGTTGCTGGTTGTGGTTGTCGGCCTGCTGAGTTTGTTGCTGTTACCCGCATTGATTTATTTGGTGGGGACAAAACTATTTGGCCCTCACGCATCTGGTTTCGCCGGTATGTACACCAGCACTTTGCAAGGATTGCAGCAATTGCAACCCTCTGCATGGGTATTGGCGCTTGCCCCTCCCAGTGCTGTGCTGCTGATCAGGTTGGTCCTACGCATGACAAGTGTTAGCTCAGCCAAGCCATCTACACAAAAACTACCGACGCGCCGCGAACCTCGCCTTGGCGCATGATTAGAGGCAGATATAAAGCGTGTATGCTGATTCAGTGTGACTGGCATCACAGATTCAACACGATAAAACATAAATCGCTTTGTCTTCTATAGGCCTGTCTCATTCAGCAACAGTAGACTGCGGGCGTGATTCAATACCCTTGTTTTTGACAACCATCACTTAGCTTTATGAGCAACGGAAACCGCTTCTACTCAGCGCCTGCAACTCAACTTAGGCTCGCTCAAAATCAGCCCAAGACTGCAGCTTTTTCGCCACCAACTGCAGCACCGAAAAGCCTTACTGGTACGCAACAAAGCCGTTTGCATAACCGCCCCAGTGTAGAGCCTAACAAGGCGCTCGATAAGCCATCCCTAGATCAAGAGAAAAACCAAAGCTTTGACCCTTACAACAGCGGTGCTTTTGACAAACGCAACACATGGTCGCGAGTTCCGCGCTGATAAGCCAGCTGACACTGACTTAGTGTGTAACTAGCGTAACCAGATCAGGAGCACGCCCCCAGCCAACGATACCCACATAGCTGCTTGCGCACGCCAACGCCACCACAGGTTTTTCGCCAAACTGAACATGGCAGAGCCCGAAACACCCGCCAGCGCCAAAAATCCCAGACAATAGAACGGTAACTGCCCTATCTCTACGCCAATTTGCGCGATGTCTGCGTGAATCACCCAGAAAATGACCAACACTGCACACAAACTAAAGCTAATGGCGACAGCTGATCCGAAAATGATGGCGGTCAAGGCGGCTAACGGTCCCAATGGATACTTCCTGCGTATTAACTATTTGTCACAAAAATCCGGCATAAAGTCGCTATACAGGCTTGATTGCCTTATCACTCACCCCTACTCTGGCAGAAGCATTAAACAGTGAGTGTAGCAGTCTAATGACTTCTTCCAGCAGTAACCAATACCTTCATAAACGCAGCCTGTGGTTGAGTGGCACCGCCATGGCTGTGTTGGCGCTGGGATTATCAGCGTCTTCGCAATTGCCGCTAAACGTAGCAGTGGCCAATACAGAAGGTAGCTACGCCGCCACCGACCGGCAACGTCAGGTAAGTCGCTTGGTCAGCGCAATAATGGAACGAGCCCACTATCGGCAAACCAGCATCAATGACCCATTTTCATCAGTCATGCTGGATCGCTACCTGTCCAACTTGGATCCGGCACGTAGTTATTTTCTGGCCAGTGACATCAAAGAGTTCGAGCGCATTCGATACCAACTGGATGATGCCATTCTCAATGGCAATATTGACCCCGCGTTTGCAGTCTACAATCGGTTCCAATCCCGCAATAAGGAGCGTATCAACTATGCGCTTGAACTGCTGAAAACCGAGCCTGACTTTACGCTTGATGAGTCTTTCGACTATGACCGGACTAAAGCCCCATGGCTAGATGATATCGAGATGATGAACGAGCTATGGCGCAAACGCGTAAAGAATGATGCGTTGTCGCTAATGCTGACCGGTAAGACTTGGCAAGAAGCCAAAGAAGCGCTGGAAAAGCGCTACACGCGTGCGCTAAAAAACATGGACAAGACCAGCGGTGACGATGTCTTTGATGTATTCATGAATTCGTTCGTGCATGTATTTGATCCGCACTCCAACTACTTTTCACCACGCGATTCAAATGAATTCAAGATTGCAATGAGCCTTTCTTATGAGGGGATTGGCGCATCGTTATCCGTGGTAGATGATTTTGTGGTGGTACAGGGCGTCATCGCCGGCGGTGCAGCGGCGGTCAGTGGACTGATTAACGCCAATGATCGTATCACTGCGGTAGGTGAAGGCACGACAGCCAAATTGGTGGATGTCACTGGCTGGCGTATTGATGATGTGGTGCAACTTATTCGCGGCAAAGGCGGCACCACGGTGCGTCTGCAAATACTGCCGGCAGGCGCAGCTCCGGGATCAACTGAAAAAGTCATTAGCCTGGTACGCAACAAGATCACCATGGAGTCATATGCTGCCAAACAAACAATCCACACCGTCAAGCGTAAGGGCAAGGACGTCAAGATAGGCATCATCACCGTGCCCAGTTTTTATCAAGACTCCGATGCGCAGCAAGCCGGCGATCCTAACTATCGTAGTCTGACCCGTGATGTAAGTAAGTTGATAACCGAACTTAAACAAGTCGGTGTGCAAGCCATTGTCATGGACTTACGCGCCGATGGCGGCGGCAATTTGCAAGAAGCCATTGGCTTGACCGGCCTATTCATCAACACCGGTCCAGTAGTACAAGTACGGCAAACTGGCGGTCAAATCGAAGCGCTGGATGACACCGACAGCCATGTCGAGTGGGATGGCCCGCTTACAGTCTTGATTGATAGATACAGCGCTTCCGCATCAGAAATTTTTGCGGGCGCCATTCAGGACTATGGGCGCGGTTTGATTATTGGTCAGCAGAGTTTTGGCAAGGGCACGGTGCAAACCGTGAATCCACTAGATCGATTCACTACTAGCAAAGACGCCGGATTTGGTCAGCTCACCATCACCACTGGCAAGTTTTATCGCATCACTGGCGAGAGTACTCAGCATCGTGGCGTCGAACCGGATATCTCTCTACCCTCTGCAATTAGCACCGAAGATACCGGTGAAAGTAGCATGGACAGCGCCTTACCTTGGGATCGTATCCGTGCCGCCAGTTTTGAACCTGCAGGCAATTTAAGTCATAGCTTGAAGTCAACGGTTGATCGCTTGCTCAACAACCATGCCCAACGGATCGCCGCCGATGCCAACTACCAGTACCTGCTGCAAAACATTGCAGCGTACGATGAGTTGCGCAAGGAAAAAGTTATTTCACTTAATTTGAAAAC
Source organism: Steroidobacteraceae bacterium (assembly GCA_050181835.1). Taxonomy (GTDB): domain Bacteria; phylum Pseudomonadota; class Gammaproteobacteria; order Steroidobacterales; family Steroidobacteraceae; genus CAILZL01. Next base: position 73,650 of record JBFXCU010000007.1, on the reverse strand, counting down.
GCGGCAACAGCAGCGCGAAGCAGTAGATAAAGCACGTCTAGAACGCGCCAACACCCGACGCTCAAGTCTTGGCGAAGCTACCGTTGCCACTCTGGAAGAGCTTGAGAAGCAAGAAGGTCAGGACGCGCAGAAAAAAGATGCCGCCCCAGATGCTCTGTTGAATGAAACTGCAGAAATTACCGCTGACTACGTTAGTAACTTGATTGCTGCAGATCACAACGCAACCACAGTGGTAACAACCAACACTACGCACTAGTAATTAAACAATGGATGGATCAGATCGAGGTGCGCTGCCGTAGCACCTCGTACAACATCACTCCGGTCGCCACTGATACGTTCAAACTTTCCACCACGCCCCGCATCGGGATGTTGACTAGCAAGTCACAATTTTCTTTGGTGAGGCGACGCATCCCCTCACCTTCCGCACCCATTACAACTGCCAGCGGCCCGGCCAATTTTGCAGTATGCAATGCGATAGCGGCTTGATCGTCTGTCCCAACCAGCCAGAAACCGCGCTCTTTTAACCAACGTAGCGTACGCGCCAGATTAACCACCTGAATCAGCGGCACCGTTTCTGCGGCACCCGCCGCCACCTTGCGTACAGTAGGCGACATACCGGCGGCGCGATCACGAGGTACGATAACCGCGTGTACCCCAGCGGCATCCGCAGTGCGTAAACATGCACCTAGATTATGGGGGTCGGTAACCCCATCTAGCACTAATACCAATGGCACTGTACCGGCTTTATCCAGTATTTCATCCAACGCACCTTCGCCAAGGTTATCCACCTTCACCAGCTTGGCCAACACACCTTGATGCCGCTCACCACGAGCTAGCTGATCAAGATCATGCGCGCTGCGGAACTCCACTTTGACCGCATGATCACGAGCCAGTTGCAGTACCTCACTCATGCGGGCATCTTCACGACCGCGCACCAGTAGCAATTGTTCCACTTTATCGGCTTGACGTTGTAACAAGGTACGCACTGCGTGCATACCAAACACCAAACTGGCTTCACTCATTTATCTCTCCGGCGTTGTCCGCCACGACGTGCGTGAAACGAACCGCGCCCTGGTTTGTTTGCAAATTGTTTTGATGATGACGGTCTGACGGCATCCTGGCGATCCTGCACCAGCTCGAAATCAATTTTTCGCTCATCAATCACAACATTGATTAGCCGCACGCGCAACGAATCGCCCAGTCTGAAGACTCGACCACTACGTTCACCGACTAGGCGATAGCCGGATTTATCGCGATGAAAGTAATCTGTACCGAGGCTGCTGACATGAATCAGCCCATCAATCTGCATGCCTTTAACCTGCGCAAACAGACCGAAGTCCACCACCCCCGTCACTATCGTGTCGAACTCGTCACCGATGCGATTCTGCATATACTCACACTTCAACCAAGCCATGGCATCGCGCGTCGCATCATCTGCGCGTCGCTCCAGCATTGAACATTGTTGACCTAACGCATCCATATTTCCCAGCGCTTCTGGCCAGTCTTCTGCCGTACCACCACGCAGCACGTGGCGTATCCCCCTATGCACCAGCAGGTCAGGATAGCGTCGAATCGGTGAGGTGAAATGGGCATATTCACTGAGTGCCAATCCGAAATGTCCGATATTCTCTGGTTGGTATACCGCCTGTGGTAGTGAGCGCACCACCACGGTTTCGATCAGGCGCGCTTCATCACTGGCATTGGTTTTTCTTAATACGGCGCTCAGGTCTGCGGGAGTGATTGGCCCATCCTGTGGCAGGCTGATGGCGAAGCTGCGTAAAAACTCGCGTAGCTTTTCCAAACGATCCTCTTCCGGTGCGCCGTGTACCCGATACAAAGTCGGGATTTTGTGCTTCTTGAGAAACTTCGCCGCCTGTACATTGGCGGCAATCATGCATTCCTCAATCAATCGATGCGCATCGTTACGCGACGCTTCGACAAACGCGGCTACCTTGCCCTGCTGATCAAAGCGCGCCTTTAGCTCCGGCGAATCAAACTCCAACGCATGACGTTCAGCACGTGCAATGGACAATGCTTTAAAGACGGCATGCAGATTCTGCAGAGGCGCTGCCAATGCCTGTGCTTGTGCGGTATTCAGCGCGGCAGGATTAGCTAGAAATGCTGCCACTTCGGTATAGGTAAATCGTGCCGCTGAACACATCACCGCTTCAGCAAATTCAGCGCGAGTGATTTTTCCAGCCGGTGAGACCCGCATCTCGCACACCATGCATAACCGATCTACCTCAGGGTTAAGTGAACACAAGCCATTCGATAAAGCCTCCGGCAGCATGGGGATAACGCGATTCGGAAAATAAACCGATGTGCCCCGCTGCGCTGCTTCTGCATCAAGTTCACTGCCCAGCGCCACGTAGTGCCCGACATCGGCAATCGCTACCAACAGACGCCAGCCACCGCGTACCGGTTCGCAATACACCGCATCATCAAAGTCACGCGCATCTTCACCATCAATGGTAACTAACGGTAAATTGCGCAAGTCGAGACGATTACGTTTGGCAGCGGCATTTACCGTAACGCCAAACTTTTTTGCCTCCGCCACCACGGCGTCCGGGAATTCGCAGGGTAAGCCATGCGCGTGAATGGCAATATCGGTCTCCATCCCCGGCGCACCATGGTCACCTAGAATATGGGTGACATGCCCAAGCGGTTGGGCATTGCGTCCTGGCTGCTCGATCAACGTCAGCAATACAATCTGCCCGGCACGCGCGCCTTGTAGCTGTTTGGTTGGTACCACAATTCGATGACTGATGCGCGGATTGTCTGGTACCACAAAATACACACCGGAATCTTCGTACAAGCGGCCAACGATTTCCTGCGTGCTGCGCTCCAATACATCAACAATGCTGCCTTCCGGTCGGCCACGACGATCGGTGCCAGTAATGCGTGCCGAGACCCGATCACCATGCATCACTTGTTGCATCTGCCGATGTGACAGAAACACTGGCGTCGAGCGATCATCTGGTTGCACAAAACCATGCCCGTCACGATGGCCGCTAACAGTTCCCACCACCAGCCCAATGCGCTCTCGCAAACAGTATTCATCGCGACGATTACGGACTAGTTCGCCTGAACGCTCCAAATCAGCCAGTTGTTGCTGCAAGCGAGTCTGCGATGCCTTGCCGCCAATCGACAACATACTAGCCAACGCTGGCAAAGCCAGTGGCTGCCCTGCACTACGCAGCGCCTCCAGAATATCGGGCAGGATCACGCCGCCCCGCTTACGGGGTGCTTGTGTTGCGGTTGACTTTGACGACTTCACTGCTGGCGACGCCTGTTCTTTGGGTTCATTCTTTTCCGAATTACGACGTTTACTCATGATTAAAACCACGCACTGACTGACAACAGACCAAGTATCTACTACGTTAACTCAAGTCTCACTTTGCCACGTTCGCAAATGCATTGACACTCGTAAATGCCATCGGTAGAGTTGCGCGCCTTGTGCAGGCCACCCCTGCTCAAGACATTGAAAAATGATGCCCAGGTGGCGGAACTGGTAGACGCGCTAGTTTCAGGTATTAGTGGAGCAATCCGTGGAGGTTCGAGTCCTCTCCTGGGCACCAGTTGGTAATCCGGAGCCGTCCGTTCAGGACGGTGTCCTTTCAAAAAACCCGTAAAAATAAGCATAATTGCCGCATTCCAGTCCGGCTGTGTCCAATAAATGTCTATTGACAGCCCGGGGAAATTGGCGGCAACTTCCCAGCCCCCAAAAAGCACGTCGTGCTTACTGGAACAGCGATTCGCAATGCCGAGCCGCGCGAGAATACATACAAACCTGCTGACGGTGATGGAGATACTCTAGATCATAGAGTCAACTCCACATCGATATGCCAAGGTTATCCGAGCCTTACATGTACATGATGCGTTACGCCATCGTCATGCAATGGAATACGCTGCTCAGATACAACCACACCATCAAGCATAGTGCGCAGTGCGTCACTACTTATAAAATCGGGATTTTCTACGACGATTTCGTAGCGAGACGAGCGATATTTAAAATTAATCTCAACGCGTGGCCAAGACTTTGGTATGCACGGTCTGAGTAGCAGATAATCGCCCTGCAGCTGAAAGCCGAGAATACCCTCAAGACCAGCTCGATATAACCAACCTGCCGCACCCGTGTACCAAGTCCAGCCACCGCGACCTACATGCGGCGCCACGGAGTACACATCAGCTGCTACCACATAGGGCTCAACCTTGTAGCGTCGCAGGCCAGTGCGCGTGCTAGTGTGATTGATTGGATTGAGTAGCGAAAATAATTCCGCCGCCTTATCGCCATCACCGAGTTTCGTGAACGCCATGACGGACCACGCGGCAGCATGCGTGTACTGACCGCCATTCTCGCGTAACCCAGGCGGATAGCCCTTGATGTAACCAGGCTCCAGTGGCGTGAGATCAAAAGGCGGCGTAAACAATAACGCCAGACCATCTTCGCGCCGAATCAATTGTGCATCAACCGCCTCCATGGCTCTCGCTGCATGATCGGGATTCGCTGCACCGGAAAGCACGCTCCACGATTGCGCGATCGAATCAATGCGACATTCTTCGCTGCTGGCCGAACCGAATGCCGTGCCATCGTCGAAATAGCCACGTCGATACCAGTCACCATCCCACGCATCTCGTTCTAGCGATGCATTGAGTCCGGCAGCATGTCTCATCCACTGCGCGGCACGTTCCGGCTCATTGCGCTCCTTGGCCACTGTGGCAAAGCCAGTGAGGGTGGAGTGCAGGAACCAGCCCAGCCATACGCTTTCGCCCCGACCCTGCTCGCCGACGCGATTCATGCCATCGTTCCAGTCACCAGTACCGATCAACGGCAAACCATGAGCCCCTAGTGCCAGACTGCCGTCCAGTCCACGCGCGCAATGTTCAAACAAGGTGGCGCTATCGTCGCCGACCTCAGGTAGAAAATAGTCATCATGTTGATGTAGTTCAAGTTTGGTGCCTTCGATAAAGGCCACTTGCTCATCCAGAATCGACAGATCGCCCGTAACCTTGAGGTAGTGCAGGCAGGTATAAGCCAGCCAAATGCGATCATCGGAGATATGCGTGCGCACGCCCTGCCCCGTCGGCGGTAACCACCAATGTTGTACATCACCTTCGGGAAATTGTCGCCCGGCTGCACGCAATAAATGTTCGCGCGTAATTGCTGGTCGGGACACTGCTAGCGCCATACCGTCCTGTAACTGATCGCGAAAACCATACGCACCGCTAGCCTGATAAAAAGCCGAACGTGCCCAAATGCGACATACCAAGGTCTGATACAACAGCCAGCGATTGAGCATGATGTCCATGGATCGATCTGGCGTTCTGACTTGGACCGTGCCGAGTACATCATCCCAATAGTCAGTGATGGTGTGCAGCACGACATCAAGATCGCAGGATCGATAACGCATCAGCAAGGCTTGAGTGTCGATCACCGAAGCCGTCTCGCCCAGCAGGAAAACGACCTCAGTTTGCTCATCAACACCAAGGGTCAGCGCTGTTTGCAAGGCAGCGCATGGATCAAGGCCCGCACCCGTGCGTTTACTTAAAGGTGCAGAGTCAAACAATGCCGCAGGCCGATCCAGTCGGCCGTGACGCCCCAGGAATTCGCGCCGATCGCCGGTCCATTGCGATTGTTTTCCGGCCAGATCCGTGAACGCAACGCGCGATCCATACACGGCACTATAAGGATTTCGCGCCAGCATAGCTCCGGTCAGTGAATCCATTTCAGTAACAATGGTTGGCGCTGCTGCACCACGCAATGTACCCAATACCCACTCGACATAGGCCGTGACCGACAGGCGTCGAGTACGCGCTGAAACATTTAGCAGCTTGAGGCGAAAGATTTTGATGGGGTCGTCGATGGGTACATACATCAGTAATTCAAGTTCAATGCCATGCGCACTGTGTTTGAACCGGCTGTAGCCCTGACCATGCTGAATCTCATACGGCGCAGCGTCATCGCGCAGCGGCGCAGCGGTCGGACCCCACAGCTCGCCGGTATCGTCATCGCGCACGTACAGCACTTCGCCGGGACGATCGGTCACAGGATCGTTGCCCCACGGGGTAAGCTGGTTCTCGCGGCTGTTGACCGACCAAGTGTACCCACCACCCTCGGCCGACACTTGAAAGCCGAACTGCGGATTTGCAATGACGTTGATCCACGGCGTGGGCGTCGATTGCTCTGCACCCAATGTAATTGCATATTCGCAGCCATTCGCGTCAAAACCACCCACACCATTGAAGTACTCTAGGTTCCGAGGTGACCTATCGGGCGTGCCATAAGTCACCCGTGGCCTGAGCGGTGGCGCGCGTCTCATCACAGGCAGATCTTCCGCGCACCGTTCAACCTGATCGGCCAGCGTGCCACGCTGGCCATGCAACACAACACGTGCAAGCGAAGACAACACGGAACGTGTTTCCGCAGCGATCAAATCGGTGCGTAATACGTAGACAGAGCCTTTGGTATTGTGGGCACCAATATTCACGACTGATCGCGACTGACTCATCCGTACTGCAGTCTCCAGTGCAATCTGCAGATCCTGCACGTACGAATGCGCTCGCTCGTTGAGAATAACCAGATCCACTGCCAACTGTTTTAGTCGCCAGTATTCGTGCGCGCGCAATAGTTGCCGCACAATATCGATGTCTTCGACATGATCAATGCGTAACAATACAATGGGCACATCACCAGAAATGCCCTGCGCCCACAACGCGGAAGCCGTACCACCACCGCGTTGAATAGCGTCAGAGGAAGGCCGCAGAGATGCATTGGCATATAACAGGTGTCCGGCCAGACGCTGAAATAGATTGGTTTGTTCAGCAGTCACACCCAGATGGCGCAACTGCACCTGCGCCTGAGTCCAGGCGAGAGTAGCGGCACGCACAAAGGCATTGGCATCGTGATGTTTGTCGAACAAGTCCAGTACTGCGGCACGCGACTCGGCCACACTGGTCCAGAAAGACAGACGCACGGTGGCACCGGGTTGAATACGCACTCGCTTGCGTAATGCAAAGATTGGATCGAGCACGGTTCCGACGGTATTGGATAACGGCCCGCCATCCACCACTGCAATTGCATCATTGATTTCACGTCCACGCCCAAGAAAGCGTGACCGATCAGTTTCGTACTCTGCCAAGCCCAACACCTCACCTTCCACGACCACGTGATGCGCAATCCATATATGTGCCTCTTCAGGGGAGCGACGGCGTCGAGTAGCCAGCAGCGCGCCGAGCTTGGCCACATACTCAGTCTGTACAAATAGCTTGGAAAATGTCGGATGCGCATTGTCGGCCGCCTGCGGCGCCAACACCAATTCGCAATATGAAGTGACATCGATATCGCGTACATCATCACCGTTGTTGGTGATCGACACGCGTCGTACCTCGGCATCGTCTTCCGGCGATACCACCACGTGTAATATTGTAGTCAACGCACCATCACAACGATGATACTCGACGCGATATTCCGTAAGGGTTACGTCGTAGCTATCAGGCTCTGCACCGCTAGGCTGATACCCAGCAGACCATACAGCACCATTGGCCACGTCGCGCAAGAAGATATAGCTGCCAGCATCGTCACGCGTGACATCTTCGCGCCAGCGTGTCAGCGCCAGCTCACGCCAACGACTGTAGCCGGAGCCTGCGCCGGTGAGCATTACGGCATAGCGGCCATTCGATAGTAGATGCGTCTGCGGTGAAGCGGTATGCGGCGTATGCAGTCGCCGCACTTCCGGTAAATCGGTACTGCCGATGCGCGCTGCGGTGGTTACTTCTTCGGCACGCGGATGAGCAATGGAGACATCGCGCGGCGTGCGTTCCTGCAACAATAGTTCGGTCGCCTGCACAATGGCTTCGGCATGAAAGCGCGCGCGCATGCGCCCGTCGAACAACACATTGGCAATGGCCACCACGGACATGCCTTGGTGATGCGCCATGAAGGCACGCACAACTACCAGCTGTGAACCGGACGGCAGACGTGCACGCGTGTAATCGAGCGCCTCGTAGAATCCATATCGACCATATGCACCGATTGTGCATAGACGCGTAAGGTTGCGCATGGCTGCTGCCGGATCCACCATTGCCGCTAACGCCGTCGCATACGGTGCAATCACCAGATTTTCGATCAAGCCACGTTTCAGGCCAAGGCCTGGCACACCAAAGTTGGAATATTGATAAGTAAACTCGAGATCGCGTGCACTAAAGGCTGACTCGGAAACGCCCCAAGGCACACCGCGTTCCTTGCCGTAATCAATCTGGCGCTGCACTATCAAGCGGCTGGTTTGCTCCAGCAAGCTTCCTACAGGCGCGCGTAACACCAGCGAAGGCATCAAGTACTCGAACATAGACCCGGACCAAGAAATCAGTGCCGCACCACGACCAATTGCAGTAACTGAACGACCGAGGCGAAACCAGTGACGGGTCGATACATCGTTCTTGGCAATGGCAAAGAAACTGGCCAGCCGCGCTTCCGACGCCAAGAGATCGTAGCAGCTGGGGTCAAGCGTACCATCGGTGGCGCTGTAGCCGATGGACAGCAGCTTGCGTTCCGGATCGAGCAGAAAACCAAACTCCATGGCCAGCGCCATGACATGCGCTTCCGCCGCAACCGCCAGTAAGCGTTGTTGCAATTCGCCACGTATCGCATCTGACTGCATGACATCGCGCTGCCAGCTTTCGATAGATTCAAGCGTGGCTGCAGCCCAGTACAGCACATCGCTATAGTCGGCCGTATTTTTTTCTTGTGCCGGATCACTGGGTGTTTCAGTTATCCATTCGCTGCTCAAGGCACGGGCGATATCCACGAGGGTGCTCGCCTGTGCGACTAAGCTACTGAGCTGCGTAGCAGAAATTGCACTGGAACCGATTTGCTGCAACTCATCGGTCAGCTTACTCAGCGTACTTTGCAAATGCTTGATCGCCAGCGTGTGCGTGCGGTGCTCCACATGCAGCGCCTGCAAAGCCTCGTGCATGAGATCAATGGTATCTTCAACACCGGCAATACTGACGTGATGCGACGCCAATATATCCAGACAACTGTCGGCCCATTCGCGACAGGCATTAGATACCGCAATCAAGTGCGCCGCGAGGTTGCCGCTGTCGACCGACGACACATAGCGTGGTTCCAGCGGGCGCAGGTCGCGAGTGTCATACCAGTTGTAAAAATGACCACGAAATTTTCCCAGGCGCTGCATAGTCGCCAGCGTTGCTTCTAGGCGCGCCACGATATCCAGCACCCCTGCCCAACCGAAATCACGCGCACTGACGGCACATAATAGATACAACCCCATATTGGTCGGCGAAGTGCGATGCGCTACTACCGGTTGTGGATCTTCCTGGAAATTATCAGGCGGCAGCATGTGCTCTACGTCGGTCACAAAGGTTTCAAAGTAGCGCCAGGTACGACGCGCGATCAGACGCAGTGCCTGCGCATCATCGGTCGTCACCATTAATCGTCCTGCCACCAGCGGCGACACACTGATCGCGCGTGCAATGGCAGGAGCGGCCAGCCACAACAAAATAAATGGCAATGCCAACCACCGTACTGCACCTCCGCTCCAGGCAATCAACAGGAGTGCCATGATCGCGATGATTACACTGGCAATCATGCGACGATAGACAGTGACCAGCGTCAGTCGCGTACTCAGCTGAGCCTGCGCTGCAGTCACCCATTCCAGCAAATTGCGGTGGCTGATGAACAGACGAAACAGGGTTCGTGCAATGGCATCCGTCATCAACCATGCCTGATGCGCCATAAAGGTAATGACAAAGGCAATCTGCAACAGCGCCAGCCATAAATCGGATCCCAACGCACGTAAGTGGCTATGCACACTGACGCCGCGTCGGCACGGCACGATGGCGGCAATGACTGGCAGCAGCACTGGCAATGCAATGGCAATTAGCAAGAACCTTGTCCATACGAGCGCTGCCGGCAACGGCAACAACCATCCCACCACGAGCGCTACCACGGTGGCCGGCGCTGAGAGCGTGCGCCGCAAATTGTCTAGCATTTTCCACAGACCGATGAGTGGCATCGAACCACTGCCGCGCCGTGCGACATCTCGCCGCCCCAGCATCCACGGCAACAACTGCCAATCGCCGCGCGCCCAACGATGGGTTCGTGCGGCTGCCACGTCGTAACGCGATGGAAACTCCTCAACCACTTCAACATCGGATGCCAAGCCCGCGCGTGCGAAAGTGCCTTCAAACAAGTCGTGACTGAGCAACGAACCTTCCGGCACTCGGTCGCTCAACGCAGCCTCAAACGCATCGATGCTGTAAATACCCTTGCCGGCATAAGAACCTGCGCCGAACAAATCCTGATACACATCAGACACCGCTGCGTCGTAGGCATCGATGCCGGTCATGCTGGAAAATACCCGCTGAAATAACGAGCCTTCGCGACCCAGGGGCAATGACGGCGTGACTCGCGGCTGCAGCACCGCATAACCCTCGACGACACAGCCGGTAATTGCGTCAAAGCGTGGCTGATTGAGTGGATGCGCCAACTTGCCGACCATGCGCCGAACGGATTCACGCGGCAGACGGGTATCGGCATCAAGCGTCACCACAAAGCACACATCGCGCGGTAATGACTGCGCAAGCTCAGTAAAAAAACTGGTGTCCGACACACCGCGCAGTAAGCGATTGAGCTCGTGCAACTTACCGCGCTTACGCTCCCAGCCCATCCACTGCTGCTGAACCTCGCTCCACACACGGTGTCGATGTAATAGATAGAAGCGTTCGCCCGTCGCAACCTGTCCATGAACTTGATTCAGCCGTTCGATTCCCGCGATGGCCAACTGCAATAATTCGGCGTCACCGTCGACATGTTCAGTGGTTGCATCACTCCAGTCAGTGAGCAGCGCATAGTGTAGTTCGCCCTGCGACGAGGCTAGGTAATGTACTTCAAGACGTTCGATCTGTGCCTGAATCGCTTCGGCCGTGGTCAACAGCGTTGGCACCACCACTATCGTACGGAACTCTGCTGGCACGCCATCGCGCAACTCAAGGCCCGGCAACATGGCGGCACCAAAGCCACGCGCGACCGCGCGATTCACCAACGCCACTGCCAGATCCATAGCTGGCACCAAGCCCAACACTCCGAATATGATCCACTGCCAACCTGTTACCAGCCGTATGTGCAGTGACCACATTGGCATGGCTAGCACCATGAACGTCATCAATAGAATGACGCCAATGTAACCACCTGGTCCGATCAACTCGTTAAAGCGGCTCAACCAATGTCGCAATGGTGCACGATAGCCCACGGCACGTTCGAAGGCTGGTCGTCCGCGTGCTAACAGGTAGTAGCCCGGATCGCACTCACGAAGATCACCGGCTTGCGGTGATGTATCACGGCTGTTTACAGTAGCGATAACTAGGCTGGCAATCTCCAGTTCGGTGCGAGTTGAACCACGTGCTAGCTCTTCGATGGCGCTGCGATATAAATTTCGCGTTGCGAAATCCATATCGGAAAAATGACTTCCTATGCTCGCATTAGAGGTACCGACAGAACGCAACTCGGCATCAACCAGTGAGACATCTTCAAAAAAATCCGGCCAGTTGACGTCGGATATCAACCGCATGCTGGTAATGATGTTGCGTACGGTGATGTTCGATGCACCCTGGCGCTGATGCTCATCACGAACCATGGCATCAGCACTGGTGCCCCGGGACTTCAAGAGATCTTCTAGCCATAGCAAGGCCGGCGTCACACGCGGATCCTGATCACGCAGTCGCTTGAGCAATTGCACGACGAACACCTCAAAAAAGCGGGGATCGTCCTGATGCTCGCGGAGCAATGCACTTGGATCCGCGACAAAGGTCGGATCGATAGCGCGGCCATTAGCGCCGAGTAGTTGATCGGCAACGCGATCTGCTTGCTGGCGTGCCACGCGGCTGCCGACAATGCGTTCTGCCGCGCGCCTGAGATTTTCGACCAGCACCACTCGCAGGGTGATGGCCATAGCCCATAATTCACCAATAGTCAGCGGCTGTACCTGCTGATAGGCACGCACAAAACGGCGCAAGGTTTCCGGATCAAATAAGCTATCACTATGTGCGACGTAATTCCATGCAAGTCCGAACACACGTGGATAGCCGCTGAGATGTCCTGCGGCAAGCTTGGGCAGCTGTCGATAGAATGGCGGCGGCAAGTCATCCTTGATCTGACGAATCTGCGCCTCGACCAGATGATAGTTGTCGATCAACCATTCGGCCGCAGGTGTGACGGGACGGCCTTCACCAACTGCCACGGCAATGGTGCGATATGCTGCCAACAGCACCGCCTCGTTATTCCGCAACCTAGCCTGCAACGAATGCCGCGCCACCCTTTTGCTGGCCACAGTTTGCGCCATTGCTAGCGTCGTCGCATGTTGCTCAAGCCGTTCAATGCTGAATAGCTCAGCGCGCAGTAGCTGGTCGCTGTTGTCGGCGTCAATACTCCAAGCGGAAGGAACCGAACTTAAATTGAATAAGCGATTAAGCAACGCTGTCAGTCGCGCACTCACTGGATCGACGCGCGGCGCGACTTGCCACTCTTAGCGCTCATAATTTGTTGGTACAGACTATTCGCCTGCCGATAGCAGCAGCATGAAGCCTTCTCCAGACCTGGACCGTTCAGAATGACAATTTGACCGCGCCGATACTCGATCAAGCCACTCTTTTGCAAGGCTGTAGCGGCCTCGGTAATACCCACCCGGCGCACACCGAGCATGTATGCCAGAAACTCATGCGTCAGATGAAATTCATCGGAGCGTGCGCGGTCACGGGTTAGCAGCAGCCAGCGCGCCAAGCGTGCCCCCGTATTGTGGTAGTGGCTGCAAGCGGCCGTCAGCGCAAGCTGACGCATGAGCACATAGACATAGCTGTGCAGATCTTTTTGAAACCGAAGGTTATTTTTGAAGTGGCGCACAAACGTTGCAACGCTCATGCGCAATGCCGTGCCCGCCCCCTGCACTAGCGCGTGGTGCGAAGCCACGTTGACGCCCGACACCAGTGATACACCGAACATGCCTTCAGCGCCGACAATGCCAACTTCCAGTTTCTCGCCGCTATCAAGAGCCGTTACCAGTGAAATGAAGCCGTCAATCGGAAAGTAGGCATGCTTGATCGGCTCGTCGACTTCGCACAATACCGCCGCGAACTGCAGATCGACACGCTCGCAGCTCGCCAAGACGGATGCCGGTAATGCGGCCAGCAGACGATTGGTGGGCGGTGATTGTTTCGATATGGACATGGAGCTCTCATCGAATCGTGATTGGGCCTCTGGACTGTTGCCAGTGGAAATCCCAACTCGCGGCCAAAGAGAGTCGGCAGTGCTGCCTGAGGTCTAGTCACTTCACTTATGTTTTGTAAGCATAAGCCCACAAACTTCCTAGCTCTGTTCGCTAGCGTACACTGGAGGTACAAGCATTCTAAATTGAAGCTGGTACGCCTGATTTTTCGCCAGATTGGCTTGCCGAACACAGTCATGCTGAATGCTTGAAAGGTGATTCGCTGGAGCATGACCGGCCTACCCGCCGTCCGCTGGAAGGCAATCGGCAGTGGAATAAGAACACGCTGACGGGCTATCAAACTTGCTGGTCACGTTTCCCGGCCAGAAGTAATAGCGCTAGAAGCGGACCGAAACTGGCACTGGCGCTGCTGAACCGGCTACCGTAGTGAGTAATGGCTCCATAGTGGTTACGACCGAGTTGCAGACACTGGTTCGACACACACTGCAAGACGATGCAGCTACATTTCCGAACATATCCGGTAGATGATTCATGACAGTAGCTACGCCGACTCCAGACAGGAATATACATGCCAGTCCAGCGACTCGCGCTGAGGAAGATATAGGCTTGCCGATTCTTGCTGACATACGACCTCCCTTTCAATCCTCATTGCCCAAGCTGAAATCAATGCGCCTAGCATGTTGAACTCATCTGAATTGATCGTATGTTCGGTATCATACATTGCGATACGAATGCCTTGGCCTTCGCGAGAATGCCAAGCAGGAGGCAAAGCAACTGACGCTTCGCCTCCAGTGACAAGCAAGTACTAAGCCCTATATTATCTTTCGAGCTTATTGATCTTCGATCCTTCTAGGGACAAATCGGCCATCAGACCCTTTTCGCCGAATACGAAGCCAAGGATCGGCCGCTGCAAGGTCTTGCTGTCGTACTCGCCACCCACACCTTTAGATACCAGCGCAACCCCGGTATCGGCGCCGATAGACCAGCCTTTGCTGGCATTGAATTTATCAAGCGTTTCCTGATTCATGAACATGACGATCTCGCTACGTTTGGCCGCGCCGAGAGTAAGGCCAATCGATGCGGAAGCCATGCTGTAATAGCCAACCGTCTTGCCTTTAATTTGCAGGACGCCTTCACCATATTCGCCGGCGATGCCTGCACCACCCTTGGTCACGCGCGGAAACACCAACATGCCAGTCGAGCGTTTCTGCAGGTCGGCATTCGCTGGGCTAAGGGTATGGAATTGCTTGAGTGCTTCGACAACGCTGACATCAATTTCTGCCTTGGTGGCAGCAATTGAAGCCGTGCTGACAAATAGCGCCAAGCTAGCGATGCCGATGACGGCCGATAAATTGCGTAATTTCATAATCTCAAATCTCCATTGAACACTGCAAAGTTGGGTTCCCCGAACAACCCTTATTGGCGACGTCGTTCGCGACCTACGATATTGAGCAACCCAGCTCAGGTTGATCGATACCGATACTATGTTCGCAATGTCTAGAGTCCGTCTGTACGGCGACGAACCTACTTGGGAATAGCTAGCGAGTCTGTGGCCTGATGGCTTCAGGAAATACCAATTCGTGTAACTACTCTATTTACAAGCTCACTATGTGCGTTGCCGTACGGACGCGGAAGGGATATTGCCCATATAAGCGGCGAACGTTTCGCAACGAGCACCAAGTTGTGTCGAGCACATGTCGTACCCGCCTATCCTGAGTGGCGACGCACGCTCGTACTCCACAATTAAAACTCAACAGAGGTCGGCAATGATTGATCGTCAGAACCATACCGCCGTGATAAACAATGCCGAGCATGTCGACAACCCCACGGAGACACTGCGTCAGAAGGCTTTGCTGAAAACCGGGGCATTGCAGACTGCGATCCTGACCAGCGCCAATTTTTCGATTATCGCCACCGACGAAAAAGGCATCATTCAACTATTCAATGTCGGTGCCGAACGTATGCTGGGTTACCTCGCGGCAGAAGTGGTAAACAAGATCAGCCCTAGCGACATTCATGATCCGGAAGAAGTCATGGCGCGTGCGCAGGCATTGAGCCTGGAACTGGGCACGTCTATTTCCCCGGGCTTCGAGGCATTGGCGTTCAAAGCTTCGCGCGGCATCGAAGACAACTATGAACTAACTTACATCTGCAAGGACGGCAGCCGCTTTCCAGCGATCGTGTCGATCACGGCGTTACGCAGTGACCACAACGAAGTCATCGGGTATCTATTGATCGGTACTGATAACTCCGTACGCAAGCAGGTTGAATTAAAATTGCACCACGCCATAGCCTTGGCAGAAGATGCAAACCTCGCGAAGTCTGACTTTTTGTCCAGTATGAGCCATGAGCTGCGCACGCCGTTGAACGCCATTCTCGGCTTCGCGCAACTGATCGATTCAGGCACACCGCTGCCAACGCCAAAACAGAAGCGTAGCCTGGATCAGATTCTCAAGGCGGGTTGGTACCTGCTGGAACTGATCAATGAGGTGCTCGATCTGGCGCAAATCGAGTCTGGCAAACTGTCGCTATCGCCGGAACCAATGTCGCTGGTTGAAGTCATGCGTGAATGCCAGTTGATGATCGAACCGGAGGCGCAAAAGCGCGGTATCAGCGTGGCGTTCCAGCCTTTTGCAATACCGTACTTCGTCAAGGCCGACCGCACGCGTGTAAAACAGGTATTCATCAATCTGCTGTCCAACGCGATCAAGTACAACAGGATGGGTGGATCGGTTGTGGTGGTGTACGACGCCAGCACTACGGGGCGCATCCGCATCGGTATCGAGGACACCGGCGAGGGCTTGACGCCAGATCAGTTGACGCAGCTGTTCCAGCCTTTCAACCGCCTCGGACAAGAGCACAGGACCGAACAAGGCACGGGAATTGGCTTAGTAACGACCAAGCGGTTGGTCGAATTGATGGGTGGCGTCATCGGTGTCGAAAGCACGGTTGGTAAGGGCAGCGTGTTTTGGGTTGAGCTGAATCTCACAGCGGAACGACAACATGTCGCTGGCACAATCGCGCGCTTGAGCAGCACACAGTTGCTGAGTAGCGCCAATCTACCATTGCGTACGCTCCTGTATGTTGAAGACAATCCTGCCAACCTAATGCTGATCGAAGATCTGGTCGCGCGCCGCGACAACCTCCGCCTGTTGAGTGCAAACGATGGTATTCGTGGTGTCGAGTTGGCACTGTCTTCCGTGCCGGATGTCATCCTGATGGATATCAATCTACCGGGCATCAGCGGCATCAGGGCACTACACATCCTCGCGGAAAACCCGATTACGGCTCACATTCCAGTAATTGCGCTCAGTGCCAATGCCATGCCTCACGATATCAGCAAGGGCCTGGAAGCTGGTTTCTTTCGCTATCTTACCAAGCCCATCAACGTCGTCGAATTCATGAATACGCTGGATATGGCATTGACTTTTACCGCCACCAAATCGCCCGCCATGGTGGTGCGGGCTGATGGTATCACTCAGGGAAATCCAGCATGATTGATACATACAACATTCTCAATGCCAGCATCCTTATCGTTGACGATCAGGATGCGAATGTTGCCTTGCTACAGCAATTGCTGAGTGACGCTAATTACACCGCTGTGACTGCTACAAACAATCCGCAGGATGTGTGCGCTCTGCACCGAAGGCATCGCTACGATCTGATACTGCTCGACCTGCAAATGCCAACCATGGATGGTTTTCAGGTGATGGAAATGCTCAAGGCAAACGATGCCGATGGCTATCTGCCGGTCATTGTGCTTACGGCACAGCCTGCTCACAAGCTGCGCGCGTTACAAGCTGGCGCCAAGGACTTCATCAGCAAGCCCTTCGATCTGGTCGAAGTCAAAACACGCATCCACAACATGCTCGAAGTACGACTGCTGTACAAGCAGCTTGAGAAACACAATGAACTGCTGGAACAAGTCGTGAAAGAACGTACCGCAGAATTGCGGGAGAGCGAAGCGCGTTATCGCAGCCTGACCGAACTGGCTTCCGATTGGTATTGGGAGCAGGACGAGACGGGCAGCTTCACCAAGGTCTCGGGTCCGGTGCTGGAAATGCTGGGCATTCGCGTCGATTCTTTTGTGAGCACTGCTGCTAATCATGACAACAATACAACGACGGGCTGGAATAAGGCCGAGCGAGCCGA
Source organism: Steroidobacteraceae bacterium (assembly GCA_050181835.1). Lineage (GTDB taxonomy): Bacteria > Pseudomonadota > Gammaproteobacteria > Steroidobacterales > Steroidobacteraceae > CAILZL01. The sequence goes on along the minus strand of JBFXCU010000007.1, from coordinate 56,260 downwards.
GCTACAGGCCAAGATTGCCAACCGGGAACCGTTCCTGGATTTCGTATTCAGCCGTATCAACACCGATGGTTCGCTACAACAATTTCAAGTCAGTGGCGAGCCGATGTTCAACCAGACCTGCCGTTTCGTCGGTTATCGCGGCATCGGCATCGAACTGACCGCAAAAAAGTAATGCTCTCTGATTATTTGTCATGCCGATACTAACCAATATCACTCCCAAGCCCACTCAAAACCGTCTGCTCGCCGCGCTACCTGCGGCGATGTACGCGCGCCTAGCACCCGATCTGGAGCTGGTGCCGATGCGACTCGGTGAAACGCTTTACCAATCCGGCAGTCAGATGCCGTATGTCTACTTCCCCACCACCGCCATTGTGTCATTGTTATACTTTTTGAAATCTGGTTCCTGCACTGAAGTCGCAAGTGTTGGCAACGAAGGCATGCTTGGCATCACGCTCGCAATTGGCGGTGACTCCACACTCAACACAGCAGTGGTACAGACAGCTGGACATGCCTATCGGCTCAAGGCGATAGCACTGAAAAATGAAATCAAGAAACACAGTATGATCTTGAACCTGCTGCTGCGTTACGCTCAGGTGCTGCTCGCCCAGATAGCGCAGACCGGTGCCTGCAATCGACATCATTCGATAGAGCAACAACTATGCCGGTGGTTGTTGATGACGCTGGATCGATTGCCATGTGACGATTTGGTTCTGACTCAGGACTTGGTGGCGACTACTCTCGGCGTGCGTCGCGAGAGCATTACTGAAGCCGCCGGCAACCTGCAACGTGCCGGTTTGATTCGTTACCGACGTGGCCATATTGCGGTATCCGACCGGAGCGGTCTAGAAACTCACGTTTGTGAGTGTTACGCCGTCGTCCGCAGAGAAATGGGCGGCTCGCTCGATACGAGTTACCGCCAGATTGTGGCTAATGCTGCTGCGTAGCGGTCTCTCCTGCTTTATTTACTGATATGCACTCTAGCATCAGCTTTGCCGTAATCCTGTGCGACAGCTAATTCAAACCGCAACATCTGTATTGAACAGGGTGGGTATAGTCAGGCCAGCATGCGTTGCGTCTGCACTACTGCTTCGAGCAGCTTGGTGATCTCAGGTGCCACCAACGGTTGACTGAAATATAGACCCTGTCCAACCGCGCATCGGCGCGATCGCAGGAACAGCAGTTCTTGATGCGTTTCTATGCCCTTGCCCACCACTCGCATCTTCATGTTCATACTCATACCAATCACTGCGCCGATAGCATTGGCGAAAATATCGGAATCCTCGGTCGCTACGCCAAGCTGACGCACAATGGAAGGAGCTAGGATCAATGTGTCGATAGGCAGCCGCTTCAGATCACTCAAACTTGAACGACCGACGCCAAAGTCATCCAACGCCAGATGAACGCCCAGCTTCCTGAGCGCTTGCAGTGTCGCTACAATTTGATTCGAATCATGCAGAAGCACGGATTCGGTCAGTTCGAACTCCAAGTCTGATGGTTCCATCCCGGTCTCCAGCAACTCCGCGCACACGTCAGTTATAAAATAGTCAGATCGAAGCTCCTGCGGCGACACATTGATCGCCATGCGTAGTGTCGGCAACCCGGCGTCGCGCCAATACCGTGCTTGTTGACAGGCTTCGCGCAACACCCAACGGCCTATCGGTACAATCAATCCGGTTGCTTCTGCTACAACCATGAAAGCCTGTGGCAGAACCAGACCATGCAACGGGTGACGCCAGCGAACCAGCGCCTCCACACCAATGATGTCGCCGGTGTTTAGATCGATTTTAGGCTGGTAGTGCAGAGTGAACTCATTTTGGGCAACGGCCCGACGCAAGTCGTTCTCAACAGCCTGCCGCTCTACGACCTGTGCGTTCAGTGCTGGTTTGTATAATTGATAACGGCTCCGACCAAGCTTCTTGGCATGGTACATCGCAGCATCTGCGTTCCTTAGCAGGGACTCTGCCTCGATGCCATCGTCCGGAAAAGTGGCAATGCCCATGCTTGCCGTGACTTGCACCATACTGTGGCCGATACAATGCGGCGCGCTCAAAGCTGCAAGTATTTTTTCGGCACAGATACTGGCGTCTTCAGCCTTCACCACTTCCGACAGAAGGATGACAAATTCATCACCTCCCCGCCTACTGACCGTATCGGTGTTGCGCACGCAAGCGAGCAGCCGTTCTGTGACTGATTTCAACAGCAGATCTCCCTGGATGTGCCCGAGCGAGTCGTTCACGTGCTTGAAGCGATCTATGTCGAGAAATATCAGCGAAAGTTTCTGTCCATGGCGATACGCTAATGCCATAGCCTGTGTCAGCCGATCGTCGAATAAGTCACTATAGGGTAAGTCCGTGAGCCCATCATGATGTGCCATGTGCGACATTCGCTGCGACTGTGCGCGCGCCACGCCGACATCATGAAACACCATGACCGCGCCAGTTAGCTGCCCATGGCGATCATGGATCGGCGTGCAGGAATCTTCGATGGCCGTTTCCACACCGTCACGTCGAATACATGCATTGTTCTGCGGCAGAGCCACCGCCTCATTCATGAGAATCGCTGCTATTAATGGATTTGGCACGCGGTGTCGCGTCGTTGCATCAATCAGTTGCAGCACCATGTCGCTTGGTTGGCCGACTGCTTCAGTGTTTGACCATCCGGTCAAAGTCTCGGCCATAACATTGAGATAGGTGACATCACCCCGTACGTCAACGCTGATAATCGCATCGCCAATGGAATTGAGCGTGACTTGGGCGCGCTCCTTTTCTTCAAACAGAGCGTTGATACTCGCCACACGCCCAAGCAAGCCGCGCAGTGATTTATCCAATGCGGCACTATTGATTTCTTCTGTCAAAAGATAGTCATGTGCACCGCGTTGTATTGCTAGTTTAGCAACATCTTCGTGTTGAGAATTACAGAGCAACAGAATTGGAACATGCGATGCCGCTCGAATGAGTCTATCGACGGTATCAATACCCTGTGTGTCTGGCAAAAACAGGTTGTATACAATCGCCGTGATGCCAGCCACTGTCTCGCCTGAGTCCACACCGAGGCATCGTTCACCCTCGGCACAGCTCCACAGCAATTCAATTTCAATGGTCGCATCGGTTATCGCCAACAAGCTGTTGCAAACGGCAAGAGCGTCGTCTAAATCAGCTTGGATTAGCAATATTCTGTGCAACACAAACAGCTCGGCTCCGTAGAAATCTAAGTTGAGCGTTGTTAGTACATCAGTTGGTCATTTACCTGTCTGTTCGTTGACGAACATAATCGCTGGCGCCCCCCTCACACATACTTTGCATCATGTATCAAAAGCCAATGGACAGGCGAATCGGTAAATACCTTCGGCGGCGGTGCTTGTTTACGGCTAACCAGAACATTCCCACGTTTTCGATAGCCTAGCGAAAGCTGCGCAATCCATCGGCTTCTGAATAAAGTCATTCACGGCCAGCAAGTAGCCCACTATCAGATCACGCAGTTCGCTGGAATACGTGTTGATCTCCACCGCAACCGATTGTCTGCATAATTCAGGTAAAGCTAATGTCGTTGTCGCAGATACAGCCGGTTTTCCGGTCTGTTGCCAGATCTTGGCTTAGGTAGCCACTTTATCGGGCAGCAGACGATCGCACTCGGTCTTGACCACCCGGTAACATTCGCAACTGCGTGCTTCCAAGCTAGGACGATCCAACACGGTAATGCGACCACGACTGTATTGAATCAATCCGGCACCCTGCAGTTTACCGGCGGCTTCGGTAACGCCTTCACGACGAACGCCCAGCATGTTGGATATCAATTCATGGGTCATCACCAAATCATTGGAGGGCAAACGATCGAGGCTGAGTAATAACCAGCGGCACAGTTGCTGATCGACGGAATGGTGTCGATTGCACACGGCGGTTTGCGCCATTTGCGTAATTAGCGCTTGCGTATAGCGCAGCAACAAATGCTGCATCGCCCCCCCGAGAGTAAACTCATTCTTGAGCAGCTGGCTCGACAAGCGATACGCATGGCCAGCGCTTTGTACCACAGCTCGATTGGTGGTCGTTTCGCCACCCATGAACAATGACACCCCAATGATGCCATCGTTGCCCACCACTGCAATCTCGGCAGAAGAGCCATCAGCCAGCATGTACAGCAACGACACGATTGCTGTGGTAGGAAAATAGACATTACGCAAGCTGCTACCCGATTCGTACAACACCTCCGCTAATGGCATCTGTACTAGTTTCAAGTGCGGTAGCAAGCGATCAAAGTCACCCCTTGGCAAAGCGGCCAACAAGTAATTCTGCTGTGAACTATGAATATTTGTCACGTAACTATCTTTTTCCCATTGTTGATACTGAATTGTCCCCTGCTCACTTCGTGCCAGTATGTACGGTAACAGACACAGTCGGTTATACACCTAAGTTCGCCAGCGTACAGACTAATAACCAAACGCCGCGCACGCTTGCCACTTCTCGAAGGGCCGTTCACTCATTGTTATTCAACTCGGCCAATTTCATCTTCGCCAAGGAGAATTCAGCATGATCAAGTTTTCAGTCCTGCCTCGTTCATTGCAGCGCGCAGCTAGCATCACCGCTATATGCAGCGTATTGACTATCGCTGCCTGTGCCACTATCCCACCCGAACCTACCGTCGCCATGAAGGCAGCCGAGCAGGCCATTGCTGCCGCCGACCGCACCCGTATTACCGACGCCGCATCACCCGAACTGCGTGAGGCACGCGAGAAACTGACTGCGGCTCAGGCTGCCGTAAACGATGAAAAGCTGAAAGATCACATGATTGTGGCAGAGCGTCTCGCCCTGGAATCACGCGCCGATGCCGAACTGGCCTCTGCCAAGAACGAAGCTGCCAAGGCGCAAGCGGTCAACGACGAAATCAAGCAAAGCACTGCCATCCTGTCGCAGGAAATGCAGCGCAACACTGGAGCAAAATAATGTACAGCTATTCGAATCTCAACAAATTGGTAGGAACTCGGTCCACCGCCGTGGTAGCTACCGCCGTTGCCTGTGCACTACTTACAGCGTGTGCTGCTGGCCCAACCAAACCCGATGGTGCCGATAGCCTGCGCAGCCGCTTAACGCAACTACAGGCTGATCCGGAACTGGGTAGCCGCGCACCACTAGCCATGAAGGACGCAGATATCGCGGTGAAGGCAGCCGAACAGCCCCAATCTGACTTGGCCGTGGGTACGCACCTAGTGTTCCTTGCCGATCGCAAGATCGCTATTGCACAGGCGCAAGCGGAAACCAATTTTGCCGTAGACCAGCGTAAGGCGTTGGGCGAGCAACGCGATGCCATGCGACTGCAGTCGCGCACTAACGAAGCAAACTCGGCCAAGCGTCGTGCTGATGCAGCCACGGTCGATGCAAACAATCAAAGGGCGGCGGCCGAGTTAGCCAACCAACGTTCAGCTGCGGCTATCGCCGACGCCCAAAACAGTGCAAGTGAACTGCAACGTCAAATCGACGAGCTACAGGCCGAAGTGACGGATCGCGGTTTGGTGCTTACTTTAGGTGACGTGCTGTTCGCCAGCGGCACTGCCGACTTGAATACTGGTGGCAACAACCACCTCGCCAAATTGGCTGGTTTCCTCAATAAATATCCAGAACGCACCACCTTGATTGAAGGCCACACTGACAGTGTTGGCAGCGATGCTTACAACCAAGGCCTTTCACAGCGCCGCGCCGATGCCGTCAAATACTACCTAGTTGCACAGGGTATCGATGCGTCACGCATGACAGCGATCGGCAAAGGCGAAGGCATGCCGGTTGGCGACAACGCCTCCGTCACTGGACGGCAACTGAATCGGCGTGTCGAAGTGATCATTGCCAACACACAGCTGTCGTCGAGATAGATGACATGCACACGAACATACCTAGCATTGAAGAGCTTAAAGGCAAATGGCAACAATATGTCGGCGCAGCCAAGGTCGCTTGGGGCGACATCAGTGAAGACGAGTTGCTTAAGCTCGAAGGTCACACCCAGAAATTGGCTGGCCTGATTCACGAACGATATGCCGTGAGCCGCGAAGAAGCCGACATGCAGGTCGAACGATTTTTCACTAAGCACCGCTTTTAACCTTTCGCGTCGGAGCAAATCCGACGCACTACTTCCTTAACTCATCAATTCGTTTAATTTATATTTTGGAGCTATTCCATGATCACACAAGTACGCAATTCAATTATCGCCACCGGAATCTTGCTGGCGTTGAGCACCAGCAATACGTTCGCTGCCGACACCATTTCTCAGGACATCACCGAAGCGCGACAGGAAACCCAGATCTGGACTACTTACGCCTTGAGTCCTTACCTGCGCGCCAATGACCTTAAGGTCTCGGTGCATGCTGGCAAGGCCACATTGACAGGTACTGTCGAAGAAAGTGTCAGCAAAGATCTGGCCAAACAGATTGCACTGAGTGTCAGTGGCATCAAGGAAGTCGACAATCAGATCATGATCCAACCTGACTATGTGCCGGCCAAAGCCTCGACTACGCGCAGTTTTGGTGAAGTGATCGACGATGCCACTATCACGACAGAAGTTAAATCAAAGCTGTTGTGGAGCAAGCATGTTAGCGGCCTGGCCGTCGATGTCGATACCAAGGCAGGTAAGGTCAAGTTGATGGGCAGCGCTGAAAGCCCGACTGCCAAGGAACTTGCTACGCGTCTGGCGATGAACACGCATGGCGTAGTGTCAGTAGACAATCAGCTGGTGGTCAAGGATGCCAAACCAGGTGTCGTAGCAACTACTAAGGAAACTGCACGTGACACTGGTGAGGTCATTGCCGATGGTTGGATCACCACCAAGGTGAAATCAACGTATTGGTATTCCAGCAATATCCACGGATCGGATATCACCGTCAATACCAAGGACGGCATCGTCACGCTCAGTGGCAAAGTGGACAACGGCGCAGAGCGTGCGTTGGCAATTGAGTTTGCACAGAATGTGCGTGGCGTGAAGAGCGTCGAATCAAAGGCGTTGAAGCTGTAAACAGGATTTATCGCAAGAAGTCGGAATAGAATCCCTCCCTACATGGATGTGGGGAATGCCGATCATACAGGGATGCAGGGAGCGTCCTGCTGCTATGGAACATTTCCCGCCTGAATGAAGGAAATAGTTGGCGACAAATAAAAGGCTGAACAATTGATGCTCAAGTGGTCATATGTATATGTTGTGTAATCCCAAGCCGCAATACTCTGGCGGGTACTGGTTGAGTCTGCACTCCATGCGACGAGTCATTGCACTGCTGGCATTGATAGTTCTGGCAGCTTGCACTTCCTTACCAACTATCGTCCCCATCCTGTCGCCGCGCGCAACACCGTCGGTGCAACTCGATAATTCGAGGGGACCACTTTCTGCCCAACGCAGTAAGGCCATCATCGACAAGCTGAAAAGCAGCGGCGCGCCTACCAATATTTTCGACATTCATCTGGCGCTTGAACAAGCGATTATCGGCAGCCCCCTGACGATCGACAATAAAGTCGAGCTGTTGCAGGACGGGCCGAGTACCTACCAGGCGATGATCGCAGCCATCGATTCCGCCAAGGATCACATCAACATGGAAACCTACATCCTTGATGATGATGAAGTCGGACAGCGCTTTGCAGCCGCATTGATCACCAAGCAACAGGCTGGTGTACAAGTCAATCTTATCCACGACAGTGTCGGTACACTCAGTACGCCAAGTGCGTTTTTCACCAGCCTCACCGACGTCGGCATCAATGTGATGGAATTCAATCCTGTTAATCCGTTAACCGCCAAGGCAGGTTGGAACGTGAACCAGCGCGATCATCGCAAACTACTGATCGTCGATGGACGAGTCGCCTTTCTCGGCGGCATCAATATCAGCAGCGTCTATTCAGGTGGATCGTTCAGCCACAAATCCAAAATCAGGCCTAGTGGTGCATTGCCCTGGCGCGATACCGATCTGCAACTCGAGGGCCCGGCGGTCAACGAGCTGCAGAAGCTATTCATCGGAACCTGGGAAGAACAACAAGGCGAGCCCCTCGCGCCGCGCAATTACTATCCGCTGCCCGTGCGTGCCGGAAGCGATGTGGTACGCGCCATCGGCAGCTCGCCGAATGAACCCTACAGTCTTATTTATGCCACGCTGATTTCGGCGATTGGTAGCGCTGAAACTGAAGTCTGGTTGACCAACGCCTACTTCGTTCCTGATCCGCAACTGATTACGGCGCTCAAGGCAGCAGTAAAACGCGGCGTTGATGTCAAATTGGTATTGCCTAGCAGCACCGATTCATGGCTGGTGTTTCATGCCGGTCGTGCTCACTACACGAACTTGTTAAAGGCAGGCGTAAAACTGTACGAAAGACACGGTGCATTGCTACATGTGAAGACGGCGGTGATCGACGGTGTGTGGTCGACCGTCGGCTCTACCAACCTTGATTGGCGCAGCTTTCTGCACAACTACGAAATCAACGCCGTGGTACTCGGCACGGGCTTCGGCGAAAAAATGCGTACTGCATTCATGGATGATTTTGCCCAATCGACCCCGATCATACTGACAACTTGGCAACGTCGGCCGCTGCGCGTCCGAGCCAAGGAGCTGATTGGCCGCCTTTGGGAATACTGGCTGTAATGGACGGGCGACTAGCCAGTAAAACACTGTTGTGCCTATTGCTGCTATGCAATGCATCGCTGGCGCATGCGCAAAACGCAGCAGCATTGCAGACACGCAACATCGCCTTACAAAAACAGCTCAGCAACAATCAGTTCAACAAACCTTTGTACCTTGAATCTAGCGAGCAGCCGGACGCCTTGCAAGGCGACATCTATGCCCGTATTGATCAGTCCTTTGCGGTAGTGGGGCCAGCATTGCTGAGCGCGAAAAATTGGTGCGACATCCTGATACTGCATTTGAACGTAAAGGACTGTCGCGTCAACCAGTTGTCTGGCGGTGACACGATAAGCGTGACTGTCGGCAGAAAATTCGATCAGCCGCTGGCCGATGGCTATTTGTTCGAGTTCAATTTCAGCGCCGCCAAGCTTGGCACCAGTTACCAGCAAGTCACGCTGAGTGCGCCCAAAGGGCCACTGGGTACCAGTGACTATCGCATTGTTCTGGAGTTAGCCGGCCTTGATGCCACACACAGCTTCCTGCACATGTCGTATGCCTATCGCTACGGCGCAATAACCCGATTCGCCATGCAGAGTTATCTGGCCACGGGTGGTCGGAACAAGATTGGCTTCACCCGAGTGGGTTCACAGTCCAATAGCCAACCTGTCTATATCGGTGGCCAGCGAGGCGTGGTCGAACGCAACACCATGCGGTACTACTTGGCCATCGTGGCTTATCTTGACACACTGGCAACACCGGCTTCGCAGCAACTTAATCAGCGTCTTAACGACTGGTACGCCAGCATTGAAGAATATCCGGCGCAATTACATGAGCTGAATCGACAGCAGTACCTCGACATGAAGCATCGGGAGATCCTGCGCCAGCAAATAGCGCGCTGATCGATTGATGCTTAGTAATATATCACCCGCCAAGGTGCGGTAACGAACAGACTAGAAATGGACATAAAATTAGTCTTGCCATGTAAACGCTTCGCCACACAAATCTGTGAGAACGACCATGCTAGAAACCATCGCGATTGTGTTGCTCATTCTCTGGGCACTGGGACTCGTTACTTCCTATTCAATGGGTGGTTTTATCCACATTCTGCTGGTCATCGCCATCATCATGATTCTGGTGAGGGTGATTCAGGGACGGCGACTCTAATGAACAGTCAATCACTCATCGCCGTGGTCTTACTCGTAGCGGGAGCGTTAGGTCTTGCCTATGGCGGATTCAGCTACACCAAAGAAACACATCAAGTAGATCTTGGTGTAGTAGAGCTATCCATTGACGAGAAAGAACGCGTCAACCTGCCCCTGTGGGCAGGCATTGGCTTACTGATAGCAGGCGGTGTGCTGCTGGTGAGTGCAAAAAACCGTTAGGCCGCTAGAACGGTGTCGCGCGCCTAGTGAGCTGGCTACGTTGATTACCCTGCTTCAGTTTCGCCATGGCTTGCTCCAGCTTTGCGTTGAGTCGCTCGGCGCTGGCCGGATCGGGCGTTACCTTGGGACTAAAGACCGAAGGCGCCAACATATCAATGCAACGATGCCAGCGCATACGGGATCTCCAAATGTGAGGCAATAACTGCCGGACCAATTCGGTGGTTCAGAATAGGACTAACTGCTACTTGGGCGCGTAGTTCTTGTTACGTTCTTCGAACAGCTCGATTTCCCGATTTGCTTCGGCCCGCTCGATGCCATACATCTCCTGAATCTTGCCCAGTAATTGTTCGCGCTTGTCGGCAATCTCGTCCAGATGGTCGTCAGTGAGTTTCCCCCACCGCGCCCGCACCGTACCTCTGAACTGCTTCCAGTTACCTTGGACAATTTGCCAATTCATGAATGATATCCCGTAGTGGATCAAAAGCCATTAACGATCGGAGTGGAAGAATTCTCTTCAAATCCCCCGGTCTGCCTCACAAGCGAGGCAGGCCGAATGAACTTTAGAACCGCCAAGCGCCGCTGAGCCAGATAGCCTGAGAGTTACTGGCGTTTTTCAAATCAACGACTTCGTACTCAGCGCGCACATGGAGATGATCCATGAAGGTATAACCAATGCCACCACCGTACAAAAAGTCATTACGACTGTGACTCGATCTTATATCCGGACCCGGATTGTCTAAATCCACCAAGACATTCACGTCATAGAAATAGCTACCAGCCTTGGCAAACAATTCGGCATTACCAAGCGGAATACTGCCAATGATGTAAGGCGCAAAGCCATTCAGCTCAACCTTGTAGTTGCCGTTTGAACCACTGGAATCAAACCGGTCACCGGGTTGGCCGAAGTCGATGTATGCCGCTTCAAATGCGAGATATGAATTCAAGCGCCAGCCAGCAAACAGTTTCCATGCATTATCGTCAGCCTTGACGATCTTGCTGGTGGCCGTGCCGACATCGCTGAGGTTATGCAAGTCCAGATTCATTTGTCCCCAGCCCACGCCAACATACGGACCGCTGGGATTGGCCTGTGGCGTCGCGCTCTGGGCAAGCGCCGGGATGATACCCAGCGACAACACCGTTACTGCAGTAGTCAGAAGTCTCATGATGGTTCCTTAGTATTGAGTTGGAAATCCCAAACAGCATTCAACATGAATGCCAGACAACAGCAAGGCTACACATCGAGAAACTCTTTCTCTGTACGCTGACACACCTTGTTGATGAATGGCGACATCAGCAAGTGCGCTAGCGTACAGACGCTACAATGGCCGCACTCTAGATTGCACGCACTTGGATCACATCTGATCAGATACACTCGTCCTGAGCTTGCCCCACAGAGTTTTCCTTCGTTAATCGAACGATTTCCTGATCAGGCTTACTTTTCTCATCGCGGAGAACATGTCATGCGTAACAAGCTGATTCTAGCATCACTACTGTGGTGCATCATCACACCGGCCACGGCACAAGTGAGCATTGGCATCAGATCAGCCAATCTCAGCATTGGCATCAACTTGCCGGTGTACCCACAACTGGTGCGAGTGCCGGGCTATCCGGTGTATTACGCGCCGGATCTGAATTCAAACTACTTCTTCTACGATGGTTATTACTGGGTATATCAGGACGACTACTGGTATCAGAGCGACTGGTACAATGGCCCATGGGACTTGGTACAACCAATATATGATATGTGCCGGAATTCGTACTGCGCATCCCGGTTCGGTACTACCGTCTGCCGCCACAGTATTTTCTCAGCTGGCGGCGGGATGCCGCACCGCGCTGGGATGAGCACTGGGGCAATGACTGGTCTCGGCATCGAAGTGGCTGGAACCAGTGGAATCGCAACACAGCACCTGCGCCTGCGCCCTTGCCCATTTATCAACGGCAATACAACCGCGACCACTATCCACGAGTGGAACAGCAACGGGAACTGCGGAGCAAAAACTACCACTACCAACCACGCACGCCGGTAGTCCGACAAGAGCGGTCACAACCCACGCAACGTGCACCAGTCACTGGCCGTACAACGCAGGAACCATCACGCAACAACTCTGATGCGCGCAACAATGAACGTATCGAACCGAGAGATGCATCTCCGCAACAGCCCGCCTCTGTAGGCAAAAACACCCGTCAGCAGCCGTCGCCTCCAGCACAACAAAACACCGAACGTCAGCGACCCGATCAATCCTCCGGTACAGTGGCTTCGCAGCGTAACGAAAACCCGCAGCAACCAAAAAAGAAACCGAACTTGGACAAGAACAGCGAACGTAACAAAGAGGATCAACGTAAGGAGTAAGGAGTAAGGAATGACGAGCGCAATGGGCAACGACAACCGAGGTCGGCAATCAAATTGCGTCCAGCCACGCCGTTTGATCAGGATCAGTTGTTATGTTCGATATCGTACAGACACCCCGAGAAAGCGCATTCAGTATCCAAGTGCATCGACACAGGTGTAGAGTTATATCTACCTACACCGCCTACTGCAGGAGAATCGCCATGTACAAAATGCTAATTGTTGCACCCCTCATGGCATTGCTGCTGAGTGCGTGCTTGGTGGCACCCCCGAGCCGTGGTTCGGTAAGGGTTATGGCACCCCCACTTCCGCTGATAGTGGAATTGGACGCGGAACCATATTTCTATCAAAGCGGCTATTACTACTACTACAACAACAACCGCTGGCGCTACGCAACCTCAAGATCCGGTCCTTGGGCGAATCTCCCCAGAAATCGCTACCCTAAAGAGACCAAGTTCAAAGTCCGGAACGGTCGAGGAAATAAAGACAGAGACGACCGCGATAACCGCCGTGACCGGAAATAGTCTGCAATAGACCCGTAGGCTGAGTGCCTCACCCAGCATCTTGTCGCATTAATGCTGGGTGAGGCACCCAGCCTACAAAGCAAGCTACAAAATACGTCTTCGCTTAACTCTCTGGCCGCATATGCGGGAACAGCACCACATCGCGAATCGAGCTGGAGTTGGTGAGCAACATCACTAGCCGATCAATACCGATGCCTAACCCTGCCGTAGGTGGCATGCCGTATTCGAGCGCACGAATGTAATCAGCATCGTAGAACATGGCTTCATCATCGCCGTCTGACTTGCGTGATACCTGTTCGTGGAAACGCTCGGCCTGATCTTCGGCATCGTTCAACTCAGAGAAGCCATTGGCCAGTTCGCGGCCACAGACAAAAAACTCAAAGCGATCAGTCAGGAAGGAATCGTCATCGTTGCGGCGCGCCAGTGGCGATACTTCTGCCGGATAGTGATACACGAAGGTGGGTTGCGTTAGCTGATGTTCACCGGTCTTTTCAAATATCTCTATTTGCAGCTTGCCCACACCATCGCTCTCCTTGTAACGAATCTTGAGCTGATCGCACCAAGTACGTAAATAAGCCAGATCACGTAACTTACTGCGATCCATGCCATCGTTGTGTTCAACGATCACTTCTTCAACAGTCACGCGCCGGAATGGTTGAGCAATATCAAGCTGCTGACCTTCCCATTCAATACTGCGTGTACCCAACACCATGTCGCACAACCCTTGCAGTAGACGCTCAACCAACTCCATCAGATCGCGGTAGTCAGCGTAAGTCTGATACAGCTCCACCATGGTGAACTCAGGATTATGGCGCGTTGACAAGCCCTCGTTACGGAAGCTGCGATTGATTTCATACACGCGCTCAAAGCCGCCGACGACCAAGCGTTTCAGGTACAGCTCAGGCGAGATGCGCATATACATCTGCATATCCAGCGCATTGTGATGCGTCATAAAAGGCTTGGCCGTAGCGCCACCGGGAATCACCTGCATCATCGGTGTTTCCACTTCCATGAAGCTCATGGCATCGAGAAAACTACGTAGATATTTGATGATTTGCGTGCGCGTGGTGAATACCTTGCGGCTGTCGGCATTGATCACCAGATCCACATAGCGTTGGCGATAGCGGGTTTCATGATCTGACAGGCCATGCCACTTATCTGGTAAAGGTCGCAGTGACTTCACCAACAATCGCAAGGTAGTCACTTTGACCGACAGTTCACCAGTCTTGGTTTTGAACAGCGTCCCTTCGGCGGCAAGAATGTCGCCCACATCCCAGCCTTTGAAGGCATCGTAAGTTTCACCAAGTGCGGTTTGTTGCAGGAATAACTGCAATTGGCCGCTGTGATCCTGAATCTTGGCAAAGCTGGCTTTGCCCATGACACGCTTGGCCAGCATGCGGCCACTAACTTTGACGGGAATAGCATTGTTCTCAAACCATTCAGTGTCATGCTCGCCATACAGCATAAACAAATCGTCGGCCAACGCATCACGCCGAAAATCATTCGGAAACGCCTGCCCCGCTTCGCGCAACTTGGCCAGCTTGGCGCGACGTTCGGCGATCAGGTGATTTTCGTCGATAGGTTGATCTTGCGGTGTGTCAGTCATGTCTATACCCAATTAATGCAATTGGGCTGAAGGCCATAGGCCGTAAGCCGTAGGTCAGAATCTGATTTTCCAACCACAGTCCACAGTCCACAGCCCACAGCCTTAATAAAATCTTCAAAGCCCCTGCTTCAAACTTGCTTCCATGAATTGATCCAGATCGCCATCCAGCACGGCAGTGGTATTACCCACTTCCACACCAGTACGTAGATCCTTGATGCGTGATTGATCCAGCACGTAGGAGCGAATCTGATTACCCCAGCTTACATCCGACTTGGAATCTTCCAGCACCTGGGAAGCGGCGTTACGCTTGTTCACTTCCAGCTCGTACAACTTGGCCTTGAGCATCTTCATCGCTTTATCGCGATTCTTGTGCTGACTGCGTTCCGCCTGACAGGCGGCGACAATGCCGCTGGGAATGTGTGTGATACGTACCGCCGACTCGGTCTTGTTGACGTGCTGACCACCCGCACCGCTGGATCGATACACGTCGGTTCTCAGATCAGCAGGGTTCACCACGATATCAATATCGTCATCAATTTCCGGCGAGACGAACACCGAGGCAAATGAGGTGTGGCGGCGTGCGTTGGAATCGAATGGTGACTTACGCACCAAGCGATGCACACCAATTTCGGTACGCAACCAGCCATAAGCATAGTCGCCTTCAAAGCTGATACTACAACTCTTGATGCCGGCCACTTCACCACCATTGGCGTCGGTGATTTCGGTCTTGAAGCCCCGGGCGTCGCCCCAACGCATATACATGCGCATCAGCATATTGGCCCAGTCCTGCGCTTCGGTACCACCGGCGCCAGCCTGAATATCCAGATAGGCGTTGTGCGAATCCATCTGGCCGGGGAACATGCGCCGGAATTCCAGATTCTTCAGATCTTTTTCGATCACGGCGACATCACGTTCCACTTCCGCAGCCGTATCCACGTCATTTTCTTCGACCGCCATATCGAGCAGGTCAGTCGCATCTTTCAGACTCGACTTGATGCGATCCAGCATATTGACGGTTTGTTCCAGCGCGACGCGCTCGCGACCTAGTTCCTGCGCTCTGGCAGGCGTATCCCAGATTTTGGGATCTTCCAGTTCGCGCGTAACCTCGGTCAGGCGCTCAGCCTTGTTATCGTATTCAAAGAAACCCCCGTAACACAGTGCTGCGTTCGGTCAGGTCTTCAATGCTGCGGCGAATCAGGTTGACTTCCATCGGGCAAAACTCGGTCAAAATTTCAGGGGCGCAAGGATAGCAGATGGGCGCACGAGTTAAACGGATAGCATCCGGCTATACCCGTTCGAGATTCTCCACTATCAACTGCAACCGCTCATCACCGCGAAACTCGTTCACATCCAGCCGATAAGCTAGGTGAACTGTATCGCCGCTGTGAACTTGTGGTGCGTCATCATCATCAAAATGTCGGAAGGCAATGGCTTCAACGGTGTCGTTGCCAATAGCGACTTTCAATTTCAGATGCCGTTCACCCAAGATGCGTGCATCGACAACACGAAACTGACCATCAAACAGTGGTTCAGGGAAGTTCTGCCCCCAAGGGCCAGACTCACGCAGTTGTTTGGCGGTGTCGAGGCTAAATTCGTTGGCGGCCAGCTCGCCATCACTGAGCACGACACCAATGGCATCGTCGTGGGTCATCCAGCGATTTACTTCTTCGTTAAAGGCAGCACGAAAAACTTCAAGTTTATCGGCACCGATGGACAGCCCCGCCGCCATCGCATGGCCGCCAAATTTATCAATCAGTCCGGGGTGATGCGCCGCAACTGCATCTAGTACATCACGAATATGCACGCCGGGGATGGAACGGCCTGAGCCTTTTAACGTCGTCTCATCAGACATTGCCATGGCGATCACGGGTCGATGCACACGGTCTTTCACTCGTGACGCTACCAGCCCCACCACACCCTGATGCCAAGATGCTTCATACAGGCATAGACCCAAGGGCAATGCATCAGTATCCAGTTGCATCTGTTCCAGAATGGTCATGGCTTCGGCCTGCATCTGTTGTTCAATATCGCGACGATCCAGATTCATCTGCGTCAATTGTGCTGCGATGGCGCGCGCGGCGTTCATGTCATCGGTGAGCAGGCATTGAATACCCAGCGACATATCATCCAGCCTTCCCGCTGCATTCAAGCGCGGCCCGACTTGAAACCCCAGATCAGCGGCGACACAGGTTTCAATGCGTTTGTTGGCTGCTTCCAGCATGGCGCGAATACCGGGAACACAGCGACCCGCACGAATGCGCTTCATGCCCTGCGCCACCAGAATGCGGTTGTTAGCATCCAATGGCACCACGTCGGCCACCGTTCCCAGCGCCACCAGATCAAGCAGTTGCGCGACTGAGGTCTTGTCCGCCACCACCAACCCTTGCTGAGTCATGGCGCGGGTTAACGCCGCCATCAAGTAAAACGCCACCCCAACACCGGCCAATGCCTTACTCGGAAAATCATTACCGGGCGCATTGGGATTCACAATGGCGGTGGCTTGCGGCAGTTCGTTCCCTGCCAAGTGGTGATCGGTAACCAACACTTCGATATCCAATGCATTCGCCGCCGCCACACCAGCGACGCTAGAAATACCGTTATCAACGGTGATGAGTAGGTCTGGTTTGCGCTGCGCTGAGTTACCTTGGGCAGCGAGCGCTACGATCTCCGGTGTCAGGCCATAACCAAAGGTGAAGCGATTCGGCACCAGAAACTCAACGTGATGAAAGCCCAGTCGGCGCAGTTGTCGCACCACCAAGGCCGTGCTGGTGGCACCATCGGTATCAAAGTCGCCGATAATGACAATGTGGCTTTGTTTAGCGTAATGCGCCAGCAGCAAGGCAACCGCTTCATCCACGCCGCCCAATGCACTAACAGGAATCATGCGCTCCAGTGAATGATCCAGCTCAGTTGTGTTGGCTACGCCGCGCAAGGCATATAAGCGCGACAACAACGGTGAAGCGTGCAAGCTAGCTGGCGTGAGGTCGGCCAGCAAACGACGTCGTATAGTTCGCTTACTCATATCAGTAGCTCGGCAATGTCATGGCGATCACCTGTAAACCGCCGCCGTAGTTGCTGCCATCGCCCACCCCGCATGCGAATACACCACTGATCGAGATACAGATCAAGTTGCTTTATTTCGCCATCCTGCAAGGCCGCAAGCAGCGGTTGCAACCAAGCTGACTCCACTGCCGCCAATGACATGGCGGGCAGTACCATTAGCACCTGTAACGTATCAACACTAAGTAATGAGGGCACATCGGATGGCATCGGCCAGCAGTCCGTGTGCAAATGCTCGCACAGACCACGCATATAAACGGCATCACTCATTACTCGCTGTGGTAACGGCTGCGACACCAACGTCAAATCCCCTGCGCCAGCAAACCACAGTGCATTCACCGTCAACTGGCTACGACGCTCTCGATGTTTATTCACCGGATGGTCGTGCAGCAACATTTGAATTTCCGTCATCAAGCGACGCAACCCGGCTGAATCTGCCCCTTGTGGCATGAGGTCATAGATGCGCGCCGCACACTGGCTACGCAGCGAAAAAGTGGTGAGCTGTAAATCACGATCACACCATAAGTACCAGGTACCGTTTGCCTGATCTGCTGTGAGCGCCAGTTCGAAGCCAGCCAGTGATAGCAATGGTTGCAAGCTATGCAACAACTGCGTTGCTTCTTCATCAGTCAGCGGGGGCGACTGCAAATAACGCAGATCATCCATGCCGGCTTGCAAATGCACCGGCTCTGCCAGCAGACAACTGCCCTTACGCTGCGCACCGCCCTCGCCCCGCCAGGTTAATGCCGCGCTGGGTAACGCATGCACCCGCAGCTCAGAAGGCAACGCAGCGAGTAATGATTGCTGCCACGACTCCAGATGCGCATGCGATATATCGTCCGATTGCCACAGACGGCTACGTTCGCCTTGTTGTAGACACTGACGTAGTGCTGGCAATGCATCATGCTTGGCGTCGCCATCCGGTGATTGCCGCAATTGGGCCAGCAACTCGGGTATGACCAGCTGCAAATGGTTTATGGTCATGCGTTAGCTGGCTGTCAACTGGCCTTCACGCAGCGTTAATACTCGCTGCATACGCGCTGCCAACTCTTGCGCGTGAGTCACGATCACCAACGCCGTGCCCATCTCACGATTCAATTCCAGCATCAATTCAAAAACCTGCTGCGCATTAGCGCCATCCAGATTGCCAGTCGGCTCGTCAGCCAGTACCACCATCGGTTTGGTCACCAAGGCGCGAGCGATGGCTGCCCGTTGACGCTCACCACCTGACAATTGTCCGGGCCGATGCGACAGACGCGCACCCAAGCCAACACGTTCCAGCAACTCTTTGGCCTGCTGTCGCGCTTGCTCGACGGGCATGCGTCGCACTAACAACGGCATGGCCACATTTTCCAGCGCACTGAATTCCGGCAACAGATGATGAAATTGATACACGAATCCCAACGCGCGATTACGCAGTGCCCCGCGCGCTGCTTCAGACAAAGTGGACACGTCTTCACCGGCGATTTTGACCACGCCTGTGGTGGGTATGTCCAAGCCACCCAGCAATTGCAACAAGGTGGTTTTACCTGAACCAGAGACGCCGACAATGGCAATACGCTCACCGGCGGTAATGCGTAGATTCACATCAGTCAGCACATCAAGCCGCGTATCTGCATCGTCAAAACGCTTACCAAGATGCTCACATTCGAGTACGAGCTGCTTATCTGTCAATGTCTCAGTCACAGTGGTTCCATTAGTTTCATTCATGACCATTATTCATGACGCAGCGCCTTGGCCGGTTCGGTACGTGCTGCGCGCCAGGCAGGATAAATGGTCGCCAAGGTACACATTAAAAATGCCACGCCAGCTACCTGCCACACATCACCCCACTGCACTGCTGCTGGCAGGTCACTCATAAAGTACAGTTTGGCATCCATGAACTTGGTATTCAGCAAGCTTTCCAAGCCGTGAATCAGACTTTCGAGATTCCATGACAGCAGCGTTCCCAGCACTACTCCAGCCACAATACCAATCAAGCCAATCAACATACCTTGCAGCATAAATATGCTCAGCACATGACGTGGTGTCGCGCCGAGTGTGCGCAAGATGGCGATATCAGACTGCTTGTCTTTCACCACCATCACCAACGTGGCAATGACATTGAACGCGGCCACCGCCACCACTAACAACAGAATCAAGAACATCATTGACTTAGTCAGTGCAATCGAACGAAAGAAATTCGCATGCTTGCGCGTCCAGTCATCCACGTAGTAGCCACCGCCTAGTTGTTGCGCGATCTGAATGGCGCTGCGCTGCGCGTTCAACACATCAGCCAATTTCAAACGCAGCCCACTCACTGTATCGTTCATGCGGTACAGACGTGCTGCATCCTGCAAATGCACATAGGCGTAGTTGCGATCATATTCATACATGCCCACGCTAAAGATGCCGACGACGGTAAAGCGTTTGCTGCGGGGAATCACGCCCGCTACGGTCACACTGCCCTGCGCTGTCACGGCCAGCACCTTATCGCCAATTGATACCTTCAAATCTTTGGCTAATTCATTTCCCAGTACGATGCCGTAGCCGCCATCGTGCAAATCACTCAATGCGCCCGCCTGCATATGTTGGTTCAGGCTCGCCACCTGTTGCTCTTCGGCAGGCAGCACTCCTCGCATCACCACACCGCTATTGCCATCTCCGGCGGCACTCGTAGTCAGCAATAATGCTTGCTGCTCAATATAGGGCGCTGTGCCTAGCACGCCGGGCTGATCCTGCACTTGCTGACGAACTTTCTGCCACTCCGACAATGGCCCACCAAAGCCACTGATGGTGGCATGGGCAGTAACACTGAGAATGCGCTCGCGCAATTCACGCTCGAAGCCGTTCATCACCGACAGCACTACCAGCAACACCGCCACACCCAACGCCACACCGGCAAGCGAAATTCCAGAAATCACCGAGACAAAGCGATTACCGCCACCCGAGCGCCCACTTGAAAGCAAGTAGCGCGTACCGATCAACCATTCGAAACGGGATTTCAGCTTATTCATAGCGCAGGGCTTCTGCTGGAGCAATCCGCGCCGCACGTCGCGCGGGGTAAATAGTCGCCACCGCTGTCAGCACCACCGCGAGCAGCATCACCCACGCCACCTGGCCACTCTGCACTTCTGATGGAATCTGCGTGATGTAGTAAACGGTCGGGTCAAAAAAACGCATGCCGAAGCTTTGCTCTATCCACGGCACGATGCTGCTGACATTCAAGGCAAGGCTTAGCCCTAACAGCAGCCCTGCCAAGATACCTACCCAACCAATCAACAAACCCTGTGTGATGAATACCGCGATCACCTGCTTGGGTGTCAACCCCAACGTGCGCAGAATAGCAATGTCGTTACGTTTTTCATTAACCACCATCACCAGCGCAGCAATGATGTTGAACGCAGCAATCGCCACAATCAGCATCAGCATCACCGCCATCATGGTTTTTTCAATTTTTACTGCCCTGAAGTAGCTGGCGTTCTCCACGGTCCAATCACTGGCAATGAACTGGCCACCAAGCACGCTATTGATCTGCGCAATGGCTGCGGGTGCCGAAAAAATATCTGCAAACTTGAAACGCAAACCGCTAGGCACATCGGCCCTACCCGCCAAGGCGGCTGCATCGCTAAGATGCAACAAAGCGAGACTGTTGTCCTGCTCCTGTGCGCCAAATTCAAAGATGCCAGTAATAGTGAAACTCTGTAGGCGCGGACGCAGTTCTGTGGTGCCCGCCACCACTTCCGGTATCAGCACCGTTATCTGATCTCCCATTTGTGCCTGCAGTTGCCAAGCCAACCCGGAACCCAACAACACCGATTGCGCCCCGGGCATCAATGTTGTGACTTGGCCACGCAACAGGTGCGTGGCGATGTCGGCCACCTTGGCTTCTTGCGCAGGCAGGATGCCACGCAAAGTAGCCGCCGTTAACACTCCGCCACGCCCCACCATGCCTTGAATTTGCACATAGGGTGCAACGCCCACCACACCGGGTTGTTGCTGCGCGGTGGCCGCCAACGCCGACCAATCGGCCATCTGCTCAGCACTGCCCGACAAGGTGGCGTGCGACGACAAATTCAACAAACGGCCACGCAGCTCCGCTTCAAAGCCGTTCATCACCGACAGAATTACGATCAGCGCCGCCACACCCAGACACACCCCCAGCATCGACACCCAGCTAATGAACGACACAAAGAAGCCGCGACGACGAGTACGCACATAGCGCAAGCCAATATAGGCAGGCAGGGGGTAGAACATCAGTGGAATTAACTGGCCGGAATGTAAACAGACGAGATTTTAGTGACACCAGTCATGGAAATACACGACTTAATCGCACAGCTTACTTAACCTTGAACCTGCCAGTGCTATAGTTTCGCCGCACTTTGTCAGGAGATTGGTCATGCGCCTAGTCAATACAGTCACTGCGGTACTTGCCACTTTTGCCACTCTGGCCTGCGCCAGCGCGTGGTCAGAAGAAGTTAACCTGCCCGCCAACACCAGCAGCGAAGCCCCAGTGGCCGTAACCACCCCAGCGCGTGGCGTCAGCATGAGTCAAGTGGAAGCCCGCTTCGGCGCGCCCACCCAGCGCAATGGTGCCATCGGCAATCCGCCCATCACCCGCTGGGACTACCCCAACTTTAGTGTGTTCTTTGAATATCAGTATGTAGTGCATAGCGTCATACGCTGAGCCGTCTCGATAAGTGTTATCACTCCCAATCAGGCCGACCTTGTGTCGGCCTGATGCGTTTTGTAGCCACAGCAGCGTGGAAGCCAGCTAAATACAGGCAATTCCACCCGCACCGCTTCAACCCAATCCTCCACCCTGCTACCCTTCGCGCCCTAGATCTATCCCGGCAAGTCGTTTGGCTTGAGGCTGGGCTATTGGCGTTTTATGGCTGCGTTTGAACTGCACGTATTTGGTACCCCGTGAGCAAGAAATTCCTTCTCCCCTCCGCCGACAAGCCCCGCGTACGCTGGGGTCAATTATATGGCTCGGCGATGGCGTTGAAGCTAGCGGAAGCGGCGCAGGCATTAACGGCACCGCTGCTGGTGATCGCTGCTAATGCGCGTGAACTCAGTCGACTCGAAGATGAATTACGGGTATTTCTGCCCAACTCCGTGCCGCTGCTGTCCATCCCCGGCTGGGAAACGCTGCCCTACGATTTGTTCGCTCCGCATCCCGACATCATTTCGCAACGCCTGAGTACACTGTCACGTCTGCCGACGCTCAAACAAGGCTTGGTGCTGGTCGATGTGGACACGGTGATACAGCGGTTGGTGCCGCGCAGCTACATTGATGCACACGCGTTTGACATTGCGCTCGGCAATCGGCTGGATCTGAAAACCTTTCGTCTCAAATTGACGGCAGCAGGCTATGCGCATGTCTCACAGGTCATGGCGCCAGGTGAGTTTGCGGTGCGCGGTTCGTTGCTGGATTTATTCCCGATGGGCAGCGCTGCACCTTATCGCATCGATTTGTTTGATGAAGAAGTCGAAACCATCCGCAGCTTTGATGCCGATTCGCAGCGTACCTTGCAAAAGACCGAGCGTATCAAGCTATTGCCAGCGCGCGAGTTTCCACTTAGCGCTGACGCCATGCAAGACTACAAGCGTCGTTTTCGCATCCGCTTTGAAGGCGACTTAACTAGCGTACCGATGTACAAAGACGTGGCCGACGGCGCTGCACCAGCAGGCATTGAATATTACCTGCCATTATTTTTCGAGCAACTCAGTGAAGTATTCGCCTATCTGCCTACCGATTCTGCAGTGGCCTATAATGTGGACTTCAACGGTCTGCTCGAAGAATCATGGGGCTCTATTGTGGAACGCCATGAACAACGCGCCCACGATACGGAGCGACCGGTATTAACGCCGCAAGAATTGTTCTTGTCACCTGCCGATTTTTTATCGCTGCTGAATTCACGACGCCAAATTGAGTTGTCAGTGAACGAACTTGACCCTGATCGTCAGCATATCTCGTGGCAAAACTTCGCCAGCACCACTCCGCCGCCAGTAAAGCTGGATGCGCGCGCGGCTGAACCGGCACGCGCACTGCTCAATCATCTACAGAGTTACCAGGGCCGCACGCTCATTGCTGCAGAATCTACTGGCCGCCGCGAAATGCTGCTGGATATTCTGCGCAAGCATCATCTCAATGCACCAAGCATGGATGATTGGCAGCTATTCGCGAACAGCGATGTGCCACTGGCAATCACAGTGTCACCGATTGCACGTGGCTTACAGCTTAAAGAACCCGCAATCACCGTACTCGCCGAAGAGCAACTGTTCGGTGAACGCGCCAAGCAGGAGCGCCGCCGTCGGCGTGCTGATCGTGATCCCGAAAAAATCATTCGCGATTTATCGGATCTGGTTACCGGTGCGCCGGTAGTACACGACGAATACGGTGTGGGTCGGTATCTCGGACTCAAGACCATGGAGGTGGCCGGTCTTAATGGCGAGTTCCTGATACTGGAATACGCCGATGGCGACAAGGTTTATGTGCCGGTACAAGCTCTGGATCGAGTCAGTCGTTACACCGGCTCAGCGGCCGACAATGCACCATTGCATAAATTAGGCACCGACACCTGGGCCAAGGCCAAGAAAAAAGCGGCGCTGAAAGTACGTGATGCAGCCGTTGAGTTACTGGATCTCTATGCACGGCGTGCCGCCAAGCAAGGCACCTCACTACAAGCGACGGATGCCGAGTTAATGGCATTTGCTGATGCCTTCCGTTTTGAAGAAACTCCCGATCAAGCGCAGGCCATTGCCGCCGTCATTGCCGACATGGGCAGTGGCAAACCGATGGATCGCGTGGTCTGTGGCGATGTCGGCTTTGGTAAAACCGAAGTAGCACTGCGTGCCGCCTTTGTTGCTGTGCAGGCTGGCAAGCAAGTTGTCGTACTGGTACCAACCACGTTACTTGCCCAACAGCACTATCAAACCTTTATGGATCGTTTTGCCGACTGGCCGGTTAAAGTCGAAACCATGTCGCGTTTCCGCAGCACGACACAGGTGAATGAAGCACTCAAGGGTTTGGAAAATGGCACGGTCGATATTGTAGTAGGCACGCATCGGTTGCTACAAAATACAGTTAAGTTCAAAAACCTTGGACTCATCATCATTGATGAAGAACATCGCTTTGGCGTCAAGGACAAAGAAAAACTCAAACATATGCGCGCCGAAGTCGATGTGCTGACACTGACCGCCACTCCCATTCCGCGCACCTTGAATATGGCCATGGGCGGCTTACGTGATCTGTCACTCATCACTACGCCCCCCGTCAGTCGCCTTGCTATCAAAACTTTCGTGATGCCGTTTGATGGCGCCTCAGTACGTGAAGCCTGTTTGCGTGAGATCCGTCGTGGCGGACAGATTTATTATGTCCACAACAGCGTTGAGACGATTGCAAAAACCGCGCACTCATTATCTGAGTTGGTACCGGAGGCAAATATCGCCATCGGCCACGGCCAGATGCGCGAACGCGATCTGGAACAGGTGATGCTCGACTTCAGTCATCAACGCTGTAACTTGTTTATCTGCACCACCATTGTCGAAAGTGGCATCGATGTGCCTACCGCCAATACCATCATCATTGACCGCGCCGACAAGTTTGGTTTGGCACAGTTACATCAGATGCGTGGTCGTGTTGGTCGCTCGCATCATCAGGCCTATGCCTATTTGCTTACGCCGCCCAAGGCCAACATGACCGCCGATGCAGTGAAGCGCCTCGAAGCGATTGAGTCGCTCGAAGACTTGGGCGCAGGCTTCACACTAGCCACTCACGATCTGGAAATTCGTGGCGCGGGTGAATTACTCGGCGAAGGCCAGAGCGGACAGATTCAGGAAATTGGCTTCGCGCTGTACATGGAAATGCTGGAGCGCGCCGTCGCGGCATTGAAGCAAGGTAAAACACCTGACCTGGATCAACCTCTGTATCGCGGCCCGGAAGTTGATCTGCATGTATCGGCTTTGATTCCCGATGACTACATGCCTGATGTGCATATGCGTCTGGTGCTGTATAAGCGTATCGCTGCTGCCGACTCATCGGACACTTTGCGTGAGCTGCAAGTAGAAATGATTGATCGCTTCGGCTTGCTGCCTGATGCAACCAAGAATCTGTTCCGCATTACCGAATTGAAGCTACGTGCCAACAACATTGGCATACGCAAACTGGATCTACATGCCAATGGCGGTTACGCGCTGTTTGCCGCCGACGCCAATATCGATCCAACCAATTTGATTCTGTTCGTGCAACGCAATTCACGCACCCATAAATTCGATGGCCCGCAGAAGCTGCGCTTCACGCTGCCACTGGAGCAAGCCGAGGCACGCTTCAAAGCGGCTGAAGCGGTGTTGGATGGCATTGAGTTGGCGCCCTCTGCTGCCACAGCGGTAGCCATTTCCCGTATAAGGAAACAATCATGAGTCAGTTTCTGGTCGCCGCCCTATATAAATTTGTCACCCTGCCAGATTGCCAGGCAATGCAGGCACCGCTGCAAGCTTGCTGTGACCAGCATGGCATCAAAGGCACGCTGTTATTGGCGCATGAAGGCATCAATGGCACCATTGCTGGCACGGCAACCGGCGTTCATGCCGTACTTGACTATCTACGCAGCGATCCTCGACTGGCAGATCTCGCACATAAAGAGTCCTTCGCCGAAAGTCGGCCTTTTTATCGGATGAAGGTGCGAGTGAAACGCGAAATCGTTACCTTGGGTATATCGGATATTGATCCGAGTAAGAATGCTGGTACCTACGTCAAGCCAGAAGACTGGAATGAATTAATCAGCGACCCAGAGGTGGTAGTGGTTGATACCCGCAATGACTATGAAGTCGCCATCGGCACTTTCAAAGGTGCGCTCAACCCCAACCTGAAAAGCTTCAGCGAATTGCCCGAGTGGCTAAGCCAGCAGCGTGAACTGGATAAAAAACCCAAGGTGGCTATGTTTTGTACTGGTGGTATCCGCTGCGAGAAATCGACTGCCTATCTGCGTAAGCAAGGATTCGATGAGGTTTATCACTTACAGGGCGGTATTTTGAAGTATCTGGAAACCGTGCCCGAAGCAACGAGTCTCTGGCAAGGCGACTGTTTTGTATTTGATGAACGCGTGGCGGTAGGTCACGAGCTGCGACTGGGTAGCTACGAACTCTGCCGAGCCTGTCGTCATCCGCTTAGCCCGCAGGACAAGCAATCACCCCACTATGATCCAGGCGTCAGTTGTGCTCGTTGTTATGATCAGACCAGCGATAGCAAGAAGGCCAGCTTGCGCGAAAGGCAACATCAGGTAGAACTGGCCACTGCCCGTAAGCAGATACATGTGGGAGCCATCCATCCTCCCAAACGTCAGGCGGAGAAATAACCATGTTGCAACCTGACGATATTCTGGAATTCTGGTTTGGATCGGATCAAGACGACGCAGTAGTCGCTGACAAGCAGGCCAAGCTATGGTGGTCGAAGAATGCAGCGGTAGACGCAGAGTTAAAACAGTGCTTTGAAGCGAGCGTGCTGGCTGCTGCCAGTGGCTCACAGAACTCATGGACGGAAACAGTTACGGGCCGACTGGCGTTGATATTGCTGACTGACCAACTGCCGCGCAATATTTATCGCGCTACCGCACAGGCCTTCGCTTTCGACCCGCTGGCACGCGGCTGGTGTAAGTCGGGCTTACAGCAGCGGCTGGATTTACAACTACGACCCATCCAGCGCTTGTTCTACTACCTGCCACTGGAGCATTCCGAGTCACGCGAGGATCAACAACTTTGCGTAGAACTATTTCGTGAACTAGCCGAGTCAGCTCCCGCCAGATTGAAATCGGCCTGCGGCTGGTACTTGGAATTCGCGCTACGTCATCAAGCTATCATCGATCGCTTCGGTCGCTTTCCACATCGCAATCAGATTTTGCAACGTAATTCAACGGCAGATGAACTTGAGTTCTTACAGCAACCCGGCTCGTCTTTCTAATCATTTACATAGTTGCTACTTTGGTGATACCGACAGATCTGCTGTAATGCGCCCCTTTCGAACCTCCTTCCAGTTATTGAGTTGACGATGAACAAACCGCGTACCGCCATTACCCCTACCCGCGACGACAACTACGCCGAGTGGTATCAGCAAGTTATTCGTGCCGCCGATCTGGCCGAAAACTCTGCAGTGCGCGGCTGCATGGTGATCAAGCCTTGGGGCTATGCCATCTGGGAGAACATGCAACGGGTGCTGGATGATGAGTTCAAAGCCACTGGCCATCAGAATGCTTATTTCCCCCTGTTCATTCCCCTGTCGTTTTTACAAAAGGAAGCGGCGCATGTGGAAGGCTTTGCCACCGAATGCGCGGTGGTAACGCACCATCGACTTGAAATGAACGCTGAAGGTCAGCTGGTGCCTACCGGCGAACTCGAAGAACCGCTGGTAGTACGCCCTACTTCCGAGACCATCATCGGTGATGCCTTTTCGCGCTGGGTGCAAAGTTATCGCGATCTGCCGCTGCTGATTAATCAATGGGCCAACGTGGTTCGTTGGGAAATGCGCACCCGCATGTTTTTGCGCACCACCGAATTTCTCTGGCAAGAAGGCCATACCGCACATGCCACTCGCGATGAAGCCGTAGCGGAAACCATGAAAATGCTGGATGTGTACGCGGACTTTGCCGAGAGCTACATGGCCATGCCGGTGATCAAGGGTGAAAAGACCGCAGGCGAGCGCTTTCCTGGCGCCGAACAAACCTTTTGTATTGAAGCCATGATGCAGGATCGTAAAGCCCTGCAAGCTGGCACCAGCCACTTCCTCGGTCAGAATTTCGCCAAAGCCAGCGGCATTCAGTTCCTCGATAAAAACGGTGAACAACAACATGCCTGGACGACTAGCTGGGGCGTTTCAACCCGCTTGATAGGCGGCATGCTGATGACACATTCCGATGATGATGGCTTGGTGCTGCCACCCAAACTGGCACCCACTCATGTAGTGATGATTCCCATCTTCCGTGATGAAGCAGAACGCACACGCGTGATTGAATACTGCAATCAGATCGCCACTGAATTACGGGCACACAGTTTTGGCGAACGCCGCCTCAGTATCAATGTTGACAACCGTGATGAGCGCGGTGGTGAGAAGAACTGGCAATGGATCAAAAAAGGCGTGCCAATCCGCATCGAGATCGGTCCACGCGACATGGAAAAAAATCTGCTGTTCGTTGCTCGTCGCGACCATGCCCATAAGGACAAACGTAGCATTAGTCGTGACGAATTCATCGCCACTGCTACTACCATTCTGCAAGACATCCACGACAATTTGTTGTCGAAAGCAAAAATACTGCGAGGCACTCATACCCGCAACATCGATACTAAAGAAGAGTTTTACGCCTACTTTACCCCTGACCGCGTAGCTGAAAATCAGCCAACTCCAGCGCATGGTGGCTTTGCCATGACTCACTTTAGTGGTGATGTTGAGCTGGAACAAAAGATAAAGCAGGAGCTATCGGTAACGGTGCGTTGTATTCCACTAGACACTACCGAAGCTGGCACCTGCCCATTTACCGGCAAGCCAAGTCGCACTCGCGTGGTATGGGCCAAGTCTTACTAACAAGTACCCAACTAATGTGATCTTGCTACAAATCGGCGGCAATAACTTGCCGCCGATGTTGCCGCCTGTCAGTAGACTGAGACATGCACCAAAGAACGCAAAACCTGCCGGCAATAACAGTCAAGTGCCTTCCACCGATGCCGATACGCTCAACAAGGCGGATGAAGAGATATTGCGATATATCGCAGCCTTTCATTGAGTGAATGATATTAACGGAGAACAATGATGAGCGTTGAACATGACGAGTTAGTTCTGGATCTGATTGATGCACCGGATTTTGAGTATGGCACTCAATCTGGTCGCGCTGTATCCGATGAACGCGGCAACATGATCTGGGAATGGCAAACAGCTCCCGGAGTTTACACTCGTGAAATCACGCAGCAGCAATTATCCAACCTATCCACCGTTGAGCTGGAACTACAGGATGTACAACCAGTCGGAGAAACAGTGAGGTGGTCACGCGGATATGAGCAGCGACATCGCAACAAAGTGGATCGTACCGACAGTCGTGCAGGATTTGACTTTTTTCTCAGCAAGCTGGGCCTGAGCACATAACCTCCTTAAACCGGTAATCTCCCTTAAATCAGCTGAAGTCATAAGTGGTGTTTTTTCCTGCCGTTTGTCGAAGAGATTCCCATGAAGCAATCACGCTTTTCGGATAGCCAGATCATTGGCCTCTTGAAAGAGGCGGATGCAGCAATATCGGGTACCAGAACTATGTCCTGCTACCTTCTCGAAGTCAGCAGGAATGACAATGACATAGCCTGGCGTCGAGTGTCAACGGAATCGAGATCAGGTCACTACGATTCCAGCTGCTTTGCCTCATCCCAATAGCCATCCATCTCTGCCAAAGTGGCATCTGTAAGTTCACGGCCTTGTTGCTGCACGCGAGTTTCAACATGCTTGAAACGTCGCTCAAACTTACGATTGGTTTTACGCAGCGCCGTCTCCGGGTCAACTTTCAGGTGGCGACAAATGTTCACTAGGCAGAACATCAAGTCACCCAACTCAGCTTCAATCTCAATAGCTTCACCGCCAGCAATCGCAGCACGTACTTCGAGCAATTCTTCTTCAGCCTTATCCAAGGCACCCTGTACATCCGGCCATTCAAAGCCGACGCTAGCTGCGCGCTTGCCGAGTTTTTCGGCACGCGTCAGTGCGGGTAGAGCAATGGGTACATTATTGAGCACACTACTCGCCCCGGTTAATTGCTTGGCAGCACGCTCACGTTTTTTGTGCTCTTCCCAAGCTATATTTTGCTGCTCAGCGGTCTCGATAATATCGGTACCAAACACGTGTGGGTGACGTGACTCCATCTTGTTGCAGATACCCTGCACCACATCTCCAAATGCGAAGCTGCCCTGCTCTTCGGCCATACGCGAATGGAATACCACTTGAAACAATAAATCGCCCAGTTCTTCTTTTAATGCGACTACATCAGCACGTTCAATTGCATCAGCCACTTCATATGCCTCTTCCAATGTATAGGGCGCAATTGTGGTAAACGTTTGCTGCTTGTCCCAAGGACAACCGCTGTCTGGATGCCGCAAGCGTGCCATCAATTCGATCAAACATTGCATATCCTGTTGGAGTGAATTACTCACGATGCTCCTGTAGCAATTGATATAGGCTCAGAATAATACTGGCAGTGGCACCCCAGATGTGCCGCCCTGCATACGAAAAGTCATAAACCTGTATGGCTAACTCTCCCAACATACGCTTACGTGCATGGTGATTGGTCGGATCAAGAAAATAGCGAAACGGCACTTCAAATACTTCATCTACCTCATTGGAATCCAGTCGCAGTTCGAAATCAGGTTTCACAAACCCCACCACCGGCATAACACGATAACCGGTAAAAATGAGTTGCGGTTGCAGGTAACCCACGGGGTGTATGTAGCTATGCAGCAGACCGATCTCTTCCTCGGTTTCCCGTAACGCGGCAGCAAGCGGACCAGCATCACTTGCTTCAACACGACCACCTGGAAAACTAATCTGCCCCGCATGACGCCGCATATGTGCCGGGCGTTGCGTAAACAACAGACTCAGCCCAGCTGGCCTATCTACCAGCGGTACCAGTACCGCTGCCTGCGTGCGATGAATGGGCAGCAGCTGCTCGACTTGCGCCTGTTGTTCGGCTGCGACTCCTGCAACACTGAAGCGCGACTTTTCATCCGGAGCAGTAGCCAATACTCGCCGCTCAATCATACGGCGCAACTCATCACTGCTGGCCGAAATCAGATCACGATTCACGTACCACCTATGTTGTTGCCACCTTCAGTCAGACGCTGCGGATCGAGCAATCGTTGTAACTGTTCACGACTTAATTGGGTGCATTCCACCGCTACGTCGATAATTGGTCGTCGCTCGGCATAGGCTTGTTTGGCAATGGCTGCCGCTTGCTCGTAACCTATAAGCTCGTTCAATGCCGTAATCAGAATCGGATTACGCGCCAGAGTCGCAGCAATGTGTTCGGCATTGACAGTAAAGCCTTGAATCGCTTGATCAGCCAGAGCTAAGGATGCAGTACTGAGCAGCTCAATACTTTGCAGCAGGTTGTAAGCAATCAGTGGCAACATGACATTAAGCTGAAAATTGCCAGACTGACCTGCCACTGCAATGGTCAGATCATTACCCACCACCTGCGCTGCAACCATGGCAACCGCTTCAGGAATAACCGGATTCACCTTGCCCGGCATGATGCTGCTACCCGGCTGTAATGCTGGCAGCGCAATCTCCCCCAGACCAGCGAGCGGACCACTGTTCATCCAGCGTAAATCATTCGATATTTTAGTCAGGTTTACCGCCACAGTACGCAACTGACCGGAAAGTTCGACCGCCGTATCCTGCGCGGATAGCGCGGTAAATAAATTTGGGTGTGGCGCAAAGCTCATGCCAGTACGCTGTGATAACAGCTCACATACACGCGCTGCAAATTGTGGATGAGCGTTAATACCAGTACCTACCGCCGTACCGCCAATAGCCAGCTGTTGCAATCTCGGCAAACAACCTTGTAAGCGCGCAATACTCTGTTCGATCTGCCCCTGCCAACCACTTAATTCCTGTGACAGCGTGATTGGCATTGCATCCATAAGATGCGTTCGTCCGGTTTTGACCTGCGCTCCAATTTCTATTCGCTTTCTGGCGATGCCATCGACCAGGTGCTGCAGCGCAGGCAACAGTTTCTGCATAACTTGCAAGGCGGCGCTGAGATGTATCGCGCTAGGAATGACATCATTGGAGCTCTGGCTGCGGTTGACATGATCATTAGCGTGAACGGGCTGCCCGGCATGCTGGGAAGCCAGACTTGCAATCACTTCGTTGACATTCATGTTGGTACTGGTACCAGAACCAGTCTGAAATACATCTAGCGGGAATTGCTCGCCATGCTCGCCATCGATGATGGCCAATGCCGCGCATTCGATCGCGCGGCCCATCTCGGCATCGAGACCCGTCAATTCAGTATTGGCTCTGGCTGCCGCCCATTTGATCAACGCAATTGATCGAATAAATGCCGTTGGCAAGTGAAGATTGCTGATCTGGAAGTTATTTATTGCACGTTGCGTCTGTGCGCCCCACAGTGCATCTACAGCGACGGCCAGATCACCCATGCTGTCATGCTCGATGCGATGGTCAGAGTTCGACTGCCGATTCATCAGAAATCATTGGTGGTTTTGACGTTGACCAGTGTACTCGTTTTTACGAAAACTATGCTTTAGCTAACGCAGTGCGCGACTTAAAAAAGGTAAGGACTGATCCATACGGTAATCAATGTCCGAATGCGTATCGTCAAATTCCTCATAACGGTGCTGGATGCCAGCGAGCTGCAAGCGTTTGGACAAAATTCGGCTACCATAGTGAATATGGTATTGATCGCGCCAACCACAGTCGATGTAAATGCCACGCAGTGAACGCAAGTTTTTGCGGTACTGAGTAATCAGATTGATTGGATCATGCTGCTGCCAAGCCTTCCAGCGTGCAGGAATGACCTCTCCTGTATCAAGATTGAACGGCAGCCGAAAACCATTGGGTGCTTTTGGATCTGGGTCGTAGCTCGCCGCCATACATAGATTCATCAATGCATGCACTTCGGCGCCGGACGGTTTCGTCTTGGCCCATAACTGCTGTAGAAAGCGTTGTACTCGCCCATCATCCAAACCACGTGCTGCACCTTGTTCTAATTTACGTAAATCGACGGAACCGGCTCGCAATGGCTTGAGCCGATGTTTGGCCAACTCGTTCAAGGTATTGGGCCAGTCATGCCAGTAAACGTAGTCGAAATACGCGTCCCCCGAATGGTTAGCAACTGCACCCCAAGTAGAGGCGTACTTCATGCCATGAATCATGGCACCATAGCCACCCGATGATTTGCCAAAACAGCCGCGATACTCACGTGCTGCATGGGTGCGAAATTCACGATCCACGAATGGAATAATCTCTTTGATCAGATAGTCGGCGTAAGGCCCCAGTGCCGATGAATTAATGTACTGATTGCCACCCAGAGCAGTAAAACAATCTGGAAATACGATTATTGCCGGGGCCATCTTACGTTCATGGATCAGACGCGCAGCACGCTCAGGCAAATTCTCGCCAAAGCTTTTCCAGGCAACGTGCGACAGTCCCGTGCCGGTGAAACCAACCATGTCCATCAGCATGGGGAAGCGTTTACCACGTCCGGCACCAGCTGCTTGGTCATACTGCGGCGGCAACCACACCGCCAACTGGCGCACATGCGGGTCACCCAGCAAGTTACCTTGCAAACGATTTGATACATGCTCCAGCACGACTACCGTGCCTTGCTTTAACTGTGTACGCTTAAGTGACATCGGCACCTCCGCCATGAAAGGGCGCGGCCGTCAAGAACAGGAATGAACTATATTACGGGCGAGTAAGTCGTAACCGGCGAATAATCAATTGAAAGGCAGGCAAAAGCACCGGCTCCCACGCCGAGAGCTAGAATCTGTGCCTTGGTGACAAGTCCTGACGCCTTGTTAAAACACGACGCAATAGAAAACACTCTCGGCATAAACTGAATCGGCCGAGAATGCTACTTCAATAACAAGACTTTATGGAGCCGGCACAAGCAATTTCGCGAAACAAAAAACCATTTCGCGCTATCGCTAGCAGCACCATAATCTCAGAGGCGACCCTTAGAAAAGGATTTAAAGATCGCTTCCGATTCAGTCTATTACCAACGACCGCCACCGCCACCGCCACCGCCACCGCCGTAGCCACCACCACTGCGGCCGCCGCCGCCACCATAGCCGCCGCCACCGCCGCTACGAGGCTTGTCTTGAGCTTCGTTAACCTTCAACGGACGACCGCCCATGTCCTGACCATTCAGACTCTGGATGGCGCGGGCTGCATCCGCACTTGGCATTTCGACGAAGCCGAAACCGCGCGGACGACCAGTTTCACGGTCATTAATCAGGCTGACAGAGTCAACTTGGCCATGCTGTGAAAACAACGCACGAACTGCCGCTTCATCGGCCGTAAAGGGCAGATTGCCCACATAAATCTTGCTCATTGAGAAAAAACCTTCCACAAATAAAAACCTTCACCGATCTGTTTGAATGAACGGGAGAGGGTAAAAATAACGATAGGTGTGCAAGCACACGCTGTCTCCTTGGTCGACAACCACCTGACAGCAGGCCTTAATTTGAGTTTCGCGGAGTGCGCAGACAAACAAGGACAACAAAAGGGCGGCATACGAGCCGCGTGCAATATACATGGTTACAACGCAATCGCCACCCTAAGTTTGCCAACTTGACAAATTTATTATGAAAAAAGCTCACGCGGCCCGTATTTTACCCTCAAACGTTGATTCCAGCCCCGCCCCATCTGACTTTTGCTATTCGACCAACCCGATAACACCTGTCAGCCAACTCAATAGACTCATACTTACACGGACTTGGCCCATTACATTACACTGCACTGCACTGGGAAATCGGCGCTGGCAGCCCCACGCGTTATAAACAAGCCTCATCTGGAGAGTCCAATTGGCCAAGACACCTAATTTCAAGCAAGAAAAGAAACAGCGCGAGATGGCACAGAAGAAAAAGAATGAGCAAAAACAACAGGAAAAAGCGGCTCGCAAGGGCGACCCATCCGATCCGCAGCCACCGCCGCAGTGATTTCGCCACCTGATAGCATCAATGAAGAGCAAGCCATTGCCAAGACCAAGGCTTGGTTGGAAAAAATCGTCATCGGGCTCAATCTGTGTCCGTTTGCAGCCAGCGCACATTTGAACAACCGGATTCGTTACGTTGTCAGTCAACAGCAAACTACTGCGGGGTTGCTTGACGAACTCACCGAAGAACTAACGACACTCCAGCAAACGGATACATCGCGTTACGAAACTACGCTGATTATTCACCCGCAAGTGCTGAACGACTTTCATTTGTACAACGACTTCTTGGATGACTGCGACGCTGCCATTGTTGCACTGAATCTGGAAGGCGAATTGCAGATCGCCAGCTTTCATCCTGACTACCAATTTGCTGGCAGTAAACCACAGGACATCGAAAACTTCAGCAATCGCTCACCGTATCCGATGCTACATCTATTACGCGAAGCCAGTGTCACGCGTGCGCTGGAAAATTACCCCGATGTCGATCACATCATTGACAACAATATGGTTACCCTGCGGAATTTAGGCCTGACGGGATGGCAGCAATTGAATTCACAAGGCTGATTTGTGACTAATTCAGTGACTCTTTTAAATCCCATTAGGTTTCAGTAACAAGTCTGAAGAAACACCTATTTACTGCACTACCATACAAACTGGGTTAGCATCAGAAAATACCGACGCGCAGTCTGGTGACTGTAAACAAGAGGTGAACCATGTGCGACGACAACAACCTTGACGACATGATGGATGAACTACGCAAAAATAGCGACGTAACACGCCGTCGTTTTGGTGCGCTATCGCTGGGTGCAGGAATAGCTGAAATTTTACCGCGCGCTGCCAGTGCAGCTGAGGTAACTGAAGCTGATCTGGAAATCAAAACACCGGATGGTGTAGCGGATGCGTACTTTGTTCATCCCACCAAAGGCACGCATGCTGCAGTACTCATTTGGACTGACATATTTGGCCTGCGTCCTGCTTTCAAACAAATGGCCAATCGTCTTGCCGAATCAGGTTATGCAGTGTTGGTACCCAATCCCTTTTACAGGATAAGCAAAGTACCGGTATTTCCAACAGGTACCAAGATGCAAGATCCAGAGGGTCGAAAATTACTATTTGCTGCTGCAGGCACGCTTACTCCAGAAGTACAAGTGGCCGATGCTAAAGCCTTCATCGCCTTCCTCGACAGTCAACCGGCCGTAAATAAGTCTATTAAGATGGGTACCACCGGTTACTGCATGGGTGGATCTATTACCATGCGTACCGCCGCCGCGTTTCCTGAGCGCATTGGTGCCGCAGCCTCCTTCCACGGCGGTGGCTTGGTCACTGACAAACCAGAAAGCCCGCATCTGTTAGTAGCAAAGATCAAGGCACACTGCCTATTTGCGATTGCCGAAGACGACGATATGAAACAACCCGAAGCCAAGGATGTGCTACACGCGGTATTTGCCGAATCGAAAGTACCGGCAGAAATAGAAGTCTATGCTGGTACCAAACATGGCTGGTGCCCACCTGATTCTGCTGCCTACAACGAAATCCAAGCTGAGAAAGCGTGGAGCCGTATGCTGGCGTTGTTCAAAGCCGGATTAGCGTAAAAATTCAAAACAGATGAATTCTGTGCGGATTGATATTGATCCGCACTAGCTAAGATCATATTGAATTTCGACATCATCGCACTACTTGACGACGTGCCTGATCAACCTCTAAGTTTTTCCTGGCAATTGCGAAAAAGTGTGACGCCAGCGTGATATAGGAAAGAAGGCTTTCAGCTAATTTCTACGGCACACTGTTTTTATTGAATTAAATGGTGTTGCGACGTTCACGTGCAACCTTGAGTGACACACCATCATTTGCACCGTAAACCCCAAGACTTAATGTATTTCGACCAGCACCATCGGGCCGAACGTAGTCAAACCGTCACCAGCGAGCGCCATTCGGACGCACCAACATGTATAGGCCTTTCTCATCGGCAAGCTTGTAGGCTGTCGTGCGTGGCTTGGCTGCTTTGATCACAGCGTCTGTTAGCATTTTTACGGTAACTCAGTTAGTAACACCAAGGTGTTACCGTCAAAGTTACCGTCACGACGCGATAGATGGCAATAGGTGCCCCAGAACGCTACTGGACTCAATACGTTGGATTTTTAGTGCTTTGCGCCGTTTCGTGAACGCCAGTAGACATCCTTGAACAGTTAAGTGGTGGGTTGGGAGGGATTCGAACCCTCGACCAATGGATTAAAAGTCCAGTGCTCTACCAA
The DNA here is from genome assembly GCA_050181835.1 of Steroidobacteraceae bacterium. Lineage (GTDB taxonomy): Bacteria > Pseudomonadota > Gammaproteobacteria > Steroidobacterales > Steroidobacteraceae > CAILZL01. Next base: position 18,830 of record JBFXCU010000007.1, on the reverse strand, counting down.
CTGAGCTACCAACCCACACGTGCTGGAAACAGAACTGTCCCCTATGGAAGGGCGCGCATAATACCTGATCACATTCGCAAATTCACTGTTTATACGGTCTTTTTCAACTCAATTGATAGCGTGTAGGATCATTAATGCCCAGTGTGACGAAGCCCTCACGACGTAGGTGGCATGAGTCACAACGGCCACAGGCGCGTCCTTCGTTGTCAGCTTGATAACAAGAAACTGTTTCAGCATAGTTCACGCCCAAATCAAGACCACGTTGAATGATCTGCGCCTTGCTCAAGGCAAGCAGCGGCGCGTGCACAGTAAATTTACTGGTGCCCTCCACGCCTGCCTTGGTTGCTAGATTGGCCAACTGCTCAAAGGCACGAATGAATTCGGGCCGACAGTCGGGATAGCCAGAATAGTCCACCGCATTCACACCGATAAAAATATCCGCAGAGTGCAATACCTCTGCCCAGCCCAATGCCAGCGATAGAAATATGGTGTTACGTGCCGGCACATAGGTGACAGGAATACCGAGTGGCAGGGTATTACCGACATTCTCCGGCACAGCAATATTGATGTCAGTCAGGGCTGAGCCACCGATGCCCGCAAAATCAATGCGCATGGTGCGATGCTCTGACACACCCAACGCCTTGGCAACACGTACTGAAGCCAGTAATTCGGCGCGATGACGTTGGCCGTAATCAAAACTCACCGCATGGCAGACAAAACCCTGCGACTGCGCAATTGCCAAGGTAGTGGCCGAATCCAAGCCGCCGGAAAGCAGCACCACTGCAGGTTTATTACTCATACATCAGGTGCCTTACTTACCGGGCGTCTCGCCCCACAGAATTTTATGTAACTGCACTTGCATACGCACCGGCAGGCGGTCTTGCAGTATCCATTCTGCCAACTGTGTTGGCGGCAACTGCGCAAAGCTACTACTAAATAGCACCATGCAACGCTCGTTTAATTTGTACTGACTCAGTTGCGTACAAGCCCAGTCATAATCAGCGCGATCACACAGCACAAATTTGACTTGATCACGTAAGGTAAGTAATTCAACGTTTTCATAACGATTACGCGCTTGTTCACCACTACCTGGTGTCTTCAGATCAACCACACGACTAACTCGCGGGTCAGCTACAGCGATATCCATTGCGCCGCTAGTCTCCAGCGAAACCTGATAGCCCGCATCGCATAATGCCGTTAACAAAGGGACACAACCCTTCTGCGCCAGCGGCTCACCACCAGTGACACAGACATGCTGCACGCCATGCGCAGCAACTTGGCTCAACACATCGCTGATAGCGTGCCATTGACCACCATAGAACGCATATTCGGTATCGCAATAACTGCAGCGCAGTGGACAACCAGTCAGGCGTACGAATACCGTGGGCCAGCCAACTGCATCCGCCTCACCTTGTATTGATAAGAATATCTCGGTGAGTTTGACACGATCGCTGGCAGCAATATGGCCGCCAGTGGTTGCTAGTACAGACATGAACTTAAGCGTTTAGCGGCCTTCCGCTGTCATTTTCGCCAATCGCTGTTGCGCGAGTTTGGCTGAGTTGCTATCGGCATACTGAGCGGTCAAGCGCTGCAACGTGGCGCGTGCATCTTTGTAGCTCTTTAACTCATACTGGGTATATCCCAGTTTCAATAACGCATCAGGCACCTTGGCTGAGTTGGGATACGCTTCTAGCACAGCTTGGAAGTCGCGTTGCGCCTGAGCAAACTCTTTCAAACCGTAATGAGATTCGCCCAGCCAGTACTGCGCATTATCAAGCAGCTTGCTTTGCGGATAATTACCAATAAATTGCGTAAACGCGAATGCCGCATCGCTGTACTTGAACTCACGCAGTAAATTAAAAGCGGTTTGATAGGCATCGGTATCAGCGACTTGCGGCGTAGCATAATTGCCAGCGGCAATCGGTGCACTGGCATTAGTGCTCTCCAAGGCTTGCATACGCTTATCCAGATCAGCGTACAAATCGCGTTGCTGTGTACGCAACTGCTCAACCTTGTTTTGCAGTTCTTCCAATTGGCCACGCAAGCTGCGCAGCTCATTCTGCAATGCGTCATCCTTCTGCGAAAGTTCGAGCAGGCTTTGGTTATTAATCACCCGCTCGATACGTAGTACCCTACCATCCACTTCGGTAAGCTTCTGATAGGTTGGATCTTGTTCGGGAGGCGTCGTACAAGCAGACAACCATAAACTAGCCAGCAGTAAAGCTCCGGCGTTGTGTGTGTTAATACAACTACTCATACGACTCCCGCTCAACACTACTTAGTAACCGAACTCAACACGGCGGTTCTTGGCATATGCGGCTTCGTCGCTACCAGTAACAGCGGGACGTTCCTCACCGTAGCTCAAAGTAGTGAGCTGTGCTTCACTCACGCCTTGCAACAGCAACGCACGACGCACTGCCTGCGCACGGCGTTCGCCCAAGCCAATGTTGTACTCACGTGAACCACGCTCATCAGTGTTGCCTTCCAGCCGGGCTTTCAAGTTGCCGTTGGTCGCAAGGTACTTGGCATGAGCGGCCACCACTGCGTTGTACTCAGGCTTGAGTTCAGAGCTGTCGTAGTCAAAATAAATGACCATGCCAATCTTCTCCACTGCCTGTTTAGCAAGCTGCTCTGCCGTCAATTGCTGACCGGCGCCGACGTTGGTCGTGGTTGCTGGAGCAGTTGTGGCTACCGGTGTGGTAGATTCAGGTGCAGGAGTTTCGGCCACCTTAGGTGTGCTGCAGGCAGCCAATGAGGCCACGCTGACAACCAACACCGCTAAACTGGAAATACGCATTATTTGTCTCTCTGAAAAGAAAATTGGGAATCAAAAAACAACGCTAATAGTGCCATAAGCAATGAATCTCTACAGCCTATTAGTAAAAATTCATTTTGGCGCAAACGGACCCCACACGGCTTCGCGCACTTCGCCACTGGCCGCTCCCATTTTCTGCTGCGAACGACCATCACTGGACACCAGTGCCAACACTCCCCTACCCCGATCCTGGGTCGCATAAATTAGCTGCGCACCATTAGGCGCAAAGCTGGGACTTTCATCCTGACGACCCTTGGTCAACACCTGCAATGAATTGGAGGCCAGATCCAGCAAAGCGATATTGAAGCCATTACCGTTTTGATGCACCAATGCCAGCTGCTTGCCATCCGGGGACAGGCGTGGTCGCGCATTGTAACGACCCTCAAAGGTGAGGCGCTTGAGGGCGCTGCGCGGATCATTGACACCTACTTCGTAAATCTGCGGCGAACCAGAACGATCCGAAGTGTAGTACAACTTGCGACCATCCAATGACCAACTGGGTTCGGTATCAATGCCGGGGTCAAAACTCATGCGCGTCAATACTTGTGACGCTAGCTCCAGCGTGTACACGTCCACATCCCCATCCTTGCGCGACAGGGTTAACGCCAGCTTCTTGCCATCAGGAGACCAGGCAGGAGCCCCATTGATACCAGCACGTGCTGACACTTTGATGCGCTCTCCCGTAGCGATGGTTTGCACGTAAATTGAGGCTGCTTTTCCCTCAAATGAAACATAGGCCAAACTCTGACCATCAGGAGACCAGGCTGGCGACATAATCGGCTCGCTGGAGTTAGCAACCACGCGCGGATTGACCCCATCGGCGTCAGCAACGGTTAACTTGTAGCGCTGGTTGGGCGGATTGCCTTCAACATTGAGATAGGCAATGCGCGTTGAAAATACGCCGCGCACACCAGTCAATTGTTCATAAATTAAATCAGCAATACGATGTGCTGTAGCACGCAGTGCGCCGCCAGTAGACGGTATTTTTTCGCCCAGCAAGCGCTGACCATTGAGTACGTTGTACAGCTCGTATTGCACTGAAAAGCGATCCGCGCCGTCGGGTGTAATCTTGCCCACGGCGATGAAATTACTTTTCAATAACCGCCAATCCGCGAACTGAATCTGCTCACCAGAGCTGGGTTGCTCCAGCATGTCGTTACGCGGCACAGGGGCAAAGCGGCCACTGCGGCTCAAATCATTGGCGATCACCTCTGCCACATCCACCTCCGGCTTGATCGGCCCCGGCATCGCAAACGGGACAATGGCGATAGGAATAGCGTCGTTGAGACCCTGCGTGATTTCTACGACCAACTGCGCGTGGGATTGCAGCGCAATTAACAGACAACCAGAAAAGACAACCAAAATACGACTAAGATGCTTCATTCCTACTCCGTAGGCTTGAAAATGAATAATAAATTTCGTTCGAACAAGCGTGGATCAGGCGGATTGGGCAAGGGTGATGCCCGCTGTACCGCCGCTTCAATCGAGGTGCGCACGGCCTGATCGCCATTGCAGCGGCCAATTGACACCGACAACACCGTGCCACCCGCTGCCTGAGTCACATTTACCTCACACTCTAGGCCGGATTTGGCGGTGGACGGCTTATTCCAGTTGCGCATGACTTTCTGCTGAATCAACGCAACGTACTGATTAAGCAACCCTGAGTTCACTGCCGCAGCTCGCCCCTCTTCGGCAGCCATCCGCGCGCTTAGTTCAGCTTCGAGTGCTTTTTGTGCCTTGGCATCGGCGTCGGCCTGTCGTTTCAATTCTGCATCGCGTTGCTTTTGCTGGATCTCGGCAATACGCTGCTTGTCCTGCTGTTGCTTCGCCAACTCTTGCTGCTTTTTCTGCTCAGCCTCTGCCGCCTTACGCTGTTGCAGTAATTGGTTTTTCTGCTCCGCTTCGGCCAGCAGACGTTGCTGTTCAACACGCTCCGTTTCCCGTTGCTTCAGTTGTACTTGTTGCAACTCTTCCTGCTTGAGTCGCTCCTGTTCTTGCCGCTGTTGTTCCAGCGCCGCCTGCTCGTCGTCATTTTTTTCAATGACAGGCTTGGCCGTCTGGCGCACCACCTGATTTAGCGTGGTGCTATCCACCAAAACCGCCTTGATGGCCAGCTGGGGCACAATAGCTTGGGGTGAACTCCAGTTGAATCCAATCATCAACAAGCCTATCAGCGCGTGAATTCCCAACGCACCACTCAAGTATTTGAGATCTTGCGTCCAACTATCCTGAGTCAATACAGCCATTAGTTACGCTTGGCTCTTGCAGCAGTGACCGGGTCAGTCACAAATCCCACCTGTTCGGCACCAGATCGTTGCAACAACACCATGCCCTGCACTACTTGACCGTAGGGCACAGCGGCATCGGCCTTGACTAACACTTGGGTCGCGGGCGCGCGGCGCAGGATGGCCGATACGCGCTGCACCACCGTATCGGCATCAATCGCTGCATCAGGGTTGCTACTCACACTGAGGTAATAGGCGCCACCCTTATCCACACTCAAGATTAACGGCGGTTCATCGTTGGCCTTTAATGCTTCCGCTCCTGCCTTGGGCAAATCTACTTTGATGCCTTGAGTCAGCATGGGTGCGGTGAGCATGAAAATGATCAGTAACACCAGCATCACGTCAATGTAGGGCACTACATTGATTTCGGCCATCAGTTTGCGACCACGTCGCGCCATCGCCTATCCCTCCTTACTGGCAGCTGGACGCGAGGTAGCGCTACGCTGCAGGATGGTTGATAACTCTTCCACAAAGGTGTCGTAACGTAGTTCGAGACGACTGACTTGATCGGCATAGCGGTTATAAAAAACCACTGCCGGAATTGCCGCAAACAAACCCATTGCCGTAGCGATCAATGCCTCGGATATGCCAGGCCCAACCTGGGCCAACGTCACCTGAGCTGTGCCGCCCAAACTATAAAACACACTCATGATGCCCCATACCGTGCCGAACAAACCCACGTAAGGACTGGTGGAGCCAATAGTAGCCAGCATTGACAGGCTTTTCTCAAGTCGATCGGTTTCTTTAAGTAACGCCGCACGCATGGCGCGACGACTTCCTTCAATGACTTGATCAGCGCCGATCGCTCCGTGTTGTCGCATGCGACCAAATTCACGAAAGCCGGACTCGAAAATACTGGCCACTCCCATCGCCTTGCCACGATTCACTTCGAGCTTGCGGTACAGCGCGGTTAGATCACCACCACTCCAGAAGTCATCTTCAAACTTGTCGGCGTCGGCACGAGTTTGCCGCAACTCCGCTCGCTTACGCAGAATAATCATCCATGACATCACCGACGCAGTCAGCAATAATGCCATTACCAGTTGCACGATGATGCTGGCATCAAGGATTAGATGCAGCACTGACAAATCATTCATTCAGTCAAACTCCCAACAATAATTTTTGGTAAAGCCTTGGGCTTGAAGCTCATCGCATCAATACAGCCCACGCGTGCTTTACCATCCAGTAACAATTCGCCGCCCACTTGGTCGCGATACACTCGCTGCTCAAAACAAATGCTGGCTTTGCCCAGCTCACTGATGCAACAGGTCACCTGCAACAGATCAGCATAACGCGCCGGCCGACGATATTTCGCTTCGATCTGTGCAATGACCAATAAAACCCCGTGTTGTTCCTGCAACGGGCCCTGCTCCACACCCATCGCACGCAGCCACTCGGTACGCGCGCGTTCCATGAACTTGAGATAATTGGCGTAGTACACCACTCCGCCTGCGTCCGTGTCTTCCCAATACACCCTGACAGGCCAGACGAAGGCCTCACCAACAAACGCTGTCATACGCCACTCTCGCCGAACAAGTCTGGCGCTAGCGGACGTTCCGGTACCTTAAGGCCAAAGTGCAAGTAAGCGCCGCGTGTCGCCATCCGACCACGCGCGGTACGCATCAGGAATCCTTGCTGGATCAAGTACGGTTCGACCACGTCTTCAATGGTGCCGCGTTCTTCACCCAGCATGGCGGCGAGGCTCTCGACACCCACCGGCCCACCGTCAAATTTTTCCATGATGGCCAGCAGCAATTTACGATCCATCAAGTCAAAGCCTTGTGGATCAACGTCCAGCATATCGAGCGCACCCTGTGCCACTGCCGCGCTGACCCGGCCATCCGCTTTGACTTCGGCGAAATCGCGTACCCGTCGTAACAGTCGGTTGGCAATACGTGGCGTACCGCGCGATCGCAAAGCAATCTGTCGTGCGCCCGCTGCATCCATCACCACACCCAGAATCGCGGCAGAGCGCTGAACAATGTGCGTCAGGTCATCGACGTTATAAAACTCCAACCGCTGCACAATGCCAAAGCGGTCGCGTAGTGGTGAAGTCAGCAAGCCAGCACGGGTGGTTGCACCCACTAGCGTAAACGGCGGTAGATCGAGTTTGATCGAGCGTGCTGCCGGGCCTTCGCCGATCATGATGTCTAGCTGGTAGTCCTCCATGGCCGGATACAATATTTCCTCCACCACCGGACTCAAGCGATGAATTTCATCAACGAACAGCACATCGTTGGCTTGCAGATTGGTGAGTAATGCGGCGAGATCACCGGGGCGTTCGATCACCGGGCCGGAAGTCTGCTTCAAACCCACACCCAGTTCATTGGCAATGATATGCGCCAAGGTGGTCTTGCCCAGGCCAGGTGGGCCAAATATCAATACGTGATCGAGCGCATCCTGCCGTTTGCGTGCCGCTTCGATGAAAATTTCCATCTGTGTACGCACAGTGGGCTGGCCCACATAGTCAGTCAGCTTTTTGGGGCGCACAGCACGATCATAGGTAGCATCTTCACCCTGCTCGCCAGCAGCAATGATGCGATCTTGTTGAATCATGATTTCTGCACCGCCGCTTTCAAGGCATGACGAATGATGTCTTCGACGCTGCTAACCTGCGGATCAATGCTTTTCAATAGCTTGGTAATTTCCACTGATTTGTAACCTAGTGCCACCAAGGCACTGAACGCTTCACCGTGATTGCTGGCACCACCCTGTGGTGACATTAGTTGTGGCAGTGCGCCACCCACGCCAAAGCCTTTGACCCGATCACGCATTTCAATCAACAACCGTTCAGCAGTTTTGCGTCCGACGCCAGGAATACGTACCAGTGAATCAGCATCTGCCGCCGTGACACATAGCAACAGCTCATCGACGTTAATCCCGGACAAAATAGACAGCGCCAGCTTGGGGCCGATGCTGGACACTTTCAGCAACTCGCGGAACATGCGCCGTTCCCGTTCGGTACCAAAGCCAAACAGCACGTGCGCGTCCTCGCGCACCACCAGATGAGTAAACAAAAACAGCTCAGCACCTACCTGTGGCAAGTCATAGAAAGTAGACATCGGCACATCTAATTCATAGCCCACCCCCGCTACTTCCATCATCAATTGAGGTGGTTGCTTGCTGACCAGCTTGCCGCGTAATGAACCAATCATCCTCTGATCCTTGAGGTTAACAGCAGTCCTTGCAGTCGCCGTGAATGTGCATGGCACAGTGCAATCGCCAGCGCATCGGCGGCATCCGCACCCATCTCTCCATCCACATTCAATAGCCGCTTTACCATCAGCTGTACCTGAGTTTTTTCTGCCGCACCAGTACCCACTATCGCCTGCTTGATCTTGCGTGGTGCATATTCAAACACGCTGCTAGTTACAGCAAAGGTGGCACCTAGTGCCGCGCCACGTGCCTGCCCTAACTTAAGCGCGCTATCAGCATTACGATGCATGAACACGCTTTCGATGGCGACTTCATCCGGCTGATGCTCATTAACAATGGCGATTACGCCAGCAAAGATCTGACGTAGTCGTTCGGGAAAATCACTGCCTTGGGCACGAATGCTGCCGCTGGCCACATGGCGAATCTGGTTGGCTTCACAATCCAGCACCGCAAACCCAGTAATGCGCGACCCTGGATCCAGACCAAGAATACGTGCCCGCAGCGCCAACTTGAGCGGTGGCATGGAAGCCAACTCATCAAGACTTTGCAATCGATGCGGGCTGCGGCGTACTCGACGCGTAGTGGCGCGACTAGGCATCAGCATGCGCACAACATCGGTTCGCGACTAGGAACAAAACTCATACTCCAAGCAATGCGGTGGTGGGTTTGCAGGTTAATACCTCGAGTATGATACCGGCATTCCCCTAGCCTGTGGATCAATGCTTGACCCCAACAGTTGACGATAGCGTATCCGACTCCCCCGCACTGCAAACTGCGCTTACCACGGTGTCCGCCGCGCTGCCCGAATCGGCATTAAAAGCCGAGACGCTAATTCGTGCGCAGGCCATTGCTGCCATCGTGCAGCCATTGGGCGTGGCTGATGAGATCGTGATCGGCGCCATGCTGTATCCCGTTATGCAGGCCGGGTTACTCGACGAGCAACGTGCCACCGAGTTGCTGGGTACAGCGGTAACGCGCATGGCCACTGACAGTGTGCGTCTCAAGCAGTATGAAGGCGCTGGCGGGGCAAGCGGCCAGTCTCGTTCAGCCAGTCAAGCCGAATCGTTACGCAAAATGCTGCTGGCCATTGCTGCCGATGCGCGGCTGGTATTCATTCGTCTCGCCGATCAACTGTATCAGCTACGCCATGCCAAGGCCTTGCCCGCCATTGAGCAGGAACGACTGGCACGCGAAACTCGGGAGATTTTTGCGCCGCTGGCCAATCGTCTAGGCATCTGGCAGCTTAAGTGGCAATTGGAAGACCTGAGCTTCCGCTATTTGAATCCAGACGCCTACAAACGCATTGCTGGATGGCTAGCCAGCAAGCGGGCGGATCGTGAACGCTACCTTGCCGAAGTGCAGGCTGAATTACACGCCGCGCTGACCAAGGCCGAGGTGCACGCAGAAATTGCCAGTCGCCCGAAACACATCTATAGCATTTGGCGAAAAATGCAGCGTAAAGGATTGAATTTCGAGCAAGTTTATGACGTACGCGCCGTACGCTTACTGGTCGATAATCTGGCTGATTGTTACGCGGCGCTAGGCGTGGTGCATGGCCTGTGGCCATTCATTCCGGGAGAATTTGACGACTATATTGCGACCCCCAAAGACAATCTCTATCGCTCGCTACATACCGCTGTGATTGGCCCAGGCAAGCTACCGTTAGAAGTCCAGATTCGTACCAAGGACATGCACGAGCACGCTGAACTGGGCGTTGCTGCACATTGGAAATACAAAGAGGGCCGCTACAAAGAAGGTGGGCGCAGCGACGTCGCTTACGAACAAAAGATCGCTTGGTTACGACAGATTCTCGATCCCGCTGAACACAGTGATGACCAAGCAGAATCCGAAACGGATTTTCTGGAACGCATGCGTGCCGAGTTGTTTGAAGATCGGGTCTATGCGCTATCCCCGCGCGGGGAAGTGGTCGATCTGCCCAAGGGGGCTACGCCGCTGGACTACGCCTATCAGGTGCATACCGAGTTGGGGCACCGCTGTCGTGGCGCGAAACTCAACGGCCATATTGTGCCGCTGACGCAGGCACTCACCAATGGCGATCAAGTGGAGATCATCACTGCCAAGCAACCTCATCCCAGCCGCGATTGGCTGGCGCCATCGCGCGGCTTTCTGGCTTCACCACGCAGCCGCGCCAAAGTGCGCGCCTGGTTCCGTAAGCAGGATGAAGGCCAGAACATCGTCCAGGGCAAACTTCTACTAGAGCGTGAAATACAACGGTTAGGGGTGCATTCAATCACGCTGCCGGAGTTACTGGCGGAATTGCACCTGTCTACAGTAGAACAGTTGTATCAGGCATTGGGCGTAGGTGACCTCACCCTCGCACAAATCAACGGTGCCATTCAGCGGCGAACCCAACCGCAGGAGCCGCCACCAGTCGCTGGCAAATCCAAGGCTGCGAAGCCTATAGAAGGCATCCGTGTTGATGGGGTAGGCAAATTACTATCTAGTTTTGCTCGCTGCTGCAGGCCCGTGCCACCGGAAGCCATCGCCGGTTACATCACAGTAGGACGAGGCGTCAGCATTCATCGCCAAGACTGCGCTAGTTTCAAACGCCTGCAGAACAAACAGCCAGAACGAGTTATTCCAGTCGACTGGGGCAGCAGCATCGGTCAGGAGTTTGTCGTGGAAATAATGGTGCGCGCCTATGATCGACGTGGATTACTGCGCGACATCAGTGCCGTACTGGCTGACGCAAAGCTCAACTTGCAAGCCATGAACACCCTGACACAGCGCGATGGGGTTGCCGACATACAACTACGTATCGTGGTGCACAACCTTGAAGAACTCTCTACCGCATTGGGGCGCATTCAGGGGCTGTCCAATGTACTCAGCGTTCGTCGCAAAATCTGAGTCCACATACACATGCATCCACCCTGACGATTAATCAGTCAATACAATGCACGACAGCCTATCCCAGACAATGCCCAGTTAATTGAACGTTGATATTGATGGTTTTGCCTCAGCAAACCCTGCGCCGAATTCGAATAAAGCGATACCACCATAAAAATACTAGCCGCTGACCTTGCAAGGTCAGCGGCTAGTATTTATCGATTAGGAAAATCGATGGCGATCTTGTCAGCTGCCAATGCCGCTTCATGCACAGCCTCGGACAGAGTCGGATGCGCGTGAATGGTACGTTGGAAATCTTCGGTACTGGCTGAGTATTCCATCGCCAGTACCGCTTCGCCGATCAACTCACCCGCCATTGGGCCAATGATGTGTACTCCCAGTACGGCATCATCATCAATAGCTGCAATCATTTTGCAGAAGCCCACCGCCGCCTCCATGGCGCGAGCACGACCGCTGGCCATGAATGGAAAGGAACCAATCTTGTAGGCACGACCACTGGCCTTCACCTGTTGTTCGGTCAAGCCTACCCAAGCAATTTCGGGAGCGGTGTAGATTACCGATGGAATGACGTCGTAGTTAACATGAGCATGCTTGCCGGCGATCAGATCAGCAACTACCACGCCCTCTTCTTTGCCCTTGTGCGCTAGCATTGGGCCACGCACCAAGTCGCCGACGGCCCAGACATTGGCAACACCGGTGCGGCATTCGTGATCAACCTTCACAAAGCCACGCTCATCAAGTTCAACGCCCGTTCCCTCGCCCAGTAAGTTTTCGGTATAAGGACGACGGCCTATGGCCACCACAACCTTGTCAACAACCAGCCCCTGTTCACCTTTGGCATCGGTGTACTTGAGCGTCACACCGTCTTTGCCCTGGCTGGCGGTCGACACCTTGGCACCCAACTTGATATCCATGCCTTGCTTCTTGAAGTTCTTCAGCGCTTCAGCGGCCACGGCTTGATCAGCCATTGGCAGAAATGCGTCCATGGCTTCCAGTACCGTCACCTGCGCGCCAAGACGATTCCAGACACTACCCAGTTCCAAACCGATGACACCAGCACCGATGATGCCCAGTCGCTTCGGTACCGCGTCAAACTCCAGCGCACCCCATGAATCCACGACGCCTTTGCCGTCGAATGGCAGGCTTTTCAACTCGGTAGGAATTGAACCAGAGGCTAGCACCACATGCTTCGCCGTCAGGTTTTGCACCTTGCCATCTTTGCCAGTGAATTCGACATTGTGTATCTGACCATCACCCTTGAGCAGCTTGCCATGTCCGACCAATGCGGCGACACCCGCACCCTTAAGTAATCCGGCAATACCTTGGGTAGAACTCTTGACGATCTTGTTCTTGCGTGCCTGCATGGTGGCGACATCGAACTCGACACCACTGACTTTGATGCCATGCAGTGCGAATTCATGTTGTGCACGGTGGTACAGTTCCGATGACTCCAATAATGCTTTGGATGGAATACAGCCTGCATTCAAACAGGTACCACCAAAAGCATAACTACCATCGTGATTTTTCCAGCCATCAATACAGGCCACTTTCAGCTTATTTTGGCCGGCACGAATGGCGGCAGGATAACCGGCAGGGCCAGCGCCGATAACAATCACATCAAAGTGTTCTGACTTGGAGGGCTCGGACATGGAAGTACTCGTGTGTGTATTAGTAAAGACGGTTAACACCCCGTCTTTACTGTATTTAGGGTGGGTAGCGGCCACCCTCCTGTTCAATAAAATTTACAGCTGCAACAATAGACGCGCCGGATCCTCCAGGGCTTCCTTGATGGCGACCAGGAATTGCACTGATTCACGACCGTCAACGATACGATGATCGTAAGTCAGGGCCAGATACATCATCGGGCGAACTACAATCTGACCATCCACGACCACTGGACGTTCCTGAATTTTGTGCATACCCAGAATGGCGACTTGCGGCATATTGAGAATCGGCGTTGACAGCAATGAGCCGAAGACGCCGCCATTGGTGATCGTGAACGTACCACCGGTCAAATCCTCCAACGCGATCGAACCCTCGCGAGCACGTTTGGCATAGCCACCTACTGCGGCTTCCAGTTCTGCGAAACTGAGGTTCTCCGCATTGCGAATCACTGGCACCATCAGGCCACGCTCTGTGGATACGGCGACGCCCATGTCGTAGAACTCGTGATACACCACATCATTGCCATCAATGGAGGCATTCACGGCCGGAAACTTGCGCAATGCTTCGATGGCCGCCTTGATGAAAAACGAAGAAAAACCCAGCTTCACGCCGTGGGTTTTCTCAAACTTGTCTTTGTAACGATTGCGCAGCTCGTTTACTGCCGTCATGTCAACCTCATTGAAAGTGGTCAGCATCGCGGCAGTGGATTGCGCTTGAATCAAGCGTTCGGCGATTCGTGTACGCAAGCGAGTCATGGTCACACGCTGTTCAGTGCGTGCACCCTTGGCCGCTGGCAGCGACGCCACTGCAGGTTTGGCTAGATGCTGAATCACGTCACCCTTGGTGACACGGCCATCTTTACCGGTCGCAGTGACATCCGCAGGTACCACCTTGTTTTCTTCCATGATGCGTCGTGCCGCTGGACCGGATTTGTCTACAGCTTGTTTTGCTGCAGCGGGCTGCGCCGCCGTAGTGCTGGCAGGCGTTGCCGCCACGTCTGCTACCGCACCGGCTTCAATGATGGCCAGCACTTGACCACTAGTCACTGTGGTGCCGTCCTGAATTTTGATTTCGCGCAATACGCCAGTGGCTGATGCAGGTACTTCCAGCATCACTTTGTCGGTTTCCAAGTCGACCAAATTCTCATCACGCGTTACCACATCACCTACTTTCTTGTGCCATTTGGACAACAAGGCATCGGCAACCGATTCAGGCAACTGGGGAACGCGAACTTCAATGCTCATGGAATTGGCTCTGTAAAATAGTGTTGAATTGAATCGATTATTTGACTTTCAGTAATGCTGTATCACGCACGCCGTACTCAACGCGACTTGAACGCAACGCGGCATCCAGAAACGCTTTGAGCTGCTGATCGTGTAACTTGGGAATACCGGTAGCGGGTGCCGCTGCAGGTGCGCGTCCGGCATACAGCAACTGATCTTTACTGCCCAATGGTTCCTGAAGTCGATGACGTATCTGGTACCAGCTACCTTGATTTTGTGGTTCCTCCTGACACCAGACAATTTCACGAGCGTTTTTGTACTTCTGTAGTACCGCCGCATATTCATTGGCAGGGAATGGATACAGCTGTTCGATACGCACGATGGCAATATCGTCAATCGCATCACCGCGACGTGATTCGAGCAAGTCGAAATATACCTTACCGGCGCAAAAGACCACTCGCCGCACTTTGTCCGCCTTCAGATCATCGATTTCGTCGATCACATTTTGGAAAGTACCTGTGGTCAACTCTTCGAGAGCGGATACAGATAGTTTGTGACGCAACAGGCTCTTCGGCGTTAGTACGATCAGTGGCTTACGCAACTTACGTTTCATCTGCCGACGCAATATGTGGAACATCTGTGCCGGTGTAGACGGCACACACACTTGCATGTTGTTCTCAGCGCACAGCTGTAGAAAACGCTCCAGTCGGGCCGATGAATGTTCCGGTCCCTGACCCTCATAGCCGTGTGGCAGGAATAGCGTCAGGCCACATAACCGCCCCCATTTCGCCTCGCCGGAACTGATGAATTGGTCAATGATGACTTGGGCTACGTTACTGAAGTCACCGAACTGCCCTTCCCAGATAGTCAGACAATTAGGCTCAGTAGTGGAGAAGCCATACTCAAAGCCCATTACCGCCTCCTCAGACAGCAACGAGTCAATGACCGTGAAACGCGGCTGACTGGGCGCGAGCTGTTGCAACGGAATGTAACTACTGCCAGTCGTCTGGTCATGCCACACAGCATGGCGATGGAAGAACGTACCACGACCGCTATCCTGACCCGTCAGACGCACTTCGAAACCTTCACTCAACAACGAGGCATAGGCGAACATTTCGGCCATACCCCAATCCAGTGACAACTGACCAGCAACCATTTTTTCGCGATCCTGCACCACTCTGGCAATTTGGCGATGCAGCGTAAAGTTGGCAGGCACCGTAGTCAGTTTGGCGCCAAATGCGCGCAAGGCAGTTATCTTCACGCCGGTAGTCGGCGCTTCATCCCAACTTGCACCCTCGTACTTGCTCCAATCCACCGTGTGCTTATTACCGATCAAGCCAAGCGCCTGAGATGCCTGCGACTTGCCCTCATCCATCTCACGACGGTAACGATCAACCAAGGCATCGGCATCGGTCATGGTGATCAGTTTTTCAGCCACCAGACGCTCTGCATAAATCTGTCGGGTGGTCGGCATTTTGCGAATCACCTGATACATGATCGGCTGCGTAGCTGCCGGTTCATCCGCTTCATTATGACCAAGGCGGCGAAAGCAGACCAGATCAATGACTACGTCCTTGTGGAACTTCGCGCGGTATTGCAACGCCAAACGGGAGACAAACAGTACCGATTCAGGATCGTCAGCATTTACGTGGAAAATCGGCGCTTCGATCATCTTGGCTGGATCGCTGCAATACAGCGTTGAACGCGTATCACGCGGATCGTGGGTGGTAAATCCGACCTGATTATTAACAATGATATGCACGGTTCCGCCTGTAGCAAAACCACGCACCTGCGACAGCTGCATAATTTCCATGACGATTCCTTGGCCGGAAAATGCCGAGTCGCCATGAATAAGGATTGGCATCACCTTGTCGCCAGTAGCATCGCTGCAGCGCTGCTGACGAGCACGCACCGAACCCTCGACCACTGAGTTAACCACTTCCAGATGCGATGGGTTGAATGCCAGCACCACATGGACGTTACCGGCCTGGGTACGGATGTCGGTGGAGAAACCCTTGTGATACTTCACGTCACCGGAACCCTGCATGTGGTTCACATCGTACTTGCCTTCAAATTCTGAAAATAATTGCTGCGGAGATTTACCCAGTACATTAACTAGCACATTCAGACGACCACGGTGCGCCATACCGATCACGATTTCTTCCATGCCGCCAATGCCGCTTTGTTGGATCAGATCGTCCACCAAGGGAATCAGGCTGTCACCGCCCTCCAAGGAAAAACGCTTTTGCGCCGGAAACTTGGTCGCAAGGTAGCGCTCCATCCCATCAGCTGTGGTCAGCTGCCACAGCAAATTCTCACGTTCCTTAGCCGTAAACTGCTGATTCAACCGCCCTTCCTGGAACCGTTCCTGCAACCAAAGACGCTCTTCAGTGTCGGAAACGTGTGCGAACTCCGCACCGATTTTGCCGCAATAAATATGCCGGTAGCGGGCAATGATGTCGCGCAGTTTCATGAGCTTGGCATCTGCGTTGTGACCAAACGGACTGTAAACATGGAATTCAGTATCCAAGTCACCGTCATCCAAGCCAAAGTAGCTCAGCTTCAGCACGTCCGGCTCAGGCCGCTTCAGCAAGCCCAATGGATCAATATCGGCGATCAGATGACCACGATTAACGTAAATTTGCACTAAGCGCGATACCGCCCCTTGCTTGGCGACCATCAGCTCATCTGGCGAACTGGCAGCGACAGTTGTGCTACGGCTAGCCTTGGCACGCAATGCCAAGGCTTCACGTATCGGCCCATGCGCCACTTCACGAGCAGAGCCTTGGCGCAGCGTTGAGAAATAGTCGCGCCAACGCGGCTCGAGCGAGTCGGGGGCGCTCAAGAATTGTTCGTAAAGGGATTCAAGATAGGCGGCTTGGTCAGAGCCCAAGGCAGAGGTTTCGAGCAGAGCTCGCAGTGCATCGCTCATTAGCGCGGTGATCCTGTTGACTTTTGAGGGTTTTATTAGGCCGAGGCCAAGGTTTACATGGCTGCCCAGTTTAGCTGAACAATGGCCAAAATGAAAAAATTAAAGGCGAGTTTATGCGAACTATTGCACTAACCGGCGCGGCGAACCTGAAGCCGCCTGTTTATCGGGCACGGCTCTCGACAAAACCAGTACCATATTGGTTCAATCCGACAACCCTTCCCGCCCTGATGCACGTAACGCTAAGGTAACCAGTCGACACCCAACCAGTACCGACTCAAGACCGTCTGTTCGGTCAACCAAGGATCAATCAGAAGGTGGACGTGGCTACCGCTACGCACTACTACCAGCCGATTGCCTTGCTTTTCATAGGATCGTGTTTTGAACACCAGCACACTAAGCTCTGCGGGTATTTTGCTGCTCACTATTGCGATCAGCCTGTTGGCTCTGTATCGGCAGCCAAGGCTGATAGAGCTGTGCTTATTCCGACCGTACTACTTGGTCCGCAATCAGCAGTACCACACCCTGCTCAGCAGTGGACTGGTGCATGGCAGCGCCACACATCTGCTGTTCAATATGCTCACCTTCTATTTTTTCGGCCCCACCCTAGAACAAACAATAGGCACAATTCGATTCATCGTGCTCTATGTATTAGCGTTGGCCTTGAGCGAGGTACGAACTTATTTGCAACACCGCAACGATCACAATTATGCATCGTTGGGCGCGTCAGGAGCCGTATCGGCGGTGCTATTTGCATCAATCGTATACTTCCCGAATCAATCGTTGTTTATTTTGCCCATTTCTTTCCCTATTCCAGTACCGTTATTTGCTGTCAGTTATCTGATTTATTCTTGGTATCTGGGAAAGCACGGCCAAGACAACATCAATCACACGGCCCATATTGACGGTGCCCTCACTGGCTTGCTGTTCGTCGCCGTCACTGATAGCAACGCCTACGCTCAGCTATGGAACATGATGACTCAGTGAGGCCGCACCATCGAACCGGCAAATTATACTGATCTATGAATTATTGGTAACAAACATCAGTGTAGTGAGCAGGAATTGCACTACTGGCAGCAAGAGAGTCGATATAGGAGTGATTAGGCGACATCTCCGAGGCCTGTGCCAAGGATTGAATACTCAATTACGGAGAGTCAAGCATTAGGTCGGATCCAAAAACTGGGCGATAGCACTATGTTCGAGCTTGATACGATGAATCAGACGGTCGATTCGCCGAATCTTTCGCATCGAATTCATAACCAGATAGCCGCCGAATAGGAGTAATGCAAGGCAAAGCAACGCCAAAGGCACCAGGAAGTGCAGGACGTTACTGGCATCGTAGTACTTCGATGTCGCCACCAGCAGGCTGAACACTGACAGTGGCAGTACGAGCACAGCGATACCCGTTCGCATGACGGACAACGATGTGCGCTCTTCGGCAAGGAGAAGCTGCACTTCGTTCATCACAATTGCGTCCGCTTCTTGAGTGTCGGTTCCCATTTCGTTGACTAACCCGAGTAATGCCGCTTACGTGGCTGGATCAGGCGAGAATCCAGTGCGTAGCGGCAAGTGAATGGAGATTGCTGCCTAACGTGTTTTCGCCAACGCGATGGCGCATGATAAAACCATGAGCGATAGATAACATCTATGTTTTTATCAGTATTTATTTATAGTGGTTACGCGGACGGTAATGGATGTTCTAGGTCGTGTTAACACTAAATGATATGATGGAGAGATGGAAATCACTGCTGAACAATTCAAACGCATTGAGCAATACCTGCCGCGTCAGCGTGGCAATGTGTCGCATAAAAACTTGGCCGTCATCAACGCGATTTTGTATGTCGCAGAGAACGGCTGTAAGTGGCGCGCATTGCCCAAGCGCTTTGGTA
>JBFXCU010000006.1:0-119843 GCA_050181835.1 Steroidobacteraceae bacterium | reverse complement strand
CCGCCCTTGACCGGCGCACGCCCGATGACGTGTACTTCACCTTACTGCCGCTCGCGCAGGCGGCCTAAATCGCAACGCCACACTTAATCCTGCGCGTCTAACTGTTCAGTTTTGTGGAACCACCTCAGTTACACCCAGTTAAGCGGCTTTCTTGATCATGGTGGCCTGCAACTCAAATTGATGTGGGGCTGTGTAGTTCAAAGATGAGTGCAGGCGCTGGCTGTTATAGAACACAATGTAATTCAGCACATCCTGATGTGCTTCATGGCGAGTCTGGCAGTGCCGCCACTGCACTCGTTCCTGTTTAAGGCTACCAAAGAAGCTTTCCGCTACGGCGTTGTCCCAGCAATTGCCCTTACGGCTCATGCTGCCAGCGAATTGATAGTCCTGCAGCAGTTTGCGAAAGGCATGACTGGCATATTGCGATCCGCGGTCTGAATGGTGAATCAACCCTGCAGCCGGGTGGCGTCGCCAGATCGCCATTGTCAGGGCATCGCAGACCAGCGGTGCAGTCATCCGGGCGCGCATGCTCCAGCCGACAATCGCTCTTGAGAACAAATCAATCACCACTGCCAGGTACAACCAGCCTTCCTGGGTCCACAGGTAGGTAATGTCTGACACATACACTTGATCAGGGTGGGCCACGGTAAACTGCCGATCCAGTACATTGTCGAATACTGGCAGTGAATGATGGCTGTCAGTGGTGACTTTGAAGCGCTTTTTAAAGCGTACCTCCACCCCCACCTCACGCATCAGTTGGCGTGCCCGCTGACGGCTTACGATGTAAGCCAATGCACCCAGCGCCTTCTTCATGCGGCGGCTGCCATAGCTAAATCGGATGCCCGTGCAATCTGCTGCACGGCGGCCAACCTATCGTCGCACGCTGGATCCGGCTGCTGCAGCGCCCTGCGTCGCTGGTAATGGTAGTAACTGTTGCGATTCACCGCCAACACCCGACATTGCATCAATACCGGCCAAGTCTTCTTGTGCGCAAAAATGAAGGCGTACTTCATTTTGTTTCCCTAGCAAAGAAGACCGCGGCTTTTTTTAAGATTTCTTTCTCCATTTCCAGCCGCTTGATTTCGCCACGCAGCTTCACTATTTCCTGCTGATCGACTGACTGCTTGCCATTGCCGCGAAACGCTTGATCACTGGATTGCGACTCATTAAGCCAGCGCGACAGCATGTTGGCATTGACGCCCAACCGCCGCGCCGCCTCCGCTCGGCTATAGCCCTGAGCAGTCACCAGACTGGCTGCATCCAACTTGAATTCTTTCGTATACTGCTTGCGCTTGGTCATCGTTCGGTTCCTCAGTTACAGATATTATTCTCCTAACTGGGTGTGCCTTTTGATTAGACCATGTCAAAGCAACTCTAACGGTAAAGCGGTCAGACCAACGTGTAGAAAATCTAAGTAAGTTGGTGATCTTCAAGATCGATAGCCCTATAAGGAAAACACGTGCGAATACTTCATTCTGGCCAGAGCTCACGCTCATCAACAGGCCGGATATATAGTCGCTATCATCCTTATTTACCAACAATCGTTGCTTGCAGGAAGGGAGGAGTCCACATACAACCTACAGCTCGCACTAGGGCATTAACGAGTATCGAGACCACCTGGCAACCTCACTCCCCCGTAGTCGAATGATTTCCAAAAATTGTGCCCAGCAATCTCGCGATGATGCTCAACATCAGCACAAATGCCGTTATCAGAAATGCGCCCGCCCAAGCGAGGCTTCGCCAGTCCTCATAAGGACTCATGGCAAACTGAAAGATTACCGTTGGCAGGTTTGCTATTGGCCGAGTCAGATCGGTACTCCAGAACTGATTGTTCAGTGCCGTAAATAATAGCGGTGCCGTTTCCCCGCTTACCCGAGCGATTGCCAGCAATAATCCGGTCACCATACCATTGCGGGCAGCAGGATAGACAATACTTGTCACGGTGCGCCAGTGATGCGCTCCCATGCCTGCCGATGCTTCACGCATGGTGCTTGGCACCAAATTAAGCATGTCTTCTGTGGTGCGCACCATGACTGGCAAGGCAATGATGGCCAGCGACAGCGCACCGGCAATCGCAGAGAAATGCCCCATCTGCATCACAACCATGGTGTACACAAACAGACCAATAACGATTGAAGGCGCACTCAGGAGCACATCATTGATGAACCGCACTGTAGTTGCCAGCATGTTGCGGCGACCATATTCCGCCAAATAAGTGCCTGCCAGAATACCAATCGGCCCACCGATTAGAATGCCCAGAAACGTCATAATCAGGCTGCCAAAAATCGCATTGGCAAGTCCACCAGAACTGCCTGGCGCCGGGGTCATCTGGGTGAACAGCGTCCACGACATGGCGCTGATCCCTTTGCTTAGCAAAGTCCAGAGAATCAAGCACAATGCCGTCAGACCAATAATTGTTGCAAGCGCAGATGCACCAAAAGCCAGAACGTTACTGATTCGGCGCTTACGCAGGTTGTTCATGATTTGGCTCCACTACCAGATTCAAGACGCATCAACATGAAGCGCGCAGCTGCGATCACTGCAAAAGTCAGAATGAACAGCAACAAACCCAGCGCGATCAGCGCTGACGTATACATAGCACCATCAGCTTCTGTGAATTCATTGGCGATCGCTGCCGAAATGGTGGTGCCAGGCGCAAGGATGGAAGCGCTGATGCGATGCGCATTGCCGATCACGAAGGTAACCGCCATGGTTTCGCCCAGCGCACGTCCAAGACCGAGCATGATCCCACCAGTAATCCCGGTGCGTGACCAAGGGACAACGACATCCCAGACAACGTTCCATTGTGTCCCACCCATCCCGTATGCCGCCTCCTTGAGTGAGCGTGGCGCCATGCGGAATACCTCACGCATCACCGCCGTAATGAAAGGCAGCACCATGACAGCCAACACCACACCTGCGGTAAGTATGCCGATGCCAAATGGCGGCCCTTGGAACAGACTGCCGACCAGCGGCAAAGGCCCCAGATGATCGATCAACCAAGGCTGCACTGTGCGCTGCAGCACCGGGGCCAGCACGAACAACCCCCAGATACCAAAGACGATACTTGGAATGGAAGCCAGTAATTCAATGGCGGTTGAGATCGGCCCACGCAACCACTGCGGACAGGTCTCAGTAAGGAACACTGCGATACCAAAACTCAAGGGCACGGCAATCAGCATAGCGATCACGGAAGTCACGACTGTGCCGTACAGTGGCGCGAGCGCGCCGTAATCATCTTCCACCGGATTCCATTTGACGCGCGTGAGAAAGTCGAATCCAAATGTCTTCAATACGGGCCAGCTACCGTACACCAGCGTGGCAATAACCCCCGCGAGCAGCAGTAACACCATCCAGGCCGACAGACCAGTGGCAAAACGAAACAAGGACTCCCTGCGAGCTTCACGTCGCAAGAACGGCAGATACGTTGCGCTGATAGCCATGATACTCACTAAAATTAAGCGCAGCCGGAAGTCAATTGACATCCGGCTGCAAATCGACAGTCTACTTTAATCCAAACAAATCTGGTTCACTGACCCTGGATTACTTGCCCGTCCACAATGGCTTGCCATCAGCAGTGATGGAAGCAGCCCAAGTCTTTTCAACCATCTCATAAACATTCTTGGGAATGGCGACGTAATCCAGTTGATCCGCCATGTCAGCGCCATTCTTGTACGCCCAATCAAAGAACTTCAACGCCTCCATCGCTGCAGCACCATTCTTTACTTGGTTATGCATCAGGATGAAACTGGCACCGGTGATCGGCCAGCTCTTGGCACCAGGCTGGTTGGTCAATACCAGATAATAACCAGGGGCCTTCGACCAATCTGCATTGCCTGCAGCTGCTGCGAACGCCGCCGACTCCGGGGCGACCACTTTACCATCCTTGTTCTTCATCATCACGTAAGCCATGTTATTCTGCTTGGCATAAGCATACTCAACATAGCCAATCGCGCCGGACGTCTGCGTCGTCATACTGGCTACACCTTCATTGCCCTTGGCACCAATGCCCACTGGCCACTCTACGGACTTATTGGCACCCACGCGGCTCTTAAAGCTGAAACTCACTTCAGACAAGTAGGTGGTAAACAGGAAGTTGGTACCCGAACCGTCCGAACGATAGGTTGGTGCAATTGCCTGATTCGGCAGATTCAGCTTGGGGTTCAGTGCCTTGATCTTGGGATCGTTCCATTTCTTGATATCACCCAAATAGATACTGGCCAACACCGAACCGTCGAGCACCAGTTCACCTGGCTTAATGCCGTTGATGTTAACCACCGGCACTACACCACCGACGATCATCGGGAACTGCAGCAAACCCGCTTCTTTCAGATCAGCAGGTTCAAGAGGAGCATCCGATGCGCCGAAAGTCACGGTCGCAGCTTTAATCTGCTTGATACCACCACCCGAACCGATCGACTGATAGTTCATACTAACATCGGTCTTCTGTTTGTACGCCTCTGCCCATTTGGCGTAGATCGGGTACGGAAAAGTGGCGCCTGCGCCGGAAATGTCTGTCGCCATAGCGGCAGCGCTCAAAGCCACGCCACATACTGTCAGCGTTAGTTTACTCATCATCTTGCTCACGGGATTGCCCTCCTTAAAGAGCTCGGGTTAAATCGATGCGCTATTGAGACCTTTTTGTGTTACAGCAAGATGACAAATGTGATCATTTTTGGCTACCACAACGAAAACAATTGAATTCCAGCAACTTACTGCTGGTGCCATATGTCCGTATTGAAATAGTCCAGATCACGCTCAATCGCTGCCAAGCAGCGGCGGCTGACACCAAAACCCGCAACACCTAAGCTAACATCGAAACAACAGTGCCGATGGTGCCGCATTTTTGTTGCACTCATGCATACAACTTCTGTCAGATCGAGCGACCCCCGGTCAGGCTCTGGCCTGCCGCACACACTAAATTGCATTTCGGATCATCTCCATGCAATCAATACAGGCACTACAAATTGCTGACTGAGGTGACAACCTATTTCAAGTCGCCTTACACGACAGCAGCGGCAATCAGCAGCCTCATTTTCACGCTACTACTTTCCCCAACTTCACCTCCTGTTGTATATCCGCATCAACATACCCCACCCAAGAATCAACATATACATGCTTAAGATGAAAATTTCCGTAGCAGTTTTTTCAATCCCAATGCTCTGCTTGTAAAAGAAAATTTCCTTCAGGTAACTCAACACGAAAATCAATTCGCTTAAAACTGTCATCTGATTGTCATACGCGCTGTATATCTTGCGCCACGTCCGGGAAAGATGATTGACAGTTACCCGGCAATATTTTCTTCGCACTCACTTAACTAACACTCATTTTGGAGTAGTACACAATGCGTAATTTGATCGTGGCGGCCGCAGTAGCAGCTGCTTGTATGACTTCGGTCTCCGCTTTCGCTGCAGACGAAACCACCAAAGTTTCCGGCAAAGCCTTCATAGACTTCACCAACAAGTCCACCGATGGCAACGTCGCAACCGACGGTTATGGTGTGGACGTAACCCGCTTTTACGTTGACATCAAACACACCTTCAATGACGTTTGGGCTGCCGATGTAACAACCGACTTTCAGTATTCCAGTGCCGTGAGCGCCACTGAGGTGTTCATCAAGAAAGCCTACTTGCAGGGCACTTTCAGCGATGCATTCACCCTGCGTGTCGGTTCTGCTGATATGCCTTGGGTGCCGTTCGTAGAAGACCTGTATGGCTTTCGCTATTTTGAAAAAGTGATGATTGACCGCACTGGCTATGGCACCTCGTCTGACTGGGGTGTGCACGCCTTCGGCAAGGCTGCCGATGGTATGTTCAGCTACGCCGTATCTGCCGTTAATGGCAACGGCTACAAGAATCCGACTCGCTCGAAGAGCATGGATTTCGAAGGTCGTATCAGTCTGGTTCCCATCAAGGGCCTGACCATCGGCGCTGGTTTCCGCAGTGGCAAACTGGGTCAGGACAATGAAACCGTCACGGCCAACCTCAACACTAATTCTCGCTTTGACGCCGTGGTGGCCTATGCTACCGACAAGTTCCGCATAGGCGCTGAATACTTTGATTCCAAGAATGGCAAATCGAGCGAAGTAATTGCCGCTACTGAAACCAAGGAAAATGGCACCTCGGTTTGGGGCTCGGTAAATTTCACTAATGATGTCGGTGCGTTTGCCCGCTATGAAACAGTCAAGACCAACAAGGACGCCAACCCAACTCCGGAAAACAATTTCACGACGCTGGGCCTGAGCTACACCCCACGCAAGAATATCGACCTTGCACTCGCCTACAAGCAGACCGAAATCGGTACAAGCAACAAGATCAAAGCTGACGAAATTGGCATTTGGTCACAGGTGAAGTTCTAAGCATCGTTATTGGTTTGCGCCAATCAAAAAAAGGCCTCGCGGTATTACCGCGAGGCCTTTTTCATGAGTAAGCACGTTGAATACGATAGAGGCACAATGAGCAATGCTCATTCAGCGCTGGATGATCAGTGCCACCTGTTCAGCAATATTTCTGGCATGGTCACCGATGCGTTCGAGCCCCTTGAGAGCAAACACCGTATCAATCGTCGCACGCAGATACGGCTCGCCCTCCATGACCATCGTGAACACCTTACGCAGGGCGCTGGCAAATTCTTCATCGAGTTCAGCATCACGCTTGGCCGCATATCCTGCCAGCTCGAGATC
Organism: Steroidobacteraceae bacterium; assembly: GCA_050181835.1. Classification (GTDB taxonomy): domain Bacteria; phylum Pseudomonadota; class Gammaproteobacteria; order Steroidobacterales; family Steroidobacteraceae; genus CAILZL01. Next base: position 113,161 of record JBFXCU010000006.1, on the reverse strand, counting down.
AGATTCATCGAGGGAACGGACTGCGTCGCGCAACATGGAAGCCGATAACTCCGCCATATGCCGCAAGTAGGGCCCCACAGTCGTCACTGGCCCCTGCGGGGTGCCGTGGATAATGTTCAGGGCAAAACTGGCGATTTTTCTGGCTTCGTCACCAGCACGTTCGAGTTCGCGGATGACACGCGAAATGGCACGTACCAGCCGCAAATCTCCCGCCACCAGTTGGTGCAAGGCCAGCAGCTCAAATGCATCGCGATCAATCTGTTGTTCGAGTTGATTGACTTTGATTTCACGCTGCAGAACCTGTTGCGCTGCCTCTGCATCGCCATCAAGCAACGCACGCATGGCTGTGCCGACCTGATCTATCACCAAGCCACCCATCGATACCGTATTTAGCCGCAATTCCGACAGCGCATAGTCCAGTGTCTTACTGGTATGACCTTCTGTGGGATCGCCACTAATAACAGTGTTCATGTGCTTGAAGATATCGTATTTGTTGCGCCAATTGACCACAAGGCAGCGTCTGCACCAGTTGCATTGGGATCATCAGCATTGATCCCACAGTCGCTTGTCTTCATCGCGGCGCAACTGCGGCACCGCCCGCCGATATCAGCCGTAACGACCCGTAATGTAATCTTCAGTGGCCTTCTTACTGGGATTGGTGAAGATTTTACTGGCTTGATCAAACTCAACCAATTCACCCAAATACATAAAGGCAGTGTAGTCAGAAACGCGTGCCGCCTGCTGCATGTTATGCGTCACGATCAACACTGTGACCTGATCACGTAATACGGAGATGAGCTCTTCAATCTTGGCAGTGGCAATCGGATCCAGTGCTGAAGTTGGTTCATCAAACAACATGATTTCAGGCTTTGTGGCCAACGCACGGGCGATACACAGACGCTGCATCTGGCCACCAGAAAGAGCCAGTGCTGATTCCTGCAGGCGATCCTTGACTTCATCCCATAGCGCCGCGCCGCGCAGCGCTTGCTCCACTTGTTCGGACAGATCAACCCTATTGCGCAAGCCATGCAAGCGCAGGCCATAAGCTACGTTTTCAAAAATTGATTTTGGGAATGGGTTCGGCTTCTGGAACACCATGCCGATGCGCATACGTACTTCGATGGGATCCACTTCTTTGCCGATCAAATTAATATTGTCGGGCTGCAGGGTGATTGACCCTTCGTAGCGAGTATCTGCCTGCAAATCATGCATGCGATTGAAGCAGCGCAGGAATGTACTCTTGCCGCAGCCAGAAGGCCCGATCAACGCTGTCACCTGCTTGTCGGCAATTGGCATGTTGATGTTTTTCAATGCCGCTTTGGTGCCGTAGTAAAAATTCACGTCCTGCACCAGCGCCTTGACCTGCAAGGCACGCACACTACGCGTATCGTCGGAGGGCACACTCACCAATGGAGCAGTGCCTCGGGTCGCATTAGCCGACGATTTAGTCAAGGATTCGGTTTCAGTTACCAAAGGACACCTCGGGCAGACAGTCACGGATACATCAGCATAACCCAGACAGTGTGCCGCTTGGACATGACACTTTTGTTACAAACTACGTTTGTATGCTCCACAATACCTTTCCAAAGTTACTCCCCACCCTCTCACGAGGCCGCATAACCCTTGCTGTCGCTTGACTCGTCCGTTATAAGAGCCGCCCTACTGTGATTACCTAAGTAAAAGCCATGGTCGCTGATTCCAACACCCTCACCCTGTCGCCTGCCGTCGCTCTGACGGCGGAATTGATCCGCCGCCCGTCGGTGAGTCCAGAAGACAAGGGTTGCTTGGATGTGATCGGTGAACGCCTGGCCAAACTGAAATTCAACAACGAGCGAATTGACTTCGCTCCTGTTGCCAATCTATGGGCTAAACATGGCACAGGGCATCCGGTATTGTGTTTTGCGGGACACACTGATGTGGTGCCCTCCGGCCCGCGCGAGGAATGGCAAACTGATCCGTTCGAACCGGTGATTCGCAATGGCATCATGTATGGACGCGGTGCGGCCGACATGAAAAGCGGTCTGGCAGCCATGACCATTGCTGCGGAACGCTTTATTGCCAAACATCCCGACCACAAAGGCACGCTGGCATTTTTGCTGACTAGCGACGAAGAAGGCCCTTCGGTGGATGGCACGCGCCGCGTTATGCAGGTACTGGAAGCGCGCCCGGAAAAAATCGACTGGTGCGTAGTGGGCGAACCGTCCAGCGGCGAAAAACTCGGCGATACGGTCAAAATAGGTCGCCGCGGCTCCTTATCCGGCAAGCTGACGGTGCACGGCATTCAAGGCCATGTGGCCTATCCGCACTTGGCTGACAATCCTGTGCACTTACTCGCCCCCGCCTTGGCGGAACTGGCCACGCGCGAATGGGACAAGGGCAATTCGTTTTTTCAGCCCACCACCTTCCAAGTTTCTAATCTCAGTGCAGGCACTGGCGCACCCAACGTCATTCCCGGCGAATTGAAAGCGCGCTTCAATATTCGTTTCTCCACCGAACAATCCGTGGAAAAAATGCAGGCCACCATTACCGAAATTCTGGATCGCCACAAAGTAAACTACACGCTGGAATGGTTTGTCTCCGGCCTACCGTTCTTTACCGCACCCGGCCCGTTGTCGGACGCCACCCAGCAGGCGGTCAAAGAATTCACCGGACTCACTGCCACGCTCTCCACCACTGGCGGCACCTCTGATGGTCGCTTTATCGCTCCCACCGGTGCCAGTGTGGTCGAACTGGGTGTACTCAACGCCACCATTCACAAAGTAAACGAATGCGTGCGCATGGCAGATGTCGATACGCTGGTGCAAATGTATGAACGCATGATGGAATTGTTACTCACGTAGAGGTGCAATTCATTGCGCCTGCCATGGTTAAATCGTCAGCAAGGGTGCCATGAATCGCGCCCCTGCGGAAGATTCGTCTGGTTATTCGCAGGGGTTCGATTTATCGAACCCGGTTCTATTCCTTTAGCATCCACAACCATGAATACCCTTTACGGCATCAAGAACTGCGACACCATGAAGAAGGCCAGAAGCTGGCTGGATGATCATGGGGTGAAATACGCTTTTTATGACTACAAGGCCGTAGGTATCGACCGCAAGCATCTGGAAAAATGGTGCAAGGAATTCGGCTGGGAAACCGTACTGAATCGCGCCGGCACCACCTTCAGAAAACTGCCCGGTGCCGACAAGACCAACCTGACTGAAAGCAAAGCAATCAAACTGATGCTGGTGCAGCCATCGATGATCAAGCGGCCAGTGCTGGAGTACGGCAAGAAATTGCTGATCGGCTTCAAACCGGATGATTACACAGCAAAACTGAAATAACCCTATGTACCCCACCGCCTACAGAAAGTAGTCAAATCTTGACTGTTGCTGACACAACTTGCCAGTAACAGTATTGGGGTATCTATATGCTGAACCGCAGTGGTAATCACCCCATGCAACTATTGCGGAGAATCAAAATGCGTCATCACGCACCGATCAGCGTAGCCATTGCGGCTGTCTTAAATACATCTATAGCCGCCGCCAGTGCAACGCTTTCGGGACGGGTCCTCGACCAAGCATCTGGCCTGCCGCTGCCACAGGCGGCCGTGTCAGTGCAACTGGCGAATGCAGATACCATCGCCACCGCAACTGTCGTCGCTAACGACGGGCGTTTCATACTGACTGGTCTGGAACCGGGCGAATATCTGGTGAATGTCACTGCCATAGGTTATGCCGCACAGGGTTCGCCCCTGTTCGTGGGTGACAAGAATGACATCTACTACGTGGGCGATGTTCGGCTTACTGCTGATGAAATTCTGGAAGAAGTGCTGGTCGTCGGTCAGACCAGTACAGTGGCAACGCTGTCCAATCGCGAATACAGCCTTGCCGATAATTTTGCGCAAGCCACCGGATCGTTGCTGGATGCGATGAAGGGATTGCCCGGCATCACCATCGATCAGGAAGGCAAAGTATTGCTGCGCGGCAGCGACAAGGTGACCATTCTGATTGATGGCAAGCCCTCCGGCCTGACCGGCTATGGCAACCAAAAAGGTCTGGACAGTATTTCCGCCGCCAATGCCGCGAGCATCCAGATCATCAACAATCCTTCTGCTCGCTACGATGCCGCTGGCATGGCGGGCATTATCAATATCATTTACAAAAAAGAAAACAAACTGGGGCTCAACGGCGATGTTGGCCTGTCCTTCGGCATCGGCCAACTCACCCGATCCAAGGATGACTTGCCTACCGATGTGGGCAGCTACACCAGCAATCGCAAGATATCGCCCACGCTGAATCTCAACTACGCCAACGACAGCAGTCGCAGTTATTTCCAGGCGGAGTATCTGGCGCAGAATGACCTCCCCAACAATGAATTCGCCACGCGCTACTACAGCGATGGCCGCGTGATCCTGTCTCAGGTGCCGGAGAATCGCGTACAGACGCAGTACACTCTCAAGGCTGGCACTGACTGGACCCTGCCCTCCGGCGATCTGCTGACGCTATCGGGCATTTACGATTTCGAGACACATACCGATCGTTCCCAAGTGCCGTTTATCGACGCCGCCACCATGACGCGCAACCGTTTCTGGTTCTGGCGCGAGGAGGAAGATACCGGCTTCGCCAACTTCGCGGTCAACTACAAGTGGCCGTTCGCTAATCCGGGCCATGAAATGGATCTGCGCGTGGAATACACCCGTGGCTGGGAAGACGAAGCCTATTACCTCAATGAAGTTTCATCGGTGCGTACCGGCACTGACGCCACGCATATCGTTGCCAAAGAACACACCCTGCCGGTAACACTGGACTACGTTCAGCCCCTGCGCTCAGGCCGTCTTGAAGCTGGCATCAAGTATCAGGCACGCTGGATTCCGGTGACCTATGACGTAACCCCTGGCAATCAGACAGTGATTTACCCCGGCCTCGGCGACTGGTCAGACTGGGATGAAAACATCTACTCCGGTTACGCCAACTATCTGCATGAGACCAGCAACTTCGATGTGGAAGTCGGCCTGCGCCTGGAAAACACCGAGGTCAAGTACCGGATACCCACCGAGAACATCTACTACCCTAGCAGCGATGCCTACGACTACTTCGAACTGTTCCCGAATGTGAAATTCACTTGGCGCTTGAATGACGAAAGTAATGTGCTGGCGGCGTACAACCGCCGCGTGGATCGTCCCGGTGAACCACAGTTACGCATCTTCCCCAAGTACGATGATCCCGAATTGCTGAAGGTGGGCAACCCTTACCTGCGACCGCAGTTCACCGACGTGTTTGAACTGGGTTACGAACGCTTCTGGGAATCAGGCTCTGCATCCATCTCGGCCTATCTGCGCAATATCAAGGATCCGTTCCTGCGCGTATACGCCATTGATGACACCAACCCCAACTACGACATCGTCAACAAGATTTTTCAGAACGTGGGCAACAGTCGGCAACAGGGTATAGAGCTGCTGGCTACCCAGGATGTGAACCATGACTGGCGTATCTCTGGCAGCTTCAACTGGTACCAGAACAAGATAGAGGCCTTCCAGACACGCTTGTTCTTCCCCACAGTGCGGCCCTTCGCCATTGCGGAATCGAATGACAGCACTTGGGACTTCAAGCTCAGCAACCAAATCAAGCTGCCTTGGTCACTGCAACTGCAACTCAGCTATCTCTATTATGCCGACCGCAATATACCACAGGGCATAGAATACTCACGCTCCTCGCTTGACTTCGGCTTGAAGCGCCCAGTCTGGAAAGATGGCGAAATCATACTGACTGTCAGCGACTTGTTTAGCGACTTTGGTCTGCGCCAGAAACAGGTAAGCAGTGGCGTCACCACACTATATGAAAATCTGTACGAGACTCAAACCGTGAGCTTGGGCATGAAGTATAGATTCTGAAACGGCGTCGCCACGCAAACCATCAAACGAAAATAGTCAGTAATACAGTCGCTGACCTTGCAAGGTCAGCGACTGTATTTATCGATCAGGCAAATCGATGGCGATCTTGTCGATAGGTAATCGTAGCCGCCATCACCCAGTGATTGTTGTTTCCGCCAGCTGGTGATAACCCGGATTAGCAGCCTAGGCGCTGGTCGATAACAGCAGCGCAACAGATATGGATGCGGGCACACTCTTGTTCAATTTGCATTCTTCTTGTATCGGTCAATTACTTGGCGCGCAGATAACACGCCGCAATGATTGGCAGCACCCACAGATTGAGTACCGTCGATGAGATCAATCCGCCGAGAATCACGACCGCCATCGGTCCTTCAATTTCACGGCCTGCTTCGCCACTACCCAACGCCAACGGTAACAAACCCAGCGCGGTTACCAATGCCGTCATCAAAATCGGTGTCAAGCGTTCGCGTACACCACGCAAAGCAACATAGACACTCCACCGCTTGCCTTCCTCGGCGGTCAAGTGATCATAATGCGACACCAGCATGATGGCGTTACGTGCCGAGATACCAAACAAGGTAACAAAGCCTACCAGCGTGCCAATCGACAGTGAGGCGTTGGTAAGCGCGACCGCAATCACACCACCGACCAATGCAAACGGCACATTGATCAAGATCAACACCACGCTGCGCCAGGCGCGAAACGTTGCCATCAGCAACAATACAATGCCAAGTGCGGCCAGCGTGGTATTCAGTAACAGTTGACGGCTAGCTGCCTTGGCTTCATCAGCCACCCCGCCAAACTGATAGAACACGCCTTCAGGTAGCGTGATTTTTTCTGCTAAGGCTTGCTTGGCTGAATTGACAAAACCCACCATATCCGTAGTTACTGGATTGAGGTTGACCACCTGACGACGTTGCCCACTTTCATGTGAAATCGCACCGCGACTCGATACCAGATCAAGATCGGCCACCGCTGAGATAGGTACATCACGACCACTAGGACTATGCAATACCAGCGTTGACAGCGCTTCTGGATCGAGTTGCTGTTGTTTGGCAAGCATCACCCTTACCGTCAAAGCCTGATTGCCTTGGTAAACCTGACCAATCTTGTTACCCGCGTAAGCTACCTGCACTGCATCCAGCACATCGAGATCGCGCAGGCCGAGCGTTGCCAGCTTCGCGGGAATCGACTTGACTTGCAGTGTTGGCAATTCCGATGCGGTATCGAGTTGCACACTGCCTGCATCCGGTAGCTGCTGTAGCACTGCTTTTATCTGCTCAGCGGTGGCATCCAATTGATCCAGGTCTGAGCCGAATACACTGACACTCACTGCCGCCGTTTCACCAGAAATGGACTCACTGATACGATCACCCAAGAAGGTCAATACTTCTGACTCAAAGCCAGGAAAGCCGCCCAGCAACTCATGCATGGCATCCTGAATTGCAATTTCCTGCCTTGCGGTCAAACCGGGTTTGAGTTCAATATGAAACTCGGAACGACTCGGCCCCCAGGTATCTTCACCGGCTTCGGCGCGACCGGCCTGTTGCACCACCGTGGCAACACCGGGAATCTGCAATGCTTGCTCGGCGACACGATCACCTACACGCATGACTTCGGACAGTCCGGTGCCGGTTGGACCAAACAATTGCACTACCAAGTGTCCCTCGCGGAACATGGGCATCAGTTCTTTACCAAAACGGTTGGCGTAGGCCAATGCCGCCATACCCAATAGCAAGGAACCTAACAACAGCATTGAACCGGCCTGCCGCACCCGCTTCAGCGATGCGTACTGAGTGAATTTCAGACGCCGCACCCAGCGTGGCTCATGCTCATCAGCATGCGGATGTAATAACAGCAGGCACAGCACGGGGGTTATTGTCAGCGCGACCAACAAGGAACCAAAGGTGGCCAGCAGGAAGGCCATCGCCATCGGCGCAAAGAAGCTGCCTTGCAACCCCGGCAACATCAGAATCGGCACAAACACCATACCAACAATGACCGTTGCCAACACAATGGGGCGACGCACCTCAATCGACGCGTTAAAAATGATTGCATCAATCGGCGTCATGTCACGCAACGTCACTGCCTGTCGCAAGCGCCGCACGATGTTTTCCACATCGATGATGGCATCATCAACTACCACACCCAGCGCCACCGCCAAGCCACTCAACGTCATAGTGTTAATAGTCCAGCCGATGCGATTCATCACCAGCACCGCGAACAACAACGACAGCGGAATGGTGACAAAGGAGATCAGCGCAGTGCGCCAACTACGCAGGAACGCGATAAGCACCAGCGCTACTAACAACGCACCCAATGCCAACGCATCACGCATACCCTTTAACGCCACCTCCACAAAAGTCGCGGGTCGATGTAATGCCGGATATACCATTACGCCTCGCTCCTGCAGCATAGGCTGCAGCTCAGCCAGCGCCATTTCGAGGCGTTCGGTGGTGTCCAGTGTATTGGACAGATACTGACTGCCCATGGATAACAGTACTGTCGGTCCGCCCTGTACATGCGCATCACCAAAGGCAGGTTCGGCGGCGTAAGTGACGTCGGCTACATCACCAATGGTGATATTGCTACCCTCGCGGCGCGTAACCACGGTGGCGGCGATGCTCTCCGGGGTGTTGTTGTCGGCCACCGCGCGAATCAAAATACGTTGCGTAGGAGTATCAGCAAAACCCGAGCCACGCAGCGTGATGGCATCACTGGCGGCCGCCAGCACTTCATTGATGCCGAGATGCAATACCGATAACCGCTCTTGCTTAACGGCGATCTGGATCTCGCGACGACCGCCTCCGTACACAATGGCACGCGCAACTCCTGGCACCGACAATAAGCGTGGGCGTACTGTCCACTCCACCAAGCTACGCAGTTCAATTGGGCTCAACTTGTCACTGGTAAAGCCTACCTTGAGCAAATCCATGGTCGAAGAAGTCATCGGGCCGATTATTGGTGTGCCAACACTGGTCGGCAGCGAGCTGGCTGCTTCCGATACTCGTTCAGCCAACAACTGGCGATCACGGAAAATATCACTGCCTTCATCGAACACCACGGTGATGACCGACAAACCTTGAATGGAGTCCGAGCGCACTTCGGCAATATTGGCGCCGCCATTGATAGCGTTTTCCAGTGGCTGCGTAACCAGCCGTTCAACATCCTCAGCCAACAGGCCGGGTGCTTCAACTTGCAGAGTCGCTTGCTCAGGCACGAACTCAGGGAACACGTCGTACTTGGCGTGCAACAGGGTCACACCGCCATAAAACAACAACAGACTTCCCAGCACTACTACCAGCGCAGGGTGACGCAGCGAACCGCGAATGAGGGCTGCTAGCATGGCTTATTCTTCAGCCTCGCCTTTTGCTTCTGGAGGTAATAACTCCGCACCGAGTACCAAACCCGCACCGCGATTGACCACTTTGTCACCGGACTTGATGTCAGCAGTGACCAGCACCGCCTCATCCAGCCATTGAGTCACCGTAATGGCCACTCGCTGATAATGACCCGCTTCATGCTCAACATAGACCCACTGCTGACCCTGCCACCGCAGCACCGCTGCACGTGGCAACTTGATCCCTGACACGCTACGCGTGGCATCTTCCAGCTCGGCTGACAACACCTGCCCCGGCTGTAATGCAGACTGGTCATCAGTTGGTGCACTAAGTAAGTAAGCTTTACCCAGTGACTGGCTATTCGTCTGTGGCATCGCGCCCAATAACTTGGCATTGATGCTGTTGCTCTCCGACAAAAACCGCAAGCGCACGCTGCGTGGACTCAGTGTTATTGTGCTGCCTGGCAACTCGGCGCGTAGTAAGACAACTTCTCCATCCAGTATGGACTGCATCAGTTGTTCACGCTGCGCTGCCGTCATGCGGCTAATGCTGCTACCCCAGCTACCGAGTAGCTGGGCCTGCAGTGCTGTTACTCGACTGTGATCTGCTATGGCCTGCGCACGCGCAGCTTCAACCGTTTTCAAAGCGGCGTTATTACCAGACTGGTGTAAGGCTGTAACACGTTTGAGTTCGCTAGTTGAGGCAGTCGCTGCAGCTTGGGCCGCACTGGTTTCCGCCAAGATACTGACCAATGCCGACGCATCCAGCACTTGCGCACTGGCCTGCCATTGACGTAACACCTGCGCCATCTCCGCCGCAATGGTGGCAATACCAAAGTTGGCACGTGTTGCTTCATTCAGCTCCACATCAGCCTGTGCCAGCGGTGCTGTAAGCAGCCACAACGCTGCAAGAATTGCTCGGCGATACATAGAACTCCTTGCGAGAGAATACTTACTTTGTAAGCGTTGTTTCGAGTAGCGCGGTCTTGTTGATATTCAATTCCGGACCGGACAAAGGTGCACGCACTGCATCTTCCAATTGGCCAAGTGATTGCTGCATACGTTCCACCGCATCCAGTACCACCAGAGTTTGTACATTGCTGGTCAACTGCGCCGCAATCACACCAATCTGATCAGTGGCACCTAATGCCAAAGCTTGTTGCGATTGCTTCAGCAAGGCATCGACCACGTCACTTTGTTGCAGCACGCCTTGTAACGCCGATACCGCAGTTTGATAAGCCTGCTGGGCCACATCAATATCGTTGAGTATTTGCGACTGCACCAGCAATGCCTGCTCGCCGGCCAGATTGCGCGCCGCCTCTGCTTCGGCAATCGGCCCCTGATTGTGATTAAACACCGGCAATCCCAACGATAATCCCAGGCTGATTTTCTTCACAGCATGATCCCAGCTGTAACCAGGTCCAATGGAAAACTGTGGATACTGCTGACGAACTGCTTGTTGCAACTCCAGTTCGCGTTGTTGATAGCCAATCACCGCCCGCTGCAGATCGGCGCGCGACAATAAGGCTGAGTTACGCAACTGCTGCAACTGCTCTGCGTCCAATGCGGTAACACGTAGCAATTCATCCCAAGTAAATGACTGTGATTGCAACGCCACAATCGGCATTCCCAAGGCTTGCGCGAGCTGTGCCAACGCCACCGCCTGCATCCGTGAGTTTTCAGCCAGGCTGCTACGGGTGCGCGTCAATTCCAGCTCCACCTGCAAGGCCTCGCTGGCAGTGGCCTCACCTTGGGCTATACGCTGTCGTTGCAAATTCAGTAGCTGCTCTTGATTGACAATGCTAGTGCTGAGAACTTTGCTGCGTTCGGTACCCAACAAGTAGTTGAGCAATGCTGTGCGCAACTCGCTGCGTACCGCCCACACAGCTTCAGCGTAATCAACACGTACGGCTTGTAGCTGTGTGTCCGCCAGCCGTATACGCAATTGCCGACGTAGCCCAGCGTCTAACAGCCAATCTGTCGAAATCGACCATAGCCATGGCGACTCGACTGTCTGCGAGAGATTGTACTCGCTGCCCAGACTCAAGGTGGGATTTGGCAAAGCAGCGGCGGTCAATTGAGCGGCACTAGCTACCTGCAATTGAGTCCTGGCTCTAACTAGCTTGGCATTATTTTCGGCCGCAACTACTAGTAACTGCGCGCGATCCCATCGTCCCGTACTTGCGGTATCCACCAGCTGCAACAACTGCAGTCGCTGCTGAATTGCCGGATCGTTCAGATTACGAGCACTAAATTGCTTGCCAGTAGACTGCAGATCCAGCGGCTTGGCTTGATAGTGAGCACATGCCGAGATCAGCGACAAGCTGAACAGAAGTGCATAACGCGCAGAATTGACAGTTATTGCTGACATCTGTTCATTTTAACTTTCTTTGGCAATCAAATGGGCTGCGCACGTCATAAAGAAACGTAAAGAATCGTGCTGCCAATCACCGTGAAGGGCACGTGCCTTGTGAATTGAAACCTATTTACTTCGGTTCAGGATTACATCCTAAATTCCTGCCGGGGAAAGTCCGCCGAAAGACTCAATTAGGGCATAGCGACGACCTTCCGGTAGCTCATAACGCTTAACAAGACGTGCAATGTTTGCTTGTTGCAGAGTAAGTAGCATGCCATCAGACGGCGATTTCTGTTTGCTAAGTCGATTTAGCAATCGGGTTAATTTGCCGACAGCATGAGCGGGCAGCTTGATAAGAATCAACCCATCAGCTGGATGAGCAGCAAACCAATGCGCAGCCAGTTTCGCTACGTCGGCATCCGATGAATCAACGATAGAGAACGGCGTCTGTAATTGGTAATCCATCATGGCGATGGTAGTTTCATCAGGCTGTAACAACGCAAGTGAATGCCCGGCGCTATCTGTCTTTATTTCGCACGCTATTGAGCCACGGTCATTCCATTGATCCACGATGGGAAATAGTACGCAGCCACCAACTACGATGCTGGATAAGAATGCCACATAAGACCAGCCCAAACTCCAGTACGGACGTTGCTGGCGTTGCGATCTAGCTGACGATGCAAAACAAAAGATTGAAACGATTGCGATAACGAATGCAGCTCCACTCAGGGCAATCACCATTGATACATCAGATGATGCATTAGACTCGGCGATAGCCATAACACACAAACCGCCTATCATGATGACTACCAACACACCCACCGCATACCGGGTTGCGCGTATTGCGAAAGCATCACAGCGAAGTGACCCAGCTGCCAAATCCCTGGACCAGAGTCCAACCAAGATAGCGAAGCCCAGCAATGCCGGGGCGATATAAATACCTCTCGCAGTTGTTGCAACTGACAGCAATGCGATGAAAGGCACACACGCAGCAATCGCAAATCGCCATGGCGTGCCACCCGATCCGGCAATTTTAACCGCCGACCATGCCCGATAGAGCGCTGCCACTACCAATAACGTCCACGGGAACAGATGGTATGGAAGTTCAACAAGATATTTACCAGGCCAGTTTTGGTGGCCGGAGGCATAGTCCAGCGCACCCGAAGCGTGAACGTCGACAAAGCGTCCAGCGAGATTATTCCAGAACAAAACCCGCAGGGCGGCAATTCCATCTGGATGGTTCAATACGGCACCAATCCACCAACCAATAATCAAAGCCTGTATCGCCAGTCCCGCCCAGAGCTGCCAACGTAACAATTCGTTCCAACGGCGCTCCCAAACAATCATGACCAACAGTACCAACCCCGGAAATATCCAGCCCGGACCACTTTTGGCCATGAAGCCGATCAGAGCGCCAACATGCATCACCGTGTACCACAACAATTTACTGCGCATGCTTGTAGTTGTATAGCCGCGGTATAAGCCCAGCAACGCGACTGCACAGCCAGCCACCAAGCACGCATCCGGCGTCAACCAGATTGCAACCTGATAAGCAGTGAAAGCAGAGCCTGCGGTGATTGCAGCAATAACGGCGGCGCTTGCACCTGCCATAGAAAAAACCAGTGCACCGATGGAGAACGTCACCAGTGCCGCGTAGAGTAGATTTGGTGCCCGGCTCGCCGCAGCGGAATCACCGAAGACATACATCGCCGCGCCTGACAGCCAATAAGTAAGCGGAGGCTTTTCCAGAAACGAAGCATCGGCCAGTTGCGGCAAAGTTCGATCCGTTTGAAAACTCATACGCCAAGCAATATCAGCTTCACGGGGCTCATCCGGAGTCCAGTGGCCACGGTCGAACATACCTACTGCCCACAGTGGCGCCAGGGCAAGCAGGCTAATCAATAGCCAGCTAAAACGAAAATTTAGAAAATTGGAAATGCTCGTCGTACCATTATTATTTATGTGTTGCTTAGACCGCCGCAGCATCGCAAATCAATCGCCTTGCCCTGCAACTATTCACAGCAATCAATCTATAATTTGCTGACGGAGCCTAGCTGCTATCGCAACTACGCAGCAACTCTACGCCTAGAGTTGTCGCTTGGCTTCGCGTTAGGCCGACATAATTTAGTGATGATCCCGGTAACAATCATCCTTACGGCACGTTAAACTAGCCGTAATTGAAATCAATAATTCTGGAATTCAACTCACTGAGCCGATTGATTTTATCGCGCTAGCCGTCTAACCCCAGAATGCAAGACCAACCTAGCCATCCCATATCTTCCATGACGCAAAACCGATTACCCGCTTGGCCGATTATTGTGTTGCTGTTCGGCATTTTATGGTTTGGCACATTAGGCTCGCGGCGACTGGTCGAGCCTGACGAAGGACGCTACGCCGAAATCCCGCGCGAAATGTTGGCGACCGGAGACTGGGTAACGCCGCGACTTGATGGTCTTAAGTATTTCGAAAAACCACCATTGCAGTATTGGGCCACCGCTGTCGCGTATCAAACACTGGGTCAAAACGAATTCGCAGCCCGTCTCTGGACGGGCTTGACTGGATTTTTAGGCATCGTGCTGCTGTGGTTTGCTGCGGGGCATTTGTTTAATTCGCGTGTCGGGTATACCGCTGCGGCAATTTTGGCCAGCAGTTTGTTATATGTGGTAATGGGTCATCTCACCACATTGGACATGGGCCTGAGTTTCTTTTTAGAATTAGCGGTGTTCAGCTTCTTATTGGCCCAGCGCTCACCCCCAAAATCATCAACTGAGCGTTACTGGATGTGGGTCGCGTGGGCGGCGACCGCATTGGGCTTTCTCAGCAAAGGGCTAGTAGCACTTATCCTACCTACCTTTACTCTGCTGATATATACGGTCGTAACGCGAGAAACGTCCGCTTGGAAACGCCTTTACGTATTGAGCGGGTTGCCGCTGTTTCTATTGATCAGCGTGCCATGGATAGTGGCCGTATCACTGCAAAACCCGGAATTCCCGCGATTCTTTTTCTATCACGAACAGTTTGAGCGTTTCCTGACCTCAGTACATGAACGCGACGCACCATGGTGGTATTTTCTGCCGTTGATCGTGGTGGGCTCGCTGCCATGGCTCTCTATATTTCTTTCATCATTCAAATCCAGCTGGTGTGCGGATGTGAATAACCGCTTTCAGGTACGACGATTCCTGTGGATATGGATCATTGCGGTCGTTACTTTCTTCAGCATGTCGCATTCCAAATTAGCACCGTATATCACGCCAATATTTCCGGCCATTGCGCTGTTGACCGCAGATAGCCTAACGCGCATGCGGACGCGAACCGCACAGTGGCATTTATTCGCCATGGCTGGCATCCTCGCTGCGCTTGCCATCTCGATTGCACTTTTGCCTAACGGCGTGGCAGGCCCGGATGCTGTTGACTTGGTCGCAGACTTGCGGCCCTTCGTAGCAAGTGGCTTTGCAGCTGCCGCATGCGGCGTAGTGGTCGCGCTCTGGCTACTGATGCGAAATCACCAGCAAGCTGCCGTGATCGCAATGGGATTAGGCACACTATTCGGCCTGAGTTTGCTCATATATGGCGCGGATGCATTACGCACTACTCGCTCGGCACATAGTCTGGCTGTACAGTTGGCACCGCAACTAAAACCTGACACAACCCTATACAGCATCAGTCAGTACCCGCAAACACTCCCCTTTTATCTGCATCGAACAATTACTCTGGTTGGTTATCGTGGTGAACTGGACTTTGGTCTAACCCAAGAGCCCAGCTTGGGACTCGATGGTATTGATGATTTTCTACATGCTTGGTCAAATGCCCCCCATCCAATAGCAATACTCAGAACCGATGTATTTGAACAACTTAAACAGCGAGGCGTTATGATGGAAATTGTTGCCACGCACCACGACCTGTTAGCCATTTCCAAGCCCAATAAACAACCATGACTGGCATTGCATTTACTTTGGTGATCGTTGGTGTATTGCTAAATGCCTGCGCCCAGCTTTTGCTAAAAGCGGGCACCAACGCGGTCGGTCAGTTCGAATTTTCGGGGCATGGAATTTGGGCGGCAGCGCCAAGGTTGCTGTTTGAACCGCACATTCTTGCAGGTCTGGCCTGCTATGCGATTAGCGTGGTGGTATGGATCGGGGCGCTGTCACGCACACCAGTTAGCATTGCTTATCCGATGTTATCTATCGGCTACATCGTTAACTCGCTTGCCGCTTGGTATCTATTTTCTGAAGCGCTCTCGCCGACGCGTATGATTGGTATTGCCGTCATTATTGTTGGCGTGGTGTTGATTACCAGACCTTGAGTCGCTCATGAGTGTTAACACCCGATTGCCACTGACCAAGCCTACCATTGACGAAGCGACCATTGCAGGCGTTGTCGATGTGCTGCGCTCGGGCTGGATTACATCGGGCCCCAACGTAAGAGAATTTGAAGCACAGCTGTCACGCTACTGCGGCGATCGTCCGGTGCGTGTGTTCAATTCTGGTACGTGTACCATGGAAATTGCGCTGCGCATTGCCGGGATAGGAGCAGGACATGAAGTGATCACCACCGCACTATCCTGGGTGTCGACCAGTAATATTATTCTCGAAGTGGGTGCCAAGCCGGTATTCGTCGATATCGATCCACTGACACGTAATATCGATCTATCTCGTATCGAAGCTGCCATTACCCCGGCGACTCGCGCGATCATTCCTGTCGATCTCGCCGGATTACCGGTTGATCGAAATCAGCTTTATGCAATTGCCAATAAGCATCAGCTGCGCGTGGTTGAAGATGCTGCGCAGTCCTTCGGTAGTACATGGCACGGCAACAAAATCGGAGCCAGCGGCGACTTTGTTTCCTTCAGCTTTCACGCCAACAAAAACATCACCACTATCGAAGGTGGCTGCTTGGTGCTGAACAACGAACAGGAAGCCAGACTCGCTGAACAATATCGACTGCAAGGCGTGGTGCGCTCTGGTTATGACGGTATGGAAGTAGAAGTGGTTGGTGGCAAGTTCAATCTGACTGATGTGGCTGCCCGCGTCGGATTGGGGCAGTTACCGCATCTGAATGAGTTCACCAGCAAGCGGCGCGCGCTGGCAAAACACTATCTGGGTATGCTACACAAATACGACGTACCAGATCTGGGCTTGCCGGTAGCTAACTTTACCGACAGCAATTGGCATATGTTTCAAGTAGTCCTGCCGGAAGCAAAACTGACTATAAAACGTGCAGCGATCATGGCGGAACTAGATGCGCAAGGAATTGGCACTGGCGTGCACTACCCACCCATCCATTTATTCGCACTATATCGCCGCCTTGGCTGGCAAGCAGGAGACTTCCCCAATACAGAATATGTGGGGCGGAATATTCTCTCCCTGCCCTTGTTTCCCGACATGACCGAAACAGACGTGGAACGTGTTGTCCTCGCGTTGGTCGGCATCCTGCAATCACATCACCACTGATGCTCATGACCACCATCGACTTATCTGTCGTCATTCCAATTTACAATGAACAGGCCGGACTGGATGCATTGTTCGCACGGCTGTACCCAGCACTGGATCGGCTCAGCCAGGAGATGGCGCTGCGCTATGAATTGATTCTGGTTGACGATGGCAGTCATGACCAGTCACCCGCAATGCTCCGTGAACAATTTAACAAACGAAACGATGTTACTCGCGTCGTATTGCTGGCGATAAACGCTGGTCAGCATATGGCCATCAATGCAGGTTTTGAACTTACTCGTGGTGCCATCGTGGTAACGCTTGATGCTGACCTGCAAAACCCACCGGAAGAGATTGCCAAGCTGATAGCAAAAATGCGCGAGGGATACGATTATGTGGGCGGCTATCGCCGTGAGCGTAATGACAATGCGTTTCGAAAATTTGCATCGCGCCTACTGAACCGGCTACGCGAGCGTACTACGCGAATTCGCATGCGGGATCAGGGCTGTATGCTGCGTGCTTACAGCCGCGATATCATCGATGCCATCAACCACTCACATGAAGTCAATCTTTTTATCCCGGCGTTAGCCTATACCTATGCACGTCATCCCACCGATGTAGAAGTGGCTCACGAAGAACGTGCCGCAGGTGAATCCAAGTATTCGCTGACGACATTGATGCGATTGAACTTCGATCTGATGACCGGTTATTCGCGTGCGCCACTGCAGTTTTTTACCGTACTCGGCCTGATCACATCAGGCATCTCGACCTGCTTCGTGATATGGCTGGCAATACGTCGAATTTTCATCGGTCCGGAAGCAGAAGGCTTGTTCACTCTATTCGGTATCGCTTTCATGCTGCTCGGTGTCGCCTTGTTCGGACTGGGATTGCTGGGAGAATACGTAGGACGCATCTATCAGCAAGTGCAATCACGACCGCGATATTTGATACAAGCGGTGCTTGAAAAGCGTGATCCGACATGACCCGCGCGGTTGTATTTGCTTACCACAATGTCGGCGTTCGCTGTCTGTCGGTGCTGCTTGCTCATGGCGTGAACGTGCAATTGGTGCTAACCCATGACGACGACCCCAAGGAAAATATCTGGTTTAATAGCGTCGCCAAACTGGCGGCGCGCAATCGACTGCCTTATGCCAGCCCCGGTAATCCTAATGAGCCGCATTGGTTGCAACGCATTCGCAGCATTCAACCAGAGTTTATTTTCTCGTTTTACTATCGGCACATGCTTGGAGCGGAACTACTGGCTTGTGCCAGCCGGGGTGCTTACAACATGCATGGATCGTTGTTACCCAAGTATCGCGGTCGAGTGCCAGTGAATTGGGCGATTATCAACGGCGAACGCCATACTGGCGCGACGCTGCATCAAATGGAGATCAAGCCCGATGCGGGTGCGATTGCCGCACAACAAGCGGTTCCTATCCTGCCGGATGATACGGCACTGGATGTATTTCAGAAGGTAACCGTAGCAGCCGAATTAGCGCTCGACAAATCGTTGCCCAGCATACTTGATGGCACGGTTCAGTTGACCCCCCAGCAGCTCACCGCAGGATCGTATTTCGGCGGCCGCAAAGCCGAAGATGGTCGTATCAACTGGCAGCATAGTGCGTTAGCTATTCACAACTTGATCCGCGCGGTAGCACCGCCGTACCCAGGCGCATTTACCGAACTACAAGGAAAAGCGTTACGCATTCTAAGCAGCAGAATTCCAGCAGATATGCGAGTCGTGCATACCCACCCCTGTTTGTATTGGGACGCACACCATTTGTATGCGGAACTTCACGACGGAAGCACAATCGAAATTATCGAGTCAGAGCACAACGGGCGGACTTTGGATCAGCCAAGCTGGCTTAAGCTATTTAGTCAATGGCCTGTCAACCTGTCCTAATTTACTGAATATCACTCACGCACTTACCACTTTTTCAGCAGACGTATTTATTATGAAAAAAGTACTCATCATCGGCGTCAATGGTTTCATTGGCCACCATCTTGCTAATCGCATCCTGCGCACCACAGATTGGGAAGTGTATGGCATGGATATGAACTCAGATCGTATCGATGGACTACTAACTGATAAGCGCTTCCATTTCTTTGAAGGCGATATCACCATTAATCGCGAATGGATTACCTACCACATAAAGAAATGTGACGTCATCCTGCCACTAGTAGCGATCGCTACTCCCGCTACTTACGTAAAGGAGCCACTGCGCGTCTTTGAGCTTGATTTTGAAGCCAACCTACCGATCATCCGCGCTGCGGTGGAGTACAAGAAGCGACTGATTTTTCCATCGACTTCCGAAGTGTATGGCATGTGTACCGACGAGGCATTCGACCCTGAAAACTCCAATACCGTCTATGGCCCGATTAACAAGCCACGGTGGATCTACGCTTGCGCAAAACAGATGATGGATCGTGTTATACACGCCTATGGGCAACAGCATGGATTTGACTTCACGTTATTCCGACCTTTTAACTGGATCGGTTCCGGCCTCGATTCCATCAATACCGCCAAGGAGGGTAGCTCACGGGTGCTGACCCAATTTTTGGGGCATATCGTGCGTGGCGAGCCCATCAAACTGGTAGATGGTGGACAGCAAAAACGCTCATTCACTCACATTGAAGATGGTATTGATGCGTTAATGGCAATAATTGAAAACAAGAATGGCATAGCAACCGGCAAGATATACAACATCGGCAATCCCGCCAATAATTTTTCGATACGCGAGCTGGCCCAGAACATGCTGGCATTGGCCGACAAATATCCCGAATACGCCGAATCTGCCAAGAAAGTAAAGTTGATCGATGTAATGGCCAGTGACTACTACGGAAATGGCTATCAAGACGTACAGAATCGAGTTCCCAAAATCGACAATACCTGTGCCGAATTAAACTGGGCACCGCGTGTCAGCATGACGGATGCGCTTGAACGTATCTTTGAATCGTATCGAACTCATGTACTCGAAGCACGAGACCTGCTGAATTAGTTACAGGCTCGCTACGACACCACCTTACGCGGCAGCTGACGGCAGAGAAACCCAGTGCAACTTGGTCTAAAAATAGACGTAGACACTTATCGCGGTACGCTACAAGGCGTACCACGCTTGATGCGTCTGCTAGATACGCATAACGTACGAGCAACATTTCTATTTTCACTCGGCCCAGATCACACCGGGCGTGCATTGAAGCGAATTTTCCGTCCGGGCTTTCTGAATAAAGTCAGTCGCACTTCAGTAATCGGTCACTACGGCATACGCACGTTACTGAATGGCGTGCTATTGCCCGGTCCGGATATTGGTAAACACTGCGCATCAATACTACGTTCGGTACGTGATGCCGGGCACGAAGTAGGAATACACACATGGGATCATATCCGCTGGCAGGATGGTATCGAAACTGCCAATGAACAGTGGACTGAAGTGGAAATGTACAAAGCTGTGAATCGCTTTGCCGAAGTTTTTGGCTCGCCCGCACAAACACATGGTGCCGCAGGATGGCAGATGAATGAGCACGCGCTGAATCTAACTGCCAAATTAGGCTTCGATTACAGCTCTGACACTCGAGGCCACTCGCCGTTTATACCATTCGTTAACGGTGAGGTGATTCCATGCCCACAATTACCTGGTAACTTACCAACACTGGATGAGCTAATCGGTGTGAGCGATGTCAATGAAAATAATGTCGTCGACCATGTACTGCAACTTACAGAGATAAAATCCGACCATGCGCCGATTTATACGCTGCACGCGGAACTGGAAGGAATGAAGCTGCTGCCGATATTCTCTCACCTGCTTCAGGGCTGGCAGAGACAGGGTTATACGCTTGGCACATCTCGTGAAATTTTCCAGCAGCTGGATCTGCAGCGATTACCGGTTCACCACGCGGTTCGCGGCATCGTACCCGGGCGCTCGGGAACCCTGATGATTCAGGGTGACTTGGTTACCTTATAACCCATAGACTCAAACCTTGTCCGACTGAGATGGCGTGGCAGTATGACACTGATTCCAAAGCCGCATGATGAGCGCAGAGTGCATACCGTATAGGCGACCATAGTAGTCGCAACACCGATTTAAAACATACCCTACGAAAACTCTAAATCATAAGTAATACACCATTGTTACGAACCTTGATTCACCAGCACACCAATATGGAAATCAACCTAAGCAAACCTTGGCTGTATAACGATCGCCTATCAGGCCAAGTAGATTGCATATGGACACACTTAATGACATCGACTTACGCACTGATGCGCAAGCACAACACTACTTGAAAGACGAAATCGTCGATGTGGTTTTCGCTACCGAAGACGGCATAATCGCAAGTACTGAGGGGCTAAATCACTATATCTCCGGTGACGCATTAATTACCGGCTCAACCGGAGACTGCTGGAGCGTGAGCCTGGATCGTTTCGACGTGAAATACACGCCCATCACATCAGTAATGACTGACACTTCAGGCAAGTACCGAAATCAGCCTATTCCTGTATTGGCAAAACAAATGCCAACAGATTTTAGCATTCCACGTACTGCCAATGGCGACATCATTTTTGGTCACGCAGGCGACTGGTTGCTGCAATATTCTCCGGGTGACCACGGAATCGTTGCAAACAGCAAATTCCAGCAAGTGTATCGTCGGTGTGACTAAAATCCTTAACGAAAACCAGTGGAATTATTCCGGCAAATATCTTGGATATTGTTCGCCATGTAACGCTGAAGGCTAATTCATTCACATCCAACGATATGCGGCGGTAACACCATCGGTTTTGGTGGCTAATAAATAGTCTATTCAATAGGTGTCAAGCCAAGCGTGCTGAGATAGTCCCGATTGTAATACTCGCCTAGAAAAATCGCTCTTTTTAAAAGCACTTGCATTGGTATTATGGCGCGCCATTATTACAAGTTACCTGACAGTAACGATAAACCGTAGCAGTCATGACATCAAATCGCCTGATCTTGTTAATTTCCCTGTGGATAGTAGCTACTGCCAACCACAGTTTCTGGTCACTGCTATTTTCAGTGAATGGTGTGGGCACGCACACTTGGCTGTTCGCCGCCAGCTTGTTCGTCGCGATCACCGCGTTAATTATGTGGGTGTTACGCGTTCTGTCGCCGGGCCGCAGCGTGCGAGCCATACTGAGTGTACTGCTGCTGATCACGGCAATCACCAGCTGGCTCATGGATACCTACGGCGTAAGTATTGATGCCGAGATGCTGCGCAATGCAGTGCAAACCAACCCGGCAGAAGCACGTGATTTCATTGGCTGGTCATTGCTGTGGCGAATACTGTGGCAAGCATGGCTGCCGATGTTGCTGGTATGGAGAGTGCGCCTACCGGCCACCACCTGGTGGCAATCCATACGCCAGTATACAATGGGCGCGCTATTGAGCCCGGTTGTTTTACTGGCAGCTGCATTGCCACTATACGTTTCCTACGCATCTTTCTTTCGCAACCAACAGACCGCAGAGCAATTGATTGTGCCTGCCAATTTAGTCAGGGCCAGTGTCAAATTAGTAATAGACACTCTCGACGCGAATGCACCTTTTGTCACGGTAGGCACCGATGCCAGGCACACGTCTGTGCCGCTAAAAAAACCGCTACTAACATTGTTAGTTGTGGGTGAAACCGCACGCGCCGCCAACTTTTCTCTGGGCGGTTACTCGCGACCTACTAATCTGCTACTGGCAAAACGCGATGTATTGTATTTCAGCAACGTACGCAGCTGCGGCACTGCCACGGCGATGTCGGTGCCTTGCATGTTTTCCGACCTGCCGCACAGCGAATTTAATCTGAACGCAGCCGAACATCGCGACACTGTACTAGATATATTGCAGCGTGCCGGATTGGCGGTAACGTGGGTGGATAATCAGTCTGGCTGCAAAGGAGTATGCGCACGCATCCCAACGGAACACGCCGTGCCGGACGACTCACATCTCTGTAGCCATAATGAATGCCTTGATGAGGCACTGCTGTATGCCATCGACAGAAAGTCACCCACGATCAAGGTAGATACCATGATGGTGATGCACCCGATGGGCAGCCATGGCCCATCTTATTACCGACGCGTACCACCAGCATATGAGGTTTTTAAACCCACCTGCGCAACGGAGCGTATCGAAACCTGCAGTATTGAACAGATAGTCAATGCCTATGACAACACTATCGCCTATACTGACTACGTGCTAGCGGGAATGATTGATCGCTTGCAGCGGTATCAAGATCAATTTGATTCAGTGTTGATTTATATTTCTGACCACGGTGAGTCGCTAGGTGAGAATGGCCTGTACCTACATGGTGAGCCGTATGCAATTGCACCTGACGTGCAAAAACAGGTGCCCATGCTATTGTGGTTTTCAACGGGCGCACCCGCACGGTTGGGAGTGGATCTGGCATGTCTGCGCGGCAAACTAGATCAGCCATTGTCGCACGATTATTTATCACACACGCTACTAGGACTAAATAGCGTGTCTACCAGCGTTTATCGTCCACAACTGGATCTGCTGAATGGCTGTCGTAGCAACTGATTTGTCCTCAGTACCAACCATCAGCTGAACTGAGGAATTGCTGCAATAACTATTAGATTGCGATCTTGATCACACTACACAGCAATTGATTCTTGGGCTAACTCCCGTCTCAACAATGAGTGATGCCACCGATTAGCCTGCGCCCGACCTTGAGCAGTATGCGTGGCATCGGAGTCAAGCCAATGATCGCCGCCTCGCGTAAGTCTTTGATAGCCGCCCTATCGCTGCTTTCCATACAGATGGCACAAGCCGAGTCACCGAGCATCGAGACCAATACGACGCGTATTGAAAGCTCCGGCAATATACTGCAATGGGGCATTCCCTTGGTCGGCTGGGGACTGACGTTCCTGCTTGACCGAGACAATGATAATAGCGACGAATGGGCTTCCCGCTACACGGATGAGATCGGTAGCCCGGGAGTAAATTGGCCGGGACCGCGCCTACATAGCTCACCAAGACATGATTTCCTAGTCTCATTATTGCGTACGGAAGTCACCACCTACGCGCTTAAATATGTAGTGAATGCCAAACGTCCAAATGGTGGCAAGCAATCCTTTCCCTCCGGACACACGGCCGCCGCATTCATGGGCGCGGAATTTATTAGAAAAAATTATGGAGTTGGCTGGGGCTTTCCCGCTTACGCGGCTGCGTCTTGGGTGGGCTATTCGCGGGTCGAGTCGAATAAACATTACACGCGTGATGTCATCGCGGGCGCGCTGATCGGCATCGTCGCCAACTATGATCTGGACAAGATTGAAACACCGTTGGGTCAACTAACTATAGGCCCGACTTTTATATCAATCAATCAGCATGCAGAGGGCTGTAGTATTAATAACTCGCCGCGCTGCTTCAAGGGCACGCCCGCACTGGCACCCGGATTACAAATCACGTTGGGCTTTTAACTGCATCGACGGTATTGTGCGGCCCGTAGTCAATCGGTAGTTTGCGCGCTCCGATGTCCATATCGCTCGTACATAATCGGTAGCACCAATAAATTCAATAGCAGAGAAGATAGTAATCCACCAACGATCACTACCGCCATGGGATGTTCAATCTCGTAGCCCGGTTTAACTCCGGCCAGTATCAGCGGCAACAAGGCGAGCACGGTTGTTAAGGTGGTCATCAGAATTGGCGCGAGACGTTCGGACGCGCCACGCATCACCAGCTCGCGACCAAAGCTCATCCCCTCTTCCTGCTCCAGATGCTGGAAGTGACTGATCATCATGATGCCGTTACGCGCAGAGATACCCAGCACTGTAACAAAGCCGACCATCGACCCTAACGAAATGATGCCACCGCTTATACCCGCCGCGAATACACCCCCAACTAGCGCAGCGGGCAATGATAGAAAAATGAGTGCGCTTAAGCGAAGCGATTGAAAAAATGCATGCAGAATCAGAAAAATAAATATGAATGAAACAACCCCAGCAAGGTACAAGCGCTGACTTGCCTGCTGTAACTCAACATACTCGCCCAGCATAACTGGGTAGTAACCCGCAGCGAAATCAATGCCCGCCAGCTTAGCCTGTACTTCTTTCGCCACTGCATCCAGTGAACGATCCTTGGCATCCAAGCTGACATCAATACGCCTTGATGATCCCTCGCGCGTGATCTGATTGGGTGTTGGTGCAATATACACATCAGCCACACTAACCAGCGGCACAATACCACCACCGGGTAGATCGACGTTGATGCGCCTTAGCTCCGCCAGATTCGTAGCGAAACGCAGTTCGCCACGTACCACAATATCAATTACTTTCTGATCTTCGTAAATTTCTCCAACCTTGGCACCAGTCAGCAACACGGCAGTCGCTTTACGCAACTCACCCGGACTCAGCCCAAGATTGGCAGCGGCTTCGGGCTTAAAACGAATCTCAACATGTGGCACCTGATTCTGTTGCTGCACTTTGAGATGATCAACGCCGTCAATGGTCTTGATGACATTGGCGACCTCATCTGCCTTGCTGGACAAGACCTGTAGATCAGGGCCAAAAATACGCACAACGATTGAACCACTGCTGCCGGTTAATACTTCTTTAATGCGTTCCCGCAAGTAGGTCAGCACATCGCGAAACAGACCCGGATAGCCATTGACTACTTCCTGAATCTTGGCCAAAGACTGCTCATAGTCCACTTCGGGATCAAGGCTGATCCACAGCTCGGTAAAATCCACACCCACCACTTCATCGGCCACCTCAGCACGGCCAACATGCGAACCAAAATTGCGCACGCCTTCAACTGCGCGCAACTCTTTACTCGCGCGAATAGTAATGCGGTCCATCGCTTCCAGTGAGGTGCCGGGGCGCTCCAACCAGTGCATCAAGAAATCGTATTCACGAAAATTCGGTAACAGCTCGCGACCCATCATCGGATACAGCGCACCAGCCACCACCGTCAGTACCACTACCGTACTCATCACTATTTTAGAACGCGCCATTACTCCGCTCAACAAAAGTTGGTAGCGCTGCTTCAACCACTGTACGGCGGGTGAATCATGCTGACGTTGTTGTGCGGCTCGTGGTAGCAGAATCAAACTCAATGCCGGCGTCACCAGCAATGCCACTACCAAAGAGGCAAAGATCGCCACTACATATGACAATGCCAGTGGCCTGAAGAACGTGCCTGACAACCCTTCGAGCATGAACACTGGAAACAATGCTAGCAGCACGATCACGCTACCAAACACCACCGCACTGCGTACTTCGTAAGAAGCCTCAAGCACGACTTTAAAAGCAGACACTGGTGTGCCTGCAAGCTGATTCAGGCGCAGTCGACGCATGATATTTTCTACATCAATCAACGCATCGTCGACCACTTCACCCAACGCAATAATGAGCCCAGCCAACACCATGGTATTGATGGTATTACCGGTTTTTATCATCACTAATGCCGCAGCAATCAATGACAAGGGTATGGCAACAATACTGATGATGGCTGAACGCCAGTCATATAAGAATACGGTAAGTATCAGTATCACTAACAGACAGCCAATCAACAATGCGTGGTTAAGGTTATTGATAGAGTTTTCAATATAGGTAGCGGGACGGAAAATAGTCGGATCAACATTGATGCCCGTCAATGCCGGCTGTAATTCTTTCAGCGCCACTTCAACCGCGCGAGTAACCTCAAGGGTGTTGCCCGTGGGTTGCTTTTCGACGATTAATAGAATGCCGGGTTTATCGTTGATAATGGCGTCACCAATCGGTGGCGGTGTACCTTCAACAATGTCAGCCACATCACCCAAGGTAAGCACAGCGCCATTGCGTCGCGTCACCACCATTTCCGCCAAGTCGTCTACCGTGCTGATCGCGGGCAAGTGTCGCACACTGAAGCGCTGATTCGGCCCTTCGATAAAGCTACCACCAGATAGGCTGGCCGCATTGCGCGCCGCAGTGAGCACATCATCAAGACTCAAACCATGACGGCGCAAGCGATCTGGATCAACTTGAATTTGCAGCTCGCGATCACGCTGCCCCCAGATGGCCACATTGGCCACACCGGGGAGTGACATCAAGCGTGGCCTGACTGTCCAGCGCGCTAATGCGGACATCTCCACTTGCGTCAGCGTGTCGGAATCCATTCCAATCTTCATTACGCGACTGGTGGACGATAAGGGAGAAAGGATAACGGGTGGATCGGCAACAGCAGGCAATCTCGCCGCCGCCAGCGACAAGCGCTCTTGTACCAACTGACGCGCCTGCATCAAGTCCGTACCCTCTGTAAAGTACAGCACTACCGATGACAGCCCCATCACCGTTTTAGAACGAATGGTTTTCAGATCAGCGGTGCCATTGAGTGCATTCTCAATCGGCACTGTCACCAATGCTTCGACTTCGGCAGAAGATAAACCGGGCACTTCGGTTTGAATTTCAACGCGAGGTGGTGCGAATTCAGGAAACACATCAATCGGCGCATCGCCAATCAACTGACCACCAACCAGCATCAGTAACAACGTTAATGCTACTACCAAGAAGCGGACACGCAGCGCTGCCGCGATCAGCGCCTTCATTTAGCAACACCGAATTCAGTACCTGCTAATTCCGCCACACCCGCTGTGACCACTTTGACACCAACAGCAATACCGCGCGTGAGTATCGCTTGTTGCTCGACGATGTCACTTACTTCTACACGGCGACGGACAAATACATGGTCGGCGATTTGTTCGTATACATAATTACTGCCATACATGTCCTGATAAACAGCCGAGTATGGCACCACCATTGACACGCGCTGTTGCTTGAGAGGCAGCGCCACCTGCACCAGCTCGCCGGCGCGTAATGAACTGTCAGTGTTGTCGATGCGATAGAAAACATCCATAGCTGCGTTAGCGGGATGCGCGGTCTTGGGACCATTCACGGGAGCCGCCTTAATACCAGATGCCAGCGCTTTACCCAGCTGCGCAATGCGCGCACCACTACCAGTATCAATCTCGGCCAGATCACCTGAGAACACCGCTACCTTTATCCATAGGGGTTGCTGGCTCTGCACTTGAAACAAAGGCTGTCCCGCCATAACCGTTTGCCCGGCGGCCACCATTACTGCTTGCAGCACGCCGCTCTTGGGACTGGTCAAGGGCATCGGCGCCTGTCGCGCGGCACCAGTTAATTTCTTTCCCTGCGCCAGTTCTTGCTGTGCCTGCACCAAGTTCAATGTCGCTTGTGCCTGCGCCATAGCAGCACGCGCCTGCTCCAGCTCCTCTTCGCTGGCGCCGCGTGCCGCCAATAATTTTTCGGTTCGTTGCAAGCGATTGGCAGCAGCTTGGTACTCAGCTTGCTTCACTTTCAAGTTGTCAGCGGAGCCGCCCACATCGCCGGTGTTGATCGGCACCAAGCCCAGCACCGCCGCACCTTGCTTAAGTTGCGTACCTGGTTGTGGCAAGACATCCGCCACGACCACGCCTGCAAACGGCGCCACCACTACCAAATCATTACCGGTGGGAGATACCAGCTCACCGCCTAGTACACGGGTACGGTTGATAGCTTTGTTCGCAACGGTTGCCAGCTCAATACCTAAGCGCTGACTCGCGTCGGGCGTCAGCGTAATAGTATTAAGCTGCGACTCCACAACGGATTGTTTTACTTGTGCCGGATTTTGTGCGCTAGCGCTCGGCGCAGATGACTTATTACAGCCGCTAAGCAACGCCAGGCTAGCACTAATAACTAAAACGAACTGATACTTCATGGTTACGGTGCTCTTGCGGCGCTGGATGCCAGCGGCTGCTGTAGTTGTTGTCCGAGGCTATGCGCAAGCTGCGCTGCTGCGCGCTGCAACGCTAGTTGCGAGTCGGCAGCGCGCAGTTGCGCTTGTAAATAACGCAACTGCACCAACATCACCTGCAGATACGATTGCTTGCCGAAACCATGCGCCTGGCGACTGAGATCAAATTCATCTTTTAGCGCTGGCATTATTACGTCATTCAACAAACTCTCCGTTTCCAGCGCTGTCAGGTAGGCTGCACGTGCTTCACTCACTTCGCGTCGAACTGCATGTTGCGTCGCCAGCATGGTTTGCGCGGCACGCTGTAACTCAGCGGTGGCGCGACTGCGTCCACCCTGATTCTGATCGAACAGCGGCACTTCGAACTGCACGCCGGGAGAATTGCTGGTATCAGTGTCACTTTTTTCCTGCTTGAGCGTAGCGATAAAGCTCAACAGCCTATTGCGTTCCCACTTGGCTTGATAACCAGCCCGCTGAACAGCCGCCTCCGCCGCTTGCAGCTCAGGACGCGACTTCAGCGCAATATCTAGCAACGCTTGCAACTCAGGCATTTCCAACTTCGGCACATTGCTCGACTTTAGTTGCAGACCCTTGGCAATAGCCGGCTCATCTAAACCCAGCAATTCCTGCAAGCGATACTGCTGCACCAATGCCGCTTGCCGCGCTTTGATCGCCAATAAACTGAATTCGGCTCTCTGCGACTGCTGCGCGGCATAGGTTTGCTCACTGATCCTGCCCGTTTCTAACTGCACATCTGCAATACTGATGATATCGGCGCTGAGCGCAGCCAGTTCTTGCAACAATTCATACTGTGTTTTGGCAACCAGCGATTCCGCGTGCGTTATGCGCACATCACGCGCCAAGTCCAGACCTTGCGCTACCAGCAGTGCAGCGGTACGCGTGACTTCTTCTTTGGCTGCATTGACGCGACTATGGCGACTTAGCAAGTCAATCGGTAATGACAAAGTCGCTTCATATATTGCTGGCGACGCAGGAAATAGCAGGCTAAGCACCGGATTGGGAATTGCACCCGCGCTGGCGAGATCAGCACGAGCAATGCCCAGCTCTGCCAAGGAGGCCTGCCAACTAGCATTGTTCCACAACGCGATCGCAACCGCGTCCTCTTCACTCAGTTCGTTACTGAGCCGCACCCCTTCAGGCAAACTGAAGCGAGTATCGGATCGCTGCGCCACATTGTTGCCGGTACGTGAGTACAGCTCGGTCGATACATAGTCGCGATCATAGGAGCTAGTCGCGGCACATCCCGACAACAGCAGCGTCAACCCATACAGACCGCAATGCAGCGACCATGGCGCAGATGACATGACTATTGAACCTCGATGAGGCGCAGGCTGCGCACGAAACACACTTATTTACCATCCTTTTATTAACTATATTTTCAGCTCAGGGTAGCGAATTGCTCAACTCAGGCACAAGCAAATTTTGGTCAAGATACCTGTAGCGGGTATCAGACGACCGAGCAGTCGCAATAAAAGTTGTATTTATCTGTCTTTTAGAAATACAGCGCGTCGATCAATCAACAATGCCGGCGCAGTCATGTTTACCCAAATCGCCCATAACCCCAAACCGACACAGGCGACGATCACCCACCAAGGCATGGACAAGCCAAGTAAGGTCCAAGTGATTTCAGCACACTCACCTGAACCGGTGAGCACTTTGGTAATGACATCAAACACTGGCAGGATATCTAGCATGTAATCCAGCGTCGCGCCGCAAGCAGCGACGGTTCCAGGTGGCTGTGCCTGAATCCACACATGCCGCGCGGCGATCGCCACACCAATCAAGGCCGCCAGTAAACCCAGCGCACCATATATTAGCGCACCGGTTTTATGCGGATGATGTAATGCCGCCAGTAGAAAAATTACCCCAATTGCCATAACGGCGACGCGTTGGAAAATACATAAGGGACAGGGCTCAAAGCCTAGTCCGTATTGCGAGTACAACGCATAGGCAATCAAGCCCGCACAGACTAAGAAGCCGACGAAGTTGCCAGTACGGCGGTCAGTAAAAATCCGGGCTAGTAGCGGGTTCATCGGTTCCAGTTAGGTATTTCATCGTCCGGCAGTATTACGACTACGGGCTCTGAGCTGCTCTTCTACATCTTCAATTTTGATATGGCGAACATCTTTACCATGCACCATATAGATCACATATTCGCAGATATTCTTGGCGTGATCACCGATACGTTCGATGGCGCGCGCCACCCACAATACATCGATTGCACGACGGATGGAACGCGGATCTTCCATCATGAAGGTGATGCACTGCCGTTGAATGGCTTCGTACTCCTCATCAATCACCCGATCGCGCTTGGCCACCGCCAGTGCCGCATCGGCATCCAGACGCGCAAATGCATCCAGCGCATCATGCACCATTTCCTCCACCGCGCGCCCGAGATGTTTGATCTCGCGATAGCGATCCGCTGGACGTTCCATGGTGGCCAACCGTGAGCCGATATACCCAATTTTTTCTGCTTCATCGCCAATACGCTCCAGATCGGTGATGGTTTTAATCACCGCCACAATCAGGCGCAGGTCAGAAGCTGCCGGAGAACGCGTTGCCAGAATCCGATTACAGTCTTCATCAATGGCAACCTCCATACCATTAACGCGATGGTCGTTCAGCACCACGGTTTCCGCTGCCGCAGTATCTCCATTCACCAATGCCTGAACTGAATTGGCCAGCTGTTCCTCCACCAACCCACCCATCTGCAACACACTAGTGCGTAGACGTTCCAGATCCGCATTGAAGCGACTCAGAATGTGATGCGACAGATCGGCTTTTTCCATGATTATCAGCTCCGAAAATAGTTAGAGAGGTATACCTAGTCGCTGGCCTAACTGCAACTGTCTGCCAACCGTGTTACTAAACTGTGCCAGAGACGTAGCTGCGACTGGCGATCCGTTCGTTGGGGAAATGGCAGGTAAAGGTGCTTCCTTTGCCTAATTCACTGTCGATGGTGAGCGTGGCATCATGGCGTTGCAAGGCGTGCTTTACGATGGACAACCCTAGGCCAAACCCACCCAACTCACGCGACCGACCTGCATCAACACGATAAAAACGCTCAGTGAGGCGCGGCACATCCTCAGCCGCGATACCAATGCCAGTATCGCGTACCGACAGGTGTGCACCTTCAGCATCTCGCCACCAGCGAACGACCACGCTACCATCGGGCGGCGTATATTTGACTGCGTTGGAAATCAGGTTAGCGAACACGGATTGCAATTCTGTTTCAGTACCGAGCAGACACACGTCAGTTTCCAACTGCAAGCCAATGTCTTCGGGACGATGCGCCAAGCTTTGTACATCCTTACGCAGTAGGGTTAGCAAGCCGACCACATCAACTCGTTGTCGTTCAGCGAAATCACCGCTATTTTCTAGCCGCGACAATTCCAGCAATTCTTCAATCAAGGTGCGCATGCGTTCGGATTGACGTCGCATTTCGCGAACCGGCTCCTGCCAAGTCGCTTCCAGTTCGGTATCCTCTGCCAGGGCGTCGAGATAACCGGAGATCACAGTCAACGGTGAACGCAATTCATGTGACGCATTGGCAACAAAGTCTTTACGCATGGTTTCAATGCGCATTTCATGCGTCACATCGCGCACGAATAACAATTTCTGTAACACCCCCTCGGCCTGTACTAGATGGAATGACAACCAGCGCCGCGATGAGCCGGGTTGCATAACCGTCACCGACTGTGAGAACTCTCCCTTGGCCAAGTACTGTACCAACGCCGGGTAACGCACCAAGTTTTCAATACGGATACCCACATCACGCTTGCGACGCAAACCTAACCAACGCTCTGCTTTTTGATTAAACCAGAGCAGTTCATTGTAATGACCCAACAACGCGGCACCATCTGGCATGCCAGCAGCGAGACGCCGGAACTCACGCAATAAATTAGCTACTCGCTGCTTGTGAAATTGTTTACGCCGATAGATACGCGCAATCACATCGGTCAGTTCGCCCCAAGGGCCGGAAAAATCAGGAGGATTCAACACACTGCGAAACCGTACCCAGCGATACAGCTGCCAGAGACTGAACATCTGGGCCAGCAGATATAAACCCAAACCCAGCGCCACCCACCAACCTGTATTGCCCAGAATCCAGCCCAGCAATAACGATGCGCCAACGACCACGCCAACCCGCCAAACCAATTGCCAAGCAACATCTGACAATCGTGCTAGTTGTTCCGGAGATAGGCGCTCGCGCTTCATGTGGCCGTCAATAGTGATGGGAATACAGGCATTCTATTCTGCTCACGTGCTGCGCGATGTAACTACTCCGGTTGGATAGAAAACCGGTAGCCAGCCCCACGTACTGTCTGTATATAACGATCAACACCAAACTCTTCCAGAGCTTTGCGGAGGCGGCGAATGTGTACATCCACGGTACGCTCTTCCACATATACATTGCCGCCCCAGACACGATCCAATAATTGACTACGCGTGTATACACGCTCGGTGTGGCTCATGAAGAAAGACAGCAACCGATATTCAGTTGGCCCCAGCGTGACCACTCGCTCACCCACTGTCACACGGTGACTGCTGCCATCCAGTTTCAGGCCGTTAAGATCAATCACTTCTTCACCACTGCCAGGCGCGGCGCGGCGCAATACTGCGGCAATACGCGCAATCAATTCACGCGGCGAAAATGGCTTGGTAATGTAATCGTCCGCACCGCTATCTAATCCAGTGACCTTGTCGTGTTCGTCGGCACGGGCGGTCAACATGATGACCGGCACTTCGCGGGTGTCCTTATCACGTTTGAGCAGACGGGTCAGTTCCAGTCCACTCATGTCCGGCAACATCCAGTCCACCAGAATCAGGTCGGGACGTTTGTCGGCAATGCAGGTGCGCGCATGGCTGGTGTCTGCCGCCTCCGAGACCTCGTAACCACCGCGACGCAGACCAAACGCGATCATGTCACGAATGGGCTTCTCGTCCTCTACTACCAGAATATGTGCTGCCATAAATTTGCTTTGCTCAATTGCGGTAACTCTTACAATTAGATGACAAACATCACAGCAGTTCTTTATTACATACTCATGACAGTAGATGCACTTTTAGTGACCAACTGTCACGAAACCTTCACATGCACCACTTGATCGCGCAAATACACCGGCACTGCCAGCTCCGGAGCCACACCTAAACCGGCAGCATAATCACGGGCGGCAAGAACGGCGATATCACATGCACGTGGCAAGGCGAGCTGATCAATGTGCAAGCCAGCACATCGCTCACGCAGTATCGGGTAGGCAGCAAAGCCTGTGCCCAACCCCACTTGCAGCGTAACCTCCTGCAGGTTCAGGTGAGCTGGCGCCATTAACTGCTCCGTGCCCACGGTGACCATCAATCGATCTGCGGCCAGCACGAACACCCCCGTATAGATTTCCGCCATCCGCGCGTCCATACACACCAGCACTTGGTCAGTAACATTCAATGGTGCAGCGGCTTGCTGTGCTACCGCAGCCAGATTCGAGATCGGCAACACTGGTAAATCCAGCGCATAGGCCAATCCCTGCGCAACACCAATCGCAATCCGTACCCCCGTGAATGAGCCAGGACCGCGACCGAAGGCGATGGCATCCAGCTGCTGCAAACTGTAACCGGATTCGTTCAACAACTCCTGCACCATTGGCAACACCAGCTCGGTATGTCCGCGCGGCGTGGGTACGCAGCGCTCCAAATATTCGCCATCGTGCAACAAGGCGACAGAACATTGTTCGGTGGCGGTATCAATGGCGAGTAACTTCAAAACTCGACTCCGGCTAGCATTGGTGCCACGCTCAATTGCGCATCCTGCATATGACGCTGCAGGAATTCACCCACCACAACCGGATCACTGGTGCGCGGCATTGGTGGCAAGCTATTGAGAAATACTGATCCATAGCTACGAGTAGTCAAACGGCGATCGCACAACATGATCACGCCAAAATCGTTCTGATCACGAATCAAGCGACCGACGCCCTGTTTCAGACTCACCACGGCCTGCGGCACCTGTTCCTCCATGAAAGGATTACCACCACGCTGATCAATCATGGTCAAGCGTGCTTTTAACAACGGCTCATCGGGCACCGCAAATGGCAACTTATCGATGACCACCACGCATAAGGCATGACCTTTGACATCCACACCCTCCCAAAAGCTACCCGTGCCCAGTAGTACGGCGTTGCCATATTCACGAAACTGCTTGAGCAACAGGTCACGCGGTGCCTCGCCCTGCACCAGTAACGGATACGGTGCAGCGGTGCCCCATAACGCACGCAACCGTTCCGCCGCTTCTCGCAGAGCGCGATAGCTGGTGAATAACAAAAACGCACGGCCACCGCTGGCCGCGATGACCGGCAGTGCCGCATCCAGCACCTGCTGGGTATGCTGTGGACTGGATGGCATGTCGAGTCCTCTTGGTAGGTACAGCAACGCCTGTCGCTGGTAGTTGAATGGACTCCCCAGCAGTTGCGTGTCAATGTCAGGCATGCCAATGCGGGCTGCAAAATGCTTCAGATCCGTCCCCACCGCCAACGTGGCGGAGGTGAATATCCAGGCACCGGCCTGTTTTTTGATCAATGCTGCCAGTGGTTGCGCTACTTCTACCGGTGCGTGATGCAGCACAAAACCTGCTTTATTCATGGTAGACCACCGCACCGCCGCAGCGACATCGGCGGTAGTGGCTGGTGCCGCTAATAACTCACATCGCGCCGCCAGTTCCAGCGCGCGCTCACGCAGGTTGCGCAATTCGACTTGTTCTTCCGACTGCAGTGCGCAATTGGCAGCAAAATTTTGCAGCAGGAGCTGTGCATCCGCGAGTACATCAAACAGTAGATCCGGCCAGCGGCTGGCATCCTGCGTTTCGGCCAAGCCATTCAATGCCTGACCACCCAGCTGCGCCTGCTGCTCCAATGCCTCCATCATTTCCAGCTGTTGCTGACTGATACCGACAAGTTTGGCTGACCTATATTGCTGTACCACATCGCGCGCCAACTCACGCAATTGGCGCGCGCTCAAGGTGGTTGCGAATACTTGGCTGGCCACTTCCGGTAATTGATGCGCCTCATCAACAATTACCGCCTCTGCGCCCGGCAATAACTCACCAAACCCGTGCTCCTTGAGTAGCAGATCGGCCATCAGCAAGTGATGATTGACGACCACGATATCGGCCGCCTGTGCTTCACGGCGTGCCGCCATCACATGACAACGTTCAAACAGGCTGCATTCGGCACCCAGACAATTATCGCGAGTCGACGTAACCCATGGCCAGATCGGATCACTTTCAGCCAACGCTGCTAATTCGCTAGTGTCACCCTTGCGAGTCTGCATTGACCACAACTTCACTTTGCGCAGACTCATGGAAAGATCACGCGACAAGCCGCGCGCTTCCGCCTGACTCATGGCGGCAGCCAAGCGATAGTCACAGAGGTAATTCGCCCTTCCTTTTAGCAGCGCCACTCTAACCGGACGGCCCAGAACAGCGGTTATAGAGGGCAGATCACGGCGAAACAACTGATCCTGCAAACTGCGCGTACCGGTGGAAATAATGACGCGCTTGCCCGCCAGCAAGGCCGGCACCAAGTAGGCGAACGTCTTGCCAACTCCCGTGCCTGCTTCGACAATCAAACTGCGCTGTTCGGCAATGGCACGCGCCACCCACCCAGCCATCAGCAATTGTTCGTTGCGCTCAGTAAATCCGGGAAGCCGCTCGGCCAAGGGCCCCTGCCTGCCCAGCAATTCGCGCAAATCAAACCTTGCGTTGTGGGAAGCTTCAGACATCAGTAAAACACCGCACGAAAGCGCGCCAATAGCACTGCTTTAGGTGCCAATGCATACGGCAATTGCCAGCGGATGTGCGTATACGGCGTATTGTCACCGCTCGCTTTCAACGCCTCCGCTGAAGCAAAGCTGAGGCCTCTATCTGTGGAAAAGCTGATCTTCGCCCCCGCGCCACTGACGGAACCTGCAACATAACGGGTATTAAGCGGGATGGCTTGCACCACTTCAACATCAGACAGGGGCTGGTCAGTCGGATTATGAATACGCAAGGTGTAAAAAATCTCCTGCCCCTCGACCAAGGTGGTGGCAGGAACAAAACGGTAGGCCTTACTAGTCCCACCGACGGGGACGCGCACCTCGGCGTGTAATGTCAGCTCCGGCAATGGGGCGGGGGCCGCCTGCACCCGCCATGGAACGATACAAACAATGGCGCAGATCCATAGCAGACCGATACTTAGGGGTGAAGCGCACGCGCCATCCGACCGATCCAGTTCACAGGATTGATCCGCTGTCCAGTAGCTCAAGGTGCATTACCCATAAAAATTTGTTCTAACCTGACCATATCTCTAACAAATGCCACTTTACCTTGTTCATGATGCGTCTGGGTGCCGACAGGCAACCCGTACTTATGCATCAAACCCCACACAAAACCGATCACGCCGCTATAATTGTCAGCCTTGTCGGTACATGGTCATACGTTTACCCAGTTGTTTACGTATTACTGCTCCGCCAGAGCGCGAATTTTACGGCTCGGCGCGAACCGGTAATTTTTGGGGAACGCGGCCCACTGGTCGCGATTATTGGTTTTTATCATCTTGGAGTAGACAGACGAAATGACTACGACGAATGCAGCACTGAAACAATGGGTTGATGAAGTCGCCAAGTTGACTCAGCCTGATAAAATATACTGGTGCAATGGTTCCGATACTGAATACAAATCGCTGGTCGAGCAAATGCTGATCACTGGCGATCTAATCAAACTGAACCAGCAAACTCACCCTAATTGCTACCTGCACCGTTCCAACCCCACTGATGTGGCGCGTGTTGAGCACCTGACCTTCATCTGCACCAAGAACAAGGAAGATGCTGGCCCCAACAATCACTGGATGGAGCCTACTGAAGCTAACGCCAAGATCGATGCACTGTTTACCGGTGCCATGAAAGGCCGCACGCTGTATGTGATTCCCTACTGCATGGGCCCAATCAATTCACCTTACTCGCGTTGCGGCGTTGAGATTACTGACAGTCCCTACGTGGTGGCGAACATGCGCATCATGGCCAACATGGGCACCGCTGCGCTGGCACGTATTGAACGTGAAGCCGTGTTCGTAAAAGGTCTGCACTCGCTGGGGGATCTCGATCCTAATAAACGTTTCATCATGCATTTCCCTGAACAGCTGGCCATCAAGAGTATTGGCTCGGGATATGGTGGTAATGCGTTACTGGGTAAGAAGTGCCACGCACTACGCATCGCCAGCTATCAGGCTCGCAGCGAAGGCTGGCTAGCAGAGCACATGTTAATCATGGGCATCCAGAATCCAGCCGGTAAAATCCGCTACATCGCTGCAGCCTTTCCCTCAGCCTGCGGCAAAACCAACCTAGCCATGCTCATCCCGCCAAGCACCCTGCCTGGCTGGAAAATCTGGACTGTAGGTGATGACATTTGCTGGTTGAATGTGGGTAAAGACGGTCAGCTGCGTGCCATTAACCCGGAAGCTGGTTACTTCGGTGTCGCACCAGGCACCAACATGAAAACCAATCCGAATGCGTACACCACCATTCAGCACGATACGATTTTCACCAATGTCGCCGTGACCGCCGACAACCAGCCATGGTGGGAAGGCATGAAAGAAGGCACACCAGTAACCGACTGGCGCGGACAGCCCTACGACCCCAAGAATGGCCCGGCAGCACACCCAAATTCACGTTTTACCGTGCCTGCTAAACAAAACCCATGCTATTCGCCACATGCGGAAGACGCAGATGGCGTGCCGATTTCCGCCATCCTGTTTGGTGGCCGTCGCCGCGAATTAGCGCCGCTGGTATATGAGGCCCGCGACTGGGCCCATGGCGTACTAATTGGTGCCGGCATGGCGTCGGAAACGACTGCCGCTGCAACCGGTGCGGTAGGCGTAGTGCGTCGTGACTCAATGGCAATGAAGCCATTTTGTGGTTACAACTTTGGTGACTACTGGCAGCACTGGCTCTCGTTTGCCGAACGCAGTGACAAGCTACCGAAAATTTATCACGTCAACTGGTTCCGTCAGGACAAGGATAATAATTTCATGTGGCCAGGCTTCGGCGACAATCTGCGAGTCCTGAACTGGATTTTTGATCGGTGCGAAGGCACAGTCGGCGCGCAGGAAACTGCCATCGGCAATCTACCACAGGCGGCGGACCTGAACACCTCCGGGTTGGATATTCAGGCCGCTACCTTGAAAGAACTACTGTCGATCAATGCAGATGCATGGCGTACTGAGATTCAGCAAATCGGTGAGTACCTTAATGAATTCGGAGCTCGCACTCCGACTGCATTAAAGACACAGCTCAGCGATGTGCAGAAGCGCTTAGGCTGATACAGGTAGCTAGCAGATACAAAAACGGCTGGCAGAGGTTTCTGCCAGCCGTTTTTTATGCTGCTACGTGTATTGACGCAGCGCGTATACCAGCCAAAACTACTCTTCGCAGCTAAATTGTAAGTTTTGCGCAGAGCCACCCTCAGCAGGATTGCGACCCAAGCCGATCATGCCCTGCCCCTTGAGCTGCAGCCTGTCACGCCTCACGAAGGACTCTTCGCCAGTCTTGTTGGTAACAAAGGTGCCATTGGTGCTTTGATCTATCAGCAGAAATTTATTGCGATCAAATTCAATCCGCGCATGAATTCTTGAAATCAAATTGCCTTTAACAACGATGTCATTTTCTTCAGCACGGCCCAAAGTCAAATTGGCCCTGCCATTGGACAGGATTATTTCCTGACCTTGATAGCTTAAGCGTAAGCGCAGCCGTTTTTGTTGCTCACGCAATAAGGCGCCCAGCGCCAATGAGGGCAGCATGCTGGTGGCATCTTCCTTGTGCCACAACACCTCAAACAACTCATCTTCATTACTCTTGCCTTTCAGCATAGCGACATCAATCTGTCGCACTGATGAGCGCCATTCTGGTGCGAGCTGTTCTGCCATCGTGCCAGTGATCATGATTTGACCGGCCTTGGCTTGGCTGGTCATACGATTAGCGGTATGTACCGCCGCGCCAAAAATGTCGCGATTCTCCACGACCACCGAACCGAAATGACAACCGATGCGAATTGCGACTGACTGCCCCTCTACCTTCAGGCCAACGTGCGAACTAATCTCGTGCTGCATCTGGCTAGCAGCATTTAGCGCCTTATCCGCCGTAGGGAAGGTTGCCATGATCTCGTCACCAATGGTTTTGATGACACTGCCCTCATGCGCTTCGGTCGCAGTGCGCATGATATCGACGCAAGTAAGCACTATGTCACGGGCAAGCGAGTCACCCATGACTTCATAAATGTGCGTGCTGCCGACCACGTCGGCAAACAAAATAGCGAGTTCTATGTCCTTACCCACATCGCGATTATATACATAATCCAACAACGTTGAAGCCAGCTTCTTGAATTACCCACCCAATAGTGACCGATTAATCAGGCGGCCTGCTCGGTAACGATTCGCAATGAATCCATTAATAAACTGGTTGAGTGCGGACTACGCACCACCCCTTCGCTCAAAAAGCGTCGCCACGAGCGAGCGCCCGACAAGCCATGGTACAAACCGAGCACATGACGCACCATCAAATTAAGACGTTCGCCCACCTGCATCTGCCTAGTAACGTATCCAGCATACATGCGTAATACGTCACTACGTTCAGGACACCAATCGCTTGCAACGTGCTGACGATGCAACTCTGCCAACAGATACGGATTCTGATATGCCTCACGGCCAATCATGACGCCATCGCAAGCTGGCAGCTGTTGCGTCACTTGCTCTACAGTGCGAATTCCGCCATTCAAAATGAATGTCAGCTCAGGAAACTCATGACATAGTTGTGCCACCAGCTCATAGCGCAGCGGTGGAATTTCTCGGTTTTCCTTGGGACTCAGTCCGTTCAATATCGCACGCCGGGCATGGACTACAAACACCGAACAACCAGCCACCGCGACAGTACCGATAAAGTGCCGCAGAAACTCCAAATCATCGCGTCCCGCCATGCCGGGTTCAATACCAATACGACATTTGACAGTGACTGGCACGCGCACAGCTGCGCGCATTGCATAAACGCAATCACGGACTCGCTCAGGCTCAGCCATCAAACAGGCACCAAACCGGCCACTCTTCACGCGATCACTGGGACAGCCGCAATTAAGATTGATCTCTCGATACCCAAATTGCTCACCAAGTTTAGCCGCAGTCGCCAATTGATCAGGATCACTACCGCCAAGCTGTAACGCAACGGGCTGCTCCGTACTATCGAACGCCAGCAAGCGTGCCGGGTCACCGTGTAACAAGGCTTTGTCGGTCACCATCTCGGTATAGAGCAGCGCACTGGGCGAAAGCAACCGCATGAAATAGCGACAGTGGCGATCCGTGTAGTCCATCATCGGTGCCACACAAATTCGGCGATCAAGCACGGTAGCTATGGAAGTGGCAGAAACTAACGACACGCGACTACCGGACAAACAACAGGGAACCGCAGTGTGCAGCATGCCGTCAACCGGAGCAATCGCCGTCGTGACTTATACCGTTAGTACTTCAAGCGCTATGTCGGATTTCAAGCTGCGGCGATGAGCGCGTAATGCGACTCAGTGACTCTATGGAACAAGGCTCGGCGATGAAATACCCCTGAGCGTAATCAATACCAATTTCGGCAAGGGTTTGCATGACCGCCGAGGTTTCCACTCGTTCGGCAATGGTTTTAATACCCATTGCTTTGCCAATCTGACTGATGGCCAGCACCATAGCGCGATCAACGGAACTGGTGCTGACATTTTGAATAAATTGCCCGTCGATTTTGAGGTAATCAACTGGTAGATTTTTCAGGTACATGAATGATGACAAACCACTACCAAAATCATCCAGTGCGAATCGACAACCACGCGCTTTCAGTTCAGCCATGAAGTGCACCACCTTGGCCAG
The DNA here is from genome assembly GCA_050181835.1 of Steroidobacteraceae bacterium. Lineage (GTDB taxonomy): Bacteria > Pseudomonadota > Gammaproteobacteria > Steroidobacterales > Steroidobacteraceae > CAILZL01. The sequence goes on along the minus strand of JBFXCU010000006.1, from coordinate 71,473 downwards.
ATTGGCAATTGCCGCCGTTTCGGTAATCTCAAAACACACTGCTTCCGGACTCAAATCATGCGTTTGCAGCTCCGTGATGACAAAATCCAGAAAGCTCTCATCACTTAAGGAAGTACCTGAAAGATTGATGGAAATTGAATAGGGACTCACAACCTGCCCTGATGGCCCCTCGTTACGATAATGTGCCACCGTACCCAATGCATGCTGCACCACCCAACGATCAATGACCGACATCAGGTTGTAGCGTTCCGCCGCCGGAATAAACTCATGCGGTCGCACCAATTCACCAACCTCGTCGCGCATACGCAGCAATAACTCATAGTGCTGACGGGTATCGTTATTGGCACCAATCGCGACGATTGGCTGGTAGAACAATTCCAGCCGGTTCTCTTCACATGCACGAGTAATGCGCGACACCCAATGCATTTCACGATGCCGCTGCGGAATGTCCCCAGGTTGATAAGCGTGAATCCGATTACGACCAGAATCTTTGGCAGCGTAGCATGCAACGTCAGCCGCACTCATCAGACTGACAATACTTTCGCTGCTGCTGTTGATTTCCACATAGCCAATGCTCACGCCGACATTCATTGTGCGCTCTTGCCAGCAGAATCGAAACTCATGGACCACTTGCCGCAGACTATCTGCAATCGGCATGGCGCCGGCTGAATCACAGTGTTCGAGCAAAATGCCAAATTCGTCACCACCGAGACGGGCGATAACATCGGTAACACGCATACGAGCTTGCAACAAACCCGTAACTTGTTTCAGCAGTCGATCCCCAGCCTGATGACCACAAGTGTCGTTCACCACCTTGAATTGATCCAAATCCAAAAACATCAGCACATGAGAAATCGCTGGATTCGATTTGGCAGACACCAGTGCCGCGTTCAAGCGATTCTCAAACTCACGCCGATTGATTAAACCAGTCAATGAATCATGATTAGCCTGATAGGACAGTGCCCGGCGCAGACGACGCTCCTTGCTGACATCGTGAAATACCAGTACTGCACCAATGATGTTGCCATTGCGATCACGCATGGGCGCAGCCGAGTTCTCGATAGCAATTTCTTGTTCGCGACTATTGATCAGCACTGCGTGCTCAGCGACCGCCACGACCCGCCCTTCACGTAAACAGACTGTAGTCGGATTTTCCAACGGTAGCCGTGAAGTTTCATCAATGATACGGAATACATCAGCCAGAAGCTTGCCCTGCACCTCATGCACTTCCCGACCAGTCAGTTCTTGCGCAATGGGATTCAAATATTCAATTCGCCCATCCGCATCGGTGGTAATTACCGCATCACCAATTGATTGCAGTGTGACCTGAGCTTTTTCTTTTTCGGCAAACATCGCCATTTCAGCGCGCTTGCGTTCACTAATATCAGAGATAGAGCCTTCAAATCCGGTTAATCGTCCCATCTCGTCAAATACCGCCCGAGCATTTTCAACTACTGTCAGTATCGACCCATCCTTACGACGCAACTGAAACTCAGCCGCGCGTATCTCACCATCGCGCGCGATGACTGAAATGATTTCAAACCGTTGTAGTGGATCGGCATATAGTCGCTCAGCAGGCATGGCCAGCAGTTCTTCTGCTGAGTCAACACCAACCATTTTTTGCAAAGCCGGATTGACCGAAATAAATCGACCTTCAATGGTTGAGCTGTAAACGCCCTCCACCACATTGTCGAACAGACGTCGATAACGGGACTCACTTTCTTTCAGTGCATCCTGACCGCGTTGGCGCTCGATAGCGATTCCAGCCAGCTGCGCGATGCGCGACATCAAATCAAAGTCACGACGCACTGGTTGTCGCTTACTCTTAAAGTACAACGCCACCACCCCCAACTCTGACCCATCTGCCGCAATGATCAGTGTTGACCAGCAAGCATGTAATCCAGCAGCATCAGCTACTGCACGCTTATTCTCCCACAAAGCATCGCGACTGATATCTGCCACGATGACTTGGCGATGTAAGTACACCGCCGAGGCGCAAGAGCCATTACGTAAGCTGCAGGGTACGTCGGCCATAGTGGCTGCAAACTCAGTAGATAACGATGGCGCAGCGCATAGCCGTAATCGTTCGCCACGTTCGTTAAGCAAGCTGATCGCGCATAGGGCATCTCGATTGACTTTTTCAACCATGTCAGTGATCGCACTCAACGTAGTGCTTAAATCAACATTGCCAGCAAGACGCTCGAACACTCGCCGCTCACCTGCTGCAAGTAATGCGCTACGTCTTCGCTCAGTGATGTCGGTAATACTGCCGCGCACCAGATTTCCCGTCGAAGACGGCAGACGAATCAAGCGTACTTCACTGGCAATCTCCTGACCCAGTGCATTCAGGTAATTCCATTCGAAGACAGATTCTTCACCAGTTAACGCACGCTTTATTTCTAGGGATAGCGCAGCGACGGAACTACGCCCATCTGGCTGCAAAACCGGGCTGAGTGCTGCTGGGCTAAGTGCCAACAAGGCTTGTCGCTCATGTTTGAAGAATCGCGCAGCATTTTCGTTTACATCGATCAGGCGCATCTGATCCGCGTCCAACACCAATATAACTTCAGGAGCATTCTCGACCAAGGTACGGTAACGCGCCTCACTGTCACGAATCGTGAGCTCCGCCTGCTTGCGCTCTGTGGTATCACGCAGGCAGACCACGTACACACTATGACGACTGACTCTGGTTTTGCTAACTGCCATTTCAGCACTGAAGTAACTACCATCAGCGCGCAAGCCGGTGGTCTCCCAAGGCGCAAGATCTGTCTGCGTATCGTCGACGCGAGTGGCCAACAGATTCAACTGCGACAGTACAGTTTTGGCGTCCAATTCGGGCAATAATGAGTCCAGCGAGCGACCGATTACTTCCGCTTCAGCACGGCCAAACACTCGCTGACCGGTGGCATTAAGAGTTGTGATATGCCCCGCTTCACTGAGCGTGATGATGGCATCCTTGACGTGATCGAGCACGGCTTGCAATTGACTGGCATTGCTTTCACGCATCTCCCGAGTCAGCACGTTGACCTCGTCGGACATCATTTGCATGGAGCGCACCACACCACGACGCTCTTGGTGCCGCTCGTTATACGTGCGATCAATAGCCGCAAGCAGCTGTGGCACATCCAGCTGTCCATCTACAGCTGTTGCCTGGGCTATCTGCTCTACCAGCAGCTTATTCATCAAAACCGCATCCTCGGAACATGAGCGCCAAGTAGCGCCAAATTGGCTCAATGGATGAGCCTAGACATGGTTCGAGATGCTAAAGGGAGTTGCGCAAGCCGATTGTGAGGCGGCTCGCGTTTTGGTTGTAACGACCTGATTTTTTACGGATTAATCAGCGCTTTCTTCAGCACGGCCCGGACGCTTGCGCTCGTGTTCCTTAAGTGCTCGCTTGCGCAGACGGATCTCAACTGGCGTGACCTCCACCAACTCATCGTCATCGATGAATTCCATGGCCTGCTCCAGGTTGTAGCGAATAGGGTTACTGAGCACCTGATTTTCATCCTTGCCCGAAGCGCGCATGTTAGTCAGTTTCTTGGCTCGCAACGCGTTAACCACCAAATCATTGTCGCGATTATGGATACCAACGATCTGCCCTTCGTACACCTCATCACCGTGACCCACCATCAAACGACCCCGTTCCTGCAAACTGAACAGCGCGTAAGTCAGCGCTTTGCCCTGACCATTGGAAATCATCACCCCGTTTTGGCGCTGGCCAATGGCACGATCCAGCACTGGGCCGAAGTGATCAAAAATGTGGTGCAACACTCCGGTGCCAGAGGTCATGGTGCGAAAGTCGGTCTGAAAGCCGATCAGACCACGTGATGGCACCATGTAATCCAAGCGCACCCGACCCTTACCGTCCGCCTGCATGTTGGTTAGCTGTCCACCGCGCTCGCCAATTGCCTGCATTACGGCTCCTTGATTATTTTCATCAAGATCGATTGCTACTGATTCATAAGGTTCGCACGGCTTACCATCGATTTCCTTGATCACCGCGCGTGGCCGCGATACGGCCAATTCATAGCCTTCGCGACGCATATTTTCCAGCAATACGCCCAGATGTAATTCGCCCCGGCCAAACACCACGAATTTATCTGGGTTTGCCGTATCTTCGACACGCAACGCCACGTTATGCATGGTCTCACGCGTCAGACGCTCGCGAATCTGACGGCTGGTGACAAACTTGCCATCACGACCGCAAAACGGCGAGGTGTTGACTTCAAAGCTCATGCTAATGGTCGGCTCATCCACAACCAGCGCTGGCAGCGCTTCGGGATTGGTCGGATCACACACTGTGTCAGAAATTTTTGGGTGTTCGATACCAGCAAACGCAACGATGTCACCGGCGCTGGCCTCATTGACCTCAACGCGCTCTAGACCCATAAAACCCAGCACTTGCACGATACGTTCATTACGAACCTTGCCATCTGCACCAACTACAACCACCTGACTGTTACGACGCAACTGACCGCGCTTGATACGACCAATCGCGATAGCACCAACATAATTAGAATAGTCCAGCTGACTGATCTGCAATTGTAGCGGCCCCTCTGCGTCCACATCAGGCGGCGGGCAATGTTCAACAATGGCCTTGAATAACGGCTCCATGGTCGATTCCATGCTCTTGGGATCATTGCCGGCAAAGCCACGCAATGCCGATGCGTATACCACGGGGAAATCCAACTGTTCCTCAGTTGCACCCAGCTGATCAAACAAATCAAAAGTCTGGCCCAGCACCCAGTCAGGGCGAGCTTCATCACGGTCGATTTTATTGATAACAACAATTGGACGTAGACCATGCGCAAAGGCTTTCTGAGTCACAAAGCGAGTCTGTGGCATCGGCCCGTCAACCGCATCCACCAGCAACAACACACAGTCCACCATCGATAGCACACGCTCTACTTCACCACCGAAGTCAGCGTGTCCCGGGGTATCCACAATATTGATACGGTAGTCACCCCAAGTAATGGCCGTGTTTTTAGCCAGAATAGTGATGCCACGCTCTTTTTCCAGGTCGTTCGAATCCATTACCCGCTCGGTTGGCGCTTTGCGCGCGTCCAGCGTGCCAGATTGCCGCAGCAACTGGTCAACTAGCGTGGTTTTGCCATGATCGACGTGGGCGATAATGGCGATATTGCGTAACTTGGCGGTGCTCACAGAGAATGCTCGGAACTGGAAAAAGGTCGCGGATTATACGACCCCCGGCCATCTCTGCCAGAGTTATTCTCACACGGCAGAAAAATCTCGCTTTTTTTGGTAAAAACGACGTTAATTTTAAGTATTACCCGGACTTTCCAGTCACGAGCGAACTGGCACTGGCATCGCTGAATTCAGGGGTGGTCACCGCGACAGGGATCGAATACTTGAAGCTTCGCACCACTGATTCAGTCGTCGCTTGCAGCTCCAAATTCAACAAATACAACCCATTTGACTTGGCAGTGAGCTCCAGCGTCGGTGCCCATGACTCACCTTGCTTTAGTGCGTCGTAACTTGCCTGCTCGCCGTGGGAGATCACCAAACCGCCAGGCGTACTCACCTGCAACTGCAAAACGGAAAGATCCAGCAGACCTAGCAAATTCAACTTTAGCTGCATAGGTTGCGCCGCCTGTGGCACGGCAGCCCACTCGAAACGAAGATCTACCGGCGGCTCTGCCTTGGTCAAATATAGCGCCTTAGCCATACTCGCAAAGGGATCAATCACTACTGGCGTGATGCTCGACTGCTGTTGGGCTGGGGCAACGGCCTCGACTGAATTGTCGCCACCGCGATCACAAGCGGTTAAAAGGCCGGCAAGCACAAACGTTGCCAAAATAGAACGCAGCCACAGCGTTTTCACCCGCATCGTCGCTTTCATCTCAACCCCTCTTACCGTTCATACATTAGCCTAGCCGCCCAGTTTATCTCACAACTCTAGCGCCGGCTCCTGCACCGCCGCCAGCTGTTCGCGTAAATCCAGCACATGCTGCTCCCAGAATTTGGGCTCAGTAAACCACGGAAAAGCCAGTGGAAACGCAGGGTCATCCCAGCGCCGCGCCAACCATGCAGCGTAGTGCATCAAACGCAGAGTACGCAAAATTTCAATCAATGCCAGTTCGCGATAGTCGAAGTCGGCAAACTGGCAATACCCTTTAAGCAACTCCCGCATTTGCTGAGCGCGCTCAAATTGAGTACCGGACAACAGCATCCATAGATCCTGTATAGCCGGCCCAGTCAGGCAGTCATCAAAATCGACAAAGTGAAAGCCAGTTGTTTCCAGCCAGAGCAGGTTGCCCAGATGACAATCGCCGTGCAGACGCAGGCACTGCAAATCATCGAATTCATCCCACTCTAACTGCATTAACTTAATCAATTCGCTGCTGACCGAGCGATAGGCCGGCAACAAGTGATCGGGAATCCAGTTTTGCTCCAACAAATATCGGCGCGCCTCGCCGGCCCAAGCTGCAATCGTTAACTGCGGCCGATGTTTGAAGCGATAGCGTCGCCCGAGCATATGAATACGACCAAGTAGCCGCCCCAACAATTCGCGATCAGCCGCCTGATTCAGTTCCGGCCAACGACCACCCTGCCGCGGATACAGGGCAAAACTGAAGCCATCGCGGCCGAACAAGGAGCGTCCATTGATCACCACCGGTGCAACCACCGGCAGCTCAGCTTGAGCCAACTCCACAGCAAAGGCTTGCTCTTCCTCAATCGCGACCAGCGACCAGCGTCCGGGCCGGTAAAATTTCACCACCCAAGGCTCGCCCTCTTCCATACCAACTTGGTAAACCCGGTTCTCATAACTATTCAACGCCAACAGTCGTCCATCACTACGTAGCCCCAGCTCATCCACTGCACTGAGAATGAAGTCGGGCGACAATTTATCGAAGGGATGGGGATCAGGGCGCGACATCATTACCTCAGCAAACAGACAGATCAGGCAATTCAAAGGCTGGGCCAGACTTAACGCAATATTGTCGTTTATTGTGCAGTGGTTGTTGAACACAATTGATCATGCTGCAATAGATAGATAAAGAAACACATGAGCATTCTAGTAACAGGTGGCGCGGGATACATTGGCAGCCATGTAGTTCGCCAACTTGGTGAACGCGGCGAGTCTGTGATAGTGCTTGACAACTTAAGCACTGGCTACCGAAGCGCTGTGCTACACGGTAAGTTGATTGTCGGTGATACCTCTGATCGCGACTTAGTAGCCAATCTGCTCAAAGAACACCAAGTAGAAACCGTGATGCACTTTGCGGCGCACACTATCGTGCCTGAATCGGTAGCGGATCCACTCAAGTATTACGGCAACAATACGTCCGCCACCCGCACATTGCTGCAATGCTGTCACGAGGCCGGTGTGAAGCACTTCGTTTTCTCTTCCACAGCAGCAGTCTATGGCCTACCAGAAAGTGGTACGGCCAGCGAAGAGTCGCCTACCGCACCTATCAACCCCTATGGCTCTTCCAAGCTGATGACTGAAATCATGTTGCGCGATCTGTGCGCCGCCACCCCCTTGCGACACGTTATCCTGCGTTACTTCAATGTCGGCGGCAGTGACCCTGGCGGCAGAATCGGCCATTCAGCACCTGCGGCAACCTTGTTAACCAAAGTAGCTTGTCAGCACGCTGTGGGAATTCGCCCCAAAGTAATGGTGTTTGGCACCGATTACCCCACCGCAGATGGCACTGGCATTCGCGACTATATTCATGTCGAGGATCTGGCCTCTGCGCATCTGGATGCATTGCTTTATCTTCGCTCAGGCAGTCAATCAACCACACTCAATGTGGGATATGGACGTGGGTTCAGTGTGCGCGAAGTACTGGCCACCGTGGCCAAGCTGAGTGACCGTGAATTGACTATCGTTGAAGAAGCACGCCGTGCTGGCGATCCCGCAACCCTAGTGGCGAGCGCTGACAAAGTACGCGAAGTGCTGGGCTGGCAACCTCGCCACGATAGCCTAGAAATGATCGTCAAATCGCAACTTGCCTGGGAGCAGCATCTATTGGCCCATCCGGAACTGATCAAAAATTAAACGTGCCACTGAGCAACAGGCATCAAACATCAGACCAATAAAATTAGTGCAGTACAAATTACGTCATAAGCTGACGTTTGATAACTCGCTGCACTACAATTGATACCCATGCATCTTTGGCGCCCACGCTCTCTAACTGATTTGATGTTCATTGGCTTCGCGCTGGTGGCCATACCGCTGCTGTTCGCGGTAATTGTGTCCGCAACCAAGGTGCGCAGTCTGGCAACACAAAGTACTGCGTTGGTACGCAGTAGCGTGCAGTCCACTGATTCGACGCAGCAGCTGTTCCAACACATTAACACGATGGAACGCAATGCGCGTCTGTTCCAAATCGTAAATGACGAAGCGTTTCTGAATAGCTACGAGACCTCACGGTTAAGCTTTCGGGAAACCTTAGATCAAGTCGTGCTGAGCGTAGAGATGAACGCGACGCTGACTAATCAGGTCAACGCGTTACGACTGGCCGATTCAGACTTGCACAAGCAGCTTCAATCGTTTAGAACCGGCACTAACAGCGATAGAAACAGCAAACTCAATGATGCGTTTACCTTACTGGAAGAATCCACTCGGACGCTGTCTGAGCAAACCAGCCAACAAATCGAATCTGGTTTATCGCGGCTACAAACTTTAACTGCGGAGACTCAGAACTACCTGCTGTGGCAATCAGCAGGTGTCATTCTGCTCACTGCACTGCTAGTAGGTATGTTCAGTTTTTTAATCATGCGCCCTATTCGCCAGATTGATGCTGCAATCAACCAGCTCGGCCAAGGGACCTTTTCTAAAACCATAGCAGTACGCGGTCCATCCGATCTGCGCAAACTTGGCCAACAACTGGAATGGCTGCGCACCCGTCTGCTGGAAATTGCCCAAGAACGCAATCGTTTCCTACGTCACATGTCGCACGAGCTAAAGACGCCGCTAGCCGGTGTGAGGGAGGGCACTGAGCTCCTCTTGGATGGCGCGGTGGGAGAACTTACCGCAGGGCAACGTGAAGTGGGTGAAATCCTCCGCGACAACAGTATTCGGTTGCAGCAACTGATCGAGAACCTGCTGTCATTTAGTGCTTGGCACACTCGTCATACCGGACTGGAAATCAGCTCATTTAGATTAAGGCCACTTATCAAGTCCACGCTTGAAACGCACCAGCTCACCTTATTGGCACAACGCATACATCTAGAACTCAAGGTGGATGATATTGAATTGCAAGCTGATCGCGCCAAGTTGAAACTGATACTCGACAACCTACTGTCCAATGCACTCAAATACAGCCCGCGTGGCGGCACTATTTATCTTCACGCCCGGCAGGAGCCAGAGCAATTGATTCTGGACGTCGCCGATACTGGCCCCGGTATTGCCGCTGCCGAAAGAACCGCCGTATTTGAAGCTTTTTTCTCAGGTCGCGCACCCATTTCTGGACATCTCAAAGGTACCGGCATAGGTTTATCGGTAGTCTCAGAGTTCGTTCAAGCACATGGTGGCAAAGTTACGATCATGGATGGGCAATTTCCCGGCGCTCATTTTCGTGTCCTTCTTCCGCTAAAACCCGTCCAGGTCGCTGCAGTATGAGTCATCGCACTAGAATATATGGAAGCATCGCACTCAGCGCGCTGTTACTCAGCGCCTGCGAATCACTGTATCCACCAAGCGCCTCGAGAACGACTACCCCTGTGGTCACTCAAACTGATAGTGCGACAGCTGACTATATCAACATGCTAGCCAGCTTGTCGGACGATGACGTCACTAAACAAATCGATACGTTTTATGCTGTCGAACAAAGTAATGCGCAAGCACCAACCACCATGAATCAGTTGCGTTATGCCATTGCGTTGGCATCACCGGGACACCCCGCCAGTGATCCCGTCAAAGCAAAAAAACTGCTGGAACAGCTACTGATTAATCCTGAAAAGCTCAGCCATGGTGAGCTAACCATCAGTAAAGTCATGCTCAATATTGCTGAGCAATCATTGAAGCTACAAGCTGAGAATCGTCGGTTAGCAGCGACAGTCGACGATAGAGCGCGTACGCAATCAAACTCTGAACGTCGTTTACAAGCGCAATCAGAAGAATTGATCAAGATACGCAAAGCACTCGACGCGGCCCAGCAAAAGTTGGATGCGATTAAAGATATAGAGAAATCCATCAGTGAACGCAGCACTTCGCCCACTGGGGCTCGTTAATCCGGTAACCGTGACACCACAAGCTAAACGCAAACCACGCCTATTGGTCGTCGATGACGATCCGGGATTGTTGCGCCTGCTGACCATACGCCTGCGTGCTGAAAACTATGATGTAGAAGCAGCTGATAATGGCCTGTCAGCACTATCGGCAATGGCACGCGTACGTCCCGACTTGGTTATCACTGACCTGCGTATGGATCAGATGGATGGCATCGGCTTGCTGAAAGAAGTACAGAGCCGTGCACCCGGTCTACGCGTCATTATCCTTACCGCACACGGCACTATTCCCGATGCGGTACAAGCCACGCAGAGCGGTGCCTTTGCATTCCTGACGAAACCCGTTGATAAACAGGAGCTGCTTGATCAGGTTCAGAAAGCGCTCAAGGTTTCTGGCTTTGCTGATAGCGTCGAAGAATGGCGTGCTGAAATTGTTACGCGTAGCGCTGTGATGGAAGAAAAGCTATCCCAAGCACACATGGTCGCTGGCACTGATGCGCGCGTCATGATTACTGGCGAGAGCGGTACCGGCAAAGAACTGCTGGCGCGAGCCATCCATAAAACCAGCTCACGGCGCAACAAGCCATTTGCAGCAGTCAATTGCAGTGCAATGGCAGAAAATCTGCTTGAAAGCGAATTATTTGGGCACGTAAAGGATGCCTTCCCTAATGCCACTCGCGATCAGATCGGCCTATTTCAGACTGCGGACGGTGGCACGATACTGCTGGATGAAGTGGGTGATATGCCAATGCGTTTGCAAGTCAAGCTACTGCGAGTACTGCAAGAAGCAGCTATTCGCCCAGTAGGCGGCGCGCAAGCAATTCCGGTCAATGTGCGTTTGATTGCCTCTACCAATCGTGACCTGAAGCAACTCATCATGAGTGGCCAGTTTCGCGAAGACCTGTTCTATCGCCTTAATGTTGTCAACATCGACATGCCGACACTCAACCGTCGTCGCGAAGACATTCCGTTGTTAGTAACGCATTTTTTGGATCGCATCGCCAAGGAAACCGGTCACCAACGTTTCATCTATGCGCCGGAAGCGGTGGAACTACTGGTGAGCGCGGAATGGCCAGGCAATGTGCGGCAGCTGGAAAACGTAGTGCGGCAGAATGTCGCCTTGGCAACCAGTCCGATCATCAGTGCGGAATTGGTACAAACTGCACTGGGTGTCGGCCCAGCCAGACTGCCTTCATTCGATGAAGCGCGCGATGAGTTTACGCGCAACTATCTATCGCAGATCCTGCAAATCACTGCGGGCAATGTCAGCCAAGCGGCGCGGCTGGCGAAACGCAACCGAACCGACTTCTACAAGCTGCTATCACGGCACGCATTGACGCCGGACGAGTTCAAACAACACTGATTGCTTTGCTATCAATAATAAAAACCTGTCAGCAACAACTGACAGGTTTTCTTCTTTGTGTTTGCAGATGACTTTAGAATGGCTTGGGCATACGATCGGTAAATGCGCGCATTAGCTTGCTCATACCTCCCTTGGACATGGCTTTCATCATCTTTTGCATTTCCATAAAGCTTTTCAGCAGCTTGTTGATTTCAGACACATGAACACCCGAACCTGCAGCAATGCGCCGCTTGCGCGAGGCATCCAGCAACTTGGGAAAGCGGCGTTCTTTGGCAGTCATGGAACGAATAATCGCCATTTGACGACCGAGCTCACGATCATTCGGCATCTGCCCTTGCGCCGCCTTGCTAGCCAACTTTGCTGGCAACTTGTCCATCATGGCTGATAGACCGCCCATCTTTTCCAGCTGCTGCAGCTGCTCATGAAGGTCATTGAAATCGAAATCTTTGCCTTTTTGCAGCTTGGCAGCCAGCTTCTCGGCTTGCTTGCCATCCACTTGGCGCGTGACGTCTTCCACCAAGGACAACACATCACCCATACCCAGAATGCGCGAAGCAATACGTTCAGGGTGGAATACCTCCAGCGCATCGGTTTTTTCACCCACACCAATAAACAAAATTGGTTTGCCGGTAACTTGCCGTACCGACAACGCCGCGCCACCACGGGCGTCACCATCGGCCTTGGTGAGAATGACTCCGGTCAGCGCCAATGACTCCCCAAATGACTTGGCAGCATTGACCGCGTCTTGGCCAGCCATACTGTCCACCACGAATAGCGTTTCCAGCGGTGCAACTGCCGCCGATATCTGTTGTACCTCCGTCATCATGTCGGCATCGATATGCAACCGCCCAGCGGTATCGACAATCAGTACGTCATATAGGGAGCTGCGCGCCTCAACCAGCGCTTCCCCAGCCAATTTAACGGGAGACAACATCGGATCAGAGGGCTTAAAACCCACCCCTATCTGCGTCGCGAGTCGCTCCAACTGCAGGATAGCGGCAGGTCGATACACGTCTGTACTGACCAGTAATACTCGCTTTTTTTCTTTATCTTTAAGTAGCTTAGCAAGCTTTCCTGCGGTAGTTGTTTTACCTGCACCCTGTAAACCGGCCAGCAAAATGACCACCGGTGGTTGAGCGCGCAGATTGATCGGGCGCACCCCCTCGCCCAGCACCTTGATTAATTCTTGGTGAATGCTGCGCACTAAAATTTGGCCAGGCGTAAATGCCTTGTCAAATTCGGTACCGACGATGCTGGCCTTAATTGATTCGATTAACGACTTGACCACTGGCAACGCCACATCGGCTTCCAGCAAGGCCATACGCACCTGGCGCAACGTATCGGTGATATTGTCGTCAGTCAGGCGACCTTTGCCACGCAATCCATCGACTACGCTTTGCAACCGTTCAGTCAGTTTGTCAAACACGGGAATACTCTCGTTACCATCCAGCAATCGCCCATGTTAGCGCCACAGGTCACTAAGGTCACATGCTGCTTGCTTTAAGCAACAGCTCAGGTTGTGACATTATCTACCCACCGTTCAGCCCGCCTTATCCAGAGCCGACACCACATGCTTGCAATTATTGTTTTCGTCATCTATTTCTGTGCATGCCTGTGGCTTTTCGCGAGCGCGCATAGTGCCACTAACGAAACCGGCGCACACGGCAAGCGCTTAGCTGGCGTGGCTATGGGCATATTGGGCTGGCTAATACATGGATACGAACTTTGCCGTGCCGTATTTAGCGGCCCCACTCTGGCTCTCGACAGCGCTGACACAGCCTCACTGATTGGCTGGATCATTGCCGCGATCACCCTGATTAAAGCTTGGAACCAACCGCGCTTCGCGGCAATTGCCGGCATGCTGTTGCTCGGCGCAGGAATCTCAGCTGCATTAACCGACGACGGCACACGAATTTTTTCCACAAGCCAGCCAGGCTGGGAACTCACCGCACACATCCTGATTGCGGTAGTGGCCTACGCACTGATTGCCGTAGGAGCGAGCTTGGCATTGGGGCTCTACATCTTGGATCGACGCTTACGCAGCCATAAACCTTTAGGCTGGATGAAAACCCTCCCCTCAATTGAAGGCTTGGAAAACGGCATGTTTCAGGCGATTACCGTCGGCTTCGCCTTACTCACTCTAACTCTGTTCAGCGGTTTTGTGTTCGTACGCGATTTGCTCGCGCAACACTTGGTACACAAGGCTGCACTGTCATGTGTGGCTTGGTTAATTCTCGGAATACTGCTGTGGGGCCATTGGCGTCTTGGCTGGCGAGGCCGCACTGCCGCGCAGTGGGCACTAGGTGGCTTTGTGCTGTTGGGACTGGCCTACTTTGGTACCAAATTTGTACTGGAGGTACTGCTCGGAAGGCATTGGGGATAGCCATCAGCAAGCTCTTGATTCATCGAAAAAATCTACGCACTTGCTAGTGCAAGGCTGCTAGTGCGACGATAGCCCCTTGTTTGGTGACAAGGTTCCGCCCCGTTGAATGACATGTCCATAGGTCTATTGACCTGCGTGGTGATCCTCATGATTGTGATCTCCGCGTTCTTCGCCAGCACCGAAACAGCGCTGATGAGCATCAACCGCTACCGACTTCGCCACAAAGCCCAATCAGGCAACCAGAGCGCCAAACTGGCCGAACGACTCCTCGCCAAACCCGATCGCCTCATAGGAGTAATCCTGCTTGGCAACACCTTCGCCAATGTCGGCACCGCGACGCTGACCACCGTTCTGGCGTTACGTCTATACGGAGAATCAGGAATAGCCGCCGCCAGCAGCGTCGCCGCGATCCTGATGTTTATCTTTGGCGACCTCGCACCCAAAACTTTTGGGGCACTGCATCCGGAACGACTGGCACTGACGTCGGTGTGGGTATACGTGGTACTCGACAAAGTACTGTACCCAGTAGTGTGGTGCGCCAACCAGGTCGCCAATGGCATGTTAAGGATTTTTGGTGTTTCATCTCAACAAGTTAGCAATCATTCGTTAAGTAGTGATGAACTACGAACCATGGTCGCAGAGGCTAGTAATCTGATCTCGAAAAGCCACCAGCGCATGCTGGTGGGCATTCTGGATCTCGAAAAAATCACGGTCGAAGACATCATGATTCCGCGCAACAACATCGCCGCCATCGATGCCTCTGATGAGTGGGACGACATTCTTGAGCAGCTGCGCTCCAGCCCACACACCCGTCTGCCGGTGTACGAGGACACACTGGATAACATTATTGGTATCTTGCACCTGAAAATCGTGGCGCAAACGCTGGCCAGAGGCCAACTGGACAAAGAAACCCTGATTTCTCTGGCTCGGACTCGCGAAGCGTTTTTCGTACCAGCAGGAACTTCACTGAATACGCAGCTGCAAAACTTTCAGCACAACCGCCGCCGCATTGCCATCATCGTTAACGAATATGGCGATGTGCAGGGACTAGTCACCTTAGAAGACCTACTCGAAGAAATCGTCGGCGAATTCACCACTGACCCTGCCACTCTGTACCGCGACATCCATCAGGAAGCCAACGGCAGCTATGTAGTGAGCGGCAGCATCAACATTCGCGCCTTGAATCGAACCCTAGGCTGGAACCTACCAACCGATGGCCCTAGGACATTAAATGGCTTGATTTTCGAGCACTTAGAGTCCATTCCTGAACCTGGAACTAGCTTAAAACTAGGCACCTACGCAATAGAAATTATGCAGATCGCCGATAACGTCGTGAAAATGGCGCGGCTACGCGCCATTTGAGCGCAACTCAAAATGCCCGTGCTAACGCATCCGGCAAGCGCTCCACAGGAATAACCGTTAAGCCATCGATTTCACGACGTGGCGCATTGGCTACGGGTACGATAGCAAGCTTGAAGCCATGCTTTGCCGCCTCTCGTAAGCGCTCTTCCCCATAGGGCACGGGACGAATCTCACCGGCCAATCCAAGCTCACCGAAACAAACCAGCCCTGACAATAAGGGACGATCACGTAAGCTCGATGCTACCGCCAGCATCACCGCTAAATCGGCAGCGGTTTCAGCAATGCGTACTCCACCCACCACATTGACGAATACATCCTGTCCCTGAGTAGCTACGCCACCATGCCTATGCAAAATCGCCAACAGCATCGCCAGCCGATTTTGCTCCAACCCCAATGCCAGCCGGCGAGCACTCATACCTTGCCCCTGATCCACCAGTGCCTGCACTTCGATCAATAAGGGGCGACTACCCTCGCGCGCCACTAGTACCGCACTGCCAGAGATAGGTTGAGCGTGCTGCGACAGGAAGATGGCCGAGGGGTTCTTAACTTCCTTGAGTCCCTGCTCCGCCATGGCAAACACCCCCACTTCATTGGCGGCGCCAAAGCGATTCTTGACCGCACGAATCAACCGATAGCGACTACCCGCATCGCTCTCGAAATACAGCACTGTATCCACCATGTGTTCGAGGATACGTGGGCCAGCAATGGTACCCTCCTTGGTGACATGACCAATGATGAGTACTGCCGTGCCTTGTTCCTTAGCGTAGCGCACCAGCTGCGCCGCTGACTCGCGGACCTGCGTAGCCGATCCCGGTGAGGACTCCACCGCATCCAAAAACATGGTCTGAATCGAGTCGATAACCAATACTTTGCACTGCAAACGGCGAGTTTCAGCCAGTACTGTCTCCACATTGGTTTCCGCCATTAAATTCAACTCGTTACCCGCAGCATCCAGACGCCGCGCGCGCAGACTTACCTGCTGCAACGATTCTTCCCCGGTCGCATACAACGTGGTCACCGCGCGACTTAGTTGGTCGGCTGCTTGCAGTAGCAGGGTCGACTTACCTATGCCGGGATCGCCACCCAGAAGAATCACTGAACCTGCCACTAGACCGCCGCCCAGCACACGGTCAAATTCGCCTGAACCGGTAGCAATACGTGGCTCGTCACGCTCATTGATTTCATGGATACGCTTGCTGCCTACCGCCCCCGCCACCAAGGGGAGAGCTCTACCGCCGACACCACTTTTACCGGGATTAAATTTAACCAACGAGTTCCAGGCAGCGCACGCGGGGCACTGCCCCTGCCACTTAAGGGTTTCAGTGCCACACTGATCGCACAAATAGATTTCGCGTGTTTTTGCCATCGACGCAGTGTACAAATCGGTAACTGAAAAAGGTGAGCGAATTCACCCACCCAAATAGCTGGATCAGAGCATAAGCAGCAGATGTGACGAAGGCTGCAATTTTACAAAACCCAGTCACCTATACTGAGCGGAATTTACGAACCCAGACTAAATGGATCGTGCTCAAAGATTTACTTAAACAGCGACCACAACTCACTCGCGCGGCACTCGCCTGCCTGTTGCTGGTTATTTGTGGCTTATTGATTCCGCGCGCAGACAACCCGATCCAGCACTGGCTGGGAGATCTAGCGCAACGACACGCATCCGATTCGAACTCCGATGCGACTGTAGTTGTGGCCATTGATGCAGAAAGTCAATCGCTACTGGGTCAATGGCCTTGGTCAAACCGCGTTCACGCCAATTTAATTGAGAAGCTACGCGAACAGGGAGTAAGAGCAATTGCCTTCACAACACCACTGACCTCACCTATCAACACTGAAACCGGTCAAGTGGCTGACACCGCCGCTGATCGAGTATTGGCACAGGCCATGCGCACACAGGGGCAAGTCGTCATTCCCATCGACGTGTCCACCAGTTCAGGCATCACCAACGATCGAAATTTGGTATCACAATTAACCAGAACTCAACGTCACTTCGCTCGTGACAGCCTAGATCATGCCATTAGTGTAAAAGCGCTTTCCGGCAGTAACACGGAAATTGTGGGTGCCGCCGCAGCGCTGGGACAGCTGCTCATGCCGACGGATGCAGATGACATCACTCGTCGTGATTATGCGGCCGTCAAGCTGGGCGAACAGGCGCTGCCCAGCATGTCCGTAGCGCTAGCCAACTTGGTTACAGAGCAACGCAACTCTCTTGTGGTGACCGCTGAGCAGTTACAACTAACATCAACCATGCGCACCATCACGCTGCATGACGACTTGAGCTTCACGCCGCGTTTTTCCGGCAAGACTCCAGTTACCATCCCCTACTGGCAAGCGCTTGCAGGTCAATTCGATCCACAACTGGTCAAGAACAAGTCCATCGTGGTGGGGTTCACTGAAGGCGTCGGTGCCGACCGTATCCAGACCCCAGTGGGAAATTTACCCCGGACGATGGTGGTAGCAATGTGTAGCGACGCACTCCTCAATCAACATATCTATCGGCGTCCGCTCTGGGTCGTCTTACTGGAATGGCTATTAGTATTCACGGTGGTGATTCTCGCGGCTACCACTTTCATCAAGCTATCAACCCGGCAGAATCTAATCATTGTGGTTGCACTCAGCAGCAGCGCCTTGCTAGCCACATACTTGCTAATGAGCATGAGCACAGTGACGTTACAGGTCGCGCCACAACTCATCGCATTACTTGCCTGCTTTGTCTTAAGTTTGGCACTGAGTCCAGCAACTGCCAGCAAACAGAGCATAACTTCCCCTGCAATCAGCATGGAAACCCTCAAGACACTCGCACTGACACTGCACGGTCAGGGACAACTTGACATGGCTTTCGAAACCTTGCGTCGCTGTCAGCCCAATCAGGACACGCTGGATTTGCTCTATCGTCTGGCCACTGACTACGAACGACGCAATGAATCATTGAAAGCCGCGCAAGCCTATCGCTACGTGGGTGAAATGGATCAAAACTACAAAGACGCCACTGCCAAAGCGCAGCAGCTACAACTGGCTATTGAGCGCCCCAAACCAGCACAATCTACCCCCGCATCCGTAGCGCGACCCAAGCCATTGACCAATATCAGCAGGCCGCAGCCAATCGCTAAAGAGTCACCCCATGACCCCAACAAACAAAGCTTGGGGCGCTACGAAATCGAACGCCAGATTGGCAAGGGCGCGATGGGTGTGGTCTATCTAGGACGCGACCCAAAAATTAACCGCGTTGTCGCCATCAAGGCCATTCCGCTGGCAGAAGAGTTTGAAGACCAAGACTTGATTGAGGCTCGTGAACGATTTTTCCGTGAAGCGGAGATGGCGGGTCGCCTGAACCACCCCGGTATTGTCACGATTTTTGATGCAGGCGAGGATCGTGGGCTGGCTTATATCGCCATGGAATATATCCGAGGCGAACACCTTAGCTTTTATTGCGAGCCGCATCGTTTACTGCCGGTGCGCAAATCTCTGACCATGATGATCCGGGTTGCCGAGGCCCTGAACTATGCGCATTTACAGAATGTGGTTCACCGCGACATTAAACCCGCTAATATAATGTTCAATATTGAGACTGATGCGCTGAAAATCACCGATTTCGGAATTGCACGCTTGTCAGATGTGAGTAGAACAAAAACGGGCATCGTCCTTGGCACCCCGTCCTTCATGTCGCCGGAACAACTGGAAGGCAGACCGCTGGATGGACGTTCAGACCTGTTCGGCTTGGGGGTCACTATGTATCAGATGCTAACCGGACAACTGCCCTTCAGAGCCGATTCAATGACCAGACTGATGAACAACATCGCCACGGAGCCACACCCTCCTATCCGGTCGTTACGGCCCGAACTGCCGGAATGCATGGAGCAGGTCATTGACCGCTGTCTAGCGAAATCAGCCGCTGATCGGTATCAAACTGGCGTTGATATGGCCGATGCCATTCGTAATTGTCTGCGCGGCTTGGCATAAAGGAACTCTGCATGCTACGTGGCAAAATTCGCTCAATCGGTTCCAGTGATGTCGGCAAGGTGCGCGAGCACAACGAAGACACCATTGGCGTCGATAATGATATTGGCTTGCTGGTGCTAGCCGATGGTATGGGGGGGTACAATGCTGGCGAAGTAGCCAGCGGTATCGCTGTAAAAACCATAATGAGCTTGGTCAAGGAAGCCTACGAACGCCAAGATTTATCGGTGGCAGATAGCGAAACCGGCCTATCCAGGCCAAGCATTGTGTTACGCGATGCCATCATGCGCGCCAACAAGATCATTTATCAGACTGCCAAGACCCAGTCACAATGCGAGGGTATGGGAACCACCGTGGTGGCCTGTCTGTTCAACAACAACCGAATCTCGGTGGCCCACGTGGGTGACTCGCGCCTGTATCGCTTGCGCAGCAATCGCTATGAGCAACTCACCCTCGATCACTCGCTACTGCAAGAATTGGTTGATCGCGGTTTCTATACGCAGGCAGAAGCGCAGCGTGCGGCAAACAAAAATTACGTCACTCGCGCCTTGGGCGTTGAAAATAAGGTGGACGTAGAAATCCACGAGTACCCGGTAAACAAGGGTGATTACTACCTACTATGTTCTGATGGTTTATCAGATATGGTGGAAGATGAAGACATTCACTTAACCATAAGCACCTTTAGTGCTAATCTCGAGACAATTGCCAAGCAATTGATCCAGCTGTCCAATGACAACGGTGGCCGGGACAATATCTCTATCGTGCTAGCGCAGGTGCTGGATTCATTCGCCCAACGCAAAAGCATGGTTGACAGACTGCTGAGCTGGTTCAACTAGGGTTTCTGACGGAATCGAGGCATAAAAATGGCACGCTTAATTCTGAGTCTGGATAGTCAGGTACTCGCCGAGTACAACATGAACAAGGAGCGCTACACTATCGGGCGCCTGCCAGATAATGACGTTCGTATTGATAACCCTGCCGTTAGCGGGCACCACTCGCTGGTTATCAATATTCTCAATGATTCCTTTCTGGAGGACTTGAACAGCACCAACGGCACCTACGCTAATGGCAAGTTGATCAAAAAGCATGCACTTCAGCATGGCGATGTCATCACCATCGGGCATCACCAACTACGATTTGTGGACGTACAGAGTTCTGACACCGATCAGGATGAATTCGAAAAGACCATGGTAATCACACCTGGCTCTGCCATAGCCACTGAAGCAGCTAAACGCGCCTCTGCCCAAGTCAGCAACAATGCCGCAGCACCAGCACCCAACGATACCAGCAGCTCTGGATCGCGCCCAGTAGCATTGCAAAAAGCCAAACTACAAGTATTGAGTGGAGCCTTCGCAGGACGCGAACTGGAACTAAATAAAGCATTAACCACCTTAGGCCGCCCAGGCGTACAAGTAGCGGCGATCAGTCGTCGTGCTGATGGCTTCTTTATCATCCATGTTGACAGCGGTACAACAGGCGACTTCCCACTGGTCAACGGTCAGGCCATTGGCCCACAGGCACGTAAGCTCACCAACAACGACGTAATCCAGTTAGCTGGCGTCAAGATGGGCTTCTTCGAAGGTTGAGCCGCTAAAGCAAGGCAAGAACAACCGTTGGCTGTCATTGTGCGTCAACGGAAATTTTGATGCTCACAGATAACTCATCGCTACCCGTTGGCTGATGGCACACACCAACTCATAGGGAATGGTTTCAGCGTGCATCGCCACTTGCTCCGCTGGCAATGATTCACCCCAGAGGATGACTCGCTCACCTGATTCAATTTTCATACCTGTGCGCTGAGTCAGGTCGGTCAGATCAATGGCAATCATGTCCATTGAGACGCGACCGATCAACGGCATAATGCGACCCGCAACCAACACCGGTGTACCGCTGCGAGCATGGCGTGGATAGCCATCACCATAACCAACAGCAGCAATACCCACGCAAGAATCTCGACTGGCACGCCACGTTCCGCCGTAGCCCACTTCTTCGCCAGCACATATCTGACGAATAGCAATCAAGGGTGCCACCAACGTCATCGCTGGACGCAAACCCAAGTCGCTGGCAGTGGTTTCTGCGAACGGTGACATGCCATACAACATCAACCCTGGCCGCACCCACTCAACACGCGCCGCTGGCCACGCAGCCAGACCCGCAGAATTACCAATACTACGCTCGACGCCCAACCCACTCACCAATTGCTGAAAGCGCGTAATTTGTGACTGCGTGCGTGCGTGATCACGAGCATCAGCATCGGCCAGATGCGTCATGACGCGTAATTGCTGTACTTTTGGGTTACCCAACAAACGCGACCAAGCCAGTGAAAATTTATCGATACTGAAACCCAATCGATTCATACCGGTATCCACTTTGCACCACACAGGTACTGGTGACTTGCCTGACCAAGTTTCCAGTGCCTGCACCTGCGCGAATGAGTGAACCACCAGTTCCAGCTTTAGCTGTGCAACCAAGTCTAAATCGTCGTGGGAAAACACTCCTTCCAGCAACACAATAGGCTGACTAATGCCAGCTTCGCGCAGCGCCATGGCTTCTTTCAAACGCGCGACACCAAAGGCATCAGCGGCAGACAATGCCTGCGCCACCGGCACAATGCCGTGCCCATAAGCATTAGCTTTTACGACGGCAAGCACTTTGGATTTGGGTGCAGTACTACGCACCACATTCAAATTATGGCGCAGTGCGCTGCGATCAATGATGGCACAGGGGCCACCATGCAATTCGAGATTCCGGGTAAGCGCTGACTCGATCATGGAATATTAATCAGCGAAATACGCCATCACCATATGCCTCTGACACCAGATTCTCAAACTTGGTGTATTCACCGAGGAAAGTCAGGCTCACATCGCCAGTAGGACCATTACGCTGCTTGGTAATGATGATATCGGCAATCCCCTTGCGGGTAGTGTCCTTCTCGTACACCTCTTCACGATAAATCATCATGATGATGTCGGCATCCTGTTCAATCGCGCCTGATTCACGCAAATCAGACATCACTGGCCTCTTGTTAGGTCGCTGCTCAAGACTTCGATTCAACTGCGACAAAGCAATGACCGGCACTCTGAGTTCTTTGGCAAGTGCTTTTAATGAACGGGAAATTTCCGAAATTTCAGTAGCACGATTTTCCTTGTTACCCGGCACCTGCATCAACTGTAGGTAGTCAACAATGATCAGTCCCAAACCGTGTTCACGCTTCAATCGACGAGCACGAGCACGCACGTCAGTGGGAGTGAGCGCGCCGGTGTCGTCAATATACAGCGGCGCTGTTTTCATCATATTGATGGCACCATTGATACGTGACCATTCTTCGTCACCGAAGTTACCGGTGCGTAAATGACTTTGATTTATACGTCCTAACGACGAAATCATGCGCAAACCCAATTGATCGCGCGACATTTCCATACTAAAAATTGCTACCGGTACGGCGTTGCGGCCTAATGCCGCATTTTCACCGATGTTCAAGGCAAAGCTGGTTTTACCCATCGAAGGTCGGCCTGCCACGACCACCAGATCACCCGGCTGCAAACCGGAAGTCATGCGATCCAGTTCAGCAAAGCCAGTACTCACACCCGTAATCTGGCCTTGATTCTGATGCAGCATGTCGAGCTTATCGACCATCTCGCCCAGCATATCGCGGATAGGTACAAACCCTGATCCAGCCTTGCGCCCGGACTCAGCAATCTCGAACACCTGTCGTTCGGCATCGTCAATTAATTCACTGATTGAACGCCCTTCGGTATTAAAGGCGTTGGATGCGATCTCACCACCAACATGGATCAAGCGTCGCAACTGCGCACGCTCACGCACAATATCGGCGTAGGAACGGATATTGGCAGCACTGGGTGTTTCGCGAGTCAACGTAGCTAGGTACGCCAGTCCACCACTGGATTCCAGCTGGTTATTTCGCTCCAGCTGTTCAGCCAACGTCACTGCATCCAGCGGTTCGCTACGCGCTGCCAGATTGGCGATCGCCTCAAAAATCAGTTGGTGATCACGACGGAAAAAGTCTTCAGCGGTAAGGCGATCCGCTACCGCATCCCAACTACTGTTGTCGAGCATCAAGCCACCTAACACGGCTTGCTCAGCTTCAACTGAATGCGGTGGCACACGCACACCTGCGTCCGCCGCAAAGTTGGCCGACTGCTCTCCATAGGCGGAGCTGCCTTGAGAGCGATCAGTGCGCTTGCGCGGCATACCAGCCATTATCTAAGTGAGCGGATGACGCATGTCATCCGCAATTCATCATGCCTGCTCTTCAGCAGTGACGATGACTGGCACTTCTATCAACACATCGGTATGCAACTGTATGTGCACTACGTGCTCGCCAACATGGCGAATTGGGCCTGATTCCAAGCGTACTTCCGTGCGGGTCAAGACATGCCCATGCTTGGCTAGTGCATCGATAATATCGGTATTACCCACCGAACCGAACAGTTTACCTTCGCTACCGGCCTTAGCAGTCAGATTCAATTTGAAATGCACCAACTTGGCAGCACGCGCCTGAGCAGCAGCCAGTTCTTCACTAGCCTGCTTTTCCAAATCCGCGCGACGCGCTTCGAACTTTGCAATGTTATCAGCGGTGGCAACCGTGGCCTTGCCCTTGGGCAGCAGGAAGTTACGACCGTAGCCGGACTTCACATTGACGCGGTCACCAATGTTGCCGAGGTTAGTGACCTTCTGCAGCAGAATGACATCCATCTTGACACCTATAAATTAGAACAAACAAAAAACATCAGGTACGTAGGCTGGTTATCCGCAGACGTCGCCAGAAATCAGCCAAACCCCAACCGGCCAACAACGCCACTGTAACAAACGAAAACAGCGGCACTATCATCATCACATAAATCGCAACCAACCAACCACGCGGCAACTGTCCTTCGACTTTGCGACGGTGAGCACTGGCCAGACCTTGCAATGCCAACCCCAGCATCGCAATCCATGCCATGCAATCCAACCATGACAGATGCGTAAACAACGCAGCCAGCACAATCAATACCAGCATCACACCCAATGTGACACCCGAACGTAGCTCTACAAACTCACGACCGAATGCACCCGGCTCATGAATCAGTGACTGCCACCAACGCGCCAGAAATACGGTACTCAATATCGCCAACAGCAGTATCGCCACCATTGCGCCCCACATTGTGCGCGCTAATTGCGGCACTAGGGTCGCATCAAGCTGAATACCCGATTGCGATATAGCTACAAATGCGCTGCCCAGAACCTGCTCCCATAACGCATTCGGTTGCGGTACAAACAGAAAAACCATGGCCACCGCTAACAAAGCCAGCACCAAACCAAGCTGAAACACCAAGTTCAGTGAACCCGAGCGGCGTAACAACTCACCCAACAGCGTTGGCAAACCAAACAACACTAGCGTGTACGACAGAGCCAGCCACAGTGCTTGCTGATACCACATTAAGGCACCCGTTACCGCCACACCGATTGCCAAGACAACATTGCCCCCTACTCGCGGGCCCTGCTCCAGCGTAATCAGTACCGGTATGGCACTGGCAAATATCACAAACGCCATCGCACCCTGCAATGACAGCATCCCCAGACAAGCAGCGACCACCGCAGCTTGCCAGGGATTCTCAATCAACCAAGCGGCTAGGGAACGATGCATGCTCAGGCTCCACAACAGTAACAGCCGCCTGTTACTGTGCAAATTGTCCCGTGCTTAATGCTGGTCGGTGTACGGCAACAACGCCAAAAAACGCGCCCGCTTAACTGCCGCCGACAACTGACGCTGATAGTTAATTTTGGTGCCTGTAATACGGCTAGGTACAATCTTGCCAGTTTCAGTGATGTAGGCCTTCAATGTGGCGAGATCTTTGTAATCAATGTGGTCGATGTTCTCTGCAGTGAAGCGGCAGAATTTACGGCGACGAAAAAAACGTGACATGAGGTACTCCTGATCTTTATAACGAAGGCGGTAACAAGCTGGCGTTAGCCGCCCATTCCATCGTCATCTTCATCAAAACCGATACCACGCGCATTTTCTTCACCCTTAGCCATGGCTGAGGGTTCAGTCTCGGCGGCATCCATCTTCATTACCAGATGACGGATCACGGCATCGCTGAAACGGAAAGCACCAGTCAATTCTGCCAGCGCCTTTTGATCGCATTCCACATTCATCAGGAGATAGTGCGCTTTGTGAATTTTGTTAATCGGAAAGGCCAACTGACGACGGCCCCAATCTTCCACGCGGTGAATCAGGCCATCACCATTGGTGATCATGCCCTTGTAACGTTCCAGCATGGCTGGAACCTGTTCGCTCTGGTCAGGATGCACCAGAAATACAATTTCGTAATGACGCATTAAATGCCCCTTGTGGATAAAGCCACCCATATTGTTGGTGTGGCAAGGAGTGAATCATCAAGGGCCATCCCCGATGAAGGGCGCGAATACTACCGGAGGCCGTCACCGCAGGCAACCGCATAATTTGCGCGCGGCGTCAACCAGGGCGGCGGCCAATGAATTTCCGGTCAACCGTTTACGCCATATGAAAGCCGGATCCTTCAATTGGCCGGATCACTCACGCGCCAGCCACCTGCTTAACTGGGCAGTGACTGCCGCTGGCTGTTCCTGCGGTGACATGTGGCCGCAGTCCGGCAGGATGCATAACTGCGCATCGGCAATGGCATCGGCCATTTCCTGATTGGCCGCCGGTGGTGAATTGACATCTTCATGGCCGGACAGCACCAGGGTCGGACAGTGAATGCCTGCCAGCAATGGATACGCTTCAGGACGTTGCAGCAAGGCCCTGATTTGCGCTTCATAAACAGCCACCGACTTGCGCGCAAACATGTTGACGATGCTGTCAATCAACACCCGGTCATGCAAACGCTCAGGATGCACCATGTTGCGCACCCAGCTGCGGGTCATTGCGGCCACGCCCTGCTCCTGCGCCAACCGCAAAAAGCCCAGCCGCAATGCACGCTCTTTTTCTGCCGCCTTGTCTTCCGGTATTGCATGACAGCCGGTATCCAGCAACGCCAGATGCGAAACGCGGGCGGGTGCCAGGCGCATCACTTCCAGCGCCACCCGGCCACCCATGGAATGCCCCGCCAGCGCAAAGCGCGTTGGTGCCGTCTCCACAATTCGCTGCGCCATGGCGTGCAGTGAATCCAGCTCCCCATGCTCTGCAACCTGAATGGAGATGCGGCTTTTGAATGCATCAATCTGCGCCTGCCACACGGCGGCATCACACATCAAACCCGGAATCAGTACCAGTGTCGTGGCATTCATATCGGCAATCCCAATTCAACTCTGCGCAGCACCTCTATTTCATCACGCAAGGTGGCCGCTGCTTCAAACTCCAGATTGCGTGCGTGCTGATGCATCTGTGTTTCCAGTTTCTTGATGCGCTTGAGGGCGGCTTGCGGACTCATGGCAAGGTACTCCGCACGCGATTCAGCCACTTTCAGCCGTTTACCGCGTTTATTGTCGGTACCGCTGCTGCGCGCAGCTTGCATGATGTCGGTGATGGACTTGGTAATGCCGCGCGGGGTAATGCCATGTGCAATGTTGAATTCAATCTGCTTGTTACGTCGCCGATCCGTCTCGGCCAAGGCGCGTTCCATCGAACCCGTGATTCGATCCGCATACAGAATTGCACGGCCATTGATATGCCGCGCGGCACGACCAATGGTCTGGATCAACGAGTTTTCGGAACGCAGAAAACCTTCCTTGTCGGCATCCAGAATCGCCACCAGCGACACTTCCGGCATATCCAGCCCTTCACGCAGCAAGTTGATACCGACCAGGACATCAAACTTGCCCAGTCGCAGATCGCGAATGATTTCAGTGCGTTCCACGGTTTCAATATCTGAATGCAGATAACGCACCTTCACGCCATGCTCATCCAGATACTCGGTGAGGTCTTCCGCCATGCGCTTGGTCAGTGTAGTCACCAGCACACGTTCATCAAGCGGCACACGCAGATTGATTTCGGACAACACATCATCCACTTGCGTGCGCACCGGACGAATCTCGACAGGTGGATCAATCAGTCCTGTGGGCCGCACTACCTGCTCAACCACCTGGCCTTGATGCGCACGCTCGTAATGGCTGGGCGTGGCCGAGACAAAAATCATTTGTGGCGCGAGACGCTCCCATTCCTCCAGCTTGAGTGGCCGGTTATCGAGCGCCGATGGTAGACGAAAGCCGTATTCCACCAGGGTTTCCTTGCGCGAACGATCCCCTTTGTACATCGCACCCAGCTGCGGAATGGTCTGGTGACTTTCATCCACAATTAACAGCGCATCGGCAGGTAGATAGTCATACAGACAGGGCGGTGGTTCGCCCGGATTACGGCCCGATAAATAACGCGAATAGTTTTCGATGCCTGAGCAATAGCCCATCTCATTCATCATTTCCAGATCAAAGCGGGTACGTTGTTCCAGCCGTTGCGCTTCCACCAGTTTGCCCGCTGCATTCAATTCACGCAGACGCTCACCCAGCTCGTCGCGAATTTCATCCACCGCTTTAACCAGGCGCTCCTTGGGCGTGACGTAGTGCGTCGAGGGATACACGGTGGCACGCTGCACCTTGCGCAGTATTTCGCCGGTGAGCGGATCAAACCATTGAATGGTTTCAATATGCTCATCAAACAATTCAATCCGTACTGCTTCGCGTTCGGATTCAGCGGGAAAGATATCAATCAAATCGCCGCGCACTCGATAGGTGCCCTGACTCAGATCAATTTCATTGCGCGTGTACTGCATGTCGGCGAGGCGTCGCAACATCTTGCGTTGCTCCAGTTTCTCGCCTTTCACCAGGTGCAGCATCATCGACATGTAGGCTTCGGGATCACCCAGACCATAGATGGATGACACTGTGGCGACAATGATGGCATCGGGCCGTTCCAGCAATGCCTTGGTGGCTGACAGCCGCATCTGTTCGATGTGCTCGTTGATGGAAGCATCTTTATCAATGAAGGTATCCGAGGCCGGCACATAGGCTTCGGGCTGGTAGTAGTCGTAGTAGGAAACGAAGTACTCCACCGCATTGTCGGGAAAGAACTCGCGGAACTCGCCATACAACTGTGCCGCGAGGGTTTTGTTATGCGCCAGCACCAGTGCGGGACGTTGCACCTGCTGAATCACATTGGCGATGGTGAACGTCTTGCCTGAACCCGTGACACCCAGCAGCGTCTGGTGCGACAGGCCGGATCGCAGGCCTTCAACCAGCTGGGCGATGGCCTGTGGCTGATCGCCTGCGGGCGGAAAATTGGCCTGCAAGCGAAACGGCGCAGCGGTTTTGGGTAGTACGGGACGTGACATGAAACTGTCTGTGAAGGTGTCAATCTTCGAATAATAGAGCAATCCTTCACCGGGGCGAGCGACAAACCATCCCAACTGATCTCCGTTGCAAACGCGCGTGGTTATTTACCGTCAGGCGCACTAAAATACGCCGTCATTTCATTTCAACCGGTGCCCCATAGTGAGCGTAGTTGTTTCGCGGCGCGTCCAGCGCGTCAAGCCCTCCCCCACCCTCGCCCTTACCAGCCGTGTTGCGCAGCTGAAAGCCGAAGGCAAAAACATTATTGGCTTGGGTGCAGGCGAACCCGATTTCGATACCCCAGTGCACATTGCCGATGCCGCAGTGGACGCCATCCGCAAAGGCTTTACCCGCTACACCTCGGTGGACGGCATCGTCGAGCTGAAGGACGCGATCATTGCCAAGTTCAAACGCGATAACAACATCGACTACAAGCGCAACCAGATTCTGGTTTCCAGCGGCGCCAAACAGACCATTTACAACTTGATGATGGCAGTGATCGACTCGGGCGATGAAGTAGTCATTCCCGCGCCTTACTGGGTATCGTACCCGGACATGGTGGAATTGGCCGATGGCGTGCCCGTCATGCCCTATGCCGGCCCTGAGCAAGGCTACAAAATCAACGCAGCACAGCTTGAAGCGGCAATTACGCCTAAAACCAAGCTGTTTATTCTCAACACCCCCAGCAACCCGACCGGCGCGGCCTACACAGCGGCTGAACTCAAGGCACTGGGTGAAGTACTGAAAAAACATCCACGCGTCATCATCTGTACCGATGACATTTACGAGCCCATTTTCTGGGGTGTAGAACCGTTCGCCAGCCTGCTGACCGTGGTGCCAGAGCTATACAACCGAACCGTGACCGTCAACGGCGTATCCAAAGCCTACGCGATGACCGGGTGGCGCTTGGGCTACTGCGGCGGCCCAACAGAAATCATCACTGCCATGGGCACGATTCAGGGCCAGAGCACCTCCAACGCTTCTTCTATTACGCAAAAGGCAGCGGTTGCCGCAATCAGCGGCGATCAATCTTGTGTTCAAGAAATGAACAAGCACTTCAAGGCACGACATGATTTTTTCGTCGCAGGCCTTAACAAGCTACCCGGCGTCACTTGCCTGCCCGGCTCCGGCGCGTTCTACGCCTTTGCCAATGTCGAAGGAGCCATGAAGATAATCGGCGCCAAGGACGATAACGCCTTTGCAGAGTATCTGTTGTTAGAAGGCGGTGTCGCCGTTGTGCCCGGCTCTGGCTTCGGCGCACCAGGCCACATGCGTCTGTCATTCGCCTGCAGCATGGAGACACTCACTGAAGCACTCAAGCGCATGGATCGTGTGCTGCGCAAGTCTGCATAACGCTGCAATAAAAATGGATGCTGACTTTCTCGAGAATCAGCATCCATTTTCTTGACACTGCCAACCTCATTCCGCACAATCGCGCGCCTTCGATAGTCACTCGATGTTCCCCGGTAGCTCAGTGGTAGAGCGACGGACTGTTAATCCGTTGGTCGGCGGTTCGAACCCGTCCCGGGGAGCCAACTTTCTCCATATTATTCAGCCACTTCGAAGCATTCGAAGTTACGCACCAAACCCGTAAGTTTTCTCGGTGCTAGGCCGGTGCTAGTCTCTACCTCGTTTCTATAACGAGGTGATAACTCATGCCTACAAACATATCTGGCGTAGATGCAAAGAAGGCGCGCGAGGCAGCATTCATTTCACAAGCAGCAGTAGCCGCCGCAGTCGGCTTGAATAGAACGTATTACAGCCTCTATGAGTCAGGACGATTAGATCTGACAAGCTTACAAAGTGAAGCATTAGTTAGGTTTCTTCATGCCCACGATGCTAACGAACCGATCAATGTGGAACCCGCCAAGACGCAAGCTGAACAGGTAAGCGAAGTTAAACGAACAGCTCAAATACCACTCTCGGCCAGCAGGTCAACCCGATCCACCAGGACAACTCATAACGAGCCGCCTTCCCTGGAATCGTACCGAATCCGAACTGCCATGCAACGACTAATAGCCCTTGAGCAGACTGTAGCCGCAGAGCAAACAATCGGGCGACGCGTACCGTCCTCAATAGAACGCACCATGGCCTCACTTCGACTGCTCGACTATTCCGATCTGTTCGAGTTGAGTTTGAAGCGTGGCATTTCACTTGCCACCCTTCCGTCGCAAGCGGAATTCGAAAAGCTCAACCCAAGCAAGCGACAAAAAGTGGAGGCACAACTGGAACAGACTATTGTGTGTCACGCTGTGTATGGCAAGGTCTTGTTTGATTGCGACCGTAACGATCTATACGTAATTACTTGTGCCCTTCGAAAATCGCTTCCCAACGCAGGAAAGCTTGTCCCATTTCCATCACTACTCGAACAAGTATTCGAAACTGACGCTGAAGCACAGAAAACAACTTCGCGACTTCGTTCGGAAATTATGCCGCATCTCCTAAGGAGTATCCTAGGCCGGATAGTTATCGATCTTCCCAGGCAATAGGTCTAAAAAAATGGACTACTTTATTTGACTCCTTTCGATCCAAACGAACCAAGACAGTCCTTTGTACTCAAACTTGGCTGATCCGGACGGCGCGCAACTGAAGCAGTCAAGAACGAGCCAACATCTCTCCTGTTTCTTTGCTTTTTTCAACATCTTCGACTACAAAGTATTCAGAGATTAACTATTAAAAGAAGATCTGAAATTTTCTTGTATATATGATCCTAAGCCCTAATAAATAGGGGCGCTCCGCAACTACGCTCTGACCCTTTACGGATTATTTCCCTACCCTTGGACCTCGCCCAGAGAACTCGAAAATGACTGTTTACGTCGATAAAGTCACCGTCACGAACTATCGCTCAATCGTCTCAGCCGAATTCCTGCTTGGCCCCTACACACCTCTCGTTGGCTACAACAATTGTGGGAAAAGCAATGCCATATCCGCAATTCAATGGCTGCTAAGAAGGGTGACAATGTCGGCTGCCGACTTTCACAATACGTCTGCTCCACTGGAAGTCTCCGGTGATATATCCGGGATCACACAAGTTGAAATCGAAGCGATGCCTCAGAGGCAGCAGCTACAGATACAACCTTTTATCGTCAATACATGCATAAAGATCAAACGATCACAGTCAACTCCCGCCGCAAAAGCATCTGAAATAACTCTTTCAGTTTGGGATCCTCGCACGAACTCATGGACGCCGAATCCGGTTGGACTAGACAATGCACTCGGAGTGCTTCTCCCGGAACCAATTCGAATCGGCGCAATGGAAGACGCGGCCGAAGATGCAACCAAGGCAAAGACATCCACCACCATCGGCAAACTGCTAGCCCAATTCATCGCCCCAGTACGAGCAGCTCACCAAACTGAGTTAATCAATCTACTATCTGAAATTGAGCGTCGACTGTCATGCGATGGAGATACCCGATTCACAGAATTGATTACAATTGAAAGCGCAATTAGCAACAAGATAAACGAACTGTTTCCGGGTATTGGCGCTCGCCTGCACTTCCCAGTTCCCGGAATAGACGATTTAATTAAATCTGGAACTCTGAAGCTGTACGAAGGTACTGGAAGCGCGAAAGACTTCTCGTCGTACGGCCACGGCACTCAACGATCAGTCCAAATGGCACTTGTCCGCCATCTAGCAGAAGTCCGGCGAAACTCCTTAGCACCCCAAGGCACAACGCTACTACTTATCGACGAACCCGAGCTGTACCTACACCCGTTTGCGATCGAGCAAGTACGCGCAGCGTTAAAATCGCTAGCCACCAATGGCTATCAAGTTATCTTTTCAACGCATTCTGCGCAGCTGGTGTCAGCTGGCGATGCGCAACATGCCTTGCTAATGCGCAAAGACCAGACCCACGGAACTTATGCACGCAAAAGGCTACGAGATGCAATTCAAGTTGTAGTACCGAATGCAGTACATCAAATGGAGCAACTGTTTACTTTGACCAACTCGAGCCAGGTCCTCTTCGCAGATCGAGTCATTCTAACGGAGGGAAAAACCGAGTTGCGTTTGGTACCTTGTCTCTATCAAAACGTTCGAAGCAAGACCCTCGGGCAAGAATGCACCGCACTCGTGCCACAGAGCGGATCCAATGACACACGTAAATCCATGGAGATTCTTCGTGCCATGGACATCCCGTGCAAAGCCGTAGTTGATCTGGACTATGCCCTTACAGGCGCTATAACGCATGAATTCATTGAGGCCAGTGATCCAGATGTCGCCATTCTCAAAGGGATACTGCAACGCCTTGCTGCTGCCAGTGCCATAACACTTAATCCAAACACCGGTTTACCACAGAATGGAGTCGTACGAGCCCATGAGGCGTTCGCATTGCTCGCCGCCGAGCCAGATGCCATTGCGGCAATCGATAGAATCCATCGTAACTTTCTTATCCAGAATATTTGGCTGTGGAAACGAGGAGCAATTGAGACGCACCTTGGACTCAGTAAGAAGAACGAAAGCGAGTGGGCTCGTTTTCAAACTCAGCTGGAACTGCATGGTTTGCAGGATACATGCTCAGATCATGCTTCAATTGCGGCAATGCTATCGTGGGCAGCCACATGAGCTGCACACGAGGCGTAGCCACCAAATCCGTCTCAATAAGGACTGTAATATAATGTCGCAGAGCTTCGAGTCTCTTTCTCCCGCAGATTTTGAAGACCTCGCGCGCGACCTTATTGGGCGTGAACTGAACATGCGGTTTGAGGCATTCGCTGCAGGTCCAGATGAAGGTGTAGATGGGCGTCATTCTGTCGGGCTTGGAACAACAATACTACAAGCCAAACATTACGGCGGCTCGAAGTTCAGCAACCTCAATACGCAGATGCGCAAGGAACGCTCGTCCATTGATCAACTGACGCCATCACGCTACATACTAGCAACATCTCTCCCACTATCACCAAAGAACAAAAACCAGCTCGCCACTTTGATAGGCCCCGCTCTTAAGACCGAGGCCGACATCCTATGCCGTGGAGACCTAAACTCTCTCCTTCGGAAATATCCAGACATTGAGAAGTCGCACATAAAATTATGGCTTTCGAGCGCGGCAATGCTTGATCGTGTCCTTCGATCTGCTGTGCACGCAGTTAACGACATCACAAAAGAAGAGATCGAAGCGAAGGTTAGAATCTATACCCCTAACCCAAGCTTCAATCGCGCCCAAGAAACACTGGAATCTCACCATGTACTTATCATTTCTGGTCCGCCAGGAGTAGGCAAGACTACGCTCGCAGAAATTCTGTCCTATGCTTATCTTGGAGAAGGCTGGGAACTGCAGGCAATTCGTAGCCTCGATGATGGACTTGGTTCAATTGACGATACAAAAAAACAAATATTCTTTTTTGATGATTTTCTCGGCAGGGTATCACTAGATGAGCGCGCTCTTTCTCATAACGACTCCGATATTGCGCGTTTTATTAAGCGTATTCGTACGTCGCCAAACGCACGATTCATCCTGACGACACGAGCATACATTTTTGAAGCGGCGCGCCGAGTATCTGAGCATCTTGCTGACCATCGACTCGATGTGAGCAAGTACGTGCTAGACGTCGGTATATATACCCGCCAAATTAAGGCACGCATTCTTTACAATCATCTTCTGGTTTCGAAAACTCCGAATACCCATATTGCCGCACTGACTTCTGGTAGCGATCTAATCAAGATCATTGATCACAAAAACTACAATCCACGCATTGTTGAATGGATGACGGACGCGATGCACATAGTAAACATTAAGGCGGAGTCATATCCAGCAGCGTTTCTGGATGCACTTGACCACCCTAAACAACTTTGGGACATTGCTTTTCGAACTCACATTGCGACAAAGTGCCAGCATTTATTACTAACATTATTCTTCTGCGTCGAGCATGGGGCATTAATCGACGATCTGCGCGACGCCTACGAGGGCCTACATGTAACCCTTTGCGAACGCTATGGGGAGCCGCGTAGTCCAAAAGATTTTGAAGATGCCCTGCGCATACTCGAAGGCGGCTTTATTGCCGTTCATGGAAACATTGTAAACTTTGTCAATCCGTCATTGCGCGACTACCTGACTGAATACCTTGATGATCTGGCTTTAATTAATGATCTTGCCCGTTCTGCACGTCAGACTCGGTGGGCGCAAACCGTGTGGAATCACGGAAATAAATTAACCCAATCCGAGGAAGATCTAAAGAATTTAGCGCTTTCATTCTCCAACGTTGCAATGCAGTTTTTGCGCCTTCCAATGTTAAAGAAAGACTCAAGAAAATACATAGATTCGTTTTCAATGGTGGGCCTTTCGAACACGGACAGAATTGAGCTGTTGCTTGACTGGTGGAACGCTAGCAAGGAGGAACAGTTTGTGCGGCTGGCGCTCGCGCTCTCTCGTGCTCCCGTGGATGGATTGAGTCCTTGGCGAGACGGCGACAGCGTTATCGAATTGATAGGAAAGCTTCGTTGCGGCAACGACTATTTTAATGAACTTCCACTAGCAAACGAAATGGCTGACAGCCTCGAATATTCCGCTATGGAGATGATAAATGGCAGCATGCCAATGGATGAGCTTGAAACGATTTCAGATTCAGTCGAGCAATGGCGAAATAAGCTTGGCGATCAACTTATTGGCTCTGTCGATGACGAAATCACTGCTGAGATTGCTAACACCTGGCAAGCCGTCTCGGATATCGATTCTGAGTCCACGCTCAGAAGTCATGGCGATACTCTTAAAAAGCTAGCTGGACGGGCTGGGGTGAATTCGGAGGAACTTCAGGACGCTATGGACGCCATAGACAATAGAATTTCCGAAATAGATGAACAAACACCAGACGAAGATGGGCCGTACATAATGGCTTCAGTACCAGCGGAAGCAGATAACGCATTTGATGATGCTGCGGTAAAGAACCTATTCGCTTCTCTAACCCTCTGCTCGTGAAGCGACCCTGTAGTCTGCTGACGGTTTGAATTTTCATTGCAACGGCCAACACTCTGAACAACCGAATTTTTCCTCATCGAGAATCACCACCTGTAGCCACGCAGTAGGGTCAAACGCAGCCAACATCAAGACGCTCGCCAGCTCGCTATCCGTATAGCGCCAGCGTGCAGCCATTGTCTTAATGCGTAGGGTAAGGTTGGCGTGCAGGGGGTCCAGTGCCAGTATCGCGACGATACCCGCCTTATGCTCCGACAAAACCGGCTTCCATTTATCTACCTTAGCCGCTTCGCCACAAATTTTGAGTTTGCCGCCGCTGGACACCGATAGCTGCAAGCCGTCGCAACGTGTCGCTTCAATGATAGCAAGGACATTCATAGCTCCAGCTCCACAATTTCAGTAGTGGATAATTCCGGCCTTGATGTCGTGAATGTCGTCATGTCGTGCTCTGGAGCATCGACTCCCACGACATCACGACTTGCACGACATGGTTCAGGCCAGACTCCCAATGGTTTTATTTCCCACAGCACATGACTGCCTTGTTTTCCGAGGCTCTTGCATTCAATACCTAGCTGCCGCAGCGCAGGCGCTGCTCGTCGCAGTGCATCGGCAAAACCCTTCGGAGAACGTGGCCACGCATCGGTGCCAGCTGGCCGATGATTAAGCTCGATTGCTTGCATGATCGCTTTGATAGACATCCGCATCGGCATCCGCCCTCGCGCGTCAAACCATTCAATTAATGCCCCCGCGACTGGACTAGCATCAATCGTGCGAGCTATGGACTCTTGCCGGCAGGCATTGAATTGCGCCATAAACACAAGAGCAGAGCTGCCAAACGCTTCTGCCACCGCCATACCCAAATGGGCAAACTCAACTAGCCGGGGTCGATCGTTGGCAGGTAACTTCATGGCGGGCAGCTTAGCGAGCGCCTCCGCCATCACCTCCAACAATCCCCCCAACAAAAGACCATGGTTGGCCTCAAACAGACCCCACAAATCGGTAGTCTCCTGCCGGGCCGTAATGACGGGTGTTTCTATACTAAGCGTTCGATCAACCAGATCTTGCGCCGTTACGGCTACTGATATTCCATTGAGCACTACCGGCCGCTTGACGTTGATGATGCTTTCATCGGAATCGGTGTATAGCTTGCGCTTAGCGTAACCACCGCCGGTCGCAAGCACGCAAAATGCGTCTTGCATCGGCGCGGACAGATGCGAGATGTTTTCATAGGAGGTAATCCAGCTGGCACCGGCTGCGACAAACACATCCTCGGGAGTTTTGGGAGCTGCCCGCAAGTTACAAGCGTTCGGGTCAATTAACCGGCGCAGTGCATCCTGTGTCGTGCTTTTCGCACTACCTTGCTCTCCGATGAGTTCCAACACCGGAAACGGTGTGTCGGGCCGCAGACAATCTATCAACCAAGTTAGCACCAAGAGCCGCGAATCCTCTGGAATGTTCGCGATTTCCCAAAGTGCTGCTAGATCACCTACGAATGCTGGCTCGGGCAACGTACGCATTGACTCCGATCGGATGAAACGCACCGGCGGATTACTCACTATCTGCCAGCTACCGGGCTCAATCTTAACTGCCCGGCTTTGGCCAGACTCGGCAAGATCGAGGAAGTATGCGCCGCGGTGCTGAGCTACTCGAATGAATACCTCATGTTGCTCACCCTTGAGCCGACCCAACCCGCCCAGCGTAGCAAGAGCTTCGCGCACAGACTGATCTCGTGCCGACTTGCCCGTCCTCCTGTAGAAACTTGCCGCTAACCAATCTCTGAATTGTCGCCCATCAATGCGCCGTGTTTCATGTGATTCGCGATCCTGGGCATAGACATCCTTGTTGGCATCATGAAAAAGCTCAGCGTGAGCTTCGACGAAAGTAACCAGCCTGGACGCTTGGCTATGATCTTTCTCTCTGCCGGTGCTCGCTGTACTTACAGCACTCGCCTCGATATCGGAACTTGAAGCCTCTGCAACTTCGAGTTGGTCACCTGGCCCTGTAACTTTTTGAGGTGCCATGACTACAGACACACCGCAGGAATGTGTTGCTCTTGCTGAACAAGGAAGCGACGTAATTCGCCCAAACGATAGTGAATGCGCCGCCCATTTTTGATGTACGACAGATTGTGCCGCCGCTCGCATCGCCATAGCGCCAACGTCTGTTGCTTGACACCAATGATTCCAGCGGCCGCCAGTGACGGCACCAGCATGTCCTTGTCACTTTTCAAACCAGCCGCCTCAACAGCTGCTAAGTATTTCACTGCGGCTCGCTGTTCTCGGCTCGGTTCATCACCAGAATGGTGATTCGTCCGAGCAGCAATCGGTACCGCTCTCTTAACTACATTTTTTGCTTGAGTGTGCATGTCGTCTGTCCTGAATTGACTGAAGGTGACTGCACATTGACAAGTATTGACTGAGGCTTGCAACGTGGAAAACGGCAAACCTGGCAAAACTGCCAGGTTTGCCAGGTTGCTGAAACTGCATTCTTTATAGTGATTCTGGTGACTTGTTATTCGTGATTGAAGTGGCCGCTACTAGTAATACTTTGCGACTAGCCATCGCTTCAGGTCCACGAAGACCAGGGACACAAGAGTATCCAAATTTCGTCACTTCTTTCCTGAAGGTGTCCAAAGTGATGAAAACCTTACCGCCTTCATACTGCTTGAAATGGTGATACAGATCATCCCATGTGAGCGGTAGCGCGCTCACGTCGATTTCCAGAGATCTCGCCTCCGTAATTTTAACTAGCTGCTCGATAAAATTTTTAGCATCGATCTTCCACGCTCTTACCTTCGCGACTCTGGTCTTGGAAGCTTTTTTCTCTATTGGTTGCGAATCACTTACTAAAGTGGTCGTATCAATTGTATTCGTTGGAAGCTGACTTATTGATACATCCTTAATACTTAGATCAATTTTAAGAACCGCAGCGAGTGCCACAAAATTTCCCAATTGCTTCTGCGCAGCGACGATGGCAAGAACTTGCTTGGAGAATCGGTGCAAATTGCTCACGTCACTTGGATTAACTGGATACAGAGGTAAGCCATCAATCGGTTCCGGCACTGTGCGCACGCAGCTCATCAACACGCGAGAGGTATTGTTAACGCGTTCGACGCTATCATCCATCAATGATACCCATTCGGTGTAGTCACCTGGATTGATCACTTGTAGCAGGCAGGAAAATTCGTGAACCGTAAAGCTCGAATGACTCAAATAAGACGCTGCCGCTTTTTGAATTTTTACTTGCAGCTTTCGACGCCTTTCTGCCTCGGTGCTCGCAACACGTCGCCGCTCTGCCGCGATTCGTTCGACTTCTTCTTTTGCACGCTCGGTTGGTGACAGTGCAGCAACGCGCACCGCCTCCGCCTTTTTAGACGCTTCCATATTTTGTCCAATTTGCTTTGCCAAATCGAACAGTAACTGACCAGCATTTTTATTCTTGTCGGTCATCTTGCGCTCTCCCTATCGAGACGAATGATCTTCGCACTGGCTTTGACACCCGCCGCTTTCAAAAAGTAGTTCGTGATCTTTTGCATGGGCTCGCGTAGCCGCTCCGGCGTGATGATCAAATACCCGGCCGTCACGTCCTGTCCGCCCTTATGATTCAGCAATCGTTTCAAAGCATAGGCCGGTATGTCGAGCGCTTCGGCCACCGTGGCAAAGGTGCGGCGCAAGTCGTGCAACGTAAACGGCACACCCGACTCGGTGGTGACGCGGCGCATCTGCGGTCGCGGTTCAATCAAGTGACCAGAACTACTCTGTCCCGGAAACACAAACTTGCCACGCGTCACCCGCCGCCGAATCGTCAACAACTCGACCAGGTAGTCCGACAACGGCAGGATGTGTTTTTGGCTGTTCTTGGTATCGCGGATGGTGAGGGTCTTGCCCTCCAAGTCCACGCGCTCCCAGGTCAGCCCCGCCCCTTCCGAGCGGCGTAAACCCGTGAGCATCAACAGCAGCAAGTAATCCGCGACCAGGGCGTCCTGACTGTCGGGGGCCATGGTGTGTTTGATTTCCAGCACCGCCGCAAACCACGGTTTTAACTGGTGCTCAGAGATGACGGTTTCGCGTCGTGCCACTTTGTTCCAAGCGCGCGTCTGCGACAGTTTGATCACCGGATTTTCGATCATGGGCCGTTCGCCGTTCGGCCCTTGGTATTCTTCCATCGCAAAGTTAAGTAATGAGCGCAGCGACCGCATGGCATTGTCGGCGTGCGCCGGTCCACTGTTGGTGGTGACTAAGGCATGACGGGTCGACACTTTGTCACGCGTGATGTCGGTAAACGGTTTATCGATCCAATCAACAAAAATCGTCTCTAAAAACCGTTGATAGTCATTGATTGTTCTTGGCTTCAATTGACGGCGCGCCAGTCGAAACGCCTCCAATACTTCACGCAATGTGGTCCCCTTCACGCGTCGCCGTTTGCGCTCCGCCGTCGGGTCATGATCTTGTGCCACTTCGCCGCGCATCTTGCGCGCGGCCTGCCGCGCCATGTCCGGCGTCAGGTCCGGATAGCCGCCGATACGAAAGCGTTTTGGCTTCCCCTGGAACCAGGCATACAAGTAAAAACTTTTCTGGCCACGATCCGTGACAATCAATTGCAAGCCTTGCACGCGCGAGTCGTTGTAGTAATCGCGTCGGCCCGTCTTGGCCGGTTTCAGGGCGGTGAGTCGCGCCTTGGTGAAGTCGAGGTGAGCGGTCATGCTCCCTTTCTCCACGGCAGAAAATCCCACACCCGTCGCGCGTCGTCGAAGGCGGCACGCACGCGCGCCAACTGCGGCACGCCTCGGACCGGCGGCTTCGGCCCGACCCAATAACGACTGTTATCACCAAAGGGTTCGGACACCAGGAAGACGACGTCATCTAATTCAAATTCGCAGAAGTCGGCTTCGCCACGACCTGACGGCACGAGCATCAATTTAGCTCCGGGAATCCGTCGCACCAGTGCACACACGTCGAGCCGATCCAAGAGGAAGTTATTCACTTCAAAGGCGAACTCGTTGCCCTGCTCATCCTTCAATCCGTAAGTCTTCATGGCCTCACCCGTGCTAGGCGGTCATGGTGAGGACGGTCTGGTCGCAGACACAATCCGTGGGCCAGGGTTCGAATCCCGGTGCTAGAGGGCATCGAAATTTCAACACATGCAAAAGAGCTGAATCCGTTGTCCATTTTCGGTGCTATGTGGGTGCTAGGAGCGCAATCAATTTTGGCCAATTTCGCTCATCATCAGTCAATGCAGTATTTCCTGCAAGTGGTTGATGATTCAACATAAATCAATGGTTAACAACGGAGGTCAAAACCGGCTGTAACACTCTGTTAATCCGTTGGTCGGCGGTTCGAACCCGTCCCGGGGAGCCAACTACAACAAGACGTTACGTGTTTACGATAGCGTTAAGATTATCCAAACGTAGCTGAATCGTAGACTTCTTACGGGTCTAGCTTCACTCGATTACCAAACTGTTCCACGTGCGAAGCAAGATGCTCTGCCGTGAAATGCGCATAACGCTTCACCATTTCTGGTGATGCCCAAGCTCCTAGCTCTTGCAACACATGCATCAGTGTACCCGCTTGCGCGTGCAACGTCGCCCACGTGTGGCGCTGATCATGCCAACGGAAATTCTCGATTCCCGCTCGCTTCAACGCTGCACGCCATGCCGTGTTGTGTACCCATCTAACCGAATTACCCCGCTATCCCCATCTAACTAGATGCTGGGTGAAACACCCAGCCTACACAGACGTAAAACCCTCCGCGCTTGGTATCCCTTCTGTAACCCCCTATCATGCGCGCCTGAATTTCCGACACGAAACACCATGCATAGCCTGAACACTTACCAACCTGCACCCGACGCTCTGGAAGATCGCGTCATTCTGATTACCGGCGCTACCGATGGCATCGGCAAGGCACTGGCTATCGCCGCCGCAAAGCTAGGTGCACAAGTGATTGCGCATGGGCGCAATCAGAAAAAGCTGGAGGCCGTAGCAAATTTGGTTACCGATCCAAACAGCAAGCCCATGGCATTACTGCCACTGGATTTTGAGAAAGCCGGTAACGCCGAATACGAGACCATGATTGAGGCCATCGAAAAGAATTTCGGCCATCTGGATGGGCTGGTACACAACGCCGCCATACTGGGTGAACGCGCGCCGATTGAGCATCACGATGTTGCCAAGTGGTTGCGTGCCATGCACGTCAACACCAATGCGCCGTTTATCCTGACACGTTACTGCCTGCCGCTACTGCGCAAGTCAGCTGATGCGTCGATCCTTTTCAGTAGCTGCGACGTCAGCACCGCAGCCAAAGCTCATTGGGGTCCGTACTTAGTATCGAAATGGGCTAACGAAGGCATGATGCGCATGCTGGCTGATGAACTCAGCAACACCAAGATTCGCGTTAACAGCGTCAACCCCGGCGTGACCAATACCAAGATTCGCATGCAGGCGTTTCCGGCAGAGGATCGTACTGACCTAGCGAAGCCAGAGGACGTAACTGGATCTTTTCTATACCTGCTTGAAAAGCAAACCAAGTAGCGGGTCAGCTACTCTGGAACGAGCAAATTCAACAATCTAGTGCGACTAAACGACGTGATCCAGACAGCCCTACCTAAACACCACCGTACGCGCACCATTTAGAAGAATACGGTGCTCAACATGCCACTTCACGGCACGGGCTAGAACGGCACATTCCACATCACGACCGGCTGCGGCACAGTCTTCCACACTCATGGCGTGCTCGACGCGTGCTACGTCCTGCTCAATGATCGGGCCTTCATCGAGTTCTTGAGTCACGTAATGGGCCGTAGCGCCGATCAGCTTAACGCCGCGATCATGAGCCTGTTGGTATGGATTGGCTCCCTGAAAGCTGGGCAGAAAAGAATGATGAATATTAATAGCGCGCTCTTTCAACTGCGTGCATAACATTGGCGAGAGAATTTGCATGTAACGCGCCAGCACTGCCAGATCACAACGTTCTTCCTGGAACAACTCCAGTAATTTTTGCTCCTGCTTTTCCTTGTTGTCTTTTGTTACCGGCAGGTAGTGAAACGGAATGTTATTAGCGGCTGCCAGTTGGTAGAAGTCACGGTGATTCGAGACGATGGCAGGAATTTCGATCGGCAACGCGCCGACACGATGGCGGTACAGCAAATCGTTCAAACAGTGACCATGCCTTGATACCAGTATCATCACACGATGTTTGATGGCCACGTCATTGATGGCCCACTGCATGGCGAAACGAGCTGCTATTGACGCAAACAAGCCACGAATGGTTGCTACATGCGCCGAATTCTCCGGCGCGAAACAGACGCGCATGAAGAACAGTTTGTTGGCGGCATCACCGAACTGCGCACTATCGACAATATTGCAGTGCTGATCGAGTAAAAAATTAGCCACCGCCGCCACGATACCGGTGCGATCAGGACAGGACAAAGTCAGTACGAAACGCTGCATATTGAAACTAATTTCTCTGAACAATTATCGCTTGGGTCTGGCAGGAGCAGGTCGCGAGGAACGATTGGAGCCACCGCCTTTAGTACGGCGTAGTGCGGCGCGCTGTTGCGGGCCGCGCGGTTCGACGTTTTCATCAAGCATGGTAGGTGCTGCGGATCTGAGCGGACGAGCACGAGTAGCGGTACGCGCTTCTTGCGCGGTTAAGGCCGGCATTTCCGCCGCATCATCACGCGTAGCACGCGATCCGTGACCGCGACTGCGGTTCATACCTGCTGGTCGCAACGCTGGATTGACCGGCATTTTCAGCTGTGCCAGCGCATACAATTGTTCAACCTGATTCGGCTTGAGCGGCAGCGATCTGGCGCGCGGCATTTCCTTGGTCAGCGTTATTGAGCCGAACGCGACTTGCATCATGCGACTGACGGTCAGTTCATTACTGACGAACAGCGCTCGCACGGCAGCACGCCTGTCCGCACGCGCCATCACCACCTTGTACCAGATATTCCCCGACTCACTTTCTCCTTCCGGACCGCTGCTACTAACTGACACTTCGGTGAAATCAATAATCTCATCATCCAGTCGTAACACAGTTGGTATTACCGGCGCGGCAGCAACGCCGCCACGCACATGCACACGCACCATATAAGTGGCTGGAATTTTCTTTTTCTGACGGGTGAGTGCGTAAGACAGTGCGCCATCGTTGGTGAACAACAACAGACCGCTATCGCCGGGATGCATGGGATTAATCGCCACCCAGCGTGAGCCGCGCTGCACCGGCAGACGTTCCTCCACCGACTCATCAATCACTTCCGGTGCATGTTCGCTGGACTGACGCTCTGCGGCAGGACGTTCGATCGGTTGACCTTGCGGCTTGTGATAGGCAAGCACTTGGGCAGTAATCACATGATCAAGCCGCTTACTGACATCGCGGCCATCCAGCTGCACGCGATCACCCGTTTCATAGCGATCACCGGTCTTGGCGATGACGCCGTTGATCTGTAAGCGGCCTTCAATAATCCAGCGTTCCACCTCACGACGTGAACCAATGCCGTGTTGTGCGAGAACCTTATGTAGACGTTCTGACATGCCTTATTGCACT
This sequence comes from Steroidobacteraceae bacterium, assembly GCA_050181835.1. GTDB lineage: Bacteria > Pseudomonadota > Gammaproteobacteria > Steroidobacterales > Steroidobacteraceae > CAILZL01. The sequence goes on along the minus strand of JBFXCU010000006.1, from coordinate 27,444 downwards.
TGCAGATCAGTTTCTGCCTCTGGTTCTAACTCTTCTGGCAACTCCGCCTCGGTTGAATCTGCCTGTACCTCAGCCACTTCAGCATTCAGCTCATCGGAACTAATTGGCGCAGCCACCTCGGTATCGGCTTCAATTCCAACTGTAGTTGCGGTAGCAACTTGGCCGCTGTCATCGGTACTGAATTCGAGTTGCACACCAATGGTTTCCACATCTTTCAGCTCAGCCAAGGTTGGCAACTCATCTAGGCTCTTTAAGCCGAAATAGTCCAAGAAGTCTTTATTGGTGGCCAGCAGTTCGGGACGACCCGGCACTTCACGATGACCAACCACGCGAATCCAGTTGCGGTCATGCATGGTACGCATAATGCTGCTACTCACTGCCACGCCGCGAATCTCCTCAATCTCGCCACGCGTGATCGGTTGCCGATAGGCGATCAACGCCAATGTCTCGAGCAACGCACGTGAATACTTTGCAGGTCGTTCTTGCCACAAACGCGATACAAAATCGATGCAGCTAGTGCGAATTTGAATGCGCCAGCCACTGGACACTTCCAACAATTCAATGCCGCGTCCTTGATAGTCCTCGCGCAATCCATTGAGTGCATTCAGCACCTGTTCCATGCTGGGGCGCTCACGCTCGTCGAACAGTTCAGCCAATTGCTGAGTGGTCAGAGGTCGCCCCCCTGCCAGCAACGCCGCCTCAAACTGGTGCTTCATTTCTAATTCATTCATTGGTCGGCTCCACACTGGTCGACTCTACATCGCTCGGCAACTCGGGTAGTTCCGACTCGCTATCGTCTTCGTTCTCGTCACTCAGCTCAGGCTGTGCCAAGGCTGCTTGATTTTCGCTATCAGTCGCGTCATTACTGCGGTCTGCTTCACTGCGGCGTGCCTTTGCTCTGCGCACATGTAGCGGCGCATAAGGCTCGGCCTGCACGATGTCGAGCAACCCTTCCTTCATTAATTCAAGAATAGAAATGAAGGTTACCGTCACGCCCATACGGCCTTCTTCTGGTTTGAACAGGCGAATGAATTCAACAAACTCAGCGCCCGCCAACAGATCCAGAATTTCCGTCATGCGCTGTCGCTGCGATAATCGCTCACGTCGAATAGCGTGGTGACTGAAGTGTTCCGAGCGTTGCACCACGTCACGAAATACCTTCAGCATCTCACTGAGAGTGGTTTCCGGTTGCAAGCGAATCACACGACGCTCCGCCATCTCCACGCTGGCGACCACCACGTCACGCTCCATGCGCATCAACCGATCAATATCATCGGCGGCTTTTTTGAAGCGCTCGTATTCTTGCAGACGACGTACCAGCTCGGCACGCGGGTCCTCTTCTTCCTTGCCATCATCCACCTTGGCACGTGGCAACAGCATGCGTGACTTGATCTCGGCCAACATTGCCGCCATCAACAGATACTCACCAGCCAGCTCCAGTCGCATATTTTCCATCAAATCGATATAGCCCATGTATTGCCGGGTAATTTCGGCAATGGGAATATCCAGGATGTCGATGTTCTGCTTGCGAATCAGGTACAGCAGAAAATCCAGCGGCCCTTCAAATGCCTCCAGAAATACTTGCAACGCATCGGGTGGGATATACAAATCACGCGGCACTTCAGTGTAGGGTTCGCCATCCACCATCGCAAACGGCATTTCGGTTTGCTGTGGGGTCGGCACCGCAATCACCTCAGCCAACGGCACTTGCTCGGTAGTGTGTTCTGCCTCGGTGTTGCTCAGTTCATCTGCCACTGTGGTTGACTCGGAGTTCATCGGCCTAGGGTTCATCGATAATTCATGCCAATGGCCTGGCGCACTTCATCTAGCGTTTGTCGGGCCACTTCGCGTGCCTTCTCGCAACCATCAGCAATAATGCCACGCACCAGCTCGGGGCTTTCTTCGTATTCCTGCGCGCGCGTGCGTATGGCGCTGACTTCGATCACAACTTTGTCGATTAAGGGACTTTTGCAATCAAGACAACCGATACCGGCAGAACGACAGCCGTTTTGCACCCATTCTTTTGTGGTGTCATCAGAATAAATTTTGTGCAAATCCCACACCGGACAATGCTCTGGATTGCCCGGATCAGTACGCCGCACTCGCGCTGGATCAGTTTGCATGGTGCGTAATTTCTTGGCGACGCTGTCGGGATCTTCACGCAGACCTATGGTGTTGCCATAGGACTTGGACATTTTGCGACCATCCAGCCCCGGTACTTTCGGGGTTGCCGTCAACAACGACCGTGGCTCCACCAAAATACTGCGCCCGGTGCCTTCCAGATACCCCAGCAAACGTTCGCGGTCAGCCAAGGTCAGGCGGGTATTATCTTCCAGCAAGGCTTGTGCCCGCACCAGTGACTCAGCGTTACCCTGCTCTTGGTAGTCCTTGCGCAATTCACGATACAACTTGGCGCGACTACCCAAGTTTCTCAGTGCTTTGTCTACCTTGGTTTCGAAATCGGTTTCACGACCAAAGAGAAAGTTGAAGCGACGCGCGACTTCGCGCGTGATCTCAACGTGAGCGAGTTGATCTTCGCCCACCGGCACAAACTCAGGTTTGTATAACAGGATGTCGGCACTTTGCAGCAAGGGGTAGCCGAGGAATCCATAGGTGGCCAGATCTTTGTCCTTCAACTGCTCCTGTTGATCCTTATAGGTCGGCACACGCTCCAACCAGCTCAGCGGCGTCACCATCGACAGCAACACATGCAGCTCGGAATGCTCCGGCACGCGCGATTGAATGAAAATAGTGCTGGCGGCGGGATTCAAGCCCGCTGCCAACCAGTCCACCACCATCTGCCAGACGCGTGACTCCAGTTGGGTGGTGTCCTCATAGCCGGTAGTCAATGCGTGAATATCGGCTATGAAAAAATAGCATTCATACTGGTATTGCAGCTCGACCCAGTTTTTCAGGGCACCATGGTAATTACCCAAGTGCAGCTCGCCCGAAGGACGCATGCCTGACAAAATACGATTATTGGCGTTTGGTGAACTCAAAGCTTGGCCATTGCGGCTGGTGGGGTTGGAAACCACCCGACCGCATCCTTATGGGTTGATCCGAAAACGAGGTCGGCGATTATAGGGGTTGGCGGCCAGCACGGCACGAAATGTCGCGGTATTCACCCACTCTTGCTACTCAAACGGGCTGGAATCACCCCGACCACGCCGCAACACCACTGGTGCCGCGCCTTCCAGGTCAACAACGGTGGTGGGCTCAAACCCACAATTGCCGCCATCCAGCACCGCATCTACCTGATTTTTCAGCCGTTCCTGAATTTCTCGCGCATCAGTCATCGGTAGCTCGTCGCCCGGCAACAGCAGCGTCGAACTCAATAGCGGCTCATTCAACTCTGCTAGCAAGGCCAGCGGTACGGGATGATCCGGCACCCGGATACCAATGGTACGGCGACGCTCGTGCTGCAAGCGCTTGGGGGTCTCACGAGTCGCGAGCAAAATGAAAGTGTACGCGCCCGGGGTGTGGGCTTTGAGCAGCCGATAGTACTGGTTACTGACCTTGGCGTAAGTGGCAATCTCTGACAGGTCGCGACACACCAGAGTGAAATGATGGTGCTTATCAGTAGCACGGATGCGTGCGATCCGATCCAGCGCATCGCGATCACCAATATGACAGCCCAGCGCGTAGCAGGAATCAGTGGGATAGACGATGACACCGCCCTCCCGAATGAGGTTGGCTGCCTGCTGAATCAGGCGCGGCTGCGGGTTCTTGGGGTGAACTTCGAGATAGGTACTGGGCATTGGGTTAGGTTCGGGTTCAGGACAGTTCTGGCATGGTGCGATCCGTCGCCATCCGGCGGCAGCGGGCGCATCCGCGTCACGCTTCACGTATGATACGCGGCCTTTACGGACATCTGATATCTAACTCATGCAATTGCTGCTCGACTTCCTGCCAGTGCTGGCGTTTTTTATTGCTTATAAATTGAGCGATATTTACGTTGCCACCGTCGTCATTATGGCCACCATGACCCTCCAGTGCGCGATACTCTGGCTGCGTAAAGACAAGGTCAGCCCCATGCTACTGGTCTCCACCGCGCTGGTATTGGCATTCGGCGGCGTGACTCTATTGGTGCATGACAAAGCCTTTATTCAATGGAAAATGACCATCCTCGACTGGTTATTTGCGCTGGCTTTTTTGTTGGCACCCCACTTCGGCGGACAAACACTGGTGCAACGTCTGATGGGTGCACAGATCACCTTGTCAGCCCAACACTGGCGCACGCTGAACTGGCTGTGGATCGGCTTTTTCGTGCTGATGGGCGCATTAAATGTGTACGTCATTTACAACTATGATGAATCCACTTGGGTTAATTTCAAGATGTTTGGCACCATGGGGCTCACCCTCGCATTTGTCATACTGCAGGCCATTTGGCTGTCCAAAAAACTACCCAAGGACGGTGAGACTGAGGCCAACAATCCCATCTCACCAGATCAGCAGAATTAACCACTCTTAACCTATGACCAGCCCTCGATATGACATGATCCGTGCGCGTTTGAGCACTGCGTTCAAGCCATACAGCTTGGAACTGACTGATGAAAGTCACCTGCATGCTGGGCACGCGGGTGCCAAGGGCGGATTAGGACACTACCGCGTGCATATCGTCAGCTCACAGTTCGCTGGACTAAGACTGATTGCCCGGCACCAGCTGGTATATCGCAGCCTCGGAGCACTGATGCAAACTGACATTCACGCTTTAAGCATCACCGCGCAAACGCCCGATGAAGCGCAAGTTTCGATTAGCGACGCAATTTGATTCATGCCCAACAATTTCGAAATAATTCAACTTGACTGATAATTATCTGACTCACAAAGAAGGCTCAACATGAAGTATCGTTACGTATTCGCTCTCGCTTTGATCGCCGCTACCACCGCTTGCTCCAAGGGCAGCGTTGCCGTGCCAGACACTGAACTGCTCGCCACTGTGAATGGCGAAAAAATCTCCACCAAGGAATTCGATGCGTTTGTGACTGCCATCAGCAACGGCAGCACTACCGCCGACAAGCTCACTGCGGAACAACGCACTAAATTGGTTGATCGCCTAATCGGCATGCACATCGCTGCCACTGAAGCGACCAAAGCTGGCTTGGACAAACAGGGTGATGCAGCAGTACAGATCAGCCTGTGGCGTAACAACATCCTCAGCGACACCATGACCAAGGAATATCTTGCCAAGAACCCGATCACCGATGCCGACATCCAGGCCGAGTACGACACCCAGATCGCTGCAATGCCACGTGAATATCATGCCAGCCATATCTTGGTAAAAACCCAGGAAGAAGCCGACAAGCTGATTGCCGCCATCAAGGGTGGCGCTGATTTCGCGGCACTGGCCAAGAAAAATTCAACCGACCCAGGTTCTGCTAAAGAAGGCGGCGACCTTGGCTGGTTCTCACCTGCCAGCATGGTGCCGGAATTCGGTGCCGCCGTAGCACAGCTGGAAAATGGCCAGATGACCGAAACCGCAGTGAAAACTCAGTACGGGTTTCACATCATCAAATTGCAGGAAAGCCGTACGCCCACTCCACCGGCACTTGCTGACGTGAAGACACAGGTAGAATCGATTGTGAAGAACAAGAAAATCGAGAACTATCTATCTGACCTGCGTAAGACCGCCAAGATCGAAATGGCACCTGCTGCAAGCAGCAGCTCCTCTTCAAGCGAAGCCGCCGCCGCGAGCAGCACCTCATCTTCAAGCGAAGCCGTCAAGTAAATTCTGCTTCATCTGTCTATCACGACAAAGGCGTTGAGCGAAAGCTCAGCGCTTTTGTTTTTGTGTCACACAAACTTGCCGCATTGCGTTCATTAAGCAACGCCATTTGCAACGCCTAACGTATACGCACTTGCGTAGTTTTCAGGAAACTCAACTCACCCGTTTGAATATCAGCGATGTATTCACACCACCAAACGCGAAGTTGTTACTCATTACATACTCACATTGCAATTGACGCCCGGTTTGCATCAAATAATCAAGCTCACCACAGCGCTCATCGACGTTTTCAAGATTAAGGGTTGGTGCGAACCAACCATGGCGCATCATTTCGATAGTAGCCCAACTTTCCACCGCGCCACATGCACCAAGAGTGTGGCCGAGGTGGCCTTTTAAGGTGCTAACAGGTATGTACTTGCCAAACAGACGATACATAGCCTGTGATTCAGCAATATCGCCTTGTTCAGTTGAAGTGGCATGCGCATTAACATAGCCAATTGCCTCGGGTGGTAAGCCAGCATCATCGAGAGCCATGCGCATGGCAACCTCCATAGTGTGCGTGTTGGGATGCGTCAGATGATCACCATCCGAGTTACTGGCAAAGCCCACCAGCTCGGCATGAAGCTTCGCGCCACGCGCACGGGCATGCTCATACTCCTCCAGTATCAAGGTGCCAGCCCCTTCGCCAACAACCAATCCATCACGATCACGATCAAATGGTCGCGGCGTTGTGTTGGGTGAATCATTACGCAGGCTAGTGGCATAAAGCGTATCAAACACGGCTGCTTCACTGGCACACAGCTCTTCTGCGCCACCTGCAACCATCATGGCAATCTTGCCGAATTTGATGGCCTCATAAGCGTAACCGATACTCTGACTACCAGAGGTACAAGCACTGCTTGCCGGAATGACCCGCCCCTTCAACCCAAAAAATACTCCGATGTTGGCACAAGTGGTATATGGCATCATGCGCAGGTAGGTGGTGGCATTAATTCCACCAACCACGTTGGTCATCATCATTGAACTGAATTCCAACGTTGCATCGGTACTGCCCGTACACGACCCATATGCCACACCCATGGCACCAGTTTTGATTTCTGGATCATTCAACAAGTCGGCATCTTGCAAAGCCACTTCTGTTGCGCGCGTTGCAAGCTTCGCCACACGTCCCATACTGCGCGTTACTTTGCGGCTGTAATGTGATGGCAGTGTGAAGTCTGTTACTGGCCCAGCGAGCCGGGTATTCAACCCTTCGAAGCGCTCCCACTCAGACATGTAGCACACGCCACTCACGTTGTTACGCAGATTTTCTTCGAACTGCGTCCAAGTATCACCCAGCGCCGTGATGCTACTCATGCCGGTTACGACAACTCGCTTACCTTTGTTACTCATCAGCACATTCCACCGTTCACAGCGATCACCTGGCGCGTCACATAGGCTGCACCCTCCGACATTAAAAAGCCCACTACACTGGCGACTTCTTCCGGCTCGCCAATACGCTTGGCCGGAATTGCCTGCATAATTTCATCCATGTGCACTTCAGCGATCATGTCGGTGCGAATCAACCCTGGTGCCACACAATTGACCGTGATATTACGGCTGGCCAACTCCACCGCCAACGCCTTGGTGGCACCAATAATTCCCGCCTTGGCAGCACTATAATTTACCTGACCGCGATTACCGGTAATACCCGACACCGAAGACAATGTAACAATGCGTCCCGGCTTGCGGGTGCGGATCATCGGCATAATCAGCGGGTTCAGAACATTATAAAAACTATCGAGATTGGTAGTCAGAACTTCATCCCAGTCTTCGCCGGTGAGCGCGGGGAAAGCCCCGTCACGGGCAATGCCTGCATTGCACACCACTCCGTAGTACGCACCATGCGTTTCGACATCAGCCAACAGTGCATTACTGGCAACGGCACGATCAGATACATCAAATTGCAACACGCGCGCCGTCACGCCTTTACTCACTATCTCCGCCATCGTCTCATCAGCAAACTGTCGCTGCCCACGACAATGCACCACAATGTGGTAACCCTCATCGGCAAGTTTGAGAGCAATGGCGCGACCAATGCCGCGTGATGAACCCGTTACCAATACTGTCTTAGCCATGCAACTGTGCCCTCACTAATGCCTGTATATCCGCTGGACGGACGGCCTTGATATCACCAACGGCCAATTCCTGACCAGTAGCCGCATCGCGAATACTGCATTGAAACACGGCCATATCAGCGTCATCACACATCACCATCTGCGCACTGACAACCAATCGTGAGTCCAAAGCAAACACCGGCACCTGAGCTTGATACGAACGCGCACCCAGCAAGAGTGAAATACTAGGTCGCTTTCCGTCTCGTACTTCTTGCACGCCGGAGTAAGCACACGCAGCCTGCGCCATGTACTCCATGCCCACCCACGCAGGCACACCAGTGACACCATCACACAGTACACTGTCGGCACGAATTGTTAGCGCGACCTCAATACCTTCTGCATGGTGTGCCAGCAATTCATCCAGTAGCAGCATACGGCCTGCATGCGGTAAGAGTTGCGACATGTGAAATTCGGATTTTTCTGACATCAAACCATCCTAAGGATCCGTCCCAAGCGGGGTACTTTCGATATACAAACTGTATGGATGATCAAAGTGTCGCAACCATACCCGGCCATTCCATGGGTCGGCAGCGTAATGCACTTCAGCCAGCAGCACACCATCACGGTGTAAACGACGCGTACCCGGATAAGGCTCACTGACCTGCCCGCCCGCTGACTGCCATACTTGCTGTAATACAGGCAGCGGCCAGAATGCCAGTTGCAAATCATTGAGCAATTGCCGTGACTGCACGGCAGCGGGCACTTGCGATGCACGCTCTTCGCTTAGCTGTTGACCATCGTACCTGAGCGTGAATGCCCTTAAACCCATGCTGGTTACACCAACCACTACCAACTGTTGCTTATCTACTGTCACCACACTACGCAAACTGAAGCTGTTATCGTCGTAGTCACCACGCAATAGTTGCGTCACCTGTCTAGGTTGCGACAGGCTGCTCGGCGATAACAATGGCCAGCCGGAGTCCTGCACAGGCACAGGTGACATATTGACGCAGGATGCCAGCAACATAAGCGCCACCATCAATAGAGATTTCACTACGCCGCCTGTTGTCGACACATCTGCGCCAATGCCTTCAGACGGCGTGAAGACTGCGGCCCATTGTATGGATTAGCAGGATCCCACACATAACCGGCGAGCACTGAACAGATCATGCGATGTATGTTCGGATCTTTGTTAGGCGCGAAAATCACATCCTGCAAGGAAAGGTCGTACCAACCATTGACGAAAGTACGGAACGTTTCCACGCCGAACAGCAACGCCTCAGCAAACTCTACCTGCCAATCAACAGATTCTCCGCGTAGCTGACGATCCAGCACTGCCGCTGCCAATGTGGCTGATTTGATGGCAATGGTGACGCCTGATGAAAAAACAGGATCCAGAAACTCAGCCGCATTGCCCAACAACGCAAACCCAGGTCCGTGCAAGGTTGTTACATTGGCGGAATAGCCGACAATCTCGCCCACCGGTCGCACCGTGTGTGCGCCAGACAGCAAGCTCATTAGCGTTGGCTCATCAGCAACCATCGCCCACAGACGCGCTTCGTTACCGCCGCCATACTTGGCATGTTGATCCTGACTTGCCACGATACCCAACGAACTATTGCCGTTTGAAAATGGAATCAACCAAGACCAGATATCGCGGTTGGCGGGATTGATACCAATACGAATTTTTTGCCGGTCAAATTCCCCGGACACAATGTTGTCCTTGATGTGACAGAACAGCGCCGCACGGGTCGGGAATGAGGATGGCTTTTCCAGATTCAGCAAGCGCGGCAAGGTACGGCCGAAACCACTGCCATCCAGCACGAACCGCGGTCGATGCATTTCCACATTGCCCTGCACATCCTTGGCCGTGACCACTGGCCGTTCGCCACTCACGTCGCAAGCGGTGATCTCAACTTCATACCTTACCTTGGCGCCATACCGAACAGCTTCGTTGATCAACACCTGATCAAACTCAGCACGCGGCACTTGGAAGGTAAACGGATAACCTTCCGTAACCTTGTCGACAAAGTTGAACTCTGAATACATATTGTCGCAAACAAAGGCCGCACCGTTTTTATATTGGAAACCACAGCGCAACACCGCCTCATCCATACCGGCATCAGCCAACAGCTGCATGCTATTGGCCAACAAACTTTCGCCAATGGAAAAGCGCGGAAATACTTGTCGTTCCAGCACCAGTACGTCATAACCCTTCTGTGCCAGCAACGCTGCCGCAACCGCACCAGAAGGCCCGGCACCAATGATTAATACGTCAGTCATGAACCATCTCCTGTTTCTGCTTTCCCACCGTCAAACAGCTAATCATCACCAACAACCACGATAGGCTGATAGCACACAACAACGTCAAACCAATGCTACGAATAAATGGCGTAGCACTGAACGCCAGCATACCGAAGGCCAACAATGTCGTTGTTGCAGACAAACTGACACTGAGTACCGCCGCAGGTAACGCGGTACGGCCATGCCGCAGGAAGATGCCGTAATCCACACCCAATCCCAACACCAACCACAGCGCCAGCAGGGTAAACAGATTAACTGGTACGCCAAACCAGCCAAACAGACCTAACGTCACGCCACTGGCTATGGCCGACGGCAACACCAGCAGTGGCGCTTCCCGCCAGCCATATTTGAAACACAGCAGCCCCATGACAGCAACATAGACAAGCAGCAGTAGCCAGGTCAGCGCCTGACGATAGCTACGCAGTACCTCCGATACAACTGCAACGCGATCGATTAAACGCACCTCACCCACGTGTTGCTCAATCTCGTGCAATGCATGTACATCATTCACCCCAGCAAGGCTGACGATACTGACGTAACGGCCATTTACTTCTCCCAACCACAAATCCCGATATGGACGAGAGGCATCACTAGCCAACCATTCACCAATCTCAAGCGGTTGACTGCTCGCGCTAAAAGCTTCCGCTCTTGCCACCGCGTCGGTGGGACTCAAGCCCAATTGCCGCCATAACGACGGCAATATACCCCGCTCTCCCAACACACTGTCGGTCAGCAGCTGCCTTGAGTGCTGTTGTTGTCGTAAGGATGGCAGTGACTGCGATACAGCGGTATAGCCGCGCAATCCACCCGCCGCCCGCACCTGATCCAACGCCTGCGTGAGTTGCATCTCATTGTCCAGCACTGCTTGGACACTCACGCCCTGTACCAGAAAGTAACGTGACTCAATCCCTGATTGCAGCAAGGACGCGACACGCTTTTCCGCAGCAATCAATTCCGGCGGTGACGACTGCAAGGTACGTACATCATCTTGTAGTACTATTTTTTGCACTCCGCTCAAGGCCAGCACCAGCAACAACAGTGCCATCGCAACGCGTGGCGTTGTCCATCCACCAGGTTTGAAGCGACTGGCAAGCCACTCACCGATTTGTGGCCCCCAAGGCACGCTGCGCACAGGCACTCGATACAGCACCGGATAAGCGCACAACACAGTGAGGCACCCAACTGTTAGACCGGCCACACAGAACAATGCAATTTGTCGTAACCCCGGAAACGGCACCACTAGCAACACGACATAGCCGAGCACGGTGGCACACCAACCGAGCAGAATGGCACCACCTATATGCTCCACCGCAGTAGCAGGCGTCCAGTTAGTATCCCCGCGAAAGCGATCCGCGAAAAAGTGAATGGAATAATCGATCACACCACCGATCAGGCTGGAGCCAAACACCAGCGCTAACACATGCACAGTGCCGAAGGTAAAATGTACCGCACAGAGGCCTGCCGCGAACGCTAACGCCATTGTCAGTGCACCAAGCAGCAACGGTCGCAGTGCGCTGAACACGGCGATTAACAGCGCCATGACCAAAATAGTTTCCAGCGTACCAAAGGTGGTTAATTCAGTTGTGGCACGCTCACGCGCCGCCTTGGCATGCGGCATGGTACCCGACATCACGACGTCCACCTTGAGTGGCGCAATGGCCCGCTCTGCCGCCATGCGCGCCGCTATTAACGCCGCTTGTGAAGCGTCCTGCACTTCGGTAGCAAAAGGACTACCAGTAAGTTCGGCAGTAATCAGCACGTACTGGGTTGATTCGCTAGTAACCAGCAGCACTTTGCCGTCCAATTGTGCAGCACCCATGACTGGCAGTTGTTGCATAAAATAATCATTGGCCAATCCCAATGGATCATCTGCGAAACCGACTACACGCATCAATCCGGTGGGCGTGAACGCCGCACGCAGTGCTTCGCTTTGTAGTTGTGCCTGCTGCCCAGTTTGCAACAACTGCCTATGACGCTGCGACAACAAGTAAGCACGATGCGGTTGGTACAACGCCAACATTGCCTGACTCAGGCCATCTTGTTCCAAGCTTACTTGCGCAAACGCCGGAGAATTTCGCAGCACCTGCGCATAGGCCTGTGCCGCTAACTTGGCCTGTGGTATTTCTGCCGCCCCTACCAAGACCAGCATCTTGCCAGCCAAAGCCTGCGAGAAACGATCTACCGCATCGCTGGTCGCCACATCACCTTGCTCACTGGGCAATAAAGCCAAGATATCGGTTTCTATCTTCAACTGTGGCAATACCCGCCACAGCAGTACGCCCAACATAAGCAGCATCAACATCAGCCACAGCCGGAAGCGCAAACGGATGGCGGTGGTCGAGTTCATTGTGATCGGTTAACAAACAAGGCACGATCACTGGCAGTGATTTCTTTGTCGTACCGTAGTGCCGTAAAACGTATCTCAGTCCGATCACCATTGGCGTCATTCAAATTCAATACTTCCACTTGCGTACTACCACTGACAATAGCGTCCTTGAACACGGCGTTTATGGCCGCAACAGTGGGCTGTAATCCCACTCGCCATTGCTTGTCTTGTTGAATGCCCGACAAGGAAAATGAATCCTGTAGCGACGCAACATCCAGAGACAATAACGCCAGAAAAATTCGCGCTACGACTTTCACCGCAGGTTGCTCAACGGCACTCACCTGCATCGTGGTTTTGCCCTCGTCGCGCTGTGTAATTCCCTTGGCGGTGAGCACAAATTCAGAGTCGAAGGGTTCGCGCGTATGCCAATTAATTCCCAGTCCGCGCGCAAATACGAACTCACCGCGTGATACCAAAGGCTGAGGAAGCTCTTTCAAATATTTACGGTACACAAAGTTGCCACGCATCAACTGTGCATCGCGCAGCGCAGCAACCGGTTGTGATAACGGGCCTTTTAACAGTTGCGCGGCGGACTGTGGATGATTAAACACCTCGTCGGCATGAACGGAGGTGCTAACTAGCGCAATAAATAGCAAGCAACTCAGCGCCGACCAGCAATAAAACGGATTACGAATCACCCTGACACAGAAGGTCATACCGGATACTCCAACCCCAAGCGTTCAAACAACACGCGCGGTGATAGCAGGCACATCACTTTGGTGGTCGAATCTACTGCCACCTGTATGGATGTGCCCTTAGCCAACCGTTCACCGCTATCCGCATCACTGATCAGGTAGATTATTTTGAGTCGATATTCCCATTCCACGAGAGTGGCCCTGACGCGCACTCTTTGATTGAAGTACAGTGGCTTGATGTAGCGCATATGCAAATCAATCACCGGCCAGATGTAACCTGAAATACGCATTTGATCGTAGTTGTAGTTGAAGGTTGCCAGCAGTGCACAACGCGCTTGCTCAAAGTATTTGGCGTAGTTGCCATGCCAGACAATGTTCACTGGATCGAGATCATGAAACGGAATCCGTAGTTCAATCTCTGCACTGCGCGCGTCCATTGTCATAGTTCACGCTCATGACGTCGTAACAGCATACGCGTCAGCAGCATCGGTAACCGTGGCAACATGCCGATGAACATACGCGTATGCGCCAAACTGATTTGTACATTGTCGCGCCACACTTTGAAATGACTGACGCCATCGAGGGGATAACTCACCCGCACCGGCATATTGATGATACGGATACCGCGCCAGTACAGGCGCACCAGAATCTCAATATCAAAACTCATGCGTTTGCCAATATACCCCCACCAACTATTAGCACTGCGCCATATCATCATGGTCGGTACAAGGGGATATACCCGCAGCCCACACATGGAATCACGTATCGCCAACGACAGCGTATTGATCCACACCCACACATGCGTGGCATAACGGCCATACAAACGCGACTTTGGCACGCTAGCGTCATACATCGCATAGCCAGTAATCATGGCACGTGGATATTTTTCGGCCATCTGCAACAAGGTTTGCACATCGGCCACACGATGCTGTCCATCAGCATCAATTTGTGCAGCATGAGTGTACCCATCGCGCAGGGCAGCATCCAAGCCGGTCATTACCGCCATACCCTTGCCTTGATTCGGCTGGTAGCTAATAACGTGCAGCCACTCAGACTCTGATTCCGCTAATTCATCCAGAACCGGCATGCAACTCGCGCTTGAACCATCATTGATCAAGTAGCAGCGCATCGCCAATGGTTTCAGCTCATTCACCACCTGCACAACACTGTGCGCATGATTGTAAAACGGCATAACAAGACACGGTCGATAATCCAGCTGCGACGCAGACTGGGCAGCCCTCATGATTGAAGCTCCATACCAAAGCCAATGCGGCCACTAGCGCACAGTTTAGCGCCGTCGTGATATTCAAATACCAGTTCTGACTTATCTATGAGATAGCGCAACTGCAACTCAATAGTGGTTTCCGGCAGAATAAAGCGCATGAACTTCATGTTGCGCAGGTAGCGGAACTGTGGCGGCAGCGGAAAATATTGACGACCAAATTGCGTTACCCATGCAGTTTGCACCACGCCTGGTAACAGCGGCATATCAGGAAAATGCCCCTCAAACCAACAAAGGGTAGCGGGTACCTTCAATTTCAGGTGCACAGCATCACCCTGACGTTCAACTGCCAATATCTCAGGCTCGGTCATAGGCACGGCTTATATTGTTTCGCGCGCACTCAATGTGGAGCAGCGGCCAAAATGGCCATCACTGCATCCACTACATCGTCTACCGTGCGTACATGCTTGAACTGCATAGGTTGAATTTTCTGCCCGGTGTATTCTTTGAGTTTCAACACCAGATCCACAGCATCAATACTGTCGATATCCAGATCGGTGTACAGGTTCGCGCTGGGGACAATCTTGTCCGCCTCAACCTCAAATAGCTCAATCAAGGTATCTCGCAGGTGGTCAAACACCTCTTCGCGTGTCTTTGTTCTCATCAAAATAATCCGTCCCAATTCTGAAAATTGCCTACGCGTTGCTCAGTTTAAGTCGCACAGCGCAAATTTTCGGCCTCAACCACTGCGTAATACTGACCAAAACGCTCGGTAAGTTGTCGTGCCGCAAGACCACCCGCTGGTATGCCGTTCGCGGTACCAGCCTGAGCCGCCTGTTTACCGCCGGGATTGTAATCGTTTGGGGGCCACGGCTCACCGACTTTAATGCAGAAATGGGGCCGTATCTTAGGCACCCGGTACCAAGGATACCCCTTGGTCAGTATCGGCTCCGTCACAGTCACGGTCACCGGCAAGATAGATGCGCCGGAGACCAGTGCAATATGCGCCGCACCACGCTGCATGCGCAATCGCTGGCCCGGCACACTACGAGTACCTTCCGGGAAAACCAGCAGCGAATTCCCGCGTTTGAGCGTGGCCGCACAACTGTAGATCAATGCTTCACCACTGGTATTTGGAATGTAAGAGGCCCAAGACACTGGCCAGCGTAGAAAAGGATTGCGCCACAGGCCTTGTTTCACAATACAGTCCACTGTGGGCATAAGCGACACCAGAAACACCACATCAATCAGGCTGGGATGATTAGCAATCACCAATTGACCAGGTGCCCACAGCCGCTCCACTCCCTGTACTTCGTAGGTGAGCAGCCCCAATGTACGCATCAACCAGACATAACCCTTGAAGGTCAATTGCATGGCGCGCTGGATACGCAAGCGTGCGACCTCCGTATCGGTGGTTGACAGGCGCAGCACAGGGAACACCGTGGCGCTGATCAAGACCGCACCCAACCCAAACACAATGAACACGAATCCGGTAGCGAAAACACGCCACAGCCGATTCAACATTCGCTCTCCCTTCTATTTCCCCCAGCTGGCAAGCATACCCGATGCATTTCCGGGTACGTTAATACAGCACCGATGCTGGTACAAATTATCAACAAAACTCTTTGCCAGCACACGTTTCCAATTTGGCAGCGCGACCGATAAGATTGCGCGTCTCAAACACAGGGAACCCCGTATGCCCGATAATGCAGTAATGACCGCCGACGAGCTGACCATGGCCCATCACCTAGTGCAGGCTCTCAGCTTGGAAGGCGTACAACCCGAAGATATCGGGCCGGAGGCGACTCTTTTCGGCACTCATGCCAATGGCTTGGGGCTGGATTCGATTGACGCCTTGGAAATTGCACTGATGGTGCAGCAACACTATGGTGTTGAACTACGCTCGGATGATCAGGAAGCGCGCACCGCCTTCACATCACTGCGCAGTCTGACGCAGTACGTACTGGAACGACGCAAGCCCTAGCGCCGCAGCCCTCCTCATCCTAGGTTGGCGCAATGCCTTGGCTCTTTGTCGCTTATCCAATTCTGGCCCACTTGGCCACCCTGTTGCACAATGAACAGCTCGCCGGCATGGCATTGAGCGTGTTCATTGCTCTGCCACTGTGGCCCTCGCTGCGACAAGGAAACCCGCTCGCATGGTCGGCAATGGTAGCCAGCATGACCGGGTTGTACCTTGCCACCCGCAGCGGCTGGGCGCACTACCTGATGTATGTACCACCGGTACTGATCCCCCTCTCGGTGTTATGGCTATTTGCGCATAGCCTGCGCGCGGGCAGCATGCCGGTAGTCACGCGCGTGGCCACGAAAATCCGTGGTGAGTTGCCGCCGGAACTGACGCGTTACACACGCCAAGTTACGCAGTTCTGGGTTGGCTTTCTCACACTGATGACGAGTGGATCAGTGTTACTGGCGCTGTTTGCCAGCGTCGAACTATGGTCGTTAATGACCAATATTGTGCAATACGTGCTGATGGGGACAGTGTTCCTGTTTGAATACCTGTATCGACGTTGGCGTTTTCGCCATCTGTCGCACGAGAGCTTTCCAACCATGATCGCAGCCTTGCTCACCACCCGAATGCATTAATGCGACTGCTTACAACTCACCACGGCGACGATACGCTGGTCTGGCATCAAGGACAGGCCATCAGTCGCGCCGCGTTCAGTGATGCAGCGCGACAACTGTCAGCACGGCTACCTGAGGCCAGTCACTGCATCAATCTTTGTAATGGACGACTGAGCTTTATGCTGGGCTTCGTCGCCGCAGCACTGCGTGAGCAAGTCACGCTGCTACCACCCAATCAAACTGCCACCGCGCTCACCCAGCTACAAGCTAAGTACCCATGCACCCATGTGCTGGATGACGACTGTTTGAACGGCCTTGACCTGCATCGCGCCACCGAACAGACACTAGAGACCGATGCGGAGCGAGTCATAGCCATATTATTCACCTCAGGCAGTACTGGCACACCACAACCGCAAGCCAAGAGCTGGCACACACTGGCACACACTGCGGCGCTGGACGCGGCGCGCTTTGCTAACGGCGCAGTAGTGAATCTGCTTGCTACGGTGCCATCGCAACACATGTTTGGCTTGCAAACTACGGTGATGCTGCCACTGTTGAGCCGCTGTGCGATTGTTGACTCCAAGCCCTTCTATCCTGCCGACATTCGTGCTGCGCTCAATGCCACCCCTGCCCCACGCGCCTTGATCATCACTCCCACACACTTGCGCGCCTGCATAGTCAGTAACATCGACTTACCGGAACTGCAGTTTATTCTCTGCGCCACCGCTCCGTTGCCCTTGGCGCTAGCACAACAAGCTGAAGCTCGCTGGCACACGCAGGTGCTGGAGATTTACGGCTCCACCGAAGCCGGCACCATCGCCACACGCCGCAGCACCGCCGGGGATGCATGGCAATTGCTGCCGGGCGCCCACTTGCAGCCCACCACTGATGGCACGCTATTGCACGCACCGCATTTAACTACTGCGCTGCCCTTAAGCGATCAAGTGGAGCTACTCTCAGCAAATGAGTTCCGCTTGCTAGGCCGTAGCAGCGAGCACCTTAAAGTGGCAGGTAAGCGCGCCTCGCTGGGTGAGCTGAATCATGCGCTACTACAAATTCCCGACGTGACTGATGGCGTCATCTTTATGCCCACCGATGCCACGCGTACCGCAGCCTTGGTCGTCAGCACGCTGTCAGCAGCACAGATCTTCGACGCCTTGGCACAACGTATTGATCCGGTATTTCTGCCACGCCCCCTGCTGATCGTGCAGCGGTTACCACGCAACGATGTCGGCAAACTCACCCAAGCCGCACTGCAAGCTGCACTACCACGCTCACTGACATGACCGGCAGTACCACCAAACAATGGGCTCAGCAAGAACGCGGCTCGCCGTTTATGATGCGGCTAATGGTGTGGCTGGCATTCAAATTGGGCCGCAGTGGCGTGCACTGGATACTGTATCCCACCGTGGCGTACTTCTTGATCGCCGCACCTCGTATACGACGTGCATCGGCTAAATGTCTGCAGCGTTTATTGGGACGCGCAGCCACTTTGCGCGATGTCACCAAACACCTGTTCTACTTTGCGTCCTGCACCCAAGATCGCATCTTCCTGCTCAGTCAACGCCAGCCCGAAGTAATAATCGATGCGTTCTGGTCAGCGGATATTCCAGCGGTACTGGCCAAAACACCCAGCTGCATACTATTAGTCGGCCATGTAGGTAGCCGTGAAGCATTACGGTTGACCCCACCGCCACCACTACCTGATGTGAGTAATATGCAGGATGGACGCATTGTCATGCGCAACGCACACCTGCGTGCAGATGAATCACTTGAAGTTGCCGTGCTACTTGATCGCCAAGTAGGCCAACAGATGACACAACTGTTTGAACAACTCAACCCACAACTCGCAGCGCATATTATTGATGCCTCTGAACGCGGGCCAGCACTGGTGTTGCAACTCAAAGAAACATTGCAGGCAGGACGCATGGTCGGCATTGGCGCAGATCGTGCCACCGCTAATGAGCGTTCAGTGCCAGTACAATTCATGGGCGGCACCGTAAATTTTCCAGAAGGCCCATGGACACTGGCCGCCGCGCTGGGCGTACCTGTCATTCTTGGCTTTGGTTTGTACTGCGGCAGCAATCGTTACCAGGCTCATTTTGAGTTATTCAGCGAACGTATTATCACCACTCGCCAGAGCAGACAAACAGACATACATACATATGCACAACGATATGCGCAGCGCATGGAACATTACGCACGGATGTCGCCGTTCAACTGGTTTAACTTCTACGATTACTGGCTGGAAGACAGTGAACCAAAATGAACGCTTACTGGGAGCAACAGCGTGAACGTAGCAACGTCGTGGCCCTGCGTCTGCTCATTTTGGCCAGTCAGTTTTTTGGTCGTTTTATGATTCGTATCGTGCTTTGGCCTATTGTTATTTACTTCTTGCTGACCGCTCCCGCTGCACGCCGTGCTTCACGGCAAGCACTGCGACGCTTACTACAACGTGAACCATCACTCGGCGATATCGCCAAGAATTTTTATCACTTTGCCATGTGCAACGTAGATCGACTATACCTGCTCAATGACAAGCAGCATCATTTGCACATTGATGTATCACGACCCGAAGCGGTAGCACAGCTGGCCGCGCGCGGTACCGGTTGCATACTACTGATGGCACATCTCGGCAGCTTCGAACCACTACGTACATTAGGCACCACACAACAAAAGCTGCCGCTGAGCATTCTGATGGATCGCGCCCAGGGACAGATGTTGGTGAAGATATTGGAACGCATCAATCCTCACTTCGCGCTGCAAATCATTGATGCTGCACAGCGCGGCCCCGTGCTGATGTTGCAACTAAAAGAAGCGTTGCAAGCTGGACGCATGGTATGCATCATGGCTGATCGTGCCCGCGCTGATGAACGTGTATTGAATGTCGAATTTTGTGACGGCCACGCGCGCCTTCCCGAAGGCCCGTGGGCATTAGCAAGCGCACTGGGCGTGCCAGTGATACTCGGCTTTGGTCTATATCGTGGCGGCCGACATTACTCAGCTCACTTCGAGCTATTCAGTGAACGCATCCAGTCCAACCGCGAGCAGCGTAGCGCAAACTTACACGCCTGCGCACAGCGTTACGCACAGCGGCTTGAACACTACGCGCGACTTGCCCCGTACAATTGGTTTAATTTCTATGGCTACTGGGCAGATAGCGCCACCCAGCAACTTGATCGTCAGTACTCTCACCCACCTACAGCCAACCCATGAGCCTGCTCAGCATCAGTCACTTCGCCATCAGCTCAACCTTGGGTCACGGACAAGCGTCACATTGGCAAGCCTTGCGCAATGGATGTAGCGGGTTGCGTCAACTACGCTTCGACCACTGCGATCTTGATTGCTACATTGGTGAAGTGGCTGGACTTGAACAACCTCTGCCAGCCGCGCTCAATGCATTCGACTGCCGTAATCATCGCCTGGCGTGGCTGACTCTGCAGCAAGATAGCTTCATGCAAGCCGTGAACCAGCTACGCGAACATCATGGGACTGCACGCATCGGCGTATTCATTGGTACCAGCACGGCCGGCATTCATTCGGCAGAGCTGGCATATCGCGACATGTGCAAGAACAATGCTGCGAATCTGCCCGACTGGTTTGATTATCGACACACACAGAACTTGTTCTCCGCCGCTGAGTTTGTCGCACAAGCCCTACAACTAAGTGGCCCGGCACTGTGTATCTCTACTGCTTGTTCTTCCAGTGCCAAGGTCTTTGCTGCTGCATACCGCAGCATGCAACTTGGTCTGTGTGATGCAGCCATCGTCGGCGGTGTCGACAGCCTGTGCTTGACCACACTGTATGGCTTTAACTCATTGCAGTTGATATCAGCGGAGCAGTGTCGCCCCGCCGACGCGCAACGCAATGGTATTTCCATTGGTGAGGCCGCTGGCTTTGCGATAGTGGAAAAGCCTGATTCAAGTGCGCCATTCAACTTGCTGGGTTACGGCGAGAGCGGCGATGCGCATCACATGTCCTCACCCGACCCACAAGGTCGGGGTGCGGCAATGGCCATGCAACGAGCCTTACGACGCGCCAACCTACACACCAGCGATATTGATTACATCAACCTGCATGGCACCGGCACACCAGCGAATGATGCTGCTGAAGATCAAGGTGTCGTTACCTTGTTCGGTAATCAGATACCGTGTAGCTCCACCAAGGGCTGGACCGGGCATACCCTCGGAGCTGCCGGCATACTGGAAGCTGCTATCACCATGTTGTGTATCGAACATGGGTTCATGCCACAGAGTCTGAACACTCTACAAAAGGACGCGGCATTGCAAGCCAACATTCTCATGCAATCACGTTACCAGCCAGTAACGCGTGTACTGAGCAACTCCTTCGGTTTTGGTGGTAGCAATTGCAGCCTGCTGTTGGGAGGCGCGCAATGAATGTTGTCTATGTAGAAAGCATCAGTTACGCCGCGCCCGGTCTTCCGGACTGGCAAACTGTCACCAGCGCGTTGCGCGGTGAGCATGCCTATGTGGCCAGCGAGCTGCCCGTCTATCAACCAACATTGCTACCACCCAATGAGCGGCGGCGCGCCAGTCCCACTGTGCGGTTGGCGTTTCGCGTTGCCGAAGCCGCTACCGATTCCAGCAGCATTCCTGCTGCCGAACTCGCTGCCGTGTTTGCCTCGTCAGACGGCGACCTGAGCATCGCGCAACGCATTTGCACGGCACTCGCAAAAACACAGCGCCTTATTTCGCCGACTGATTTCCATAACTCTGTACACAATGCTGCGGCTGGCTACTGGAGTATTGCCAGTGCTGCACAAGGCCCCTCCACTTCCATTGCCGCGTTTGATCACAGCTTTGCCGTCGGCTTGATGGAAGCCATAGGGTTGGTGCTAGTGGAGCAACAGGCAACCTTGCTAGTTGCTTACGACGTACCCAGTCCCACACCGTTGCACAGTAAACGTCCGCTATCAGCACCAGTGGGCGTGGGCTTGGTACTGACACCACAGCACACACCTAATACACTGGCGACACTACGCATCACGACAACCAACACACCACCTACTACAATGCAGGACGTCAAGCTCGAAGCCTTGCGCCTTGGCAATCCTGCTGCACGCGCCCTGCCGTTGCTGCAATTGCTGGCAAACCAGCAAACCGGCATTGTTGTGTTATCGCTACCTAATGCAACCTCGGTCGCTGTACACGTGGTAGATGATCGATCATGAGCTCAACCACGCAGAGACCAGCCCAATCCAGTTTGATTCACATAGAACATCTTACCCATCGCTATGCAGGCACAGACGCTGCCGCACTGAATGACATCAGCCTGAGTATTCCAGCCGGTTGCAGTTTTGGTCTACTCGGCCCCAACGGCGCAGGCAAAACTACCCTACTATCGATTCTGACTGGCCTGCAGGCACCGCAATCTGGCAGCGTGCGCATTGCAGGACTGGATGTGACTCATGATGCGGCAGACATCAAACGCATCAGCGCCTACGTGCCACAAGACTTTGCGTTCTATTTGGCGCTCAGTGGCCGCGAGAATTTGCATTTTTTTGCCGACATCTATGGCCTATCGCGGACGCAATGGCACCAACGGCTGGAGCAGGTAAGCAACATATGCTGCTTACAAGATCTACTGGACAAGCGCACTGAGCACTATTCCGGCGGTATGAAGCGGCGCCTGAATCTAGCCATCGGTTTACTCAATGCACCACAGATACTTTACCTAGATGAACCCACTGTAGGCATTGACGCACTGTCGCGCCAGGTCATCGTCGCATCGATTCAATCACTGCGTGCGCAAGGCACCACAGTGATATATACCTCGCACTATATGGAGGAGGTCGAAGCACTGTGTGATGAAATTGCCATCATTAATCATGGCAAGCTGGTGGCACGCGATACCACCGCCAATCTGTTGCAACAAGGACATCAAAAAACATTGCTGCTGACTTTTACGCACCGTCCAGATACCTCCGCTTTGCAGGCGCTGCACCCGTGGACACCGCAATCACTACATGAAAAGCAATACGAATTGACACTGGATGACGCTCAACAACTGAGCGAAATTCTGACCACCTGCCAACAGCAGGATTTGCAACTTGAGCAAGCCCAGTTCGGTATCAGCAAACTAGAGAGAATATATCTGACACTACTGAATCCGGTGCCGCCGCGCGAGCAAACCACATGAACCACCTGATAGCCTGTATCCGCAAGGAACTGCTGTTATTGAGCCGTGACTTGCACAGTCTGGCGCTGCTGTTTGTGATGCCGCTGGCCTTTGTGCTGATCATGTCACTGGCCTTACAAAATCAATTTGCTGAACATGCCGGCAGAAAATTAAAAGTGTTGGTACTAGATGCCGATCAAAGCTTCGCCTCACGCGATTTGCTGGTCACACTCGACACTGGCGAGGCATTTGAATTCGTCATACCGCGCAGCGTCCCCGCACCCGATGTACTGGATATGCAGCTGCGGCGCGGCGACTACGCCTTTTCACTCCACATTACGCAAGGGTTCAGTACGCAACTACTGAGTGAACCTGATAACAGGTCTTTTCTAATTCAGATCGGCATCGCGCCGGACAGCAATAAACAACTCGAGAGTATTTTTATAAGCAACGTGCGCGCGGCACTAGGCCGTGAACGTATGCGCACCATGCTCAGCAGCATTGGCAGTGACGCCAAGGTGCTCGACAAAGTCGCAACTACTGAACTAAAAATTCACTACGCCTATGCCGACACTCGCCACCGCAATCCCAGTGCGGTTCAGCAAAGTGTGCCTGCCTGGCTGGTATTTGGTGCATTTTTTGTCGTCATCCCCCTTTCCAACACATTGATTCGCGAACGCCAGCAAGGCACCTTACGGCGCCTGCGCAGCACCAACCTAAGCTCACTGACGCTGCTATTAGGCAAGTTGGTACCCTACTACTTCATCAACCAGCTACAAGTATTGCTGATGTTGCTGGCCGGTCGTTATCTAGTCCCCATGCTGGGCGGCGAAGCACTACAACTCAATGGCTCACTGGCGCTACTGGCACTTATTGCTACGGCGCTAAGCGTGTGTGCACTGGGCCTGGCGCTGCTAATCGCCGTAAGTTCACGCACCACCGAGCAAGCCACGCTGCTTGGCGGCACCGGAAACATCATACTGGCGGCACTGGGCGGCATCATGATTCCGAAATTTGTCATGCCCGCCACCATGCAAACCATTGCGCAATGGTCGCCCATGTCTTGGGGGCTGGAAGGTTTTCTCGATGTGCTACTCCGTAGTGGCAGCCTGCATGACATTGCACCTGAAGCAATGGCTTTGACCGTATTGGGTCTTGTGGCAATACTGCTCGCCTGGTTCATTCAATCTCGCCGTAACGATTAAATACTTATGACAGCATTAGAATTGAATTCCCTGAAACAAGCACTCAAAACGATGATTGTTAAAGAATGCGACAAGGACATAGCGCCTGAATCCATTACAGACGATGAGTTATTAATTGGCGGCCCGCTGGAACTGGATTCGCTGGATGCACTGCAGATTTGTCTGGCGGTAAAAGACCGCTGGAATGTACGCATAGAAGGTGGCCCGGATTCACGCAAGGCGTTGGCATCAGTAGCGGCGCTGGCACAGACCATCATCGACGCACACACTGCATAACCAATGCGCACAGCTTATTTTGTCGGCGCAGCATTGCATACCAGCATGGGCGCAACACTAGCCACGCACCTCAACGCATTGCAGTCCGGCCCACAACAGCCACTACAAGTTGACGTAGAGTATGCCGGGCACACTCAGACACTACCGTATAAATTGCTTGCCGACACACCGCTGCAGGAACTCAACTCACGGCTCGACATGGTTCTGGAGCAGCTTATCTCGCAGGCACTGGCTACAGCCGATCTCACTCCTGCACAACTGCGTCGAACTGGATTGTTCATGGGCACCTCGTCATTCGACATCGGCGCACTTGAACATCAGTATCGCCAAGCTCTAGCGCAAGATGCTCAGGCCTTGGCAATGGCGAGTAATACTATCTTGGGTAAGTTAGCAGCGCGCATCTGCTCACGATTTGGTTTACGCGGCCCAGACTACACCTTCAACACGGCCTGCACAGCCAGCGCCAATGCCTTGGTGTATGCCGACGCCATGATCCGCAGCGGCCAGATCGACCATGCACTGGTGTTAGGGGTGGAAACATTCAATGCCATCACCGCACTGGGCTTTCATGGTTTACAGCTGCTCACATCGACAGCTATGCGGCCTTTCAGCCCGGAACGCAATGGACTGGTATTGGGCGAAGGCTGTGCCGCGCTGGTACTCAGTTGTCGCGCACAGCAAACCCATGCATTTCGATTAGTTGCGAGCAGCAATCTCTGTGATACACACAGCATCTCAACCGCCAATCCTGATGGCTCAACCGTCGCCTCCGTCATGACGCATGCAATGCGACGGGCTGGGTTGGACAAACAGGACATTACCGCCATCAAGGTGCATGGTACCGCCAGCCTCTCCAATGACGAAGTGGAAGCAGCCGGCATGCGGCATGTATTCGACAGAGTGCCGCCGCTGACCGCATTAAAACCCTACCTTGGTCACACACTGGGCGCATGTGGGTTAAATGAATTGGTGTTGTTTTGCGCAGCGGCGGAACAAGGTTTCCTGATCGCCACACCAGGCATTGGCATCGGCGATGAACAACTTGGCATCATCCTGAATCAATCGACATGTAGCCTGCCGCAGGGTCATTACATGCTCAACTACTTCGGCTTTGGTGGCAGTAACACTTCGTTGATCGTAACCAATGTAGCGGTGACACAGTGAAGCCACTACAGATTTACGCGTGTGGCGATCAGTACCACACAGCCAGCGAGCCACTATCTGATTTAAAATCAATCACACAACAAGCCACCGGCAAGGCGCATCGCCGTATTGGTCGTTTTATCCAACTTGCCCTTACCGGCGCAGCACGCTGTCAAACGACCCAAGCCATGCCACCTGACACCGGCGTGTATTTCGCTTCCAGTCGTGGTGACCTTGAGCTGACACTGGAAATAATGACGCAATTGTTTCGGCATGGACAAACACCCAAGCCACTGCACTTCGTCAATACCGTCAGTAATGCGGCAAGCTTCTACATTGCCCAGACATTAGGCCTGCATTCACGCAGTAACTTTGCCTGCAATCACTACTTTGCCTTTGAAAGCGCAGTACAACTGGCGACGTTGGATTTGCACCTGAGCGTGATAGATTCAGCGCTGGTAGGCAGTGTGGATATTGCCACACACCCTTTACATGAACATCGGCAGCGCTTGCACTTAGCTCCCGACACGCCTATTGGCGAAGGCAGCCACTGGCTATGGCTGGGCAAACCGAATGGCTCACGACCGCGAATCGGTGAATTGAAAGACTCACGGCACTTCGTAGATCGTAATGAATTATTGCACTGGCTTGGACAATTGCCGCTGATGGAGCACTGCGCCATCAGCGCCGGACAATACTTGGCATCAAGTGACTTTACCGAGCTACAAATAATATCCGGGATCAAACACAGATTTTTTTATCGCATCGACCGGGCTTACTACGACAGTCAAAGTGGCGCTGTAATCAGCTGTTTCCTGCAATCTGAAGATTCAGCAAACACGCTACTGCACATCAATGCTGACGATCAGCAGCGTTACAGTGTGATGTTGGTATCACGGTGATATCGACATTCTCGGTACAGTTTTCAACACTGTAACCTTGCGCTATGCTGGCGCTGGTTATAACGACACTGAAGGGAAACATGGAACACAAGACTACTTTCAAGCTACTAGCACTTACCTGCATTAGCCTCAGCGGCTGCACAGTAATAAACGTAAAACCAGTCGAGAAAAACACCAACGACGTAAATGCCATTTGTATTGAAGAAAACAAGGCGGTCAAAAAGGATGGTTTTTTACCGATGATTGAGGAACGACTAACTGCGCACCAAATAAGTTCGCAACGTTATATCGGCACCATCCCACAGCCATGCGTATATACACTGCATTACGTAGCCCACTGGAATTGGGACTTGGCAGTTTATTTGACCGATGCTGATATAGCGATCAGAAAGGGCGGCGATACTATCGGGCAAGCAACCTACCACCTTAAAAACAAAGGTGGCCTGGCGCTATCAAAATTTGCCAGCGCCGAATCGAAAATGGTGCCGCTACTTGATCAACTACTGGAACAATTTCCGCGAACACCATAAAGCAAAATAAAATATCCCGGTTAGCTGACAGCAAGCTGGTCGGGATTAATTAGTCACTTAGATATCTCGCAGCGCTTTCCACAGCGCTGCTTCACGATCCGCTACTTCATTGAGCTGGTCATTCAACAGCTGCAGATTCATAGCTTCGCGACCACGGACCATTTTGGTGGCGCGCAGAGCGAAGCGACGCCATTCATCACCCGCGTCGGTAAGCTGCTTGGAAGCTTGTGCTAGGCGTTCATCAGCCATCAAGTGAGCTGCTTCCTGCAAAAAAGAAGCATATAGGAAACGAAAACCCG
>JBFXCU010000005.1:0-123230 GCA_050181835.1 Steroidobacteraceae bacterium | reverse complement strand
GAACCCCGGTGAATGATTACGTCTGGATCTCTTGCTCATGATTGCTCCTGATTCAAGGCGATATCTTCGCCTCACAGAGCAACGCCGTCACTTATCCATCTGTTCGGTTTGTTGGGACCACCTCAAGCTGCCCATAGCTTGATGGCGACTAACATCGGGTGGGTTAGTTTGGCTTTAATCCGCCCCGGCAAGTAAGTGGCCAGCAGTAACGGAAAAACCGGCAACATCAACGTCATCGTGACATGACGCGCCCATGCGGGTGGCAGGTATAGTAATTCGGGCGTCAGACGAGCGGTAGCGTAACCGCGCACAATCAATACAAATCCCAATAGCGAAATCAGCGTGTAAATGGCGCGCCAACCCATGCCCAGCTGTGCCGCCATGCGGTCACGCCAGTTGGGCGCAACAATCGCTACCGAATGGATGCCGAGAAACAGGATGAGCCCGATGCTGAGCGTGGTCATAGCATCCCCTTGGTTTATTTACGCATGCTTTAAGTGGCCTAGAAAGGCGCTACACCGATTACCTTGTAGTGCAGGAAGAACAGCACTAGCAGGTAGGTTACCAGTCCGGCGATGATCGCAACCAGATCATTGAATTCTGAGGGCGCGCCACTGGGTACGATGCGTACCCGACGTTTCAGCGAGATGCGGTTAATTACCGCCCATGCCAAGAAGCTGCCGAACAGTAATACGTCGGCGAGCATACCGTTGGCAAGCAAGTGTGCTACTGCCCAGAGTTTGATGGCTACTAGATCGGGATACCGTAGTGTGCGACGAACGCGGCTTGGCAGAAAGGTGGCGTAAAGCAGTGGAAATACGCCAAACATTAACAGCCCAGTAGCGTGCTTTGCCCATGCGGGTGGCAGGTACAGCACGGTTGGGCTGAGACGTGCTTGTGAGTAGCCCCAAGCGATCAAGCCCACCGTGATGAGTGAACCAATCGAATAAATCCAGCGCCAGGCACCTCGGCCCCATCGCTGACGTTTTTTCTCACGCCAGCGAGGTGCGAAAATCACGAGTGAATGCAGCGTAAAAAACAGAATCAGGCCGAC
This sequence comes from Steroidobacteraceae bacterium, assembly GCA_050181835.1. Classification (GTDB taxonomy): domain Bacteria; phylum Pseudomonadota; class Gammaproteobacteria; order Steroidobacterales; family Steroidobacteraceae; genus CAILZL01. The sequence continues at coordinate 122,176 of JBFXCU010000005.1, read as the reverse complement.
GATCAGAGTAAGCATTATTGAGTCATACCAAATTTTAGAGTGTGTTTAACCTGATTAGGGAGCACTTAAGCTGGCCTCGGCTCCAGTTGCAGCGTTTCTGGAGAAGAGGCCAAGTATTGTTTCAAGATCGCCTTGAGGTACCTTGAACGCTTAGAGCAGTTCGATTGCCATCGCGGTTGCTTCGCCACCACCAATACATAGCGCCGCAACACCTCGTTTTAGTCCGCGTGCTTTGAGCGCATGAATCAGGGTGGTAACGATTCTCGTGCCAGCTGCTCCGATGGGGTGGCCGAGTGCGCAAGCGCCGCCATTGATGTTGACTTTTTCATGTGCCAAGCCAAGGTCGTGCATGGCTGCCATGGTAACGCAGGCAAAGGCCTCATTGATTTCGAACAGATCGACGGAATCTGCTGTCCAGCCCGCTTTATTCAGTACCTTCTGAATCGCGCCAACCGGTGCAGTGGTAAACCATTCTGGTTCATGTGCATTGCTGGCGTAGGCAACGATGCGTGCCAGTGGTTTACGGCCTAGTGTGGCGGCATATGTTTCAGTGGTAAGCACCAATGCGGCAGCACCATCAGCGATGGACGAAGAACTGGCGGCGGTGACCGTGCCATCCTTGTTGAAGGCGGGTCGCAGTGTGGTGATTTTATTGATGTCGCAGGCACCCGGCGTTTCGTCACTGTCGATTATTTGTTCGCCTTTGCGAGTCTTGACTGTCACCGTGGCAATTTCGGCTTTGAAAGCACCGTTGCTGACAGCTGTTTGCGCGCGCCGTACCGATTCACTGGCGAAGGCATCTTGCTGCTCGCGTGTGAATGCATACTTGGCGGCAGTGGTGTCAGCAAACAGCCCCATCATTTTGCCGTCGTAGGGATTCTGTAGGCCATCAAAGAACATGTGATCAAGAACTTCACCATGCCCCATGCGATAACCGCCGCGTGCCTTGGGTAACAGGTACGGAGCATTGGTCATGGATTCAAGGCCTCCGGCAACAATGGCTTGTGCACTGCCAGCTTTGAGTTGATCGCAGGCATACATCATTGCCTTCATGGCCGAGCCGCATACCTTGTTTACGGTAGTCGATGGTACGGAGTTAGGCAGTCCGGCACCCAGCGTCGCTTGCCGCGCTGGAGCTTGTCCCTGACCGGCCTGCAACACACACCCCATGATGACTTCATCAATCTGTTCGCCGGGTACGCTACTGTCAGTCACCGCAGCGCGAATCGCGGCTGCGCCCAGTTGTGCAGCGCTGACGGGTGTGAATACACCTTGAAATGCCCCAATGGGGGTGCGGCGGGCAGCAAGGATGACAATGTCTTGGCTCATGATAAGCAACTCCGAAGCGAAGTAAGGTAGCTACGGAGTTTACTGTAGATTAGGTGTGTCGGGGGTTAATGAACATGGGTCTGGTCGCTATTACCCTCACCTATATCCGTCAGAAGGTCAGGATCACCCAAGGCGATCAGGATGCGTGCACGGGCATGATCACGTAATGCTTCAGTTTGGCTGCGATTTTTTTGTTCGGTGTTCGTAGGCAGCTCACTCAGTACCTCCACTATCGCCTTGCCTGGACGCGGCCAAGGGCTGCCAGGACGCAGAATACGGCGTGCGCCATGGATGGCAATCGGCACTACCGGTAACTGGGTGCGCTGTGCAATGACAAAGGCTCCCAAGTGAAAGGCTTGTAGCCCAACTTTCTGCGTAAAGGTGCCTTCTGGAAAGAAAACCAGGGACTGTCCGGCCAGCGCGTCACGCAGGATACGTCGCGTATCCATGCCGCCAGCATGACGATTAACGCGATCGACGAACAGCGAGCCGATGCGCCGCAGCAGCAATCCTGCCAAGGGGATGCGCACCATTTCTTTCTTGATGACAAAGGAAAAGTTGGCGGGTAACGCTGCTTTCATCAGCACGCCATCCAAGTAGCTGCTGTGATTGGCCACCACTACGCAGGCGGTGGTCGGCAGTAATGCGGCATCGCGTAACTCATAGCGAATGCCGACGAGGCGTAACAAGAGGCGTGCCGCAGATTTTGCCAGCACGCGTCGTCGCACCATGCCTGGCAGTACCAGTAACAACAGCAGGGTACCCGTGCCCAGCAGACTCGCACACAGCCATACATAGCAGCCATAAATCATGCGCAATACCGCGCCAAGCGGGTTATTCATTGCGCAATCCGGCACCATTGGTTATGGCGAGCGGGGTGTTTGCTAGCCAATCAGGGATGAAAAGGGACATTTTGTGTGAACTGCTTCTCTTTATGTTAACCGGGAATATGTTCTGTGATTGCAATCACAACGGTGAATTTAGCGCTCAGCATACTGGGACATAACCGAACTTGGTGCGACGGAATCACCCGTTGACAATCACAGAGCGGCAGCAGTGTGGAAATACCTTTAAATGAGCGCAATACCCAAGTCCTCAGTTTATTCAAAGTCTGAGCAACTCGTGTCAGGAAATCGAACTCCCAAGACCGCTTCCGTTATCGACCGTTTTCTGGATGCGGTGTGGGTGGAGCGTGGTTTATCGGCCAATACGCTATCGGCCTACCGCGCTGATCTGGTCGGTCTTGATCGCTGGTTACAGCAGCATTCCAGCAAAATTGATACGGCGACCCGTTCCGATCTGCTGGCGTTTATGGCCGCGCGTGTCACTGCCGGTGCCCGACCCCGTTCAACTGCCAGGCAGCTTTCAAGTTTTCGTCGTTTTTATCGTTATTTGTTGCGTGACAATGTGATCGTGGATGATCCCACTGTGCAGATTGCCATGCCAAAGATTGGTCGTGCGTTGCCCAAGTCACTCACTGAAGAAGAAGTGGATGCCTTGCTGGAAGCGCCAGCTACCAAGGATCCACTGGGTAACCGCGATCGCACCATGCTGGAAGTGTTGTATGCCACCGGCTTGCGCGTCACTGAGTTGGTGAATCTCAAACTTTCCCAAGTTAATCTGAACCAGGGTGTGGTGCGGATTATTGGCAAAGGGGATCGTGAACGACTGATTCCGCTGGGCGAAGAGTCGGTAAAGTGGCTGACACAATTTGTCAAAGGCGCGCGTATGGATATTTTGCTCGAGCGCCAGTCTGACTACGTGTTTCCGACCCGTCGTGGGGATCACATGACCCGTCAGGCGTTCTGGCACATCATAAAACGCTATGCGCTCAAAGGTGGGATCGACAAGGATTTATCGCCACACACCTTGCGGCATGCTTTTGCCACACATCTGCTTAATCATGGCGCTGATCTGCGTGTGGTGCAGATGTTGTTAGGTCACAGCGATTTGTCGACCACACAAATTTATACCCACGTGGCGCGCGAACGTATGAAGGAATTGCATGCGCAGCATCATCCGCGCGGTTGAACCTTGATTATTGGCTCAAGCAATAAGGCCCGCTATGCGGGCCTTATCAATTTTCACGGTTAAATCGACCGTTTAGCGTTCCAGTAGCTTCAGCTTGTCGGGTTTGCCGTCCCAGTCCTTGGCGTCTGCAGGTGGTGTTTTGCGTTCAGTGATGACGGGCCAGTTCTTGGCTAGATCTGCATTGAGTTTCAAGAACTGTTCCTGACCCTTTGGTACTTCCTCTTCGGAGTGAATCGCTTCAGCTGGGCATTCTGGTTCGCACAGGGTGCAGTCAATGCATTCATCCGGATCGATTACCAGAAAATTAGGGCCTTCATGGAAGCAATCCACAGGGCAGACTTCCACGCAGTCCATGTACTTGCACTTGATACAGTTTTCGGTAACGACAAAGGTCATTGATATCAGCTCCAGAAATTCGCCGAATGGGCGCGCGAAGGGTGGCTATTTTGCCAAAGCTTGCTGAGCAAGCAAGGCTTTTGATTCCAGCTTAGGCAAAAGTGTACATATGCAATGCTTCGTGTCCCGCAGAGCGATCTTCCAGAAATCGTTCCAAGCTAAAGCGAATGCTGCCGAAAGCCAGCTCATCCCAGGGAATTTCGTGCGCGCGCACCAATTTGACCTCAAGGCTTTCCGGCCCTACACCAAATGCAAGAGTGCGTAGTTTGGCACGGAACATCATGTGAACCTGCTGGGTATGCAGCACATCGACTACTGCCAGGAGTGAGCCGATTTCCACCTCCGCCAGCGCTTCTTCCTGTGCTTCACGCGCGGCACCCTGCGCAACCGTTTCGTCGTTTTCCATGAAACCAGCCGGCAGGGTCCAATAGCCACGTCGAGGGTTGATAGCACGTCGGCAGATCAGAATCTGGTCTTCCCATACCGGCAGGCAGCCAGCGATGATGCGCGGATTTTGATAATGAATAACCCCACAAGCGGGGCAGATATGGCGCGGCAAATGGTCGCCCGGTGGGATTTCAAGCGTCACGCTGTGGCCGCAGCTGGAGCAAAACTTCATGGTGTACGTTTACTGGCGAAAAGGCGGTTGGAGTAGGGGGAATTATGGCAGGGAACGCCAAGTCCAGCTTGCGTCAACGTGCTGTCGTCGGAATACTGGCGCGCCGCAGCTGCGACTGAAAAATGGTTAATAGCAATTCCTGATGCTTAAGTCGCACGCAAATTCAGGACGACACCGGTTGGTATGTGCGCTATGCCACAGCGGTGAGTGAGACACCAGCGCCAACCATGGCGGAGTTGGACGTACTGCGAGCGCTTAATGCCAGAACCAAAGCGGCGCATGCTGGCTAGCAAGCAGCGCAATCATCTGGTCATGCGAGTAGGGCTTCCTGTATGTTGCCCACATAATAAACAACCAAACCATGATGGATAGTTGGTGGCGCATTTAACTTGGTCGATGGTATTTCCGTACGTGCTGGCCTTACTCGCGGCAGGCGCGGTGTCAGGTGTGATAGCCGGTCTGTTGGGAGTAGGCGGCGGTATCGTGTTGATGCCGGTGCTGGAGTGGGCGTTGAGCTTGTCGGGAGTCAGTGCTGATCTGAGCATCAAGATTGCTGTAGCAACTTCACTGGCAACGATAGCGCCGACCGCGATTTCTGCGTCACGCGCACATAGACGTCGCGATACTATTGATAATGCCGTGATTCGCGCGTGGGTGGTGCCGATAGTGCTGGGTGCGTTTGCGGGTGTGCTGCTGACAACTCGTTTGCACGCAGATGTATTGCGCTGGGTGTTCGTGCTCGTAGCGACGCTGGTCGCGTTGAAGATGGTGCTTCCGCTGGACAATTGGGTGCTGAGTCATTCGCTGCCATCGGGTTGGCGTGCTTCATGGCTGCCGTTTTCGATTGGTAGCATCTCGATATTGATGGGGATAGGTGGCGGTTCACTAAGCGTGACGACGATGACCTTGTGCAATTATCCTGTACAGCGTGCAGTGGGTACGGCTCGCTACTTGGTTTATGGATTGCACTGCCTGTCACAGTGGGGTTTTTGGTGGTAAATACCAATCAAATGGTTATGCCGCCATTCAATATTAGTTGCGTCAACTGGTTGGGGCTTGCGTTGATCGCTCCGGCCACCTAGTTTGCAGCACCGTTGGGCGCGCAGTTGGCGCATCGTCTGAGTCGGCGGCAGTTAGGTATGACGTTCGGTTGCTTTTTGCTATTGACTGCTATGCGCATGCTCTAGCGTGCCCTGCATTGAACAGGATCATTGTGATAAATATGCTGAATTTTTGGCGAATAATCGTTCCGCGCGCAGGTGATTCGCGGTTCGGGTACCAACACTGGCACGCAGGCGGTGCGAGCATTGTACAAACAGGTTAAGGGCGAAACTTGTCGCCATTGGTGAGCCGTACTTGCCACCGCGCAAAGCCAGTGCTGCGTAGGCTATTGCCACGCCACAGGAAATGGCACAACGGCTGCATCCAACATATAAACTGGCCTTGAGCGAGTTGCGTAAGACATAAGGCTTGACGGGCGGCGCTCGGCTATACTGCTGCAAAGTATTGCAGGAAATTATTTGTGACTACCTTGCCTGACGCCACCGCTGTGCAGCTATCCGTTGTGATCCCGGTCTGCAATGAAGTTGAAAATGTTGGCGAGCTGGCGCGCGAGATTCATGCCGCTTTACACAAACAGTATAATTTTGAAGTAATTTTCGTCGATGATGGCAGCACCGATGATACTGTATCGGCCATATTGCAGGTGCGTGCACAGATGGTGCCGCAAATTCGTTTGCTCAAGCATTCGCGGCGTAGCGGTCAAAGTGCTGCAGTGCGCACTGGTGTGCGGGCGGCCAGAGCGCCTTGGATCGCGACACTTGATGGGGATGGTCAAAACGATCCGGCCGATATCCCCACTTTGCTGGCCGCGCTGCAGGCTGATCAACGCCAGTCAAATAGCACAGTGCCGTTGAAACTCATCATGGGCAATCGTACCGCGCGTCGTGACACTTGGTTGCGCCGTTTGTCCTCACGGATTGCCAATGGGGTGCGCGGCAGTATGTTGAGTGACGGTACCCCCGACACGGGTTGTGGCATCAAGTTGTTTGAACGCGAGCAGTTCATGGAGCTGCCGCACTTCAATCACATGCATCGCTTTCTGCCAGCGCTAGTACAACGTGCTGGTATGCGCGTGGTGTCGGTGCCGGTAGCACATCGTGCTCGCTTGCGCGGCACATCCAAGTACGGACTGAATAATCGCTTATGGGTCGGTATTGTGGATTTGTTTGGTGTGATGTGGCTTATCAAACGACGTATCGCCCCACAACGCATTACTGAAGAGTAAGTCACCATGAATGAAATACTGTGTGGCTGTTTTGGTGTGGTGGTGACACCGTGGAAGCTAATCGGTTACCTCGGTGTTGGGTTGTTTGCTGGACGCTGGTTCGTGCAGTTGCTGGCTTCACGTAAACAGGGACGACCAGTCATGCCTGCCTTGTTCTGGTACATGAGCATCACCGGTAGTGTGCTATTGTTGTTGTACTTTGTGTTTGGCAAGAATGATTCTGTGGGCATTCTGTCCAATCTGTTTCCCTTTACCGTTGCGCTGTATAACTTGTACTTGCACCGGCGTACCAAGCGTCTTGGTGACGAGCAACGAAACGGTTTGCAATGAGCTTGGCCGATATTCTCAATGACCTCTCGCGGCGAGTATGGCGTCCCGGTCAATACACTGCAGCGGATGTGCGTCTCGACATCTATTGGCTGCTCGGGTTGGGTGTGTTGCTGATGGCGGTTGGCATTGGGCTGCGCGATCCATGGCCTGCCGATGAGCCGCGTTTTGCCTTGGTGGCGCGCGATATGGTGCGCAGTGGCCAATGGCTGATTCCGATGATTGGTGGTGATACTTACGCTGACAAACCACCATTGTTTTTCTGGTTCATTGCTGCTTTTTACCAGCTCAGCGGTTCATTGCGAGTAGCGTTTTTGCTGCCGTCATTGCTGGCCGCGCTCGGTAGTGTGGTGTTGATCTACGATCTTGGCCGACGGCTGTGGGATCGCGAAGTTGGTCTGACAGCCGCATTGTTGTTACTCGGCACGGTTCAATTCGTGTGGCAAGGGCGGCAGGCGCAGATTGATGCCACGCTGCTCTTCTGGGTGGTCTTGGGTGTATATGGTCTGTTACGCCATCTGTTGCTCGGACCGAACTGGCGTTGGTACTGCATCGGTTGTGCCGCAGCAGGCTTTGGCATTATCACCAAGGGCGTGGGCTTTTTGCCGTTATTGATTCTGATTCCTTATGCATTGTTGCGTGATACGCGCTGGCGGCCGCGACCACGCATTGCATTTGGTTGGCCTTGGGTGCTGGGATTGTTGGCCATGCTGGCCGCTATTTGTATTTGGTTTGCACCGATGATGCTTGCCTCGTTGGATAGTCCTCAACTAGTTGCCTATCGTGACGAAATACTGTTTCAACAGACCATCGATCGTTATGCCAATGCTTGGCATCACGTCAGACCTTTCTGGTATTTCTTGGTCGAGGTGATTCCGCCCCTGTGGTTGCCCGTGTCGGCGTTATTGCCATGGGCGATACTTGGTTGGCGACGTGCCTTGCGTGAAGGCGATTTGCGCATCGCGCTGTTGCTGAGCTGGGTGGTGCTGGTGCTAGTGTTTTTCAGCATCAGTGCTGGTAAGCGTGGCGTGTATATCCTGCCGGCCTTGCCGGCCTTATGCCTGGCGTTGGCACCGTTGTTGATGTCGTTGTGGTCGCGAGTGGGAGTGCGACGCGTCTTTTTCGGTCTGGCCTTGTTTGTCAGCGTGCTGTGCCTGTTGGTTGCGGCGTATGCCGGTCTCGTCCCTACTGTGCGCACGCAAACACTGGCGCGATACGGTATCGATCCGCTTGGACCAATGTTGCTGATTGGTATGCTCACTCTACTGTGGTGCGGGGTTACGCGTGTGCGTCAGGCAGCCTTGGCTTGGGGAGGTGTGCTAGTGATCACGCTGTCTGTAGTGGGGGTGTGGATCAGCCCGGCGATGAATGCGGTACGCTCCAGTGAAACGTTTGTTCAGCAAGTGGAAGCGCTGGTAGATCTGCACAGGGAGTTGGGGTTAGTTGCCTATGATGAACAATATCTACTGCAATTCACCCGCCCGACAGTGAACTTTGGCCACTCGCGCTGGCGTGAATGGCAGCAGGAGTCCGATGATGCTGCTGCCTGGTTGGTAGCCGCACCAAATCGAACTTTGTTGATTGATGAAAACACCAAGCAGCGCTGCTTTGCCGGAGTCGATGCACAACCTATCAAAGATGGCAAAGACGAAAGTTGGTATTTAGTGTCGAGCGCTGCTGATCCGGCTTGCGTTCAGCGTGGTCGTTTATCAGCGGCGTTGGCCTATCAGCCGCCTTAATGGTTCGCAACTAGCTTGCGGATTGACGGATGTGCAACAATGGGCCAACCGTAAGGCACACTGTGTTAGGAAATAAATGTACACAGGGCCATTCCCCCTGATGCTTATCGCAGAGCAATGAACAAGAAGTCGATTGACATACCTAGTTCGCCATCCGTACGGTGCGAAGAACGTAGTGAATCTGCTGCGTCTCAACTAACGAAATTAGCCTCGATAGTCACGGTAGATGCCACGCTCACCAAGCTCTGTGTCGAACTGCAGTCGGCAGAGCTACATGGCAATGATGCGCTGGTCCGCACTGCCTTACATACTTTGCGTCAGCTGGTTGCTGCCGATGGCGTGTTTGTTGCGTTGTTTGATGCTCCGCGTGAGCGGATCAACAAGGTACTCAGCGCCAGTAGTGCGTATGTCGGTGGTAATCCTGAAGTATTGGTTGGCAAAAGCACTTCACCGATAGCCTTGCATGAGCGGCTGGATAGTCAGCGACTATTGGAATTGCGTGATACCGCTCATGCTCCTGGCTACACTGAGCTGGCGCAACGGCTGGCAACCATGCGCTTCGGTTCGGCGTTGATATCCGGTTTGATTATGCGCGGTCGTAGCGTTGGTTTTATATGCTTGTGTGCCACGCATGCGCGTGATGGCTGGGATGCGGAGGTGCATCTATTGCTTAAATTGCTGGCGTCCAGCTATGCGGCAGGACTGGAAAGGAGACGTATTCACCAAGAATTCTCTTATCTGCAATTGCGTAATGAGCTAGCGATGCAAAGCGCCCATGATGGCTTATGGGATATGGATTTTGAACGCGGTACATTGTATCTGTCACCGCGTTGGAAAGCCATGCTGGGCTATGCGGATGATGAGCTGATTGATGTCAAAGACTGGCGGCAATTTGTCCACGTTGATGATGGTCAAGCGGTAGAACGGTTGTTGCGCGAGCATATTTCTGGCGACAGTGAGTATTTTGAAAGTACGCATCGTGTGCGACACCGATCCGGTGATTGGCGGTGGGTTACCGCACGCGCCAAAGCCCTGACCGATAGCGAAGGCAAGTTGCTACGTTTGGTAGGAGTAGAGCTGGATATCACCGAAAACAAGTTGTACGAAGAAGCGTTGTTCCGTGAAAAAGAGTCGGCACAGATCACTTTGCAATCCATTGGCGATGGCGTGATTACCGCCGATGCGCTGGGCCAAGTTGAGTATCTCAATCCGGTCGCGCAGGCGCTCACCGGTTGGGGCGTTGAAGATGCCATGGGCCGGTCGGTTGATGACGTGTTTCGCGGTTTCCACGAGGAGACCTGTGAGCCACTGGAAAATCCCTTGACGGTAGCCATGCGTCGCGCTCATTCCATCAAATCAGTGCGACCCACCTTGTTAATTCGTCGCGACGGCAATGAGTTGTATATAGAAAGTTGCGCTTCGCCGATTCGTGATGGCGCGGGGTCGGTTTCAGGCGGGGTGCTGGTATTCCATGATGTTAGCGAAAGCCGTGAGCTGAATCGTAAGTTGTCCTATCACGCCAGTCACGACATGCTTACCGGCTTGGTGAATCGGCGTGAGTTTGAGCAACGTGTTGATCATGCGTTGAAAAGTGCGCGTGCGCGTGAAGCGTCTTATGCCATCTGTCATCTGGATCTGGATCAATTCAAAATCGTTAACGACAATTGTGGACACAATGCCGGTGATGCGTTGTTGGGTCAGGTCGGTGCCTTGCTAAAATCCAAAGTGCGTTGGCGTGATACGGTATCTCGTTTGGGCGGCGATGAGTTCGGTATCTTGTTGGAAGCTTGCAGTATGGATGAAGCCATTGGCATGGCAGATGCCTTGCGTGAGGCGGTGCGCAACTACAAATTCAACTGGGAGGAGCGCACCTTCCGCATGGGTGCCAGCTTGGGGGTGGTGCCTATTACCGCTGAAAATGACGATGTTGCGGGTATCCTTTCCGCAGCCGAGGCGGCGTGTGCCGCTGCCAAAGAAGCGGGCCGTAATCGCATTTATAGCTTCCAGGAAAATGATTTGGACTTGATGCGTCGTCGTCGCGAGATGCAATGGGCGGCGCGTATTAACAATGCACTGGAAGAAGGTCGCTTTGAATTGTATCGGCAAATTATTTTGCCACTGCAACGCAATGAGCCCGGCTTGCACTATGAATTGCTACTGCGTATGCGCGATGAGCAGGGCAAGATCATTACGCCGGATCAGTTCATCACCGCTGCCGAGCGTTACAACATTACGCCGGCCATTGATCGCTGGGTGATTGAGAATGCGTTTCGTTGGCTGGTATCCGAAGCAGATGAACGCGAAAAGCTCGCCATGTGTTCCATTAACCTTTCTGGTCAAAGTTTGAGTGATGACAAATTTCTGCCGTTTGTCATTGAGCAGTTTCATCGTAGCGGTATAGACGGGTCAAAAATCTGTTTTGAGATTACCGAAACTGCCGCCGTCGCCAGTTTTTCGCAAGCCAATCGGTTTATCCAGGCGCTCAAAGATAAAGGCTGCCGGTTTGCGCTGGACGATTTCGGCACCGGCTTGTCGTCATTTGGTTATCTCAAACACTTTCCGGTCGACTTCCTTAAGATCGACGGTAGCTTCGTCAAAGATTTATTGCATGACCCGATTGATCGCGAGATGGTGCGCTCCATTAACGAGATTGGTCATCTCACTGGCAAGCAGACCATTGCTGAATTTGCTGAGAATCAGGAGATCATCGATATGCTGCGCAGCCTCGGTGTTGATTACGCACAGGGCTACGGCGTCTCCATGCCGCAGCGGGTGCTGAACGTACAGAGCGAAGAGCGGTTGGGTAGCAATAATCCGTTGCTGGAGAGGGACCGCTAACCGAGTGTATTCCGGCATTGGCAGTCAATAGTGCGCTTGGGTTACACTGGTGCTGGCTCGGCGCTGATAACCCAGCGGTTTACCGGGATTATTAACCACGCTGGCCCATGAGTGGCCAAGCCCGCTACAGGATACGACCATGAGCTTTACATTACCCTCGTTGCCTTTTTCCCTTAATGCGCTCGCCGCCAAGGGCATGTGTCAGGAAACTCTGGAACTACACCACGGCAAACATCACAATTCCTATGTGGTGAATCTGAATGGTCTGGTGGAAAAAAATGACGCACTCAAAGGCAAGTCGTTAGAAGAGCTGGTGCAACTATCACATGGCAAGGATGACATGGTGGCGGTATTCAATAACGCCGGTCAGGTGATTAATCACAATATTTTCTGGGAATCACTGTCACCGAGTGGTGGCGGCATTCCAGGCGTGCTGGAAAACAAATTGGTTGCCGATTTTGGCAGCGTTGATAAATTCAAAGAAACCTTCAAGGCCACAGCTGTGGGACAGTTCGGTTCTGGCTGGGCATGGTTGGTGTTGGGTAACGATGGCAAACTGAAAGTGACCAAGACCGCCAACGCCGCTGCGCCACTGGCATCTGAAGGTAAGGTGTTGTTGGTGTTGGATGTGTGGGAGCACGCTTACTATGTTGACTTCCGTAACCGTCGCCCGGACTTCACTGATAATTTCTTGAACAATCTTGCCAACTACGAAGCGGCCGCCGCCAAGTTGTAACATGGGTTCTCGCTGTAAGAGCGGTTAGTGCACCGCTTTTCTTCGATAACACGATAAGGGCGGCCACGGCTGCCCTTATGCTTTTTGCTCGCTGAATGTGAAACGCATGGAGAGATCCACCGCACGCAAATGCTTGGTTAGGCCGCCAATGCTGATGAATTCCACACCAGTTGCGGCGATTTCGCGAATGGTATCTAGCGATACATTGCCGGATGCTTCCAATTGCACGTGATAGCCCTTGCGACTGACTTTCATCTGTACTGCTTTGATCAAATCTTGATTACTGAAATTATCTAGCAATACTCGATCGATGTCTGTTGCTAGGGCTTGTTCCAATTCATCCAGGTTTTCAACCTCAACTTCGATCATGCATTCACCGGCGGTAGCACGTGCATGACTGGCTGCTGCAGCAATTGAACCAGCGGCTATGATGTGATTTTCCTTGACTAAAATAGCGTCGAATAAACCGACACGATGATTGGTGCCGCCACCGCAGATCACGGCATATTTTTGTGCGCGGCGCAGCCCGGGTATGGTCTTGCGAGTATCGAGTACCTTACAGCCAGTGCCTGCAATCGCATCGACATAGCGACGCGTTTCAGTTGCGGTTCCAGACAGAGTTTGCAGAAAATTAAGCGCGGTGCGTTCGCCGGTCAGCAATGCTCGTGCTGAGCCATGCAGGTGACATAACACTTCGTTAGGCATCGCACGCTCACCATCCATATAGTTCCACTCAATCTGAATGCTCGGATCCAGCCGCTGGAATACCTCATCGAACCAAGCGCGGCCACAAATGATGGCTGCTTCACGCGTAATCACCGTGGCGCTGGCTTGAGCGGCCTCAGGCACCAAGGCTGCGGTCAAGTCCCCGGCACCAATGTCTTCAGCCAAGGCACGTTCAACGGAACGACGGATTTCTTTTGATAAATTGAAATGGGACATTATTTTTTTGTCAAAAGCCTTACAAAACAGCGACTCGGCACTCGCCAAGTCGCTGTCAACTGGAGTTGATTGTACCTGAGCGCTGCACGTATTGATTTAGTGACGATGGTTACGCCGAACTCCGGCTTAGGCCATTGAAGAATCGGCTGGTGGGCCCCATAATTCAGTGACTTGCAAATTGTGTCTTGTTTATATTAGGTGACCGCAGTGGACGTAACAGAACGTATCAAATCACAACTTTCCAGCAATCCGGTGTTGTTGTACATGAAGGGAACCCCAGATTTTCCACAATGCGGATTTTCGGCGACTGTGGTTAAAGCACTCAATGCGGTGGATGCCAAGTTCGAGTCGGTGAATATTTTTGAAGAACCTGAGCTGCGCGAAGCGCTCAAGACGTACTCAAATTGGCCCACCTATCCTCAGTTGTATGTCAAGGGTGAATTAATCGGCGGCTGCGACATCGTCGTTGAAATGTACAATAGCGGTGAATTGCAGAAAGTAATTAGCTCAGCGACGAGTTAAAGCCAGTTAATTAGCTGTGTCTATCGCTGCACTCAGATCGAGTGCAGTCGCTGGCAATGATGCTTCGTACACTTCTTGGAAGCGATTGCAAATCATGCAGAACAAATCAGCGGTACGTTCCGCGTCATAAGCGGCGGAGTGAGCTTCATTGGGATCCCATTCCATCCCCGCTGCCAACGCCAGTTTGGCGAGTACCGTTTGACCAAATGCGACCCCCCCCAAGGTTACCGTGTCAAAACACGAGAAAGGATGAAAGGGATTGCGTTTGATGTCGCAGCGCGTCACCGCAGCATTCAAAAAGTTAAGATCAAAATAGGCATTGTGTCCGACCAGCACCGCACGATTGCAGCCATGGTCTTTTACCGCACGACGAATATTGCCTAGCAGGTGTGTCAGAGCTTCCGCCTCCGGCAGTGCAAGCCGTAATGGGTGAAACGGGTCAATGCCATTGACGGCCAGTGATGCCTCTTCCATGTTAGCACCTGCGAAGGGTTGTACGTGGTAACGCCAAGTTTCACCGCGTTTCAAGACGCCATCTTCCTGTATTTCAATCGGCACACCGGCGATTTCCAGCAACGCATCAGTATTAGGATTAAAGCCACCGGTCTCCACATCGATTACAACTGGTAGAAAGCCACGAAAGCGCTGTGCCATGGCTGACTTTTCTTTTTTGCTATTACTCATGCAGACAACTTACCGCTCTGTGACGCATCGCGTAGTCGCCAGCTTATCGTTTCACCGGCACGCATGGGGATTAGATGATCCTTGCCATACGCGTAGTACGACGGCGGTGTCCAATTGACACGTTCCAGCACGATTGTTGTGGTGTTGCGCGGTAGGCCGTAAAAATCAGCACCCCGTTCGGATGCAAACGCTTGCAGGTAGTTCAGTCGGCCTGCCTGCTCGAACACCTCGGCATATAATTCTATTGCGGCGTGCGCTGAGAATAGGCCGGCGCAGCCACAATGATTTTCCTTAGTGTGTTGTGCATGCGGGGCGCTGTCGGTACCTAAGAAGAAACGCGTATCATCACTGGTGGCTGCTGCGACCAGCGCCTGACGGTCGTGTTCGCGTTTCAGAATTGGCAGGCAGTAATAGTGCGGTCGAATGCCACCCTGAAAAATCGCGTTGCGATTATGCAGCAGATGTTGTGGCGTCAGCGTGGCTACCACGCCGCTACGTGCTTGCTGTACAAATTCCACTGCACCGCGTGTGGTGACATGCTCAAACACAATCTTCAATTTGGGAAAGCGTTCGGTTAGTGGTGTAAGAACCTGCTCAATGAATACAGTTTCGCGATCAAATACATCAACATCACTGTGAGTCACTTCGCCATGGACTTGCAATACCAAGCCGGTTTCCTGCATGGCTTCTAATGCTGGATAGATGTGTTCAATCGCCGTGACGCCTGCATCGGAATGCGTCGTTGCTCCAGCAGGGTATAATTTGCAACCCACAATGAAACCACTGGCTTTGGCTTTATGTATTTCAGCGGGCGTGGTGGTGTTGGTGAGATACAAGGTCATCAATGGTTGGAAGCTCATCGACGCGGGTAGGGCGTTGAGAATGCGTTGCCGATACGCGTCGGCCAGTTCTACCGTTGTTACCGGTAGCTTCAGATTAGGCATCACCACTGCACGCGCAAATTGACGCGCGGTGAAGGGCAGTGCCGCTGCCAGATGGTCGCCGTCACGCAGGTGTAAGTGCCAATCGTCAGGGCGGAGCAAGGTAAGAGTCTTGATGTCGTTCATGCGTTAAAAGCTCGCGTTCAGTTGAACGAGTGTTGTTTGAAGAAGTCCACGGCCCAGCGTACGCCAAAGCCGGTAATCTCAGTAGGGATATGCGCCAAGCCACCGGTTTTGCTGCCTGATGACAAATCGATATGTATCCAAGGAATGGTTTCGGGGACGAAGCGATTCAGAAAACGTGCGGCAAGGATGTGATCGCCCTTGCCATCCATCGTGCATTGCATGATGTCAGCAATTGGGCTATCCAGATCACTATCGAAGTCGCTATCCATGGGAAAGCTCCATACTCGTTCACCGCTGTTACGTCCGGCTAGTTCAATGGCATCACGTAGTTGTGGGCGATTGCTGAAAGCGCCACTCATGCGTTCGGTCAAGGCACCCACGCAGGCACCAGTGAGGGTGGCAAAGTCGAGTATCAAGTTGGGGTTGTTTCTGGCGGCCAGCGTCAATGTGTCTGCCAGAGCCATGCGACCTTCGGCGTCACTATGCACCACTTGAATGGTCACGCCATTGGCGGCGGTGATTACTTCCTGCGGGCGATACGCATTCGGGCCAATTTCGTTTTCGGTCAGCGCCAGCCAGCACTCAATATCAAAGGGCACCTTGAGGCGCGACAGTGCCAGCAGTGTGCCTAGCGCCACCGCAGAGCCCTGCATGTCGGTATGCATGTCGACCATGCTCTTATGGGGTTTTAGGTTGATGCCGCCGGTATCAAAGCAAATCCCCTTGCCAACTAAGGCCAAGGTGTGGCGCTGTTTACGCTTGTTGGTTTTGCTGTGGTAACGCAGACGCATGATGCCTGCATTGCTATGAGCATTGGCGCGAGCCACCGCCAGGAACGCATCTGCCTTATGTTTTTTCAACGCAGCGAGAGTTAGAAACTCTGCTTGCCAGCTTTCCTGTTTTGCCAGCTGTTGTAGCGTGTGTCGATAATTGCCGCAGTCCAGCACGTTTGGCGGCAGGGTGGTCAGCCAGCGCGCCAGATGGTTGCCTGCATGGGTTGCCAGCGTCGTCGCAAAATCATTGGCGGAACCTTGCTGAAGACTAATGACTTTCAACGGCTGGGTGGTGTGTTTGCTCTTGTAGGTAGGCAAAGCGGCGCTGCCTGCCAATACCGCTGCCAGCAGCGAGTTAAGTAGCGCATGCGACTCGATTGAGTCAAATCCGTGCGTGCTCAGAGCAATGCGTTCTGCCCGGTGATCGGCGGCGATTTTCCACAGTTTCGCTGCCATTTGTAGCTGTTCGAAGCAGCTAGCACCGCTCTTAACAAAAATTAACAAAAGCGCGCCGCCCTGTTTATTGGCACTTAACTGCAGTGTTGAGCTGGCGGTTTGGTCACCGAGCTGCCGTTGTTGCTGAAGCAGTTCCGAATTGCGCGGACACTGCCTTAGCAGTGTTTTTTCACTTTGATTATTGGCAACCACCAATAACAAGTCGTGATCGGCCAAGATGCGGTTCGATAGCGGGGCATCCAGATATTTAATTTTGAGAGTGTGCTTTGGTGGCAGGGAGGCGAATATCATTTCTTGACCGATTTTAGGCAAATCACGATGATACCTGCCTGCGCAAAACCATGCCGAGTAAAGCTAAATGACGGACAATGAAAAGATACAAGACGTCGACCCACAAGAAACCCAAGAATGGCTGGAGTCACTTGATGCTGTCATTCAGGTTCATGGCGCGGAACGCGCGCACTACCTATTGAGTCAATTAGTCGAACAAACTCGTCGCTCCGGTGCCTACTTGCCGTTCAAGCCCAATACGGCCTACCTCAACAGTATTGCCGTGGGTCAAGAGCAGCCGTACCCGGGCAATCGCGCATTGGAGCGTCGCATTGAGGCTTACATTCGCTGGAATGCACTGGCTACGGTGGTGAAAGCCAACCGAGAAAGCTCTGAGTACGGTGGTCATATCGCCACCTACGCATCAGCCGCTACTTTGTACGAAGTGGGCTTTAATCACTTCTGGCGCGCCGCGTCCGACCAGCATCCCGGTGATATGGTGTTCGTGCAAGGTCATGCCTCGCCAGGCATCTACGCACGCGCTTATCTTGAAGGTCGCCTGACAGAAGAAAACCTCAAATACTTCCGTAAGGAAGTGCAGAGTGATAAGGGCTTGAGCTCCTATCCACATCCCAAGCTGATGCCTGAGTTCTGGCAGTTCCCTACCGTATCGATGGGGTTGGGGCCAATGATGGCGATTTACCAAGCGCGTTTTCAGCGTTATCTGGAAAATCGCGACATCGTCCCAACCACCGACCGTAGAGTATGGGCCTTTCTCGGCGACGGCGAAATGGACGAACCTGAGTCCATGGGGGCGCTGACTCTGCCGGTGCGTGAAGGCTTGGATAACTTGGTATTCGTTATTAACTGTAACTTGCAGCGACTAGATGGCCCGGTGCGGGGCAACGGTAAAATCATTCAAGAACTGGAAGCGGCCTTCCTCGGCGCCGGTTGGAATGTGGTCAAGGTCGTATGGGGTTCGCGATGGGATCCGTTGTTGGCTAAGGACACCGACGGGTTGTTGCGTAAGGTGATGGAAGACTGTATTGATGGCGAATATCAGAATTTCAAAGCTAAGGGAGGCGCCTACACGCGCGAACATTTCTTTGGCAAGTATCCTGAGTTGAAAGAAATGGTTGCGAATATGTCTGATGACGACATCTGGCATTTGAACCGTGGTGGTCATGATCCGCGCAAGGTATTCAATGCCTATGCCGCCGCCATGGCCCACAAGGGACAACCCACCGTCATTCTGGCGAAGACCGTCAAGGGATTCATGATGGGGCGCTATGGCGAAAGTCAGAACATCACTCACCAACAGAAGAAGCTGGATGATCAAGCGCTGCGCGAAGTACGTGATCGCATTGGTATCGACATCAGTGATGAACAGATTCTCAATGCGCCGTTCCAGCGTTTGCCGGAAGACAGTGCCGAGATGAAGTATTTGCACGAACGTCGTAAACAACTGGGCGGTTATTTACCGAAACGTCAGGATGTTGCGCCGCCACTGAAGGTGCCACCGCTCAGCGCCTTCGATACATTACTGCAAAGTACCGGTGATCGCGATAATTCCACCACCATGGTGTTTGTGCGCATTCTGCAAGTACTGCTCAAGGACAAAGAAATTGGTAAGTACATTGTGCCCATCGTACCCGACGAAGCACGCACCTTTGGTATGGAAGGCTTGTTCCGTCAAATTGGTATTTATTCTTCCAAGGGCCAGTTGTACACACCGCAGGATGCGGATCAGTTGATGTTCTACAAGGAAGACAAGAAGGGCCAGATTCTTGAAGAAGGTATCAACGAAGGTGGTGCAGTGTCGTCATGGATCGCAGCGGGTACAGCCTATGCCAATCATGGCATCAACATGGTGCCGTTCTATATTTATTATTCCATGTTTGGTTTCCAGCGAGTTGGTGACTATCTATGGGCCGCAGGTGATATGCAGGCACGTGGTTTCTTGATGGGTGGCACTGCTGGCCGCACAACGCTCGCTGGTGAAGGCTTGCAGCATCAGGATGGGCATAGCCTATTGGCCGCGTCGACCATACCGAATTGTGTTGCCTATGACCCGACTTATTCGTATGAACTGGCAGTCATTATTCAGGATGGCATGCGGCGCATGTATCAGGAACGAGAAAACATTTTTTACTACCTGACCTGCATGAATGAAAATTATTCCCATCCCGCGATGCCGAAAGGTGTGGAGGAGGGGATTCTTAAAGGCATATATCGTTTCGCGGAAGGCGGTAAGTTCAAGCAGAAAGTCACGTTGCTTGGCTCTGGTACCATTCTGCGCGAAGTCGAAGCCGCTGCTGCCATTCTCGATAGCGAGTTCAAGATCAGTGCCGACGTCTACAGTGTTACCAGCTTTTCCGAGTTGCGTCGCGAGGCATTGGATGTGGAACGCTGGAATATGCTGCATCCGGGCGATAAACCTCGTGAAGCGTACCTGACCAAGACGCTGGCCAAAGCCAGTGGGCCGTTCATTGCCTCTACTGACTATATGAAAGTAGTGGCTGATCAGGTTCGTCAATGGATACCGGGCCGCTACGTGGTGTTGGGTACCGATGGCTATGGTCGTTCTGATGGCCGCGCTGCCCTGCGTCGTCACTTTGAAGTGGATAAGCACTACGTGGTGGCGGCAGCGCTCAAAGCGTTGACTGATGAAGGCCAGCTCGATAAGAAGGTCGTACAGGCTTACATTAACAAGCATATTGATGCAGATAAACCGAGTCCCGCCTCTTTATAAAGGCGTTGGCCTGTTAGCGGTCACTATGTACTGTAAAACAGGCTTAGTGGCCCTCGCATGTTAGATTCAATGCAGACTCACAGTTGAACCGCTATGGCACAAGAAATACACGTTCCTGATATTGGTGACTTCAAAGACGTTGAGGTCATTGAAGTATTGGTTAAGGTCGGTGATCAAATCGACATTGACACTGCTTTGATTACCATCGAAACCGAAAAGGCCACCATGGATGTGCCGAGTACGGCAGCTGGTATGGTGAAGTCACTGGCCATCAAGAAAGGCGACCGGGTTTCCAAGGGCGCTGTCATTCTCAGTATTGATGCAACGGCTCCTGTAGCGGCAGCACCCACGCCTGCTGCTACCACTCAGACAGAGACACCCAAACCGGTTGCGGCATCATCATCAGTAGTGGCTGCACCGGTGGTGAACGCGCCTGTCCCGACTCAGGGTAGTGCAACCTTACCGCCCATCAATGAAGCGGGCTTTGCAAAAGCTCACGCCAGTCCGTCGGTACGACGTTTTGCTCGTGAGTTGGGCGTGGATTTGTCACGAGTAACAGGTACCGGCGTCAAGGGCCGTATTGCTCCTGAAGATGTAAAAAACTGGGTGAAACGCGCCTTGGCAGGTGGTGGCGGTGGCGCAGCACTGCCGAAAATTCCTGAGGTGGATTTTGCCAAGTTCGGCGCGGTTGAAATCAAACCACTGAGCCGCGTGCAAAAAATTTCTGGGCCGCGACTGCATGCTAGCTGGGTTAATGTGCCGCATGTGTGGCAGTTGGATGAAGCCGACATCACCGATCTGGAAGTAATGCGTAAACAGCTCAAGGATGAAGCCGAAGTGCGTGGTGTCAAGTTAACACCGCTGGCCTTCATCATTCGTGCAGTGGTGAATACCTTGCGCGAGTTTCCGGCCTTCAATTCTTCACTAGATGCTGCTGGCCAGAATCTGGTATTCAAAAAATATCTCAACATCGGTTTCGCAGCAGATACGCCTAATGGGCTGGTTGTGCCGGTTATCCGTAATGCGGATCAGAAGAACCTATTTGCCATCGCCAGCGATCTTGCTGCGCTATCTGCAAAAGCTCGTGATGGCAAGTTGAGTGGTGCTGACATGCAGGGCGGTTGCTTTACTATTTCCAGCTTGGGTGGCATTGGCGGCACCTCGTTTACACCAATTATCAATGCGCCAGAAGTGGCAATTCTCGGCGTTGCCAAGTCTGCAATGAAGCCGGTGTACAACACCAAGACCGGCAACTTTGATGCACGGCTGATATTGCCGTTTACGCTGGCTTACGATCATCGCGTGGTGGATGGCGCACTGGGCGCACGCTTCACCACCCATCTCGCCAAACAGTTAGCCAACGCAACGGCGTTGCTAGTCGGTTAAGTTTTCAGTGGGTAGGTTGTCCGCGAACCTATCCCACAGTTACACGCATTCATAAAGAGTTGCATCCATGACTCAGCAAATTCTGGTTCCTGATATTGGTGACTTCAAAGACGTTGAAGTTATCGAAGTGTTGATAAAAGTCGGTGATCGAATTGAAATCGATACGCCGCTCATTACTATCGAAACAGAAAAGGCCACCATGGATGTACCCAGCACGACTGCCGGTGTAGTGCAGTCAGTGGCGGTGAAGAAAGGCGATCGCATTTCCAAGGGCGCACTGATCCTGAGCATTGCAGGCGCTGCCGCTGCGCCTGCTGCTGAAAAAATTGTGGCAAAGACAGATACAAAGCCTGCACAAGCATCGGTACTGGTTGCTGCTCCCATTGCTGCACCCGTCAGTGCTGCGGCTGTTTCAGGTAATTATGATTTTGAACTGGTGGTACTGGGCGCGGGTCCCGGTGGTTATACCGCTGCTTTTCGTGCTGCCGATCTCGGCATGAAGGTTGCGCTAATCGAACGCTGGCCCACCCTGGGTGGCGTGTGCTTGAACGTAGGCTGTATTCCGTCAAAGGCGTTACTGCACGCGGCCAAAGTAATTGATGAAGCGAATGAAATGGCCGAACACGGCATCAGCTTCGGCAAACCGAAGATTGATATCGACATGCTGCGTGCATGGAAAGACAAGGTCATCGGCAAACTGACCAGTGGTCTGACTGGCTTGGCCAAGCAACGCAAGGTGGAAGTGATTCATGGGCTGGGTCAGTTCGTATCGCCGCATGAACTTGAAGTGACCAACGGTGATGCAAAGCGCAAAGTCAGTTTCAAGCACTGCATTATTGCCGCCGGTTCCGAGCCGGTTAAGCTGCCCGGTTATCCTGATGATCCGCGCATCATTGATTCCACCGGCGCACTCGAACTCAATATGCCCAAGCGCATGCTGGTGGTTGGCGGCGGCATCATTGGTCTGGAAATGGCCACGGTATATGAAGCACTGGGCGTGAAAGTCAGCGTAGTGGAAATGATGGACGGTCTGGTGCAGGGCTGTGACCGCGATCTGGTCAAGCCGCTGGAAAAACGCATCAGCAAACGCTACGAAAAAATCATGGTGAAGACCAAGGTCACTAAAGTCGAAGCCCTCAAGGAAGGCATTCGCGTAACCTTCGAAGGAGAGCAGGCCATCGAGCCGCAGGTATACGACAAGGTATTGCTGGCCGTGGGTCGCACGCCCAATGGCAAGAAGCTCAATGCCGAAGCCGCTGGCGTCATCGTTACTGAGCGTGGCTTCATCACCGTCGATAACCAGCAGCGCACCAACGTGCCACACATTTTTGCCATCGGCGATATCGTCGGTCAGCCCATGCTGGCCCACAAAGCCACGCATGAAGGCAAACTCGCTGCCGAAGTGGCCTTTGGTGAAAAGCGCTTCTTCGATGCCCGTGTGATTCCCGCCGTGGCCTATACCGATCCGGAAATCGCCTGGGTAGGCCTGACTGAAACCGAAGCCAAGGCGAAAGGCACTGCATACGAAAAAGCCAGCTTTCCCTGGGCCGCCAGTGGTCGTTCACTGGCGCTGGGTCGTGATGAAGGCATGACCAAACTGCTGTTCGATACAGAAACTCATCGCGTCGTCGGTGGCGGCGTAGTCGGCACCAATGCCGGTGAACTGATTGCAGAAATTGCACTCGCCATTGAAATGGGTTGCGATGCTGCGGATATCGGCTCAACCATTCACGCGCATCCCACCCTGTCCGAAACCATTGCGTTCTCGGCTGAAGCCTTCGAAGGCACGCTCACGGATTTGTATATTCCGAAGAAGAAGCATTGACAGGTTTTCACCAGTCTTGAGGTGAATAAAGGGAGTTGGTTGTGAAAACCCATTTGATTACATGGAATCCGAGTTGTGTAGATGGGGGGATTTAGCAGCGGACTCTGCTTTCGTGTTATGGGTCGGTATTCACGCATCGTGGTTGGCTGGCCGATGTCATTACTGCCCGCGCTAACAACCGCAGGTATCACCTCATGTTCTAAGTCTTACATTTAATTACAGTAAGCTTGACATTTTTGTGCACCGGTGGTTTTGCAGGCATTCAATAATAAACCGACCACATCGCGTTACAAAAAAG
Source organism: Steroidobacteraceae bacterium (assembly GCA_050181835.1). Lineage (GTDB taxonomy): Bacteria > Pseudomonadota > Gammaproteobacteria > Steroidobacterales > Steroidobacteraceae > CAILZL01. The sequence goes on along the minus strand of JBFXCU010000005.1, from coordinate 98,899 downwards.
TATCTTGGGGAGAAATAAATATGCCTAATCAACGTTCATTAGTGCGCCTATCTGCTCTGTTTATGGCCTGCGGCTCGGTCTTTCAAATAGAGAGCGCGGGTGCAGCTGACACTCCCACCCTCGAAGAAATCGTCGTCACGGCAATGCATCGCGATACGCTCCTTAAGGAAACGCCTATTGCCGTGTCTGCGCTTACCACTGATGAGATTGAGGAACTGAGGATTACCAATATTGGTGATGTGCAATTACGTGTTCCTGGGTTGACCTTCACATCGTTTACGCACGCTGAATCATACCTTTCAATTCGTGGCACCGGCATTGGCGCTGATGCCCCGGGCAGCGATCTTGGGGTTTCCGTGTTCATTGATGGCGTGCCAGCAACAGGTATTGCCGACAACAATCCTAATCTTTTTGATTTGCAGGACATTGAAGTTCTTCGAGGACCTCAGGGCACGTTGTTCGGACGAAATGTGACCGGCGGAGCGGTTCTTATCCAGACAACTCTACCAAGCAGGGAAGCCAAAGGGAAAGTAGAACTCACCTACGGTGATCACGCCCTTTTTCAAACAAGAGCGATGATTACAGGTCCGTTGACGGACAGCCTTGCTGGAAAGCTTACGGGCAATCTCGAAAGACAAGACGGTAATGTCAGGAATTTTGCCACTGGTCATTATGATAATTCAATCAACGATGGCTCTCTCCGTGGGCAGCTGCTCTGGACGCCGACCCAGGCTGTAAAGGCGGTATTTAGTGCTGACTACACGCGAGATACGTCAAGCTCACGCACCACTCGCCTAGTGGGAAATTTCCAGCCGAGCCTTTGGCCAATCCTGCACTACGGGCCGGATGTCACTAACCAGAGCATTGATCCTGTCGCGATTCAAACTACTGGCGGGCTGTCGGCCAAGGTGGACTGGGAAATGCCCTTTGCGACGTTAACTTCAATATCAGGATTTCGCGCAGTGGACTCGTCGATTGACTATTCTTCAATGGGCGACCCAATCGGTCAGATTGTGGCCAACCAAAGTGAGCACGACAGGCAGTTGTCGCAGGAATTTCGTCTTGCTTCACTGGCAGATCAGCGTCTGACATGGATTGCTGGCCTGTTCTACTTGAACTCTGATCGCGAAAACGATCATCCAACACATGTGCATGCCATTGTGCCTGGCACGTTTATAAGCGGGGTTCCATTCTTTCACGTGCCAAATACGTTGGTCCAGAATCAACAAGTGACTACAAGCAGCATGGCGGCCTATGCCTCCGCGACATACGCATTATTGGACCAGTTGAAGTTAACGGTTGGAGCCAGAGAGTCGATTGAGCGCAAATCCGGCCACTCTTTGAAGTTTGATACGGCTGGTTTCCAAGACTATCTGGATGCGACCTACGCGCATAACTGGAGTTCCTTTACGCCTCAGGCGAATCTATCGTACCAAATTTCAAAAGACTTTTTGACTTATGCGACCGTGGCGACGGGATTCAAGAGCGGTGGATATGACATTACGGGCGACACAGTTGCGGCCTTGCAGACGCCCTTTAGTCCAGAAAAGGTGACCAGCTACGAGATTGGTGCAAAAAGCACCTTATTGAATCGTCGCTTGGAATTCGATCTGGCCGCCTACAGGGCGAATTACAAGTCTCTTCAGGTCATCTCTTATAGCCCCGGGGCATTATCCTCTGTGACGTCCAACGCGGGTTCGTCACTCATACAAGGGGTGGAACTTGAGGGTACTTTTCTGCCGACAGACGGCGTCACGCTGGGAGCAAGCTACAACTATACAGACGCCAAATACGATAATTTCGTATCTGCCAACGATAAAGGTGAGCTTACAGTGTATTCCGGGAACCAAATTCCTTACGTGGCAAAGAACCAGTTGCATTTGTCTGCAAGTCTATCGCGGCCTCTGGGATCAGATCGTGGTGTAGTTGAGTTTGGAGCTGACGTTACTTACAGAAGCGCCATTGAATTTAACGACGCAAATTCTGTAAGCCGGAATCTGGTGGAGCAGAGTAAATATAAAGGACTGACCAATGCTCACTTGTCTTGGGAGTCAGCCGATAAACATACCAGAGTTGCTCTTTGGGCGAAAAACTTTACAGATACAAGGTCAATTATCTCTGAAGGCGATTTCAAGATATTTTATGCGACCCCTGCTGAATTTTTTGATCCGAACAACAGTCTTTATACGGTTAACTATACACCAGCCCGCACCTTTGGTATTACGCTCAGTCGTACATTCTGAGCAGGCTTTTCGTCGATTGGTGTGTTTCTGCAGAAAGCCATGAGAGAAGCACCATTGCCGCAGCCCGGTCAGACAGACGGGTTGCGGCAAGCTTTGCAATTCTCAATGTCGCATCATATGAAGGCTAACCAGCTATGGTGTTTAGCGGCGGCTTCATAACCTTATAACGCCAGTTTGGCGCAGACAGCTGATCACAGCCAATTTTTGAGGCGATCATGAATTTTCCTAAGATAAAAATGAAGTCGGAGTATTGCGCAACTGCAAAAACTCTACATTGGCTCGTGTTCATACTCTTACTCGCCCAATATGCTGTAGCGATTGTGATGCCGGAAGTTCATCGGGACACTAAACCGGTGGGCTTAGTGGAGCTCCACCTTTCGCTGGGCGCGACAATCTTGATAATTGTGATGGTGCGCCTTATCTGGCGAATTGCCAGACCAGTCTCGCTCGCGAGTGTGGAAACTTCCATCTGGACTCATCGAACTGCAATGCTGACGCACTGGGCCCTCTATGGCCTGATGATCCTCGTGCCGATTCTTGGATGGGTCAACACCTGTGGTCGTGGCTGGCCAGTTCACTTCCTTGGCCTGATTGCACTACCAGCTATCGCTCCGGTTGGCTTCAAGAACCTAGGGCTGGTGGGCGATATCCATGGCTGGATTGCCTACTATATATTGACTTTCTTCATCGCGTTGCATCTCGGTGGCGTGCTTTATCACCAATTTGTATTGCGTGACAATGTACTACTCCGGATGCTGCCCAGCAGGCGCTTGAAAGAACCCCAATAACTGTGTTGGCAAACGAAAGTGTTATGCACGAGTCACGACTGGAATGTGTCTTGCTCCGCATATCATTGAGACGGTCGGCTGTATCGAGATTCTCAAGGCCGTTTTTGAGATGCCTTAGTTCTGGTGTCCTCCTCGTCAAGAGCGGGTGAGCCGCCCAATATAAATATGGCGTCTTAATTTCCGCGTTAAAAACCGCAAGTATCACCTTACGTTCGAAGTCTTATATTTAATTACAATAGATTTGACATTTTTGCACACCGGCAGTTTTGCAAAAATTCAATAATGAGCCGACTACATCGCGGAGCAGCAATCATGCAATATATTCACGTGCCTAGGATGGATGCGCGTTACTGGACGGGCATCACGATGGCGAGCGTCTTTGGCACCAACACCGGAGACTGGTTTGCCAATATAAGCGGACTGGGCATTCTCGGCGGTCTACCCATACTGGCAGCGGTCGTTGCCGTGGCCTACTTCCTCGAGCGTCGTGACAATACCAAACATGAAGCTTGGTACTGGTTGGCCATCATCCTCATCCGCACCGGCGCAACCAACATCGCTGACTTCGTTAGCGGGCGCCGCTTTCTGGGAGTCAACAGGATACTGTTTTCCACCGCGCTCGCTGTATTTATCGCTGCAATGGTAATCTATCAACACAAGAAGAATGACAAACCCGGCCTTCCAGCGACCGATGCCAATTACTGGATTACGATGCTGGCAGCCGGAGTGTTTGGTACTGCGGCGGGCGACGCCGTTCGCGGTGCTTTCGGTGACCCGGAGGCCATGGGTGGCGTTTATGCGGCCGCCATACTGACCGCGATACTGGCAGTCCTCCTGCTGTTCGGCCGCAGCGACCGCATCCAGAAACTCTATTACTCTTGGCTGACGATCTGTGTCGCCAGGACCGCAGGCACGGCGATTGCCGACATGCTGGCAGGGAATCAGACCCTGAACATAGGGCTGGTTGCCAGCACTATCATGACGGGCATCGTATTCGTTGGAGTGCTGGTGCTGTGGAAGAGTCGGCCGCGAGAACAAGCGGCTATGGCCTGACATAGGATAGTTGGACGTGCGCGGTTCCGCTCTTCAGGTCAGATATATGGACAACGCAACCCGCAATCCGGGTTGGTTATCGTGGAGCGTAATTCGAGCCTGATGCAGGTTAGCGATTGCCGCCACCAGCGCTAACCCCAACCCATGGCCGGGCGTGGATCGACTATCCGTGATCCGATAAAAACGTCGGAAAACTTTCTCGCGTTCGCTTTCGGGAATGCCCGGACCGGTGTCGCTGATGGCTGCGATCACCCGACCTTCTGATGTAGTCAGTTCAATCAGAATACTGGCACCGGATGGTGTGTGCCGTAATGCATTCTCAAGCAGGTTGATGAATAACTGTGTCAGCAGTTCCGCGTCACCTTGAACATGCACTCCCTCGTCTATTGCGCGACTCAACATGTGTCCCTGGTCTTCCGCAACCGGGCGGTACATTTCGTACAAGCGATTCAGCAGGTCAGTCAACGACAATGTTGCAAAGCTGCTGAGTCGCGTACCCGCTTCAATCTGTGAAATCCGCAACAAGGCGGTAAACATGGCCAGCAGGTGGTCTGTCTCGCTAACTGCGCGTGAGACCGCTGACGAATAGTCCTGCACAGTGGTCGATTTGACGGCTGCTTGTTCCAGATGTTGGCGCAAATGGGTCAGCGGCGTCCGCAGATCATGTGCGATGTCGCTGGACACCTGTCGCAAGTTATCAAGCAGCGCCGCGATCCGGTCGAGCATACTGTTAATCGAACTGGCGAGGCGATCCAGCTCGTCGCCGCTGCCCCGCATCGCAATGCGATCGCTAAAGTGGCCTGCAACGATTGCATTACAGGTGTTGGCAATGACATCAATGCGACGCATGAACTGTACACTGAAGAACACGCCGCAGAATGCCGCCAGCACCACGGTAACCCCAGTAATCCAGGCAAAAGCCTGCAGGATGCGACTGCGTGTCGCAGCAATCGTGGCAGTATCGCGACCGACAAAAAGATAAAGATCGTTGCCCAGCAATACTCCCTTGCCCAGTAAAGTATCATTCGCACTGATCTTGTCTTGATTGTGCATTGATCCGTCTTGGATAACTTTTTTGTCACTCACACGATGCGGAGTAGGCATCGACATCACACCCAGCTTTTGTGGCATCGATGGCAGATTGCCGGCAATTTTTCCGTTTACCCGATCCGCGAGCAGGATATAGTCGCTAGGCAAGTTCACATTGAAATAATCTGACGATCCCAGGCGTTGCTGGATAATTTCGATCGCCTCCGGAAAGCCTTTCTCACGATAGCCGTTGTCAATGGTACTGATGTCAGATTCAATAACGTTCAGCAGCGCATCCGTCTGGGTATCTTCCACGATCCAGTAGACGGCGGCGATGAGAATGCCGGCCAGTACCAGGAACAGTACCGCGAACAACGCCGCAAGACGAAAACTCTCAGTGCGAAAAACTCTAATGCGCCGCAAGTAATTTGTATCCTATCCCACGAATGGTCTGTATTAAGTCCGTATCACTGCCGTAATTGAGTTTGGCACGCAACCGGCTGATATGGCTTTCCACGACACTGGTCTGCGGATCGAAGTGTATGTCCCAGACATTTTCCAGCAGCATGGCACGGGTGACGATACGATTTTCATGTCGTACCAGATATTCTAGCAAGCGAAATTCCTGCGGTAGTAGCTCAATGAGTTTGCCGTCGCGCATTACCGTGCGTTGCAACAAATCCATTTCCAGCTCGCCAGCATGCAATTTTATCAGGCTGTCTGACGCCACGGTCGGGCGTCGGGCCAATACCCGTACACGTGCCAGCAACTCCGCAAATGCAAACGGCTTGACCAGATAGTCGTCGCCGCCCGCTTCCAGACCATGCACGCGGTCATCAATGCCACTCATGGTGGTCAGATAGATGACGGGAGTCATCACCGTGCTGGCACGCAGACGACGCATCACTGTCAAACCATCGGCCCCAGGCAGCATTCGATCAAGAACGATAACTTGATAAATCAAATCGCAGGCAAGCTTGAAGCCCAGCTCACCATCGGCAGCATGATTGACTCGATAACCCTGTTCGAGAAAACCGGCCATTAATGACGCTGCTATTTCGAGATCGTCTTCTATCAATAAAATGTTCATGGTGACAAAGAGTTTTCTTTGCGCTTCTTAGCAGTGTTTTCGGATAGAGCAGCTTAATTGTCGATAGTATGGCACCCACCCATTATACAGTTGCATATTCTTACAAAAATATACAGGTTTGCGGCCGCTCTTAATGCTAGCGTTCCTCCTATTCGAATAGGCAATCGCCTATCGTCAAACGGTATGGTCGGTGTAAGCCGGACTGCAGAGGCTGGTTGTCTGTGAGCGTGAGAATATTAATCGGCAGCTTTGCAGTTGTTGTTCTATGCACAGGTTGTGTGCTGCAGACAGCCACTCCGGTACCCCCCGAATTGCCTGCGGCTTTCGAGAACACCCTCGCTGGCACTGCGCACTGGCCGAGCAGGGACTGGTACCACGGCTTTGCCAGCGATGAACTGGATACATTGATTGTGCTTGCGGAACAGAATAATGCTGATCTGGCAGCAGCCCAGGCACGCATTCGGCAAGCAGATGCACGCGCCCGCGCTGTAGGCGCGGCCATTCTTCCGCAAGTGAATGCAGGTGTTGATGCTGCGTATATCGCGGGTCGTTCAGGCAATACGAGCGCGCATGAAACCGACTGGTCTGCATTGTTATCGGCCAGCTATGAAGTGGATTTCTGGGGCAAGAACCGCGCTACCGCCAATTCCGCCACATTGCTGAGAGCTGCCAGCACGGCAGACCGCAATACGGTGGCACTCACTACTTTAAGTGGCGTTGCCAGTACTTACTTTCAAATACTTTCGCTACGCGAAAGGCTGAGCATTGCCGAATCAAATTTGAATACGACACGCCAAGTACTGCAGGTGATCGAAGCGCGTTACAGCGCCAGTGTAGCCAGTGCGATTGATCTGGCCACACAAAAGGCGGCGGTCGCGAATGCGGAACTGATCTTGCCGCAGTTACAACAACAGGAGATCGCAGCGCGAGGTGCATTGGCCCTGCTGGTGGGGCGTAATCCGGAAGGCTTTACAATTGCTGGCACTCAGCTTGTTGCGCTGGCCGAGCCATTGGTTACACCGGGTTTACCATCAGAATTGCTAGGGCGTCGTCCCGACATATTGTCTGCAGAAGCCAACCTTCAAGCCGCGCACGCCGATGTCACTGCCGCTCGTGCTGCATTATTTCCGACATTGACCTTAACCGGCAGTGGCGGCCTGCAAAATCCTGCAATGCAAGCGGCTGTTGCCACCCTGCAAGGTACTGGCTACTCGCTGAGTCTGGGCGCATCCCTGGTGCAGACTATTTTCGATGGTGGCCGACGGCGCGCATTGCACGACGAAGCACAGGCCAGAGCTGAAGAGCTGCTGGCCAACTATCGCAGTGCCGTTCTGGCAGCGCTGCTGGACGTTGAAACTTCGCTGGCTGCTATTCATTTTCTCGATCTACAGCAATCTGCCCAGACCGAAAACGTAACTCAGAGCGAACGCGCATTCCTGGGCGCACAACTGCGTTACCGGGAAGGTTCTGGCGACTTCCTCACCGTACTTGATTCGCAACGCACCTTGTACGCGGCGCGCGAGCAAATGAGTCATTACAAACTGGCCCGCCTGCAAGCCGTAATTGGCTTGTGCAAAGCACTCGGGGGTGGTTGGCAACAGCCAGCAACAGCGCCGTCCTATCAAATCAAGACTGAACCCGCAACAACTCGATCCGGATCAGGCTTGTGAAGCGCGCCTGTGTAGAGAGAACCGTGCCGATGAACGCAATCAATCCTCTTTCTTCTTCACTTGCGCTGCATGATACGGCGACTCTCGTCTCGTGCAATCCGTGGCAGCAATTAACTTCTGCGGCGTGCATAGCGCTACTACTGATGTTGAGCGCCTGCCAGAAAGCAGTGCCCACAGCAGCGGCACCAACTACTGAAGCTGCAACAGAAACCCCTGAAGTTGAAACCACGGCGAGTGTAACCCTGGAGCCCGATGCAATTGCTCACATGGGCATCGTCACCCACACCGCCAAAGCAATCATGTATGCCGCCGAAAAGGAAGGCTATGGCATAGTGCTGGGTCACGATGCCATCGCACAATCTGTCGCCGAGGTGGCGACGGCGGAAGCTGCTGTACAACAGAGCCATGCAGCCCTGGCCCGTGTGCAGCGACTCGCCGACACTCCGGGCGCGTTTGCCGCTGAGATCAACGAGAATGCGACACGCCAGGCCGCCGCCGATGCAGCCGCGCTCACCCTGGCACAGCGGCGTCTGTCAGCTACACTAGGCCAGAACCCGCCGTGGAAAGGCAGTGAAAGCAGCACAGTATTGGGCAAATTGGCCAGTGGCCAAATCAAATTGGTACGCGTGACATTCCCGCTGGGTGTCCTGAACGGTGCCGCGCCACATAGCTTGCGTATTGCGCATCTTGATCCGAATTCTGTCACTGACAGCTGGAAAACCAACAGCGTATGGGATGCTCCTGCGGACGCCAGCATTCCGGGACGCAGCTTCTTTGCCTTGCTGAGAGACACCGATGTTGGTGAAGGTGAGCACCTTCAGGTGTGGGTGGGTTCAGGCGCTGCTGAATCTGGCACAGAATTGCCGGCGTCCGCAGTTGTCATCAGTGACGGTCGGTACTGGTGCTATGTCGAGAAGCCAGCCGGGACGTTCGTACGCACTGCGGTTGATACCAGCAACCCCATGACCAATAGTTACTTCGTTAAAGATGGCATCGCGGCCGGCGACAACATCGTCATCACCGGAGCGGGCTTGCTGCTGGCGCGTCAGACCAACTCCAGTACGGAAGCCGAATAACATGATGCGCGCACTCGTATCGCTTTGTGTGCGGCACTTCGGCGCGGTCACGGCGTTGACCATTCTGGCGCTGGTACTGGGTTGTTGGGGCGCGTTGCGAGCGCCGTTAGATGTGTTCCCGGAATTCGTTCCCTCGCAAGTCGATATTCAAACTGAAGCACCGGGCTTTGCGCCCCAGCAAGTGGAAGAGCTGGTCACCAAGCCGATTGAGAACGTGATCAATGGTGCAGCCGGTCTGGCGACGCTGCGTTCTGAATCGATTCCTGGCTTGTCAGTGATCACCATTACCTTTGCTGGCGGTATCGACTTGCGGGTTGCAAGGCAGGGCATTTCGGAACGTCTGTCGGAACTCGGCAGCAGCTTGCCTGCCGGTGTGGCATCACCCAAATTGTCGCCGCTGGTTTCCAGCACCATGGATTTGTTGAAGATCGGACTGGTGTCCGACAAGGTTGACGCTTATGCGTTGCGCGATGCGGCGGATTGGATCATCAAACCCCGCCTGCTGGCCGTACCTGGTGTGGCGCATGTCATCGTGTTCGGCGGCGATGTACGGCAGATCCAGATTCTTCCTGATCCAAGGAAGTTAGCCAGCTTCAATATCACGCTCAACGAAGTAGCCGATGCAGCACGTGCGGCACTGGCGTTGCGTGGTACGGGCTTCATCGACCTGGCAGCGCAACGTGTGTTGCTCAAATCACCCACGCCCCTGCCCGATGTCAAGGCGATTGGACTGGCAGTGATCGCAGTGCGCAATGCCATCCCAGTGCGACTGCACGACATTGCCGAAATAAAAATGGCACCGGCCCTGCGTTTCGGCGACTCCCTGGTGATGGGCAAGCCGGGTGTGATGTTGTCGCTGGCCAGTCAATACGGTGCCAACACGCTGACTACTACTCTGGCAGTAGAGAAAGCATTGGCAGATCTCAAGCCGGCATTGAAGGCACAAGGCATTACGGTTTATCCCGGTTTGCACCGACCGGCCAACTTCATCGAGCGCGCGCTCGGCGATCTGGAACAGTCGCTGGTCATTGCGGCGCTGCTGATTCTCGCGGTGTTGTACTTGTTTTTACGCGATGCACGCGCGGCGCTGATTGCCTTCACTGCCATACCACTTTCACTGCTCGCTGCTGTCGTGGTGCTCGATCATATGGGCCACACCCTCAACACCATGACCCTGGGCGGCTTCGCCGTCGCCCTGGGTGTGTTGGTGGACGACGCCATCATTGGCATCGAGAATATCCTGCGCCGCATCCATAGCAACGCAAAACTGGCCGAGCAGCGACCGCGTCTGGAGGTGATTCGTGAAGCCTCACTGGAAGTGCGTGGCCCCGTGATCTATGCCACGGCGGTGGTCATCGCGGTATTCCTGCCAGAATTGTTTACTTCCAGCGTACAGGGGCATTTTGTAGGCCCGTTGGCACTGGCCTTTATACTGGCGGTGCTGGCATCGCTGTTGGTGGCGATGACCGCCACACCGGCGATGTGCGCGTTGCTTTTATACGAACACGACGCGCGTCAGGAAGCGAACTGGCTAACGCGACTCAAAGCCTGGCAGGCTAGTGCAGTACATACCGTGAGTGCGCATTTCAAACTGATTGCGGCAATTCTCGCCGGCTTGGTGATTGCCGCTGTCGCCGCACTGCCTTTCCTGGGCGGCACCTTCATGCCCGATTTTCGCGAAGGCCATTTCGTGATACAGGTGTCGAGTTCCATTCCCGGTACTTCGTTGCAGGAAATGCTGGATGTTGGCAAACGCATCAGCGCCGACGTGCTGCAACTGCCCTATGTACAAACCATCGAGCAGCAGGTTGGGCGTGCCGAGTTGAGCGAAGATACCTGGGGCCCACATCGCAGCGAATTCCACATTGAACTCAAGCCCGATACGACGGTTGATCAAAGTGTGGCGCAAGAAGAGCTGCGCGGCATACTTGAACACTATTCCGGCATCCAGAGTGAAGTGGTCACGTTCCTCGGCGACCGCATCAGTGAAAGCTTGAGCGGTGAAACCGCACAAGTCGCAATCAAAGTGTTCGGCGACGACCTCGATAGCCTGGATGGCGTGGGCGACAAGATCGAGTCGGCACTGTCGAAAATCGACGGCATTGTCGATCTGCAATTCAAGCGCCAAAGCGGTACGCCCGCAGTGGCCATTCAATTGTCGCCGCAGGCACTGGCGGCCACCGGTCTCAAAGTTCAGGACGTGCTCGACACAGTTGAGACTGCCTACGCCGGTACTACCGTGGGCCAGACCTTCAGTGGGACGCGCACGGTCGACACCGTGGTGCTGCTACCGGATGCCCTGCGTCATCAACCCACACAACTCGGCAAGCTCATGATTGCCAGTCCATTGGGTCCCGTCCCCCTGTCGCAAGTAGCGCGTCTCGACGTGACGCAAGATCGTTACAGCATCGAGCACGATGGTGGTCAGCGACGCATCAGCGTCACCTTCAACGTTGGCGGTCGTTCGCTGCAAGACGTGGTGCAGGAAGCTAAGCAAAAGATCGCACAAGTCGCATTGCCCACCGGCGTGTTCGTGGAATTCACTGGCGCTGCCGAAGCGGAAAATCAGACCCGTACCGAACTCATGTTGTATTCGGGCCTGGCGCTGGCGTTGATCGTGATGATTCTGTTCATGGCATTTGACTGGCACGCCAATGGCTGGCTGGTATTGGCCAATCTACCCTTCAGTTTGATTGGCAGTGTCTTGGCCATTGCCGTCACCGGCATCGGGATTTCGCTGGGTACGGTGGTGGGCCTGGTAACCGTGTTCGGCGTCAGCGCACGCAACGCCATCCTGCAACTTGCGCACTACGAGCACCTGGTAGAACGCGAAGGCGCTTCTTGGGATATTGAAACTGTATTGCGCGGTGCCAACGAACGACTGACCCCGATCCTGATGACTGCAGCGGTCACCGCACTTGGCCTCGCGCCGCTGGTGTTCGGCATCAATCATCCCGGTCAGGAAATCGAAGGTCCAATGGCGGTGACGGTACTCGGTGGGCTGGTGTCTTCGACATTGCTGAACTTGTTTGCATTACCGGCGCTGGCCTATCGATTCAGCCGTCAACGTTGAAATAGTCTCATCAAATTCAAGATGGAGCCGGACTAAGAATGCGTCATTCAGTCGACGCATATCCGGACTTCCAGTTCGTAACATCAACCCATCGGCTTTAGCCGGTGGTTGTTAAGTTCGAAATAGAGGTGAACTGACGCCATTGAAACAGGCGCAGACGTCGCCGACTGATGCCACGATGAAAAGGGCGCACACATAGGTGCGCCCCTGCAAGAATAACCGCATCACCCGCCAATAAAATCCCGCTTGCCAATGTCCAGACCGTTGTGACGCAGGATGGCGTAGGCGGTGGTGGTATGGAAATACACATTCATGGTGGCGAGGTTGAACAGATAATCCAGGCCGGTGAATTCGAATTCGTTGGGGCCGAGCTTCAGGCTGATGTTCTTGTCTTCGCTGCCGTTGATCTGCTCAGGCTTGAACGACGCGATGAATTCCAGCGTATTGGCAATGCGGGTTTTCAGTTCGGCGAAGCTGGCTTCCTTGTCGTCGTATTTTGGAATCTCGACGCCAGCCAGACGCGCCACGCAGCCTTTTGCATTATCAGTTGCAATCTGTACCTGCTTGATCAGGTGCAGCATGTCGGGTGCCAGACGCGCGGTCAGCAAGGTGTTGTGATCTATTTTCTTCGCATCGGCGTACACCACGGCTTTGTCGAGAATGACATCCAGATTCTTGAGTAGGCGGGTGAAGACAGGGACGGAAGCGCGATACATGGAAATGGCGGGCATGGAAATTCTCCGAGAAGAGTGGGTCAGGGTTTGTGCGGTAAGGCCAGATAGTCGGTGGATTGCATTTCGGTCAGTCGACTTAAACAACGACGGAACTCGAAGCTGAGTTGCGTGCCTTTATAAATTTCTTCAGGCGCGGTGGCGGCAGAGATAAACAGCTTCACGCTGCGGTCATAAAACTCATCGACCAAGTTAATGAAGCGGCGCATTTGGTTGTCCGTGGTGGCGGTAAGCTGAGGCATGTTCGAAATAAAGACAGAGTGGTAGCAACGCGCCAGCTCGATATAGTCTGCCGATCCACGTGGGCCATCACAGACTTCTTTAAAGTCAAACCATAGCGCGTCGTCACTCAGGTGCCTTACTTTCAGTTTTCGATGATTCAGCTCTAAGGAGCCATTTTCGGTGCCAATGCCATCCGCCAAATGAGTAAATAGTGCCAACATTTCTTGCTGTGACTCAGGCTTGTCGTCAAACCAAGTGCGCGCATGTTGCAGGTGTCGTAGACGATAGTCGATACCACTATCAATGTTCAGTACCAAGGAGTTTTTTTTGATGAGCTTGATGGCGGGCAGGAAACGAACTCGTTGTAACCCGTCTTTATAAAGCTCGTCCGGTGCACAGTTTGAGGTAGCGACCAAGGTTACGCCTCGGTCAAACAGACTGCGAAATAAATTACTGAGCAGCATCGCGTCGGCAATGTCAGAGACATACAACTCATCAAAACACAGTACCCGTGTCTTTTTGGCAAGCTGTTCGGCAATGACATCCAGCGGGTCAGCTCGATCACGATGCCGTTTCAGCTCCTCATGGATGAACTGCATAAAGCGATGGAAGTGGCTGCGTTGTTTCTGTTTGAAAGGCAGGCTGTGATAGAACATGTCCATTAGCCAGGTTTTGCCACGACCTACACCACCCCAGAAGTACAGGCCTGGTTCCGGTGCGGTCGAATTGTCACGTGGCAATAAGTTCTTCCAGAAACTGCGTGGTTGCAAAGCCTGTATCAATCGCTGCCGCAGATTGTCCAGTTGTTGTACCGCATGGCGTTGTACTGCATCTGGTTGATGACCTAGGCGCACCAATTCATTTTCGTAGTGTACTAATAGCGAGTCAATCTGACGTGCGTGTAGCAGGGTTTGTTCTTGTAGTTGCAGTTGAGCGTCGCCGGGCATTATTTAAAGATCTTGATAAGTAGGGCCGGAGCCACCTTCGGGCGGTGTCCAAGTAATGATGCCGTAAGGATCCTTGATGTCACAGGCTTTGCAGTGCACGCAGTTGGCAGCGTTGATGCGCAGTTGCTTACTACCTGCTGCATCGGGCACTATTTCGTATACCCCGGCTGGACAGAACTGCTCGCAGGGATTGCCATATTCACTGGCGCAGGTGGTTGCGCATACAGAGGTGTCTGCGACTTTAAGATGTACTGGCTGCGATTCTTCGTGCGCGTTGTTAGCAAAGAACACTGACGAAATACGATCACGTGGTGGCAGGTCACGAGTTACCCATTCGCGGTCAGGTGAGGCGAATTGATCTAGTTGCTTTAACTGTGCCGCATCGGCATGATTTTTTAACGTCCATGGTGTGCGTCCGCCGGTAACTGTTTCCAGTGCGCCATTAGCAAACCCCCACCAGAAACCGCGTTTGAATCCCGGTTTAATGTTGCGCACTTTATACAGCTCTTTGCCGCCTGCCGAGGTACGCCAACTTGCATCAAAGCCAGTGCTTTCGCCATTAGCAACCAAGTGTTCGGCAGCACACACGCCTGAGCGTATTGCCTGATGAATTCCCTTTATCTTGGGTACGTTTAACGTGCCACCAGAATCACCAATCAACATTGCACCGGGCATATCCAGTTGCGGTAAGGATTGCCAGCCGCCGGCAGCAATAGTGCGTGCACCGGCCGATAAAATTTCACCATCTTGTAGTAGGGGGTGTATCGATGGGTGATGTTTGAATTGCTGGAACGCTTCAAATGGGGAGAAACGTGGGTCTTGATAATCCAGTCCCACCACAAAACCGATGTACACACGATCGTTGTCGAGGTGATACAAAAAACTTCCGCCGTAGGTACTGACATCTAGTGGCCAACCGGCGCTGTGTTGAATCAAGCCAGTCTGTACTCGACCTGCTGGTAATTGCCACAGCTCCTTGAAACCCAGTCCAAATGTCGGTGGTGACTTGCCCGCATCGAGTTTAAAGCGAGCGATCAGCTGCTTGGCTAACGAACCCCGGCAGCCTTCGGCAACCAAGGTAGTTTGCGCGAATATCTGTACACCCGGGGTGTAGTTGCTGCCTTCGCTACCATCGGCGTTCAGGCCCATGTCACCAATTTGTACCCCAATTACTTTGCCGGTTTCGTCGTACAGCGGCAATGATGCCGCGAATCCCGGAAATACATCAACGCCCAATGCTTCAGCTTCCCGACCAAGCCAGGCAGTCAATTGTGATAACGACACAATCTGATTACCGTGATTACGCATGGGGGGTGGTAGTGGCAAGGAGTACGACCGGCTGCGTGTCAAATATCGAAACTCATCGGTCGCTGCAGCGATGGTCATGCCGGTATACCGCTGGCGCCACCCTGGCAGTAATGATTCCAGTGGACCGGGTTCCAGTACGGCGCCAGACAGAGAATGAGCGCCGAGGCTGGTTGCTTTTTCCAGTACGCAAATGTTGGCTTCTGGTTGCAGCTGTTTAAGGCGAATAGCACTAGCCAGGCCAGCCGGTCCCGCCCCCACCACTAGGTGGTCGTATTGCATTTGTTCGCGTTCGGTCATGGGTAAATTGGCATGATGGTGAAGGTGAATAGTTTAACGGAGCGAATCTTTCATCGCAGCGTTTATGTATGGGCAGTGAAGGAAATGCACGCTTCGACCTGTTCCTGTCGATTGCTGACAGTGATACGCCAGCCATAGCGATCACAGATGCGTTGTGCGAGATATAATCCCATACCATGACCACCGCTACGAGTGGTGTACCCTCGCTCGAATAGATGTTCCAGCTGTGCAGCAGCAAGCTGGCCATAATTGCTTACGGTGAATTCGCCTCCTTCCAGATAGCAATGCACGGGTTTGCCATCGCTGTGTTGTAGCGCGTTGCGAATGATATTGCTGACCACCATTGTTACCATGCTGTCGGGCGCTGATACGGTAGCGGGAACGGTGCCGTGTTCTAGCTGTAGTGATTGTGCTGGTGCGGTGGTTTGCTGGTCTTCGACGACGCGTGTAATCAACGTGTGTAAGTCACAAATATTGTCGCTGTTGCTTGCTTTGCCTTCTTCGCGCGACAGCAGCAACAAGGCGTCAGTGAAGTCGGCCATTTCACGTATGGCGCGCTGAATACGTGATAGCGCTTTTTGCGAATGAGGTTTGCCTGCATATTGATCAGTCAGTAATTCAACCGCACCTTGAATTACGGCTAGTGGCGTGCGTAGTTCATGGCTGGCGGTGGCCGTGAAGGATTGTTCACGCTCAACAAACCCGTCCAGTCGTTCTAGAAAGGTATCGACCGAATTGGCGATGGGTTCCAGCTCGTTGCCATGAAACTCGCTGCCGATCCGCAGTTGACGTTGCCCCGGATTAATATGACTTAACCGCAGTGCCAATCGTTTGATTGGATCCACCAAGCGACCTGACAAGGCATAAGCCAGCCATGCAGTTAATATCAGTGTCACAATCAGGCCAAAGGTGAGGACGCTTGCGACGATGCGTTGGTACAGCAGCTGGGTAGTTATGTCGTAGGTGATGTATAAACGCCCGAACTCGGTATCGCGTACCAGTACGCGCAGATAGTGATTGTTAACTCGAACCGGGCCGTACCTGCCGGGTGAGTAACGTGCAATCACGGCAGGTAACTCTGCCAAATCTCGTGAACGATAAATATTTAGCTGTGCCGAATGCAGTGGTTCGGTGCCAGGGTCAGCATGCAAGCGCTGCTGATAGTGACTCAGCTCTTCCGAGAGTAAGTCGTAAGTGACGTTTTGTTCGAGGCGACGATTGGCGACGATGGTTGATATCACTAATATCAGACCGGCGGCAGTTACCAGTGCCAGCATGGTGCCGGCAATACGTTGCCGCAGATTCATACGTGCCAGGTTGATGCCGGCGACTTCAATGTCGGGCCAGCGGAGCTTCACTTCGTGTCGTCCGGGTCGATAAATAGCCGATAACCCGTGCCATGAATAGTGTGCAGCAGGCGCGGTGTAAAGCCTTTGTCGATGACAGTACGCAAGGTGTGCATATGCGCGCGTAATACATCAGCCTCGGGTGCCTCATAACCCCAGATTGCTTGCTCCAGTTCGAGCCGCGTTACTACTCGGTGTGAGTTTTGTATCAGTAACGATAACAGGCGGCGTGTGGTGGGGTTAAGTTTGACAGGCTGCCCGGCACGTTCGGCTTCCAGTGTGTTCAAGTCAAAGGTCAGATTACTTACGGTCACGCTAGTGGCGGTTGTTGCTGGTGCATGGCGACGTGTCAATGCCTTCAGGCGCATCGCTAGCTCCACCAGCGAGAAGGGCTTGATTAGATAATCATCCGCTCCCGCATCAAAGCCGGCCACTTTATCGGACAGCAGGTCTCTGGCAGTCAATAACAGAATTGGCGTCACTATCTCGTCACTACCGCGTAACTGGCGACACAGCTCTATGCCGCTCATACCCGGTAACATCACGTCGAGTACGATCACATCGTATTGACTGGCGCGCGCCAACGCCAAGCCTTGCATGCCATCACTGGCGTGAGTGACCTGATCGCCCTTGGCGATAAAGTAATCGCTGATGTTTTCAGCAATGTCCTGATGATCTTCAACAAGCAGTATGTGCATGGCGTGTCGTCTTATGCATGAGTGGGTATTGTATCTGGTGGGGATGGTAAGTTTTCCTTTCCGATTGATAAAATTTGCGGGTATGGCGAGTGCTGAAATGCTGAGAAAGTAGTTTACTTGTCACTCCCAGCAATGTGCAGTAAGTGCGAGTCAGTAAGTTAAAATTACCGAATGGTGGGCTTGTCTGCGAATAAGTGGGATAGTTTTTCTTGCACTAACTGGGCAGAGAGTAGCGACGATACTTCATCAATGTGTTGTGTGTTGCTGGTTAGGGTATTAAGAATATCCATTTGTATTTGTCCTCGCGTATACGCTACCGCATAGGGGATTTCGTGGTGAAACATCACCATCGAATAACGTGGAATGAACTGTTCTGGAAAGCGCCGCTCCAGTTCGAAGGAGAGTTCCTTTTGCAGTAGAAATTTTGGGTGACGTACTGTGTCACGCATTTCGAGGTAGTTTTCCAACGCCATATCTGCAATCGCATTGGCATTGGGTAGGCGTGCAGCTTCAAATTGAGTGAATGCGCTGGGCTGTGGATGTTGTTGCATCAGCGCATCGAGTTCGACGCAGTCTTCAAAAGCACAGTTCATACCTTGACCATGAAATGGAACGATTGCATGTGCCGCATCACCAATCAGCATGGCGTTATTGCCATCAGTCCAACGCGAGCTACGTACTGTAACCATCTTGCCGGTGTGATGGGCGAGAAGCTCCTCAGCTAAGTCGGGCATTAGTGTCAATACATCAGCAAAATATTTGCCAAAGAAGGCGCGCACACTGTGTACGTCGTTCAAGCCACTAAAGCATTCATCTGGTTTGGTTGGATTTTCAAACGGCAAGAATAGCGTAACAGTAAATGAGCCATCGAGATTCGGTAGTGCGATCAACATGAAGCCGCCGCGTGGCCAGATATGCAATGCATGTTGTTGCAATTGGTGTTGACCGGAGTTTCCAGCGGGTAGGGTCAGTTCTTTATAGCCGTGAGGTAACAGTTCGCTGCTGACTAGAGATGGCTTGTCCATCAACAATGCTTGTCGTAGCGGAGAGTTGGAGCCATCAGCGCCAATTAGCGTTGTATAGTCTTCTCTGTAGACTCTGCCAGTGCTGGGATCAACTAAGTGTAACTGTTGTTGCGTGAAGTCTGCGGTATGGCATTCGACCGAGAAGCTGATATCCACCGTGGGTAGTTTTTCTGCTTCGTTGAGCAAGACTTGATTCAAGCCGGTACGTGACACTGAGTAAATAACTTCATGCGCGCGCTGTCCATAGCTAACAAACTGTGTGTTGCCATCGAGGTCGTGTATGCAGCGTCCTGGCATGGCAGTCAGTAGCGGTTCCACTGCCGAATACACACCTGCTTGTTTGAGTGCGTGTATGCCACGGTCGGAAAGTGCAAGATTGATTGAACGTCCGGCAGATAAATCATGCTTGCGTAAATCAGGACGACGCTCTAGCAATCTAACTGGTACGCCACGCTTGCCTAACAAAATCGACATCAAGCTGCCGGCCAGCCCTGCACCGACAATCGTGGTATGCCTGCCTGTCATGCAAGTAGTCCTTGTAGTGCCGATACAAATGTGTGGACATCGAGATAAGTATTGTACAAAGGCACAGGGGCGACACGGATAATGTTGGGTTCGCGCCAGTCGCACATCACACCCTGAGATAACAATTGCTGATGCAGCTGTTGTGCTTGTGCGGTTGCCAGTGGTAAGCGTAGCGATAATTGGCAACCGCGTTGCTGTGGATCAGTGGGAGTGATGATGCTGACTTGCGGACAGTATGTATTCAGTAATGTTTCGAGGTAAGCAGTCAGTTGTAATGACTTGCTGCGCAGCGCTTGCATACCGGCGCTGCTGAATAAGCGTAGTGAGGCGAGTAAGGGTGCACAGGCAAAAATCGGTGGATTGGATAGCTGCCAACCTTCCGCGCCTGGTAATGGCATAAACTCCCGTGGCATGGCAAAGCGACTGTGCTTGTCATGTCCCCACCAACCGGCAAGACGTGGCAGTTCAGAGTCTTGTGCATGTCGTTCATGCACGAATGCCCCACCAATGGAGCCGGGGCCACTGTTCAGATACTTGTAGCTACACCACGCCGCAAAGTCGACATTCCAGTCATGCAATTGTAATGGCACGTTGCCAATAGCATGGGCCAAATCAAAGCCAACCACACAGCCCTGTTGGTGTGCTGCGTGGGTAATGCGCTGTAAGTCATAGCGTTGCCCACTGAGGTATTGCACGCCCGGTAACAACGCCGTGGCGATACGGCTACCTTCGTGTTCCAGTACGGCTAATAGGTCTTCAGTACGCAGCAAGTATTCACCAGTACGTGGCGACACTTCAATCAGGTCGTGCGCAGGATCGTAACCATGTAGCTTCAATTGTGAAGCGACGGCGTATCGATCCGATGGGAAGGCGCTAGCTTCAATTAGTATTTTATGGCGCTGTGTGGTGGGTCGATAAAAGCTGATCAGTAATAAGTGCAGGTTAACCGTCAGTGAATTCATTGCTACAACTTCGAGCGGCAATGCGCCACATAGCTCTGCCAGTGCTGGATTCAGTAGTTCGTGATACGACAGCCAAGGTCGTTCACTATTGAAATGACCTTCTACTGCTTGTGTTTGCCACACCTGTAATTCTTCGTTGAGTAAGGCGGCAGCGCTCCTAGGTTGCAACCCCAGGGAGTGGCCGCAGAAATAGCTTTGTGGTGTTCCTTGGGCGGTGAGCGGAATATGGAACTGCTCGCGATAACTTGCCAACGGATCGGCGCGATCGAGTGCGATAGCCGCATCGCGATCATTGACGTCAAGCGCGCTGTGGTTCACGGTGTTAGCAGCCTATACAACAGCGGACGGCTGGGGGCGGCATCGGCAACAAATGGGGCGACTTGTAAGCTCAGTAGATAGGCGCCATCGACAATCTGTTCCGGCACGTAAATCAATTCGGTAATTGTTGCATGTGGTCGAGTGGCGTGTGCAGCCACGGTGTCACCTGTCGGCAGTCCCCAGAAGGCGCGATGCGCCAGCAAATGTCCACCATCATCCATGCGATCCACCGACGGTACATCAACCAGTAGATGGTCGATACCCTGTTCAGCCAGCCAGGCCAGCGCCTCAGGTTCAAAATACGCCGGGCTACTACCCACATCGTAGTTACGCGTTAACTTACCGCTGGTGTTGGGTAAGGTACGCACGATAACGGCGGAACCTGCTGAGGGTAGGGTGTGTGATAGCTGTGATTGCAAGCAGGCCAGACTGATAACGCGGTCGGTAGCGTGTTTGTTGTCACTACTGGCAATCGGATCAATAGTAATCAGTCGCGCCAGCAACAGGCTGGTATGCACTAGTGAATTCACGGCCACCATGTCTCTGGTGAGGTGACCAACGCTCTCGGTGTGTGTGCCATTACAGTGTGGCGTCAGGTGATAGCGTAGGCAATTGCAGCTACCACCTTGCGTGACATCACCGATAAAGCTGCCGTTGGTGTACACCTCAGCCTGCGCCGCTGATGCGCCGTAGGTTTGCAGTTGAATTGCATCGAAGTGTAACGGGATGGAGATGTCGTAGGCCGCGTTGGCATCGGCGCGATACATCCGTCCCGCCACTTCCAGACTGAGAATGGGTATTAGCATTTGATTTCTGGCGCGGGCATGACTGCGCCGCATTGTTGACAGGTGCGATTGGCTTCGCTGCTGTAAAAGCGTGTGAATACCGGCGCTAACTGTGTTTCTATATTGCTGACATACAGATGCTCTGCGTAGAGTTTGTGATTGCAGTTTGCGCAATACCAGATAAATCCGTCTAGCTCATGTGGCTGGCGCGTGCGTTCGATCACCAGACCGACACTGTTGGCGGGGCGACGCGGTGAGTGCGGTATATTGGCAGGCAGCAGAAAAACATCCCCTTCGCGAATCGGCACGTCGACTGGTCTGCCGTCCTGCATGGTCTTGAGGATCATGTCGCCTTCCAGCTGATAGAAAAACTCCTCACTGGGATCGACATGGTAGTCAGTGCGCGAGTTAGGCCCGCCCACCACCATGACGATAAATTCGGAGTCGCGAAACATGCAGCGATTACCTACCGGCGGTTTGAGAAATTCGCGGTTGTCGTCGATCCATTTACGGAAATTGAAGGCGTGCAGGCGGCTCATGAGGGTTCTCACCAAAACTACGATCACTGTGCCGCAGTGCAGCTTGCATCGCAACTGCTTCGGCGCAACACTGCAGCTTAATTACCCGGTTGGAGTATCACCATGAGCATCATTCGCGTTCGACGCGTGGTTGGTAGCTGTCTTGCCGCTTTGTTTGGCTTGCAGGCGATGACTACGCTAGCCCAACCCATTGACGCAACTGCCGCTGTGTCGGCGCAGTGGCAATCGTTCGATCTGCGCTTTAACTATTTTGGGTTTACTACTTACTACAGCTGTGATGGATTGGAAGATCGTCTCGAACAGATACTCAAACAACTGGGTGCGCATGAGGATGTACGGGTATCAGTGTCAGGCTGCGCTGGATTCAATGCGGTGAACAATGCGCTGTCGGCCCGTATTCGGGTACGCATGCCAATGGCGCGGGACGCCACTCAAGATGACTCACATGACGAGTCCTTCACTGCCATCAGTACGCTCGTAACCTTGCAAACTCTGAGTGCAGGTAGCCACGTAGGGGCGGGGGATTGCGAGCTACTGGAGCAGGTGCGCGATCAGCTATTACCCGAGCTTAAGCTACAGCCGCTGAAAGACACATTGCGCTGTATACCCGGGCAAGGGCAGGTGGGTTCGCAATCATTGCAAGTGATGGCATTACTGGCAAAGCCGACCGTTGATTAAGTCATTAGCTCACTAGTCTTCCAGTGGCAGGCCACCAGAGAGCGATTTTACCTGCACTATTTCTGTGGCTTTATCCAGTCGCACTGCGCATAAGCTGCCGCCCCATACGCAGCCGGTATCCAGCGCCAGCACATTGTCTGCATCGTGAAAGCCCAGTGCCGACCAGTGGCCGCAGACGATACGTTCTGTGCTGCTACGACGATTGGGTGCGCGGAACCAGGGGTACAGTCCTGCCTCCAGCTTATCGGGTGCGCCTTTAGCTTTAAGTCTCAACTTGCCAGCGTCGGTGCATACCCGTAAGCGCGTCAGGCAATTGGTGATAAAACGCAGCCGCGCTGTGCCTTGCAGGCGTTCATCCCAGCAATCTGGCTCATCTCCATACATGTGCTGAAACAGCTCACGGGCTTGGTCACGGTCACGCAAGGTGGCCTCCAGCTCCTGCGCGCAGGAGCTGGCCTGTGACAGATCCCACTGCGGTGGCAGACCGGCATGAATCAGCGTGCGCTTGAGGTGTGCATCATGGTGCAGCAAGGGTTGTTGCCGCAGCCAGTCCAGTAGCTCGTCTCTATCTGGCGCATTGAGGATGTCGTCAAGTGTGTCTTTTGATTTACGTTTGGCCTGCGGGTCAAGCGCCATGGCCAGCAGATGCAAATCGTGATTACCGAGCACAGTAATGGCTGCTGAACCCAGCGACTTCACCAGCCGCAGCGTATCCAGCGAGCGCGGGCCGCGATTAACCAGATCCCCGGTCAACCATAATTGATCGCGTGCTGGGTTGAATTGAATGCGTTCCAGCAGCAGCTCGAATTCGTCGCAACAGCCTTGAATATCACCAACGGCAAAAACAGCCATGCGAGTTAATACAGCAAACTAATGCAGCAGGCCGGGCTTGGCCAGCCGGAATGGGAAAATCTCCGCATCGAACTGCGCACCATCATCAGCCAGCATCTGGTAGCTACCCTGCATGGCACCTACCGGAGTTTCAATCACTGTGCCGCTGGAATAACGAAAGCCCTGCCCGGGTTGTAGATGCGGTTGTTCACCCACCACACCTTCCCCGCGTACTTCTTGCACCTTGCCATTGGCATCGGTGATTACCCAGTGCCGAGTCAGTAATTTGGCGGGCAGGGTGCCTTCATTGTGAATGGTGATGGTATAGGCAAACACAAACCGGCTTTCGTCCGGTTTGGATTGATCGTCGATGTAGCTGGTGCTGACATCGACACGAATTTTGTGTGTAAGGGGGCTGGTCATGGTAGTTCGCGGCGAAAACGATAGGCGTGAATATACCAGTGTTCTTAGCTGGTGGCAGGTTCGGGTAGATGTACGGCAAGCACATCGCATGGCGCGGTGTGCAGCACCGTATCCTCGGTGAAGTTCAGCAGTGCGCTCAGTCCATGACGTTCGTTGTTGCCTACCACAAGCAGATCCGCACCAATTTGTTGTGCGACGTACTGAATCTCGGTCTTGGTGTTGCCTACCACGACCCGCTGTTCGCACACCAATCCGTGCTGGCTGGCCAATGCGCTCAATTTGTCAGTGGCACGATTCACCAATTCGGTATCCATGCGCATGGTGGGTATTACCATCTCACCCAGCGGCTCAACCGGTATGTATTCGACCACGTGCAATAGCGTGATGCTGGCGGAGCTAGCAGCGATAGCCTGAGCGCGCTGGATTACCAAGCTGCTGTTAGCGCTCAAATCTACTGTGATCAAAATCTTGTGATAGATGCTCATGCTGGTCTCCTAATCGATTCAAGTGAGTGCTGCGGTTTAATGCCACGGAGATCTTTTCCATTTCTGATTCTGCAGTGCCATAGCAGCGACACGCTGCTGCCGAGTTTCCCGAGTCATTAGCGACGTTTGTTCCTATGAGTTCGTCCAACTGCAAGGTTTGTTGTCAAGGCGGCAATGTTGCCAAGTACGCGGTGACTGCGATGATGTCATTTTCGGTCATCTTGTCCACTACCGGCTGCATTAGTGCGGATAGTGACCCGGCGCGGTCGCCGACTTGAAAGTTGTAAAGCTGTCGCGCTGCATAAAGCGGTGAAGTTCCTGCAATGCTTGGGACGTCTTTAGTGCCCAGCAGCTCTGGGCCATGACAAGCGGCACAGGCAGTGGCTGCGCCGTTCGTGCCGTTTTGCACTAACTGCTTGCCGAGCGTCACACTGCCCTTGGGTACGTAGGCGATGAAACCAGAATTGGGATCGCGTAATAGGGCTCGCGCCACGTCCTGCGGCAGCTCGACGATGCGGTTGCCGAGCAGTTCAGTGCCCTTGCCAGGCCAAGGCAACTGCATGCGTCCAGCGTTACCGTAAGTCAGTGGCACTCTGTCAGTCTCGATCACCTTCAGCCATGTGATCGGTTTAATCGCAGCAAACCATTCGGCGGCGGTACGCGCTTCTTCTTCCGTTGTTGCTGTGCCGATTCGCGTCATACGCGCCGGATCTTTGCGGGCACCACTCTTGAAGTCAGCCATCTGGGCCAGAATGTAATCGACCGGTTGCCCGGCAAGGTGTGACGATTCAGCATGTCCCATACCCGAAGCAAGATGACAAACCGCGCAAGCCAGCACATCCGGTTTGCGGCCCTTCGCAACGACCAGTGGCATTGGTGCATGGCGTTCTGGATACCAGTCAACTGCGTCAAAGAAATTGTTGATTTCAGTGTTGGTAAAAATCTTGGTACTGCCCGGTGCAGTCATTCTTGCGTTGGATTTTTTTGCCGCAGGTTGTTGTGCCGAGGTGGTCAGAAACGCCCATTCTGGTCGCGAGTAAGGTCCGGGGGCAGCAGGTGGATACGGGCTTGGCGGAGCGGCGAGTATCGCTGCCGTTGTGGCTTCTGCTGCCATGCTGTTGTGTATCGGCGCGGTCAATGAGGTGCCTGCCAAGCATGTCAGTGCAATCAATAATGAGTGTTTTGCCATCGTATTCCCCCAAGTTGCCAGACTCACGTCCAACTATTGTTGGTATTTGCACGACTTTAGAAGTATGCCATATCGATTGATATCAAAGTGCGGGCGATTTGCACACCAGCGTCACTCGGTTTCTGTCAGCTGTGCGGCTAGCGCGGCAAAATGTTTCGGCGCTAGCACTTCAGCCCGTAGGCTGGGATCAATCCCCGCCGCTTCAATTTGTTCGGCAGTCATGAGTGTACTCATTGCATTGCGTAGGGTTTTGCGGCGTTGCGTGAACGCGGCCATGACCACTTTTGAAAATAATTCATGGTTACTGATCGCAAACGGCGATTGAGCAAATGGTGTCAGGCGCACTATGGTAGAAATAACTTTTGGCGGTGGTCGGAATGCTTCTGGGCCAATGTCGAACAGCGGCTGAATTTGTAGCCACGGGGCCAGCATCACGGTCAGACGGCCATAGTCTTTACTGTTGGGTGCGGCAGCCATGCGATCTACCACTTCTTTTTGCAGCATGAAGTGCATGTCATGGAAGTGTTCGCGTTGTGCTATCAATTTGAACAGTAGCGGAGTGGAGATGTTGTAGGGCAGGTTGCCTATCAACCGCAGTGGTTGAGCATCGTGGCGTAGCGAGCCGAAATCGAACTTGAGTACATCGGCTTCGTGGATGCGTAACTCACCCACGCTGGTTGCGCTGACTTGTAATGAGGCTATCGCATCACGATCAATCTCCACCGCATCCATCTGCTTGATGCGCTGTAGTACGGGCAGCGTGATCGCACCTAGTCCGGGGCCGATTTCAATCAGGTGTTCGTCTGGTTGCGGATTGATGGCATTGACGATTTGATCAATCACACCCTGATCGCGCAGAAAGTGTTGGCCGAAGCGTTTGCGGATGGGATGCACTAGTCTGCTCTGCTCATTTCAATGGCTAATTTCAGTGCGGCACTCAGGCTGCCAGCATCGGCTTTGCCAGTGCCAGCCAGATCCAGCGCCGTGCCGTGATCCACTGACGTGCGAATAATGGGCAGGCCCAGTGTGACATTCACCGCATTGCCAAAGCCCGCATACTTGAGTACGGGCAAACCTTGGTCGTGATACATCGCCAATACGGCATCGACTTGCTGCAAGTGCTTGGGCGTAAACGCGGTGTCAGCGGGCAAGGGACCAATAAGCGACATGCCTTGCTCAAGGTATTGGTTGATGACCGGCGTGATGATCTCAATTTCTTCGCGGCCCAAGTGGCCGGATTCACCAGCGTGTGGATTCAACCCCAATACCATGATGCGTGGTGTGGCTATACCGAATCGACTACGCAGCTCTTTATGGAGCACCTCCAGCGTGTGTTGCAAACCCGCTTGGGTAATCGCTGTGCTTACCTGTGCCAAGGGTATATGTGTGGTCGCCAAGGCTACGCGCAAGGTGTTCGCAACCAGCATCATAACGGGTTGCACGCCACCCAACCGTTCGGCCAAATATTCAGTGTGACCGGTGAAGGCAATATCCGCGTCGTTGATAACGCTTTTCTGGATCGGCGCGGTCACCATGGCTGCGAATTCGCCATGTAAGCAGCCATCGCAGGCGCGATCCAGTAGGCTTAATACGTAGCCAGCATTGACTTTATTCAGCTTGCCTGCCTGTACAGATTGATCGACTGGAGTCGGCAGGTAAGTGACTACGCCTGCTTGATGGGGACGGGTGTTGCCGGATTGGTACTCACTGAACTCAAGTGAGTAACCCAGTTGTAGCGCACGGCTACGCAATAGCCCCGGATCGCCTAGTACCACCAATTGGCATGGCCAGTCATGCTCGGCAATCGCCAGCGCCAGATCCGGGCCAATACCAGCTGGCTCGCCGGTGGTCAACGCGATGCGGGGCAGGCTGGACATACGGATGTTGACTTGCTGTTGGCTTGCAGCGGTGTCAGCTAAAGCAGGGTTTCAACGTAGGCATTGGCGCGCAGTTCACGCATCCATAGTTCGATGGCTTCTTCGGCCCGCGAATCACGTAGTGCGGCGTAAGCCTTGTTGCGCTTGGTTTCTTCGCTGATGTCCTGAGTACGACGACCCAGTAACTGCACGATGTGCCAACCGAACTGCGACTTGAATGGTTCGCTGATTTCATTTTCGTTGAGTGTTTCCAATACTTTCTCAAATTCACCTACGTAGGTGCCGGGGCCAGCCCAGCCCAAGTCGCCACCTTGTACTGCGGAACCGGTATCTTGTGAGGTGACGGCAGCAATGGCGGCGAAGTCTTCGCCAGCCAGCACTCGGGCGCGAATTTTTTCCAGACGCTGTTTGACCGTGTTGTCGTCTTCGATTTCAGTGGTCTTGAGCAGGATGTGCCGCGCATGTACCTGCGATTGTAATTCTTCAGCGGCTTCGTCGCCGCGCTTGTCATTGAGCCTGAAGATATGAAAGCCACTGGGGGAGCGAATGATTTCAGTCAATTGCCCCGGTTGCAGGCCGGGAACACGGTCGGCGATGATCGAAGGCAGTTGCGTGCCGCTACGCCAACCTAGATTGCCGCCCTCAACATTGGTACTGCTGTCGGAGTAACTGACCGCCAGCTCGGCAAAACTCTGGCCTGCTTGTATCTTGCTTACCACTTCAGTGGCGCGTTGTTCGCGTTGTGCCAGCTGTTCAGGCGTGGCATCACTGGGAACTGAAATCAGGATATGTGACAAGTTGTATTGGGCGTTGGCATCGGGGGTGCGTGCCTGCCGGGCCAGTGCTTGATCCAGTTCACGTGGCGTGATTCTGATCTTCGACACCACATCATGTTGCATGATTTGCAGGGCGATATCGCGCCGCATTTCTTCGCGATAAGTCGCGTAGGACAGTCCCTGTGCTTCAATGGTGGCAGGCAGGTCGCTGAATTTCACGCCATTGTTTGCTGCTACTTCACTGAGACTGGTGTTCAGCATGTCATCAGTGACATGCAGCCCACCTTTTTCGGCGCGTTGTAATTGCAGTTCCTGCTGGATTAACCGATCTAAAATCTGAGAGCGCAGCACGGCCATGCTGGGCAACTCGGTGTTCTGTTGCTTAAGGCGGGTGACGATGCGGGCGATTTCAGCGTTCAGTTCGCTATCCAGAATGACACCGTCATTGACCACTGCAACAATACGATCCAGTGATTCGCCACGATCCGACAATTTTCGTGGTTCAGCCTGAACCACGCCGAAGCCTAGCTGACAGCTTAGAACAAGCAGGGTTGAAACGAGCCACTGGTACTTCATGGAATTGATCGCTATGCGGTAGAAAAATTAGTTGGACGGCGTGCGTGCGGAGTATCCGGTAATCGCGCCTTCGAGGAAAGTATCGGCGGTTCCGACACTGGATAAACCCTTGAGTTCCAATTGTATTTTGTACTGGGTATCGTATTCGCCGCTACGGGTGGTGATGGCGCGGCCGACCACGGCGCGGATATTGAAGCAACAGGAGCGATATTCCAATCCGGCAAAGTGATCCAGGAATTTTTTATCAAGGCGTGAATACACCACTCTGCCATAGCCACTCCAGGCACTACTGAGCGGCCAAGCAAAGCTGGACTCCCATTGCTCCACCTCGGCTCGGTCGTAGCGATAGCCTAAGTTGACGATGTGGCTGTTGTCAGTGCGATATTGAATAAAGACGTCGCCGCGTTCACTGCGGCTGGTAGTTGGATTCCATTGCACGCCCAAGTTGACACTGAAATTGCGATAGGCCGCCAATGCCAGTTCGCCGATCAGGTCTGACGACTGCTGTTGCGCAACACCATTGCTGCAACTGGTCTGAGTTAACGAGGTAATGCAGGGTGTGCTGAAGTAGTACGTCTGACCTAGTGTACCTGACAGATACTGGGTGCCATCAGTGGCGCTCAACAACCGAGTGGTGACACCGGCGCTGAGTTGATTGGTATCGCCGAGCCGATCCGGGCCGATGAAGCGGTTGGTCCTGAACAGCCGTGCTAACCCAAAATCAGGTAAGTCGGTGTCGAACGCTGTGGGCAGATCGCTTTGATCCCGATACGGCACATACACGTACAGCAGTCGGGGTTCGAGGGTGTACAGACGCTGCTGATGACTGCCATTTAGTCGCTCAAGTATCAGGCCGGTATCGAGGCTATACAGTGGTGCGGATAAAGATGGGCTGCGTGCCGCATCATTAGTGGTGTGACTCAGTTGGTAACGGGTGTAATGCCATCCGGCACTGGGTGTCAAATACATACCGGGTGCGCGCAACGGCAGGCTGAGTGTCGGGTTCAGGTATAGACGCGCACCGGTGACGCTCTCGGTTTGCGTGGTGGTATCAGTCAGGCCACGAGTAAAGTAGCCCAGTTCGCTATCGAGTTTGAAGTCGAAGCCACCCGGCAGCGTTTCCTGACCGCTGATGCTCAAACGCGGCAGTTCGGTATAGGGACGATCCTCACGCACGATGTCATCGTCCAGTGTTTGCAGATTTTGCAGGCGTAACTCACCGTACCAGCGCTGAGTTTGTGCGGTGAACGCTATGGCACGGGTTAGATAAACCTGACTGGTTATATCGCTGCCACCGCCAAAGTCTTCGTACCAGCTGTTGTCGCGAACAGCGCTGCCGCTGACATCAAAGCGTAGTTGTTGGTTCAGGTCATGGCGATAATTCAGGCTGGCGGCACCACGCCACTCGTCAGTGCGTTGATCCTTGGGCAGGAAGCCGGTAATAAGGGATGCCCGACTGGATTCACCCCGATAGCGAAATTCATTGTCCAGTTTGAAGCCCCTGCTGGTGTCGTAGCTGGGAGTAATCGTGTCATCGTAATTGCTGGCGATGTTCCAGTACCACGGTATTATTAGCGAGTTGCCGCCGCGTGATGAACCACCAAAGCTGGGGAACAAAAAGCCGCTCTTGCGCTGATTACCTACCGGGAACGAAATCCACGGCGTGTAGAAAATGGGTACACCCTTGAATTCTAGCCTTACGTTACGACCTGTACCGGTGTGTGTTTCCTGATTGATGTCCAGATTCGATAGTTTCAGCTCCCATGCCGGGGCCGCCACCGGACAAGTGGTATAGCTGACGGTATCCAGCATTAAATTGCCTTGCGGGCTGATCTGGATGGATTGAGCCGCGCCGCGGCCTGCGTTGCTCTTAAGCAGAAAACTGGCTTGTTCGACCCGTGCGCCACCAGTGCTATCCAGGTTGGCATTGTTACCGCTGAGAAATAGCGTTGAGTCTTCAAGATTGAATTTGCCGCTGGCGATTATTTCTCCGGTTTGGACGTTGAAACGCAGAGCGTCAGTGCTAACCACACGCTCCCCTTGGCGGGCTTCGACATGCCCGCTCAAAGTGCTCCACCCAGTTAGGTCGATGCTGCTGCCATCAGCTAGTAGTTCAATGGGTAGTGCCGCGATATTCGGCTTGGCGGCGCTGCTGCCTGGACGAGTGGTTGCTGTGCCGCTGCCGGCTGGGCAAATCAATGCCTGGGCATCAACCAGCCCCGGCACGGCGAGTATCAGTATTAGAGCGGTGCGTCCGCAGCGATGATGATGGAACCGATGGGGCATGGAGTGGAAGTAGCTGAGAGACTCGAGCACGAAGCAGTGGGGCCATGATTATAATCACGGCACTGTGTTGGCCGCTTGGCTTCCGGGCCGACAAGCGATAGCCATCGCGGCTCAGACTCACATTATTGACTGAAAGAATTTGGAAATCGCATGAATCAACCGCTGCAGGATACTCGACTGGCAACGCTGGGTGTATGGGCACGCCAGATGCTGGTGGCTGATGAGCTGGATATTACCGCAGCGTCGGCGGACGCTAGTTTTCGCCGCTATTTTCGTATTCGCCAAGACGATAAGACGTTCATTGTCATGGATGCGCCACCCGATAAAGAGGATGTACGGCCTTTTGTGAAAGTGGCCAAGCTGTTGCACGCCGCTGGCGTGCATGTGCCGCAGGTGCTGGCAGAAGATGTTGCCAATGGCTACTTGCTGCTCACTGATCTGGGTGCGCAGACCTTTCTCGATGTCTTGAACGAAGACAATGCTGATGCGCTGTTCTCCACCGCCATTGATGCGCTAATCCAGTGGCAGCTGGCTAGTCAGCCGAATGTGTTGCCGGTTTATGATGACGCCTTGTTACGGCGTGAGCTGAGCCTGTTTCCAGACTGGTATATCGCCAAGCATTTACAGGTGGCGCTGGATAGCAAGCAGCAAACCAGTTTGCAGACAATGTTCGAGCTCATCATCAGCACTAACTTGGCGCAGGCCAGTGTGTTCGTACATCGGGACTATATGCCGCGCAACTTGATGATGAGCAACCCCAATCCCGGCGTGCTGGATTTTCAAGATGCAGTATATGGCCCGATTAGCTATGACGTGGCGTCATTGTTCCGCGATGCGTTTATCAGTTGGCCGGAAGCACAGGTGATTGATTGGGCGGCGCGTTATTGGGAACGGGCGCGTGATGCAGGTTTGCCAATGCCCCAAGATTTCGGTCAGTTCTATCGCGATCTGGAATGGATGGGGTTACAGCGGCACTTGAAAGTGCTGGGTATCTTCGCGCGCATCAATTATCGCGATGGCAAGCCGAAGTATCTGGCTGATACGCCACGTTTCATCAACTATGTGCGGCAAGTGGGCGAACGCTACGATGCGCTGCGACCCTTGATGCGCCTGTTCGATCAACTTGAAGGCAAACAGCGGCAAGTAGGATATACATTTTGAAAGCCATGATTCTTGCTGCTGGCCGTGGTGAGCGCATGAAGCCATTAACCGATGCGCATCCCAAGCCCTTGTTACGAGCTGGTGGTAAAGCATTGATTGAATATCATCTGGAAAACCTTGCTGCGGCCGGCTTTCGCGATATCGTGATCAATACGGCGTGGTTGGGTGAGCAGATACCTGTCCATGTGGGTGATGGATCGCGCTGGGGCGTGCGCATTGCTTACAGTCATGAAGGCTGGCCCGCACTGGAAACCGGTGGCGGCATCTTTAAGGCGTTAGCCCTGCTGGGTAACGAACCCTTTTTAGTAGTAAACGGAGATGTGTGGACAGACTGGCGCATTGCCGCGCCTGAGCTGCCTGCGGCATGGTGTGCCGACACATTGGCACACTTGGTATTAGTGAGTAATCCTGCGCATCATCCCAAGGGTGATTTCGGTTTGCGGGGAGGTAGGCTGATTGCCGCTGCGCCACAACGATATACGTTTTCTGGTATGGGTTTTTATCATCCCGGTTTGTTTGTCGGCTGTCAGTCTGGTGCTTTTAAATTAGCACCGTTGTTGTTCGGCGCCATCGAAGCCGGTCATGTCACTGGCGAACTGTATACGGGGCAGTGGTGCGACATTGGTACGCCGGAGCGCTTGCGATTATTGGATCAGCAGTTATCGGTTGGTGCTCGTTAGTACACATCGCGTCGGCAGCGGACGCTGTCAATCAGCGCAGCCGACATAAATGGCAACGTCATTATATTTAACCATTCGCGAATGGTTTGTGTGCAGTCGCGCAGATGATCCTGCACATAGCGACGTTGTAGCTGGTCGCGTGAGAACAGTCGATCCAAGCGTGCGAGACACCAAGGGGCAGGGTTGCTTTCGGTGATGATCAGTGTTCGTTGTGGTGGATGATATGCACGTCTGCCGCAGCAGCTAACACGCTCGACTTGATGCAGCGGCGCTACGGGCGGTGCGTTCATTGTAGGTTAAACCTTATATGCGTAACGGAATTGCGATGCCGATTAAAGTTTGGGTGTCAGTGGAGTTTTCTTTGACTACGCCGGTATAGGGGTATACATGATCAATAGCGGTGCTCGTTTAGAGCAAGCCTACCAATGAGACGACAAGTGTGTAGAATTGCTGGCGGGCTTAAAAACAAATGTTTCGCAAATTTTGTCTTGCCAGCAATGAAAATTCTGGCTACTTTAGCGGGGCTACGATGGCATCTAGCAGGCGCACTTCGGTGCGTCAATTTTGGTGCAGTGTTTCGACTTGACAGATCTGGATTTAACCAGTCGTCAGGTAGTTAGGAATGGTTTTGTAAACTTTGTACGGGGCTAAGACCTCGGAACAACGAACTCAGGCGGGGACGCATGGCCTTAACGGCAGCAGCAGAATCTGAATCCAAACGCGGCACGATTTTAATCATCGTGATCGCGATACACGCAGTTGGTCTATGGATAGTGGAAAGCGGCCTATCTAAATCCATTGTGGAGATGGTTACGGGGCCGGTAGAAACCAAAATGATCGAAGATGTCAAGCCGCCTGATGACACGCCACCGCCACCACCACCACCAGACATCGCGCCACCGCCGCCTTTTATTCCGCCACCGGAGGTGATGGTGCAGGTACAGGCGCAGACCAATGCTATTCAAACTGTGACTAACGTGAAGCCACCTGTGGTGGCGCCGCCAGTCATGGCTCCCCCACCAAAACCCGTTATTCCAGGCACCAGTCCTAAGGTGTCGAGAAGGGCGCGTTCTCCTGATGAGTATTATCCAGCCGCAGCAAATCGTGATAATGAAACAGGGTCTGTGATTATCCAGTGCTACGTGGATCTCAATGGACGATGTACACAAACGACAGTTGATACTTCCAGCGGCTTTACTCGTTTGGATGAAGCTGCTGTCAAGTATGCAAATGAAGGTATACGATTTGATCCGGGTACTACCGAAGGTAAGCCTGCGGCAATGTGGTATAAATTTAGGGTTACCTTCAAGCAGACGCGTTAGCCTCGTCTGGATGAAGGCTTAAATCTGGTTCGGTTGTTTTTATAGTTTTTACACTTAAGTTGTCAGGGGTAGAAGTTCCATGGAACCTAATCAAGTCTTAGTTGAAAATCCGTATGGTTTGATGGCCATGCTGAAAACCGGCGGTCCGGTCACGATGACCGTGTTCGTCATTTTGATGCTTATGTCAGCCGGTTCTTGGTTCATCATGTTCATGAAGTGGCTGGATCAACGTAAATTGGCTAAGCAGCAGAAGGACGTGCAGAAGAGCTTCTGGGCTGCAAAGTCCTTACAGGAAGGTGCTAACAATCTGAAAGGCAAAGATCATGCGTTCAAAATGATCGCTGAAAGTGGTTTGCGCGCTACCGAACATCACGATGGTAAGCTAACTGATCAAATTCCTTTGACTGAATGGGTGACCATGTCACTGCAGCGCTCACAAGAGCAGCTAAACAGTAGCTTGGCCAAGGGATTGTCATTTTTGGCGACGGTAGGTTCAACGGCTCCGTTCGTCGGTCTGTTCGGTACTGTGTGGGGTATCTTGAATGCGCTGACCACTATCGGTACTTCGGGCGATGCCAGCATCAGCAAAGTGGCCGGTCCGGTGGGTGAAGCCTTGATCATGACCGCGATCGGTCTGGCAGTGGCAGTGCCCGCTGTGATGGGCTACAACGTACTGCTGGGTACCAATAAGAGACTGATGGAGCAAGTAAAGCATTTTACTGGCGATTTGCATGCGATGTTGGTGAGTGGTGCTCGCGTTCATTCTGGCGGTACTGCATCTAGTGCTCCGCGTGCCAAATAGTTTTGGTCTGATTTTTAACGGTTAACCCGGGGGGATGGACCATGGGCATGAATGTAGGTGGCGGCGGTGAAGATGAAGCGATGTCCAACATCAACACTACCCCTCTGGTAGATGTGATGCTGGTGTTGTTGATTATTTTTCTGATCACCATTCCCGTTATCACTCAGACCGTGAAGTTGGATCTCCCGGATGTGGTGAATCAGGCGTCCCAGCCCAAGCCAGACGACGTTACCATTGCTGTAGATGAGGGTGGCCAACTCTATTGGAATGTTCGTCCTATCACTCCAGAGGAATTGCTGGAGCGATTGAAAGTTGAAGCGATCAAGGTTCCGCAGCCGGAAGTCAATATTCAAGGTGACCGAAATGTGCGCTTCGAATTCATCGGCAAAGCGATGGTAATGTGTCAACGTGCCGGTATTGTGAATGTGGGCTTTATCTCGCAGCCTAAGTCGGTTGGCGCGAGCTCCCCCGATGATGCGGCCTAGCTTGATAACAGGAAGTTAGTCCATGAAAAAAACTATGTATGTGCGGAGACTAGTTTAATGAGTATGAATGTAGGCTCATCGGGTAGCGATGAACCCATGATGGATGTGAACACAACGCCCTTGATTGACGTCATGCTGGTGTTATTGGTGATGTTCATCATTACTATTCCGCCGACCAAGCATTCCACCGAGATGGATATGCCGCAAAATAACCCTAACCAAATTCAATCGGAACCGCCTGAAGTCATTGATCTGGTTATTGATTTTGACGGCACTTATTATTGGAATGGTGAGCAGATGTCACTGGATCGGATTGAACAGTTGTTTGCCATTGAACATCTCAAAAATCCTCAGCCGGAGCTGCATGTCCGACCAGATAAATGGTCCAAGTACGACGCGGTTGCCCGCATTCTGGCCGCCGCACAGCGTGGCCGAATGGACAAATTGGGCGTAGTAGGCATGGAACAATACATGTGAACTAATTGAAGGACAGGAGTCAAAAAGCTGCTGTTCTTTTCTGTTTTTTTTGAGCCTTGGAATTATTCATTAGGCTCCATATCCCTTGAGTGATGAACATGAAGAATATTCGTGCAATCCTGACTTTGTTGAGTCTGAATCTGGCTTTAATGACGGCAACGGCGTTATTGCCAACGTCCTCGGTGTGGGCAGCAGATGAAGGTAAGGTTAGTACCAAGCTTGGTAAACCATTGACCGAGGCGCAAGAGGCTGGTCAAAACAAGCAGTGGGATCAAGCGCTGGTAAAGCTTCGCGAAGCTGATGCTTTTGCGGAAAAGACCGCATTTGATCAATTCAAGATCAATGAAATGTATGCGTGGGTATATGTAAGCCAGAAAAAATATGGCCAAGCTGCCGAAGTTTACGAAAAGATGCTGGATAGCGGTTTTCTGTCGGCAGCTCAAACCGACCAGTACACCAAGCAGATAGCTCAGATGTACATGCAGGTCAAAAACAATGGCAAAGCAATGGAGTATTTGCAGCGCTGGTTGAAATCGCATCCTGGTGATGCCGACATGACAGCAATTCTGGGTCAACTACAATATCAATCGGGTCAGCTACGACCAGCAATGGATACGCTTTCTGATCTGGTCAGATCTACCGAGCGTGCTGGTGGTCGTCCGAAGGAAGACTGGTTGAAACTGATGTACGGTATTGGCTATAAGTTAGATCAAGACAGGGATAACGCTCGTCCGGATCGTAAGGGTGGTGGAGATGGTGGAGATGGTGGAGATGGCCACCGACGTGGAGAGGGCCGTTCAGGGCTGGGTGAGCGTACCTTGGATGTTGTAGAGAAGCTGGTGCGTTACTATCCCAGCCCAGCTTACTGGGAGGCATTATTGGCGGGTTTGAAACAGGAACAGATGCCTGACCCATTACGTTTTCAATTGGATCGATTGATGTTGTCCGTGGGTACGATGAAAACTCCTGATGAATTCATCGACTTGGCTCAGCTGGCGAAGAATTTTGGTTATCCTGGTGAAGGGCTGAGCGCATTAGAGCTTGGTTTTTCCAAAGGCATACTAGGTACAGGTCCGGGTAAGGATAGAGAGGAACGATTGAAGGCTGTCATCGCTAAAGACGCGGAGACTGATAAGGCCAGTTTGGCTGCGCTGGACAAGAAAGCACGTGAATCCTCAACTGGCCACGACGATGCCATCTTGGGCGAAGTCTATATGGGCTACGGTCAATATTCGCAGGCCATTGAAGCACTGGAACGTGGCATCAAAAAAGGTGGCTTGAAGAAACCAGATGAAGCGCAAGTTGCACTAGGTATTGCCTATTTGCGTAGTAATCAGGCTGATAAGGCCAGGAACGCTTTCAGCAAAGTGCCAAATAAAAGTCCATTAGGGCGTATCAGCGACCTTTGGGCGCTATATGCCAGTTCTAATAGATAAAAAAACTGCGAAACGGGTTTTGACAATGCCTGATTGGCTAGCCAATCAGGCATTGTTTTTTGCGGAGTATGAATGACATGCTGTCAGGTGAGCGTTACCATATTCACCTTGAGAATTAGTCATTGCGAGTAGTTGTGAGCAGTTTTAAAGGCATAGAGATCGTATCCCAAGTCAGCCCGCGTTCGGCCGGACTAAAAAGTGGCGAGAAATATCAAACCCCGCAAGGGTACTCTGCGATCAAAGATGGCATCAAGGCCAGTGTGAGTGGGGGGAGATTCGTGCCCGGGCAAAAGCCACGCTGGTTACGCGCAGCCATGTCTGCTGGTAACGGCTATAAGGCAGTGCGTGAAGCGGTCCATGAACATCGACTGGCTACCGTCTGCGAAGAAGCAAAATGCCCGAATATAGGTGAGTGTTGGAATGCTGGCACCGCCACTCTGATGTTAATGGGTGCGGTATGTACTCGCGCCTGTCGTTTCTGCGCAGTTGATACCGGCAATCCAAAGGGCTGGCTGGATGCAGACGAACCGGCCAATAGCGCAAATACCGTACGCTTAATGAAGCTTAAATATGTGGTGCTGACTTCAGTTAATCGTGATGATCTGGATGATGGTGGTGCGGCGCACTTTGCTGCCTGTGTGCGTGAGATAAAGCGCTTGAATCCCGATACTGCCGTTGAAGCATTGACACCTGATTTCCAAGGTGTGTTAGCGGATGTGGAAACCGTAGTAGATAGTGGACTGGAAGTGTTCGCACAGAATGTGGAGACGGTAAAGCGGCTTACCCATCCTGTCCGTGACCCCCGCGCTGGTTATCAGCAAACACTGGATGTGCTGGCACACGCCAAGCAGCACCGGCCTGCCGTCTTGACCAAGAGTAGCCTCATGCTTGGTTTGGGTGAAACCGATGCGGAAATTACTCAGACTATGGATGATCTGCGTAGCGCCAAGGTAGACATACTGACTCTGGGGCAGTACCTGCGACCTACTACCAATCATTTGGAAATCCAACGTTGGGTGACACCAGAACAGTTTGCTCAGTATCGCGAGCTGGCACTGGCTAAAGGCTTTCTGGAGTGCGTGTCGGGGCCGCTGGTGCGATCCAGCTATCGAGCCGAGCGGGCGTTGGAGCGTAATAATGCAGGTTTAACTGGTTGAGTCTCATTGCTCTGTACAGTTCAATCCATGTCTGACACACCTGTCATGTCACCTTTGCTCAAACACCTCGGCTTGGTGCCTTACGAGCCAACTTGGCGTGCGATGCAGCGTTTTACCGATGAGCGCGGCGAACATGTTCGCGATGAAATCTGGTTTCTGGAACACTCACCCGTATTCACACTAGGGATGAATGGCAAACCAGAACACGTACTGGCGGCGGGTGACATTCCAGTAGTGCAGATTGATCGTGGTGGGCAGGTGACTTATCACGGCCCTGGTCAATTAGTGGTGTATCCCTTACTGGATTTGCGGCGTCACCAGATGACTGTACGCGAGTTAGTGATGGCACTGGAAACCGCCATTATAAATACCGTTGCCAACTGGGGAATCAAGGCCGAAGCCAGTCGCAGTGCCCCTGGCGTCTATGTTGAGGGGAGAAAATTGGCCAGCGTTGGCTTACGAATCCGACGCGGCTGCGTTTACCACGGTCTGGCATTTAACGTGGGTATGGATCTACAACCATTTCAACGTATCAATCCCTGTGGCTACCAGGGATTGGAAGTGGTGGATTTGGCTGCGCTAGGAGTGGTACGTAGCGTGCAACAAGTGGCGCAGACAATGGCCCCCAAGTTGTGTGAATCCTTGCGCTTACCACCGCCTGTTGAGTGGTCGTCTACAGTGACAGCAATACCCGCTCACACGAGGTAAGCTCCATATACAAAGCATCTAACTGTGCCTTGCTGGTGGCGGTGACGGTGACGGTGATACCTAGGTAGTTACCATCACGACTTGGGCGCTCCTCAATCTTATCTGCTGTCACATCCCCTGCATGTTTTTTAACAATGCCTAGCACGATACTGCGAAAGTCATCGTTATTGCGCCCCATGACTTTTAGCGGGAAGTCGCAGGGGAATTTAAATAACGTTTCCTCGCTCATTGAGCGATCCTTATTCAAACCACAATTTAATGCTGTCAATGGTGCGACCAAACCAGCCAGCCGCAGCCACATCCTGCAATGGATACAGTGGATAGCTAGCCAGTTCTTGACCATCCAGTGTCAATTTTAGCTGACCAACGGTCGTGTCTTGCTGCAATGGTGCAATCAATACACTAGGTAGTTCAATGCGGGCCTCTAATGCATCGGCACGACCGCGCTGTACACTCACCTGCACAGCTGTCATTGGGCCAATTTGCACGCTATCTAGCTGGCCCTTACGTACCGTTGTGGTTTTCAGCGGCTGTCTGGCTGTGTAGATGTTCTTGGTTTCATAAAAACTGAATCCATAGTTGAGCAGCGCTGACGTACCGTCTTCACGATCCTTCATGGATTTCATGCCCATCACTACGGTGACCAAGCGCATATCGTTGCGTTTTGCCGATGTGACCAGACAATAACCTGCAGCGGATGTGTGCCCGGTTTTCAAACCATCAACGCTGGGGTCGCGGTTTAGCAGGCCATTGCGATTGTGCTGTGTTGTGTTGTTGAAGGTATATTCCTTCACTGAAAAATAGTGGTAGTACTGCGGGAAGTCACGGATCAATGCCTGCGCCAGCAAGGCCATGTCATGTGCTGTCGTATAGTCGAGCGGCGAGGGCAGACCTGTGGCATTGCCGAAACTGCTATTAGTCATACCTAATCGTTGCGCATAGGCGCGCATCAACTGAGCGAAGGTATCTTCGTTACCGGCAATGTGTTCAGCCAGTGCAATGCTGGCATCGTTACCGGATTGTACAATCATGCCCAGCAACAAGGTTTCCACCGTAGCCTGACTGTTAATAGGTAAGAAGCTAGTCGAGCCATCGGTACCCGCACCACCTTCACGCCACGCATGTTCGCTGACCGTGACCAAGTCGGTGAGCTTGAGTTTGCCAAGACGCAGTGCATCGAAACTGATGTAGCTAGTCATCAATTTTGTCAGGCTAGCAGGGTCTCGTTTGGCGTCACTGTTGTATTCTGCCAATATCTTGCCGCTGGCAAAATCCATCACAACATAGCTGGCAGCATCTAGTACCGGAGGTGTCGGTATTGGCATGTCCGGAGCGAGTGCGACAGCATTGGATGTTCCCGCTGGTGTCGTTTGAACTTTAGTAAAGCTCTCCAGTGGTGAGGTGCTGGCGGCACTGCTGGCAACGTCGCTTGCAGAAGCCTCTGTCTTTGGTGTGGATTGCTTGCATCCAACCATAGTCAACAGTGCGCAGCTCAATAGGCAGTACAGCTTTAATTTAGACATCGTCACTCCGAAAAAATAACGCAGCACGATCAGGGCGCTGCGATTTGAATTCAATAGCAGTAGTTTAGCAGTTAATTGTCGGCCAGACGTGCATCTGCATAGCCTAGTGTTTTTAGCTGAGCAACCACTTGATCAAAATTGTTGGCATCGGCAAGAGGACCGATCCGCACTCTATACAAGCTACGACCGTTGCTCAGATCGTTGCGCACCGTCGTCTGCACATAACCTTGATTACGTAATTGCTCGGCTAGCTTGTCAGCATTGCTTGCATTGGAGAATGTGCCCACTTGCACGTACATTGCTTTGATTTTATCGGTTGCAGTTGCGGCTGATTCGCCGGGAGTGATGGCCCGTACCTCAACCATCGCGGTACCTGCCTTTAGTATGTCGAGCTTGGCAGCGGCGGTGTAGGAGAGGTCAATAATTCGACCGTCCTTGAATGGGCCGCGATCATTAACGCGCAGAATGACTTGTTTACCATTGTTTAAATTGGTGACTTGTACATAGCTAGGTAGCGGTAGAGTCTTGTGTGCTGCGGTCATTCCATACATATCGTATGGTTCACCATTGGAGGTGAACTCTTTGTGAAATCCCGGCCCATACCATGAAGCGATGCCGCGCTCGACATATCCCGCTGCGGAAGTCTTGACGAAGTAACGCTGTCCCAGAACGTCGTAGAACGCCGGGTTGCCACGAGTGGACAATGCTTCTGTCTGTGGTACTGCATCAGGAATAGAACTGGGATTAGCCGGTGGAATGGAGTGAGGCGTAGCAGGTTTGCCTTGGTTGGCTACTGGAGCCGGTGACTGACAGGCAGTCAGTATCAAACTGCTAGTTAGCAAGGCACAGACTGAAAAAAACGTACGTTGAGTAACCATGCTTATCGCCCGCCACTAGTGCTGCCATCCGTGATGGCTTGACCTAGGTCATATACGGCGTTGGCATAGAGAGGACTACGGTTGTAACGAGTGATGACATAAAAGTTATTGAAACCAACCCGATACTCCGTGCCATTCTCGCTCTGCAGTGCCAGTAGTACCGCCGGTGCGGTATCCGGCAGGCTGGTAGCGAAACGCACTCCCTTGGCTTTTAATGAGCCAACGCTTTCATTCAAGCTAACATCCCCGATTGAGAATGCTGAGGTATCAGATGAATCGAGCTGTGCCAAGGCGAGTACCGGCTCGCCAGCACGCCAGCCATGTTGCTTGAGATAGTTGGCAATACTGGCCAGTACATCATCCCAACTATTCCACAGGTCAATCTTGCCATCTGCATCACCATCGACAGCAAACTGACGATAGCTGTGCGGCATAAATTGGGGTGAGCCCATTGCGCCTGCATAGGATCCCAGTGGTTGAGTTGCATCTAGCTTCAGTTCACGGCTGAGCAGAAAAAACTCTTCAAGTTCGTAACTGAAGAAATCACTGCGTGGTGGATAATCAAACCCTAGTGT
Source organism: Steroidobacteraceae bacterium (assembly GCA_050181835.1). Taxonomy (GTDB): domain Bacteria; phylum Pseudomonadota; class Gammaproteobacteria; order Steroidobacterales; family Steroidobacteraceae; genus CAILZL01. Next base: position 56,849 of record JBFXCU010000005.1, on the reverse strand, counting down.
TGCCAGTGCATCCAGTACGCGATAGCGGCCGGTATTTTGTCCATAAGAAGTCTCCACGCCAAGTATGGCTAGAATTTCGGCAATTGGTGCACCTTCAGTAGTAAGTTTATTCAGCATGGATTGATGTTGTTGCTGGAAAACCTTGCCCGACTTGATGCGCTTATCGGTCAGAAAGCGGTCGTGATATTCAAACCAAGGAATGGTTTTCTCTGCGGGCCGGCTAATGGCATCAAGTATTGATTGTTTGGTTTCCGCAGCGCGCAGATCACGCTCTAATGCAGCACGGTCAAATTGGCGAGTGGTTACTAATTTATTGATGAAGTTATTCACCTCAGGCCGTTCGATGTCGATTGCCTGTGCTGGAATGGCCAGTGCTGTGCTCAAGAAAAGCGCTGCCATATAGCGAGCTAAAAGTTGTTTTGGCATCGAGTCGATCCTGTGTCAATCAGGCTGAAGCCCGAGTTAGAAGTTAGAGAATTGTTCAACGTCCTACCAAGCGACGCTTGGCATTCACCGCCATGACGATGCCGAAACCGGCCATCAGCGTCACCATTGCAGTGCCGCCGAAGCTGATCAAAGGTAATGGCACACCGACCACCGGTAACAACCCGGTGACCATGCCGGTGTTGACGAATACATAGACGGCAAAGGTCAGACCCAGACTACCAGCAATGGTTCGCGCGAAGGTGTCTTGCGCGGTGGTAGCCATATACAGACAGCGACTGATGACGAAAAGATATAACAGTAATACGGTAGCAAGACCGATCAGCCCCCATTCCTCGCCGATGACTGCGAATATGAAATCAGTTGAGCGTTCTGGTAGATAGGCCAGCTGCGCCTGACTGCCATTGAGGTAGCCTTTACCGAAGATACCACCGGAGCCTATCGCGATCTGCGATTGAATAATGTGGTACCCGGAACCAAGTGGGTCAGCTTCGGGATTGATAAAAGTCAGAACGCGTTGGCGCTGATAATCATGTAGCAGGTAACTCCACGTTATCCAGATGGTGGGAATCAAGGCGGCAATGACGCCGACGATATAGCGTTTCTGTAACCCGGATAACAACAATGCCATCGTACCGGCGGAGGCTACCAGTAATGCAGTTCCCAAATCAGGTTGCTCGGCAATGAGTAGCACAGGTATCAGAATGGCAAGTGCTAATACAACAATTGTCAGGAATGAAGGGGGCAGTGGTCGATCATGTACATACCATGCGCAGAATAATGGCACGGCAATCTTCATGATCTCAGAAGGTTGAAAACGTATGAAGCCCAGATTCAACCAGCGTTGCGCACCGAGCGAGATTTCACCTTTAATCATGACAGCCAGCAGCAACAATAAGCCTATGCCATATAGCCATGGTGCTACCAGTCGCAGCAGGCGCGGCGGTAATTGCGCAACCATGAGCATGATTACCAATGCTAATGCAAATTTAGTAGCTTGGCTGCCGACCACCGACCAGCTGGCACCTGATGAACTGTAAAGCACTACGAGGCTGACTGTAGCCAGCAAGCCAATTCCGGTAAATAACGGGCCATCCAGTTGCAGTGCTGACAGCACTCTGGATGTCCAAGTTAGTGTGCGTTGTGCGTGAGTGTTATCAAATTCCATACGCTACTCATCTAGGCCCATTGCGGCAGCAGCTAGTTTTTCGAGCTGTGCAGCACGCTTGGCTTCCTGTTCGGTCAATTGTTCGGGTGGCAGTAACATGAAGTCAAACAAGCGGCGCGCAATCGGTGCAGCGGTTGAACCACCATGGCGTCCATTTTCAACGATCACAGCAATCGCCAGCTTGGGATTTTCAATGGGCGCAAAGGCGATAAACAGTGCGTGATCCAATCGATTTTTGGCCAGTTGCTTTTCATTGTACTTCTGACCGCGCGCAACACTGAAGGCTTGGGCCGTGCCAGTCTTACCGGCAACCGAATAGGGTGCGCCCGCGAAAGCGGCGACGGCGGTTCCACCGGGTTTGATTACTTCTTCCATGCCCTTGATAACAACGCCCCAACTACTATCGTCATTGCTGCTGGCATCAGGTAGCGGGATCGGTTCGACCACGCGTTTATCACCCGTGATCGCGTCGCGTACTGCATGCACCAAGCGTGGCTGAAAGCGTTTGCCATGCATCGCCACTGCCGCTGTTGCATTGGCCAGTTGCATCGGCGTCACGGTAAGAAAGCCCTGACCGATACCGATATTGATGTTGTCACCCGGATACCAGTTTTCCTTGCGCTGTTGTTGTTTCCATGCCGTTGAGGGCAGGGTGGCTTTCTTTTCGCCACTAATATCAATGCCACTGACTTGACCAAATCCCAGTGTACTCAGATAGTCATGAATACGATTAACGCCAAGTGCATTGGCCAAGGTGTAAAAGTAAATATCACAGGAGGTCTTGATTGCTTTAACCGCATCCACGGTACCATGGCCGCCTTTCTTCCAGTCCATCCATGGGCGGCTGACGCCGGGTAAACGGAAGTAGCCGGGGCAGAACACTGTATCTGCGGGAGTAACCACGTTGTAGTATAGACCCGCCATGGCCATGAATGGTTTGATGGTGGAGCCTGGTGGATATACGCCTTGCAATGCACGGTCATACATGGGTCTGTCAGGGTTCTCATACAGATCCAGATACTGTGCCTGCGATAAGCCGCGACCAAACAGGTTAGGGTCAAAGCCGGGTGCACTGACTAGTGCCAGCACATCGCCGTTATTAGGATCGATTGCTACCACTGCGCCGCGTTCGCCGCGCAGCATTTCTTCAGCAGCATGTTGCAGGCGCTCATCAATAGTCAGGTAAAGATCATTGCCTGCCAACGGCTCTTTGCGTTTCAGGCCATAGTTATTTCGGCCCACTGTATCGACGCGCCGACCTTGGGCATTCACCAGTAGTTGTTGGTAGCCGGCCTTACCATGTAGTTCAAGCTCATAGCTCTTTTCGATACCGGCTTTACCAACCAAGGTGGTGCCCGCATATTCCTCACCATCCAGCAGTTTCTGATCCGCCTCACTGATGATGCCTACATAGCCCAACGCATGTACGCCGCTGGCGCTTAAGGGGTACTTGCGTGACAGACGCGGTTTGATTTCCACGCCGGGAAAATCCTGTTGCCGTACAGCGAAGCGTGCCAGCTCTTCATCGCTAAGCGATAATTTCACCGGCACTCCCTCGAAACTACGACGGTGCATGATGTCGCGCTTCAAAGTGGAGATGTTGTCGCGATCCAGGAGACCCAACTCTGCCAAGTCACGTAGCGTTGCTTCCAGATCTGGTGCCTGCTCGCGGGTAATTTCCAGCTGGTAAGTCGGAGTATTTAGCGCCAATGGCACGCCATTGCGATCAAGAATTAAGCCACGCCCTGGTGGCAGGGGTTCGATGCGAATCCGGTTGCCTTGTGCCTGTTCAGCGAAATAATCGTAACGTACCACTTGCAGCCAGACCAACCTTGCGATTAGTGCAAAGATGCCGATAGCGATGACGCCAGTAGCAACCAGCGCGCGTTGTGTGAACATGCGCTGTTCACTGTGATGATCCTTGATGCGAGTTCTACGTAACATCTATCTAACGAATGTTGCGACTACTGGTGTTGAGCAATGCCATCAAGAGTGGCCATAGTAGTGCACCGATTAAAGCGGGCAACCAGCGTAGCCAAGATGAAAAAGCAGTGCCAACAATGCCATCGATCCAGAACAGCATGAAGTGATAGGTTAATACCAGTAGTAACACCACGAATGCTTGATGCAGCACGGGAAATACCCGGATGCGAAATTGAAAGTGCTGCGCAATGGTGGCTACCAGTACATAGGCCAACGCATGTTGTCCAATCAGTGTGCCGATCAACGCATCAATAATCAGGCCGCAAATCCACGCATAGGTGAGCCCGGCAACGAATGGCGCATTGAGCGACCAATAGATCACCAATAGCAGCAACCAGTCAGGACGGCCCAAGCTGAGTAAGTGTGGCAAAGGTACAATGGTCAACAGCAGGGCGGCTACTGTCGAAAATAGAACGTGTAAAAAACCGCTACGGCTACTCATGTGGATTGGTTTTTGAATGAGTTCATGGGCTGGCTGTGTTGCTGCTTGAACTGGCGCTGACAGCAGGCTTTACAGCAGGTTTGGTTGCAGCTTCCAGCACTTCAATCGATACCGGCTTAACAGCGGTGGCCGCCGCCGGCATGATGGCTTCTTCAACGGTCGGTGGTTGGTACCAGATCAACACGACTTCGTAATCGCTATCGAGCTTGGCCAGGGGCTTGGCCTCAACCGTCGCAAAGGTTTCGGCCGGATCGCGCTCCATCCGAGTGACGATGCCAACTGGGTAGCCAGCTGGGAATACGCCGCCCAAGCCTGAGGCAATTAACAGATCGCCAACTTTGATATCCGCCTCGCCGGTCAGGAAGGGTAAGTCAAGTTTGTTCAAGTTGCCGGTGCCGACAGCGATGGTGCGTAAGCCACTGCGATTCACTCGCACTGGAATGGCATGTTCGGGGTCGGAAATGAGGATGGCCTCAGAGGTGTGGCGACCCACTTGGGTTATCTGACCAAATATGCCGTGTGCATCCAGAATTGGTTGGCCCTTGAATACTCCCTCAGTCTGACCTTTATTGAGTAGTACGCGGTGTCGCAGTGGGTCAAGATCGACACGCATGATCTGGGCGACCAGCCGTTTTTTCGATACATCGTCGGCGGCATCAGCCAGTTCGCGTAAGCGTTGATTCTCGGCGGTAAGTGCCGCCAGAGTTTGCAAATTTACTCGGGCATCACGTAATTGCGTCGCCAGTTGAGTATTTTCTTGTCGCAGTTTGGAGCGATCGGTGACACTCTCAATAATCCAGTTTGTCGCCCGGAATGGCGCATCCACCAACCACTGCAGCGGATATAATCCTGTCGACAAGACGCTGCGTACTTGAGTGAGATAGTCATTACGATGATCGGCGACCATCAAGGCGACGCTGATTCCGGCCAGCAGCAGAAAGCGTGCAACCAGCGAAGGGCCTCGGCTAATGATCGGGCGGTTGTCGGAACCGAAACGTGCCACGCTAACTCTGGGGTTGATTAAATAGATTGATCAAACAGGTGAGGACAGTTCGCGAACTGCTCTTGAATTAGGTTGTTAAAGCGAGCGGTTCGCGAACCGCCCCGAGCTACCTGAGCTTAGCTTTATTCCAGGTTGAACAGCTGCGGGCCGTGCTCGTCAATCAGTTCGAGCATCCGGCCACCGCCGCGTGCCACACATGTCAGGGGATCTTCAGATACCACTACTGGTAGACCCGTTTCTTCCATCAGTAACTTATCGATATCGCGCAGCAGAGCGCCACCGCCGGTGAGCACAATACCGCGTTCGGCTACATCCGCACCCAGTTCCGGTGGAGTCTGTTCCAGTGCAACCTTGACCGCACCAACGATACCAGACAGAGGTTCCTGTAGCGCTTCGAGAATTTCATTGGAGTTCAGCGTAAAACTACGCGGTACGCCCTCTGACAGATTGCGTCCCTTAACCGACATTTCTCGCACTTGCTGCCCCGGATAGGCGGCACCGATCTCAATTTTGATGCGCTCGGCCGTCGCGTCACCGATCAAAATGCCGTAGTTGCGGCGCACGTAATTGATGATGGCTTCGTCGAAGCGGTCACCACCAATACGCACCGATGAGGCGTAAACGATACCGTTCAAGGAAATCACGGCGACTTCAGAGGTGCCACCACCGATGTCCAGCACCATCGAGCCACAGGCTTCATGCACGGGCAGTCCCGCGCCTACCGCTGCGGCCATTGGTTCTTCAATCAAGCGCACCCAGCGAGCGCCAGCCCCTTCAGCCGATTCCTGGATGGCACGGCGTTCTACTTGGGTGGAGCCGTAGGGTACGCAGATCAGTACTCGTGGGCTGGGGCGAATCATGCGGTTGCCGTGCACCTTGCCGATGAAGTGTTTGAGCATTTCTTCAGTGATAGTGAAGTCTGCGATCACCCCGTCCTTCATTGGCCGGATAGCGGTGATATGGCCGGGAGTACGGCCCAGCATATTTTTGGCTTCGGCACCCACCGCTTCGATTTTCTTACCGCCACGACCTGGTTCTTCGCGAATAGCGACCACTGATGGTTCATTCAGGACGATGCCCCGGCCACGAACGTAAATCAGTGTATTAGCCGTGCCCAAGTCAATAGACAGGTCGTTGGAAAAGTAACCCCGGAGATTCTTGAACATGGTTGGTTTTTCAGGGAGGTAGGTTAGGTAAAATTGGCAGCTACTCTATGGGTTTGCGTGCACTAATTCAATGCCGTTCTCAAACTGTAAACTACTTGAGTTTGTCGCCAAGTGGCGGCAGTGAAGTTCAAAATGAGCGTGAGTTCAGTGGCGAGAGAACATGGCCGTGCTGTGTCCTGATCAATCTGGATGGGGTTCTTGAGTGCGACACCCAAACCATCGACGTGTATCATGTTCGGCCCGTTATGCGGCCGCTCACGGGCCACGTCTGCTGTAACCATGAGTCAAAATCGATGAGCTTGACCCGTACCGATGTTGAAGGCATCGCGCATCTGGCGCGTTTAGCCATTACCGACGCTGAAGCTGCGTCGTATGCCGATAGCCTGTCCAAAATCCTGACCTTGGTTGACCATCTGAATGGTGTCGAGGTAGCCACAGTGGAGCCAATGGCGCACCCGTTGGCTGACCAAGTGCAGCGCCTGCGTGCTGATGAGATTACGGCGACGGATCAGCATGAAAAATTTCAGCGCAATGCGGGCAAAGTGGATGGTGGTCTGTACTTGGTGCCAAAGGTAATTGAATGATGGCTGAGTTGCACACCCAAACCTTGACAGAGCTGGCTGCCGGTCTTAAACAAAAGCGCTTTTCCAGCGTCGAACTGACCCAGCATTTTTTGCAGCGCATTGAGCGATTCAACGCTGAATTGAATGCCTTTATCACCGTTACGCCGGAATTGGCGTTGGCACAAGCCGCAGCGGCTGATGCGCGTATTGCGGCGGGTAATGCCACGGCACTGACTGGATTGCCCTTGGCACATAAAGATATTTTCTGTACCGACGGTGTGTTGACCAGTTGCGGTTCAAAAATGCTGTCCAATTTTGTGTCACCCTATGATGCCACGGTGGTGGCGCGCATGAAGCTCGAGGGTCTTGTCATGCTGGGCAAAACTAATATGGATGAGTTCGCCATGGGTTCGTCCAACGAAACCAGCTATTACGGTGCGGTGAAAAATCCATGGGATCTAACCAAGGTGCCGGGTGGCTCTTCAGGTGGGTCGGCGGCAGCCGTGGCGGCACGCATTGCACCCGCTGCCACTGGTACCGATACTGGTGGCTCGATTCGTCAACCTGCTGCACTGACTTCTTTGACAGGTATCAAACCTACCTATGGCCGCGTATCGCGCTACGGCATGGTCGCCTTTGCATCCAGTCTGGATCAGGGTGGTGTGATGTGCTTGAGCGCTGCAGATGCGGCATTGCTGTTGCAGTCGATGGCGGGCTTTGACGAGCAGGATTCCACCAGTGTCAATGTGCCGGTGCCGGATTATCAGGCCACACTTGATCAGCCACTCAAAGGTTTGAAGGTTGGCTTGGTGAAAGAGTTTTTTGCGCAAGGGCTGAGTGAAGAAATTGGCAGGCCGGTGCGTAACGCACTGGCAGTGTACGAGCAATTGGGTGCGCAACTGGTGGAAGTCAGTTTGCCGAGTTTGCCGTTGTCGGTGCCTGCTTACTACGTGGTTGCACCTGCTGAGTGTTCATCGAATCTGTCGCGGTTTGATGGTGTGCGCTTTGGCTATCGCTGTGACAATCCGCGTGACTTGCAGGATCTGTATACCCGTTCACGCGGCGAAGGTTTTGGTAGTGAAGTGAAGCGTCGCATCATGACCGGCACATATGTATTGTCAGCAGGTTATTACGATGCGTACTACCTGCGCGCACAAAAAATTCGACGTTTGATTGCTGATGAATTTGCCGCCGCATTTAAGCAGGTGGACGTACTGATGTGTCCCACTTCACCTACGCCGGCGTTCGATATAGGCGCCAATGAAAATGATCCGGTGACGATGTACTTGAATGACATCTATACCGTCGGTGCCAATCTCGCTGGCCTGCCTGCCATGTCGATTCCTTGTGGATTTGTCGGTAGTTTGCCGGTGGGATTGCAGATTATTGGCCCACATTTTGCTGAAGCGAAGCTACTCAATGTGGCGCATGGGTATCAGCAGTCAACCGATTGGCACAAACGCATCCCAGCAAGGTATGCATGATTGTTAACTCTCTGTCGTAACTGGCAGTGGGAATAGCAACGAACTTGATTTATAGAGTGAAGCTATGACTTGGGAAACCGTAATCGGGCTTGAAGTTCACGCGCAATTAGCGACTCGCACGAAAATATTTTCGGGCTCCTCTACCGCTTTCGGCGCTGCGCCCAACACCCAGGCAAATCTGGTGGATCTGGGCTATCCCGGTGTATTGCCCGTGCTCAATCAAGCTGTGGTCACAATGGCCGTCAAGTTTGGTTTGGCGGTAGGCGCCACCGTGGCCGAGCGCTCGGTGTTTGCGCGCAAGAATTACTTTTATCCGGATTTGCCCAAGGGCTATCAGATCAGTCAGTACGAATTGCCTATTATTGAACATGGCAGCATGGACATTCTGCTGGAAGACGGCATCAGCAAAACGATTGGTATAACTCGTGCGCATCTGGAAGAAGATGCTGGTAAATCTTTGCATGAAGAGTTTCAGAACGATACTGGTATCGACTTGAATCGCGCCGGTACGCCACTGATCGAAATTGTTTCCGAGCCGGATATGCGTTCGGCAAAGGAAGCCATAGCCTATCTGCGCAAGATCCACACCTTGGTGCGCTATCTGGAAATTTGTGACGGCAACATGCAGGAAGGATCATTCCGTTGCGACGCCAATGTGTCAGTACGCAAACTGGGTGCAGAAAAATTTGGCACGCGCTGTGAGATCAAGAATCTCAACTCATTCCGCTTCATTGAGCGCGCTATCAATTACGAAGTGGCGCGCCAGATCGAGTTGATTGAAAGCGGCGGTACGGTGCAACAGCAAACTCGCTTGTACGATCCTGACAAGGGTGAAACGCGACCGCTACGTTCCAAAGAAGAAGCCAACGACTATCGTTATTTTCCTGATCCGGATTTATTGCCAGTACTTTTGGATAAGGATTTTATCGAGAGCATTCGTGCGACATTGCCGGAATTGCCGGATGAAAAAGCCGCGCGATTGGTTCATGACTATGACCTGTCGGCCTACGATGCAGGCGTGCTAACCGCTTCGCGTGAATTGGCGCGCTACTATGAAGTGATCATCAACAACTTGAGTGGTGACGGCAAACATAATGCCAAGCTCGCTGCCAATTGGGTGATGGGTGAGCTATCCGGCGCGCTGAATCGTGATGCGGTGGATATTGCTGATAGCAAAGTCAGTGCCGAGGCATTGGCGTTATTGCTGACGCGCATCAATGATGCCACCCTTTCCGGCAAGCTGGCCAAAGAAGTGTTTGAAGCGATGTGGCTCGAAGGAAAAAGTGCCGATGCGATCATTGCTGAGAAGGGACTGAAGCAGATCACCGATTCGGGTGCCATTGAAAAAGTTATTGATGAGATTATTGCTGCTAATCCCAAGCAATTGGCGGATTACCGTGCCGGTAAGGACAAGCTGTTTGCGTTCTTTGTTGGGCAGGTGATGAAGATTACCGCTGGTAAAGCCAATCCGGCGCAGGTCAATGATTTATTAAGGCAAAAGTTGGTGGGCTGAAAACGGATGGCTGATATTCACGATTCCGATTGCCTGCATCGCTTTGACTTTGAGCAGTTGCCGTTCCGTGGCTTGCTGATCCATATGGACGCGTCGTGGCGCGCCTTACTGGAACATCGTGACTATCCTGCCGCAATCCAACATACCCTTGGCGAAGCAGTGGTGGCGGCAGCACTGCTGGCGGCGACCATTAAGTTTGATGGCCAGTTAACACTACAGTTAAAAGGTGACGGCCCTATGCATTTGTTGTTGGCGCAGTGCACGGCTGGCTTGGGAGTGCGCGGCTTGGCACGGTATCGTGCCGATGAATTGCCCGCTGACAGTACCGCGATTCAGGAACTGGCGGGTGTGGGTAATCTGACGGTTACGCTGGAAAGTGAAGACCTACAGCAACGCTACCAAGGCGTGGTGCCGGTGACGGGTGCCCGACTGTCCAGCTGTTTGGAAGTCTATTTTGAGCAATCCGAACAACTGCCTACACGGCTATGGTTGCACGCCGACGAACAAGGGGTGGCGGGCATGTTGTTACAACGACTGCCGACGCCGCCCGTGGTTGATGATGTTGGTGGTGAACGACTTGAGCAACAGCCGTTGCAGTTGGAGGACGAGTGGCAGCGTCTGCAATTGATTGCCGATACACTGACACCAGCAGAATTACTGCAACTGGCCGATCGCGATATTTTGCGGCGGTTGTTCAATGAGGATGATTTACGGTTGTTCGACTCAGCGCCGGTATACTTCAAATGCCGTTGTTCCCGTGAACGGGTTGGCGGTATGTTGCAGGCGCTCGGATATGCTGAGGTACAGGACGTGCTGACTGAACAAGGCAAGGTTGAAGTGAATTGCGATTTTTGCAATCGCACCTACCTGTTTGATAGCGTCGATGTAGAGCAGCTGTTTGTGGGTACGGTAGCCATATTGCCCAGTCAGCATCAACACTGAAGCTAGACAATGCTGCTCCGAAAGCACGCGATTGACCTGATCACTCAATTATTCGCTGTAGCTTGACTCAACTTTGCACTAATTGCGATTACTAGTGCGTCCATTTTGCGATCATTCTGCCAGTTGCAACCCATAATTTTCCGCATCATTATCAATAGCAAATGAACATGAACGCAATTTCCCGCCCCCGCCGCTATGGTGTTTGGATTCTGGTCGCGCTGGCCGTTGCAGGTGGAGTGTATTACTGGTCAACGCAGGCTAAGAAAACTGAAGTCATCACCATGGATAAAATCGCAGTAATGCGCGGTAACTTGATTGAATCCATTGCTTCTACCGGCTCGCTGTCGGCATATGAGGAAGTGACTGTCGGTAGTCAGGTGTCAGGCATCGTCACCAAGGTGTTGGTTGACTTTAATGATTACGTAAAAAAAGGTGATTTGCTGGCAGTGGTTGATCCACAGACTTTGCAAGCACAAGTTGATTCCTCGCGTGCCACGCTGGCGCAACGCCAGATAAACTATGATGAAGCAGTGCGGCAGCTTGAAGAAGGTAAGCCGCTCCAAGAAAAGGGTTACTTATCTGATAAAGACCTGCGTACGTTGGAAGTGGCGGTACGCAATGCCAAAGCGCAACTTGACTCTGCTGCCATTGATTTTAATAAACAGAATGTGCAGTTGGACTATGCACAAATTCGTGCACCGATAGATGGGATCATTATGAGTCGTACTGTCGATCCGGGTAATACGGTGCAGTCCAGCTTGCAAGCTCCCACCCTGTTTGTGGTGGCATCTGATCTGACCAAGATGAAAATTCTGGCCAGTGTTGATGAAACGCAGATTGCTGAAATCAAGGATGGTATGAAAGCGCACTTCACCGTTACTGGCATTGCTGATAAGACCTTCAATGCAATAGTGAAGCAAGTGCGTCTCCAGCCAACTACCACCAACAATGTGGTGACCTATACGGTGGTACTGGATGCGGAAAATCCGGACAAGGTGTTGTTTCCTGGCATGACTGCAACTATCGACTTCATCAAGACCAGTCTTGATGACGTGTTATTAATTCCTAGCGCGGCATTACGAGTAATTGTTCCTACCGAGATGCGTGTTGCCGATGCCACTGGTAATGCTGGGCCATCTGCTGGTTTCACTGGCGGTGGCCTGGGTCAGCGCGGTCAAGGTATGGGTGCTGGTGGCCGCAATGCAGTGTGGTTGGTGAATGCCGAAGGCAAAGCATATCGAGTGCCGGTGCGGGTGCTGGGCAGTGACTTGACGAATATGGCAGTACAGTCTGCACAGCCTGATGCCTTGAAAGAAGGGGATGAGGTCATTACCCGCGTGGTTAATCCCGGCAGCTCCAGTTCCAGCAGCAGTCGCAACGTGCTCCAGGGTGTCGGTGGCGGTATGAGGCCTCGCTAAGTTCCTTCATTGATTTGACATTCACTGATTTGGAGCGGGCATGAGCAGTATTTTACAAGAGGGTGGCGAAGCGGGCATGCCGCTGCTGCGGGTGCGTGGCCTGACCAAGATGTATCACTTGGGCGAAGACTTTTGGGCCTTGCGCGGGGTGGATATTGATATTCATGAAGGCGAGCTGGTTTCTATTGTCGGTCAGTCTGGATCGGGTAAATCAACACTGCTGAATATTCTTGGCTGTCTGGATCGTCCCACCGGAGGTGATTACTGGCTGGCTGGGCATCACATCAATCATATGAGTTCTGATGATCTCGCGGCTGTGCGCAATCAGGTACTCGGCTTTGTGTTTCAGAGTTTTCATTTGTTGCCGCGCTTAACTGCGTTGGAAAATGTGATGTTGCCACTGGGCTACGATCACTTGCAAAAATATCCAGACATGCGTGCAGCTGCGATTGACGCATTACAACGCACTGGCCTTGGCGACAAGATCAATAATCGTCCGACGCAAATGTCCGGTGGTCAGCAGCAACGTGTGGCAGTGGCGAGGGCACTGGTTAACAAACCATCATTGCTGATGGCTGATGAGCCCACGGGTAATCTGGACAGCAACACTGCACGTGAAATTATCAATTTGTTTACCGAGCTAAATAATCAAGGGACGACGGTGATGATCATTACGCATGATCCGAATATTGCCGCTACGACCAATCGCAAGATCGAGCTTAGGGATGGTTTGGTCGTCGGCGATTCCAAGGTTGAACCTGCAGGAGAGGCAGCATGACTTACTGGTTATTGCTAAAAACCGCCATACAGAGCATCCGACTGAACTGGTTGCGAACCTTGCTGACCTTGTTGGGTATTGTCATTGGCGTGGGTTCAGTGATTGCCATGACTGCGGTGGGGCAGGGTGCGCAAGAGTCGGTGGTATCGCGTATCTCAGCGATGGGTAGTAATTTGTTGATCGTCTACCCCAGCTCGGGGCGAACCGCAGGTGGCGTCAGTTTTGGTCGTGGTGGTCGCAATACCTTGTCGGTTACCGATGTTGATTACCTGCGCAAGACGCTGACTAACGCAGCTGGTTTAACTCCCATTGTGAATGCCAGTGGCCAGTTGGTATGGGGCGCAACCAATTATTCCAGCACTGTTAATGGTGTTAGTGTTGATTACCTGAATGTACGTAATCGCGAAATTGATTTCGGCACGATGTTTACCGATGCGGCGCAAGCCAGTCGTGCCACCGTTGCCGTAGTCGGTCAGACAGTGGTTACCGAATTGTTCGGCGGCGAAGATCCTGTCGGTCAACAAATTCGTATTGGTCGCATTCCCTTCACCGTAGTGGGGACGCTCAAAGCGGCAGGTTCAGGTTTCGGTGGTGATAATGACGACCTCGTAATTATTCCCTATACCACCGCGCAGGCACGCTTGTCGGGTTCGATCTGGGTGAATCAGATTTGGGTCAAGGCTTTTGATGAAGGCAGCATGACATCATTACAAGATGAACTTACCGCAGGATTGCGTGTAGCACATCGAATAAAAGGTAGCGCTGCCGATGATTTCAACATCCGCAATCAGTCGGACATGATTAGCTTAGTGTCTGAATCGACAGATACCTTTACCTTGTTGTTAGGTGCGATTGCCGGTATTAGTTTGCTGGTGGGTGGTATCGGCATCATGAATATGATGCTGGTGGCGGTCACTGAACGCACCAAAGAAATAGGTTTGCGTATTGCCGTGGGTGCACGTGGTAGCGACATCCTGTTGCAGTTCCTCGCCGAGTCGGTGTTGATCTGCGTAATCGGTGGCTTTCTCGGTCTAGGATTTGGCGTAGGAGGTGCCTATGTGTTGCAGGAATTTTTCGGGATCAGCACCTCACTATCCACCAACACGATGATTATATCCGTGGGCTTTGCTGCTTTCGTAGGCGTGGCATTCGGATTGTATCCTGCCTATCGTGCCTCCAAGCTCGACCCAATCGAAGCATTGCGCCACGGATGATTGGTAAGGGTTGCCGTGCTTAGCACCAAAGCACGGTGAATTAATCATGCTCGCTATAACTTGCCCCGTGCTGCGCGCACTGCCGACAACGCTGATGCTGCAGACACACCGATTGCTGCGTAGATTCTTGCAGTGTTGCGCCAAGATCAAAGCGCACATCGTCATCCGTGAAGGCACAGGCATAAATGCGTAACTGACCCTCACGCTTTAGCAGCATGCGACTATATGTGCACATCAGATTGTTGTCTTTTGGCTCTACAGGCTGAGTGATTTGCGAATCAGTACCCAGTCGGCCCAGCTCCGGCAAAGCAATGACGCGGGTATCCTCCGGCAGATGCGCTTTACGTAGTAGCAGACGATACGCCTCATTAACTATTGCCACGTCTTCATCCACATCCATCTGTCGGGCAATCGAAATGACAAAACCTTGCGCATGCAATAATTGCAAGCCGTCAATCGCACGCTGAAAGTTTCCCCAGCCGCGAGCGGTGTCATGTCGTGCCTGATCCGGGTAATCAATACTGATGCGGAATGACAAGGGATGTGTATGCTGTTTCAGCAATTGCAATTGATGCAATCGCTTCAGCAGCGGTGCCGTGCCATTACTTAATACCAGACAAGGTTTTAACTCCAGTGCGTATTCCAGAATCTTGACCATGTCCTTAACGATTAGCGGTTCACCGCCAGTAAAACCAAATCGCTGCACGCCCATTTGTACGGCGGAATACAGATACGGTTTTATTTCAGCGAGTTTGATGCGCTCCAGACGCGTATCACCGGGTCGCGAGCCTTCCAGACAGAATGGGCATTCGAGGTTGCAGGCGGTACCAGTGTGAATCCACAGTTCGCTAAGTTGTTGTAAATTTACCTGTGCGGGCTGGTTCATAAGCGCAGCTACTCAGGCTCATCGGTAGTCCGGCGTGACAACGTAGGCCAGACAAACCCGGAGGATTTTTTTTCCACTGGTGCAATTCCAGCTGCTGCCGCTTCACGCAACTTATCTTTCTTGCTTTTGCGCTTGCCTTTAATGCCACCAGCAGCATCAACGATTTGTGTTTCACTGGCGTTGGTGTCGATGGCTTGTGGTTCAAATCCTGCAATCTGTTCACGTGGTAAACGCAGCTGGTGGCGTTTTTCGATCAAGCGAAAATGGGCCTCGTGATCGGCGTCGATAAAGCTCAGGGCAATGCCGGTGGCACCAGCACGGCCAGTGCGACCGATGCGATGCAAGTAATCATCTGCGGAGCGTGGCAGGTCGTAGTTCACCACTACCGGCAACTGTTCAATATCAATGCCGCGAGCGGCAAGGTCAGTTGCCACTAGCACTTGTAATTGTCCTGCTTTGAAGTCGATCAACGCCTGTGTGCGGGCGCTCTGACTCAATTCACCATGTAATGCTGTGGCGGTAATGCCATTGCGGCGCAATTTGTCAGCCACATGTTCGGTTGAATACTTGGTAGCGACAAACACCAGCACTCGTGTCCATTGCCCAGTTTTCAGCAGGTGGCGTAGTAACGGCGTGCGGTTGGCTGCATCGACGGCAATGGCACGTTGTGCAATGTCCGGTTGAGTGGTGGGTTCTTGTTCCAACTCAATGCGAATGGGGTCGTGCAATAAGTTAGCAACCAATACCTGTACTGCCGCAGGGAAGGTGGCGGAGAACAATAAGTTTTGTCGTTGTGTGGGCAGCATCGACAAGATGCGATTCAACTCATCAGCAAAGCCAAGATCCAGTAAGCGATCAGCCTCATCCAGCACCAGAGTTTTTAGTGCGGAAAAACGTAGTGCGTTGTTATCCAGTAAATCCAACAGGCGGCCCGGTGTAGCCACAACAATATTGGTGCCACCACGCAGCGCCAGCATTTGCGGATTGATGGAGACGCCACCAAACACCACTGAAATTTTGATCGGTTCTGGCATCGAGCGAGCAAAGGCACGCAGCACTTCGCCTACTTGGGTGGCTAATTCGCGTGTCGGTACCAGTATCAACGCCTGTGCTGTACGCGCGGCCGAAGTGGATTGCAGTAGCTGGTGCAATAGTGGCAAGGCAAACGCAGCGGTCTTACCCGAGCCAGTTTGCGCCGCTGCCAGCACATCACTGCCGCACAATATGGCCGGAATTGCGGCGGCTTGAATCGCGGTGGGCGTGGTATAGCCCTTGTCCGCAATGGCGTGTAGTAACGAGGGAGCTAAACCGAGAGTAGCAAAAGGCATGGGCGGGCCGACTGAAAGGGGGGTGCTATGATAACCCCGCGCATCATTCTTGGGTTTGTTTCAGCCCTGCTTAATGGTAGCGAGCATGGGCCGCCGCTTCCATGTCAAATTCGCAATCGCAATACCCACCACCAGCAATGCAGGTATCACAGCAATATTTACCGCTTGCCAGCCCAGCACGGCCAGCAATCCACCGGCACTCAGCGACGCCACGCTGGTGATGCCGTATACGATAAAATCGTGCGCAGCTTGGGTACGCGAGCGTTCAGCGGGACGATAGCATTCGGTCAGCAAGGTGCTGCCACCCACATACAGAAAATTCCAGCCCATGCCCAGCATGATCAACCCCGCGATGAAATTGCCATAAGCAATGCCCGACAACACTACGCACACATGGGCAAGCAACAAGGCAACGCCACTGGCCATCACTGGTAATACACCAACGCGTTGGATCAGCTTGCCAGTGAAAAACGCGGGGACGAACATGCCCAGCATGTGCCATTGAATAACGGTAGTTGAAGCTTGCAATGGCAGGCCACATAGCTTCATCGCCAGTGGTGTTGCGGTCATCACCATCACCATGACAGCAAAGCCCACCGTTGTACCGGCCAGTGCGGTGATGAATGCTGGTTGTCGCATTATCTCGGCAAGCGGACGCGCTTCATTGTTTTCGCTAGTGGTGGGCGGCAGCATCGGTGGTACGTTCAAACGAGATACCAACACAATGGCCAATAGGCCCAGCAAAGTCATTGCCACATAGGGGGCAATGAAGGGCGAGGCACCTATGTGAGCAAGGTTATCAGAGTGACGCACGATGGCTGGGCCGAGCAGCGCCGCGACAATGCCACCTGCCACCACCCATGATAATGCCGGCCCACGAAAGCTTGGATTGACCGCATCGGCGGCGGCAAAACGGTAGTAACCTGCAAACGCACCGTACATGCCGAGTAGGGCGTTAGCGGCTATAAACATCGCGAAGCTTTCCATTAGCACACCCAGTGTCGCGAGCACTCCAGCGGATGCGCCTAGCGCAGAGCCCAACAAAAACCCCGCACGCCGCCCATAGCGTTGCATGAACAGTGATGCCGGAATCATAGTCGCCGTTGCAGCGACCATCACCATACCGATTGGTAGTGTGGCCAAGCGTGCATCCGGCGCCAGCTGCAAGCCGACCAGGCCGCCGACCGCGACCATAACCACTGACGCAGTTTGATACAGCGCCTGGGTTGCCGCGAGTAGTAGTGCGGTGTTGCGTTCGGAGCGAGTGTTCATGTGATCGGGTTGATGAAAAGTAACTCATCGCAACATAGCAGAACCGCAAGCAGAATAGCGCAGCTTGGTTATTTCACGTCGTTTTGTTCTTTTTTATCGCCGACCGCCACATGCCGGTAGTCAGGGTGCTGGATTTCGGCTTCAGTGGTTACTACACGGAAGCAACCAAGTCGTCGGAGGGCGCTAATTAACGTCTACGCCCAATTTCTGTGCAACAACTCTCGGCACTGTGGCGATTCTTTGCTAATCTCCAGAAAGGCTTGAAGTTAATTTCAAGCTTCGCTCCGTATTTTTTCTCTTGGTGTCGTCATGACTGCGCAAACTATTCGTCCCAGCTCCGGCCTTGCTAACGTGAAATATGAAATTCGCGGCAAGCTGGCGCGGCGCGCGCAAGAAATGGAGCGCATGGGTTACGACATCATTTCCTTGAATATCGGTAATCCGGGTGCATTTGGTTTTCGTACCCCGGAAACCATGCGGCTGGCGATGCTGGAAAATCTCAAGCTCAGTGAAGGCTATTGCCACCAGAAGGGGATCTTTCCCGCCCGCGAAGCCGTGGTAATGCAACAGCAAGATCGCGGCGTGCGTGGCGTTAGCGTTGATGAAGTGGTCATCGGCAACGGTGTCAGCGAACTTATTGATCTGTGTTTACGTGGGCTGCTCAATACCGATGATGAGGTGCTGGTGCCTAGTCCCGATTATCCATTGTGGACCGCAGCGGTGAATCTGAATCGCGGTCGTGCCGTGCACTATCCGTGTCGACCTGAGAATGGCTTTGTGCCCGATCCGCAAGATATTGAGGCGATGGTCACCAGTCGCACCCGCGCCATTGTGGTGATTAACCCTAATAACCCTACTGGTGCAGTGTATCCACGCAAAACGCTGGAAGCCATCGCTGCATTGGCGGAGAAACATCATCTGGTGGTGTACTCGGATGAGATTTATGACCGGATTTTGTACGGCGACGCCACATTCACATCAATGGCAACCTTGGTGCAAGGCACGTTGTGCGTCACCATGTCGGGTCTGTCCAAGGTGTATCGCGCCTGTGGTTATCGTGTTGGCTGGGCGGTGTTTTCTGGCGATCTGGAGCATGCGCGCGATTACCTGAGCGCGGTTGAGCTGCTTTCGTCACTACGCCTGTGCGCGAATGTACCCGGCCAATGGGCGGTGCAGACGGCATTAGGTGGCTATCAAAGTATCCTTGACCTCATCAAACCGACTGGCCGCTTGTTTGAAAGTCGTCAGGCGATACTGAATAATGTGCGTAACAGCAAGTATCTGGATGTGAAGCTGTCCAATGGCGCGATTTATGACTTCATCAAAATAAAGTCGGATCGACTGCCTGAAGTAGACGATCAGCAATTTGCGCTAGATCTGCTGGAACACAAACATGTGTTGATCGCACCCGGCTCAAGTTTCAACGTGCCATATCGTGATCATTTTCGCATCACGCATCTGCCGCGTGCCGAAGTCATTAACGACGTGTTCACACGTATGGAAGAGCTACTCGATAGCTATGCCAATGGTCGTCAGCCTGAGTCGCGTGCCGCGCCCGCCTTGAAAGCGGTTTGATTTAATTATTAAGTTACGCTTGGACACCCAACTATACGACCTGCTAACTAATAACGCGACGGTACTTACTGCCAGCCGCCATCTCGCGCATGCACTGCGGCAAGAGTATGCGCAACAAGCACAAGCACACGGCCTGCAGGTGTGGCCAACGCCACGGATATTGCCGTGGTCTACTTATCTGCACACAGCCTGTCAGCGGCTGCGTAACGACCCAATACAAGTACCGCGTTTACTGAGTGACTTGCAGGCACTCACGTTGTGGGAACGGATTATTGCTGCCAGCGACAGGGGCCAAGATTTACTGAACCCGGCTCAAGCAGCACGCAATGTGCAGCGTAGCTGGCAACGATTGCATCAATATCTAATTCCGTTACGCAAAGTGGGTGCGTATCCCAACGAAGAAGCGCAGGCCTTCAATGAGTGGACGCAGCAATTTATTGTCGAAACGCAGCAGCGGCATTGGCTGGACAGTACGCGCTTTGCCGAACATCTATATAACCAGCAGTTTCAACCCGATACCTCATTGGTTGTTTATGGCTTCGATCAGTTGACGCCCGATATGCAGCGGTTGTTGCGCGGCTGGCAAGAACGCGGGGCGATTGTGCATCAGCCCGAATTGGTCAGTCTGAAAGCAACGACCAGCACGGTTGCACTTAGAGATAGTGATGCGGAGTTACGCGCCGCCGCCAGTTGGGCGCGGCAACAAGTTGAGTCCGGAAAGTCGCGCGTCGCAGTAGTAGTGCCCCAGTTGGCAGCGCAGACGGCGTTGGTACAGCGACGTTTCATCGAGGTGTTTGCACCTGCACAACGAAGCATTCATCAAATTTTAGAACCCAGTGCGTTTCGGGTGGTTGCCACACCAGCATTGAGTAGTTATGCGCTGATACATCATGCTTTGTTGTTGCTACAGCTTATGCGGGGCAGAGTGGATGTGTTGTTGGTAGGCCAGTTGTTGCGCTCGCCGTTCATCCATGGCTATGAAACAGAAATGGCTGCTCGCGCGCTGGCCGATGTCACTGCGCGTAATGAGCGCCGTGAACAGTGGAGTTGCAACGAGCTGGAGCGACTTGCACTAGCTAATCAATGCGAGCAACTGGCTGCCTGTATGCAGGCAACGGCCAATTACTTGCGTGAGCATCAAGATAGTGTTTTGCCGAGTCAATGGACGGAAAGGGTTACGCAATTGTTAAAGCTCAGTGGCTGGCCCTTCGGTCGTGCATTGGACAGCAGTGAGCAGCAAACGCTAAACAAATTTCAACAAACCTTGGCTGCGCTAAGTGCCTTGGATGAGTTACTTGCCAAGGTTGATTTCAATACCGCTATCAATACGCTACGTACTGCTTGTAATACAGAAAGATTTGCACCAGAAAGCCTCGATCAAGCGGTGACTGTGATTGATGCCGACAGTATTGCAGGCATGCAGTTCGATGCACTGTGGGTGATGGGCATGCATGCAGGTGATTGGGCACCAGCACCAGAACCCGATCCATTCCTGCCAATTGAATTACAACTTGAGTATGGGTTGCCAGATGCCAGCGCAGAACACTGTTTGCAACGTACTAAGCACAAGCTTTCTCGGCTGGTCAATTCGGCAAATCAGGTAATACTGAGTTGGCCGCAGCATGATGATGACGCTGAATTACGCCCCAGTTCGTTATTATCGGCGTGGCCCGCGGTTGAGTTGGAGGCAGTGACTCAATCCACTACCAGACCACTAGGGAAACTACTGTTTGCCTCACGTCCTGCCTTAGAGTCGTTTGTCGATGATCATGCGCCCAGCCAGGTCTCAGGCGCAGTAAAGGGTGGTTCACGCATTCTGGAGCTCCAAAGTCGTTGTGCGTTTCGTGCGCAGGCTGAGCTACGTCTTTATGCGGCAGCCATGCCCAGCGTTTCACCGGCGATAGAAGCCACTGAACGAGGGGTGTTGGTGCATCGTGTACTCACGGAAATATGGCAGCAGCTGAAGGGCTCGGCTGGTCTCCAGCAATACTGTCAAACTGGTGATGCAGAAGCAGAATTAAAGCCAGAACTGCATATCATGGTGCGCGGTATTGCTGATCGGATCGCACAACAAGTCATACCGGGTGGCACAGTACATCGACGTCGATTGGCGGCGCTGGAAACCGAGCTCTGCGTGCAATGGATTATGGCGCTGTTACAGGTTGAAGCACATCGCTTACCGTTTCGTGTGCAAACCGCAGAACAGAGTGAGTCCTACGAACTCTCTGGTATGAAGATAAAAATTCAGCTGGATCGAGTTGATGCATTGAGCGATGGTAGCGTATTGCTAATAGATTACAAAACAGGTAGTAACAACACCTGCGGTGATTGGCTGGATCGCACTCCGGGTCGGCCACGTAGTCCCCAGTTGCCGCTATATGCTTTGGCGCATCGTCAGCAGCTGGCTGGTATAGCTTTTGCGGTGATGGCACCGGGTACGGCTGAGTTCCGTGGGTTGGCGGATACCGACAGTATTGCCACAGGCATCGCCGATTATGCACAGCAAAAGCCATCGGCAAAACTATCCGGCATCGATACCTGGGATGAATTGGTACATCATTGGGACGGTGTGCTGAACACGCTGGCGCAACAATATCTATCCGGCATGGCGCAAGTTGATCCATTGCCAGGAGAATGTACTTACTGTCATTTGAATGGTTTTTGTCGCGTACATGAAATACGGGAGTTCAGTGGCATTGATACGGACACTACGCTACGCGACGCAGGAGGCGGCGATGAATAATGATGATAAATCATCATTAGCGGACAATTCGGTTCGCGAACGTGCGCTCAATGCGTCACGTTCATTCATCGTGCAGGCCCCGGCGGGTTCTGGCAAAACAGAATTACTGACACAACGCTATTTGCACTTGTTGACCACGGTCGAAATTCCAGAGCAGATTCTGGCTATAACTTTTACCCGCAAAGCTGCCAGTGAAATGCGCAATCGCATTTTGCAATCACTGACACGAGCGCGCACCACTAAACGGCCTACCAAGCCACATGAGGCAAAAAATTGGGATCTTGCTCAAGCAGCGCTGGCAGCTGACCAGCAGCGACGTTGGCAGCTGGAAGCTCATCCGGCTCGGCTACGTATTCAAACCATTGATGCACTAAATACCAGTCTGTCACGGCGTCTGCCAATGCTGGCACACATGGGTGCCAGCATGGAGATCGCCGTAGATCAGCGCCCTATCTACGAAGCTGTCTGTGTTCGATTGCTGCAACAACTGGGTGATGGTAGTAGTGATTCAGCACAACTGGAAACGGTATTGAGGCACTTGGCCAACCGCGTACCCGACTTCGTGGATATGCTATGTGACTTGCTGGCAAAGCGCGATCATTGGTTGCCGATATTGATGAGTCACCGCAATGAAGTGGGTTTGCGTGACAGCATTGAGGTAACGCTGCGTGCTGTCGTTGAACATCATCTACAACGTCTGCACGCTGAACTGCCTGCTGAGTTGCACAGTGAGCTGATTGAGTTGGCTGCCTACAGCGCCAGCAACAGATTGAAAAACGGGGCCAAGCCAAGCGATGAGCCGTACTTGCTTGCATGCAGTGAATTAATCGACCTACCTGAACTAGATGCAGATGCGTTGTCAGCCTGGCGCGGTCTGGCTATGGTGCTTTGCAAGAAAGATGGTGAGTTCTATGCATCGCTAAATAAGACACAAGGATTTCCAGTCGATAATAAATTGGCAAAAACCAGAATGCTGTCGCTGTTGAGTTCGCTGCGTGAGATCCCAGGGCTGGATGAATTGTTTGTCGCGTTACATGAATTGCCTGCCTCAGGCTTCAGTGACGCACAGTGGCAAGTTTTACAGGCACTATTGCAATTGCTACCCAAGGCGGTGAGTGAGTTGATGCTGGAGTTTCAGTCGCGTGGTCAGGTTGACTACGTGGAAATTTCATTACGTGCCTTGCGAACGCTGGGTGGCATTGATCAGCCTACAGATACCGCGTTAGCGCTCGACGCTCGCTTGCAGCATTTACTGGTGGATGAGTTTCAGGATACGTCCATTACACAAATGTCGTTGTTGAAGCTGCTTACTGCTGGCTGGTCAGACGGTGATGGGCGAACGCTTTTCTGTGTCGGTGATCCGATGCAATCCATTTACCGATTCCGTCAGGCAGAAGTGGGCTTGTTTCTGGAAATGCAGGCACGCGGATTGCCGAACGTGGCGGTTAAATCACTACAGCTGCAAACTAATTTTCGTTCCACTCACCCGATTGTAGCGTGGGTTAATACTGTCTTCCCGCGTGTAATGCCAGTCCATGATGATGCTGAGTTAGGAGCGGTGCGTTACAGTGCTAGTCTGGCGCGGCCAGATGCGGCAATTCATGGTGGCGTCATCGTGCATGCCGCTATTGAGCGCGCCCCTCAGCAAGAGGCGCAGCAGATTTGCGAAGTGGTAAGGCGGTCATTAACTGAGGTTGAGCATCAACGCATAGCCATTCTGGTCAGCGGTCGATCCCATGTTGGCGCTATTGCGCGCGAACTGGCACAGGCTGGTATTGTCTTCAACGCTGTTGATATCGAGCCGCTTAAAGATCGCTCGTTGGTGCAGGATCTGATTGCATTGACGCGTGCGCTAGTGCATTTAGGTGATCGTACTGCTTGGTTGTCCTGTCTACGCGCGCCATGGTGCGGTCTGACATTGGCTGATCTACATGTCATTGCTGCTGATCAAGAAAAAACTATTTTCACTGCATTGAATGTGTTAATAGCGGAAAACCAATCTGACCAAGCATCACTCAGTGCTGCCGGTTTACAGCGAGCCAGGCAATTCATGGCAGTGATGAATGCCGCTGCTCATGCACGATCGCGACATACATTACGTGATTGGGTCGAGCGTACTTGGTTGGCTTTACATGGCCCCGCTTGCTTATATGCTGAGAATGAGCTGGATGATGCCGATGCGTTTTTCGCACGGTTGGATGAGTTGGAAGTAGTGGGCGATCTCGAAGATCTGGTGCGTCTTGAAACGCAACTTAGTAACTTGTATGCGGTGTCTGGCAATAGCCCCACAGCTCGCGTCGATATCATGACCATCCATAAATCCAAGGGACTAGAGTTCGATGTGGTGATATTGCCGTCAATGCATCGTAGTAGTGGTCGCGATAGTACTCGCTTGTTGCGTTGGACTCGACTTACAGGTTTGCCCGCCGACGGTTTGGTGTTGGCGCCGCCGGGCGCAAAAGGTGGGGATGGCGATGCGATTTATCAGTGGCTAGCAACGCTGGAAAAACAACGTACACGTCACGAACGTGGGCGGCTATTGTACGTGGCAGCCACGCGTGCCAAGCGTGAGCTACATCTATTCGGTAGTGCCAGCATGAATAAGGACGGCGACGCGGCGAATACACCGATGGAAGGGAGCTTGTTGCGTTTGCTTTGGCCGCAAGTACAGACAGAGTTCACGCGTGCCATACAAAGCTTTACCCCGTCAGTAAAGACAAGCAGTTCACCTGCGCGATCAGCGTTGCGTCGTTTGCCGCTCGATTGGAGTGCACCGGCTGCAGTTGCGGCACTGCCGGGTCACAGCAGTAACACATTAAACACCGCGCAGCCGGAATTTGACTGGGTAGGTGAAACCAGTCGCCATATTGGCAGCGTGGTACATGCAGAGCTGGAGTGGTTGGTAAAACTATCTGTTGTGCAAATGCAGCAATGGCAAGCCAGTGATCGTCGACCGCAATGGTTATTGCAGTTGGCGGAGTGGGGCGTGCCCGAGGCGCTGCGCAGTAGCGCCTGCGAGCGGGTGAGACAGGCTATTGAGCAGACGCTCGCTGATCCAAAAGGTCGCTGGATACTGGGTATAGATACGACTCATCGTGAAGCTGCTGCTGAAATAGCCTTGACTGGTGTGCTGAACGACACTGTCATTAATTGCATTATTGATCGCAGCTTTATCGATGAGCACGGTATTCGCTGGATAGTCGATTTCAAAACCAGTAGCCATGAAGGTGGTGGCCGGGAAGCATTCCTGCAAAACGAAGTGGAGCGGTATCGTGGTCAGATGGATAGATATGCAAGGCTGATGCATGCATGGAAGCCCGTTGAACCAGTCAAAACTGCGCTGTACTTTCCGCTATTAGGGGAGTGGCGAGAGCTGTAACAATCAGGCCGCAATGACGGTTTCGTACTTTCCATGCTTAAGTGGAATATCATAGGTAATGCTCGCGCCATAAACTTCCGGTGCCTGCGAGTCGTGACGCAGCTTGTCGAACACTAACAAGCGTGTGCCTAGTGTGAAGCTTTCCTGTACATCGTGAGTAACCATAAAGATGGTCATGCGGCGGCTTTCCCATAACTGGATGATCAGCTCATGCATGTCCTTGGTAATACCGGGGTCGAGTGCGCCGAATGGTTCATCTAGTAACAGAATTTTTGGTTCGCAGATGACGGATTGAGCAATCGACAAACGCTGTTGCATACCACCTGATAACTGCGTCGGATATTTATCCCGCGAAGAGTAAAGGCCAATCGTATTGAGTAATTCATACGCTTTATCAATGGCTTGTCGGCGCTTGTTGCCAAACAGTCTGCTTGTCAACGATGCCCCTTGCAGCTCTAAGCCCAGCAACAAGTTGTTGAGTACGCTCAAGTGTGGAAACAGCGAGTAGCGTTGGAACACGATGCCGCGATCTTGATCTGGCTCTGCTGCAAATGGTTTGCCATCAATGAGTAATTCGCCGCGAGTTGGTTGTTCAATGCCCAAGAGCATTTTCAGGAACGTGGTCTTACCGCAACCGGAAGCACCAACAATAGTAACGAACTCATGATCCGCTACCACCAGATTGAGATTCTCCAGCACTACCTGTGAGCCGTATTCTTTCCATAGTCGTCTGACGGTAAGTTCGGCCATCAACTTTCTGCCCAAGGAAATGCTTTACGACTGAGTAGCCGCAACAACCAGTCCATCAAAAATGCCAACAACGTAATCCAAATTACGTAGGGTAGGATCACGTCCATTGCAAGGTAACGGCGAACCAGAAAAATTCGGTAGCCAAGACCTTCGGTAGAGGCGATGGCTTCGGCGGAAATCAGAAATAACCAAGCGGAAGCTAGCGACAGACGTAATGCGCCTAGCAGGCGCGGTAATATCTGCGGTAATACAACGCGTAATACCAGCTGCCAGCTGTTCGCACCCAGGGTTTGTGCCTTAATCAACTGCTCTGCCGGTAATTCGGCGCAACGCTGACTGAGATCACGGATCATCACCGGCGTTATACCGATAATGATCAAGGTGATTTTAGATAATTCACCTAACCCCAGCGCAATGAACAATATTGGCAGTATGGCTAGTGGTGGAATCATCGACACTACCGTAATGAAGTTGCCAAAAGTCGCACGCAATAAAGGAATAGTTCCAAGGCACAGGCCAATCATCAGTGCGATAGCAGCACTGATGCTCAGCGCAATACCAATACGTTTAAGGCTGGAAAACGTATCAAGCCACAACAATACAGCACCACTGCGTGCATCTTCCTCAACGGCATATTGTTTGAATGTTGAGAAGAGAGTGCCCAGCGCTGGTAGCAATTTGTCGCCTGGATTTTCCGCCAGGCGCAGGTTGGAGCCAAATGCATACGCTAATAACAGTAATATAAAAGGCAATGCGCTAAGGGCCAGCGCACTGCTACGACGCGGATGCAAATTGATCAGACGTGGCATGGTTGTCGATTACAACTTGCCATCCACGGCCATCTTTGTGTAGCTGTTATCAAACCGCATTTTAATGTTCTTGGCATTACCCAGCACTTTACCGTTAGGGAACTCGACCCCCACTGCATCAACGGTTTTAGCGCCTGCGCCGAGCAAGCCATGTGCGAACGAGAACTTGCGCACCAAGTCCATGTTCTTTATCACGCTATCACCATTGATGAAGGTTAGTGCATCACTCGCGGTGACATACATGTTGGTTGTGGTTAGTTGGCTTTCATATCCCGCCAGATCAGTGCCGGATGTCTTCGCCATCATGGTACGCGCCGCCTTGGCAGCAGCATCGCCCTTGAACATTACCGCCATGGTTTCATACCAAGCGCCGACCAGTACTTTTCCTAGTTTCGGGTTTGTCTTCAAGGTGGCGGTATTGACTACCATCAAATCCATGATCTCACCTGGAATCTTACTGGAATCAAACACCAGAGTAGAGTTGGGTGTGTTCAGGATTTCGCTCAGTTGCGGTTTCCAAGTCACCACTGCGGTACTGTCGGTAGCGGCAAATGCGCCGACTATATCTGCATCCGACGTGTTAATCACTTTGATGTCACGTTCACGCAGGCCTACTGAGTCCAATCCACGCGCCATTAAATAATGTGATACAGATAGCTCTACCAAGTTAATGCTCTGTCCTTTGATGTCTGTCAGCTTCTTGCCTTTTCCTTTTAGCACGATGCCATCATTGCCATTGGAGAAGTCGCCCATAATCAGCGCAGTGGAGTCCACGCCGCCAGCAGCAGGAATGGTCAGCATGTCCATGTTGGTCATGACGCAGGCGTCGAAGCCACCCGCAGTGTATTGATTGATAGACTCTACATAGTCATTGATCTGGGTAAGCTCGATTTTAATGCCATATTTATCAGCCCATTTTTTCAAGATGCCACTTTGACTGGCGTAATCCCACGGCATCCAGCCAACGTAGATGCTCCATGCAACCTTGAAAGAAGTTTTTTCAGCAGCTAACACTGGCTGCGTGACGAGTACACTGCCTATGAGTAACACGGTTAGGCAGCGAGTTGACTGGTAAATGAGCTGATTATAAAAGTGGCGGATAGAATTTATCAGTGCTTGCATCGGGTTCTCCTCATACGCATGAGTGGGTTACGCGTTCCAAGATGCTGGCGTTTACTGACATTTCGGTAAGATTTTCATACCAAGGGAGCCAGCAGCACGCTCAGTGCTCTTTCTCCCGGGCTTTTGTCCCGCCGTGTATCCAGCAGCCATGCAAACTTAAGTCTGCGTAGCTACTGGACTGCCTCTCTCGGACCAGCACTGGCGTAACAAAACACCAGTCGGAACCCTAGACGCACATTTACTACCAGCATCTGCAAGTCGCGTGCCCAATAAAGACTGCCGACTACAGCTTTGGTTTTAGCGCCGAAGAAACGCCCTTTTGACTGCAGTCCTATCGGATCTTGACACGACAACAAGCGGCACTCGGCTTCAAAATGGGGCGGTATCAATATTGGTGCGCTCGATTACAGTGCTGATTGGTGATGACAAATTATTGTCGCGCACGAAATTGAGCCGTGTAGCTACATTCGTTGCACTGGTACGAGTCTTGCTATCGATTCTAGTTGTTGGTTGTTCATAGATTGTTAGTTTTGGTCTCCTTCAAGAGGTAGGCATGTCCGGTTCAGCGCCAGATTGGGTTTTATGGGAAGAGTCACTGCGAAATGGTGCGCATTGGTCTGGTGTGGTGCGACGTGGTACTACACTACGTGTGTTGGCATTGGAAGCCGGTGCCAATCTCAGCGCAGCTTTTTTCAATTTCGATCAGCCGCTGGAACGCTACAACATGGCTGACACACTTAAAGCACAACATACGGCTTTTCTACGCAAAGGGAATGTCTGTTACTCAGATATGGGTCGAGTGATCTGTTCGCTTGCTGATGACACTTGCGGCTGGCATGACACCATCAGTGGCGTATCCAATGCGGTGTTGGTGCGTGCGAAGTATGGCGATGGTTCATTTCAGGAACGACGCAACGACTATTACAAAAATGGCGAGGATAGTTTGCTTACTGAATTGGGAAAACATGGGTTAGGCGCACGCGATCTAACCTCAACGGTAAACTTCTTCAGTAAAGTAAGCGTCGATGATCAAGGCGGGTTGCATTTTGTCGGTGGGAATGCCAAAGCTAATGACTATGTTGATATTCGTTTCGAAATGCATACCTTGGTGGCAGTGTCTTCCTGTCAGCATGTGCTCGATCCAAGCCCACATTATCAGCCGCGCGCCGTGCATCTGACGGCTTGGCGCTCCGGCCCGGCGTCACGTAATGACTTGTGCCGCAATCTTTGCGCAGAAAATCAACGCGGCTTTTACAACACTGAAGTTTTATATCGCTGAGCATAGTTTATGAGTATTGCGGAAAGTACGCTTTCTACTAGCCAAGCCAGCATCAATACCGTAGTACCTGCGGGTGAACCATGGCTAGGGGTGGTCAGGGCCGGGCAAGTATTTCGTATCGTCGATGTGCACGGTAACCAAGCGGTTGACACCTTGTTTTACAACGCTGCCGATACTGAAGAACGCTACAGCGCTAATGACACTATTCGTGCGCAGGGAAATATTTACCTCAGCACTGGCAGCAAGCTGCTATCAAATCAGGGCAATACCTTGCTCACCATTGTGGCCGATACCTGTGGTCGTCACGATACATTGGGTGGCGCCTGCTCTGCGGAGAGCAATACGGTGCGTTATGCATTAAACAAGCGCGATATGCATAGCTGTCGTGATAGCTTTCTCAAAGCACTGGCACACAATCACTATGGTCTAAGCAAGCGCGATTTGGCCAGCAATATTAATTTTTTCATGAATGTGCCGGTGTCCCCGGACGGTGATCTTCGCTTTGCTGATGGAATTTCTGCCGCCGGTCGCTACGTGGAAATGCGGGCCGAGATGGATGTGCTGGTGTTAATCTCCAATTGCCCACAGTTGAATAATCCCTGCAATGCTTTTAACCCGACACCGGTACAGTTGCTGGTGTGGACTTGATACCAGCGTATTGCCAAGCCAGATAATCTTGCTATCAAGGTTATTCTGCGGGACGACTCGCAGATCCTCATTTACTTGCTGGGACGACCTGGCAGCAGTCAAGGGTCACGGCCAGTGTCTAATAAGTTTTTATTCAAGAAAGTACTGATAGCGAATCGCGGTACCATTGCTTGCCGGATCATTCGTACTCTACGGAAAATGAGAATTCAATCCGTCGCGGTATATTCAGAAGCCGATCAGCATTCGTTGCATGTGATACAGGCTGATGAAGCCGTGTGTATCGGCCCAGCACCCGCAGCCGAAAGCTATTTGCAGCAAGATACGCTACTGGCCGTTGCCAAACGGCTTGGCGTTGATGCGATTCATCCCGGCTATGGCTTTCTGAGTGAGAACTCCAGCTTCGCCGAAGCTTGCGCTGCAGCCGGGATTGTTTTTATCGGTCCGACGCCACAACAGATGCGTGATTTTGGTCTGAAGCACACCGCAAGAGCGTTGGCAGAGCGGGCCAGTGTACCGATGCTTCCCGGCAGTGGCTTACTGACTGATCTCGAACACGCGGCGGTCGAAGCGCAGCGCATTAGTTATCCCTTAATGCTAAAAAGTACCGCAGGCGGTGGTGGCATTGGCATGCAGCTATGTCATGACGAGGCCGAGTTGCGCGACGCGTTTTATTCAGTTGAACGCCTTGCGAATACTAATTTCAGTCAAGGCGGCATGTTTTTGGAAAAATATGTGGGACGTGCGCGCCATATTGAGGTACAGATATTTGGTGATGGTCGCGGTGGTGTTGTGGCATTGGGTGAACGCGATTGCTCGCTACAACGCCGTAATCAAAAAGTTGTGGAAGAAACCCCCGCGCCGGGATTGAGTGATTCTCTCCGTGCAGAACTTATGGCCAGTGCGGTGCGTCTGGCGAAGTCAGTTAATTATCAATCAGCGGGTACGGTTGAGTTTGTTTACGACATCCACAGTGCGCAGTTCTACTTTCTGGAAGTGAATACCCGCTTGCAAGTAGAGCATGGTGTTACCGAACAAGTTACCGGTGTGGATCTAGTGGAGTGGATGATTAACGTGGCGGCGGGTCAGCCATCTTTGTTACACAACTACGTGTATCAACCACAA
Source organism: Steroidobacteraceae bacterium (assembly GCA_050181835.1). GTDB lineage: Bacteria > Pseudomonadota > Gammaproteobacteria > Steroidobacterales > Steroidobacteraceae > CAILZL01. The sequence continues at coordinate 25,818 of JBFXCU010000005.1, read as the reverse complement.
GGCCATTCCATTCAAGTGCGGCTATATGCGGAAAATCCCGCGCGCAATTTTCGTCCCTCTAGTGGCTTGCTCACGGAAGTTGTGCTACCACAAGGTATTCGTGTTGATAGTTGGGTGCGTGCTGGTACCGATGTCCCTGCGTATTACGATCCGATGCTGGGCAAGCTGATAAGCCATGCCGATACACGTGAGCAGGCTTTGCAGCAGTTGCAGATTGCGTTGGCAGAGACGCAGCTGTACGGCATCGAAACTAATCTCGACTACTTGCGTGCAGTACTCGCGGATCCGGTGTTTGTGTCTGGCGAGCAATATACCCGCTACTTGAACAGTAAGGAGTTTCACTCGACAGCAATTGAAGTGCTACAAGGCGGCACCCAGACCTGTATCCAAGACTATCCGGGTCGAATGGGGTACTGGGACATTGGTGTGCCGCCCTCCGGGCCGATGGATCATTACGCCTTTCGTATCGCAAACCGGATACTGGGTAATGATGCTGGCATCGCCGCGCTAGAAATGACCGTGGCGGGTCCGACGCTAAAATTTGACTCTGATACGATTATTGCGTTAACGGGTGCGCAGATGCGTGCAGATCTGGATGGCGAGAAGGTGCCATTCTGGTGTGCAGTACCAGTCAAGCGTGGCGCTGTGCTCAAGCTGCGCGGCATTCAAGGCGCGGGGCAGCGCAGCTATCTGGCCGTGCAGGGTGGGTTTGATGTGCCGCAGTACATGGGAAGCTGTGCAACGTTTACGCTAGGTCAGTTCGGTGGTCATGGTGGCCGAGCGTTATGTGTGGGTGATGTGCTGCGAATTCGACCGCTTCCGGATTCGTTACATCAATCGTTGGTGCACTGCGCCAGCGTCCCACAACAATTGATTCCACAGTATGGCTCGCACTGGCAGATTGCAGTGATGTACGGCCCGCATGGTGCGCCGGATTTTTTCACCCCAGCTGACATCGATGCGTTTTTCAGTACGCACTGGCAGGTGCATTACAACTCCAGTCGCACTGGCGTGCGTTTGATTGGCCCGAAACCACAATGGGCGCGACGTGATGGCGGTGAGGCCGGTTTGCATCCCTCCAACATTCACGATAATGCCTATGCCATTGGTGCAGTGGATTTCACTGGTGACATGCCGGTCATTCTTGGGCCAGATGGCCCTAGCCTTGGCGGCTTTGTGTGTCCAGTTACCATCGTGCAGGCTGAGCTGTGGAAGATCGGCCAGCTGCGACCCGGTGACACCATCGAGTTTCAGTGCATCGATTATCAGCAAGCAGTGTCGTTACAACAGGCAATCGAGCAGGCTATTGATACTGGCGTGATCCACGAATGCTTGTCACTGAGCTTGATGCCGATGAAAGGCGGCACGCGAGTTGCTCCTACGACAGCAATTCTTGCAGTGACCGAAGCTAGCGAGGCAACACCTTCGGTTTGTTATCGACAAGCTGGTGACAGTTATATGCTGGTTGAGTACGGCGAGCAGGTGCTGGATCTGGAACTACGTTTTCGGGTGCATGTGCTGATGCAGCATCTGCAATCATGCCAGCTGCCAGGTGTACTAGAGCTAACGCCGGGTATTCGTTCGTTGCAAGTCCACTACGATGGTTACGTGATTACCCAGTCGCAATTATTGCAGGAGCTGTTGCTTGCCGAACGCGCGCTACCTGCAGTCGATGATATAGAGGTGCCCAGTCGTATCGTTCATCTTCCATTGTCATGGGATGATCCGGCCACGCAACTGGCAATTGTAAAATACACGCAGTCAGTGCGTGCGGATGCGCCGTGGTGTCCCAGCAATATCGAATTCATCCGCCGCATCAATGGACTTGATTCGATCGATGATGTGCAGAACATCCTGTTTGCCGCCAGTTACTTGGTGATGGGGCTGGGTGATGTCTACCTTGGTGCGCCAGTGGCCACGCCACTTGATCCGCGCCATCGCCTAGTAACCACCAAGTACAACCCGGCACGTACGTGGACACCGGAAAATGCAGTAGGCATTGGTGGTGCCTATCTCTGTGTATATGGCATGGAAGGACCGGGTGGCTATCAGTTTGTCGGGCGTACCGTGCAAATGTGGAATCGATATCGACGGACACAAGATTTTCAGGATGGCAAGCAGTGGCTACTGCGTTTTTTCGATCAGATTCGTTTCTATCCAGTCAGCGCTGCCGAGTTGTTGCAGATGCGTAATGAATTTATCGAAGGGAGATTCAACTTATCCATAGAGCAAACCAGCTTGCGGTTACACGACTATCGCGAGTTTTTAGCTAGCAACAAGGAATCTATCAGTCTCTTCAAGAAGAGGCAGCAGACCGCTTTCGAGGCCGAACGACAACGCTGGGCAGCGGCAGGACAACTAAGTTTTGATAGTGAAAATGTCACTCCTGCGTATGAAATCGCCGCTGACATCCCTAGTGATTGTATTGGCATAGTTGCACCGGTCACTGGCAGCGTCTGGCAGTTAACCGTAGCGGTTGGTGCAACATTGAGTGCAGATGCGGAATTGCTAGTGATAGAAGCGATGAAAATGGAAATCCCGGTGACTATGGATGAGGCGTGTGCAGTAGTGGAATTGCGCTGTACCAAGGGCAAGCCAGTCACCGCTGGTGAAATCATTGCGGTAGTCCGTCCCCTGACTGCACAAGTGAGTGATCGTGAATGAGTAATGATGTTGTACCGCTGTTGATCAATGACTTATTGGCTGGGTTCCGTAGCCAGCCCAATACTGTTACAGAGTTTTATCGCAAACTATTACAGCGTATTAACGATTCGCCGGAGCACCATGTATGGATCACTCGCCTGAGCGAGGCGCAGGTATTTAGCTATGTGTCAGTGTTGCAGGATAGGCCATCCGAGTTGCCTTTATACGGTGTACCGTTTGTGATCAAGGACAACATCGATCTTGCACAAATTCCGACTACGGCAGGGTGTCCTGAGTTTGCTTACACGCCGCAGCAGTCGGCCTTCGTGGTGCAACGGTTGATTGATGCTGGCGCCATTCCACTCGGCAAAGCCAACATGGATCAGTTCGCTACTGGCCTGGTGGGCACGCGCTCGCCGTACGGCACAGGCAATAACAGTTTTAATCCGGAATATATTTCCGGTGGCTCCAGTTCTGGCTCTGCATTGGCAGTGGCGTTGGGTTATGCGAGTTTCGCATTAGGAACCGATACTGCCGGCTCCGGTAGAGTACCTGCCGCATTCAATAACTTGATTGGCTTAAAACCCAGTTGCGGGCGTTTGAGTACAACTGGCTTAGTGCCCGCGTGCCGCAGTATTGATTGCATTTCAATTTTCGCCTTGACCGCTGTAGATGCGGCCACCGTGCTGCATGTTGCGCAAGGCTATGACCAGACTGATCCATGGTCGCAGCCACTACGTACTTCCGATCGTGTCAGTGGTATGCAGGCGGATACGTTTCGAGTTGGGGTGCCCAGGCAAGAGCAATTACAGTTCTTTGATGATACTGAGTACGCGCGTCTCTTTGATATTGCACAACGCAATATTGAATCATTGGGTGGACAAATAATTGAACTGGATTTTACGTCGTTGTTTGAAGCTGCACAGTTGTTATACACAGGGCCATGGGTGGCGGAACGCTATGCTGCTATCGAGAACTTTATTGAGCAACAACCACATTCGCTACATTCCGTGACACGCGAGATCACTATGACAGCGCGCAATCATAGTGCTGTACAAACGTTCAAAGCTAAATATCACTTACAGGCGCTGAAACGCGCTGCCGCCACTCTAATGTTGCAAGCCGAAGTATTCATGACGCCGACGGCAGGTACTATCTATCGTATAGCCGAAATAGAAGCAGACCCCATCCGGCTCAATTCAAATTTGGGTTATTATACCAATTTTATGAACCTGCTGGATCTGGCGGCGGTCGCAGTACCCACTGGCTTTCGCAATGATGGTTTGCCATTTGGTATCATGCTGTTTTCGGAACGCGATACCGATGAAGCTTTGTTATCGCTGGCTGATCGCATGCAGCACGCTAGTGTCAGCAGCCTCGGTGCCATGCCTTGGGGGCTGCCAACGGATAATCACTGGCCAGATGTCTTGCCGGATTTTGTACCTATTGTCGTATGTGGATCGCATATGCGCGGGTTGCCATTGAATCACCAGCTCACTAGTCGAGGTGCTTACTTCTTACAGCATGCGCGCACGGCTGCACGGTATCGTTTTTATGCTTTATCCGGTGAGCAGTCACAACGACCTGGCCTCGTGCAAGTTGAGTCAGACGGTGTGCAAATCGAAGTCGAGGTATGGGCTATGCCAAAATCTCACTGGGGTAGTTTCATTGCTGGCATTCCTGCACCTCTATGTTTGGGCAAAGTGCTACTGCAAGATGGCGAGTCTATCACTGGTTTTTTGTGCGAAGCTCATGCAATCAATTCGGCCCGTGATATTTCCGTATTTGGTGGCTGGCGTGGTTATCTGAGTAGTGCACAGTAGATGTGCAAATTGTGAGGGTGATGGTCGCTAGTGGTGCGTTACCTGGTGAAGAGTTTCATCCATCATGGTTGCGCAGCGATGGCGACATCTCAGTCGATCCGATTTAACCCGACTATTCGTAGAAAGTGTTTGTAGCCATCATCATTGCACGGAACTTGCACAACATTGCTTAGCCAAGTTCGGCTTAAATAAAGTGGTGGGTTTGCCAGTGAATGCACATATCTCTGATCCAGTTAAAGGCAAGCGTACTGGATTGAGCAAGGAAACGCTCAAAAGTGCCTTCTTGGATAACCTTTTCTACATCCAAGGAAAATTTCCGGCGCTAGCCACCAAGAACGACTACTACATGGCGCTGGCTTTCACTGTCCGTGACCGGCTATTACATCGCTGGATCAGTACTGCTGCTGCTTATACCCAGCAAGGTTCGCGTACTGTTTGCTACTTGTCCGCCGAGTTTTTGATGGGGCCACATTTGGGCAATAATCTGATCAATCTGGGTATCTACGAGCAGGTCAAAGAGACTATTACCGAGCTTGGATTAAATTTCGAAGAGTTGCTGGCCCAAGAAGCAGAACCAGGCCTGGGTAACGGTGGGTTAGGGCGGTTGGCTGCCTGCTTTATTGATTCACTGGCTACTCTGGAAGTGCCAGCCTTGGGTTATGGCATTCGTTATGAGTTTGGTATTTTCGAGCAAAGTATTATTGATGGCTGGCAGGCAGAGAAAACCGACAAATGGCTGCAGTTTGGCAATCCATGGGAAATTGTTCGCCCGGAATGGGCACAGGAGGTGAAGTTTGGCGGCCACACTGAAACCTATGTCGATGAGCATGAACGGATGCGGGTGCGCTGGGTGCCGGAAAAAACAGTGAATGGCATTCCTTACGACACACCGATTTTAGGCTATCACAACAACACAGCCAATACGCTACGGCTATGGAAATCGGAAGCACCGGAATCATTCGACTTCGCAGTGTTTAATCGCGGTGATTACTATGGCGCGGTTAATCAGAAAGTGACCTCGGAAAATATCAGCAAGGTATTGTATCCGAATGACGAGCAGGTAAAGGGCAAGGAATTGCGTCTGGAGCAGCAGTATTTTTTTGTTGCGTGCTCTCTTAAGGACATGCTGCGTATTATCACCGTGCAAAAAATTCCACTCAGCCGTTTTCATGAAAAATTCGCCGTGCAGTTGAACGATACCCATCCAGCCATTTCAGTCGCGGAGTTAATGCGGCTTTTGGTCGATGAATATGCACTGCCATGGGATGATGCATGGGAAATAACACAGCGAACCTTCGCTTATACCAATCATACGTTGCTGCCGGAGGCGTTGGAGCAATGGCCTCTGGGATTATTCGGTAAAGTATTGCCGCGTCATCTTGAAATTATTTATGAAATTAATCTGCGCTTTATGGATGAAGTCCGCATCAAGTTTTTGGGCGATGATGCGCGTCTATCACGGCTGTCATTGATTAATGAGCATGGCGAACGTTATGTGCGGATGGCGCACCTTGCCTGTGTTGGTAGTCATACCATCAATGGCGTAGCCGAGCTGCATTCGGAGCTACTCAAGCAAGATGTGCTCAAAGACTTTTATGAACTATGGCCTGAGAAGTTCGGTAACAAAACCAACGGCGTCACACCGCGTCGCTGGGTAGTATTGGCGAATCCACAGCTAACCACGCTGATCTCTGAGGCGATTGGTACGGACTGGATCAAAAACCTGGATGAGCTGAAGAAATTGGAACCTATTGTAGATGATGCCGGGTTCCGCAAATCATGGTGGGAGATAAAACGCAACAACAAACAACAGTTTGCCAAGTTGATTGCTGATCGCACCGGGATAATAGTTGATCCAGAATCCATGTTTGACGTACAGGTAAAACGTATTCACGAATACAAACGCCAGCATCTGAACGTGCTGCACATCATTGCCTTGTATCGTAAGCTCAAGGAAAATCCGAATTTGGAAATTTCACCTCGCACGTTTGTTTTTGGTGGTAAAGCCGCGCCGGGTTATCACGTCGCCAAGTTGATTATAAAATTGATCACGTCGGTGGGAGACATGGTGAATCGTGATCCCGGTATTCGGGATCAATTGAAAGTGGTGTTTCTGCCCAACTTCAATGTCACTAACGGCCAACGTATTTACCCTGCTGCAGATTTATCTGAGCAGATTTCCACAGCAGGCAAGGAGGCATCTGGTACTGGTAATATGAAGTTCTCCATGAATGGAGCCATGACCATCGGTACATTGGATGGTGCCAATGTTGAAATCCGCGAAGAGGTTGGTGCAGAAAATTTCTTCCTGTTTGGTTTGGCCACCGACGAAGTCTATGCACTTAAAGCCAGTGGCTATAATCCGCAGGATTATTATCATGCCAATCCTGAACTTAAAGAAGTAATTGGATTGATACGCAGCGGATTTTTCTCACGCGGTGACACTGAGTTATTCCGTGGCTTGATGGATGGCTTGTTGTATCACGATCCCTATCTGTTGTTTGCGGATTTCGCTTCCTATGTGGAAGTTCAGCAAGACGTGTCTGCTGCCTATTTGAATCGCGACTACTGGACGCGCATGTCGATTATGAATGCCGCGCGCACCGGTAAGTTTTCCTCAGATCGGTCGATTCGTGAGTACTGCAGTGATATCTGGAAAGCCAAGTCGGTGCCAATTAAGCTGCTATCACAGGATGAGGTGCATGCGGGGTTTATGCAGTAGAGCGTAGAAATGTCCCCAAGCATATCTCTACTGCGATTAAACCCTAATTATTTGGCGGCACAAGTTAATGTGCCACCAAATGGTTATTCCACCGCCACCTTGATTGCCGCAATCTTGGACTTCCATAGAGCAGGGCCAGTGGTATGTACTGACTCTCCCTTGGAGTCTACCGCCACGGTGACTGGCATTTCTTTTACTTCAAACTCGTACACTGCTTCCATGCCCAGTTCAGGAAAAGCTACAACGCGGCTTGCGCGAATGGCTTTTGATACTAGGTAGGCGGAGCCACCCACTGCCATCAGGTACGCAGCTTTATGTTGCTTGATTACTTCAATGGCTTCGTTGCCGCGCTCTGATTTACCGATCATGGCAATCAATCCCGCTTTACCAAGCATGGTTTCAGTAAATTTATCCATGCGTGTTGCGGTAGTCGGGCCTGCAGGGCCAACCACCTCATTGCCCACCGGATCAACTGGCCCCACGTAGTAAATAACCCGATTATTGAAGTCGAGGCCCTCAGGCAATGGCTTGCCTGATTCCAACAAATCGCAAATACGTTTATGTGCGGCATCACGACCTGTGAGCATTTTGCCATTAAGCAGAATACGTTCACCCGGTTGCCACTTGGCCACCTCATCCTTGGTCAGGGTATCCAGGTTTACGCGTCGGGCGTCGGGCGTCGCTTCATAGGTCAGTTTTGGCCATACATTCATGTCGGGTGGATCAAGCGTTGCCGGGCCGGAGCCATCAAGCACAAAGTGCGCGTGACGTGTCGCGGCACAGTTAGGAATAATGGCAACTGGCAGCGATGCGGCATGGGTTGGGTAATCAATAATTTTCACATCCAGCACGGTAGTCAGCCCACCCAAACCTTGTGCGCCGACACCTAGCGCATTGACACGATCCATAATTTCCATACGTAACTTCTCAATGTTATTCTGTGGGCCGCGCGCGCGTACTTCAGCAATGTCTATATGTTGCAGCAAGGATTCCTTGGCCATCACCATCGCCTTTTCTGCCGTGCCGCCAATGCCGATGCCCAATACGCCGGGCGGACACCAGCCTGCGCCCATCTTGGGAATCATCTCGCAGATGAAGTCAACGATGGAGTCAGAGGGATTGAGCATGCCCAGTTTGGACTTGTTTTCTGATCCGCCACCTTTGGCAGCGACCGAAATCTCCAGCGTGTTGCCGGACACCAGCTCCGTATGAATCACCGCTGGAGTGTTATCGCGCGTGTTCTTGCGTGCAAAAGCAGGCGGCGTCACGATTGATGCACGCAGGCGATTTTCCGGCAGATTGTAAGCGCGGCGCACACCTTCGTTGATCATCTCATCCAGCGTCATGGTCGCATCCCACTGCACCCCCATGCCTACCTTGCAGAACACGGTCACGATGCCGGTGTCCTGGCAAATCGGACGATGACCTTCAGCGCACATACGCGAATTCACCAGAATCTGCTTGATGGCATCTTTGGCGGCGGCACTTTGTTCCTTGTCATACGCTACCGCCATGGCTTTCACGAAGTCGGGTGAGTGATAATAGGAGATGTATTGCAACGCATCGGCAATGCTTTGAATAACGTCGGCTTGCTTGATTGGCGCGCTAATCGATGGGGATTTACTGGTGGCCATGATTTTCTAATTCAGCGATGAGAAGAAGGGCGCGAAATTTACCATCTGCGCGCCCGTGCCGAAAGGCCAAGTAGTAAATCAGCCAGTTACGCATTCAGCCATAACTTAATGGTTGCGTTTTGCCGTGGAAAATTCGGTAAACAAGCACAGTGTAGAGGGCGATGGCTGGTACCGTGAGGGCAGTGCCAACTAGGATAAAGCGCAATGATTCTGGCGCTGCGGCGGCTTGCCAGATCGTAATGCGATCCATCACTACCCACGGATAGAGGCTATAGGCTAGCCCGAAGAAGCCTAGCACGATGACCAATAATGTTAATGCGAAGGGAATCCAACACAGCTCGCCACGTACTCGTTCAGTTTTTAAGGAAATGGGCAGAAACAATAGCGCGACAGTCGTGGCCAACGGAATAGGAATCAAAGCGAACAATGCCGGCAGCGTAAACCACTTGTTACGCACGGACTCGCTCACTAAGGGGGTAATCACTGAGATCAACAGCATGCCTATTGCCACTGGTAGCCAAGCGCGTTGTGCCCAGCGCACAGCATGCTGCTGCAGCGAACCTTCGGTTTTCATGATCAACCAGCCGGAACCCAGTAATACATAGGCTAGCGGTAACGCCAAGGCTATGAGTGCCGCGAATAGCTGAAATTGCCACCCGTCGCTAAAGCCAGTGACGAGCCGCCCCAACATCCATCCTTGTGCAACACTGGCCATCAACGAGCCAGTAAAAAATGCAGTGTTCCACCAAGGCTGATGATCGTCATGTGCCTTGACGCGAAAGTCGAAGGCCACACCGCGCAGAGTCAGGCCTATCAGCATCGCTGTAGTCGGTAGGTAAACCGCTGTTAATACCAAGCCCTGCGCTTTAGGAAAGGCAATTAACAGTATGCCCACACCGAGCACCAACCAAGTCTCATTGGCATCCCAGAATGGGCCAATGGACGCAATCATGGTGTCCTTGTCGTGCTTGTTTGCCAACGGTAACAGCATGCCTACGCCCAGATCGTACCCGTCCAGTGCCACATAGGTCAGCATGGCAATACCCATCAGACACATGAAAATCACAGGAAGTAATTCGGCGCTCATGACTTAACTCCGGCGGCGTTCTTGGTGCCAAGAATTGGTATGGGAACAATGGGCAATTTGACCGGCTTACTGGCCAGATGGCGCAGCACCATGATGTAGGCAATCAGCAGCAAGCCATACGTCAACAGGTAAGCGGTCAAGGTGAGAGCAATGTGTGAAGCGGCAACATGCGAGGCAACCTCAGCTGTGCGCAATAGACCAAAGATGATGAATGGCTGACGTCCAATTTCAGTGACATACCAACCGGCCAAGGTGGCAACCCAGCCTGAGAAAGTCATCCAGTGCAGCGTACCGAGCAGCCAACGCGGCCAGCGATTAATACTAATATATGATCTGCGACGCAGTGTATAGAATACCGCGCTCCAGCTCACCAGCAACATCAACACGCCCATGCCGACCATGATGCGAAAGCCAAAGAACAGTGGTTTAACCGGCGGATGAGTATCGGGGAACTCATTCAAGCCTTTAATCTCGGCATTAGCGTCATGCCTCAAAATCAAGCTAGCTAACTTGGGAACGCCCACTGCAAACCGATTACTTTGTGTTGCCGCATCAGGGATCGCAAACAGCAATAGTGGCGCAGCAGATTCTGTATGCCATATACCTTCCATCGCGGCGATTTTTTGTGGCTGATATTTCAACGTATTCAAGCCATGCAGATCGCCAACAACTATCTGTATGGGTAGTAAAATGGCTGCTAGAAATACACCTGCTCGCAAGCTGTGCTGAGTACCAGCGTTTGTCTTATCTCGCAACAATTGCCATGCACTGATACCAGCGAGTAGAAATGCGACGGTAATCCCGGAAGCCAGCAACATATGGGCAAGCCGGTAGAGCAGTGAAGGATTGAAAATCACGGCCAACCAAGAGTCAACATGGAACTCACCATTGATGATTTTATATCCTGTTGGTGTTTGCATCCATGAATTAAGACTCAGAATCCAGAACGCCGACATGGTAGTGCCGAACGCGACTAGAAAAGTCGCGATCAAATGTACACGTTCAGACACTCGACCATGGCCATACAGCATCACACCGAGAAAGGTGGCTTCCAGAAAAAATGCAGTAAGCACCTCATAGCCCAGCAGTGGTCCAGCAATGTTGCCAGCTTTTTCCATGAAACCGGGCCAGTTGGTGCCGAACTGAAAGCTCATGGTAATGCCGCTGACTACGCCAATTGCGAAAGTTAGCGCAAAAATCTGCGTCCAAAATCGATATGCAGTAAGCCAAGAGTTGTTGTGTGTGCGCAGCCAGCGCCACCGAAAAAATAGCAGGAACCAGCCAAGTGCGATGCTGATGGTGGGAAACAGAATATGAAAACTGATATTGGCCGCAAACTGTATGCGTGCTAAAAGCAAAGCATCCATTATTCGATCCTCGTTACTTGCTGCTGCGGCTTTTTACCGCTTTACCTGTTGCGGCGGCTTTAACTTTTCCGGAAAAGCTCAGTACTTTTTGTACTTTGGCGCCCATCTGCATTAGCTTGGCCAGCGTGGCCTGATCCATCTGCTGCACTTCATCAAACCAGCGTGTCATCATTTCAATCAAACCATGCATGTCGCGCATACGTTCTTGAGCGACACGGTCAACGTCGGTAGTAGGTTTTTCCATCAATGCACCACGCAACATGGACAGTGTGGGTTCGATCTCGCGGCGACGGCGCTCCTCGGCCAGAATGCGGAACACTTCCCAAGCGTCAGCGGGGGCCTGAAAATATTCACGTCGATCGGATGGCAGGTGCTTGAGCGATACCAAGCGCCATGACTGCAGCTCCTTCAGGCCCATGCTGACGTTGGAGCGCGAAAATTCCAACGACTCGGCAATGTCATCTGCGTTAAGTGGGTTTGCTGATACGTAGATCAACGCGTAAATTTGCCCCACAGTACGGCTGATACCCCAACGGCTACCCATTTCACCAAAGTGAGCCACAAAGCTGCGAACAAAGGGGGTCATGACCTGCTCCGAATCCGCCGACGGCTGTCAGCATCGACTTTATACTATACGAAATTACAGTAATTAGTGAAATTACAGAAAATATAAATACATTACGAGTGTGCTTGTGCCATAGCGCACTGTTTTGGGAAAGTAGGCCGGTGTAGTGATTTGAGTTTTGTTGGGCCAATCGTCGGACAACTGCGCTGCGGCGACAAACCTCGATCAGCAATTTTCCTACCGCTTGCACTTCTGCAATGTAGAACCATACAAAGACTCCATATGAGAATTGGTTCCGGCGTACTGCACGAATCTTGGCGCCGTGAAGTGAATCCAAACGAGGAGCGACCCAAGAAAATACTCGGTGGGCACTCCAGAGCGCTTTATGCATTAAAAAATACAGGTAATCTCATCAACGGCTGTCCCATTCTAATGTGCTGACCATCTGCAATACCTTCACAGAGGCTAAAGCCAGCTGGCGCGAACACGATGATGGTAGAACCATGCTGGAACCAGCCCATTTCCTGTCCTGTTTCGAAGTAGGCATCGCAAAGTATCTGGTTAGAACCGCTATACTTCAGGTGCAACAATACATCAAGACAGTGTAAGCGAATACTTGCCACTAATACCGCAGCGACAGGGACTAGTGTAATTAGGTGCCCTGATGGCTGCAATTGACATTGAATTACTGCACGTTCATTTTTACAGAACAGTTTTTCCACTCGTTTGAGTGCAATCTGGTTTACGTTCCAAGTATCGCCAGAGATATAGTTAACTTGCTCTACTCGGCACGCATAGGGAGCGTGAAAGCGGTGGTACATACTGGAAGTCAGGCGCAAGGTGACATAGGTTCCATCGTGATAGTGTTCCACCAGCTTTGCGTCGCCCAATATATCCAGCAAAGTGTAGGGAAAACCTTTGGCTTGCAGTAGCTCTATGCCTTGAATCTGGCCGGTCGCACCGATGATGGCATCACAGGGGCTGATCAGTAATTTTGTATCGTAATTAATAGGTCTGGCACCCGCGCGCAGTTCGCGGGTAAAGCAATCATGCATGCTGGTAAAGCAATTCTTCTTGGCTTCGTTCAGGTCGAGATCGGAAAACAGCTTCCAGACAGCGATAGAGGCATCGCGTATCAACGGCTGTTCGATCTTACTGAACCAACCAATAAAGCGGGTGAGTAACTGACGCGGAATACGGTTGGTCAACAGAAAATTTAAATCTTCATGTTGCACAATTTTGGCAATGGTCGAACGCAGAGTCATGTTTTTGTCACAAAGGTAGATTAAGGTTGGGACGAGGAAGTCTGTGAACACAAATATCCCTGCTTACATCGTCACCGCCGCTGTGCTGGCAACGGCCATCAAAAAAATTATGATGCGGCTGCAGCTGTCGAGTGCCAAGCATCCATCGTTGGCTGGACATTCGCGCATGGCGCGACGCGTTGCGGCGCAGATTCCTTTCTACGAATACGATGAGGTTCGCTACTTTTGTGTCGATGATGCACCGACGGCAATCGCCGCGCAGCGGCGAGCCGGATTCATGCGATTGGCTGCAATATACAAACAGCGTTACGCAAAATCCGCAATACTCACTAAACGAGTCACCGAGCATATTTCTGATTTGAAATTTATCGGCCGCTATCGTGTGCCGTATCCATTCAGTCGCCTGACACGGCGTCATTTGCGCGGCGGCTCTTTTTTGCAGTCGTCGAATGGCGTTACGGTCACAGATCTCGATGGCAATCAGTTCTTTGATCTGACCGGCTCTTATGGCGTCAACGTATTCGGCTACGATTTTTACAAACAGTGTATTGAGCGCGGCATGGAGCATGTTCGCGAACTCGGGCCGGTGCTGGGTGCCTACCATCCGCTGGTTGCTTACAATGTACAGCGGTTGTGCGCACTGTCTGGTCTGGATGAAGTATCGTTCCACATGTCGGGTACCGAAGCGGTAATGCAAGCAGTGCGTCTGGCGCGTTATCACACTCGTCGAACCCATGTGGTGCGGTTTTGCGGTGCTTATCATGGTTGGTGGGGTGACGTGCAGCCCGGTGTTGGCAACCCAATTGCGGCGCGTGAGACCTATACCCTGAAAGAAATGGATGAGGACACGTTGCGGGTATTGCGTACCCGCAAGGATATTGCCTGTGTGCTGGTCAATCCTTTGCAAGCCATGCATCCCAACAAGGGCGCGCCAGGTGACTCGACGCTGTTGGACAGTTCGCGTAATGCCAGCTTTCATCGGCAAGCTTACACACGCTGGCTGCAGCAACTGCGCGAGGTATGCACCCAGCGCGGTATCGTATTGATACTTGATGAAGTATTTCTTGGCTTTCGTCTCGCCGCTGGCGGCGCGCAGGAATACTTTGGCGTGTGCGCCGACATGGTAACTTACGGAAAAACGCTGGGCGGTGGCTTGCCAATTGGTGCGGTATGCGGGCGCAAAGACTTGATGAAGCGATACCGGGAAGCGCACCCCGCTGATGTTTGCTTTGCACGCGGTACCTTTAATTCGCATCCCTATGTTATGGCAAGCACTTATGAATTCCTGCGTGCGCTGGATAGTGATGCAATCAAGGCTATTTATGCCGAGCAGGGTACTATCTGGGATCAGCGTGCTGCATTGCTTAATCATCACCTTGATGTTGCGGGGTTGCCGGTGCGCGTGCGTAATCTGTGTTCGGTATGGATGGTTTGTTATACGCAGGCGTCGCGTTATAACTGGATGCTGCAGTTCTATTTGCGTGAGCAAGGCTTGGCGCTCAGTTGGGTAGGTACCGGTCGGTTGATTTTCAGCCTCAACTACACGGACAGCGAGTTTGCAGTTGTCATGGAACGATTTACGCTTGCAGCACAAGCTATGTGGCAGGATGGCTGGTGGTGGACCGATGGTCATCTGACCAACAAGACGATCAAGCGGTGCATACTCAAAGAAGTGCTCGTCGCTTGGTGGCAGAGTAAACGGGATAGGCTACCAATTCAGAAATCCAGTTCTGCTATTGTCAGCGAATAGTTGTAATTCCATGCTTCAGTAGCACTCACGCTTCATGCTGAGCGTGCTGAGGATCAACCAGTTCGCCACGCATTAAATATAACGGTGCGCGACGATACAGTATGGCGTCGTGAAATGGATCGGTGAGTATTTTTAACATCCATACCAGTCCGGTTTGTATATCCTTGATGAAAAATAATTGAATGGTGCGAAACAGTAAGCCACCAACACCCACTGTCAACCACATAATGCCCACATTATCCGCAAAGCTTGCAAGGCCGGTATGTGGTATCAATGTACCGAAGGCACTGGGGTCGATAATCAGCAGCAGCGGCGACAATGCCCAAACAACCATCAACACCACTTTTCGCCGTAAATTGTAACCAACTTTGATTTCTTCTTTGTGTTCGTGAGTCGCGCAGTTAATCTGATCATAGCCCTTGGGTTCGAAGAAGAAATGCCCCGATTGTCGGCTGGTCATTGCTAACATCCATGCCAACAAAGATGCGGCGGCAGGGTCATGAAGCAGTAGTGCATAAGATACCAAAAAACTGCATGCACTAACCAAGTGCAGGCTTTGGTTGATACGACTATGGTGGTAGTAACGGTGATCGTCCCAACGTTGCGCGTCCAGCGCCTGCATGAATGAGTGCATTAGGTTATTTCTCTGCATTTCAGGCCAGATGACCTGCCGCACAGAAATACAGCAGCTACTTTACGGAAGTATTACAAGAAGCCGACGCATTTGTGACAACCATATGAAATGGCTGATCGCATTTCATTCCGGTTTTACCATTCTAGTCACGCTTAAGGCAATCGTTGCCAAACCTGTAAAAGCAGTCATGAAGTTCATCACTAACCAGAATATTTCTTCACGCTTTGTGAGTTCTGACCAGTGCATGTTTCGTGCGTAGAGCAGATCCATCAGGTTGCCGACCGGACACGAGTAGATATAAATTCCTGGCAACACGCCAATGGCTGAATCACCCAGATTACTACCGGTAATGGTATGGCACAGCATGAACCATGCGGCATAGATCAAATCCAACATAATTGTTGTGATGAGAAAGCTGGTATTGAAGTTTTGTCTGGGCGAAATCAACAAAGGTAGTCAAAAAGTTGTCGTATGAGTGCCAGTTGGTGGCGTGATGGGTGATTGTATAAAGGCTCAGGTGAATCTCATTGTTTTTTATCAATACTGAGTTTTTTGATGCTATCAAGGTAAGCATTTTCATCTGGTGGTACGCCGCTACGCTGCGCATTCCAAAGTGCTTCGGCCAGTCGTTCACTCATTTGGTGCTCAGCTACATGTGGGTCGCCATGGCGTAGTGTGAGTGTCTGGTACGCAGCACGAATGCCAGCAGGGCGATCAGTAGCTACCTGTTCGCGGATGGCCAAGTGCAGACCCATATGCAGGAAGGGGTTGGTGCTGCCACCTTCCGGAAGCCAGTTATCCTCTGGCAGACCTACCGTAGCGGCAAACAGTAGGTGATATTCTGGATGTAGGGCAATGACTTCAGCAATCTGTGCCTCCAATGGCTGCATGGGTTGTTGGTTGCAATACTTACGCCAGGCATCGCCATATCGTTGGCGGAGTTGTTCGCGACTCTGGTCGGCAAAGAAGGGCATGGTGTGTCTGGTATAAATCGTGAAAATAACTGACAGGGAATTTTTTGGTAATCATACCCATAGGTTTTTGCCAATGGTAGATCAGATAGTAGGTGCGTGCCATGAGTCCCTCGGTTGTCGTTAGCCAGAATTGCTGTGATAAAAGCGCATCTGGCGTACGAACATAGGCAACAATTTATCGATACGTTCCCATTCTCTCAGCACGCCATAACTTGTTCGAGTTTATGTACCTTAATTCGCAGTCCGGTGTACAGCTCCAGTAATTGAGTGACGGTTACATTAGTGCATAACAGCACTTTCCGGAACGGGATCAAGGACGAGTCACGAATGATTGAAACGGTGTTTGGCACATCAGGTGTTGCTGCGTTGAGTGTTTTTTCTGCTTAATTGTTTTAGCGATGCCTTGTGTTTGATGGTGTGTTGGCTGGTAGGGAACAAGGAAACTGACGAGTCATTGGTCAAGGTTTTGTGCTGGTAGCCGCATAAATCGGTGAGTACACAATGGACACAGTCCGGTTTACGGGCCTTGCAAACATACCGGCCATGCAAGATTAACCAGTGATGAGCATCCAGTGCATATTCTTTTGGCACAACTTTCAGCAGTTTGTTTTCCACCTGCAGTACGTTTTTTCCGGGTGCCAAGCCGGTTCGATTTGAAATCCGAAAAATATGCGTATCTACGGCAATAGTGGCCTCGCCGAACGCGGTGTTGAGAATAACATTGGCAGTTTTTCGGCCTACGCCGGGTAACGCTTCCAGCGCTTCACGGGTTCGCGGCACTTTACCCGCATGTTGATCGAGCAGTAAGCCGCAAGTGGCAATGATGTTTTTTGCCTTGGCATTATATAAACCAATTGTCTTGATGTACTCCGATAGGCCCGTCACTCCTAAAGCCTGAATTTTCGCAGGTGTATTGGCCACTTTGTATAAACGGCGAGTAGCGAGATTGACACCCTTGTCAGTGGCCTGTGCTGACAAGATTACTGCCACCAATAATTCAAACGGTGTGGAGTATTCAAGCTCAGTCGTGGGCTTGGGATTCAAAGCCTTTAATCGAGAAAACAACTCACGGCGTTGATCTTGGTTCATGCTGATGTAGCGCTTTAGTGGTTACGCAACTGTAGTAGCAGCCAGTTATACAATGCCACGCCTAACCCCAGTGCAATGAATGCCCCAGGTGCCAGCGTTGCCAGCAAGAAACCCATATCAGCGTGAAATAACTGGATTTCCAGTGGCTTCGCCCAATCGCCCCATAAGTTGCTCGCTTCATTGAATAATGAGCCGTGGCCGACCAGTTCACGGCCCGCACCCAGTACCACCGCAGCCAGTGCATAGCCAAAACTCATTAACAACGCGCGCGTCATCGCCAGTTGTAGTGATGTGTAATATTGCTGCATTTCATGGCGAGCCAGTAGCAATACGCTGGTAATTATCATTGGCAAGAATAATCCCAGTTGTTGGTAGAGTGTGTAAAACCATGCATGGACAAGCAGTTCCAAGAGGGCAGTGAGGGTGCTGGCACAGAGTAACCATGCAATAACAGTAGGCGGCTCCTTGGTCACTCTGGTGAGTAGCACAATCAGAATGCTACTGGTAACGGTGACTGCCAACATCACCACAGCTGTGCTGATTGCCAGTGTCAATGAATCGGTGCTGGCCAGCAGCACACAGGCACTGAACAAGGGCAGTAGAAAGGTAGGGTTCTGCCAGGTGACATCTAGCGATGTAGTTGGGCCAGACATTTAGGATTCGCTCGCTGCCTGAAATAACTGCGTCCGATTACGCTGGTAGTAGTCCAAGGTACGTTGCACTGCATGTATAATGGCACGAGGTGTAATGGTAGCACTGGTGAATTGCTCAAATTCACCACCATCTTTTGCCACGTTCCAGCCACGTGCACCAAGGTTAGTCAGGGAACGGCCCTTGAATTTATCGAGCCAGGTGTCGCCCGGTTGTGCAAAAGCATCGCCCATGTTGGGAGTTTCATGATGGCTGAGTACTCGCACGCCCAATAAATTTCCCTCGTAGTCAACGGCGACTAATAATTCTATCGGCCCGTTATATCCATCGGCAGCGGTCGAATTGATGATGGCGGCAGTCGGTAAACCGCGTAAGCGCGCACGATAGATAGCAAGTGGATTGCGTGTACCTAACTCATCGGGGGCCAGCACCAGTGTGCGATCACTGAGCAAGTCGTTGTCATGTAGTTCAGCGGGTACGAGTACATTGATTTGTGCTTCAAGCCAGGCCCGCTCGTTGCGGGCAATGCGTGCCTGAGTAAATTGCATTGCCAGCGACAAGACTACTAAACATATCAAGCCGATGGCTGTAACCAATAGAAGCTGTGCTGGTTTTAATGTTGGTTTGCTCACTCCGGCTCACCATAGATGCGCGGAATAGTGAATTTGTCGATCAATGGCACTGCCAAATTCATCAGCAATACTGCGAATGCCACACCATCATGGTAATTACCGAAGTCACGAATTACATAGCTCAGCGTGCCGATACCGATGCCATATATCAGCCGACCACGTGGGCTGGCGGCGGCGGTTACCGGGTCGGTTGCGATAAAAAAGGCACCGAGCATGGTGGCTCCGGAAAACAAATGAAACGTCACGCTGGCATGCTGCCCGGGGTCGGATAGGTTCATTAACCACGCACAGCTGGCTAATCCCAGTAATACGCCCACCGGTATTTGCCAGCGAATGATACGCAGGGTCAGCAGTGCTAAACCGCCGATGAGCAACGCTACTGAAGTCCATTGCCATCCTTGTCCGGCGAAGCTGCCAAAAACAGGTTGTGTGAAAATTTCATCCATAGTTTGGCGTAGCGATAATCCGGTTTTCAGAGCGGCCAGCGGTGAAGCGCCAGATAGCACATCTACAGTCAGTACCTCTGGCAACTGACCAGTAAAAACCGCCTGCACGGTTTGGTTCCAACTTAACTCAAGTGACCGCACGCCAGCGGCAGGCAGCCAACTGGTCATTTGCCGGGGGAAGGACACGAGTAACACGGCATAGCCGAGCATGGCTGGATTAAATGGATTAAAGCCCAAGCCACCGTAAGCATGTTTGCCGAGTAATACGGCAAAAGCGGTAGCGCTAACCACTAGCCACCATGGTGCCAAGGGTGGCATCGACATGGCGAGCAGTGCAGCCGTGACCAGCACACTACCGTCGGTCAAATAAGGGATCATGGGTTTGTGCCGCAGACGTAGTGCCAATGCCTCGCACAGCAAACCGCTTGCAGCAGCCAGAATTAATTGCAGCAGTAACCCATAACCAAAAAAATATACTTGGACGCATGTTGCGGGCAACAATGCTAACAACACCAAGCCCATAACCTGAGTCACGCTGGGTGCGTGATGTAGATGTGGAGCGGTAGGGGTGATAAACGCCATATGAATTTATATGAGCTGTTTGGCCTCATGGAAGCGCGATGCCAGCCTGATATGACTGGGGCAGACGTAATCACAGCTACCGCATTCGATACAGTCCTGCAAGCCGAGCTGATTGAGCGCAGTGACATTGCCGTGTCGCACCTGCACCAGCAGTTGTTGCGGTAGCAGATGTACCGGACAAGCATAAGCGCATTCACCGCAGCGTATACAGGCGTGTTCGATTGCCGCTGGCTTAATCTCGGTGTGGTTCGATACGATCAAGCAATTACTGGCTTTGATAATTGGATAGTCGGTATGCGCTAACGCTTGACCCATCATGGCACCACCCATGATGAATGCATTCCCCTCGGCAAGGTCAGCGCCGCAGTGCTGTAGCAAATCATGCATGGACGTGCCAATGCGTGTCACATAGTTGCCGGGTGTACTGACGCCGTTACCACTGACAGTGACAACTCGGGTGATCAGTGGCTCCGCATGCATAACCCAACGTGCACAGGCGTATACCGTACTGACATTGCTGACGATGACGCCTATGTCGGCTGGCAATTTTCCTTGCGGAATTTCCTTGTCAGATATTTGCCGAATTAATTGTGCTTCATCGCCACTGGGATAAGTGCTAGCAATAACACGTATATCAATGCGTGCATCATTTAAAGCTTGTGCAGCACCCTGCATGGCGGCAATCGCTTCTGGCTTGTCTGCTTCAATGGCAATTGATGCGCGTGCTGCCTGTGTCGCATGCAATAGCATCTGCGTTCCCTGTAAGATCGTAGCGGCTTGTTCGCGCATCAGTCGATCATCGCAGGTAATGAATGGCTCGCACTCCGCACCGTTGATGATTAACTGCTCGATACCATGATGTATATGTGCGGCAGCCTTGATCGCAAGTGGAAATGCCGCCCCACCCAAACCCACAATGCCGCCAAGAGCGAGTTGCTTACATAGCGTAAGGCTGGGCAGCGTTGACCACTCCAGTAGATCTGCTGACTGGGTTGCTAGTAAATCGTGATAATCGTTTCGCAATACAATACTCATTGCGGCAGTACTGGCTGGCTTTGCGCTGCTACGTGGTCCGATTGCGATAACTGAGCCGGAAACTGGGGAATGTAAACTGGCACCCAGCGGTTCGGCAGGGCGTGCAACGATCTGGCCCATGCGCACACTGTCACCCATTGCTACAACGGGAATGAGCTCAACGCTCCCATGTTGGGTCAGCGGCAATACCATGTACTCAGAGGTCGGCGCCACACTGATTGCCTGTTCGCGTGTCTGCAGTTTGTGGTGCGGCAGTGATAGGCCCTGATGTTGTGATGCTGGCATTGGCTTGCGGGTTCAGAGTTAGCTGCGCACCATGCCTATAAAACCCAATAAGCCGAGCGCCATGAAACCGGCCGTGATTAACGCAATCGGAATGCCGCGAAATACCAGCGGCACATCGGCATCATCAACACGTTGACGCAATGCGGCGAAGGTGGTGCTTAATACGGCCAGCAGCAGCGCCGTGCCGACGCCATAGGCTAGTGCTTCGCCGACAGATTCCAGATAGATGGCGCTGTATAAAGCCATACCGAGCAGGGCGCATTGATTGCTCAGGTGAACAATGAGGTTCGGCCAACGAATTGCCCCGGGTATGTTCCCCAGCGCCATCCGGCTGATCATAAATATGAGTGCCAATCCCAGTAGCAGGAAGGGTGTAAGCAGGTAACCGTGCTGTACGGCGATAAGTGCTTTGCTCGACGTATAACCCAGCAACGAGGCTAGTGTCAGTGTCATTAAGGTAAAGCTGACAGTACGGAATTCATCAGCAAACACACCACGCACCGTCGCCATGCTGCCTTCCTTCCCCAACGCAATAGCAGAGCTTTGAATCAGCACCGTGCTAAGCAGAATAATGAGCAGGCTGGTCATAGACTTACTTTACTTTCATCCCCGGCACGGCACCACTGTCGGGTGACAGGATAAATATTTCTTTGGTCGCCGACTTATCACCGGCTTTGGTATCAGAACCAGCTGCTAACATCATGCCTTCGGATACACCAAAGCGCATTTTGCGAGGTTTCAGGTTGGCAAATACCAAGGTCAACCGGCCAATCAATTGTGCGGGTTCATAGGCGGAGCGAATACCGGCAAAGATGGTACGTGTACCGAGTTCAGTGCCTAGGTCGACGGTTAATTTCAATAACTTGTCAGCCCCATCAACCAATTCTGCATTGGTGATTTTAGCGATGCGCAAATCCAGTTTGGCAAAGTCATCAATACTGGCTTCGTTGTTTGCAACAGACTTGCTGGATTCGACTTTGACTACGTTATTTGTAGAAGCGGGAGTGCTGGACGCCACGACTTGCTGATTCACGGCCACCAGTGATTTTACTGCAGCGGGATCAATACGCGTGGCAAGCGGTTCATAATTGTCGATTTTGCTACCCAGCAGAGGGCGTTGTACATCGTCCCATTCCAGCTCAGTACCGCCGAGAAACGCCTCCGCTTTGGCGACCAGTTGTGGCAGCACAGGCTTAAGCAACAGTATCAATACACGAAACAGATTGATGGCCTGGGTGCAGACGCCATGCACATCACTAGCACGATCAGTGTCTTTGGCCAACAACCATGGCTTGTGTTGATCGATATAGAGATTGGCCTTGTCGGCTAGTGCCATGATGTCGCGCATTGCCGCAGCAAAATCGCGCGATTCATAGGCTTCAGCAATGTCAGGTAGCTTGCGTATGAACTGTTCATACAGATCAGGGTCTGGCAGTTTGATTGCCAGTCGATTGTCGAAACTACGTGACAGAAAACCAGCACAGCGACTGGCGATATTTACCAGCTTGCCGACGATGTCAGAATTCACCTTGCTGACGAAATCGTCCAGACCCAAGTCAAGATCATCCAGGCCAGAGCCTAGGCGAGAGGCGAAGAAATAGCGCAGTGGTTCAGTGGGCAGGTGCTCGCGCCAACTGCTGGCAGTGATGAAGGTACCCCGCGACTTGGACATTTTCTCGCCATTGATGGTGAGAAAGCCATGCACAAATATGCCGGAGGGAGTGCGGAAGCCAGCGCCCTGTAATACGGCAGGCCAGAACAGGGAGTGGAAGTACAGGATGTCCTTGCCGATGAAGTGGTACAGCTCGGTAGGACTACCTGGTTTCCACCACGCCTCGAAGCCCCAGGATTGTTTTCGGCACAGGTTGAGGAAACTGGCCATATAGCCTACTGGTGCATCCAGCCAGACATAGAAAAACTTTCCCGGCGCGTCGGGGATTTCAAAGCCGAAATAGGGAGCGTCGCGTGAGATGTCCCAGTCACGCAGGCCGGTAGCAAACCATTCGTCCAGTTTATTGGTGACCGACGTTTGCAAGGTACCTGAGCGTGTCCACTCGCGTAGCATGGATTCGAAGTTGGCCAGTTTGAAAAACAGATGTTCGGACTCGCGTTCCACCGGCGTGGTGCCACTAACCACCGATACCGGGTCTTTTAAGTCGCTGGTTGCATAGGTGGCGCCGCAATTCTCACAGCTGTCGCCGTACTGATTGGCAGAGTTACAGCGTGGACAGGTGCCTTTGACGAAACGATCCGGCAGGAACATTTGTGCTTGTTCGTCATAGGCCTGACGCACCATACGCCGCTCAATATGTCCGGCACGTTCCAGAGCTTCGTAGGTGCGGTAGGTGAGTTCGCGACTCTCCTCGGAGTGTGTGCTGTGGTAATTATCGAAGCCGATATTGAAGGCGTCCAAATCCGCTTTGTGTTCAATGGCAACCCGCGCGATGAGTTCTTCGGGGGTAATGCCTTCTGACTGCGCCCGCAACATGATGGGGGTGCCGTGTGTGTCATCAGCGCACACATAGATACACTCGTGACCACGTAATTTCTGGAAGCGCACCCAGATATCAGTTTGTATGGTTTCGACCAAGTGGCCAAGGTGCAGGGGGCCATTGGCATAAGGCAGGGCGCTAGTGACGAGGATACGGCGTTTGGCAGTCATTCTTGGTAGTGCAGACAAAAAATAATAAGGTTGCGATTATGCCATGCCGTCTACATCCTAGGTGTGCGCACTGTAAACATAAGAAAAATATGCTTTAAATCACCCGTTGTGATACCTCAGCCACTCCGTGGCCTTGCTCAATTACTTATCGTACCGCTTCGGCCTCGAACTCGGCTGGATACCTAATGCTCTTCTTCTGTCTCTCTCCGTTCTGTGTCTCGTCTTTATCAGGTGGCCACTGAAACAGGTGAAGTTCAAAGTTCAACTAGTGCAGACTGTGGCGATTCTACGCGAAGGTGATGCAGGTGTGCCGGTGGCGGAGATTCTACGCAAGCACGATATCAGTTCAGCAACGTACCACAATTGGAAAGCCGGGTTGGCTATGCGTCAAATCTAGTCTGCCGAACCGCAACCATGGCCGCAATAAAATTGAGAATGAGATTCTTTACCTGAAAACAACTTTCACGATAGCGCAAATACGAACAGGTTTATTGGGGCTGCTTTTTTGGGGACAAGCAAGCAATGATTGCGTACACACGCTACGTCATACGGAAAATACCAATAGCTGCGTCTAACCGTAGTGCGTAGCCTGCATCGAATCTATATCTTTGGGTAGTCGCCGTGAATTTTTCTCTCCCCGACGTTTCGTAATGTGTGGATTGGTGATGGCTGGTATCGGGCTGGCGACAACAGCATCTGCCGTTCCGAGCTTTGCCCGTCAGATGGGTATGCCTTGCAGTGGTTGTCATACGCAGTTTCCCAAACTAAACGCATTCGGACGGCAGTTCAAGCTAGGCGGTTATACAATGACTGCCGCAAAGCAAATTACTGCAACAGATTCCAACGACAATGAAACGCTTGGTCTGACCGACGTGCCACCAATATCCGTCATGGCGCAATCGCAATGATTCATGTCAATACGATCGTGCCGGACTCGCAAACAAAATAACAATGTGCAGTTTCCGCAACAAATAAGCATTTTTTTGCGGGGCGAATCACTCCGAAGATCGGATCATTCGTTCAGATGACGTACTCGCAAGAGG
This sequence comes from Steroidobacteraceae bacterium, assembly GCA_050181835.1. Classification (GTDB taxonomy): domain Bacteria; phylum Pseudomonadota; class Gammaproteobacteria; order Steroidobacterales; family Steroidobacteraceae; genus CAILZL01. The sequence continues at coordinate 929 of JBFXCU010000005.1, read as the reverse complement.
ACGATAAATTGGCCATGGATAATGCAGAACTAAGATTTGCAAATATGTCTGCGGTCGCAGGGAAAGCCCTTACTTACGGCATCGTGCTGAATAACAAACCCATGGTTGAGGATCTGTGGAATTCGACGCCTGTGTGGGGGTTTCCTTGGGGCAAACCGGATGCGTCGCCAAGCCCGGCTGCGGCTGCATTAATCGATGGTAGGCTGAGTCAGGATGTTGGTGGAGTGGGTGCGTCACTTTATAGGTCGGCGCACCTAGGTAGCGTCGCGCCTTCTACAGATAGTCAGTTCACTCTAAATTCTGCGGCTCCGTATCTGCGTCTGGCATGGCAGCACCAATGGGGTGACAACTCTCTGGAAATCGGGACTTACGGAATCTGGGCAAATGTTCTGCCAGAAAGAGTTCGCGGCCAACTGATAGATACAAGGATACAGCAGCAGATTTCCAGTACGAACGGATGCTAGAGGGCGGACAGCTGACGGTCCACGGTACGTATATTAGAGAACAACAGAATCTGCATGCGACGTTCGCAGAGGGAAACTCATCTAACCAGACTAACGAATTAAATACGTTTCGTCTGGATACGAGTTATGGGGTTAATCGATGGGAATTGACCGGCGGTATCTTCTCGATGACTGGTAGCCGTGACACAGGTCTATATGCTTCTGGAGAAATCAACGGCAGTGCCGCCGGAAGCCCGGACAGTCGTGGCTGGATCAGTCAGTTGCCATACTATCCATGGCAGAACGTACAGCTCCTGCTGCAGTACACTGCCTACGAAAAATTCAACAGTCGGTCGAAGGGTAATCCCCCATAAATTAGCTGAAGTCATAAGTGGAATTTTCTCGTACTGTTTACGCAGGAGATTCCCCTGAAGAAATCACGATTTTCGGACAGCCAGATCATTGGCATATTGAAACAGGCTGAGG
>JBFXCU010000004.1:0-151147 GCA_050181835.1 Steroidobacteraceae bacterium | reverse complement strand
ACTGGAATGAACAGTCAACAAGGTTTGGCGAAGTACAAGGCTATCAAGGCGAACGATTGGTTGCACCCAGCACCGACGGCATGCACTTCCATAAATAGTGTTTCTTAGTAGGCTGGGTGCGGCACCCGGCCTACGGGCAAACAACTATCGCCCCGCAAAGTCTATATTCATGCAGGAATTGTAAGGGAGAGTTTCGACAGGTACGCTGACCGGTGGTCAGGCCATCATATCGAACCAAATCTCCACTGCCTTTTTTGGTGCCGCAGCTGCACTTTCATGCTCAATAAGATGATTGGTAGTAACCGTCATCCGACCGAGCATCAACAAAGAGTCATTGCGACTTCAAACTAGATTACTGTCCATCGTGAATTCTACCTAGGCGTATATTGCCAGCCCTTATTTGCCTGCGCGGGCAGCAAGCTTTACACTTCTCGACAACCGCGATCGGCGGTATCGCAAGAGTGCAAGCATGAGTCATGACGCCGCGAGCACAGCCAACGCGGCTGTCAGCCCTGCCCCATCAACCAGCCTACAATACAACGATAAAGTAGTACGTCAGTTCGCCATCATGACCCTCGTTTGGGGCGTGGTTGGTATGCTGGTGGGGGTATGGATCGCTGCCGAGCTGCTATGGCCCGCATTGAACTTCGATCTTCCGTGGCTGACTTTTAGTCGCTTGCGACCGCTACACACTAATGCAGTGATATTTGCCTTTGGTGGCTCTGGCCTGTTTGCTGCGTCTTACTATGTCGTGCAACGCACCTCTCACGTGCGTCTGTATTCCGATGGACTCGCCGCATTTACCTTCTGGGGCTGGCAGGTTGTTATTGTGCTTGCCGCCATCACTTTGCCACTCGGAATCACTCAAAGTAAGGAGTATGCCGAACTGGAATGGCCGATTGATATACTGATCGCGGTGGTGTGGGTTTGCTACGGAATCGTGTTTTTTGGAACTCTTGTTAAACGCAAGATGCAGCATATCTTTGTCGCCAATTGGTTTTTTGCGGCATATATCATCACCATCGCGGTGCTACATATTGTCAACAACATCGCTATTCCGGTGTCATTAACCAAGTCATACATTGTTTACTCTGGCACTGTCGATGCCATGGTGCAGTGGTGGTATGGGCATAATGCAGTCGGCTTTTTCCTTACGGCCGGCTTTCTCGGCATGATGTATTACTTTGTGCCCAAGCAAGCGGATCGGCCTATTTATTCATATCGTTTATCCATCGTACATTTCTGGGCACTGATATCGGTTTATATGTGGGCTGGCCCACATCATTTGCACTACACCAGTCTGCCGGACTGGGCACAATCAATTGGCACGGTGTTCTCGTTGATTCTGCTCGCGCCAAGCTGGGGTGGCATGATTAATGGAATGATGACGTTATCCGGCGCATGGCATAAATTGCGCACCGATCCAATTCTGAAGTTTCTCATCGTATCGCTGTCGTTCTATGGCATGTCCACCTTTGAAGGGCCGATGATGTCGATCAAGACTGTCAACGCGCTCTCACACTATACTGACTGGACCATTGGTCACGTGCATTCTGGTGCACTGGGTTGGGTAGCGTTTATTACCATCGGCACTATGTACTCATTGATACCAAAAGTATTCAATAAACCGGGTATGTGGAGCACACGACTCATTGACTGGCACTTCTGGATCGCCACCATCGGGGTTGTGCTGTATATCAGCTCAATGTGGATTGCCGGGGTGATGCAAGGCTTGATGTGGCGTGCCACCAATACGGACGGCACCCTGACTTACACTTTTGTTGAGTCGCTAAAGTTCACCTATCCCTACTATGCAGTGCGGCTGCTCGGCGGAGTGTTGTTCCTGACCGGTATGTTCATCATGGTCTACAACGTAATCAGAACTCTGCAAACGCCAAAGACTGTGACGGCACATATCGCCGCTGCACAACCGGCATAAGGATCAGAACATGAGTCATGAAGTAGTAGAGAAGAATGCTGCATTGATGGGAGTGCTGATTGCCATTGTGATCAGCATTGGCGGCTTGGTAGAAATAGTACCGTTGTATTTCCAGAGCTCCATAGTACAACCGTCACCGGGGATCAAGCCTTATGGTGCATTAGCATTGGAAGGCCGCGATATTTATGTGCGTGAAGGATGCTACAACTGTCATTCGCAAATGGTACGCACCCTCAAAGGTGATACGGATCGTTACGGTCACTACTCACTGGCGGGAGAATCAGTGTACGACCACCCATTTCAATTCGGGTCAAAACGTACTGGCCCTGATCTAGCTCGGGTTGGCGGACGCTATTCAGATGAATGGCACCGCATTCACTTGAGCAACCCACGTGATGTAGTACCAGAGTCAAATATGCCGGGCTTCCCTTGGCTGACTACTACCAAACTCGATGGTAAAGACACAGCTGACAAGATGCGAGTTCTGCGTACGCTCGGTACGCCATACAGTGATGCAGAAATTGCAGCCGCAGAAGGCGAAGTAAAAGACAAAACGGAGATGGAAGCCGTGATCACGTATTTGCAAGGGCTAAAATATCACGGGAGTGCTGCGCAATGAGCATCCTCCGTGGGCTACTAACGCTAATTTTGATGTTTTCATTTATCACTCTGGTGGTGTGGCTATATGCAAAGCGCCACAAGCACGCTTACGACTACGCTGCACGCCTACCTCTAGAAAGCGATGATATGGCCTCTGACGAAACTCTCACGGCTGATCACCACGACAAGAGTGATCAACCATGAACTCTTTGATGACATCACCTGCGGCTTGGTTCGTGATTGTGATGACGATCGGAAATATTGTCGCCTGCCTATGGTTAATCTGGTGGACGGCCAGACGCCGCGTATCAAGCACAGCGAAAACAACAGGGCATAGCTGGGACGGCATTGAGGAGTACAACAATCCCATGCCACGCTGGTGGCTGGGGCTGTTCATCATCACCATTATCTTTGGCTTTGTGTACCTGGCGTTATATCCAGGACTAGGAAATTACACGGGCAGTACCGGCTGGACTTCTGCACAACAGCTTGCACAGCAACAGGCCCAAACTCAGGCTATTTTTGAAGCTCGCTATGGCGAGCTAGCCAAGTTAGATGTGGTAAACCTGTCCAAGAATGTCGAAGCCATGGCTGCGGCGAAGAATTTATTCGCCAATAACTGTTCTACCTGTCACGGTTCCGATGCACGAGGTGCCAAAGGCTTCCCTAATCTGGCTGACAACGATTGGCTGTGGGGTGGTAATCCTGAAACCATTTACGAGACAATTGCGCATGGACGTAAAGGCGTTATGCCCGGTTGGGTAGCAATTCTCGGCACAACAGGCGTGGAAGAAGTATCTGCATATGTTCTTAGCTTGAGTGGCCGTAAAGTTCCAAGCGAATGGATAGAACCTGGTAAGCAACACTTCAGCACTATCTGTGTAGCCTGCCACGGTGTCGGGGCCAAGGGCAATCAGGCTTTAGGTGCACCAAATCTAACCGACAACACTTGGGTTTACGGCAGCTCGATGAAAACTATCCGTGAAGCAGTTACCAATGGTCGCAATAATGAGATGCCTGCCCACTTGTCATTACTTGGCGAAACCAAGGTCAAGTTACTAGCTGCTTATGTCTACGGCCTGTCAAATCCATAGTGCCTCTCACAGAGGAGCACGCTCATGAATGACAACTCTGAAGAAGTCACTGAAGTTCACTGGTCACATTTGCGTGAGGACATCGCTGTCGTAATCTGGATTTCGTTTCTGGTCGCAAGCGTTGCCACCATGTTCTTTTTTGGCTTTGTCGATCCCGAAAAATTTGCTGAGATACTCAAGCATCCTTGGTGGCTGTCGCACACGATGGCTACCTATGCACTCACATTTTTCGGCTTCTGGTTCATCGCCGCTAGCGCCGCTAGCCTCACCGCCTATATGCTGGATACCTCGCATGAGCACTTTGCTCATGAAAAAACGGCTGGCCAACCATCCCGAAGGCAGAGTTAATCATGACTGTCCAGCAACAGCATGACCGGCCTGATGCGCTGTACGCTGCCCAACAAAAAATCTATCCCCGTGAAGTGCCGGGGCGGTTCCGCAACTTACGTACCGCAGCTACACTGATCTTATTAGGAGTATTTTATGGATTAGCTTGGGTACCATGGCATGGTCGCCAAGCCGTTTTGTTTGATCTGGCTGCACGAAAATTTCGTATTTTTGACTTGACCTTTCTGCCACAGGACTTTTTCTTTCTTACTTGGCTGCTGATTCTTGCAGCATTGTCACTGTTTTTTTTCACCGCCGTGGCGGGACGACTGTGGTGCGGTTATGCCTGCCCACAAACCGTGTGGACTGACGCATTCGTATGGATGGAGCGCATCACCGAAGGCAATCGACAGCAACGCATGAAGCTGGATAATGCGCCGTGGAGTATCAACAAATTATGGAGAAAGTCAGCCAAACAAGTGTTATGGCTAAGCTTTGGACTGTTCACCGGTTATACCTTTGTCGGTTATTTCACACCCATCAATGAGCTGTTTGGCGCACTGACCAGCTTCTCGGCTGGCCCGTGGGAAACCTTCTGGGTACTGTTTTATGGTTTTGCCACCTACGGCAATGCAGGCTACTTGCGGGAGCAAGTGTGCAAATACATGTGTCCTTATGCGCGCTTCCAGAGCGCCATGTTTGACAAGGACACGTTAATTATTAGTTATGATACTGAGCGTGGCGAGCCGCGTGGTTCACGCGCCAGAGGCATGGAATACAAGGCGCAAGGTTTGGGTGACTGTCTGGATTGTACTTTATGCGTGCAGGCCTGCCCCACTGGCATTGATATCCGCCAAGGCTTGCAATATGAATGCATCGCTTGCGCCGCCTGTATTGATGCCTGCGACTCGGTAATGGACAAGATGAATTATCCACGGGGTCTGGTTCGCTATTCCACGCAGGCTGCAGTTGAAGGAAGTTCTCCGCATGTCATCAGACCACGCATCATGATTTACGGTGCGTTGCTCGCAGCTTTAACCATTGGTTTTTTCTATGCGATCACACATCGCAGCCTGGTAGAACTGGATGTGCTGCGCGACCGCAACGCTATGTACCGTGAGACTGTCGATGGTTTAATTGAAAATGTGTATACCCTGCGCATTATCAACAAAGACAGCAAAGCACATGCATATCAATTGCATGTATCCGGTGTCCCCGAAGCAATGCTGGTCATGGATCAAGCAACTTTACAGGTGCCAGCCAGCGAAGTAATCAGCATCACGTTACGTGTCGTGGCACCTGCACTCGATGAAGGGGGAGCGCATCCGATTACCTTTAGCATCGATAGTTCTGATCAAGGAAAACTGCACACAAGTTCTGAGTCGCGATTTTTCTCGCCATTGTGAGACCATCCAATGTCCTCTGCCAATCTTGCTCGCACCAGTCGTCGCCTCGCACTTTGGTTGCTGGTGCCGCCAGCACTGGCCGTGCTTGGCGGCATCATCACGTTGTACCTGGTATGGCGTTATCCTGATCAAGCGTTGGCGGTAGAGCCGGTGGCCCTTGTCACTAACGATCAAGGGGAACACCAACACGTGATCAACTCGGTTACTCCACCTTTGCGTTAACTTGTGAGCACACTGCCGCAATCAATCTGTTATCACTGCGCCGAGCCAATTCCGGCACGCATAGAAATTTATGCGCAATTGCCAGATGGCCCAGCAGCCATGTGCTGTCATGGTTGCCAAGCGGTAGCTGAGTTGATTGCTGGCGTGGGACTCTCAGATTATTACCGCTATCGAACTCAACCGGCACTCAAACCTGAGCAACAACAGACTCATTCGTGGCAATCTTTCGAGAGAGCAGAGATCGCTGCAGAGTATGTACACGAAGAAGACGGACTACAGTCGGTAAACCTGTTAATAGAAGGCCTGCGTTGCTCTGCCTGCGCATGGTTAATTGAACGTCGCCTGAAACGTGTCACGGGCATCAGTCGTGTGAGTGTCAATCTGGCCACCCTGCGCGCGCAGGTAGTTTGGCATGAAACTCAAGTACGCCTGGTAGAGATACTACGCACGCTGAATGAACTCGGCTACCAAGCGCTGCCGGTTAATGCTGACACAGCGCAACAACACAAGCAGAACGAGCAGCGCAGTGCGCTACGCCGCATTGGTGTGGCAGGCATCGGCATGATGCAGGTAATGATGTACGTACTACCATTGTATAGCAGCGCTCAGTCGCACATGGATTTGACAATTGAACATTACCTGCAATTGGTCAGCTTGCTGCTGACCACGCCAGTACTGTTTTATGCTGGCTGGCCATTCCTTAGCAGTGCGGCACGCGCACTACGTAACCGCAATATCAATATGGACGTGCCAGTGGCATTAGCGCTACTGATGGCGTATGCAGCCAGCACTTACAACACCTTCCGTGGTATCGGCGAGACCTACTTTGACTCAGTCACCATGTTCGTATTTTTACTTAGTATCGGTCGCTATGTGGAGATGATGCTACGTCATCGTAGTGCCAGTCGTGGTGACGCATTAGCAAAATTACAACCTGTGAGTGCCCTACTCTATGTGCGCGACCCTGCAGCAGGAAATCAGTTACAAGAAACTCTTGTCAGGCAGCTGAAAATTGGTGATGAAATTCTAGTTCGGGCCGGGGCATGCGTGCCTGCAGACGGTGAGGTTATCGTCGGCACTTCCAGCGTAGATGAATCCTTGTTGACTGGCGAAGCATTATTGCAGGTTAGAGCCGTTGGTTCCCGCGTGTTGGCCGGCAGCATTAACGCCGAAGCACCCCTGCGCATTCGCATCACAGCGCTTGGGACCAACACATTGTTGTCCGGTGTCATCAGGTTGCTGGAGCGTGCTCAGACTGATAAGCCGCGTATGGCACGAGTAGCAGATCGCGTCGCCCGACACTTTTTACATGGCCTACTTGCACTCAGTCTGATAGTCGCCCTGCTCTGGTGGCACATTGATCCATCACGTGCCTTCGAAGCAGTATTAGCCGTACTGGTAGTCAGTTGTCCATGCGCATTATCGCTGGCCACTCCTACGGTAATTGCTGCAGCCAGTAGCGCATTGGCCAAGCACGGCTTATTGATTGTCCATGCTGATGCGATTGAACAGTTGGCACAGATTGAACGAATGGTGTTTGACAAAACCGGCACCTTGAGCACGGGAAAAATCAATATTAGCCACACACAGATGCTGGCGATATTGGACACGGAACGTTGCCTTGATATTGCGGCGGCCATGGAAACGGGTGCTGAACATCCCATCGCCAGGGCATTTCAGGCAAGTGGAACGACTTGTCTGCCAGTTAGTGATGTACACGTGGTCGTAGGCGAAGGCGTGCAAGCGGAGGTCGATGGCAACACCTATCGTTTAGGTAAGGCCAGCTTCGTCGCCGCACTCAGTGGCAAGCATTACAATGAAGAAGATGTCGCCATCGTACTAGGCAACAAAACACAGCTGCTGGCACGATTCGCCCTGACTGACCCACTCAGAGGTGATGCTGCTAGCAGTATCAAACAACTACAGGCGCTGGGCATCAATACCTGCATTCTAAGTGGCGATGCAAATTCTGCAGTTAAAAATGTTGCCAATCTTTGTGGCATCACGCAGTACCAATCCCGGTGCCAGCCTGAAGACAAACTTAATGTCATGCAGCAGTATCAACTCAGCGAGCGAGTAGCTATGGTAGGTGATGGCATTAATGATGCGCCTGTGTTGAGTGCCGCAACGGTCTCAATTGTGATGGGTGCCGGAAGTGGACTAGCACACTCAAGTGCAGATGCAGTGTTATTGAGCAATACATTATCAACACTACCTCCGGCAATCATACTGGCACGCCGTGCACGAATAGTCATGCGACAAAATTTATGGTGGGCTGCATTGTACAACTTCACCGCAATTCCACTGGCGGCACTGGGCCTGATTCCTCCGTGGCTAGCTGCAGTTGGTATGTCACTGAGTTCATTGCTGGTAGTGTTGAACGCGACACGATTACTACTAGGCTCACCATCCCATTCATCTGTAACCACTACGCCAAGCTTGCTGCACCCCGTGGTGAATGCGCAATGAACTCGTTATTGATACTGATCCCATTAAGTCTACTACTGGTCATTGTGGCAGTCTGGGCATACTTGTGGGCCGTTGGCTCAGGCCAATTTGATGATCTGGAAACGCCCGCGTGGGACATACTCAGCGAAACAGAGCCAGATACCAATCAACAAAAAAACACCGGTACGTCATGGCCGGAGAATTAAGCTACGCCGCCGCCTTTCTCGCGGGCGTTTCCGGCAGCTTGCACTGCCTGACTATGTGTGGCGGCATCACTGGCGCGTTGGGTATGCGCGCGCGCAGCACAGGGAAAACTGCCGCTGGGGCATTTGCTTATGCCACAACTTATCAGATAGGACGATTGCTAAGTTATGCCATGGCAGGCGCACTATGCGGTGGTATTGGTGGGTTTTTAATTAACTTAATTGACTCCAAAGACATCACGCTATACCTACGAGCAGCAGCGGGCATGCTACTACTACTGCTTGGTGCGCAATTGCTATTTTCCTGGAGGTTATTGACACCGATAGAGAAAATGGGGGCAAAGATTTGGCGGCGGCTACTGCCATTAACGCAACATCTACCAACAAGTGGATTTCCACAGGCGTTATTGCTCGGCGCGCTTTGGGGCTGGCTACCCTGCGGCCTGGTATATTCGATGTTGTTACTGGGGGTGCTCGGCGGCAATGCATTGCATGGCGCATTACTGATGCTGGCTTTCGGTACTGGCACCCTGCCAGCCATGTTGGGCAGCAGCCTATTGAGCTCGCAATTACAGCGTATCTTGAGCCTGCGTGGCTGGCGTGTGGTGGCCGGCTTGTTGATGATGGGCTTCGGAATCTTGACGGTCATGATGGCCTTTCCGCATCATGCGCATTGAGAAGCGATAGCCCCCTACTACTGGCGTACAGACCAGCAGCAGGATGGGGACTCGCGTTGATCAAGACTAATTACTTGAGCGCCTCGATCCCGAGAGTCTTAAGCACATACTTCTCGTAAACCGGATCCGTATTGCCAGTTCGTACCTTTCGCAAGAAATACTTTTCAAATGCCACCTTGGCTACATGCACCCACATACCCATCTTGGCCCAAGTTACATTACGTGGTGGAATCTGTGGTAGCGCCACAAATGCCGCCCCTGTGTCACCGAAATCTGCCAAACATATTGCATTCCACGTAGCACGGGCTTCAGCAGGCTTACCTTGTAGATCTGCGTAAATGTTTTCGCATATAGCGCTGACCATAGACTCAATCATAAAGCCAGTTTTAGGCGCGCCGGTAGCAACTGGCGTTACTTCCACCGGTGGAATGGCAACACATACGCCTGCCGAAAAAATATTCCGGTATTTCTTGCTGCGTTGATATTCGTCAATTAGCACAAAGCCACGCGGATTATTCAACCCTTCAACACTGACAACAGCATCCACACCTTTGAAGGCTGGAATGACCATGCTGTAGTCGAATTTCAGAACATGCTCCTTGGCGATCGTGCCATCGTCTTTCAATTCGGAAACATCCATCTCGCCAGCGCGAACTTCCTTGATCTTGGCGTTGGTTATCCACTTGATATGACGCTGCCGCAATTCAGATTCCATCAACCCCTTGCTATCTCCCACGCCACCCAACCCCATGTGTCCGATGTATGGCTCACTGGTCACGAACGTGATGGGTACGCGATCACGCAGTCTGCGTTTGCGCAGATCCGCATCAAGAATCATTACAAACTCATAGGCCGGCCCAAAGCAACTGCCACCAGGAGCTACGCCTACAACAATCGAACCCGGATTGGTAAGAAATTTTTGATACTCATTCCAAGCTTGTAATGCATGCTGATGAGTACAGATCGACTGAGTAAATGCGGCTGGCCCCATTCCTGGTACTTCGTCAAACGCTAACTTCGGGCCTGTGGTAATCACCAGATAGTCATAGGCCAGCGCACTACCGTCCTGCAATGTAATCTCATTACCAATTGCGTCAATCTTAGACACTAACTGACTGATCGAATCAATGTCCTTCTTACTTAATGGTTCCTCTAGCTGCACACGCGTGTTTTCAACGGTGCGCCAGCCCACTGCAACCCAAGGATTGGAAGGAGTGAATTCGAAATAAGGAGTGGCACCAATTAGCGTTATTTTGTGCTGCTTAGCTAATTTTTTACGCAATCCATAAGCTGCTGGCACACCCGCAAGTCCTGCGCCCATGATAACAATATTAGCCATTACGCCCCCTCACCCACTTTGGGTATTTGTCGTCGGTTAAGGTAACTGAAATACAGCACCGGAATCACAATCAGCGTCAGCAACGTTGATACCAAGATGCCAAAAATTAGTGATACGGCAAGTCCGTTAAAAATCGGATCGTCGAGAATGAAAAACGCACCCATCATTGCCGCCAATCCAGTCAGCACGATGGGCTTAGTACGAACAATAGTGGCCTGCACTACGGCATCAATCAGTTGCTTACCCTGCGCCAGTTCGAGATTGATGAAATCCACCAACAAGATAGAGTTACGCACAATGATTCCCGCTAGCGCGATCATGCCGATCATCGAAGTTGCAGTGAACTGCGCGCCGAGCAGTGCGTGACCCGGCATGATACCGATCAGCGTCAATGGAATCGGCGCCATGATGATAAGCGGCACGGCATAGGAGCGGAACTGCGCCACCACCAGCAGATAAATCAATAGCAGACCAACCGAATACGCGAGTCCCATGTCGCGAAAGGTTTCATAAGTAATTTGCCATTCACCATCCCACTTGATGGCAAAAGCACTGGGATTATCTGGCTGACTAATAAAATGCTGCTCAATAACTGGATTTTTCAAGCCAGATTCAATGTTGCTGATAATGTCAAACATGCCATACAGCGGACTATCTAGTTTGCCCGCCATGTCAGCGGTGATGTAAGTCACTGGCAATAGATCCTTGTGGTAGATTGCGCCATCCCAATCGACCTGCTTGATATTTATCAATTCCGATAATGGAATGCGCTTGCCAGTAGCACCCTGTACTTCCAACGACAGTAACGCATCCACCGTAGCTTTATCGGCGACAGGCAGCTCAACCCGGATCGGGATCGGATACCGTTCATGACCCGCACGAATATAAGTGGCATCGCTGCCATTCAATGCAATATTAAGCGTGCCGACAATCTGCGCCTGAGATACACCAAACAAGGCTGCCTTATTACGATCAATGTCGAGCACATAGCGTTGGGCTGCGGCTTCGTTGGTATCATCAATATCAACAATGTCAGCTGTATTGTCGAAGAACTGCCGCAACTGTGTTGTTAAACCACGTTGCACTGCGACGCTTGGAGCATATATTTCGGCGACAATCGGCGCCTGTACTGGTGGGCCAGGCGGTACTTCCACCACTTGCACCACGGCATTGTGTGCCTTACCAATTGCACTCAGCACTGGCCGGACAGCCATGGCAATTTCATGGCTCTTGCGTGCACGTTGATGCTTATCTACCAGATTTACCTGAATGTCACCCACCAACGGCCCGCTGCGTAAATAGTATTGACGTACTAAGCCATTAAAGTTAATGGGCGCAGAGGTACCGGCATAACTCTGGTAGTTGACCACTTCCGGTAATTTGCTTATTTCGGCTGATAGTTCATCCAGCACTGCCGCTGTTTGTTCCAGTGCGGTGCCTTCCGGCATGTTTACCACCACCTGAAATTCCGACTTGTTGTCGAAGGGCAGCATTTTCAACACCACCAATTTCACACCGACCAGTGCAATAGCCAACAAAATGGCAACAAGGATGTACCAATAAAGTTTGTGTCGACGTGATCGCGCTTCTTTACCTTGCAAGAACGGTCGCAGCGTGGCCTCAAAGTAGCTTGCAATGCGCCTCTCAAACATGACAACCCTGGCACTGGGTTCATGATGCACACCTGCCAGCAACTTACGGGAAAGCCAAGGCGTGATAATTAAAGCAACCGCCAGCGAAATCAGCATACCCATGCTGGCATTGATGGGGATCGGGCTCATGTATGGCCCCATCAATCCGCTAACAAACGCCATAGGCAGCAAAGCGGCGATTACCGTGAAGGTGGCGAGAATGGTCGGTCCACCCACTTCATCAACCGCCCTAGGCACAATCTGCAACGGATGATTTTCGACTTGCAGCGGGTCATCCTTGTGGGCGAAGCCCAAGTGACGGTGAATATTCTCCACTACCACAATGGCATCATCTACCAGAATACCGATTGAGAATATCAACGCAAATAATGAGACGCGATTGATGGTAAAACCCCACGCCCAAGATGCAAATAGTGTCGCGGCCAACGTGACAACTACCGCAGTACCAACGGTCACTGCCTCACGCCAGCCAACAGCGACAACCACCAGAACGATCACCGATACGGTGGCAAACATCAGCTTCTGAATCAATTTCTGCGCCTTGTCATTAGCCGTCACACCATAGTTGCGCGTCACGGTTAGCTCAATACCTTCAGGAATGAAGCGGTTATGCAGCATATTCACACGTGCTACCACGCCATCAGTGACATCAATAGCATTGCGACCAGGCTGCTTGGAGACAGCGATAGTGACTGCTGGAGAGTCACCTTGCGACTGCTCTGCAGCCGCTGGACCAGTAGCAAATTTCACGTACTGCTCAGGCTGATCTGATCCTCTACGAATGTCTGCCACATCCTGCAAATAAATCGGCTTGCCATCGTTCAAACCGACTATCAGATCCGCCACTTCGTCAGCGCGTGATAAAAACTCACCAGCGCGCACCGGCATATTATTGTTGTTGGTAGTGCTTCCTACATCCATTACGACATTGGCAGCTGCCAATGCGCCCTGCAAGTTCAACGCCGTCAGACCAAAACCGGATAACTTAGCCGGATCGAGCAGTACATGCACGGTATCGTCCGGACCACCGATGGTGTAAACATTGCGCGTGCCTGGTACGCGCTTGATCTCTGCCTCAATTGCATGCGCAACCTGCTTTAGCTCATACGCACCTTTGGTTTTATCCTTGGTCCATAACGTCAGATCAATGATAGGAACATCATCTATACCCTTCGGTTTTATGATCGGCTCCAGCACGCCAAACCCTGCTGGTCGCCAGTCACGATTGGAATACACCGCGTTGTATAGCCGCACGATGGCGTCATTGCGCGGCACACCGACTTTATATTGTACAGTGAGAATGGCAACGCCAGGACGCGACACAGAGTACAGATGCTCCACACCTTCAATTTCACCTAGCACCTGCTCCATCGGTGATGCCACCAAGTTTTCCACTTGCGCTACGCTGGCACCCGGCGCGGCGATAATGACATTGGCCATGGTTACATCAATCTGTGGCTCTTCTTCGCGCGGCGTTACCAGTACGGCAAATACGCCTAGCAACATCAACGTCAATGCGATTAACGGTGTCAGCTCATTGTCGAGGAATGTGCGAGCCAAGCGCCCACTTAAGCCGAGCTTGTCAGTGGCATCACTCATTGGTTACCGGCCTGCTGCATCGCTGCAACTGGATCAAGCACCACATCGTCACCGACGGATAATCCTGCCAGCACTTCAACTCGATCACCAAAATACTGCCCCACACGTAGCTGGCGTAACATGACATCACCGCTCTTGCTTAGCACGTAGGCTCCGGTTACTTCACTACGAGTTATTAATGCAGTGACTGGTAACAACAGACGCTGTGCTTCACCGACGATCAAACCCACCTTTACAAACATACCGGGATGCAAGTCAGTAGCATTGGCAGGCAGGTCAGCGCGGGCATGGAAGGTATGCGTAGCGCTATCGGCTTGCGGAAACACGGTAAAACTGGTCGCTTCGACACGCTTGTCGTTCACATAAATAGCAGCCTTTCTGCTGGCACGTACCTTTTCCACAATACTTTGTGGTAGCTCCAGATTCACACGCAGGTACTGAAGCGAGACGCCGCTAATTAACGGCGTTCCCGGCTGAACCGTCTCGCCGACTTGCACCAGTCGTTTAGTCACAATACCGGCATAAGGTGCACGGACTTCCGTATAGGCAACCCCCTCTCTAGCGACCTCAGCTGCAGCACGCGCAGCTTCTAGTTTTGCTTTCGCGGCGTCGCGATTCGCCAACGCGGTATCATACTCCTGTTTGGTTGCCACCTTATCCTTGTACAAACCTTCAACGCGAGTGAACTGCTGACGTGCCTCGGCTTCACGAGTAATGGCTTCTTGCAAGGCAGCCTGTGCTTGTTGCATACCGGCTCGTTGCTCGGTAGCACGCAAACGCATGATGACTGCTCCAGCTGGCACAAAATCATTCACATCATAAAATAGCTCGGTAATGCGACCGGACGTCTGCGCCGACACGGTAGCCTGGTTGATTGCTTCAATAGTACCGTCAACCACTCGTTCCAGTGGTGTACTCTCCAGCGCCATAACTTGAGTTTGCAATTGCGTAACGCCCGCTATTGCTGGTGGTTGATCAGGCGATGAACAGCCGCTCAGCCACACTGGCACTATGCACAGCCACAACCTGCTCACCCGTTTGTTCATGCTCATTACCTAGGCCGAAATAAACGATACAAATTAAAATGCATTACCTGGTCGCACGCCGAGTTTCTTCAGCACCATAGCCAATGGACAAAATCCGGTGAAGGAGGACTGTAATAAATTGGCACCCACAAACGCCGTTAGCCAGTGCCAGTTAACATTCACGTAGTAGCCCAATCCCAGACTGACTAATATCACCACACCAGCAAATCTCATTACTGCTTTATCAATTGTCATCACATGATCCTCCTACAATTATATTTTCCATTGAATGTCTTACGCCCATAGTGGACTTTAAAGACAACAAACCCGATCAGTAACACTACGTACTTTCTCTGTATCAAACTGATGCGACATCAATTATTTTTCCCGTCGCTGGATCCACTCTCACAGTAGGAAGTCCTGCGGAGATCCAGGCAGCAATACCACCTTTCATATGTGTGGCCTCGCTACCAGCGGCAAGTTGGCGCGTCGCCGCAGTGAGTGAACGCATACCACCGGCACAATGGAATACCACCGGTCTCGATGCATCTGCAGGCAGGAATGCCGGGTCAAATGTAGATAATGGATACAACAACGCGCCGTGAATGCGCTCAGCACCATACTCAGCCGGTTCGCGCACATCAACCAATATGATCTGTTTGCGCGCAAGCAGGTCGTGCACTTCGGTTGGCGATAATTCATTGACACTGATTTTCTGACCCATGGCTGTACTTCCCGTCACGTTAGAGTAAAACCAGCTATCTTTATATTAGTAATTGCTAATATAGTCAACCCTAATATAGAATCTCGCCTACAAACCACAGCGGGAGTTCGTCATGCCTATCCGCGCCACCAAGCGCAGTAACACCAATTACCAGTCTGGTGCAATGCAGGAAATGCTGCAACATGCCACCGAAGCCGCTGAGTTTCTCAAAGCACTAGCTAATGACCAACGTCTCGCGATTCTGTGCACCTTGATCGATGGTCAAAAATCGGTTGGCCAAATAAACGAACGTGTACAGTTAAGTCAGTCAGCACTGTCGCAGCATCTGGCGATACTGCGTGAGCGTGAACTGGTAGTTACCGACAAGCAGGCGCAAACCGTTTATTACGCGCTACCCGCTGGCAAGACCCGTCGCATTCTCGATGTACTACACGATTGTTTTTGCGCTAGTTAATAAGCTTCGTTGTCGCGCTGTGCCAAATGTTTTGAAATGACACCGGTCATCATGCGAGCCAAGCCAACATAACCGAAAACCGCTCTCAGTTCCTGCAATCAGGATCGAGCTTGTGCAGTGAGTAAATCCATAATTTCTCGCAGCACTGCATCGTTGTGACCGACTAACAGATGTCCGCCGTGCTCATAGCCTATAAAGGTCGCGTTAGGAATCCGGCTTGCGGTGTATTCAGCGGTCGCATAGGTACCGAAACCATCGTCACGGGCGCTGACCACCAGTGTCGACGCACGAATTGCCTCTAGTGCATAACGATCAAGGCTCTTACCCAACATGGTGTCGTCGTGTAACCCTGCAGCGCGAAGCGAAACCGGCAATATTCGCTTCGCCAGCGCATTTACGCGTTCGCGTTCTGGTTCGCTAGCAACGGCCACCAGATCTGGTGGGGTGGCCAGTACATGACGAATGACTTGATCATGCGCCAACTGCAACCCAGCCCAGAACAAAAAATCAGAACCAAGCAGGCGCATCAGCATTGCATCCTTCCGGCTGGAAACTCGCGGGGCCGAATCCACTACCGTGACCGGCTTGTACGCGATGGGCACAATCAGCACCAGTGCACTTACTCGGACTGGATGTCGGATGGCCATTTGCATTGCCGACGGAGCGCCCGCAGAAACCCCCATTACTGCGGCGTTGGTAATACCAAGCGCATCCAACAAGCACACGTGAGCATCGGCCTGCGCCAACGGTGAGCCATCACTCGGCATGGGTGTACGTAGATAACCAAAGCGTGACATCGCAATCACACGTATACCTTGCTGAACCAGCGGTTGCGCCCAAGCCATACCCTGATCATGACCGCCGCCACTGCCATGAATCATCAGCAGTGGGATGCCGACACCTGCCTCCTGATATTCAATCTGACCACAAGGAGTTTGCACCACAACACTTCCATGCGCGGCCTGTGCACGCGCCGTAGCTATGTCGTTGCCGAAGCGCCACCAGATGAATACACAGATAATCGCCAGTATCGCTGCAATGATACTGAGCGAAATGGCACGAACTGAATACCTCATTGGGCCGTACTCAAACGAGGATCACGTCTGCCACCGACCGCCGCAAGGACGGTGGCATCGTTGGCCCACGGCCAAATCGAACCACCAAGTCTGGACGTTTATCAGCAATACCAAGGTAGCTGGAAAATTGTGGACGTAGTGCAGACACCTCAACTGGCTGATTCAGAAACGCATTGCGAATACCCAGCACTGCCGATTGCAATGCAAACCGTTCATAACAACGCCCCACTTCGATCCAGTGCGCGCGATCATTTGCCTCTGATACAAACACGATAATGCCAGCCGAGCTACGTAGCTGTGCCGCATATTTGTCGTTCTCTTTCTTTGCCGTAACAACCCAGTCAAAGATTCGATCTCCCAGCCAGCGTGGGATCACTGGATCGCCTAAGGATCGCGAAAACAGGCCGTCTCCAGTTGCAACTGCCTCGGTTTCGCTAAAGCGAATCCATTTTTTTAATTCTTGAACAAAGCTAGGATCATTGAATTGAGCTGTATTCCCTTGGATCACATACTCAAGCGTTGTCTCCATGGCCAGTGTGTCGTCAAGTAGAATTACCTGGACACCCTGCCCCGTACCGGCTTGCTCCAGCAACTTCAGTTCCTCTGTTGACAACGACTTGCTGTCGTACTCAGTGCGAGTGCTCTGCCGCGCCGGAATTGCGCGGAATAATGGCGATTCGCGGGCATTCGTTGGTACCAACGTCACACGTAACGCAGCTGCATCGGTGAAACTCAAATCAGCATGCAGGCCGTAGGCACCTGCAGCCTCAACTAGATTCTGTACGGCACAACCCAGTGATACAAATAAATGATGATCGTCTGGGTCAACCACTGGGCAGCGACGTGTCATATCCGGCAGAACAGTGATCGCAGAGGGTTCGAGCCGAAACCGCCAACACTGGGTGTTGTGACTAGATGGTGCAAGCGTTGCGTAGCGCACCAATTCGCGTTGCAGCAATACCGGGTCGCGTATAATACGCGGCTCTTGTTGCCAAGTTTGTCTGACAGCTTGTTGGTAGTCGAACTGTTCGTCTCTTATCGAGCAGCCCGGCATGGCGGCCAAGCCACCAACCATCGCGGCGGAACCGAGCAAAAACTGCCGTCGAGCGATCATAAGAGTGAACCCCGATGCCGAGAACACTTAGGGGTGAACATACAGCAGCAAGCTGATGCAAGCCAATAAGGGATCGTACGGATTCCCGTTGAATCAGCTCGTGGCCAAGCTATGCCCAAGAATGTTCGCTAATGGCGGAGAGCCAGTTTGCTGCGTACCCGCCACAATCATTGGCAGCAAAACTTCAATGAATACACCACGGCAACCGCTCAATCTCTGTCAGAGTCTGTGAATCGATGATATTGCGTATAAGCTACCCCATGACTGCATAGTTAGGTCGCCGCATCAATAAATAGCCTCACCACCCAATCGGATCGCCAGCCTAATGATCTTTGCTATTGCACTTGCCAAGCTTGCGCGGATCCAGAATTGACTGAAATGGACATACCTGCGGTCGCCACTCACATACTGACTATCAACGGCGGCTCGTCGAGTATTCGCTTCGCGGTATACCACGCGGGCGAGTCGCTGCGCTTGGAACTTCGCGGCAAACTTGCTGGTATCGGTACACGCTGTGCCAGCTTGGTTATCAGTCGCACCAACGCCGCAGAAGACCGCAGCGACAACATTGAAGCTAAAGATCACCAAACCGCAGCGGGTCTAATACTAAACTGGCTGGAAGCCCATGGAGTGCTCGCCTCCGTGGCCGCAGTCGGTCATCGTGTTGTACATGGCATGGAACACATCGAACCAGAACGGGTGACCGCGGCACTGCTTGACGAATTACGGCACAACATGCCTTTTTCACCCGAGCATCTACCCGGCGAGATCAAACTAATTGAAGCCATTCAGCAGCGATATCCAGCAATGCCACAAATGGTTTGCTTCGACACTGCCTTTCATAGTGGCATGCCACGTATTGCGAAACTGTTACCGTTACCACGCCGTTATGAACAACAGGGCATCAGGCGCTATGGCTTTCATGGTTTGTCATATACCTATCTGATGGAAGAACTGCGGCGTCTGGGTGATCCTGCAGCAACATATGGCAAGGTGATCCTCGCGCATTTGGGAAACGGCGCCAGTCTGGCAGCGGTACGCGACGGATATAGCATCGATACCAGCATGGGATTTACGCCGACTGCCGGATTGATGATGGGGTCACGCAGTGGCGATCTGGATCCCGGATTATTTCATTACTTGGCACAAACGGAACAAATGAGTTCCACGCAACTCCAACGCATGGTGAATCACGAGTCAGGGCTGCTGGGTGTGTCGGAAATTAGTGCTGATCTACGCGAACTGTTGGCATGTGAAGCCAATGACATACGGGCCGCTGAAGCGATCGCCCTGTTTTGTTATCAGGTTAAAAAATGGATTGGTGCGTTTGCGGCGACGCTAGGTGGCGTGGATACGCTGGTATTCGCGGGTGGTATCGGCGAAAACTCGCCAATTATTCGTGAGCGTATCTGCACTGGACTGGAGTTTCTTGGCATCAACCTCGACCACGCTCGCAATGCAGATAACGCAGCGGTTATTTCCAACGACGGCAGCGCAACCACCGTGCGTGTTATTCGTACTGATGAAGAGCTGATGATCGCCAGAGCGGTAAGCCGCTTACTGGCAACCACCCTTACTGAGCAAAACTGAACCATGAACGCCAAGACCCTATCGCCGGAAATGCTCAACAAAATCGATGCGTACTGGCGCGCCGCCAACTATTTATCTGTTGGCCAAATGTATCTCTACGAAAATCCACTGTTGAAACGACCGTTAACACTGACCAACATCAAACCTATGCTACTAGGTCACTGGGGCACGACGCCCGGCCAGAATTTCGTCTATGTACACTTGAATCGAATTATCAAACAGTACGACCTCAACATGATTTATGTCTCTGGCCCTGGACACGGCGGCCCGGCAGTAGTCGCCAACACGTATCTTGAAGGTACTTACAGCGAGGTCTACCCCAACATCAGCCAGGACGAAGTCGGCCTGCAAAAACTATTTCGCCAGTTTTCATTTCCCGGCGGTATACCCAGTCATGCCTCACCAGAATGCCCTGGCTCAATTCACGAAGGGGGTGAGTTGGGCTATTCGCTAAGCCACTCTTTTGGCGCCGTATTTGATAACCCTGATTTGATCGTTGCCTGTGTCATCGGCGATGGTGAGGCGGAAACCGGCCCGTTGGCTACCGCGTGGCATTCAAATAAATTTCTTGATCCGGCAACAGACGGCGCAGTGTTACCGATCTTGCACCTGAATGGCTACAAGATAGCGAATCCGACAGTACTCGCACGCATTAGCCACGAAGAGCTGGAACAATTACTGCGTGGTTATGGTTGGACTCCTTACTTTGTTGAGGGCGACGACCCAACACTCATGCATCAAGCCATGGCCGCAACGCTGGATACTGCGATTGCGCAGATAAAACAAATTCAGCGTGATGCACGCACGCACAACAATACAGTTCGACCGCGTTGGCCAATGATTGTGCTCAAATCTCCCAAGGGATGGACGGGCCCCAAGATAGTTGATGGTAAACAGACTGAGGGCAGCTTTCGCTCACATCAAGTACCGCTATCTGATCCAACCAAGCATCCAGAGCATCTACTACAATTGGAAGCGTGGTTGAAGAGCTATCGTCCAGAAGAGCTATTTGATAGCCAAGGTCATTTGCAATCAGAGCTTGCTGAACTTGCACCTACCGGCGACCGACGCATGGGCGCCAACCCGCATGCTAATGGCGGCATGTTGTTGCGTGAGCTGCACATGCCGGACTTTCGTGAGTATGGCTTGCCGGTGCCCCAGCCGGGCGTGCGTGGCATGGGGGATACGCGGGTGCTTGGCCCCTTCCTACGAGATGTGATAAAGCTGAATAACGATCAGCGAAATTTTCGGATTTTTGGTCCAGACGAAACCGCATCCAATGGACTGGGCGCGGTGTTTGAAGTGACATCGCGGCAGTGGGTTGCAGCAACGCAGCCCGGCGACGAGTATCTTGCACCAACCGGGCGAGTACTCGATTCGATGCTTAGCGAGCATCAATGCCAAGGCTGGCTGGAGGGCTATCTGCTCACTGGGCGACATGGGCTGTTCAATTGCTATGAAGCGTTTATTCATATCATTGATTCGATGTTCAATCAACATGCAAAGTGGCTGAAGATCACTGCACATTTGCCATGGCGTCGCAAGATTGCGTCGCTGAACTACTTACTCTCTTCGCATGTGTGGCGACAAGATCACAATGGTTTTACCCATCAAGACCCAGGTTTTATCGATCATGTCATAAACAAGAAAGCCGAGGTGGTGCGTGTGTACTTCCCTCCCGACGCCAACTGCCTGTTG
This sequence comes from Steroidobacteraceae bacterium, assembly GCA_050181835.1. GTDB lineage: Bacteria > Pseudomonadota > Gammaproteobacteria > Steroidobacterales > Steroidobacteraceae > CAILZL01. Next base: position 129,960 of record JBFXCU010000004.1, on the reverse strand, counting down.
TCGGTGATGGATCATTGCCTGCGTAGTCACCACTATGTCAACGTAGTGATAGCGGGCAAGCACCCTGCTCCACAATGGCTATCAATGGATGCTGCTGCGAAGCACTGTGCGCAGGGTGCTGGCATCTGGCAGTGGGCCAGTAATGATCAAGGGGTAGCGCCCGACGTGGTGATGGCTTGTTGCGGTGATGTACCCACGCTTGAAATACTCGCCGCCGTGTCCATTCTGCGCACACACTTTCCTCAGCTGAAAATTCGTGTGGTCAATGTGGTTGACCTTGCCAAGCTGCAGCAACCACAAGAACATCCACATGGATTAAGCGACAAAGAGTTCGACGAGCTATTCACTGTCGATAAGCCGGTTATCTTTGCTTTCCATGCTTACCCGTGGCTAATTCATCGACTGACTTATCGTCGCACTAATCACCACAATATCCATGTTCGCGGCTACAAAGAAGAAGGCACCATTACTACGCCCTTTGATATGACCGTACTGAATGATCTTGACCGCTTTCACCTAGTAATGGATGCCATCGACCGTCTGCCTCAAACTGGCTACCAAGGCATCTATCTAAAACAGCAACTTAATGAAAAGCTGATCGAGCACCGGCAGTACATCAACAAGTATGGCCAAGATATGCCAGAAATACGTAATTGGCAGTGGATCGCACCCCCGACATGAAATACCAAAGCGTCATGAATGTGACTAACCGAAAGGCAATCACTTATCTTTCCGCCTGCACTTTGTCAACTTTCGCATCAGACGCGATGTTAGCTTCCGACACAGCACGACTTGCAATATCAATTGGAGCATAAAAATGCACATACAGATTAATACCGACCATAATCTGCGCGGTCATGAGCCAATCACAGATCGTGCTCATCACATCATAGCGAGCGCTTTGGATAGATTTAGTGAACATATCACTCGAGTGGAAGTTCATCTCAGCGACGAAAATGCCGACAAGACCAGTAAGAACGACAAGCGCTGCATGATTGAGGCACGTCTCGAAGGCCGCAACCCCATGGCGGTGACCCACCAGGCAGCAACTCTGGCTGAGGCCATTGACGGCGCAACTGATAAACTGTCTGTGTTGATTGACAAGACTTTGGGCAAGATGCGCAGCCATCATTTTTAGGCAGGTGACGATGCTAAGTTGACCATAGCAAGGACTTTATCGTTGCCATCTTGTGCCACCAGAGTAGTAGTTACGAAGTAGTTGGTTAGCCGTTAATATTTCGGTCCAAAAAACAAAGGAGAACAGATGCTTATCCGATTCAAATCCGTCGCAACGGAGCCGGTTACCATGTTTGGTAGTGACGCCTTGTTATTGATCAAAATGCTTGGTGCCAGTGGTAATCTACCCGGTGCAATCGCCGCCGAAGACATTCCCGCAGCTCTAACACGCCTGCGGCAACAGCTGGAGATACGTTCCACGAGCAACCCAGACTCTCCTGACACAGACGAAGATGATACACAAGACCATGAGCAACCTATTGTGCTTGCCGTGCGCGCCGGGCCATTGATTGACATACTGGAACGCGCCAGTGCTGCCAACGCGCCCTTGATGTGGGAGCAGCGCTGAGCGGCTGGTCATACCCGTGATGCGAAACCCGGCACCAAGCAAAGTAAGTAAAATGACGCTTGGACTCCCAATTTACGCTAGGTATCTGTCCGTGCTGTTCTAATCGTATCGAGGTGTTAACTTTCCGACACATATTACATACGATCTAACATCGGAACGAATGCCATGAAAGCCAATCCTCAGTTATAGATCGTATGTTCCGATTGATACCAGAAGCTTAAATACATGCAACCCTTTCCACACTTCTACACCGTCACTGCAAGTGGCACTGCAACCGGCACTGTACCCATTGCCGCCGCAGACTTACCGACTCTCGTCACTGCCGCACCTCGCGAGTTCGACGGCCCGGGTGACCAGTGGTCTCCAGAGTCGATGCTGTGTGCAGCGGTTGCGAGCTGCTTCATACTGACTTTCCGCGCCGTGGCTAAAGCATCCAAGCTTGAGTGGTCGCAACTTGCCTGCGAAGTCGTCGGAACGCTTGAGCGTGTCGAGAACGAAACCAGATTCACCAAGTTTGTCACTCAGGTAGCGCTCACTATCCCAAAACAAGTGGATGAAGCACGCTTTCGCCTAGCGCTGGAGAAAGCTGAGCACGGATGCCTGGTCACCAACTCACTGCGCGCTGTACGTGAGCTTGAGGTCGATATTACTGTCATTAGGTAACTTTCCGGATTGGCAAAGTTACTAAAACACTTAATCTTGCGACACGACTGACGACGCCACCAATGTGAGGTAGTTCGGATGACGCGCTGCAACCAAACTGCTACAGATCCAAACACCCTTGCCTTGGTGCTTGCCGGCGGTAATGGCACACGCCTCGGCAACCTGACTGCAGACGAGTGCAAGCCCGCACTTTCCTTTGGTGGGCATTTTCGCAATATCGATTTTACTCTGTCGAATTGCGTTCACTCTGGCGTGCGCCGAATCGGAGTTCTGACTCAGTACAAGCCGCATACATTAATAGAGCATCTCAGCACAGGTTGGAATTGGCTGCCGCGCGCCATGGGTGAGTTTGTCGATATTTTGACTGCACAACAGCGCTCTCGAAGCGGTCGATACTGGGGCACCGCGCATGCAGTGATAGAGAACATCGACTTTATCGCGAATGACCCCGGAGATCAGGTATTGGTGCTAGTCGGCGATCACATCTACAAGATGGACTATCGACCACTGTTGGCACATCACCGACGTAGCGGTGCAGATATCACTGTCGCCTGTGTACCGGTACCGGCAGTGGAGGCGAATCAGTTAGGTGTACTCACCATCGATAATGACGATCTTGCAACCAGCTTTATGGAAAAGCCGCAGTCCCTACCCGACACAGCGATTAGCAATGGGCAAGTGTTGGCATCAATGGGTATTTATGTCATCAGCAAACGATTCCTGTTCAGTCATCTGACGGAAACTGTCATGCAACCTGAATCGGAGTTTGATTTCGGTCGTCATGTGTTGCCCGTCGCCGTGGCTAAAAGTAGGGTGTCGGTATACACGTTCAAAGACTCGCAGGGCCGAGTGCAGTATTGGCGTGACGTGGGTACGCTGGACGCATACTGGCATGCGCACATGGATCTGTTGCTGCAACCACCACCTATCAATCTACACGATTGTGAATGGCCATTTCTGACCGCGACTGACTCAGCACCACCAGCACGAGTGTTGACACCACCCGATTGCAGAGGCTTGGTTGCCAACTCGCTACTGGGCTCAGGAACAGTCGTCGACCATGCACAACTCGACCTCACTGTTCTATCGACACGCAGCACTATTGGAGTGGGTAGTCGTCTCGATGAGTGCGTGGTGTTACCCGGTGCCACCATTGGCGCGCGCTGCCAGCTATGGCGAACGGTAGTCGGCGCGGGAGCAGTGATTGCAGATGATACGCTTGTCGGCGCCGGTCACACCACACTACCTAGGATACCAAACAGTGTTTATGGGGTCACGTTACTCACTAAGCATTGTCAACTCGATGCCACGCGAGTGGCCGCGTGATTGATCAACTTGGTTTATTTTCGGGAATGCATGGTTAAAAATTGAAATAACCTAGTTAATAAGACAATTATTTCTCAACACAATTTTAAGGAAAGCACTAATGAACAAGACCAACACACTTACCATCGTTACTATCTGTTCACTGCTCACGGGCATGGCTGCAACCATTTCCCTTGCAGCTGATGAGCCTGCCTCTCTTCTAGCCACTAAAGCCAGTATGTCAGCTGATGCCATGACCAATATGCAGAAAATGAAAGCGCAGATGGCCGCAATTCATACGACTAAAGACGCCAATGAACGTGCCAAGCTGATGAACGAACACATGGAAACAATGCAACATACGATGCAAATGATGCAGCAGAACATGGGCGGCATGGGTAAAGGTATGCCAATGCAGGGAATGGGATCCGACAATCACATGAACATGATGCAAATGATGCTGGAACAAATGGCGGAACATCAGAAAGCCATGCAGAGTTCAGGGCAATAGCGTGCAGTTAAGATAGCCATAGTTACAGCGCTTCTTTGGTAACAGAGTTAGGGTTTTCATCACAAGCAAGCCATCCCTTATAAATTCACCCTAATCTACAGAAAATGTAGATTTTCTTCAGACAGTGTCATACGTATTAACCCGGATTGTCCTGCTTAGCGAGCTGGCGCAGCGTTAGTAACTACCCGCATAATTAGGTAAGTCGAGAAACTCTTTGTACGAGATATTCGTGAGGTGAACAGTGAGAAATGAATACGGCTTTGGGATCGTGGTCAACTTACCCTTCGCCGTAGCTATCGAAAGCCTGACCGCTGCATTACAGACCGAAGGGTTTGGGGTACTGACTGATATTGATGTAGCTGCGACATTCAAGAAGAAGCTTGACAAAGAAATGCCCCCATACCGGATTATCGGTGCCTGCAATCCCTCATTGGCAGCGACAGCATTGGACTCTGAACCTTCGATAGGACTTTTACTGCCCTGCAATGTTGTGGTGCGCGAAGACGACCACCAACAAGTTCACATCGAGTTCATGGATCCGATAGCACTGATGAATTTAGTTGGCAAGCCGGAAATTGACCTGCTCGCTGAGACAGTGCGCGGCAAATTGCAGCGCGTCATGCAGTCGCTAACGCCTTCACCGCTTTCACGTAGCGCCTGAATCCATTTTTATGGTGTGGCCTGTATCAACACGTAATCTTTCTAATTCAATGGAATAGGCTAATGAAAAACAACCGCTGGAAAAAACTGATGGTTGCCATCAGAGATACTAGTCCTGAGTCGCGGGCGCTACTGCGTAAAGCAGTTGCCCTCGCTGACAGATTTGGCGCATCACTGGAAGTACTACACGTTTCGGCAGTGAATGATGAGGTATTCACCATTCCTACCCACCTAAGAGGCCCGAATAGTCTCGAAGAGATTCGCAAGGCTCAGCAGCATTGGCTGCAGAAGATGGTCAAGCCATTACAAACCTCTAGTCGCCGTATCACCTGCGTATCGGTGCTCGATTACCCCATCTTTGATGGCATCGTACGCCAGGTTATAAAGCGCAAACCTGATCTGCTGATTGCTAACTCGCCACATCACTCACGTGCCGCGCGGTTGTTCCTCGCCAATAGTGACTGGGAATTGATCCGCAACTGTCCTTGCCCGCTGTGGCTGGCAAAATCGACGCGACTAAAGCCATCGTTATCGGTGCTGGCAAGCGTTGACCCCTTCCATAGCCACGCTAAGTCCGTCGATCTCGACAGCGCAATACTCGATGCCGCCGGTCAGGTAGTAGGGACTGGCGCTGGCCGACTCAGCGTCGTTCATGCCTACACAGTGCCGCCCAATCTGACCTCTGGCGTGGGTGAAGTAGCAGTGTTGGTGCCTGCCACGCCAGCGGAGAGCCGTCGCCACAAGACGCGGGTTCGCGATATGGTCAAGCGTACTACCAAGCGCTACGCGATAGCCGCTCGTAATCTACTAATTGTAGAGGGAGAGCCAGCAACCTGCATTTCGCAGCAGGCAAAAAAATCAAAAGCCGATGTGCTGGTAATGGGCGCAGTGTCTCGCCTTGGACTGAAACGTATCTTTATTGGCCATACCGCTGAACGCGTCCTGGACGATGTACAGTGTGACATATTGGTGATCAAACCAGCATCATTCAAGTCATCAGTAACGCGTCAGACAGCTACAGCCAGATAGACCCAATGATCTCACTAGTCATAGCTGATTTTAGGCTACATATATAATGAGTATCACATTATTCATGTGTAATTGGCTTGTCTGAAAAAATAAAATTTTTCAATTCCGTATTAAATTTTGAATCTTTGCGACGTATCCACTCCAGCACCATAGCAGCATGTTCCTTTTCTTCATCCCTGTTATGGGCAAGAATAGCTCTTAATTCAACATCCTCACAGGCGTCGACACGCTGATTGTACCAGTCTACCGCTTCGAGCTCCTCCATCAGCGACACGATGGCACGATGGCACGATGCATATCACGAGTTGCATCGCAAAGCTCGGCAATAGACTCGTGATAGCCTTCGTTAGCCATAATGATTCTCCTGATTTTTAGTCTATTTACTTGCTTGCAGTAGTAACGACACGCGTCCCCGAAAAGGGTCTATCTACGATATCGATGCAGGGCATCCACCCTACCAAGGATTTTTCCATTTGACAGATATATCGTTCCTATAGATACGCAGTGTTACGTATTTCCCCTCAACTGCTTAACCTTATAGTATCGGCAAGTCACAACAATCAATGCAGTGTCAGGAATCCACCATGAAATCGGACAGACAAGTTCGTGACGATATTGAAGCAGAATTAGATTGGGATACCCGCTTTGATTCGCGCAATATCGGCGTCGCTGTAAAAGATGGCGTAGTAACGCTTAGCGGTCATGTAAGTGCTTATCCAGATCGCCTGGCAGTACAAAGAGCAACCGAGTCAACCGCTGGTGTCAAAGCCATCGCTAATGAAATTGAGATCAAGCTGCCGATCGATAACCACCGTAGCGACACTGAAATTGCCGCATCTGCGTTAATGATACTGGAAGCCCAACTGCACGTTCCAGCTGAGGACGTACAACTTACAGTGAATGAAGGCTGGATTACACTGAACGGCAATGTCAAATTCTGGCATCAAAAGAATGCTGTAGAGTCGGCGATTTGTCATCTTCGCGGAGTGCGTGGTGTAGATAACAATATCAAAATCAAGACGGATCCCATGAAAATATCGGGCGAAGAAGTCAGAGATAAGATTGAAAACGCGTTTCAGAGACATGCGCATTGCGACGCCGAGAAAATTCGCGTAGTAATTGCTGACGGCATAGTCACGCTTGAAGGTGAGGTACCAACCTTAAGAGAGCGCGAGTCTGCCGTAGTCGCCACGTGGAATGCGCCAGGTGTTTTTATAGTCAATGATCACTTGATCGTAACCAAGTAACTTACCATCGCCTAAAAACAAAACGGATAACTACTCTTGCCCAGCTAAAGTCAGCTCACCAACAGCAGCAATCAATGCCTTCGTATCAACAGGTTTACTTAGGAAGCGAGTGTTCAGTATGGGCGCCTGCAATCTACGCAATAACCCGGACAAATCGCCACTTAATATAATTCCAGAAAGCGCATACCCGAGCCGCTGACGAGTATGCATCAACAAATCAAGCCCCGTGCTATCTTCATCCAGATGGTAGTCGGCAATCAGCACATCCCCTGATTGCATAGAATCAACCAGCTTTTCTGCTTCAACATAAGTCCCCGCACAACGTACTTCAAATCCCTCCAGCTTAAAAAATAATTCGGTGGCGATACGCACACCTTCATTGTCTTCAACTAAAAATATGCGCGGCTTTTTTGCACTTGTCTGCCTCTCTGGAATCAATACCAACTCGGTAGATTCATCCATGACACATTCCCAACAGCCTCTGGGTATTGCAATATGCACTTCGGTACCTTCGCCGACAACAGACACAATACGTAATGTGAAGTTAAGTAATCGTGCCACCTCCTTGACGATAGCCAATCCGAGACCCACACCAACACGACTGGAACTGCCTTCATCCACTTGGTAGTAGTCATCAAAAACGCGTGCCAGCTTATCAGCTGGTATACCCACGCCTGTGTCTTTTATGGTGACCGTAAGTACATTGCCGTCATCAACACACTTGACCGATACTGAACCGTGGTGAGTATATTTGAAGGCATTACCAACCAGGTTTTCCAACAACTGATGAAACAACATGCTATCTGTGTGTAGCACTACGTTAGCAGCGGCCACGTGAAATATGAGGTTGCGCACCCTTGCAACAGGATCAAACTCAACACGTAACTCGTCAAATATTGCGCTCAAAGACACATCAGCACACTTCGGCTGCACCGAACCAGACTCCAAACGACTGATGTCTAACAATGCATTAAGCATGTCGCTCATCACCTCAATCGCCTGCTCCTGGCGTTGCAACAAATCCCGCCCCTGCGGCTCCGCGCTGAGTTTCAGCATCCCGGCGTTCAACAAACGGATGGTGTGCAGTGGCTGACGCAAATCATGGCTGGCGATAGCTAAAAATCGGCCTTTAGCGCGATCAGCTACTTCGGCTTTCTCACGCGCAGCAATCAACTCTTCGTTAATCTGACGCCGTTCCGTGGTGTCACGAATTGCCGCAACGACAAAAACCTTACCATCCAATTTGAATGGTGACAAACGGATACCAGCCGAAAACTCGCTGCCGTCAGCACGGCGTGCAAACAGATCCTTTTTTCTTGCACCCATTTCACGATTACTAGGATCCTGCATGAAGCCCGCTGTGTACTCGATATGGGGGCTGTGCCAGCGCTCCGGAATCAACACCTCAACTGGTCGTCCCAACAAGGCTGTTGGTGAATAACCAAACAGCTCTGTCACCGTATCATTCGCATAACAAATCTGCCGCTGATCATCGACGACGATCAGGGCATCCGGGGAAAAGCGCAACAGGTGCCGAGTGATTTCGTTAAATTCGTCCATATGAGCAGCATTAACCAATGACTAACTAATGGGGTGATCGACATCAACTTCAATCTCATCAGGACGCTCTATATTTCTACACCGCTACGGGAGATCCGCAGTTGCTTGCGGGTATTCGCTGATGCATAGTCGACGGGTATCCGCGTGATAATACTGCAAAAAGTTGCAGCTGTCGTCGGATCTGCGACTCGACCCCGGAGAGCAAGTAACCAGTGAACAATACCGAATCCACAACAGAACTGACGCATGGGCTTCGTGATGAACTGGCACCTTCATTGATTGAGCAATTACTAGAAATTGCGCGCGCCTCTGCCTTGGAAGAAATGGCCAGTGGTATTGCCCACGAACTAAATCAGCCGTTGGGAGCTATCGTCACCTTTTCAGAAGCAGCAGACAGAATGCTGACACGCCCCGAGCCAATGGTTGCCGAAGCGCGCGATGTGGCCCGGCACATCGGCGATCAGGCGATCAAGGCGAGCGAAGGTATTAAGCGTATCCGCCAAATATTCACCCATAGTGATACTCCACGTTCCTTATGCAATATGACATCCGTGGTAACCGAACTATGGCCGGTTATGGAGTTACTTGCCACACGTGACGCCATGGAACTGCAAATTCAAACGGCCGAAAATTTGCCCAAAGTAATGATCGATCAGATCAGAATTCAGCATACTTTATTCTCCTTGGTGAGAAATGCGATTGAAGCAAGTAAGGCCAGCACCCTAAAACCAGTAATCCAAATCGAAATAAGCGGCGATCGCTACAATGTAGTCACCACAGTCACCGACTATGCCAGCGGTATCTCTAGTGAAATGCGTCAGAAAATGTTCAGACCATTTTTTACCACTAAAGCCAACGGTACCGGTCTCGGCTTGGCGTCCAGTCGTGCTATCGTAGAGGCGCATGGCGGTTCCCTAGAACATGCTGATGGCAAGTCAGGGGGCAGCCGCTTCTGGTTCCGGCTCCCGGCTGCAAGCTAAACCGATCTAAGGATCCCGATGAATAAGACCAATGAAACCTCGACAAATCCCATGGTGTACGTCGTTGATGATGATGATGGTATGCGCCGCGCACTCACCACGTTAATGGCTACCATTGGTTACAACGTAACCGCATTTGCCGAACCACAGGAATTTTTGGGAAGCTTGAATCCTAACCAACATGGCTGCGTGGTGCTGGATGTCCGTATGCCAGGAATGAGCGGCTTGGAATTACAGCAACGCCTAAATCAGGACGGCTCTATTCTGCCAGTTATTTTCATTACTGGGCATGGCGATGTACCCATGGCAGTACAGGCAATGAAAGAAGGTGCATATGATTTCCTGCAAAAGCCATTTCGCGATCAGGAATTGCTTGATCGCATTAACTCAGCACTCATGCAGGATGCCGAAAACCGCTTGTCCATCTTGAAGCAGGCCGAACTTGCTAGTCGTCTAGCGCTACTGACGCCGCGCGAGCGAGAAGTCATGGATCTAATCGTTGATGGCCGCGCTAATAAAGTAGTTGCCATTGATCTTGGTATCAGCGAACGCACGGTTGAAATACATCGCTCCAATGCGATGGAAAAAATGGGTGCACGATCCGTGGCGCACTTGGTCAAGATGCATCTGATGCTGACTGATAATGCTCATATTCACTGAAATGCCGACTCACACTCGCAGAGCTTGACCCCCCGCGTTACCTGTAAGACGGGAAGTTACCAGCCAACTGTTATTGCCACACTGCTCCATAAAGCAATCAGAATCATCACCAGCCCTAGTATCACACGGGCACCAAAGACGCGCCCTCCAGTGATCAACGCGACCACTGCCTTGGAAACCGCGTTGGCAGTAACGGCCAGCAAAATCGTGAATACTGCATTTTCAGTGGTAATTGTGCCGTTGTTAGCCAGACTGGCCGCAGCGGCGGTTGATGAATGTGCATCCGCAAGACCAGCAAGCGCGATCCCGATGGTGGCTCCTGCCACACCGTACTGCGATGCCAGAATCGCCGATACAAACATGACGGTAGTAATCAGCAGCGCAAAGCCAAATGCCCGCTTCAACTCGAAGGCTCGACCTTTCAATTCGCCAGTCATGTTCGACCGTTCAGCGCGCTTCACCAACAATAAACCGTAACCCAATGCAACAACCATGGATATGGTTAATGCAGGCAGCAACTTAGTGGCAAGCGATGAATTTGCCAAATACAGCACTAGCATCAATTGCACGATCGTCGCCACAGATGATAGTGCTGCGCCTGCCACCGTAGCGCTCATCAGCGCAGGCGAACTGCGGCTATGAGCGGCCATTGAGCTAATTGTGGCCGTACTGGAAACAAAACCACCGAGCAAACCCGCCAACGCCAGTCCACGGCCATTCTTCATGATGCGGGCAGCAATATATCCCACAGCGCTAATCAACAGCATCACCACCGTTATGCGCCAAATCAGGTGCGGATTGACTACCGAGAATGGATCTATTGCATGATCAGGCAACAGCGGCAACACAATCAGCGCCGAGGCAGCCAGTAACATACCATCCAACATTTCGCGATCTGATAAACCCTGTTTGACGAATCTGTGTAACCACGAACGCGATGCCAATAGCAAGGCCGTTATTACACCCAACGCAGCAGCTAAATTGGGATGGGATAAGGACAAGACACCCAGTACGTAGGTCACCAACAACGCAACTTCAGTAGTCAGTCCGGGATCGGCTTGGCTACTACGCCAGTAAGAAACTGCCGCCAACACCATAACCGCGAAAGCAAACACTGCGATCAGGATCGCGCTATCTAGCGTGGCAATAGCAACACCCAACAATGCCACTAATATGAAAGTGCGGACACCGGCAGCCTCACGAGTTGGACCACTACCTTTATTGCGCTCACGCTCAACGCCTATCAATAATCCCACACTCAGCGCCACCACCAGACCAATCACGGTGGGCGACCAAGCGATGATGGAAGCGTCATTCATTTAGATAGCCGCATGGATCTGGGTCTTCAACCTGACGCGCAAGAAATTAGAATAAAGCCGATTGAACGTAAGACAGTGTAAGGCAGATGGATGACCGATCAACGGACTAGTCGCGTATCACAACCAAGTGCTACCTCGTACTGACAGCGTATAATTCTTAGTCTAACTAGAAGTCAGTAGCGGGTGAAGTCCAAACCGCGCAATAGTTTAAGAGAGCGAACCAGGAGAGGTAATGTTGCGGATCGCGCTGATAGTGTTATTGGCTATGGCCGCTGCCATCTTTTTCGGCGAGCTTCGCTGGCGTATAAACTCCAGGCAACGGCGCCAACAAATTTACGTGGCGCGCGTACCTATCCAGCCTACCAAGTTCGATCCCGCTGAGCTCAGCAAGCTTCCCGCACCGGTACAGCGCTATTTCCGTATCGCCCTGAAGGATAGCCAGCCCATGATTAAGGCAGCGCATCTGACGCATAGCGGAACGTTCAATATGAGCGACACTGCAGAGCAATGGAAGCTATTCACATCAACTCAACTGGTTACAGCACGTCGCTGCGGCTTCGATTGGGATGCACGCATTGTCATGATGCCGGGCGTGCCGGTGCTGGTACATGACAGCTACGTTAATGGTAAAGGGATTTTGCAGGCATCCGTATTTGGCCTGATATCAGTAGCCAGCATGCGCGGCACGGCAGATATGGCACAAGGCGAGTTGATGCGCTTCTTGGCCGAAGCAGCATGGTATCCCACGGCATTATTACCCAGCCAGGGTGTCATATGGCAAGCCGTAGATGATCTCTCTGCCCGCGCAACGCTGACTGATGGTGCAGTCAGTGCTACATTACTGTTTCAGTTTAACGCTGAAGGGCTAATCGATTTGGTAAGCGCCGAAACACGTGCCCGTGTTGTAGACGGTATTACGCAATACACGCCTTGGCAGGGCCGCTTCTGGAACTACACCGTACACGATGGCATGCGCATACCACTTGATGGTGAAGTTGAGTGGCTGCTGCCGGATGGCCGTAGAATGCCTTATTGGCGTGGCCACCTCACTACTATTAGTCATGAATTTGCGTTGTAGCCATTCGCTGAAATTAAAGAAGATAACCAGTATCAAACAGGAGCCATACTTCAGCAAGTTGAGCCGCTAACGGAACCCTCCAGTTTACCCGCTGATTTTTTTCTGACTATCAGCAGGGCCATGGCGCTGGAAGCAATGCGGGCATGGCTAGGATCAGCACGGCTGGTGAGAACAATTGGCACACGCGCACCGAGCACGATACCGGCAGATTGTGCATGAGCCAGATATTGCAGCTGCTTGGCTAGCATATTGCCTGACTCCAAATCTGGCACCACTAGAATGTCAGCATTTCCCGCCACCTTGGAATGCAAGTGCTTAGTTTCCGCAGCACTGGGTGACACGGCATTGTCGAATGCCAGCGGCCCATCCAGAATCCCGCCCGTAATCTGGCCGCGCTCCGCCATCTTGCAAAGTGCCGCCGCGTCCAAAGTGGAGCGCAGCCTGTCAGTAATGGTTTCTACCGCCGCCAGAATGGCAACTCGCGGCTCACTGATGCCCAACACATGCGCGAGATCAATCGCGTTCTGCACAATGTCACGTTTGTCGTTGAGGTCCGGGGCAATATTGATCGCCGCATCGGTGATCAATAGCGGGTGTGAATAGCTTGGCACGTCCATGGCGAACACATGACTCATACGTCTATCTGTACGCAGCCCGGTATCTGCCGCGATCACTGCTGTCATTAACTCGTCCGTATGCAAGCTACCCTTCATGATGGCATCCACTTCGCCGCGCCGCGCCATAGCCACCGCTAGCGTAGCCGCAGCGTGACTATGCGGTACATCGACCAAGCTATATGGTTTGATATCCAACCCCACACTGGTGGCGGCTGCGACAACCTTGCCAGCGGGGCCAATGAGTACAGGTAGAATCAATCCCGCCAACGCCGCTTCAACCGCGCCATGTAGCGACGCTGGATCACAGGGGTGGGCCACTGCCACACGAATCGGTGCCAATCCATGCGCGAGACTGATCAGCCGCTGATAGCGCACGTTGTGGTCAATGAGTTGTACTTGCAATGATTCAGTTTTTAGGCGGCGAATTTTTTCGGCAGGCGCACGTACCTCGATCGTACCCGTGAGCAAAACTGCATCATCTTGATTAACACATCGACATTCAAACAATACATGACGAGTGTGGTCATGCTTCTCCAAGACAGTGACGGTAGCGGTTAGTACATCGTCAAGGTATATCGGCTGTAATACATCAAGTGTTTGCTTGATGTAATTGGTACCAAATCCCGGATAGTCATTACTCAGCAATGAAAATATCAGGACGCTACTCCAGATATCCTGAACCTGATGCTCATCAGTAGTTTGGTCAGCCGCACTATGCTCTAACACCGCATTACCGTTGCCTGCCATAACGGCCAACAACTGCACATCTTCTGTTGTCACGCGACGCGTTGTTTTGGCTGAAGTGCCAATTTTCAGCTCATCATAAGTGTGGTTTTCACTATACGGCATTCTATTTCCTTCGTAGCACCTTGATGGCTGGCGACTATATTCCTTGCTAAGACAAAGCCTCGAAGCCAGAGACCACGTCGAATAATTCCTCATCGATGCTGCCTTGTCTTACCCGATGCGACGTGTCGTGCAATTGTGCTAACAGTTCGTCGATGTTTTTTTCGGCACGCTGCATGGCCGAAAGGCGACTGGCATTCTCGCTGGCCAGTGATTCGGCACAGGCACGAAACAACGAAATAAACAGATATTCGCGGATCAGGGCCCGCAGCGTTGTAGTCGAGTCACCCAGCAGCTCCGGTAGATTGCCGGGTGGCCACGGTAATTCGCTCAGTTTACGACGCCAGTTGTCGTCAAGCGGCAATAGTTGCTGACTCACTGGCTGATACCCCGAGCCAGACGTGAATCGATTGTAGAACAGGTGTAATTCGGTTAGCTCATCTTGGCTACCGGCTTCGCTAGTCACCAGAATATTTCCGATTAGCGCTGCGATTCCCTGCACGGAATTAGGGACGGTAAACTGGCCTGTCGCCGACAGGCCGGCATCGCTAAGTCGTGTATATACGCGCTCACCCACGGCCCAGATTCTGGGCCGACTTGATGTTGCCAAACTCTGCAATGCGTGTTCGACAATGACCTCATTGAATTGCCCAACCAATCCTTGATCCGATCCGAACACCACGGCACCGACAACCTTTTTACCAGGTCGCCCACTGTGCCATAGGTTTTCCATCGACTTACTTTGTCTAAAACATTCACCTAAACCCAGCTCCACTGCATGATAGTAGTCGGCCAACGCGCGCACTGCTTGCTCGTACTGGCCGATGCTGGATGCGGCCAATGCTTTCATCGTACGCACCACCGATTGAAGCTCACCCGCGCTACTTATCTTTTTTCGCAGGCTGGCCGTGGTATCGGTCATTACGCCTCTGGAAGAGTTGACTCTGGCGGAATTGGATCAACAGCGTAATCGCGATGGTTATGTAACTTACCAAGGATTTTATCAATCAACACGGTTAACTTGTCAGTCGCACCATCAATCGCCTGACTGATGGTCGCAGCATGGTGAGTGACCGCCACCGGATTCCGGCCCTCGAGACGAGCCTCAATCATGCAGCGCTTGTCAAGCTGGCCAGTCTTACCACCGTTCTCATCGCTCAAATGCACCTCCACGCGAGTGATGCGCTCACGGAAGCGATTCAGGGCACCTACCACTATGTCATGCACCCGTTCGTTAAGTGGCTCATGGCCCTGCAAGTTATGGTCGGTATTGATCTGTATTAGCATAATGTGCTCGATTTGGATGGTAAGTGACTACATGCTTAGAACAAGTTACGGAGCTGCTGTGAAAGACAATAATGCCTGATGAGCAAGATCGATAATTGTTTTTTGATCGTCAATATTCAATTTAGTTGCAGTTTCAAAACGCATGCTGAGTGACGCTGATATGCTCTCTGCTGCATCGATCACGGCGCGTTGCGCAGCCAACATCTTATCAAGCGGCACGTTGTCAAACAGCCCTGCAGTTAACGCCAGCAGCACGGTGATCTGTGCCGGTACGGCAACTGGCGTGAATTCCTGCTGCTTGAGACAGGCGCGAATCCGCCAGCCATGCTCAATGATTTTTCGGGTATTTTCGTCCAGGCGCGCGCCGAAGCGAGCGAAAGTTTCCAACTCTTCGAACTGAGCGTAGGCCAGCTTTAGATCACCAGCAACTGCACGGAATGGTGCAAATTGCGCTTTACCACCTACTCGCGACACTGACTTGCCGACATCAACAGCGGGCAGCACTCCCAATTCGAATAGCGATGGCGAAAGGTATATTTGTCCATCGGTAATAGAGATCAGATTTGTAGGAATGTATGCGGAAATATCCTGCGCCTCGGTTTCAATGATAGGCAGTGCTGTCAGCGAGCCACCACCAAGCTCAGGTAACAACCGTGTGGCGCGCTCCAGCAAACGTGCATGAATGTAAAATATGTCGCCGGGAAAGGCTTCCCGTCCCGGTGGACGACGCAATAGCAAAGATAACTCACGATAGGCGCGCGCATGATGAGTAAGATCGTCATAAACAATCAACACATCGCGGCCTTGTTGCATAAAATGCTCAGCAATACTGGTAGCCGCATAGGGCGCGATGTAAGCAAGGCCCGGCGGGTCGTTACCCTCGGTGACTACCACCACGGTGTATTCCAGAGCACCATTCTCACGCAGTACGTTCACTACTTTGGCAACACCAGCTGCGCGTTGTCCTATAGCGCAATAAACACACAGTACATTCTGATCGCGTTGATTGAGAATAGTGTCAAGCGCGATGGTGGTCTTACCGGTCTGCCGGTCGCCAACGATTAGCTCTCGTTGGCCACGACCGACAGGAATCAACGCATCAATGACCTTGATGCCGGTCTGCAACGGCACCGTCACCGGCGCGCGCTGCATAATTGCTGGCGCTGGGCGTTCAATGGGAAGGCGCACGCTAGTATTGATCGGATCTTTTCCGTCCAACGGTCGCCCCATTGGATTGATAATACGGCCAATCAACTCATCGCCCACCGGCACGTCCATCACGTGCCCTCTGCGCTCGACGGGGTCGCCCGCCTGTAGCTGCGAGTATTCGCCGAGCAATACCACACCCACTTCGTGCTCATCGACGTTGAATGCGATGCCATACACTCCGCCGGGGAATTTCAGCACCTCCTCAAAGCCCACACCCGGAAGGCCCGCGACTTTGGCAATACCGGTAGCAATGCTGGTGATGGTGCCGACTTCGCGCAGCGTCAGTTGTGGCGCAAACACAGCTCGCGCCCGGCTTATATCGGCAAATTCACTGTCCAACAATTCCTGAAGGCTACCCAGTTGCGTATTCATTGGAAAATTACTTCGAACCAGGTTCAGGTTCACTACGCTTGCCAAGCAGCTCGTCGATGCCATTTTCAAGCGATAGCAAGTACTCAGCAATGCTCCAAGATACCTTCTGACCACCGGCAGTAAGTTCAACCCCGCTCACCAAGTGCGGTACGGTCTCAAACTTGAGCTTGATGTCGGCTGCAAAGATGTCATTAATTGCAATTTGAATTGCACTTTGTTGTGCGGTCGGCAATTCAAACACGCTGCGCACGGTCGCTGCGAGCGTCGCAACCCGCAGCGCCTTGGCAAGACCGGCCTTTGCTTCGGCGGGCAAGGTATGCAAGTGATTGATAAACACTTCACTCATGCGCTCCTCCAGACTGGCTCCAGCAAGATCCATCAGCGTCTTGCGGGTAATGGCAAACACCTCCTGCTGAGTCTTACGGCGAATGAGCTGATTCAGGTTGTGCGCATCTTTAAGCAGTGCTTCCTGTCGCTTGGCACTCAAGGCATCGGCGGTCTGTCTTGCTTCATTGAGCAGATTTTGCCGCGCTGCTTTAGCGGCATTGGTTGCCTCGCTGAATAGTGCTGCACGCTGCTGATCGAATTCATTGTTCTTGCGCTGGAACTCGTCGCGTTCTTGTTTAGCTGCTAATTCTTTTGCATCAGCATCAGCGAGCTGTTTGGCAATGCGCGCTTCGCGCGCATCTATGGCGTCGAGAATTGGTTTGTACAGAAAGCGCTTCAACAACCATACCAGGATGACGAAATTGAGCGCCTGCGCACCGACCGTGAACCAATCTATCAGCATGAAATCACTTTCCCGCCGCTTGCGCTATGACGTGATTCCAGAATGGATTAGCAAACAGCAGGATCATAGAAACCACAAAGCAGTAGATAGCCGTAGATTCGATCATTGCCAAGCCAACGAACAACGTGCGGGTAATAGTGCTCGCAGCATCCGGCTGCTGTGCCAACGCAGTGAGTGCAGTCGACACTGCCCGCCCTTCCCCCAACGCCGGGCCAATAGCGCCGAAGGAAGTAGTAATACCCGCGATGACAATGGATGCCACCGCAATAGCTGTCATGCTGTCCATAATATCTCCAAGTAAATAGGCGAATTAATTGTCATGCGTTAATAACCGATGGCACAGGATCACGCATACGCGTTGCAGCGGCGATGTACACAGCCGCCAAGATACTGAAAATGTAAGCTTGCACCATGCCCGTCAGTAAACCCAGCATAGTCATGACTATGGGAAACAGGAATGGGGTGATAGTAAGTAAAATAGCGATGATCATTGCGCCACTCATCATGTTGCCGAACAGGCGCACAGCCAGTGCCAGCGTGCGCGAAACCTCACTGATAACGTTGAACGGCAGCATGATTATTGTTGG
The DNA here is from genome assembly GCA_050181835.1 of Steroidobacteraceae bacterium. Lineage (GTDB taxonomy): Bacteria > Pseudomonadota > Gammaproteobacteria > Steroidobacterales > Steroidobacteraceae > CAILZL01. Next base: position 111,655 of record JBFXCU010000004.1, on the reverse strand, counting down.
CTCAGTATAGGACTTCAAATATTCGCGCACGCCTTTTTCGCTGATACCAAAAAACGGCACAGCTACCAATACACACAGCGCCAGTGCGGCAGTGGTAGACAGTGAACCGGTGGGCGGCTCAAATCCAGGGATAACGGTGCACAGGCTGGCCGACGCGACAAATAGAAAAACAGTGCCGAGAAAGCCCATGTACTTGCGCGGATTCCGCAGACCGACATCTTCAATTTGTTTCTCGATTCCGACAACAACAATTTCCAGCAGATTTTGCCAACGCGTGCGTTGCAGATCCATGGACAACTTACGGGTAATGATTTTCGCACCCACGACAAGCACTAACATCAATGCCCAGGTGAAGACGATGGTCGCATTGAGCTTAAACACACCGTACTGCCAGTAGATTATTTCGTCTGGGCTAAGATGCACGCTTGCCACCTTGTGCGATATGGTTTGTGGCGACTCTACTTGAACGGGTATACCAAGTTACGAGCAGACGTGCGGTTACAAAACCGACAAAACACAGCAACAGTCGCTGCCAATGATCACGCCCCATAAGAAAAAGCCCCAGCAGAACAATGCTCATTCGTGTCAGGAAGCTGCTAAAAATCCAGATGCTCGGCTGTCGAGCTGTCAGACTTTTATTCACTGTCCACCACAACCCACCGTAAAAAATGACACCGAGCACCATGCCCGCCATAAGTGTAAGCGCGTGCAATAGATAATCATTCATCATCATTTTCCCGTTCTTCGCGCATTGTTCTATCTTCCTTGGCAAGCCAATGCCACGCATTCAGACAGCCAATCATCAGCCCGGCCACCAACAACGCCAACGTCCATGAACGCTCTGCCGGATAATGCTTATCCAGCCATAAACCCAGTGCCGCACCCAGCAAGGTGGGTACCGCCACCGACCAACCAACCAACCCCATCATACCCAAGCCAAACCAAACATCGTGGTCGGCGTGGCGTCTCGCCTTGAGCTTGCGCGCCGCTTTCACACCCACCTGCGCACTAAAAATAGGCTGCTCCTGCGGAGGGGGGTCGAGATCATCACTCATGCTGAAAAGCCACAAAACGATGCAGAAAACCCGACTCCAGCTTCGCCATGACTGAACGTAGGACTTTTGATTGCTGGTCCAGCGCCAAAAATTCCTGCTCTACCGCTTCACGCAAGCTTGACAGACTTGTGCCGCCCAACGCACGACGCACTGACACCAGTACGGTTGAACCCGTCTTGATCAGCACGCCCTCATCCACCGCCACAATCACTTCGCCTGCAGACTCGCTCTGATAAATAAGGATGCCTGGTGTAAGTGCGGCCACACAATCCAATCGACGTGGCAAGATCCCGAATGAGCCAGATTGGGTCTCGGCAACGATACTCGACACGCCGTTTGACTCGGAAAATTTCTGGGAGGGCAAAAGAATTTTAAGATTCATGAGCTTCCACACTCGATGCAGATGTTGATGCAGACTGCTCTTTTTTCTTTGCTTCCTCTATCGTCCCGATCATGTATAGCGCGCGTTCCGGGTACTCTTTGAATTCATCTCGTAGAATACGTTCGCATCCATCTAGCGCGTCGGCCAGACTGACGAGCTTGCCGGTAAGGCCGGTGAACTGCTCAGTGGTGAAAAATGGCTGCGTTAAAAAGCGTTCCAGACGACGCGCACGTGCGACGATCTTGCGGTCGTCCGGCGATAGCTGCTCAATACCAAGCATGGCGATAATGTCTTTAAGTTCGGCATACTGCGCCAGTGTGCGACGAATTTCCTGCGCCAACGCATAATGCCGTTCGCCGATAATACCGGGCGTGGCCATTTTGGAAGTGGACTGCAATGGATCAATGGCCGGATATAAGCCTTCACTGGCACGCTTACGTGACAGTACGATAGACGCAGACAGATGTGAAAAAGTATGCACCGCCGCCGGATCGGTAAAATCGTCCGCTGGCACATACACGGCCTGGATGGAGGTGATGGCACCGGTGTCGGTATTGGCGATGCGTTCCTCCAACTGCGACAGCTCAGTTCCCATCGTTGGTTGATAGCCAAGCCGCGACGGCATTTGTCCCAACAAACCAGAAACCTCCATTCCGGCCTGAATAAAACGAAAAATATTGTCGACCAGCAACAACACATCACGGTGCTCATCATCGCGAAAATATTCGGCCATCGTTAGCGCGGCATGTCCTACTCTGAAGCGGCTACCCGGCAACTCGTTCATTTGGCCGAACAACATCACCATGTTCGGCAATACTCCAGCCTGCTTCATGTCGCGATAGAGCTCTTCGCCTTCACGACACCGTTCACCAATACCGCAAAAAATACTTACGCCTGCCTGATTTCCAACAACATTGTGAATCATCTCGGTTAGCAGTACGGTTTTGCCAACGCCGGCACCACCAAACAGTCCCGCTTTGCCACCGCGCTCAAGCGGTAATAACACATCGATCACCTTGATCCCGGTTTCAAATATTTCAGACTTGGTGGAACGTCGTGACAACGGCGGCGGTGCCTGATGCACAGAGCGCCACTCAACATCGGTCAGTGCGGTGCCTGTATCGATGGTATTGCCAAAAACATCAAACATCCGCGACAGCACCGCCTTGCCTACCGGGGCTTTTAGCGGCCCACCCGTATCGACTACCGCCATACCACGGGCCAACCCCTGGGTGGGCGTTAACGCAATTCCGCGCACGTGCTGCGTATCAATTTGCGACTGTACTTCAATGATTACCTGTTGTTGCTCACCAGTACGCAACAGCGAATAGATGGGAGGCAAGCCAGTATCAAACCGAGCATCGACGACGCTACCTCGTATCGAGACAACAACACCAATATTTGGTTGATCCGATCGATTGCTCATATCCGCCGTTTTATGCTCTCAGTTAGACCCATGTCAGGCGGCTACTATACTGTAATTAACAGTCGGAAATTCACGTGACCCAAGCATATGCCGCATATCACTTACGCCCGTTTCCCAAGCGCAACTGAGCAGACAATACACCGATTCTACCTATGTGACACGGCAACCCACTTCGATTGAGAATAATTGTAGCTACAAGTCAAAATCATCCGCTTTTGTGCATTTGCAAATCGGTGAGTCTGCGCAAACAGAAGTGACTCACAGAACCACCAAACTACCCCGAAAAAGTATATGTGCAAGAATTTCAGGCGACACCAACCCCTACTCTACTGCAAATCTGATGAATGCAGCAGTGACTGCGAATACGCCTGAATACCAATCAAAACACACGACCACTCATAAGCCGTTGATCAACCTCTGCTTCGGCCGCGAGCCAGTCATCAATTTCGTGGCCGGGCGTAAAGCCCCGCTTCTCGGCAAGCATATAAGCCGCTATGGCAATCGTCGCATCGCGATCTTCAACCGAATTAGGTGTAACCTCCAGCGACGAGTTGGTGATATTCGCTGGCAGCATTCCACCAGCATTTTTTGCATCGGTTCCGGACGGCGATGCAGGCCGCTGAGATAATACTTTCATAAATCCTCCATCTGTATGGTCGTTGATATGGACGACCGGGCATCAGCCCGGCCGCTTATCTTATATAAGCAAGGCTACTGAACTTTCACAGTGATGGCTTTAGGTTTGGTTGCCGTAGTTTTTGGCACATGAATCCGCAACACCCCATCCTTGGACTCGGCGCGAATATGATTAGCATCAATATTCTCTGGCAGAGAAAAACTACGTGAAAACGTGCCATAGAAACTCTCGACACGGATTTCGCTCTCACTCTTGTCTTCTTTCTCCTGCTTTCGTTCACCACTGATCGTGATGACACCATTGTCCATCGTCACTTTAATGTCGTCTCGCTTGACTTCCGGCAACACCGCTTTGATCAGATATTCCTTGTCGGTTTCACTAATGTCGGCAGTCGGCGTCCACTCACCATTGTCGCTGCGAAGTGCACCGTGATTAGCCAAGCGCGAATACCTGTTAAACAAATCATCAAATTCACGTAATGGTTCCCATCGCATGATGTTCATCGCAACCTCCAACTTTGATTAAGTTAATGACCGGTTTGATTAGGCTATGCGCGATTGCGCAATACCACCATTGGTACTTGTAGTCGTCCGTTACGGAAATCCCGTCATTGCCGCTCCTACATCAGCATTAGGGCATCGCACCAGCAACGCGGATATCTCATGACAATTAAGGGTAAGTAGCATTCATTACTACAACTTTTACCCACCGTCCCGAGCTATGCTGAACCGTCGAAGGTTAATTAAACCCCTCACCATGAACAGGCTCAACTTCAATGACAATGCATAATCAGTTGTGTCACTGGATTATCGTGCTGCTAGTTAGCGTATCTGCAACCAGCATGGCAGATGAAGTACCTGAATTTTCCGGTGCTGAGTTGTACCAACATTTCTGTGCGAGTTGCCACGGTGAGCAGGCGCGAGGCGATGGAAGTATCGCTAAAAACCTTAAGACACCACCACCGGATCTAACACACATCGCACGTCGATATGCAGGGAAATTCCCCACCGAACAAATACGCCTATTCATTGATGGTCAAGCTATGCCTACGGCACATGGATCACGAGAGATGCCAGTATGGGGTTGGCAGCTATACGGTCTAAGCAGTGAAGATCCTGCTCGTCGCCAACGCGTTGATACCTTGATCAAAAGACTAGTCGATTATCTGCAGTCTATTCAGCGTTGAAAGAGAGCATGAACAGATATGGCCCAGCTAACTCTGGATATTTTAGCTAAATTTTCGCTACGGTCACTTTTATCTCTCAAAGCGTAAATACATCCCCTTTTCGCGGTAGCTCTACCTCTCCGGATAAGCATTGGCGAAACTTCTGCATGACTTCTACATCCCCATGCACGAGAAACGTCTTTCCCGGATTGATGGAGCGATGCCAAGCCAACAGCTCATCTCTATCAGCGTGCGCGGAAAAGCCATTGATCGTATAAATCTTCGCCCGTACCGGAATCTCCTCACCGAACAGGGAAATGTATTTAGCGCCATCAATAATACGTCGTGCCAGGGTGCCGGTAGCAGCATAGCCGACAAACACAATACTGCTATCGCGTCGCCACAAATTATGTTTCAGATGGTGTCGAACGCGCCCACCAGTACACATGCCGGAACCCGCCATGATCACCGCCCCACCCGTCACCCTATTCAGCGCCATTGATTCACTAGTGTCGCGGGTTAGATGCAAGCCGGGCAGCGCAAATAGATCATCGCCTTTGCTTAATAATTGCTTCGACTGCTCATCAAAACATTCTGGATGTCGCTTGAATATTTCGGTAGCAGAAATTGCCATAGGCGAATCCAGGAACACTTGCATGGAACCTGGCAACTGATGACTGGCCACACCCTCACGCAAATAGAACAGTATTTCCTGTGCGCGTTCTAGTGCGAAGGTGGGAATGATGACATTGCCGCCACGTTTAAAGGCATCACTTACCGCTTCATATAACTCCTGTACTGACGCTGGCAGAGAACGATGCAGCCGATCACCATAGGTGGTCTCCATGACTACCGCATCCGCATGGGGTGGTGGCACCGGATCGCGCAGCAGCGGTCGGCCGCTATTACCCAAGTCACCCGAGTACACCACGCTACGAGTGGTATCTTTTCCATGGTGTTCGATACGCACACTAGCGGAACCGAGAATGTGGCCCGCATCATAATAAGTTGCCGCCAAGCCGAAGGCCAGCACCATACCTTCGTTATAAACCGCTCTGCGTCCAAAGTAATCAAAGGTGCTCATGGCATCGAGCAAGGTATAAAGTGGCTGATCATCATAATCAGCGTTTTTGCGGCGCAAGTGGCGGCGCACATTACGGCGTGCTTCCTCTTCTTGCAAATGGGCGGCATCCAACAGCACTACACGTGTCAGTTCTCGGGTAGCGGCTGTGCAGATGATCTCTCCCCGAAAGCCTCGCTTTACTAGCAACGGCAGCCGACCGCAGTGATCAAGATGTGCATGTGTGAGCAGCACGTAATCAATACTGGCAGGATCAAAACCAAAATCTTCGGCATTGTCCTGCACCAGCTCATGGCTGCCTTGATACAAACCGCAATCAATCAAGATACGTTTGCCAGCGCATTCGACCATGTGGCACGAGCCTGTAACACCCTGATCCGCACCGTGAAAAGAAAGTTTCATTAGTTGTTTCCCTGTTTTTCAATGCTATAAGCATTCAATCAAGTGAGCGTCATCACCACAGCTTCTACCTTAAAGGTGGACACTGCCAGCCACAGGAATGCCACTTCTACTGAATACGGATTAAAACAACGGCGTATCGTTGGCCTGATGCCACTCAAGGATGCCCTGCCAGATGTCCTGTGCAGTTTCCGCATACCAGAACAGTTTGCGATCTGCAGGTTCGATGACACCTTCTTCAACCATGTAGTCAAAGTCCACAGCCCGTCGCCAGTATTCCTCTCCCACCAGCACGATGGGGACGGCCGACATCTTGCGCGTCTGGATCAAGGTCAGGGTTTCGAACAATTCGTCGAAGGTGCCGTAGCCACCCGGAAAGGCCACCAATGCTCTGGCACGCAACAGAAAATGCAGCTTGCGCATCGCGAAATAGTGAAAGCGGAAACATAGCTCCGGCGTGATGTATGGATTAGGATACTGCTCATGCGGCAAGGTGATATTAAGACCAATGGAACGAGCTCCCACATCAAAGGCACCACGATTGGCAGCCTCCATAACGCCGGGGCCACCACCGGTCATTAACGTAACCCGGCAATCTTCAGGGCACACTCCAGCAGTACCAATCAGGCGACCTAGCTCACGTGCGGTATTGTAATAATGGCTTTTAGCCATACGCCGCTGTGCCACCTTCAAGCAACGTTGCAGCTCGACATTATCGGAATCAGTCTGTAGCTCGCGCTGCAATTTTTCCACATTCAATTGCGCACTGACCGGCTCGCTTAAACGAGTACTACCAAAAACAACAATAGTATGTTCGACACCTTGCTGTTCTAGTACCGACTGCGCTTTCTGATAATCCAGCTGTAACCGCACATCTCGACTCGAATCGAGATTCAGGAAATCCATGTCCTGATCAGCCTGACGAAAGTGAGGGTGTGACAGGATTGCCTGTACTCGTCGCGGTGCATCGGGGTCTTCCGTCACTGACTTGATGCGCTGTCCGGGTAGAATGTGATCGGCGTGCCGCATTGGTTGATCGGTCATAGATTGGGCTGGCGTATGTGAATTTATTTCAACGCGGGATCGCATTCAACGTGCATTCGCTTGCTCATACAACTGCTGACACTTCAAGCAGCGTTTGGCGGTTGGGTGGGCTTCAAATCGCGCTTGCGGTATTTGATCACCACACCCCGTACAGACTCCGTAATCACCCGAGGCGATTCTTTGCAAGGCAACCGTTATATCGCAAACCTCTTCGACATCACGAGCTATTTCCGCATGACTGACTTCTGCCAGCACCTCTGCCAACGACTGATCTTCAGTATTTTGCACTCGGTCAGCGATATGCGCGTACTGCTCGGCGTCTGCGCGCAACAATGTATTCCTAATCTCTTCGCGTAGAACCTGATAACGTTTGCGCAAACGATGTGCGAAATATTGATGATCCAGTTGTTGAGCGATGAGGGACATTGTTTATACACCTTGAAAAGCACACAGATGGAGAAAATAGCGCAACACCGACGAACCCGGTCTTGCCACGCCCCGCTGCGCGCTCAGAGCGCACAGACTGTCGTTGATCATGCTCCTTTATTGCCTGAACTTAAGTACGTAGAAACACGGTCATGCCTCCATGTTAATAATTGACTCACACTACCCATGAGAGTGCGCATGGCTAGCCTTGTGCTTTTCAAGGTGTATAAACAATGTCCCTCCTGCGGCGACCAGAGATGTAACATCTCAGACCAATGAGGACTAGGTAGAAGTAGGGTTTGTGTAGCAGGTGTGGCATTGGCAATGCCGACACGGCGTCGTGCTGCCGTTTAACCCGGTCGGTCGTTTTTGCAGAGCAAGCGTCACTAAGCAGCGAGGCGCCAGCGCAGCCACGCTGATTCAACCACAAACAAAAAAACCCGACTGCAACGAATCGGGCCTTTAATTTAAAGTGGCGGAGAGGGTGGGATTCGAACCCACGGTACCTTGCGGTACGCCTGATTTCGAATCAGGTACATTCGACCACTCTGCCACCTCTCCGGAAACTTGGCATTATCTAGATAATGCCCCAATAATGATCATGGCGGTCGGCCAACAAGGGCGGGTATTCTATACAACTGCGGTGGCAAATCTAGTCGTTTATGCTGCTGGTTTTACGATTTCATTCAGGGGGTTAACGAGGTTTGAAAGCGGCGCTTGCCATCATCGCCTCACTGCTGCTGGGCACCTGCTCGCAGCCGCCGGGTATTCTGGAACAGATACTGAGCGTCGGTGAACTACGGGTGGTCACGCTCAACAGTCCCAGCACTTACTATCTAGGGTCTGAAGGCCCGCAGGGGCCTGAATATGATCTGGCAGCGCAATTCGCGGCCGATCTGGGCGTATCACTGACGATCTACTCGGCGCGTAACGCCGGAGAATTACGCCAGGAAATTGCCGCCGGACGCGCCCATATAGCCGCAGCTGGGCTGGCTCGTGAACAGGCCGCGCCGGTCGACACCAGTTACGGCCCAGCTTATCAACGAGTCAAGGAACATTTGATCTACCGGGCCGGTGATAAGCGCCCGCGCAGCTTGCTGGAAGCCAGTCGTATTGGCCATCTTGAAATCGCCACCGATAGCCCTCATGCGGCCACGCTGGCACGTTTACGCACTAATCAACCTGATCTCAGTTGGGTGGAAAATCCGGATGCTGAAATAGACCAACTCCTATACCGCTTGTCGCAACGCGATCTGGACTACACCGTGGCTGATTCCAATGAGTTTGCCATCGGACGCGGCTTCCATTCCGACATTGCCGTGGCCTTTGATCTTAACCAAGGGAAATCACTGGCCTGGCTGGTTACCACACATGACACCACGCTACTCAGTCGCGTCGCTTCATTCTTTTCCGTCATTGCTGCTGATGGCAGATTGACAGGCATACTGAATCGCTACTATGCAAAAAAACCTGTTTCATCGGTACTGCATACGCGCAACTTTATCGTCGACGTTCGCGAACAGCTGCCTCTGTATCTTGATTGGTTCAAGGAGTCCGCTGCTGAAGTGGGAATGGACTGGCGCATGCTGGCTGCCATTGGTTATCAGGAATCAAAATGGCAACCCGAAGCCACTTCGCCGACCGGTGTACGCGGCCTAATGATGCTCACTGATGGCACAGCACGGAGTTTGGGAGTAGAAGACCGACTCGATCCGCAACAAAGCATTCACGGCGGCGCGCGCTACTTCATTTATGTACGCAAGTTGATTCCTTCACGCATCAAAGAACCAGATCGAACTTGGTTTGCACTGGCTTCCTACAACATGGGGTACGGCCATATCGAAGACGCACGCATTTTTGCTCAAGCAGATGGTAAAGACGCTGACAAGTGGAATGTGGTACGTGAATACCTACCGCTATTGACTCAGGAAAAATGGTACTCGCAAGCCAAGCGTGGTTATGCGCGGGGCTGGGAACCAGTACAGTTTGTTGACGGTATCAAGCTGTACATGTCGATGCTTAACTGGGTCGGTGCCGAAGGCGGCTTGACTGCCACCATCGAAAAACATGAAGCAGCCAAGTAATCACTTAAGGCTTGTTAGCGCGCCGCATCCGGAAAAAATTGCGCAATACTTCTGCGCACTCATCTGCCAGCACCCCGCTGGTTACCTCAACCCGATGATTTAACGCTTCATGCTGCACAATATTGAAGATGGTACCCGCTGCGCCAGCACGCGGATCGGTCGCTGCATACACCAGTCGTCTGACACGCGCATGAACCATCGCACCCGCACACATGGCACAGGGTTCAAGCGTCACATACAAAGTGGTATCCGTGAGACGATAATTACCCAGTGATTTGGCAGCAGCGCGCATCGCTAACAGCTCCGCATGCGCACTGGGATCATGCATTACTATGGGCTGATTCCAACCTTCAGCAATGATCTGGTTGTCTTTGACCAGCACCGCACCCACCGGCACTTCGCCCGCCGCCTCTGCCAGTCGCGCCAATTCAATAGCACGCGACATGAAATGATGATCTATGTCCTGCATACAGCGAATATCGCCCCGAAAAATATTTGCATCGCATGCATTTTTCGAGGCCACCACCTTATTCAGGCAGAATTTCCAGCACTACGTCCTTGGGCCTGCAAAGACGCACACCTTTGGACGTTACCACCAAGGGTCGGTTGATCAGGATCGGATACTGCATCATGAAATCCAGTAGTTGTTCGTCACTCCACTTTGGATCGGCAAGTCCCAGCTCTTCATAAGGAGAACCTTTTTCCCTGAGCACTGCACGCACAGACAGTCCACTGGCCTTGATGAGTTCAACGAGCTGCTCACGAGTGCATGGCGTTTTGAGGTATTCAATGACAACTGGCTCAATGCCCCGCTCGCGAATCATGGCCAGCACGTTACGTGAGGTGCCGCAATTGGGGTTGTGATAGATGGTAACCATGATTGTCATGGGTAGTGTGAGCTCACTGTGCGAAAGGCGATAGTTACCACCCCTACTCCCACTCAATCGTCGCCGGTGGCTTGCTGCTGATGTCGTAAGTGACTCGCGAAATACCGTGAACTTCGTTGATAATGCGCCGCGACACATGGTCGAGAAATTCATAAGGCAAACGCGCCCACTGTGCCGTCATGAAATCAATGGTCTCAACAGCACGCAACGCAATCACGTAATCATAACGACGACCATCCCCCATGACTGCAACCGAACGCACTGGCAGGAATACCGCGAAGGCCTGACTGGTACGATCGTACAAATCATGCTTGTAAAGCTCTTCGATAAAAATCGCATCGGCTTTACGCAACAGATCGGCATACTGCTTGGTGACCTCGCCGAGAATCCGCACCGACAACCCTGGGCCGGGAAATGGGTGGCGATACACCATAGTACGCGGCAACCCCAACTCTACGCCTATACGTCGCACTTCATCCTTGAACAGCTCACGCAGCGGTTCAAGCAACTTGAGCTTCATTTTTTCCGGCAGACCACCGACATTGTGGTGGCTCTTTATGACATGCGCCTTCCCAGTCTTGGAGCCTGCGGACTCGATTACATCGGGGTAGATCGTGCCCTGTGCTAACCAGCGAGTGCCAGATAATTTGGCCGACTCTTCTTCAAAGACCTCGACAAACAAGCGGCCAATGATCTTGCGTTTACGTTCTGGATCTACTTCGCCTTTCAGCGCCGTGAGAAAGCGTTCTTCAGCATTGACGCGAATCACTCGCACACCCATATGCTCAGCGAAAGTGGCCATCACCTGATCACCCTCATTGGCGCGCAACATGCCATGATCAACGAACACACAGACAAGCTGCTTACCGATAGCACGATGCAACAGCGCGCCGACCACGGACGAGTCAACACCGCCGGACAATCCTAGCAGCACGTTATCAGTACCTACCTGCTCACGAATACGATGAATGGAATCGGCAATGATATGACCCGCATCCCACCGTGCTTCACAGCTACAAATTTCGCGCACGAAACGTTCGAGAATCCGCGCACCTTGCAAGGTATGCGTCACCTCGGGGTGGAACTGCACGCCGTAGAAATGACGCTGTTCATCAGCCATTGCAGCTAACGGTGCATTGGGCGTAACACCGACCACCACGAAACCTTGCGGCAATGATTCAACTCGATCACCATGACTCATCCAGACATCCAGCAAGCCGCGACCCTGCGCATCGCTGTGGTCATGCAAATCATCGAACAACCGACAAGGTGCAGATTGTGTGACCTGCGCATAACCGAATTCTCGATGTGCGCCAGCGCTGACCCGACCGCCTAGCTGCACCGCCATGGTTTGCATGCCGTAACAAATACCCAGCACCGGAACACCAAGATCAAATACGACTTGTGGCGAACGTGGTGGCTCCACATCCATAACGGACTCTGGGCCGCCCGAAAGAATCACGCCACGTGCACCGAAGGTACGTACCGCATCATCACTCATATCCCAAGGATGAATTTCGCAGTACACACCCGATTCGCGTACTCGTCGGGCGATCAACTGAGTGTATTGCGCACCGAAATCCAGAATCAGAATCTTATGAGCGTGGATATCGAGGTTTTCAGTTACGGGCACAGTAGCAACTCAACAAGCAGGTCATCAGGCTGGGTGCCGCACCCAGCATCGGAATTCAGAAAGCTGGGTCGGCACCCAGCCTGCAACACTTACGCCCTCTCCCAGAGTTAACAGAGGGCCAAAGGGAAAGCTTGCTCAACGCACACGATAATTCGGTGCTTCTTTAGTGATCTGCACATCGTGGACATGGCTTTCGCGATACCCGGCATTGGTGATACGCACAAATGATGGCTTGGTGCGCATATCTTCAATGTTGGCACTGCCGGTATATCCCATAGCGGCACGCAAGCCTCCTGCCAGTTGATGCAGAATGGCAATGACTGAACCCTTGTAGGGCACGCGCCCTTCCACCCCTTCCGGCACCAGCTTTTCCAGCTCTTCGGTAGCGTCTTGAAAGTAGCGATCTTTTGAACCCTGAGCCATAGCAGCTACCGACCCCATGCCACGATAGGATTTGTAAGAAGCGCCTTGGAACAACTCCACTTCGCCCGGCGACTCTTCGGTGCCAGCAAAGATGCCACCCATCATCACCGAATGCGCGCCTGCAACTAATGCCTTGGCGATGTCACCAGAAAAGCGAATACCCCCATCAGCTATCAAGGGCACGCCGGTGCCTTGCAATGCCTTGGCAACATTCGCCACAGCTGAAATTTGCGGTACGCCAACGCCGGCCACAATACGGGTAGTGCAAATAGAGCCGGGACCAATACCCACTTTGACGCCATCTACACCCATCTTTACCAATGCCAACGCCGCTTCAGGGGTGACGATATTTCCGGCGACTACCTGCTGCTCCGGCCACTTTTGCTTGACTCGATACACCGCATCAAGCACGCCCTTGCTATGACCATGTGCAGTATCAATCACTACCACATCAACATGCGCATCACGCAATGCTGCCACGCGATCTAATAGATCACCACCCGGCCCAACAGCAGCGCCTACTCGCAAGGCGCCATGCTCGTCTTTGCAGGCGCGTGGAAATTCAGTGGCCTTCTGAAAATCTTTGACGGTGATCATGCCCTTCAAGTTGAAATCGGCATCGACCACTAAAACTTTTTCAATGCGATGCTTGTGCAACAGCGCCAGCACTTCATCCTTGGGCGCGTTCTCGCGCACAGTGACCAACTGCTCTTGCGGCGTCATCACCTGTGACACCGGTGCATCCAGTCGCGTTTCAAAGCGCAAATCACGATGCGTCACAATACCCACTGCTTTGCCATCCACTACCACCGGCACGCCGGAAATATTCTTGGCCTTGGTAAGCTCCAACACCTCGCGAATAGTTTTGTCTGGCGTCACCGAAATGGGATCTTTGATCACACCACTTTCGTATTTTTTCACGCGGCTGACTTCACGCGCCTGCGCTTCGATAGACATGTTCTTATGGATGATACCCATACCGCCTTCTTGGGCGATGGTGATAGCCAAGCGAGCTTCGGTAACGGTATCCATGGCCGCCGACAGCATGGGCAGATTCAGGCGGATGGTGCGGGTGAGTTGCGTACTGAGGTCTACCTCACGCGGCAACACATCGGAGTAAGCGGGAACCAAGAGCACGTCATCAAAGGTCAGTGCTTCCTCAAGAATTCGCATGGTGGTGGCCCTGCCCTATGTAAACGGGGCTTCAAAATAAGGCCGAGCATTGTACGTGCCACGACTGCTCGGGTAAATGACAGAAAGCCCCCTGTATCTCTGTCGCAACCGGGAGAGAGAACGAAATGGCTAAGAATGACTGGCCACCTTGCTGCTCGTCTCGCCCGGTTGCGGGAGATAGGTTGAAGGAGGGGCCGCATTTTTCACTGAAATACCGACAAACGCCGACTATCATCCCACCATGAATCAGGATTTCGATTTCGACGCCCCACCGCCACTCCAAGACAATCGCGACATATTCACCCCTGCGCGCCTGAATCGCGAGGCACGCGCGCTGCTGGAACGTGGCTTTGGCAGCCTATGGCTGGAGGGTGAGCTCTCCAATCTGTCGCGGCCCGCATCAGGTCATTGGTATTTTTCGCTGAAGGATGACACGGCTCAGTTACGATCTGCCATGTTTCGCCAGCGTAATTACGTGGTGAACTTCACCCCCAAGGACGGCATGCGGGTGCTGGTGCGCGGTCGGGTCAGTCTTTATGAACCGCGCGGCGACTACCAGTTTCTGGCCGAGGCCATGGAAGAAGCCGGTGAAGGCGCGCTGCGACGGCAGTTTGAGCAACTCAAAGCCAAGCTGGCGGCGGCGGGCCTGTTCGCTGCCGAACACAAGCACGCGCTGCCTACCCTACCCACCCGTATTGGCGTTGTCACCTCGCCAACCGGCGCGGCTATCCGTGACATCCTGCATATCCTCAAGCGACGCTTCCCCAGCGTGCCGGTGCTGATCTATCCAGTGCCAGTGCAGGGAACTACTGCAGCTGCACAAATAGCCGCCGCCATCCGCCTTGCCGACAAGCACAAGGAGTGTGATGTGCTGATCTTGGCACGCGGTGGTGGCTCACTGGAAGATCTGTGGTCATTTAACGAAGAAGTGGTGGCGCGGGCGATTTACGACTGCCACATACCGCTGATTACTGGCATTGGTCACGAAGTGGACTTCACCATTGCCGATTTCGTCGCTGACGTACGCGCACCAACACCTTCGGGTGCCGCCGAATTAGTCGTGCCCGACCAGCAAAACTGGTTGCAGGGGCTATCAGTATTGCAACGGCGACTGCTGGCCGCCTTAAAGCGCACGCTGGGCACCCAGCAGCAAAACCACCTCTACTTGCAACGACGACTGCAACAACTACATCCCGGCGTGCATCTGCGGCAACGGGCGCAACGCTTGGATGAACTGGAGCAACGCTTGTTGCGTGCTTTGCAATTCGACCTTGAACAACGCAAACACCTTTTGGGCACACAAATCGCAAGGCTGCAAACGCGCTCGCCATCCATGCAACTGGCCAGTGCTCGCCATCGTTTGCAACAGCTGCAGACAGGCATGCAGAGCTTGGTACGTGAACAACTCGACACTCTGCGCAGCAGATTAAAAGTTGTCGTGCGAACCCTGGATGCACTAAGTCCGTTGGCAACATTAACTCGCGGCTATGCCATCGTGAGTGATGCACAAGGGCGAGCAGTAATTGATGCGAGTAGCGTGAGTGTGGGCAATGAAATTACCGCACGGCTAGCCAAGGGACAGATAACCGCAGCGGTAACCAAGGTAGAGCAAGATGAACGGTAACAAACAAGCCGCAAACCTGCACAACGCTCTGGCCAGACACAGTGATCGGACAACATCGCTCTGGTCGGTGAACCGAGTCGAAATACGCCTACTTCCTAAAATTATTGTGTACTTGCTGCTATCCATCGCGGCAACTACCGTCAACGCCCTCTCACAAGAAAGCCGCGTACCCGGCGGCCTTGCCATTATTGAGCTGCCGGTAAGTGAACAGGCACCGCAAGTGATGTATGGCGCTTATCGCGTCACGGTTATTAAACAACAGCAAAAGTGGTTGGCACTGATAGGCATTCCGCTTGCGACAAAACCTGGCACGCAAACACTACAAGTGACGCTGGACAAGCAATCACTACCACTAACTTTCACCGTGACTGACAAGCAATATCGCACTGAGAAAATCACTCTCACCAATCAACGCCAAGTCAATCCCAATACCGAAGACCTGCAGCGCATTAGCAGTGAAAGTGCTCGCACCGAGACCGCTCTCTCCCGTTACACCGAGAACCTCACGCCTGATTTCAACTTACTACAGCCCATCAAAGGCAAGCCCAGCCCCACGTTTGGCTTCAAACGCATTTTCAATGGCGAAGCGCGTAATCCGCATAGCGGCATGGATATACCAGCACCCACAGGCACGCCAATTCAAGCCCCAGCAGATGGAGTCGTTACTGACGTCGGCAATTTCTTTTTCAACGGCAACACCGTATTCATTGATCACGGTTTGGGACTTGCCACCATGTACTGTCACTTGAGTCGCATTGACGTAAAGGTGGGGCAACACGTGAAACGCGGCGAAGTATTTGGATTAGTCGGAGCGACCGGTCGAGTTACTGGTCCACACTTGCACTTTGGTGTTTCGCTAAATCGTGCGCTTATTGATCCAGCATTGCTAATCGACAATAATTAAGCAGACCGTTCTGCAAGCGGCAAACACTGCACTGCCAGATGCAGCCGATTCCCTTTAGTGGTCATCAGTGATAAATCCAGTCGCCGCTGATCTTGTTCATTATGCTGGCTGCGAAACACAAGTTCACTAGGCAGATAGATCGGCAATTTGAATTGCGCATCAATCATTATCGGCCCCGCAGCGAAGACCGCTTCTGCCAAACCAATACAGCGTGCCAGTGACCACATGCCATGTGCCACCGCTTGTTTAAACTGGAATGCCTGAGCAGTGCGATCAAATAAGTGAATGGGATTGAAGTCGCCAGACACAAAGGCATATCGTCGCCCAGTGTTGGCAGCAACCGCAATGGTCTGCTCATTAACAAGCTGCGCCTCAGCGCGTTGCGCACGCTCGATCACTGGCCGCTTACCAGGTGTCGCACGCCGTGCCAGCATGGTACTGACTTCTTCCCACACGAGTTTGTCGGCAATCCGGGCGCAAGTAATCAAGTCATACTCCTGACCACTATCAGTCTCGCGCAGAGTATTAAATTCAACGCTGAGTTGTAGCGTGCTATCAGCAGCAATCGGTTGCCACTGACGAACTACATTGCGCACATGCACTAATCCCAGCACTTTCACTGGAAAGTGTGTATGAGTAAACACGCGCATATGTAGGGGCATGGCCAATACATGCAGATAGGCATGGGGTAGATAGCCCTTGTCGGTCAGACCGACAATGTCACGATAACGGCGCAGATGAGCAGCATTGATTCTGACTCGCTGCGCCTGTATCAGTAATGAGGGCATGACCGCATCAGTCGGACACAGTAGCGGCTTACTGGAATGCAGCACCTTGCAATAAGGCCACAGCATCGATGGCAGCGACTCATAGCATTGCACCAGCGCCGCCATCACGGAACCCGCTGAGTTATCTCGATAGTAACGCTGCCTTGTTCACCCTGCGTGGCGAACGAGTAGGTCGCAGCGCCATACCAGTCCCCCGACTGTTCGGCAGGACTACCACTGGCAGACAGACGGGCCACCACTTGCACTGTATCGGCATCATTCAAGGTACGAGTCGGCAACATAGCATCAGCCACACTCAACTCAACGTTCAATGGCAATTCATCCGAGCCATGTCGTTCAACCGCCAAAGGCGGCCCTGGCTGTTGTGGATTGCGTGCGAGAATAAACAACGACACTGGCTGTGTAAGTTGCTGCTTGACGCCAGCAGACAGTCGTACTTGCACGGTAATTTTACGCTCCGACTTGACCGCTGCTGGTACTGCACTCCCCGCGGCATTCAATTGTTCATCCAGATCCTGCACCTGACGCTCCAGCAACATACGAATCGAATCAGGTGGACTCATCGCCAACAATGTTTTGAAACGATCACGCGCCAAGGATAAATTTTCTGACTGCAAGGCAACCAAACCGCCATACCACAGTGCCTTGGGATTATTGGCTTGCAGCTTGAACGCTTCATCAACCAGTAAGGCGGCACGCCCATTCACCGAGCCTTGATCAGTGAGCACCAGCGCTTCCAGCAAGCCAGTTACCGCATCAATATTCTGGCCATTGCTCAGGTTATACGCCTGCTCATAAGCTTGACCAGCCAATACATAACTACCCGCAGCAGTATAGGCTTGAGCCAATGACAACCGTGCTTCCAGATTATCTGGCGACGTTTTCAGTTGTTGTAGCAATGCCCCAATTTCTGCCGAGTCGGTCGGAGCTTGACCGCCAACTGCAGTAGCAGATGCGCCCCATTGCCAGTTACTGGCATGCATGTACAAACCGGCGGCCATAACGCTAACGCTGAGGGTGGTTAGCACCAAGACCGCATAACGATTGCGCGGCTTGTTTTCCAGTTCAGCAATAGCTTCACCTTTCAACAACGGAACTGCTATCAAGCCCAATGCTACCAACAGCATGAACACGCATATCAATACAAATATCGTCATGCTTGATCGCTTTCGTCTGACTCAACGTCGTTCGCTGCTACGTTCAAATGCGAGCGTGCGGCAATCACTCGCACAACCACCACCAACCCTATCAATAACAGTAACAGCGGTGCCAGCCAAAGCAACCAAGTGCGCTGTTCAAATGGCGGTTTGTACAGCACAAACGCGCCGTAGCGATCCGTCATGAATTTGAGGATTTGCTTGTTGCTCTGCCCCGCCGCCAACTGCTCGCGTAACTCACGTCGTAAATCTCCGGCCAGTGTCGCACTGGAGTCGGCAATAGTTTCGTTCTGGCATACCAAGCAACGTAACTCATGAGTCAGCTGTTCATAGCGCGACTGTAATGCAGGGTCAGCAAACGGTGGCGCATCATCTACCGCCCAAGCGCTGGTGCACAGCAACCAGCCAAACACCATGGTGCTAACAAGAGCCCTTACACAGTGCGCCCACGTAATCATGATGTTTTACCATTGATGATTGGCAAAAATTCCTGCTGCCAGATATCCAAGGTCATGATGCCCACATGCTTGTAAAGCACGACGCCGCGCTCATCTACCAGAAACGTTTCGGGCGCACCGTACACACCAAAGTCAATCGCCACTCGGCCTTCTTGATCAAACGCGGTTGCCACATAGGGATTACCCAACTGCTGCAACCACTGTTGCGCCAGTGGCATTTCATCTTTCCAGTCAATACCAACCATCGGCACGACATTTTGTTTGGCTATCGCCAACAACACCGGATGCTCTTGTCGACAACCACCACACCAGGTTGCCCATACATTGACCAAGTGCTGCTTACCCAATAAGTCTGTATTGCTTACCATGATCGTCGGGTCTTCGACTTTCGGCAAGGAATAAGCCGGCGCAGGCTTGCCAATCAAGGGCGATGGCACCAACGTCGGATCACGCTTCAGACCTACCATGAAAAACCCAACTAATACCGCAAAAATGCTGATGGGAACCAACGCGCGCCACATACCTATGCCCTCTCTGCAGCAGTATCGATGCTGGGTTCTTTAACCGCTGCTTTGACTCGATAGCGACGATCGGTCACACCAATCAACCCACCCAGCGCCATGATAACGGCACCCAGCCAGATAAAACGTACCAACGGTTTGTACTGGATACGCACACTCCACACGCCATTACCCAGATCATCACCCAGCGCGACGAACAGATCACGTTGCCAGTGCGCGTCGATACCTGCTTCTGTCATCGGGCTAGTTTGCACACGATATATCCGTTTCTGAGGATGCAACACAGTTACTTCCTTGCCATCGCGAGTGATGCGTACCGTGCCTTCAATCGCTTCATAATTAGGACCGGTTACTGGCTCGGTTTTCAGCAACGTTACCTGGTAACCGGCGATTTCCGCGCTCTGATTGTTGTTGAGACTAATGTCTTTTTCAATCTTGTATGTCCCCACGGTAGTGACGCCTAGCATGAATACACCCACACCAAAATGCGCCACGCTCATGCCGAGCACACCACGTGACAAGGTCTGACCTGCTTTAAGTCGCGATACCGGTTCAATCAATGCCGATAACAGCAGCCAACCACCTGCCAATAAGCCTACAAAACACAGTAGCGAGAAGTGATTGAAAATCAGCAAGCTCATTACTGCTGAAAACACCATTGCGACAACCAACGCCAGCACAATGGGTCTACGCAAACCAGTAAACTTCGCTTGCTTCCAGCTGGAATGCATACCTACTGACATCAATAGCACCAACGGCAGCATGGGAATCAAGAACACCACTTCGAAATAGGGTGGGCCGACCGAAATCTTGCCTAGATTCAAGGCATCGACAAACAACGGATACAATGTACCCAGCAAAATCAAGCCCGCCGCCACCACCAGCAATACATTATTGAACAGTAGGAATGACTCACGCGATACCACCGCAAAGCCGACTTCCGTTTTAAGATGCGGTGAGCGCATTGCATACAGTGTTAACGCACCACCAATACATAGCGACAGAAAAACCAGAATGAATAAGCCGCGAGTGGGGTCGCTGGCGAACGCGTGTACCGAAATCAGCACGCCCGATCTGACCAGAAAAGTTCCCAGCAATGACAACGAAAACCCAAATATCGCCAGCAGTGCTGTCCAGCTCCTAAACAGGCCGCGCTTCTCAGTGACTGCTAACGAATGAATCAAAGCCGTGCTCATCAACCACGGCATAAATGATGCGTTTTCAACCGGATCCCAGAACCACCAACCACCCCAACCCAACTCGTAGTAAGCCCAGAAACTTCCTAGCGCAATTCCCACCGTCAGAAACATCCACGACACAGTAGCCCAAGGTCGCACCCATCGCGCCCAAGCTGCATCCAGTTTCCCTTCCATTAACGCAGCCACCGCACACGCGAACGGCACCGCCAACCCCACGTAACCCGCATATAGCAATGGTGGATGCGCCGCCATCGCTGGATCTTGCAACAGTGGGTTCAGATCGCGGCCTTGCAACGCAGCGGGTAACAATCGTTCAAACGGATTCGACGTAGTGATAATAAATAATGCGAAGCCACCACTGATCAAGCCAAGTACGCCCAACACTTTGCCGATAAAGGCAGATGTCATGGCGCGGTTAAATATGGCCACTGCCAGCGACCAAGCGACCAACATCGACAGCCACAGTAGCAACGACCCCTCATGGGCACCCCACACAGCAGCGAAACGATATAGCATCGGCAACTCGGTGTTGGAATTCGAAGCCACATACAAAACCGAAAAATCATTGCGCAGGAACGCGGCTGCCAAACAGGCAAACGCAAACAGTGTGAATATAAACTGTCCGACCACCGCCGAACGCGCCGCTGCCAGCCAGTTGTTACGTTGCGTGTAGGAACCAGCAAGACCAAAGAATGCCTGCACCAACGCCAGCGCAAAGGCGAGAATCAACGCAAAATGTCCGAGTTCAACGCTCATGGTATGCCTCGCCCGGTCGCCCCGAGCCAGTGATAAACAAGTTCAATTACTAACGCCAAGTGCAGTAACGGGGGGAGTTCCCATCACGCGGCGTGCATCGTGGGATTTTTTGAGACTCTCTGCCACATTGGGTGGCATATAGTTTTCATCGTGCTTGGCCAGCACTTCTTCCGCTATCAATAACTGTTGCCCCGGTTGTAACCCGGTTGCGCCATCGACCAGTTTACCGCGTACCACCACACCCTGCCCTTCACGAAACAAATCGGGTAATACGCCGCTGTAGCGCACCGTCACTTCATGAGTAAAGTCAGTGATATCAAATTGAATTTGCAGGCTACCCGGTTCGCGCACCACACTGCCCTGCTCAACCATGCCGCCCAGACGAAAGGCACGATCCTTGGGGGCCTTACCAGCAAATACATCACTGGGCACGATATTGTATTGCACATTGCCATTCAACGCGGTCAACAAGAAAGCGGCAGCGGCGGACACCGCCAATAAAATCAACCCCACGAAAACCATGCGACGGCGACGCGGGGTCATGACTGCTCTCCCGAATGCACTGCATTTTGTTGCGCAGCCATTTTCAGTCGTCGCTGTGCCTGTTGCAACTCAGACTGCCATTGACGCCGCACTGCGAACACTAAATACAATAAGCTCGCTACTGTCAGGCCATAACTTGACCAGACATAGACACCATACTTACCCATTTGTAATGCAGCCATCGACATCATTGCACCTGCTTTAACAACCACTGCGCATTACGTTCGCGGCGCAAAATCTGCGCACACAAACCATCACACAGTAGCGCACCGAAAAACATCAGAAACGCAAGCAACATCACTAATAACGGCATGACCATGGACGGATCAATGGACGACTTGCCAAACACTGACAGAGTTTGTCCCTGATGCAAGCTGTTCCACCACACGACCGAGTACTTGATGATAGGAATGTTCACCAACCCAACTAACGCTAACACCGCCGAAGCCCGATCCGCACGACCGATGTCATCAAACGAGGTGCGTAATGCCATGTAGCCCAGATACAGAAACAACAGGATAAGTTCCGTAGTCAGGCGCGGATCCCATGTCCACCACGTACCCCACATCGGCTTACCCCAGATGGCACCCGTAGCCAGCGCCAGCAAGGTAAAGATAGCACCTGGCAAGGCACATCCAGCCGCCACCGCGTGGGCTAACTTCATACGCCAGATCAAGCCAATGCCTGCCGCAATTGCCATCATGGTGTACACCAACATCGACAATGACGCTGCTGGCACATGAACAAAGATAATGCGATACGCATCCAGCTGCTGATAATCAGGGGGCACCACAAACAGCCCCATGTAGCTTGCCCACAACATCATCGCCCCCGCTGGCCATAACAACCACGGACGCAGCGTGCGCGCAAACGCATAGGCAGAAGGTGGCGACGCCAGCTTGTGAAACCAAAGCCAATTCATTCATGCAACCCGTAAGACATTCGAATTTTTCAATACATCTATTCAATGCTGATGCGAATCGCTGCTGCCATCGCAAACGGCCCGAGCACCAGCGCCAGCAACAACATGGCAGCCAACAGGCTCAATGGCGCGGTCACCACTTCGCCCTGCAACCCTAGATCCAGCGTCCGTGCGCCGAAAATCAATACTGGCATTTCCAGTGGCAACACCAGCAACGCCATCAACATATTACCGCGCCGCAGTCCGACAGTAAGCGCAGCACCAATCGCACCCAACACACTCAGCAACGCGGTGCCCAAAGCGAGAGCACCCATCATTAACAACCAATGTTCACTGCCAACGCCCAACGCGGTGGCAATCAGCGGCGCCACCAGCACCAACGGTAACCCGGTCAACAACCAGTGACCAACTGTCTTTGCCAACAATAACCAAGGTAGTGGCTGCGCGGATAACACCCATTGTTCCATCACACCATCTTCCACATCGGGGCGGAATAAGGCATCGGCGGCCAGCAATGATGCCAGCATTGCTGCCACCCATAGTATGCCCGGCGCGATGCGTCGCAATTCAGATAATTCGGGGCTGATGGCCAGCGGGAAAAGCGTAATTACCACCACAAAAAACACCAGTGGTTGTAGCACCTGATCCCAGCGCCGCGCCGCCAGGCGCAGATCTCGCCGTAGTACCAGGGCCGCCAAACCCAAGGGAGATAACGCCGGTAGTGCGGACGATTGTGTAGTCACCTGCATCAGTGTAACGCCAGCAGGCGGTTGCCCGGATGATCCGCCAACAAGTGCTGATGGGCGGCCGTGATAATCATGCCGCCCTGTGCCAGATGCTCGGCCAACAGGCTTTCCATCATGGTAATGCCCTGCACATCCAGATTAGTGATGGGTTCATCCAGTATCCATAACGGCGCATCCGACAGCACCAACTGCGCTAGCGCCACGCGGCGTCGCTGCCCAGCTGATAACACTCGCGCCGGCAATTCAGCGCACTGTGGAATACCGACCCGAGCTAGTGCCCGCTGACAATCGGTCTTACAGATGACTCGACGTAAACCCACTGCAAATTGCAGATTTTCCAGTGCCGTCAGATCCAGTTTGAGCGCATTGCTGTGACCGAGATACAGCAGCGCTTGATTAAATTGAGTGTCCGCCTGCTGGGTATCGACACCATTCCACAAGCAGTCACCCGATTCGACGGGCAGCAGTCCCGCCACACTGCGTAACAAACTGGTCTTGCCCACGCCATTCGCACCCTGAATCTGTAGCAACTCACCCGAATGCAGGGCAAACGAGATGCCGCGTAGCAAATGATGCTCACCACGCCACAGATGCAGCTCGCGCACATCGAGTTGCATCTTAATCAAGGAATGAGTTGGCGGATCGGCCAGCATAGGTGCAGCGAGCGTCTCAGTTGAAATAAAAATGGCCGCCATCTTAACAGAGGCCACCACCAGACCTGTTAGGCAGTGCGCAAATGACTACGACTTAATGTAATTTCCCGCTACAATCGCGCCCCTGCACGGGCGTGGCAACTACCCCACCCCATAATCATGCAGGCGATACACAGTTGGCGGTGTGGCGGAATTGGTAGACGCAGCGGACTTAAAATCCGCCGATGTTAAAGTCGTACCGGTTCGACTCCGGTCATCGCCACCAGATGCAGATCCACCAAGACGCTATTTTCATAGGACGATCTGTCCAATCAGATCTTTTACATCCATTGACATCCATCTGTTTTTGGGGGCAAAAAACGGGAGCGAACCCGCACAGGTGCCATCATGCTGACTAAAATTCAGTCCGCACTGTGAAACCTGAAAGCAAGCACCGTTGAGTCATAACCGTATCCGGGCTGCTGACTTCATGCACGATGCGCTGGTAAGCGGTCGTGCCTTACGGACTTTCAATGTTATCGACAAGAGCAATCGGGGAGCCTTGGGTATTGAAGTGGGCACATCAATCCCCTCTGCCAGAATCATTCGGGTGTTTGAGCGTCTGATCGATCTTTACGGTAAACCGGCGGCGCTACGCACGGACAATGGCCCGGAGTTCACCTCGACGCTATTCCAAGAGTGGTGCCAACAGCACGGTATCCAGCAGTTGTTTATCCAACCGGACAAGCCCAATCAAAATGCTTACATGGAACGCTTCCATCGCAGCTACCGGATAGAGCTGTTGAATCTGTACTTGTTCGAAAACATTGATCATGTACAGCAACTCAGCGATGAATGGCTACACAGTTACAATCATGAGCGACCACACGATAGCCTTGGCCGTGTGTCCCCGCCAACCTTTATGCCAAGGCAACAACTAGCCCAGTTCTCCACTTCTGAACTAACTGCCTACGTGACGGGAAAGCTTATGATTGCATAGGTGTCATCACACAATTGGTTGGCTGATCATTTAATGGAGCCAAGGCTACTGCTCGTTGTAACGCCTCGTTTGAGTCCGAGGTGTCCACAGCTACAGGGACATCCATCACCCTCGGATGATGATGTCTCCCGACTTATTCTGATTCAGGCGAGAACAGTCCCGTCATCACTGCTGTTGCGGTGAGTGCGACGCATATCAATGCATACTCGAAAGCTAGGCTAGTTTTGAATAACTTCATTGCACGAGCGTCGCCTGTGGCAATGGCGGGGCCAAGACGCCATTTGTTCACTGCGGCGAATCCCATTAGCACTGCGAAGGTAATGGCTTTCACCACTAGCAGCATGCCATATGGTGTCAGTAACGTATTCATGTTGGGAAGCAGCATGAGTGCCATCATCACACCGGCGATGGCGATACTGGGTACCAGCCAGCTGGCGATTCGCGAGAACTGTGCGATTAAGTTGGCCGCTACTTGAGCGGTTTCATTCGTGCTCACTCGATACAACGGCCACAGGCTGCCAAACCAGAATGCGGCCACCCATAAATGCAGCAGTAACAGCGGCGCCAATATCCAGCGCTGTGGAGCGCTCGACGTATGGCCGGTTAGTATGAATGACATCACGACCAGCGTTGCAGCGGTGATGCCCGCTGCTTTTGCTAACGGCTGATGACGCAATATGGTGGTTGCTATGAGTAGTAGCGCTAACAGTCGCAGAATATTGGTAGCGCCCGCGCTATTCTTCAGCGCCAGCATGTGCATGGATAAATCACTTAGACCAGCCACCTCACCAGTCATCCGTGCCGCACCCAGCAGTTGGTGAGCGCCTACCAGCAGAATGCCGATCAAGGCGCTATTGCGACCAAGGCGCCTGATACTGAGTTCTGACTCCGGTTGCTGTTGACCCTGTATGAGCATGAACAAGTACACACCTGCTGCTTGAAACAGCGCCACGAAACTTAACGCGCGAATCACCACCGATACGGTATCGACTGACATGTGTTGATTTCTCTAGCTGTGTCATAGTGTTTTGAACGCACAGTTTTTAATACGCACCCCTTCCCGATCAGGGTCGGGAAGGGTGTTTTAATTAGTGCTTCATCGGCATCTCAGTGTGCGTCGCAGGCGTTTTGTCCGATGTTACGTTAAACAACACCTTGCCCGATATCACATGTCCATCATCACCTGCAGCACGCCAATTGATAATGTAGCTGCCTGCGTCTACTGTTGGCATGGGTACACTGATTGATTTTGCTGCTGCACTGGGCAATGGCTTCAGATCCTGCGCCTTGCCATCACCCTTCTGTAAGGTCAGCACCGTAAGCTGAGCCGCCTCGTTAAATTCTATAACAACATTCTTGGGCAATTGACTTATGGTGCTGTTATTGGCGGGTACCGACTTCTGCACATGGGCGTGTCCGTAAGCGACCCCAGCTGTGGTAAACGATGCCAAGGCAATCAACAATACATGATGTTTCATTACATTCTCCAGTTTAAATTTCGACAAGTACAATCAACTTTCTCTCCGCTCTCTCTGAGGAAGGCCTTATTAACGTCTGTTTGGTCATGACGGCGTATCTTTCGAGTATGGGTCGCGTCTTGCTGGTGTCCCATAGTTTGGATTTTCACTGACTCGATTCGCGACGCTGCCAGCTGGGGCTGGATACCAACCCGGATCCCGATAGTCGTTGCTAGCCAGTTGCTCGCGTACCTTCATTACCGTGAACATGCCGCCCATTTCCAAATTGCCATAAGGCCCAGTCCCCATCATCATCGGCAAAGTGTTCTCTGGTCCCTGCATATGACCCATTGCGCTGTGCTCGCCATGCTCAGCCATACCATTGCTGCCCATTGCCATATAGCCTGGTAATAACTGCTTGATGGCATCCTCGCTTTTAGTAATGTTTGCACCCATCACGTTCGGAATCCCATGTCCCATTGCATTCATGGTGTGATGTGACATGTGGCAGTGCAGCGCCCAATCACCTGGTATCGCGACGAACTCCACATCGCGCGTTTGTCCCACGCCGACAATCTCGGTAGTTTCCTTACGCCATTGTTGGCGTGGCCAACGACCTCCATCGGAACCCGTTACGTCATATTGATGACCATGTAAGTGAATGGGATGGTTCCACATCGACAGGTTGCCAATACGTAAACGCACTCGTTCACCAGCGCGTGCTACTGGAAACTCAATGGCTGGAAATATTTTGCTGTTGAAGGTCCATAGATCAAAGTCCACCATGATGGAAGGATCGGGTCGATAGGTGCCAGGATGTAGTGCCCAGTTATGTAGCAGTAAGGCATAGTCGCGATCAATGTTCACGGCTTCGCCAGCACGAGGGTGAATGATGAACAAGCCCATCATGCCTGTCGCCATCTGTACCATCTCATCGGCATGGGGGTGATACATGTGTGTTCCGTTCTGACTGAGCGTGAACTCGTAAGCGTAAGTTTCACCGGGGGCAATGTGAGGCTGCGACAAACCACCCACACCATCCATGCCAGACGGCAGCAAGAGGCCATGCCAGTGAACGGTGGTATGTTCCGGCAAACGATTGGTGACTAAGATTCTGACGCGATCACCTTCAACTGCCTCAATGGTAGGCCCAGGTGTCGTGCCGTTGTAGCCCCAGCACTTGGCACGACTGCCCGGTGCAAACTCATGCTCAACTTCTTCTGCGACCAGATGGAATTCCTTTGTGCCGTTTTTTAGCTGATATGGCAGCGTCCAGCCATTTAAGGTTCTGACTGCTTTGTAACTGCCGTTGGCTTGGGAATGGTCAGAAGTTGATCTATTCGCCTGCGCAGCTCGTGCCACAGTAACGCTCGCTAATGCAGCGGTGCTTGATGCCAGCAGTACATTTCTTCGTGAAAGTTTCATGGCGTTTCTCCGCTGGCGGGTTGCATGGTAGACATGTCGTGAGTTGGCATGTCATGCCCACTGTGATCCATGTCATGCATGGAATGATCATCATTGTTAGAGCTGGCAACATCAGTGACTAGTGCATCAACACCAATTGATATACCTGTATCGTTATTTTGCATTGTTGGTGGGAGTTTTCCGCCAGCAATACGCAGCAGCTCAGAATGCGTAACCCAGTAGTCGCTCACTGCTTGTAAATACCCCTGATAGGTATCCATCTGCTGCTGTCTTGCGAGTAGTAACTCGAAGGTGCCTATCAGCATGAAATTTTGCTGCTGTTGATTCAACGTGACGATTTGTTGACGCAACGGCGTTAGTTTCTCGCGATACTCGGCAACAATAGCTTGCGCCGCCTGCAACGCCGCGTACTGCACGGCAATGTCATTGCTGATAGAAAGTTCCAGCCCGGCGACACCTGCCTGCGTCGCTTCCAGAGCGGCCTGTGCGCGCAGCAAGTTGCCACCGCCTTGATTAAACAATGGCAGCTCCAGTTCAGCACCCAGGCCAGACAATGGTTCGCTACCACTGTCCTGTTCTCGCTCGGCATTGACTTGTACGCCGCCCACCCAACGCCATCGCCGCACGTGGGTGAGATTGGTGCTGTTCATACTCACTTGTTCGTGTAATGCGGCCAGATCCAGGCGTTGCTCACGTGCCCACGCTTGCAAGGCTGGCGACTCGGTATGCAGTTCTATGGGTAGTGGCAAACTTAACAGCCACTGCGCCGGGCTGCTAATAGACAACCCTAGTAAATTCATCAAGCGGCCAAGTGTTGCTTTTTGCTCAATCGATGCGTGCTGTTGTTGAATGGCCGCTTCACTGGCCTGCGCTTGTTCACGACTACGCTGCAGGGAATTGATGTTACCCGCATCGAATAATTCCTGTGCATACTGGCTGGATGCGCGTGCCAGCACCAGCGAATGTTCCCGCATCGTCGCAATCAGCGTAGCGCCAACATAATTGTAGTAAGCGCTGCGTACATCTGCTTCCAGTGCTAATACCTCACTGGCAACTCGCTGCTGAGTTTGCAGCATCTGACTGAGACTGACGCGTTTGCGGTAGCCAAGAAATAGTAGCTCAGTAAAACTTTGCGAAATACTCCATGTCGTTTTCCTGGTGTCACCATCGCCGCTAAGTCGTAGATAACCCAGTGAAGGGTTGGACAAACGACCTGCGTCATAGACATCGGCTTGCGCCAAGCCGAGTTCGGTGTAAAGCGCACGCATATGCGGATTTTGTAGTAACGCCAATCGCACTGCCTGATCTGCATTGATTGGTTCAGCAAGAATATTTACTACTTCAGCATTCTGGTCATGAGCATTGCTACTGACAGGCATACCGACTGCAACGGTCGAGCGCGACTTCAGTAGATCGTTGGTTACCGACGCACCGCGATCTGCGGGAATAGTGGTGCAGCCAACAAGCAACAAGCCCATTGCCAGCAACCCCGTAACAGGAATCCATGATTTCATACAACCTCCGACGACCGCAGCTGGTTGCAACGGTCAAAACGAGTACAACAGCACGACACTAATTCATGCTGAATGACGGGTCGGTAGCGTTAGATAGGAGGTCGAAACAGATCAGACGCCCCTGTATACAACAAGGGGGTATCAAAGGATGGAATGGCTAGTGAGTCCGGAGCGGCAAATTCCATGGTTGGAAGCGCTATGGAAAGCGCCAGCGCCTGTACGCAGGGGCATTTGCAAAACACGGACTGACAACAGTCGGGGGAGGTGGAATGTTGCTGGCTGGTATCAGCATTCATTGCAGTCTGCATATGCAGGGCATCATCACCCATCATCGCAGCATGGTCGGGGCAAGGCTCATGCTCCGCCAATGTCTGATTGGCTGGCATCGGCATCACATGTGCCTGCGCTAACATGCTTCCAGCCAACTGCAACAGCAGCAAGCAGGATAACAGCAATCTGGAGAGGGTATATCGGCGCACCGTGTAAGGCTAAATCTAATGCAGTGACAATACAAGATCGGACAATGACACGTGGATAGTCGCAGGGTAACGCGACCAATGCTGTTTAGCGACTACAGCGGTATGACTACGAGGGAAGAATCGCGGTTTCGAGTTCAAGCCTTGACTCTCAACCCTGCTTCAGGGTTTAGACTTCGGCCAATGTTACTGACATTACGAGCTTGTCATGTCTACTCTGTCCATCGGCCAACTGGCAAAGTCCGCGCAGGTTGGGATCAGCACCATTCATTACTACGAAAAGCAAGGCCTGATACCCAAGGTGGTTCGCCGCGCCTCAGGTTATCGTCAATACGAGCAGGATGATGTACGTCGATTGCAGTTTATTTGTCGTGCCAAGCGATTGGGGTTTTCCTTGGAGGAAATTGGCGAGCTGTTGACACTGCAAACGCAATCTACTTGTGGTGTCGAGAAAGCCAAGGCAATTGCCCAGAAAAAGCTGATTGATGTGGAAGCTAAGATTGCTGAACTGCAACGCTTGCGCGCCACTTTGGCAGACTTGGTAACAGCGTGTCCGGGACATGGCGAGACAGATCATTGCCCAATTTTGCAAGCCTTTGATAATGACCTAGGAGTTACAGCATGAGCGACGTACCTAAACCTGGGAACGAACCCACTGCGGCACATAGTTGCTGTCACGCTAAAGCGCAGCCTGTACAACCGGTACCCACAAGCGTTGCTGCAACTGGCACGGCACAGTGGACTTGTCCAATGCATCCGGAGGTGATGAGGGACAAACCCGGTAGTTGTCCTGAGTGCGGTATGGCGCTTGAGCAGATGATCGATCTTACGGCGCAGCAGACCGAATGGACCTGCCCCATGCACCCTGAAATTGTGCGCATGAAACCTGATACCTGTCCGATCTGCGGCATGGCACTTGAGCCACGGCATGTCTCACTTCAGGAGGTCGGCAACCCGGAGCTCAAGGAAATGACCTTGCGTTTCTGGATTAGTGCGATCCTCTCTTTTCCTTTGCTTGTCATCACCATGAGCGAAATGATCCCAGGGTTGGATCTGCATCGCATGCTGACCATGCAAGGGTATAACTGGCTACAAGCGGCGCTAGCGACACCCGTGGTGCTGTGGGGTGGCTGGCCATTTTTTGTGCGGGCTGGCGCATCCTTCAAGACCTGGCGGCTAAACATGTTTAGCTTGATTGGTATTGGTACCGCGGCAGCGTATTTATTTAGTGTCATCGGACTGTTGTTTCCAGCATTGCTGCCGGCGGCCTTCAAGATGGACGGTAATGCACCACTGTACTTTGAGGCAGCTGCGGTGATTGTTACCTTAGTACTGATGGGACAGGTGCTGGAATTGCGCGCACGCTCACAAACCAATGGTGCAATCAAGTCGTTATTGGCGTTGGCGCCAAATACGGCGTTGCGTATTAAACCGGATGGCACGGACGAGGAAGTGCATCTCGACGACGTGCAAGTTGGCGACATATTGCGTGTCAAACCCGGCGGTAAGATACCCGTTGATGGCGTGGTCACCGAAGGGTCGTCCAATGTCGATGAGTCGATGATTACAGGTGAACCTATGCCGGTTGCAAAGCATCCTGACAGCACGGTGACCGCCGGTACCATTAATCAGACTGGTGCGTTCTTGTTACGGGCTGAGAAGGTAGGTGCGCACACCTTACTTGCACAGATCATTCAAATGGTTAGTGACGCGAGCCGTTCTCGTGCTCCCATTCAAAAGCTCGCTGATCAAGTGTCGGCGTGGTTTGTACCGGGCGTGATTGCAGCCAGCGTGATTGCCTTCGCAACCTGGGCGTTAGTCGGCCCCACTCCAGCACTGGCAAACGCGTTGGTGGTGGCGGTTTCGGTATTGATCATCGCCTGTCCCTGCGCGCTTGGTCTGGCAACACCGATTTCTATTATGGTCGGGATTGGACGTGGCGCACGCGACGGCATTCTAATTAAAGATGCGGAAGCGCTAGAGCTGATGGAGAAAGTTGACACGCTGGTTGTCGATAAGACCGGTACGCTCACTGCGGGCGCACCCGAGGTGCAACAGGTGGTAGCAATAGAAAATGCCAAAGAAACAGAGATAGTTAGCTACGCTGCTGCACTGGAAAAAATGAGTGAGCATCCCTTGGCGCAGGCCATTATTAACTATGCCAAAGCACATAATGCCACGCTGCCATCGGTACAGGATTTTAAGTCGATTACTGGAAAAGGCGTCAGCGGCGAGATAAACGGTAACAGAGTGGCGTTGGGTAACATCGCCTTGATGCATGATTTGGCTATTGACCCTACAGAAATTGAATCTCAGGCAACGCAGTTACGTGAAGTCGGTCAAACCGTGATGTACTTATGTGTCGCGCAGCGGATCGCTGGGCTCATCAGCGTATCCGATCCCATTAAAGCGACGACGCAGGAAGCGATCGACCAATTGCGTGCATCGGGTCTACGCATCGTGGTACTCACCGGCGACAACGTTACTACTGCCATGGCGGTAGCCAAACAGTTAGGCCTGAATGAAGTGCAAGCAGGGGTGTTGCCAGAAGATAAGTACAAGCACGTACTAGCGTTGCAGCAACAAGGCCGTGTTGTTGCGATGGCAGGTGATGGCGTTAATGATGCTCCAGCACTCGCTGCTGCCAATGTCGGCATAGCGATGGGGACTGGCACTGATGTGGCGATGAATAGTGCGCGGGTGGTGCTGGTCAAAGGTGATTTGCGTGGTATTGCCAAGGCGCGCCTGCTGAGTCAGCACACCATGAAAAATATTCGCCAGAATTTATTCTTCGCGTTTATCTACAATTTTCTGGGCGTACCGGTGGCTGCAGGTGTGCTATATCCATTTTTCGGGATTTTGCTCAGCCCAATGATCGCTAGCGCTGCCATGAGCCTGAGTTCAGTGTCGGTCATCGCCAATGCATTACGATTACGCAAGACAGAAATTTAGCCATCCTGTGTATTACATAGAGATATGGCTATAGATACAGCAAAAAAAAACAGAGATTGCAATCTATGCAAGCGGAAAGACTGCTCGTCTTCATATTGTGAGTTGCTCGGCGAACACGCTGCCATATAATAATTACAGTTCATGCCGTGACTACCGCGCCATTGCTTTCGATGTTGTTGATTTCTACGTCATATCGTTTGGTACGCGTATGCAAGGCTCGTCAACTGACATCGACATTGCATAGCTCCGCATTCAGATTAAATGATAAACATGAAAAAAACGCTGTTCCTTTTTTCGCACAGCATCCATGCATGGGGCGGAGCGACGCTGGCGCTATTGATGCTACTTGTCAGTGTGACTGGTACGCTACTGGTCTGGAAGCAGGACTATCTCCATCTTACGATTCCACAAGCACGCGTCACCTTCACGCCCACTCCCGAAGCACTAGCTCGCATCGCGAGTAAGGTCGAAGCGCAATTCAACCAAAATGAAATCCTCCTCATCGAGTTTGCCAGCGCAGAATTTCCCCTAACCAAAGTCACCCTCTCCGATACGCGCTATGCGTATTTGGACACTGAAGGCGTCGTCGTCGCTCAGTGGGTATTGAATGAACGTTGGGAGGAGTGGTTATACGATCTGCATCATCGTCTTTTGTTGGGCAATTGGGGCTTGACTCTCCTAGGTTGCGCAGCGCTGGCCATGATCGTACTGTTATTTGCCGGTCTGCTGACGTTCTGGCCGCTGCGACGCGGCTTTAGTCAGGGGGTGCTGCCGAAAAGCACAGCTCGCCCACAGTTGCTGAAAGCGCATCGCAATATCGGCATCATCGAAGCCGTGCCGTTGCTATTAACTTTGGTCACCGGCGTTACCCTGGCGTTCCCAGAGCAATCACAAAAACTGTTACTTGAGCCATTTCGTGGTGAAGACTACAGCATGGATTTTACCGACCATCTCGACAATGTGTCGGGCGGTAGTTCTGCCGAATGGCTACCGGTAATGCAACGTTCTCTGAATGCTTTCCCGAACTCCATGATCCGCTCGGCGCAAACATCCAATGCATTTTCACCGTATCGAATTATTGGTTTGCAACAGTCTGGCGAACTAAATCCACAAGGACTCAGCAAGGTTTACTTTGATGCTGCGGGCGGGCAGATGGACATCCGAATAGATGCGCAGGCGCAGCATATTTCTGAACGTATCATAAACACTGGATATCCTCTGCATACGGGGCGATTCAACAATCTGTTTTACAAGTTATTATTAACTATCAGTGGCATACTGATAGCGAGCGTGAGTGTTATGGGGTTGTTCAGTTTTCTCAAAGGCAAGTTTTTGGCGCGCGGCTAGCCAGAGGTAATACATGCTGAGCTTGAGCTATTTCATGTCTTGATGCCGTCGTTTGCCATCGATTGCAGTTGAGCGATCACAGCAAGACGCAAATGGAGCCCCATAGCCCAACGGTATTGCCAGTCACCATGAATCGTCTCACCCCACTCTCGTCTATCTTGTTCATCTGTATGGGTAACATTTGTCGCTCTCCCGCAGGTGAAAACGTCATGCGCAAACTACTACAAGACGCAGGGCTAGCTGACCAAGTGCGCTGTGATTCAGCGGGCACTCTTGGCTATCACAGCGGCGCTTCACCCGACTCACGCATGCACGCCGCAGGTCAAAAACGCGGCCTGCCAATGACCGGCAAAGCACGACAAGTAACCCGCGTCGATCTCAGTCTTTTTGATTTGATTCTGGCCATGGATGATGACAATTAT
Organism: Steroidobacteraceae bacterium; assembly: GCA_050181835.1. Lineage (GTDB taxonomy): Bacteria > Pseudomonadota > Gammaproteobacteria > Steroidobacterales > Steroidobacteraceae > CAILZL01. The sequence goes on along the minus strand of JBFXCU010000004.1, from coordinate 76,997 downwards.
CGCGAGCTACAAACTTTGGCCACAGAACAAAATCGTCACAAGATCAAACTATTTTGTGAGTACTGTGTGACGCACCGAGATAACGAAGTGCCCGATCCCTACTACGGTGGACCGGAAGGCTTTGAACATGTGCTCGATTTACTTGAAGACGGTTGTACGCAGATTCTGCAAGTAATTAAAGGAACGCACGAGATATAGGCATGCACTACCCCTGAAGCTCATTTCGGGCTGTACTTCTGTGTATTGGCCACTTGTTCATCAAGGCTGTGAAAAAGCCCGATGTTTTCACATCGGGATTTTTATCTTCTTTCCCTACTTGATGCTCGCCAGCACCGCATTCAACGTTGCACTAGGTCGCATGGCCGCCGAACACTTGGCGGGTACGGGATGGTAGTAACCACCAATCTCCTGCGACTTACCCTGCGCGTCAATCATTTCAGCAACGATCTTGGCTTCGTTAGCTGTCAACGCTTCAGCAATGGGTTTGAATTGCGTTTGCAAAGCAGCGTCCTTGGTTTGTGCGGCCAATGTTTTCGCCCAGTACAGCGCCAGATAGAAGTGACTACCACGGTTGTCGATCTGCCCGACTTTACGCGCCGGTGATTTATCATTGTCGAGGAAAAGACCGTTGGCCGTGTCCAATGCTTCAGCAAGCACGGCAGCTTTGGTGTTGCCGGTTTTCGCCGCCATGTCTTCGATGGAAACCTGCAAAGCAAGGAACTCACCGAGTGAATCCCAACGCAAATAATTTTCTTCGAGGAACTGTTGTACATGCTTGGGCGCTGAACCACCCGCGCCAGTTTCGTACATGCCACCACCGGCCAATAAAGGAACAATGGACAACATCTTGGCGCTGGTACCGAGTTCGAGAATGGGGAACAAATCAGTCAGGTAATCACGCAACACATTGCCTGTGACCGAGATACTGTCCTTGCCTTGACGAATGCGTTGAAACGAAACCTTGATGGCCTCTACTGGCGACAACACGCGAATATCCAGACCCTTGGTGTCGTGATCCTTCAGGTAAGTATTTACCTTGGTGATCACATTGCGATCATAGGCGCGTTGTTCATCCAGCCAGAAGATAGTGGTAACGCCGGTGGCACGAGCACGGTTCACCGCCAGCTTGACCCAGTCGCGAATCGCGACATCCTTGGTCTGGCACATGCGCCATATATCACCCTGCTGCACATCATGCTGAGTCAGCACCTTGCCTTCTGCATCAATCACTTTCACCACCCCTGCTGAGGCGATCTCAAAGGTCTTGTCGTGCGAGCCGTATTCTTCCGCAGCCTGCGCCATCAAGCCCACATTGCTGACGCTACCCATACTGGTCACGTCGTAGGCACCATGTTGCTTGCAGTCATCAATCGTCGCTTGATAGATACCGGCATAGCAGCGATCGGGAATCATCGCTTTCATGTCATGCAACTTGCCGTCGGTACCCCACATGCGTCCTGAGGTACGGATTGCAGCAGGCATGGATGCATCGATAATAACATCGCTGGGCACATGCAGATTGGTAATGCCCTTGTCGGAATCCACCATCGCCAATGCTGGTCGCGTGCTGTAAACAGCCTTTAGATCAGCTTCGATCTCCGCTTGCTGTGCAGCGGGCAAGGTCTTGATCTTGGTATACGCATCGCCAATGCCATTGCGCGGATTAATGCCCAGCTGTTTGAACACGGCTGCGTGTTTAGCAAACACATCCGCGTAATACACGCTGACCGCGTGACCGAACAGAATGGGGTCGGACACCTTCATCATGGTGGCTTTAAGGTGCAGCGACAGCAGGATGCCGGTAGCTTTGGCATCGGCGATCTGTGCAGAGTAGAACTCACGCAATTTGCTGGCACTGAGGAAAGTGGTGGCGATGAGTTCATCTGCCTGCACTTTCACTTCCTTCAATACAGTTGCGCTACCCTGCTGCGGCGTGAACTCGACCCGCACCGTACCAGCCTTGCCTATCAATGCAGACTGTTCGTTGGCATAGAAATCACCGCTACTCATGTGCGCCACATGAGTTTTGGAGTCAGCAGTCCATGCACCCATGGAATGCGGATGCTTTTTGGCATACTGTTTCACCGCCTTGGCGACACGACGGTCGGAGTTGCCTTCACGCAGCACCGGATTCACTGCTGAACCGGAGACCTTGGCGTAGCGAGCCTTGATCTGCTTTTCCGCGTCGGTTTTTGGATCTTCAGGAAAATCCGGCACGGCGTAACCCTGCCCCTGCAACTCCTTGATGGCGGCCTTTAATTGCGGCACCGAAGCACTGATATTGGGTAGCTTGATGATATTGGCTTCGGGCGTTTTGGCCAGGTCACCCAGTTCGGCCAGATCGTCTTTCTGCCGTTGTTCCGGCTTCAGCGCTTCAGTAAAGTTGGCCAGAATACGGCCCGCCAGCGAGATATCACGGGTTTCCACTGCAATCGACGCAGCCTGCGTAAAGGCCTGAACAATCGGCAAAAACGAGTAAGTGGCCAGTGCCGGAGCTTCGTCGGTCAGGGTATAAATAATCTTTGCGGTCATGGCTTTCCTTTGGGCTGGTCGGGTCGGTGTGGGCCGGTTCACACCGACCTAAGGGTGTAAGTATAAGAAGATTACCCTACCTCTGTCTCTCTCCCGGAACCGGGAGGATGCGCGCTTTGGTCAGTAGCGTGCGCTACTCGCAGCTACTTTGCTTATAGGCAACCGCCAGAACGAATCAGAAAAAGTCGACTTTCGCCGACTCCCCCGTTCGCGAAAGAAGAGCCAGGAAAGAAGCCTGAACGCAATTCCCTGATGCCTGATGCTGTATAACTCAACTAAACCTTTAAACCCTTGCAATCACACCGGACCGGAGACGATGTTGATCTCAGTATTTCGCGGCAGCAGCTACATCGAAGCACAATTGCTGACCGGCTTATTGCAACAGTATGGTATCGAAGTGTTCCTGCAAGGTGCTGGTCTACAGGGTGCAATGGGGGAATTACCCGCCATGGGTCATCTGTCCATCATGGTGAACGAACCGGATCAAGTAGCTGCCAAGTCATTGCTGGATGCCTACGATCGCGGCGAGCTTGCGATACAGGACGACGAATATTGATCGCCGCCCGTTAGACCTGAAAGTTATTGGGCGGCACGTTTACCGGGGAATAGCCGATACACCACCACGAAAAACACTGGCACAAAGAAAATACCCAGTGCAGTAGCGAACAACATGCCACCCAGCACGCCGGTTCCGATCGCGTTCTGGGCACCGGAGCCGGGTCCACTCGACAGCGCCAATGGTGCCACACCAAACACGAACGCCAACGAGGTCATCAAAATAGGCCGCAGCCGCAGCCGCACCGCTTCAAGTGTAGCGTCAATCAAATCACTGCCATTGGCATACGACTCCTTGGCAAACTCAACGATCAGAATCGCGTTTTTTGCTGATAAACCAATCGTCGTCAACATTCCCACTTGAAAGTAAACATCATTACTCAGTCCACGTGACAGCGTTACTAACACGGCCCCCAGTACTCCCAACGGCACCACCAACATCACCGCGAAGGGAATCGACCAACTTTCATATAGCGCCGCCAGACTCAGGAACACCACCAGCGCCGACAACACATACAAGGCTGGTGCTTGCGAACCCGCCGCAAGTTCCTCCGCCGACGCACCACTCCACGCAAAGCCAATGCCCGCTGGCAAGGTCGCTACCAGCTTTTCCATGGCTGTCATGGCTTGACCGGTGCTCTTGCCAGAGGCAGCCGTGCCGGCAATCGCAACCGAACCCAGACCATTATAACGCTCCAGCTTGGTGGCACCATAAACCCAATGTGCACTAACAAAAGTCGATAGCGGCACCATCTCACCTTGGCTATTGCGTGCGCGCCATTTAGCAATGTCTTCTGGCTGCATACGGGCACCAGCCTCACCTTGCAGATACACTTTTTTGACACGGCCACGATCAATGAAATCGTTAACGTAGCTACCACCCCAGGCGGTACTGAGCACATTATTGATATCAGCAATCGACAAGCCCAAAGCAGTAGCTTTTTCCATATCGATATCCAGCTGTAACTGCGGCGTATCCTCCTGGCCATTAGCTCGCACTGCGGCCAAGGTGGGATCTTTGGCTGCCATGCCCAGCAACTGATTCCGTGCCTGTATCAAGGCATCGTGGCCTAACCCGCCACGATCCAGTAACTGCATGTCAAACCCCGAGGAAATACCAAGTCCCCTAACTGCCGGTGGCACGACGGTAAAGATAGTGGCGTCACGAATTTGTGCTAGCGAACGATTAGCCCGCGCAACAATGGCGTTGACACGGTTTTCTACGCCGCTGCGCTCCTCCCAGTCTTTCAGGCGCACAAACACCATTGCCTGATTCTGACCGACGCCGATGGGATTGAAACCATTGAGACCGAATACCTTGTCGAGATTTGCTTGTTCATTAGTTTGGTAATAGGCCTGAATTTGTCGCACTACCTTTACGGCCCGTTCCTGCGTCGCGCCCGGTGGCAACTGCACCATCGTCCTTAACGTGCCCTGATCTTCATCGGGCAAGAACGACTTGGGTAGTGCCACGAACGCCACTGCCATTGCCGCCGTCAGCAGCGCGTAAATAATCAAAATACGGCCACTACGTGCAATCAAACGACCGACTATTGTCTGATAAGCATGTTGACCGCGTGCAAAGCTGTCATTAAACCAGTGGAAAAACCCATTGGTTTTCTTGCGTTCATCTACTGTAATCGGCTTGAGCAGTGTGGCACACAGTGCGGGCGTCAGAATCAGCGCCACCAGTACTGACAACACCATCGCCGAAACAATCGTTACTGAAAACTGCCGGTAGATCACCCCGGCGGAACCACTAAAGAAGGCCATCGGTACGAACACCGCTGACAACACCAATGCGATACCGACCAGCGCCCCAGTTATTTGCTGCATCGACTTGCGAGTTGCAGCAAGCGGCGATAGATGCTCCTCATGCATGAGGCGCTCAACATTCTCAACTACCACGATGGCATCATCCACCAACAAACCAATGGCCAACACCGTGGCAAACATGGTGAGCATGTTGATCGAATACCCAAATACGGCCAGCACACCAAACGTGCCAAGCAATACCACTGGCACGGCAATGGTAGGAATCAGTGTGGCGCGCCAACTCTGCAGGAACAGATACATCACCAGAAACACCAACACGATGGCTTCCAACAATGTTTTCACAACCTCTTTGATCGACGCGCGCACGAAAGGCGACGTATCAAATGGGATCATCGCCTTGATACCACTGGGGAAGTAAGTTTCCAGTTCAGCAACTTTGGCTTTTACGCGCTCAGCGGTTGCCAGTGCATTGGCGCCCACCGCCAGACGCACGGCAACGCCACTGGCAGGCAAATCACCAAAGGTCACGACTCGCTCATAACTCTCCCAACCAATTTCAATCCGTGCCACGTCACGTAGACGTACCACCGCGCCATTGGTATCGGTGCGCAATAAAATGGCGCCAAACTGTTCGGGCGTCTGCAATCGACCCTGCGCGTTGATGGTGGCATTGAGCTGCTGCCCGGCAACGGACGGCAATGCTCCCAGCTGGCCGGCGGACACCTGCGTATTTTGTGCCATCAACGCGCTTCTGACGTCAGCAGGCACCAGCTTATAGTTATCAAGTTTGTCCGGGTCCAGCCAGATACGCATTGCATACGGGGCACCAAACGATATCACCTCGCCCACCCCGTCCACCCGCGCCAGTACATCCTGCACATTCGATACGCCATAATCGCCCAGGTCGATCTGGCTTTTGGAACCATCATCAGAATACAAACCAACAATCAGCAAAAAATCATTTGTGGCCTTGGTGACCGTTACACCTTGGGCTTGCACTTCAGCGGGCAATCGAGCAATGGCTCGTTGCAACTTGTTTTGCACCTGAATCTGCGCAACATCAGGATCGGTAGTGGCAGCAAAGGTTAGTGTGATCGACGCCTGTCCCAACGAATCACTATTGGAACTGATGTAACTAAGCCCATCAATACCCTGCATTGATTGCTCAATGACCTGTGTAACTGAATCCTCGATGGTTTTAGCCGACGCACCGGGATAAGACGCGGAAATATTGATTGCTGGTGGTGCGATGTCTGGATATTGCGATACCGGCAAACTACCAATAGCCAGCACCCCCGCCAACATAATCGTTAGCGCGATGACCCAAGCAAAAATGGGTCGGTCAATAAAGAAACGCACCATGAGTGAACCCCTTTATTGTCCGGTCGCCGCATCAGGAGCCGCAGCCACCTGCGCTTTATCACCTGCTTTGACACGCTGCCCACCGCCGATAATTACTTGCTCACCGTCGTGAATACCATCGCGTATCAACCACTGGTTATCTACCGAACGATCAATGGTTGGCATACGCAACTCCACCACTCCCTCCGCATTAAGAACCAATGCGGTTGCCGCACCAGTGGGGTCGCGGGTAACGGCCTGCTGTGGCACCAATAGCGCATGTTGCAACGTACCCTCGTCTAGCGTGGCACGCACATACATGCCGGGCAGAATTTCATGTTTGGGATTTGGGAAAGTCACACGCACAGTTACCGTGCCAGTACCTTCGTTAACACTGATGTCCGCAAACTGCACTTTGCCGGAATGCGTATATGTCGAACCATCATCAAACAGTAACGTAGCCTTGGGTTGGCCCTGAGTTACTGGCTTGAGATCACCACCGGCCAACTCCCGTTGTAACCGTAATAGTTCGGTACTGGTTTGCGTAATATCAACATAGATAGGATCAAGCTGCTGAATAGTCGCCAATGCTGCTGGCTGATTGGCAGTCAGCAATGCGCCAACAGTGACAGTAGACTTGCCGATACGACCAGAGATGGGCGCAACAATCCGCGTATAGCCAAAATTAATGGTGGCAGTTTCCACTGCTGCCTTACTCGACTTGACATCCGCCTCTGCCTCACCCAGTGCCGCAATCAAATCATCATTTTCCTGCTGACTGATGACACCAGACTGTGCCAATTCCGCATACCGTTGCGCTTTAAGCTTTACAGTCACCAGACTCGCTTCTGCTTTTGCCAGTGCCGCACGTGCGCTGTTCAGCGTGGCCTGATACAGAGCTGGGTCAATTTCATATAACACATCGCCCGCTTTCACATCCGCGCCTTCACGAAACACGCGGCGCTTAAGGATGCCACCCACCTGCGGCCGCACTTCCGCAATGGCATAAGCAGTTGCGCGACCCGGCAGCGTGGTAGTCAGAACAAGCGGTTGTGCGCGAACGGTGATGACATCTACGTTAGCAATCGGCTTCACTTGCTGTGTAGCGGATGGAGCGCCGGACTTGGTGCAACTCGTCAATAGCGCAATACCAACGATCAATACGCCAATCCATACGGCACAACGATTTACTGCAACCCGGCCAGAAAAAAAGTACATCATTACCTTCAGTTCTCGTCATTAAAATCTAAACAGGGATTTCACTAAGACCAGTAACAAGGAGTTCGCAGCAAGTCAACACGCCACATTGGGGGTTCACTTTACCCCACATGACCAAGTGCCTGCGTCAAATCAGCCAGTAAATCTTCGATATCTTCGATACCAATCGACAAGCGAATGGTGGTATCAGTAACTTCGGCCCATTGCCGCTGCTCAGCATTCAAGTCACGCGGCAATATGGCTGACGGCTGTACCACCAGCGATTCAGTGGACCCCAGGCTCGATGCCAATTTGAACAAGGTGAGTTTTTGCACAACGTTATTGGCTGCCGCTTCGTCACCACGAAGCGCAAAGGTGACGACGCCACCACCGTTGCCCGATTGTTGCATAGCCAGTTGGTGTTGCGGATGTGAAGGCAACCCCGGATAGCGCACGCTACTGACCGCAGGATGCTGCTCAAGAAACTGTGCGATGACTAACGCATTCTGACAGGCTCGCTCATAACGCAGGCCATAAGTCTTCAAACCACGCTGAATCAAAAACGCCGCGTGCGGATCGAGCATGCTGCCCATCACCATAAACTCTGCACGTAATAATCCGTGTAACGGCTCATTGGAAATCACCGCACCAGCCAGCACGTCACCGTGACCATTGGCATACTTGGTCAGGGAATGTACGTAGACGTCAATGGGATACTGTCCATGCGCATGCAGACTGGCAAAGGTATTGTCCATCACAGTCAGGCAATCATAATGTTTAGCCAACGCACACAGATGTTGCAGGTCAGCGATTTTCAGTATCGGGTTGGTAGGACTTTCAAACACCATCAAGCGCGTCGGCGTACTGCTTAACACTCGTTCAATCCCGGCATGATCTTCAATGGATAACACGGTATGACGCACCCCAAATCGTGCCAGCACCCGTCGTACCATGTGGCGTGTAGGACCGTAACCTTCCACAAACATCAGTAGGTGATCGCCCTGCTTACATAGCGCCTGCAAAGTAAGGCTGATTGCCGCCACACCAGAGGCTGCGAGCAGGCAGTGTTCCCGCCCCTGTAACGTCGCCAATGTCTGTTGCAACTGGTGCAAGGTAGGATTGTCGATGCGTGAGTAGGCATACCCGTCACGCTCACCGCGACCATGGCGCTCGGCTTCACTCACTGCATCGAAACTGAACTTGACCGATTGGTAGATCGGCGCGACCAGGGGTCGGTTATCAACATCGAGAGTGATAGTGGGTGGATGATTGGTAAAGGTATTGGTTTTCATATGAGTTCAAGTGTCGCGAATCGATACTGATGATGGCATAAGTAGTAGCACAATGATCGGGCACACAGGTCATGCTCGGCTATAATGCGTGCAGTTTTACTTGGTCACCCCAGTCGCCAGGCAAGGAGGAATTCGTTGAGTACAACCGCCCAGTTCGACATTCAGTACCGCCAGTACCTGGACGCTGAAGGACGATTCCTGCCTGAAGTCGATGCTGCCAGCCTGCCCGCCTTCGTGCGTGACCCGGTCGAATTGGTGAAAATGTACAAGATGATGGTGCTGGTGCGCGCCTTTGACACCAAAGCGATCAATCTACAACGCACTGGTCAGCTGGGCACCTACCCACCGGCAGTGGGCCACGAAGCCGCACAGATTGGTGCCGCTGCTGCATTGCACGAGGACGACGTAATCGCGCCGGTGTATCGCGAAATTGGTACGCAAATCTGGCGCGGTGTCCGCATGGTGGAAATTCTGCGCTACTGGGGCGGCGATGAATCAGGCAATGATTTTGTCAACACCCGCCATGATTTTCCCTGGTGTGTGCCCATTGCCACACAAACGCTGCACGCCGCTGGTGCCGCACTCGCCTTCAAGCTTCGTAACGAGCCACGCTGTGCACTGGCTTACATTGGTGATGGCGGCACCTCAGAAGGCGCGTTTTATGAAGCGATGAATGTCGCGGGCGTGCAAAAACTGCCGGTGGTGTTTTATGTGGTGAACAATCGCTGGGCGATTTCCATACCGCTGGCGCAACAGACTGCGGCGCAAACACTGGCGCAAAAAGGCATCGCCGCCGGCATTCCCGGCATTCAAGTCGATGGCAACGATATTCTCGCCGTGCGTCACGTGCTGGAGCAGGCCTTGGCACGCGCACGCAGCGGCGCAGGCCCCACCGTGGTGGAAGCGCTAACCTATCGACTCAGCGACCATACCACCGCCGATGATGCCAGTCGTTATCGACCCACCGGTGAAGTCGAACAAGGGTGGGCGGTGGAGCCCATGAAACGTCTGCGTGGTTACCTACAACAGCTGCAACTGTGGGATGAAACCAAGGAACAGGCTTACAAACAGGAATGCAGTCACTTGATCGAAGCCGCCGTCAGCGAATACGTTTCGACCCCCAAGCCACCGGTCACGGCCATGTTTGATCATTTGTTTGCCAATCCACCACGGCGGTTGATCGAACAACGCAACGAAGTCGTACAACTCAGCGGGATGGCAGTGCCTCATGGCTAAAGTCACTCTAGTTGAAGCGATTACCATGGCGCATGCATGGGAAATGTCCCACGACCCAAGTGTAGTGGTACTAGGCCAGGACGTGGGCAAAAACGGCGGCGTATTCCGCGCCACACAAGGGTTGCAGGAAACCTTCGGCAATCAACGCATCATTGATACACCCTTAGCAGAAGGCATGATTGCCGGACTCTGTGTTGGCATGGCCGCACAAGGGCTGAAACCAGTAGCGGAAATTCAATTCATGGGGTTCATCTATCCAGCAGTGGATCAGATCGTCAATCACATGACTCGCCTGCGTAATCGTACTCGTGGGCGCCTTACCTGCCCGGTGGTCATTCGCACTCCGCATGGTGGTGGTATTCATTCACCTGAACATCACTCCGAATCAGTGGAATCCATGTTCTGCCACATGCCGGGACTGCGTGTAGTCTGTCCCTCCTCGCCTGCCCGTGCGTATGGCTTGTTGTTGGCAGCGATCCGTGAACCTGATCCCGTACTGTTTCTCGAACCGGTGCGCATCTATCGCTATGCGCGACAAGAAGTAGAAGACAACGGTGAGGCATTGCCACTGGATGTTTGCTACGTACTACGCGAAGGCACGGATTGCAGCATCGTCACTTGGGGCGCGATGACCATTGAGTGCTTGAAAGCGGCTGAGGAATTGGCCCAGCAAGGTATCAGTGCAGAAGTCATTGACCTGGCAACCATCAGTCCGATTGATGCTGAAACCATTCTGGATTCAGTAGCTAAAACCGGTCGCTTGATCATCGTCCACGAAGCTGCGCGTAATGTGGGTGTCGGCGCCGAGATTGCCGCCATCGTTGCCGAGCATGGCTTGTATGATTTGGAAGCACCTATTCAGCGCGTTACCGGCTATGACACCATCGTGCCGCTGGCACGACTCGAACATGACTACGTACCCAGCGTGGCACGCATTATCGCTGCGGTACACACCACATTGACAGCCAGCTAATGCATAAACACGTAGATAGATCGATTGGGGAAATTCTGTGACCACATTTCATCTACCAGATCTGGGTGAAGGCCTACAGGAAGCGGACATCGTCGCTTGGCATATCAAGGAAGGCGAGACCGTGCAGGTCGATCAATTGATGGTTTCAGTAGAAACCGCCAAAGCCGTGGTTGAAGTACCCAGCCCGTTCAGCGGCACCGTCACACGCTTGCTGGTCAAGACGGGTGATACCGTTGCCACTCACCAAGCCATTGTGGAGTTTGATCTGGGCATAGCTGAACCCGCACCGACAGCAGCGACCACGAACGCTAATAATGCAGACGCGGGCACGGTGGTCGGTCGCATGAATGTCAGCGACCATGAACTGGTGGAACGTGCCGTCGCAGGTGGGTCAAGCACATCAAACTCGCAACACGGTCGGTTACGCACGGCACCCGCAGCGCGCCTGCTAGCCAAGCGTTTGGAGATTGATCTGAGTGAGATCAACGCCACCGGTAAAGACGGCGTAATTTCGGTAGATGATGTATTAAGCAGCGCGCAACTGGAACGTCAAGGATCACGCAACAGCTATCGCCTACCAGAACTGAGCGAACGCCTCGCTGGTGAGTTTCAACCCATTACCGGGGCGCGCCGCGCCATGGCGCAGGCCATGACCCTGTCACGCGATGAAATATCAATCGTCACCGTGTTCGATGATGCCGACATCCATAACTGGAGCGGCCGCGTAGATATGACCGCACGCATTATTCGCGCACTGTGTCACGCCGTGCTTGCCGAGCCTTCACTCAACGCGGTATTCGATCCCAATGGCCCAGCACGACGGGTGTTCAAACAAGTTGACCTCGGTATTGCCATCGATGTGGGCGACAAGCTGTTTGTGCCCGTAATACGCGATGCGCAGGACAAGTCGTTACTCGAACTGCGCGAGGAATTGAATCGCTTGAAACAAGCCACTCGGGATCGCACACTGGCACCAGAAGAATTGCGTGATTACACCATCACGCTCACCAATTTCGGTACCTTGGCTGGTCGCTATGCCACACCCTTGGTAGTACCACCAACAGTGGCGATTCTTGGCACCGGCAAGGTACATCGCGATGTCGTTGCCACTAATGATGGCGGCATTGAAGTGCATTCCCGCATTCCTTTATCACTGGCGTTTGATCATCGCTCCATTACCGGCGGTGAAGCCTGCCGCTTTCTGGCAGCAGTGATCAAAGATATTGAGCTGGCGAATTAGCCACGTCAATTCGCAACGGCGTGCAGTGATAAGCCTGCACAATCGACTTAACTATTTTCTGCTGCTGCCATTAGGACAGACCATTTTGGCCCGAAGCGCAAATCAGCACTGCTCTATAGCGGTCATTGGGTAATTTCCAATAAGTGCAACAAAGCGACTGTCACCCCGAGGTTATCCGCGCACAACTTTATCAATAATGGAGACCCGAGGCGCATCAGCCAACAAAGGTCCAGACAACAGACGCCTAAACATGCCAGATCGTACTGACACCTGCCGTACCGCTCTGGTATAAATCTGCAGGTAATCAACTATATGAATAGGGGTCCCACGTGATAGGTAAACTGGTACTGGTCCGCCACGGACAAAGCAGCTGGAACGTCGAAAATCTGTTTACCGGCTGGACCGACGTGGATCTGACCGAACAGGGCCGCACTGAGGCCCGCGAAGCAGGCCGCCTACTCAAAGCCGAGGGCTTCAATTTCGACTTGGTGTACACCTCGGTACTCAAACGCGCCATCCGCACCATGTGGACCGTGCTCGATGAAATGGATCTGATGTGGTTACCAGTGGAACGCAGTTGGCGGCTGAATGAACGTCATTACGGCGCACTACAAGGCCTGGACAAGGCACAAACCACCGCCAAACATGGGGCCGATCAGGTAAAAATCTGGCGGCGTAGCTATGACATCCCACCACCACCGCTGACCAGTAGCGACGAACGTCACCCCAGCCAAGATCGTCGCTATGCCGCGCTGCCACCCGATGCCCTGCCTGCCACCGAATCACTCAAGGAAACTTTGGCGCGCGTGCTGCCATTCTGGACTGACAAAATTGCGCCGGAGTTGCTGCGCGGTCGCAATGTATTGGTAGTCGCTCATGGCAATAGCCTACGCGCATTGGTGAAGATGCTCGATGGCATGTCGGATGCTGACATTGTCGAATTCAACATTCCCACCGGCGTGCCCATTGTTTATGAGCTGGACGCCGCGTTGAAACCCAAAGTTCCACGACGTTTCTTGGGTGATGCGGTCGCGATTGCTGCCGCCGCCGCCGCCGTAGCCAACCAATCGGCAGCGAAATAATCAAGCCTATAGGGGTGGTAGCGATACCGCCCCTATTGAATGTCGGCTTGCAGACTGCGTACCGCCAACCATAACGCCTTGATGTAATCAAACAGCCAGCATAGTTGTTGCAAGCGCTCACTATCAATCGCCGTCAATTGGCCTTTGTATGCCGTTAACAATTGCTGTCGCAGCAGTTCGTCATAGTGGTGATAGCAGCACACCGCCGCCAAATCAAAAAGCGGATCGCCAATCCCTGCGTATTCCCAATCCAGCAACCATAGTCTTTGGCCATCTGACATGAGGTTAAGATGATGAACGTCATTGTGGCATAGACAGCGCAATGCTGATTGCGCCGAATCAGTTGCGATGCGTATAGCCTGCGTGCGTTCTACGATGTCAATATCAGATGGCTCACTTTGTTGATCCAGACTGTGCCAGTAGCCTCGCAAAACTGCGGGCAAATCAATGTGCTGTACTGCAGGAGTGACCGGCAAGGAATGCAGTTGCCGCAACAACGTCGCCAATTTATTTATCACTGCTGTGTCGCGCATTGCCTCCTGACTCAGAGTTTCCGCCTGCAACTTACGGGTAACGAGCAAGCGTCGCTCAGGCGCGCATAACAACACCTCTGCACCAATACCTGCCTGCTGCACTAACGACAACACGATGGTTTCGCTGGGTCGATTGAGTTGCAGTTCATGCTCATCAACGGTGCTGATACGTACGACCACCGCAGCGTGCGCAGCTTGCACGCACCAACTTTCGTTAGTCAGACCACCCTTGATTCGCGCAACCCTCAAGGTAGCAGGATCAACCGCCAATATCTCAGCAGCCACTTGTTGAGGGATCACGCCGTGACCTCTGTGACGGCAAGTGCAGCACGCTTACGCCAAACGAGATAGCCATGAACAACCATACCAACGTACACCAAGAACAATAGTGCTGTCGCGCTCAGTCCACGCGTGTAATACAAACAGGCGGCAACTGTATCCACAACGATCCAGTACAACCAGTTTTCAATGACTCGCCGCGCTACCATCCATGTAGTGAGCACGCTCGCCCAGGTAACAAACGAATCCAGCCAGGGGGAACGTGATATTTCCACAAACTGCAACAGCCATGCATTAACAACGGTTGCCAACGCAACAGCAGCTATTGCTAATACATGTTGTTGCCACGTCCAACTGACAATGGTGAGTTCACCCGAGGGTGCCTGCCCACGCCGCCATTCAAGATAGCCATACACCGCCATCACCAAATAGTACACCTGCAATAGCGTATCCATCACCAAGCCAGTCTTAGCCATCAACACAATATAAATCGCCGTACTGATGAAGGCACACAGCCAGCACCATAGGCTGCGGCGTATCGCGAGTATCAAATAAGCCAATGCCAGCAGCACTGCCACCGCCTCCCAAATGGAGGTGCCCAGTAATTCTGTTAGCACAGCGCGCACGCTTGCCATTTCTTACTCTTGACCGCCCAACACTTTCATCACAAACACCTTACGGCCGGTTGCAGCAAAGCTCTTTGCAGTTTCAATACCCAGTATTTCGAATACACGCGCATGCTCACCCGCAATCTGGGTGCTCATCGCATTGGTAATCACTTGTAGTTCGGGATAAATATTCAAGCGATCAATAAAATCCTTAATGTGTGGGATGTACTCGGCATCCAGCGGATACAGACTGATTTCAATCATGGTTCGCATCGTTAATCTCCAATGATAAAAACACTCTCTCCCGGATGAGAGAGAGTCTTATCTCTTTCAAAACTGCCAGCTACCGGTCACACCAAATTGCCGTGGCTCACCATGCTGAACATAGAGTGCATCCGAAAAATCTGGTGGTACGTTGCCAAACTCGAAGGCTCGCACCGTGTAGTCTTTGTCAAACGCATTTCTAACCCAGAGGTATGTACTCCACACCTGCCCCTCATAGCCGAGTTTTACATTTGCGAGCGAATACGCCCGCGCCTGCTGGTTACTGGGTGCATTACTGTAGTAAAAATTATCTTTGGCAACTAGATCAATGCGCGCCATTAAGCCATTGGTCGCGCGCCACGCGCCATACACTCCCGCAGTATATTCAGGAGCATGCGCCTGCTCACGAGCTAGTACCACCGTGCCATTATCCTGCATATACGCAGCAGACCGAGTACGCAGCAGACCCAGTGACCCACCCACTTCCAGTGTCGCGCTGAGATTGAAACGCAGACTACTTTCAATGCCGGCGTTATAACCCGCACCGACGTTATCGGTAAAGAATACAAACGAGTTGGGATCCCCCACGACCAGCTGCGTACTGTTTAACACCTGCATAGCGCGACGTTGTTGATAAAACAAGGCGGTATCAAAATACATCCGTCCCTGAAATGCATTACCTTTGGCACCCAGTTCATAACTGAGCAGCGACTCCGCTGCAAATCGGGGTTTTGCGTCAGCAGCATAACCAAGATTAAAACCACCCGCTTTGTAACCGCGCGACACCAATAAATATGCTTTTTTAGCATCACTAAGGTCGAAGCCAAAGCTTGCTTGGCCACCCCACATATTCTCGCCCTGTGATGCATCCAACTGACTTACCAAGCTGCCATAGGATTGACGATAGTCCGCATAGCCAGATGTACGGCGCTCACCACGCAACCCCAATGACCAACTCCAGCGCGGCGCGAACATACCATCAAGTTGACCGTACAGTGCTGCATTAGTGGCCTTGTAACGACTATTCAAATAGTCATCCGCACCACCAAAATAATCATAGGCAACCGGGTCTTGATAGACACCCTGACTGACTTCACGAATATGCTCGCGCAGATTCATCGCATACGCACCCACCAGCCAGTTAAAATTACCAGCAGCATGATCTGAAGCTAGCCGCACATCGATACTGCGGTTATCACGGTCACGATCAGCGCGATATACATAGTCATAGACAAAGTTTTGCCAAGCATTACCGGTAACGCCATTTTGAATGCTCCAGCTGCGCATCAAGGTCTGCCAACTTTGGGTATTACCCCAATCGCCATCGTAGCTATGCAGGCTGGCTGTGGAAGCAGTAGTACCGGTAACAGTTAACAACAACTCATTCGGCAAGTTGTCAGACCACTTAAGCGCTACGCCTGTTGTACGTTCAGCATCCTTACCTGGTTTGTCTGATAAAGACACTCTCGAGTTATCAATTGACCAAGCGTCGTAGCTATTATTGAGATTCGCATGTAACAGCGATAAATCTAGCGTCGAATTGTCACTCACCTGCCAATTCCATTTAAAGCGCGCAGTCAGCTCATCGCGACCATCAGTATCTTTACGATTCAAGTAGGAATTGCTACGAAATCCATCACTGCGATACTGCTGCACCGACATGCGCCAAGCTGAGCTGAGTGATTCGATGGGGGCGGTAGCATAGGCACCGAGAGCACGGGTGTTGTAGCCGCCAACACTGGCTTCCACGCCAAAGTGCGCTTCTTGCTCAGGATCATTGCCACGCACTGCAATCAACCCGGCCAAGGCATTCGCACCATAGCGCGTGCCCTGCGGGCCGCGCAGCACTTCAATCTGCTTTACATCAAACAGCGTGGCAGGCATGCCGAGTCCGCTGAAATCGATATCATCAATAATGAAACCTACTGATGGATTTGGCGCACCTTCGTATTGTTCGCGTTCACCAATGCCGCGAATCTGAAAGTAACGTGGCCGCGAGGTACCACCAGCCCAGTTGAGATTGGGCACCAGCCCCAGCACATCTTCGAAATGCTGTTGACCCGCCGCTTTCAGCGTTTGCGCATCCAGTACGGTAATACTGTTGGGCATCTCAACCAGCAACTGCGGCCGCAACGTAGCGGTAACAATTACCTCTTCAAGCGTATCAACATTGGCCGCACCAACCCAAGTCGGCAGCACCAACAAATTGGCAAAAATAATCGAATAACGCATTACAGATCCTCATATTTGATAATGAAGACCCGATAGCAGGCAAAGGTATAGAAGGATTTAAGCGAATTAACTCGCTGCGAATGACCTACTTCCTACGCCGGTACTAACCGGATCAGGTTCGAAGGGTTCACCAATATGTAACGAGTTAGGTTACGGTTTGGCATCTCAGGTCATGCAGACCACCCCTCAGGCGGGCGCAATTCTACTGCCTGAAGGACACTGAATACCAGCTGAGATTGACGGCAGCGCACACTTCGGCGTTAACTGCCGCCCATTGGTCGATGTTCAGCCTCTAATTATCTTGCTTGGAATCTGCGGAGCCCTCATGTCAAAACCTTGCCGTCTATTTCACGTCGACGCATTCACCCGCAAGCGTTTCTGTGGTAATCCGGCGCGAGTAGTGCTGGATGCCGATGATCTCAGCGACGCGCAAATGCAAAGTATTGCCCGCGAACTCAATGGCGAAACCGCGTTTGTGCTGGCTGCTGAAGCCGCCGACCACGACATACAGGTACGTTTCTTTACCGCCGATCATGAGGTACCGTTCGTTGGTCACGTAACACTTGCCACTCACTATGTGCTAGCCAAATGCGGCTTGCGCGGCAACGGCGTGGTTCGCCAACGCAGCAGTGTCGGCATCGCCGCAGTAAAACTGACCGAAGTCGATGGCGATTACCGCGTCAGCCTCAGTATCAGCCCTGCGTCCCTCGGCCCCGTATTGTCTGAAAATCATCGCGCTCAGGCATTGGATGCCTTGGGCATTTCCAGCCTCAACCTACGCAGCGACTGTCCGCTACAAATTCTCACCAAGGGTGGTTCAAGATTGCTGGTAGGTCTACGCTCACCTGAGCTGTTACCAACACTGAAACCCAACATGAGTGAGCTGACACGCTTGCGCTCACACATTGGTGCCGATGGCTATTTTGTATTCGCTATAAACGAACCCGGTGAGCAGGATGAAATCAGTACCGTATCGCGCATGTTCTGCCCGGCCATTGGCATTCCTGAAGATCCGGTGAGCGGCAATGCCCATGGTATGTTGGGTGCCTATCTGATTGCCCACAACATCGCCGCCGCCAAAAACGGTGTATTGAATTTCCGTGGTCATCAGGGAAAATCAGTGCAGCGACCCGGCATTGTCGATGTCAGCGTGACCTGCGCCGGAACCGTTACGCAATCAGTGAGCATTACCGGTGACGCAGTTATCTGGTACGAGGCAGCATTACCGTTGTAATCGGTTGCGCAGGCCAATCCATCTCAGCGCTCGGTCAGCAACACCCTGCCGCCCGAGCCAATCTGCAACACGTTAGTGATGCCAGGCACTAGATCGGTAGCATCATGCACGGCCATGATGAGCTGTACACCGCCCTGCATCAAACATTGTAGTGATGCCATCACATACGCATGCAACTGCGGGTCAAGCCCGGTGAACGGTTCATCCAGCAACAATAGTCTTGGCGTATTGACCATGGCACGTGCCAGCAGAGCGAGCCGCAGCTGCCCATAGGACACCTGTCGCGGCTGCCGCTCGCGCAATGACTCCAGACCGAAGAAATGCAACCACGGTTTAACTACTCGCCGATCCGCTGCGGTGAGAGGTTGATTCAATCCTATAGAGGCATAACGTCCAGAGGCAACTATCTGCTCAATACTGGATGCACGAAAATATCCAGCCTGCAATTCTGGCGATACGTAACCTACCTGCTGCTTCCAAGCTGAGATAGGTGCACCAACAGGCACACCGGCGCGCTCAATGGTTCCGCCCAACGCTGGGTGCAAGTCACCATATACCAGCATCAATAGCGTGGATTTTCCCGACCCATTGGCACCAACGATGGCCCACTGCTCACCCACCGCCACGCGCCAATCAACGCTGCGCAATACCGGTCGGTAATCACGATATAAAAACACATTGTTCAAATGCAATAAAGTTTCTGCATGTCGTTCGCGTATAGCATTAGCCTGGCCAGTAGCTTCATGAGCAAGCAAGTTGCTAACAACTCGCTTTTTCGCCAGACGATGTCGCTGTGGCTGATCGCGCTTAAGTGACCGCAAGTGCTGTGCCTTGATCGGGCCAGCATACAACAACCTGCCCTGTTGTAATTGCGCGAGATGCGTTGCGCTGGCAGGAATATCTTCCGCAGAATGGGCGGCGAGCACCCATGTTGAAGCGCGCCGCGTATCTTCCAGAATGCTCTTCAACTGACGACGAGTCGTAGCATCCAGACCATTGAATACTTCGTCAAGCAATAGCACTTTGGGACGTGCGATCAACAGCCGCACCAGCAACACCCGACGCCGTTGCCCATAGGACAATCTTAAGATGGGGCGCTCCCGCAACGACCAGAGTTTGAAGCTCCTGAGCAACCGCTGCACACGCTGCTGCTGTGCTGCACTGGCTTTACACAGTGGAATGTCCTCATCGAACAAGCCTGTGGTCACCACTTGCAGAACGCTTAGATTCCATTCGTAACGATCATACTTGTCCTGGCGTTCTGGCGACAAATAAGCAATGTGCCGTTTGTGTTGCAGCGGCTCACTACTACTCTCAACGAGCAATTCATCAGCCACGCGATAGTGACGAGACTCACGTCCAGTTGGCGTGGGCCACATATCACCGCGCAATAACTTTAATAGCAGCGACTTTCCCGCGCCATTATCACCCACCACCACCCAGCGCTCGCCACGGCGCAAGGTAAAACTGAGATTATCCAAGGCGGGATGCTTATCAAATAAGATTGAACAGTGTTTCAGCTCAATCAGCGGTTTGGCATGCAACTTACTGGTAATACCTGCCACCCTACATCACTGCGCTCATATCGCTAACGGTCACAGCCACATCGACTTTATGACTGCCTCCACCCACAATCACACCGCGTACTGGCGATACATCACTAAAGTCTCGTCCCCAGCCCAGCGTAATGTGCTCGGTCGCCACACGCAGGTCGTTAGTTGGATCAAGATCCACCCAACCAAACGGCGGCACATACACTGACACCCATGCATGTGAAGCATCAGCGCCTACCAATGCTTCGCCATTTTCAGGAGGCCGAGTGCGCAAATAACCGCTGACGTAGCGAGCTGATAAGCCAAGCGAGCGTAAGCAAGCGATCATCAAGTGCGAAAAATCCTGACAGACACCACGGCGAGTTTCCAATACCTCCAGCAACGATGTGGTGATCTCAGTAGTGCCAGGCGAATAAGTCAACTCATGAAAAATCTTATGTTTCAGTGCTTCCGCGCCGACTAACAAGGGTTGGCCACGCGGAAAACAATCGGCGGCAAAGTCAGCAAACACATTTTTAATTCTTATGTGTGGCGACTCAGTGCGATAGCACACCGCCTCTAACTCATCATTGGTACGCGCCCGGCTACAATAGGTTAATTCATCTCGCACTCGTTCCCAACTAAGTGATTCTGCTGCCACCCACAATGGCCGCTGTAACAACTGTAGTTGGCTATACGCAGTTAAACTAAGCAACTCATGGGGTCGATCCAGCTCAAGACGACATAGCTGATTACCGAATGCATCTACCGACATCAGCAACTGCCTCTCAACAGGCAGCACTTCAATATGATGACTTAATACTTTCTGCCACGGGTGTTCACGCGGTGTAAGGTGTAACAAGTGATGCGCATGAACTACCGGCGCGCTGTAGTCGTAGCGGGTGAGATGCTCCACCTGATACCACACAGACAAATCCGGCTGCGCATTCATACAGACACCATCTGCGCCGCGCTTTCCACATGTGAAAAATATCGCAATGAAAGATCATCAGACACTTGCCGCACAGCACCCGTTAAATCCAGCAAACGAGCAGCCAACAACTGGCGTGCATAGCTTGCACCCTGACCAGCCCCCTCCAGCACGCCTGTATCAATGTCTAACACAGCGGTCATAGGTTGCGTCAACCTCAACTCCATTGGCGAGCCCAACGATTCTGCTAATTGCAGTTTGTGAATACGGATCATTTCGCGCTGATACATTAGCGTGCGCGGATTACCAACATCGCGTAACAACAAATCCATCACCAGCGATAAGCGCGGGGCTGCCACATAACGAGTGCGGTAAGAGATGGTGCAGTTACATACTTCGAGCAACCAATCCAGTTCTCCCGGTAGCTGCAAACCTGACTGCAACTGCCCAGCCAACAGTTCGCACAGAAATTCCAACCGCTCCAAGCGGCGACCAAGACTCATCAAGTGCCAGCCATCATCATGATTCATATCATCCAATGCAAAGCCACTCATCGCCGCTACCGACAACAACAACCAATCAAGGGTTTCGCGTAACTCAACCTTGCTCTGTGTGGCATCGTGCATTTGCCTGCGTAGCACACTGATAGTGCGCCAGTGTTCCGTCGATAGACGCCCTCTTACCTGTGTGGCGCACCAGTAGAGTCGCTTGTATTCAGCGTTCAGACTAGTTGGGTGGGCAGCATCAAACATTACCTCCTGTAATTCACGGTCATCCTCAACCAAGCCAAACTGGCGGCAGCTATTAAGTGCCGACTGCCATAACTCAGGTTCAACTCGCACTGCCAAGGTGGCCCGCAGCAATCTGATCTTGTTTTCACAACGTTCATGATAGCGGCCCAACCAGAATTGGTTTTCACCCAAGCTGGAGGGCACCTCGGCGTGCCGATGCGCACTGCGTAGTGGTACGCGCTTTTCTTCCGCTTCCATATTGGTCGAGCCGATTGCGCCAGGCACATGGGTTGAGTCCGACAACACCCATACGTCCTTGCTACCGCCACCTTGCTGCATGGTCACTACATCGGCGCTGGTATCACCTGCAATGCGCGCCAAACCGCCGGGCAACACACGATAGCCCTGCGGTGTCGCCACCGCATAGACACGCAAACTGACTGCACGCGCCGCCAGACGCAGTGGGCCTGCCGTGCGCCATGCGGGCACCTGAGACAGTGCAAAGCGTTCCTGTGCTACAAAAGTATGCGGTCGTCGACGCATACGCTCGAACAACTCCTGCCGCTGCTCGCCTTTTAATTCCTTACCGAACACCAATTCACGGCGTTGATTCGGAAATACGGATTTGATAACTAGGTGATCAAAATTCTTGAACACGAAATCCAGTGCCGGTTTTTCACCACACCACCACGTTGCTACTGATGGCAGTTGCAACTTTTCACCCAGCAACCATTCAGACACTCCCGGCAAAAACCCCATCCATGCTGCGGAATCCAGCACGCCGGAACCCAGTGGGTTAGCCAACATGACTCGACCAGCGCGAACCGCCTGTAACAAGCCGGGCACACCCAGCGCTGAATCAGCACGTAACTCCACCGGGTCGCAGTAGTCATCATCCATCCGCCGCAAGATGGCATGTACACGACGTAAACCAGCTAGCGTCTTGAGATAGACGGTATCGTTACGCACTGTGAGGTCATGGCCTTGCACCAGCAATAAACCTAATTGCCGCGCGAGATAAGCATGCTCAAAATAGGTTTCGTTGAACACACCGGAAGTCAGTACCACCGCCAGCGAATCATCATCCTCATTGCGCAACAACTGTTCACGTAAACCAGTGAAGAAGCCGCGCACATTACGCACCGATAAATCACGCAATACGGTGGGAAAGATGCGTGCAGTAATCTGTCGATTTTCCAAAGCATAACCGGCACCAGAAGGCGCCTGAGTACGATCACTTAAGGCCCACCAGCCGCCGTCAGGTGCACGCGCCAGATCCACGGCATAGATAGGCAACCAGACATCGTCGACGGGCTTGATGCCACGACAGGGCCACAAATAACTAGGATGCCCATACACCAGTTCCGGCGGCACTATGCCATCGGCAAGCATGCGCTGCGGCCCATAGATATCCGCCAACACGGCATTCAACAATTGTGCACGCTGTTGCACACCACGCTCGATGCCACTCCATTCAGCAGCGGTCAGCACCAGCGGCAAAGTATCCAGTACCCAAGGTCGATCTGTGCCTTTGGCATCGGCGTAGACATTGTAAGTCACGCCATTTTCCGCGATTAAATCGCGCGCCAGCTCTATACCCTGCTGTGCGGCAGCTACACCGCCCTGTGATATATGCGCCAACAGCGTCTGCCACTGTGCGTGCACCTGTCCCGCAGGATCACGCAGCTCGTCGTAACGTTTTGCGCCACGACGAGCGCCGTGATAAGTCTTAAGCCAATCGGATGTCATCCGCGCATTTTGTCATGAATCGGCAGATAGGATGCGCGTGTAATTCATTGAGTCCAATATTAGTTACGCCGCAAATCCAGGGTGAACGGAAATTCGGTTTCGGGAAGTCGTGGTTTAATCGTGACCTCACCTGGCGTATGACCGATGCGGAAAAAGCGCGCCAGTCGACGGCTTTCTGCCTCAAACGAATTAACCGGAAAGGTAGTTGGGCTCAGGCCACCGGGATGCACCACATGATATTGACAACCGCCCAGTGACCGCTTCGACCAGCTATCAATCAAGTCAAAGGTCAGCGGTGAATGAATGCCAATCGTCGGATGCAGCGCCGATGACGGATGCCAAGCGCGATAACGCACGCCCGCCACGTATTCACCCCCCACCCCAGTGGGACGCAACGGTAGTGCTTCGCCATTACAAGACATGACATAACGATCAGGCGCAAGTCCCGTTACTTTCACCTGTACCCGCTCGATGGATGAATCCACATAGCGCACTGCGCCGCCAGCCGAGCCTTCTTCACCCATGACGTGCCAAGGTTCAAGTGCATGCCGCACCTCCACCTCAATACCGCGTACCGCATAGTCACCATGTTTGGGAAAGCGGAATTCAAAATGCGGTGCAAACCACTCAAACTCAAAGCCATAACCGGCTGTATTCATCTCGCTCAACACATCGCGAAAATCCTGCTCAACAAAGTACGGCAACATGAATCGATCATGTAGCTCTGTGCCCCAACGTGCCAGTCGAGCTGGCTCATACGGCGTTTTCCAGAAACGTGATAGCAACGCGCGAATCAATAACTGCTGCGTCAGACTCATGCGTGCATGCGGTGGCATTTCGAAGGCACGTAGTTCTACTAAGCCAAGGCGGCCTGTCGGGCCATCGGGCGAATACAACTTGTCGATACAAAATTCAGCACGATGTGTATTGCCAGTGCTATCAATCAGCAGATTGCGCAACAAGCGATCCACCAACCACGGCGAACACTCTGTACCCTGTTGCGGAAACTGCTGAAACGCCAGCTCCAGTTCATACAGTGAATCATTGCGTGCCTCATCGACACGCGGTGCCTGTGAGGTTGGGCCAATAAACAAGCCAGAGAATAGATACGACAGTGATGGATGGTTATGCCAGTACGCAATCAAACTGCGCAGCACGTCAGGCCGACGCAGGAAGGGTGAATCCGGTGTGGTGGCACCGCCAATCGTAAAGTGATTACCACCACCAGTGCCAGTGTGACGACCGTCAAGCATGAACTTTTCAGTGCTCAGTCGCGACAGATGTGCAGCTTCATACAAATGCTCAGTGTGCTCCACCATTTCATCCCAAGCCGAGGCCGGATGGATATTGACTTCAATCACGCCGGGATCAGGCGTGACCCGGAAGCTTTTAAGGCGGGGATCAGCAGGTGGCTCGTACCCTTCCATGATAACCGGGAGCTTTAACTGCTCAGCCGTGGCTTCTACCGCCGCGACCAGCTCAAGATAATTCTCCAGCACCTTCATTGGTGGCATAAAGATGTACAACACGCCATCGCGCGGTTCGGCAGTGATACTGGTGCGCGCAATCCAGCTCGCCGATTCACTGGCAAGCGGCTGCCGCTCAGCGCCGGGCCGCTGCCAGACTGCGTTGGCAGTGGCGCGAGCGTGATTATCGGCCAACTCAGCGGCCAGCTTTTCGTCATTCGAGGTATCGGACTCTGTGTCATGCAGTTGCTGACGAATGCTGGCATACGCTGCCAGTGGTGCAGGTTTTAGTGATGGATCTATCGGATGGATATATGGGAAATCACCCTTGCTGGTCCAAGGCTGCGAATCCAGTGGCAGGCGATAGCCCATGGCCGAATCGCCGGGCAACAAATAACAGCGCTGGCTGCGCAGAAACCAGGAACCGCTTTGCCACTGGGTATTAGCTACATTGCGGGTGATCGGCAGTACATGTCCCACGGCCTTGTCGAGACCATGATCAAACACCTTCATCAACCGCGCACGTTCCATCGCATCGTCGAGCTTTGAATCGAATGGATCGACATTGCTGGGCAAGCGTCGTTCGCGCCACAGGTGATAGAACGCATCTTCATAAGCGGGAAACACATGCCCAGCAGCCACCCCAAGCCGTCGTGCCACTTCAATCAGGAAACGTTTGGCTTGCAATTCATCAATACCATAGTCACGTCGCTCATCCGCATACCATTGCGCATCCCGCCACAGTGGTTCGCCATCTTTGCGCCAGAAACAATTAAGCGACCAACGCGGTAGCTGCTCGCCCGGATACCACTTGCCCTGACCAAAGTGCATCAATCCCTGTGGCGCGTATTTTTCGCGCATGCGGTGAAATAAATCAGCTGCCAGCTTGCGCTTGGTAGGCCCCTGTGCAGCGATATTCCACTCAGCACCATCGGGATCATCGGCAGACACAAAGGTGGGTTCGCCACCCATGGTCAAGCGCATATCATTTTTTACTAACTCAGTGTCCAGCTCATGCCCCAACGCATTGATTGATTGCCATTGCGTTTCGGTATATGGCTTGGTCACTCGTGGTGACTCCCAGATGCGCTGCACGCCCATGTGGTGTTCGAATTTCACTTCGCATACTTCGGTGCCGCCACTTACCGGTGCTGCCGAAGACGGCTCCGGACTACAAGCCAGCGGGATATGACCTTCACCAGCCAGCAAACCAGAAGTGGGATCGAAACCGATCCAGCCACCACCAGGTAAGTACACCTCACACCAAGCATGCAGATCAGTAAAATCTTGCTCAGCACCCGATGGCCCATCGAGTGATTTCACATCGGCCTTTAGCTGAATCAGATAACCAGAGACAAACCGCGCCGCAAAGCCAAAATGACGCAACAAGTGCACCAGTAACGCGGCAGAGTCACGGCAGGAACCTGACTTCTTTTCCAGCGTTTCGTCTGGCGTCTGCACGCCGGGCTCCATCCGAATCATGTAACTGATGTCGCGCGCCAGCATGCTGTTCACGTCCACCAGAAAGTCGATAGTGCGGCGTGGCGTGCGGTCAATCTTGTTCAGATAGGCCTGTACCAGCGGTGTTGCCGGAGGCTTGATAAGGTTAGTCACCAATTCGCGTTTTTCAGCAGCTTCGTAAGTGAACGGAAATTTTTCAGCGTAAGGCGCCAAAAAGAAATCAAAGGGATTGAGTACCGACATTTCCGCAACAATGTCCACTTCGATACGAAAATGATCAGTCTTTTCGTGAAAATTCAGCCGCGCCAGATAGTTTGACTGCGCGTCCTGTTGCCAGTTGATAAAGTGTTGTTCCGGCGTGATACGTAGTGAATACGACAGAATGCGGGTACGACAATGCGGCGCCGGACGTAGCCGCACCACTTGCGGACCGAGAGTGATCGGACGGTCGTAGCGATAGTCTGTCACATGATTCAACGCGACATGAATGGACACAGGTATTCCTAGGGCAAGTGCCGACAAATTTTCAATAAAACCAGTTGCGTACAATGCAAGAGACGCTCCACTCATGCAAGCAGTGCTTGGCAACGATAATTTGCACGGCGCGGGGGCACCTACCTGTCACAGTTGCACCAGATAAGCCCAGTTGCACTTCTGCCAGATCAGACGAGGTGCAGGTTATGTTTAGCGTCAGTTTGCGTGCGGCACACGCCCTGCGTACAGTTCGTGCTGACAACGCAGTGAGTAATCAACCACACCTATGAGCAGATTCGACCTCAACTCGCCCGAATTCAACCAAGCACTGGCGCAGGCCAGCAGCGAGCTGGGCATGCCCGATTACTACATGCCTTGCGTGCGACCACTGTTTACCATGCCCATGCAGCAATGGCCCATGTGTTGCGGCGGCAGTTGCGAGCCCTGCGCGCAAACTTTGGTAACCGTGGCCAGCCGTATGTGTGAACTGCTGAATATTGACCCTGACCAGCTACCTTGACAGTTCACCCTGTCGTGTAAAGAGAACGCCTAGGTCGGAATCTATTCCGACCTAGGCAAGAGCCCTACTACTTCTTTCTCAACGCATGGCGTAACGCATCCGCCATCATGCCACTACCCACATTGGCGGCCGGTTCTGGCGCACGTTGCGGCTTGCGCCCGAGGGGCGGCGGGTGTCTATCCTGGGTACGATCATTACGCAGCGAGGGTCGCGCCCCATCAGCAGGCATTCGAGGCGCACTGTCATCCAAGCGCATTGTCAGCGCGATGCGTTTACGTTGCGCATCCACTTCCAGCACCTTCACTTTTACGATTTGACCGGCTTTCACCACTTCATGCGGGTCTTTGATGAATTTTTCGGACAGCATCGAGATATGCACCAGTCCATCCTGATGCACACCAATATCCACAAAGGCACCAAAGTTAGTGACATTGGTTATCACACCTTCCAGCACCATGTCGGGTTTAAGATCGGCAATCTCTTCCACGCCTTCTTTGAATTCTGCAGCCTTGAATTCAGGACGCGGATCGCGACCGGGTTTTTCCAGTTCTTTAAGAATGTCGCGTACCGTAGGCAGACCAAATTTCTCATCGGTATAGTGCGCCGCGTTGACTGCCTTAAGTACGCTGGCATCCCCCATCACTTGTTGCAGTGGCTTTTTCAAATCAGCAAGAATGCGCTCGACCAGCGAATAGGCTTCTGGATGCACCGATGATTTATCAAGCGGATTATCCCCATCCACCACGCGCAAGAAGCCGGCGGCTTGTTCAAAAGTTTTAGCACCCAGACGCGGGACTTTTAATAGGCCATCGCGTGACTTGAATGCACCATGCTGATTGCGAAAGCTGACCACGTTCTCGGCAATCGACGCCGACAGACCCGAGATACGTGCCAGCAAAGCTGGCGAAGCGGTATTCACATCCACGCCGACCGCATTCACACAATCCTCAACCACCGCATCCAGCGAGCGCGCCAGTTTGGTTTGACTGACGTCATGCTGATACTGACCAACGCCAATCGCCTTGGGATCAATCTTCACTAATTCAGCCAAAGGATCTTGCAAGCGACGCGCAATTGATACCGCGCCACGCAGGCTTACATCCAGTTCCGGCAATTCTTTCGAGGCCAGCGCCGATGCGGAATACACCGATGCGCCCGCTTCTGACACGACCAGCTTGCTGATTTTCAAATCTGGCAGCTTCTTGATCAGCTCAGCAGCCAGCTTGTCGGTTTCACGCGAAGCCGTGCCGTTACCAATGCTGATCAGATCAACCTTGTGTTTGATGACCAACAGCGCCAACGCATGCAATGAGCCGTCCCAATCATTACGCGGCTGATGTGGATAGACGGTATTGGTATCGAGCACTTTGCCGGTGTGATCCACCACCGCCACTTTAACGCCCGTGCGAATGCCGGGATCAAGGCCCATAGTGACATGCTGGCCTGCTGGAGCAGCCAACAGTAAATCATGCAGGTTACGCGCGAACACGCGAATCGCCTCAGCTTCCGCCGCTTCACGCAAGGTGGTGAACAACTCACTCTCGATCTGCCACGACACTTTTACCTGCCAAGTCCAGCGCACCGTCTGCGCCAACCAGGCATCCGCCGCGCGCGCTTGATCGGCAATGCCAAAGCGCGCAGCTATCTTGCGTTCGCAGGCATGAATATCCGTGGGCTTGGCATCGGCTGACAGCTCTTCTGGCAACTTCAATGACAGACGTAATATTTCTTCAGTACGCCCACGGAACAAAGCCAGACCACGGTGCGAAGGAATATCCTTGATGGCTTCGCTGTAATCAAAGTAGTCACGGAATTTTGCACCTGCTTGCTCCTTACCCTCGGCCAACTTGGCCGTCATAATGCCGTGTTGTTGCATGTGTTCACGCAACGTACCCAACAGGGTTGCATCTTCGGCGAACTGTTCCATCAGAATCTGGCGGGCACCTTCCAGTGCGGCCTTCACATCTGGCACGCCCGGATTTTTGTCGCCTTCAGCATTTTCAAAAGCGGGTTTAAGATATTTTTCAGCTTCCGTCTCAGGTACCAGCGTAGGGTCTGCCAATAAACCATCAGCCAAGCCAGCCAAACCCGCTTCACGGGCGATTTGTGCCTTGGTGCGACGCTTTGGTTTGTAGGGCAAGTACAGATCTTCGAGGACTTGCTTGGTTTCGGCTGCTTCAATGCTGGTCTGTAACTCGGGTGTTAACTTTTCCTGCTCTGCAATGCTTTTGAGGATGGCGGTACGGCGTTCTTCCAGCTCACGCAAATACAACAGACGTTCCTGCAGGGTGCGTAGCTGCGTATCGTCCAGTCCATCAGTGGCTTCCTTACGATAACGCGCGATGAACGGCACGGTTGCGCCTTCATCCAGCAAGGCTACTGCAGCAATCACCTGCGCAGGTTTGGCGGTTAGTTCTTTGGCAATACGCGCTTCAATCGACGGCAACATGAGAACCTTGAGTGGAGAGTGTCGTAGGCAGGGCGCGCACTATGCAGAAAGCCTGCGATTGCAACAAGTCTTGTAATCTTCACTGTTTGTAGATCGGGATTTGTCCGACTTATATTCAAACATGGTAGGACAAATTCAGGCCCACGCGTAACTTGGGCCTGCTGTTCACATCAATGCGGCAATTCGATGCGCTTATCGGTAGGCACACAATAAATATCAATCGGATTACTGCGACCGCGCAAAGTCAGCGGTGGCAACGCAATCATCGGCATCGAACGATCACCTACCGCATCCAGCGATAACTTCAAGGCATTGGAAAACAACACCTCACCAGCACGCGCACGTTGGCTCAGGCGTGCTGAGATGTTCACCGTGTCACCGATCAAAGTGTAATTCATGTATTGCTCGGAGCCGATATTACCAGCCACTACTTCACCCTCATTGATACCAATGCCCAAGCCAGTTTCGATGTCGTAACGTTGCTGCCACTGCCGCGCCAGTGGCGCAAAGCCAGACAACATATCGCGCGCCGCCAACACTGCGCGTATACCCGCGTCCGGCTGTGCAATCGGCACACCAAAACCAACCATCAGTGAATCACCCGCCATGTTAAATACCGTGCCTGCGTGCTGAAACGCTACCGACGTCAGCACCGCAAAAAACTCGTTGAGCAGCTCAAACACTTGAGTCGGTGCCAGTCGCTCAGCAAGCCCGGTAAAGCCACGCATATCAGCAAACAGTACCGCTGCTTGTAAACGCTGCCCGGCATTCAACTCGGCCACCTCGGTAGCCGAGCGAGTCAAAATCCGTTCAACCAGTTGCGGCGATACGTAACGCCGGAATGCGTCATGCACGCGCTCATGACCTGCCTCTGATGCTCGGACTTGTTGCGCCAGCCATTGCTGCAAGAATTGCTTTTGACGTAACAGCGTTTGCAACCGCGCATGAATCTCCTTGTAGGTGGTGGAACGCATGAAGCCGGCATCTACACCGGCTTCATAGGCCATGGTTCGCCACTCACCATCGTTGGTCAACACCACCTGTGGCGTCATCGCCGTCGCTGCGCGCGCGCGCATGATGCGGCATGCTTCAAGTGTCTCAGGATGAGCAACATGCATAAACACTAACGGACAGTTATCCAGCTCGGGATGTGCCAGCAGTTCGCTAGCATTACTAACCCATAGCACTTCATGCTCATTCAGCTGTAACCAATGTTCAATGCGCTGCCGGGTGGAAGGAGCGACCGCTAGCGCCAAGCACTTATTGTTATTGAGGCTCATTGATCCCAAACAAGTTGCCATACATAGTGACTTGGAGTGTGGCGTGAGCACAGCGCATACGCAAGCGTTGCTGCATTCTAAAAGCCTTGGATTACAGAATGATGTTTACTTGGCCGCTGGTGGAAATTTTCACCATCACTATCAACCTCCTCCCGATTACGGGGACGGCTCGGGAAAACAAAGCTTATTCACGCCCATCAAGTATAGAGTCGATGGATCAAAATCACTCTTACTGCAACAACCCGCGCGTGCCTCCGGTGCGCAGCACCCCCACCACAATGCCTTCAATAATCAATGATTGTTCGCGCATGTCTACTTTTAAGGTTTCAAACTCATCGTTCTCTGGCACCAGCCAGACTATCGAACCAACCTGCTTGTAACGCTTGACGGTCACATCATCTTCCAGACGCGCCACCACTACCTGTCGATTGCGCACTTCCGGCGTGCGATGCACTGCCACCAAGTCGCCATCCATGATGCCAATGTTTTTCATGCTCATACCCCGCACCTTGAGCAGGTAGTGGGGTCGCGGACGAAACAACTTGGGATCAATCTGATAGTGCGACTCAATATTTTGCTCTGCCAGAATTGGCTTACCCGCCGCCACCCGACCGATCAGTGGCAAACCCACCTCTTCACGCAATTCATCTTTTAGCTGAATACCCCGCGAGGCCCCCGGCAACAACTCCAGCACTCCCTTACGCGCCATGGCGCGTAGATGCTCTTCTGCCGCGTTAGCCGACTTGAACTTGAATGCATGGGCAATTTCAGCACGCGTGGGCGGCATACCGGATTCACCCAGCGAATCCTGAATGAACCGCAGAATTTGCGACTGGCGCGGCGTGAGTTCGGCAGACATGGGTAACCCCGGTAAGGCAACGTGGTATCGACTACGCCAATTCCGTGGCTAGATGGCGTGTCTATATAGACAGGCTGGCTTTTTATACAGGTAATATCAGGATTTAGCAACTTACCGATTTGACTATCGGTACCCTTAGCTATAAGGACGCTTACGACATTAAACGTAAGCCACCTCCCTCTTGTACATCCACTCACTCGCAGCTAAGACACTATAGATACGAGTTCCACGCCACGTTAACCAGCATTGAGCGTATTGCATCGCAAATTGCCAGCCATTCAATGCCGTCAGATTGACTTTGCCGCCCGGCTATGTCGTCATGTCCAGCGTCATATTCGCTGCCTCAACCTACCGGAGTACACAGTTATGCAACCACGATTCAGCACGGGAATTTTGATTGGTTTAACAGCGTTGATATCAGGACAGGCGACTGCGGCCAGCATCACGCTATCGGCCAAGGAGGCGGAATCATCAAGCAGTACAAAATATACGTATAGCTACACCTGCAGCAATGGATCCACAGGTGCCATATCCGTATCGGCGACTAATGATAAAACCGCAAAGGATCTCGCAGAAAAAAAAGCCAGCAGAGTATGCGAGGAAACGCGCTGATAAACTGTTAGATATAGACCAATCTCAACTGAGCAGCATACGACATTATCGATATAGCAAAACTGGCAGCGTTCCATAGACCGGCTGCCTTAAACCCCGCCCACCGCCATCCTCGCCACTCCATGCGTGACATATCTATCGAAAAGCTAACGTCATGTCACGCCACGCACCCAAGACAATTTGACTAAATCTAACTGCTGCAACCGTTTATCTAATGAACCGAGCCGTCAGTCGGATCGGCCAACATAACCACAACATCTTGCCTAAAGTCTGTACCCATGAAGAAAGCAATCGATAAATCCATTGCGCAAACAGGAGCCCCTACCTTCGGTCAACAGGGCTTTACGCTCATTGAATTGATGGTCACCATCGCAATAGTCGCAGTGCTCATGAGCATTGCCGTGCCCAGCATGCGTACCTACGTACTGAACAACCGCTTGAACAGCGCATCGCAGGAGTTTTTGCGCACATTACAAACTGCACGCAGCGAGGCCACCAAACGGGGACGCAACGTGGTGGTGTGCCCATCGGCTAATCCACTGGCAGGTGCCGCATCCCGTTGCACCACCGGCACCCCCAACGGCTGGATCATGTTTGATGATGTCGATAGTAACGGCGACAATAGCAATGCCACCGAACTATTAAGCGCACACAGCTTTGATTCCAGCAAAATGACAATGGCAATCGACGCCCCTGTGAGTTACGCCACAACTGGCTTTGCTAATGTTGGCAGCGGACAAGCAATGGTTATGTGTGACAGTCGCGGCAATGTGGATAGTAGTGGCGGCACAACACAAACCAATTCTGTAGCACGTGGTATCGCCATAACTCCTACCGGCCGAGCACGCATCACCAAAGTGCTGAGCGAAATAACCACGCTTGGCGGTTGCTAACCATGCCCACCAAACTCACTCACAACAGCACCAATCACATGCTTCAAAAACTCATGTGCAAATCAATCAATAAGCAATCCGGCGTCGGCATGGTCGAAGTGCTGGTGGCACTGGTGGTCATGAGCGTCGGCATGCTCGGCATCGCTTCGTTATACGTCACAACGTTGCAGGCCAAAACGACGTCCCTGTCCCGTATGAAAGCCGTAAACCTTGCCTATGACATAGCAGATCGTATTCGCGCCAATCCGACTGCATTTGCAAACTATGTAATTGCCCCCACTGACACGACCACCTCAACAGATTGCGCCTCAGCCAGTTGCTCCGCCGCACAAATTGCCGCGGCCGATCTAGATCAATGGAACACCTTGGTTAATGATGCCATTACCGGCTTGCCCGGTACAGTGACGCGTAGCATCGTCCAAACGGCAGCAGCAACTGCAACCACTCCAACAGTACTGACTATCAACCTCAGCTGGAATGAAGTGAATAGCGGCACATTGAGTTACGCTTTACAGGTGCAGATATGAGACTGAACCACTCCCTGCACCTAGTGACTATGCGTCATCATCAACGCGGCGTGAATCTGATCGAGATCATGGTCGCCATGGCTATTGGACTGTTTTTGGTACTCGGCGCGACGACTCTATACGTCAATACCAAAAAAACCTCCGACGTAGACGATTCGATTGCCCGACTACAGGAAACAGCTCGCTATGCTATGAGTGTCATTGAGACCGATGTACGCATGGCGAACTACTGGGGGTTTAAGAAAGATGGTGCGGATTTCGAGAACAAGGACACCAATCTCAACCTACCAGTGGGCACCAATGCTGGTGCATTGGGTGCCAGTGGCAGCGCCAACTATTGTGGTGCTGCCTATGCGACCCGCACTGAAAATTACGTTGAAGGTAGCAACAACAGCTACGGTCTGCCGAGCGCCTGCCCGGCTAACAGTACAGCAGTGACCACCTCTGATACGCTGACCGTGCGGAGAGCATCCACCACATCAGCGACGGCCAGCGCCACTCAACTTCAAATTTGCTCAACTCGCAAAACTTCGACAATAGTCAAGAGCGCCACTGCCACATGCACCGGCGGTGAGCTGCGCAACCTCATTACCAATGGCTATTACATAGATCAGGGGTCGCAACAGAGCGCAACGCTACCCTCACTGCGCCGAAAGACATTGAGCGCAGGTCCTGCCTTTATCGATACTGAAATCATTCCCGGTGTTGAAGACATGCAGATTGAATTCGGCTGGGATAACTCCAGTACCGATGCGGCAGGCGTCGTACAGTATCTGCAACCGACCGCAGCAGCAATTGCCAGTGGTCGCATCGTTTCGGTACGTGTCTGGTTATTGATTCGTGCTGAGCAGCCCGATTTTGCCTTTACTGATAACCGCACCTACACCTATGGTGATCGCCCGGCGTACACCCCCGGCGACAACTTCCGACGCCTGCTGGTATCGCGCACCTTTTTCATCCGCAATGTAACGGGCACATGAGCGAACCAATGAAAACTATCGCCATGAAAAACAACCGCGTTAAGCATCAATCCGGCGCAGCACTAGTGGTTGCGTTGATATTACTGGTCGCACTCAGTCTGATGGCCATCTCCAGCATGAATACGGCCAGCTTGGACTTGATCATGGCCGGCAACGAGCAGTATCGCAGCCGTGCATTCTTTGCCGCAGAAGCCGGAGTCGAGCGAGCCCTAGATGGAGGTACGTTCGACAGTGCCGCCAACGATGGCAGTGGCGGTACCGATCCCGGCACTGTCGTTGTCACCGGCACTGGTAGTGATAGATACGCCTACACCATCACCCGCCCTAACAATGGTGAAACAGAAGCACCACCTCCCGGTAACAGTGAAGGCCAGTTCGGCGCCATCTATTTCAGAATTGCCTCCATTGGAACCTCAGAACGTAACTCAACAGCAATCGTCACTCAGGAGTTATTCCAAGTGGTTCAAACGTTGGGTGAAGAACAGGGCTACAACGATGACGCCTGTGCGGGATCAAGTTCCCTGGATGCAACAAGTAGTGGCTGCTGAGCGGCCCGCTGGACAGTTTTTTGTAGTTTAGTTTGTACTGATAGAACGCATCGGTTGCGAGGATTAATTTTATGCATCACTCAAAATTGCTTAGCACCATAATCGCTGCCGCAATGACCAGTGTCATTTGTCTACCAGTATGGGCCGACGACTCCGAAGTGCTATTCGGCACTGGCAACTCGCAGCCGAATATCATGATGATCCTGGACACCTCTGGCAGCATGGGAAGCAATGTGCCAAATAGCGGTGGCAAATCCAGAATGACTGTGATGCAGGAGGCAGCATCAACACTATTGACCAAACTGCGCAACGTAAACGTCGGCCTGATGCGCTATAGCACTACCAATCAGGGCGGGATGGTGGTCATGCCTGTTCAGGATATCGAGGCAGTACGCGCAAATATGATTACAAATATTAATGCGTTTACAGCCGACGGCAACACGCCTCTGTCTGAAACACTCTATGAGGCTTACCTATATTACTCGGGCAAAAAAGTTCTCTATGGTGACACCTCTGAGGTACCCGGTGGTCGTCGAAGGGGTGGTCGTCGAAGGGGAAATATTTTAAGAAGTGTCGACAGTTCGCGCATTGGTGGCGTGGTGCACGATACGCCGGTGGGAACCGATTACTACAACAGCCCGGCGGACTCTGCCTGCCAAAAGAATTTTATCGTTTACTTGACGGATGGCCAACCCACCGATGATAGCGATGCTAACGACAAAATTAATAGCCTACCGAACTCTGGTGCCTCCTGCACTCTCGGCGTTAATGGTGCTTGCCTTACCAAATTGACTACGCATATGTTCAATACTGACCTGCGCAATGGTGCACTTGGTGGCAACGCAGACGTCTCCGGTAAGCAGAATGTGATCACCTACTTCATCGCATTTGGTGGCGACCCTACCCTTGCCACCTACTTCTCGAATCTGCAATCTGCCGCTGCGGCGGGCACGACAGATGGTTCCGCCGGCGCAGCCAAGAACGCCGGTGATGCGACCGCCCTGGCGACTGCTTTCAATGATATTTTTAGCGACATCGACAACGTCGCTTCCAGCGGTGCGGGAGCCGCTTCAGTGGCAGTCAACTCATTCAATAAAACACAGATTCTGGAAGACACCTACGTTTCCGTCTTCGAACCTACCACCACATTGCACTGGCCGGGCAATGTCAAGAAGTACAAGATCAAGAACAGCGCCATTATCGGCAAGCAAGGTGCTGCCGTGGATACAACGACGGGATTTTTCAACAAGACTGCAGAGGACTACTGGTCAACCAATAGCAGTCTTCCCGATTATTCAAAGGTCAGCGTGGGCGGTGCGGCAAATGCTATCC
Source organism: Steroidobacteraceae bacterium (assembly GCA_050181835.1). Lineage (GTDB taxonomy): Bacteria > Pseudomonadota > Gammaproteobacteria > Steroidobacterales > Steroidobacteraceae > CAILZL01. The sequence continues at coordinate 40,279 of JBFXCU010000004.1, read as the reverse complement.
CCGATTATGCCAGCCGGGATGTATATAGCTACTTTGGCACCAGCAATGACCTTACCGACCCAGTCAATGCCTTTAGTACTGGCAATACAACCAATCTCACTGTCTCCGTGCTGGGCATTGGTAACGCTGGCGACCCCACGCGAGATGATTTGATCAACTGGGCACGCGGTCAGGATGTCAAAGACGAAGACAGTGATGACGACGACACCGACAACCGCAATGCAATGGGTGAAAGCATTCATTCACAACCTTCTGTGGTCATCTATGGCACCGGCAGCACGCCAACGCAGGAGCTGAATGATGCCGTGGTCTATATGGCTACCAATGACGGCTACCTGCATGCGCTCGATGTATCCAACGGCAGGGAGCTATGGTCTTTCATCCCCAATGAACTGTTGGTACAGCTCAAAGAGCTGTATAAGAATCCAGATATTACTGTCGGCAGCAAGCATTATGGCCTGGACGGCGATATCCGTGTTCTGAAATACGATATTAATGGTAATGGCGCGGTAGACGGCAACGACCGTGTCATTCTGTACTTCAGCCAAGGTCGCGGCGGCTCGAACTACTATGCGCTGGATGTCACCAACAAGGACTCCCCTCAGTTTCTGTGGAAACTTGGTAGCAGCAACCTGACCAAAGTGGAACAGTCATGGTCAACACCCACCTTGGCGCGCGTAAAAGTGGGTACCGGTTCAAGCCAGAATTCACAAAAACTGGTTCTGGTCTTTGGCGGCGGCTATGATGCTACCGAAGAATCGGGCGTCGGTTACCAGTCCGGACACAGCAAGGGCAACGCCGTTTATATGGTGGATGCCGTCAACGGCTCTGTTCTATGGAGCGCCAGCAACTCCAGTGCAGCTAGCTCAGGTGCATCACTCACTCTTTCCGACATGACGCACGCGATACCCAGCAATGTCACTGTGCTGGACACCAATGCGGATGGCTGGACCGACCGCATGTATGTAGGCGACCTTGCTGGTCAACTATGGCGGTTTGATATCACCAATGGTGGTACAGGAAGCGGCCTAGTTGCTGGCGGCGTAATCGCCTCCCTCGGTGGAAAAATAAGTACTACCACCGCGAATAATCGCAGCTTCTTCAATGCGCCTGATGTCGCCAAATTTGTGGTTACAGGCGGTGCCAATTACTACAACATTGCCATTGGCTCGGGTGATCGCTCATTTCCGAAATCCAACACCATAACGCAAGACAGGTTCTACTTGCTCAGGGATTATCACCTTCTGGCAATGAGCCAGTCTGACTACAATGGTTACACTGCCACTGTAGACAGCGACTTGATAACGACCGATGGCAGCACGCTAACCAATACAGCCAGCACAGCAATCACCGGCATTCCGGACGGTAGCAAGGGAGTAAAGTTAGCGCTCGCAACTGGCGAGAAATCATTGTCAACATCTGTCACGTCCGGTGGAGCAGTATTGTTCACCACCTATTCACCCGACAACAGTGCGAGCACTTGCTCACCAACCGGGGGCACCGCCCGCGCGTATACAATGGACGTAAGTACCGCCCTGAAGAAGTTCAATACGCTATCTGAGACGTTTGCCACCACTGGCATCCCGTCACAGATCAGTATCATCAATGAAGCTCAGATCGTTTCAACCGAAGATCCTTCTTCATCGTCTTCTAGCTCGTCGTCTTCTAGCTCGTCTTCGTCGTCAAACACCACAGCAGGATCCTGTCTCTCTGGCATAAGCTTCATGAGCAATTGCGTGGAGTTTGGTGCCAAGGTCAAAACTTTCTGGGAAACAGCCGGGGCCAATTAGCCCCGGACTTTCAGCCACAGTAACTATTGAGGCAGACTAATTCATGCGCAGCAAACAACATGGCTTCACGCTAATCGAACTGATGATAGTCGTCGCGATAGTGGCCATTCTCGCCGCCATTGCTTACCCCAGCTATCGCAATCAGGTCATGCGTTCGCATCGCTCTGAAGGCAAAGCTGCGTTATTGCAGATACAGGTTGCGCAGGAAAAATATTATCTGCAAAACAATACTTACGGGACTCTGGCGCAACTTGGACCAACGTCGCTTGGTTTGAAATCGACGGGTTTCACTACCAATAGTTACTACGCCATCACTTTGTCCGGAATTAGCGCAACCGGCTACACCGCAACAGCATCGGGAGCGACTACCAGTCAAGCGGGCGATACAGGTTGCGTAACATTGACGATAAATAACACTGGCGCACGCACCCCCACTTCAGGCTGCTGGTAAACGCTTTGGTTTGGCTAACCGTGATTTATGTATTGCGGTTAGCTAGTGATAGGGACGCTGGTAAATTACAGACCATTTCGATTGGCCCAGCTAAAGCAAAAAATAGCTAGATCGTTGGCGCGTATCGGGAATCGCAGGGGTGGAGAGCCCTGAAAAGCAGCCGTAACGCGTCTGCCATAGCGGCTAGTACTACCATAGCCTAGCTGTCTCCCCGTACCGACGTCATTGAACAATATCTGTTGCTATGCGTCACATTCCTGTATTCTTTTCGGCACTCATGCTTGACTGGGTTCTGAACCTGCACAGGGTTCAAGGTCAGTCCTTGACAAAGAGTTGCCGATTTTACCGTTACTTAATAGTTAACTTAGAGAGAGGGATAATCCCATGAATAAGATCGTATCCAATACATTGAAGGCCGGCGCTGCTGCACTGGTGCTGCTAACCGCTGCTGGTTGCCAGACTGCCGCAATTGACGAAGTGCGTGCCATGGCTACTAAAGCCGGTCAAGACGCTGCTGCTGCTCAAGCCGCTGCGACTTCGGCCAGCACCAGTGCTGCTGGTGCCACCACCACTGCAAACGCTGCCAAGTCGGCTGCTGACAATGCACAAAGCACTGCCAACCAGGCTCTGCAAGCCGCCAAGACCGCCCAAGCTGGCGTAGATGCGACCAACGAAAAGATGGATCGCATGTTCAAGCAGTCTGTATCGAAGTAATTCGTACAGCCTTTGCTGTAATAAAAAAGCCGCAGAATTCTGCGGCTTTTTTGTTTTCAATCTACGACAAGCGTTACCAACGGCCGCTTATCCCAAAGCCACAATCTTGCCTACGGCTGCTCCACCAGCTTCACGACCATCGGTAAGCCCGAACCGTTGCGAAATACACGCTCAGCATCCTGCCAATCGAGCCGCGCCGGGCGAACTTTGGTGGCACCAACAAACATGCGAGTGATGCTGGTCAGGCTTTGCTCCTCGGCATGCTGACTGCCTTCGAGCAGTTGATGCGTTTCCATGTACAGCTCGTCTCCCGACCAACCCATTTTGTACGGCTGGTCGATAATCAACACCGAGGTACCTACCGGCACTTCTTTGAAAAACCGTTCAATATCTTCGGGAAACATACGAATACAACCATGGGTAACATCCATGCCAATTGCAGTGGGCTTATTGGTGCCATGGATAAGATAGGCACCCCCCGGAATGGCAAGCCGCATCGCAAATTCACCTAGTGGATTATCCTTACCCGGTGGCACCACGGCCGGCAGGTAGTCACCACGCGCGGCGTGTTCCTTGCGAACCGACGCAGGGGGATACCAAGCAGGATTCATGCGCTTTTCGGTAATACGAGTCTGACCCAGTGGGGTACTCCAGTCCATTTTGCCAATGCTGACTGGAAAGGTTTGCACTGTGGGTGCTTCGTCTTTCTGTGGTTGCGGGTAGTAATAAATCCGCTGTTCGGCCACATTGACCACGATACCCGTGCGTGGCGTATCCGGCAGCACATAGCGGGTAGGAATCACTATGCGCGTGCCCTCGCCGGGCAGCCACACGCTTACCCCCGGATTGGCGGCGATCATTTCTTCATAGCCCACACTATATTGACGACCCAGTGACAGCAGCGTGTCTTCATAACGTGCAGAGATGTACTGCACTTCGCCAATCACGGAATCAGTCCCGGCGGGCAAAGGGTAAGTCACCGCGTGAGCACTGCTCACACAGCCAAATAGAACTAGTAGTAAGTAAGACAACTTCATACGTCTATGCTGCATCATGAAGGTAAAATTCGCAGCTTTTTTCGTCTTTGTTATGGGCAACTCGGGTGCCACACCCTACTCAATGGATGCACGGGCTAGATCCGCACCAAGGCTGAGCCCCAGGTGAAACCACCACCAAAAGCCTCCAGCAAAACCAGCGACCCCGGCTTGATGCGGCCATCACGAATGCCGGTATCCAGCGCTAATGGCACTGACGCGGCAGAGGTATTACCTTGATCTTGGATGGTGACGATAACGCGCTCCATGGGCAAATCCAGCTTTTTGGCAATACCCTGGACAATGCGCATATTGGCTTGGTGTGGCACTAGCCAGTCGATATCGCTCTTGCTCAGATTATTTGCCGCCAACGTCTCATCAACCACCTCGCCTAATTTATTAATGGCCACCTTGAACACTTCCTTGCCTTTCATCTGGATGACGCGCTGGCAATCTGCAGGCACATTGGAATTGAACAGTTTTGACGGTCCAGTCGGGTAATACAGTAAGTCTGCATAGTCACCACTGGCATGTAGATGCGTGGACAGAATTCCGGGCGCTGTCGATGGCTTGAGAATAACTGCACCCGCGCCATCGCCAAACAACACGCAGGTATTGCGATCCTTCCAGTCCACCAGCCGGGTCAGGCATTCCGCACCAATCACCAGCGCACACTTGGCATCACCCAGCCGTACAAATTTGTCCGCAACACTCAATGCATAAATGAAACTTGAGCAGGCGGCTTCCAGCTGAATAGCCGGTGGGCCGAAGACACCCAAGCGTTGTTGTAGCAGGCAGCCGGTATTTGGAAAAATTTGGTCGGGCGTGGTGGTGCCGATAACGATGAGGTCAATCTCGGCGGCAATCACCCCTGCTGCCTGCATGGCGCGCAACGCTGCCTGCTCGGCCATATCCAAGGTAGTTTCATTGTCGGCCACAATATGGCGACGTTCGATTCCGGTACGACTACGAATCCATTCATCGCTGGTATCCACCAGCTGTTCCATATCCGCATTGGTCAGCACTTTTTCCGGCAGGTAGGAACCGGTACCGACGATTTTTGAATACATGGTCATTTATTCTGTTCCTGCAATAGTTGGCTGACCTGCGAAGGCACACCCTTGCGCGACTCAACAAGCGCGACACGAATAGCATTGGCAAACGACTCCGCATCGGCACTACCATGGCTTTTGATTACCACACCGTTCAAGCCCACCATGCTGGCCCCGTTATGCTGACCGGGATCAAAGCGTTTCTTGATAGCGTTCAAGACGGGTAATGATGCCAACGCACTCAACCGTCGTAGCGGGTTGCGAGTGTATTCGCTCTTGAGTGTAGCGCCAATCATGCGCGCCGCGCCTTCCATGGTTTTCAGCGCCACATTGCCGGTAAACCCATCGGTCACCACAACATCCACGTCACCACCAAATATGTCGTTACCTTCAACAAAGCCTATGTAGTTAAGCGTACTGTTCTGCAATAGTTTGGCTGCTTCCTGTACCAACTCATTGCCCTTCATGCTTTCCGAGCCGATGTTGAGCAGGCCGATACGCGGACGGGGCATACCTTGCAGGTCGGTAGCGACAACGCTACCCATCACCGCAAACTGCAAAAGATGCTCAGGTAAGCAGTCAGCATTCGCACCTAAATCCAACATATACGTGTGGCCATGATGCGCCGGGATGCGCGATAGAATCGCTGGACGATCAATACCAGCAATGGTTTTCAGTACAAACCGTGCGGTGGCCATCAAGGCGCCAGTATTGCCGGCACTGACGCAGGCCTGCACTTCACCTGACTTGAGCAGATCCAAGGCCACGCGCATTGAGGAATCTTTTTTCTTGCGCAGCGCATCTTGAGGACGTTCGTCCATCGTCACCATCTGGGTGGCGTGATGAATACGCAACCGATTCGTCAACGCGCTGCTGCCTTGGGCCACTAAGGGTGACAGCGTCTCTTGCTGGCCGACAAGAATGATTTGCACGTCCTGCTGCTCGGCGAGCACGGCAAGCACTGCAGGAACAACAATGGGTGGTCCATGATCACCACCCATGGCATCAATCGCGATGCTGAGCCGCTGGTCTGGCTGCATACTTAATAGTAGATAAATCTACGACCCGCAGTGATAGGGCCAAGTGAACGCAATAATATTACTCATTGCGTCCGGCAAGTTATTCAGCCTGCTTGTCTTCGCGCGACTCGATCACTTTCTTACCACGATAAAAACCATCGGGCGTGATGCGATGACGGGTGTGAGTCTCGCCGGAAGTTTTGTCTACCGACAAAGTGGGCGCGGTCAGACCATCGTGCGAACGGCGCATACCACGGGTGGAAGGAGTTCTACGGCTTTTTTGAACGGGCATGATCTACTCTCTACAAAATTCCAAACATTGTTCAGCGCTGCACCAAGCAGCCTACTTACGCAATAAATCACGCAAGTTCCCAAAGGGCCGTTGCACCTCATCAGCATGAGGCGCAACTTTTTTCTGTGCCTGCACGCTGCTCTCGCTAGGCAACATGGTCGACAAACTGGCGTCGATCCGCACGCAGTCGTGCGCGTCGGTATGCTTGGCGATCAAGGGTAGCGCCAGTAGCAACTGCTCCTCAACCAGATCAAACACATTCAGTCGCAGCGCATTCGCCACCCACGGCTCGTAAGGTTCCGGCACCAGATCCAGTTCGGCGTTGCCAGCTACCAGCATCAGCTCAAACTGCTCCGCCACCGGATACTGCATGTTGCCCATGCAGCGCTGGCACATCAACTCAACTTCAGCATGCAACTGACCGTGCAGCACCGGACGCTGATCCAGCATGGCAAAGACCAGCTTTACCTCTACCTTCGGTGTGTCAGATAGCGCCACCCCGTGCAGACGGGCAAACTGCATATCGTTAAACTCCCCTTCCCAACTCAGCTTACCGTGCGCCAAAACCATTGCGTCTACCACTATTGCTGGGGTAATTGCACTCGATTCGGCAGGGGGGCGCGGCATGGGGCGCGTATCATAGGTGCGAGCCTGCGCCCTGTCAAAATCCCTGTCAAAATCGACATCAACTTAAACCCTTGTTTTTTCTAAGGGATAGCTTAAATGGATCAAAACCAGTGAACAACCACCGTAACAGCCCCTCCAGCCTGACCCGCGTGGTACTGGCCTCCACCTCAATTTATCGTCGCCAGCTACTGGAACGGCTACAACTGCCCTTTACCGTGCACTCGCCGGGCATCGATGAAGCGCCGCTGCCGAACGAGGACGTTACCAGCTTGGTTTACCGGCTGGCCAAACAAAAGGCTGAGGCGGTGGCCAGCCGTTACCCGGACAGCATCATCATTGGCTCCGACCAGGCCGCTGTGCGCGGCGCGCACATTCTGGGCAAGCCCGGCACGGTGGAAGCTGCCATTACACAGCTGAAAGCCGCCAACGGTACCCAAGTGGTGTTCCACACTGCGGTGCATGTAATTGACCCGCAACATCAGCAGCACGAAGCGCATATTGATGCAACGATTGTGAAGTTTCGCGCCTTATCTGAGGAAGAAATCAGTCGCTATATCGCGGCAGAAAACCCGCTGGATTGCGCCGGGGCGTTTAAGGCAGAAGCACTGGGCATTTCGCTATTTGAGCGCATCGACAGTCAGGATCCGACCGCCCTCACCGGCCTGCCACTGATCTGGCTGGCCGGCGCGCTACGCCGGGCTGGGCTGCTACTGCCGTAGATGCTGTAGATCCGACTTCAGTCAGACTACTTACACATCCCTATACTAGGGACTAGACCACAAGCCAAGAGCACTTAAATCTTTTTCCCCACCACCTGCTGCAAATTGGCCAGGACGGCATTCAATTCATCACTTAATGGCGCGGTAATGCTGAATTTCTCGCCGGTACCCGGGTGGGCGAATTCCAAGGAGTGGGCATGTAGGAACATCCGCTTCAAGCCATAGGCGCGCAGGGCATCATTGCCATCTTTATTACCGTATTTTTCATCGCCAGCCACCGGATGACCAGCATAGGCGGCGTGCACCCGGATCTGATGCATTCGGCCCGTACCAAGATCAATCGCCATCAAGGTCGCCAATTTGCCAAATTGCTGCTGTGGCACAAAGGTACTGAGCGCCGATACGCCATCGGGATGCACCCGCACCATGCGCTCACCGCCCTGCTTCTGGTTGGTAAGCAGTGGTAATTCGATGCGTTTCTTGCCTAATTCCCAGCGTCCCCACACCAATGCCAAGTAACGCTTGGTTATCTCGCGCTCGCGAAATACGGCATGGAGCTCCCGTAACGCGGCGCGACGTTTGGCAATCAACAACACGCCACTGGTATCGCGATCCAATCGATGCACTAGCTCCAATTCGGGCAGATCGGGACGAGCAGCACGTAAGGCTTCAATCACCCCAAACGCCAGCCCACTGCCGCCATGCACGGCAACGCCAGCCGGCTTGTTAATCAGCAACATGTCCTTGTCTTCGTGCAGGATGGTGCCGGTAATGAACTGCTGTAAAGAAGTCGACGGTTTGGCCTGCATTGGTTGGTCATCGATACGCAGCGGCGGGATCCGCACCCGATCTCCCAGCGCTAACCGGGTTTCTGGCTTGGCACGCTTGCCATTGACGCGCACCTCACCCTTGCGCACCACTCGATAAACATGGCTTTTTGGCACGGTTTTCAGTACCCGCATCAGGTAATTATCCAGACGCTGGCCTACATCACCGTCTGTCGCCTCGATATAGCTCACTCCTTTGCCGGGCGTGGCTACAACGGGGGTTTCAGCGGCAGCAGCAGTGAAATCAACAGGGTTATTCATTAAACCTACACAGGAGGGCGTAAACGAAGGCACAAGCAGCCTACTTTAATTAAATGAATTTAATTAAACGAAGTTGCGACTTACTCCACGTAAGCCATTGATTGCACGAAAATGCACTGTTATAGTCCTCGCGCTTTCGTTCTCCGGTGACTTGCTGGCCAGCGCCATCAAGCGCCACTTAAGAACGATCATACGCGGCCACCGACCATTCCAGCCTGAACCCATAAATAAACATCATGGCCATGGCGGATCAAACGGGGGTCGCATCTTAGTTGGTTCTGCGATTTCAGGCTAATGGCAATGGGCTATTACCAAACAGAACCATCGTTCGGCCGATTGGAACAGTGATGCTAACCCCGCAACTCGGGCGTTGGGTCAGTGACACAAGCGCACCGGGCGGGCCGCAAGATTCGGCAGGATTTTGATGTGACGGGATTGCTAGCTGGCTGAACAAGCCCAGGCAATTCGGTTACCGCTGGCATGCCAGCACTGGAAACGCTTGTTAGATTGAGCCCTGAAGCCAGCCAACCCTGGTACCCCGAGCCGCAATCCACAAGCCACTCCCATCCTCCCGCGCTAACACCCGCTTTGCGCTTTCGACGGCCTATCTACCTAGAAGTAGGCCCATGAAAAGAATGTTAGTGAATGCAACTCAAGACGAAGAGTTGCGCGTTGCCCTAGTTGATGGTCAGCGTATTTATGATCTGGCTATAGAAATCGCCTCGCGCGAGCAAAAGAAAGCCAATATCTACAAAGGACGCATTACCCGCGTTGAAGCCAGCCTCGAAGCTTGCTTCGTTGAATACGGTGGTGATCGTCATGGCTTTCTGCCCCTGAAAGAAATTTCCAAGGAGTACTTTAAGGAAGGCAGCAGTTCGAGCAGCCGTAACATCCGTGATCTGGTCAGTGAAGGCCAGGAAATCGTGGTGCAGGTGGAAAAGGAAGAGCGTGGCAATAAAGGCGCAGCCCTGACTACCTTCATCAGTTTGGCAGGCCGATTTCTAGTCCTGATGCCCAACAATGCCCGTGCCGGCGGCGTATCACGACGCATTGAAGGCGAAGACCGTGAACAGCTGCGCGAAGCACTAGATAGTGTCACCCTGCCCGAAGGCATGGGCGCCATTGTGCGCACCGCAGGGGTCGGTCGCTCTGCCGAAGAATTACAGTGGGATGTGAACAACATGCAGGCCGTATGGCAGGCTATTCAGGAAGCCGCCACCCGCCCCGCCCCCTTTCTGATTTATCAGGAATCCAAACCGGTGATCCGTGCGCTACGTGATTACCTCGCCGATGACGTTGGTGAGGTACTGGTCGATAGCCCGGCAGTGTTTGCCGAGGGCCAAGACTACATGCAGCGCTTCATGCCCAACAGCTTGCGCAAACTGAAGCTGTACGAAGATGAAGTGCCGCTGTTCACTCGCTACCAGATCGAAAACCAGATCGAGTCAGCGCATGCCCACGCACTGAGCTTGCCATCCGGCGGCTCAATCGTGATTGATCACACCGAAGCACTGGTATCCATCGATATCAACTCGGCGCGCGCCACACGCGGCAGCGACATCGAATCCACGGCGACCAACACCAACTTGGAAGCGGCCGATGAAATCGCCCGCCAATTGCGGCTGCGTGACCTTGGCGGCCTGATCGTCATCGACTTCATTGATATGGAATCGAGCAAGAATCAGCGCGCCGTTGAAGATCGTCTGCGTGATGCAGTGAAGCAAGATCGCGCCCGCATCCAGATTGGCCGGATCTCCCGCTTCGGTCTGCTGGAGCTATCACGGCAGCGGCTGCGGCCATCAATCGCCGAGGCCACCCATCACGCCTGTCCACGTTGCAGCGGTCAAGGCAAAATCCGCAGTGTCGAATCGCTCGCACTGACATTGTTGCGGCTAATCGGTGAAGAAGCACGCAAGGATCGCACCGCCAAAGTCATCGCCCAATTACCCGTAGATGTAGCGACCTTCCTGATCAACGAAAAGCGCGAAGCCTTGCACGAAATGGAAACCAAGACCAAGTGCGAAGTCATTCTGGTGCCAAACAAATACATGGAGACACCGGCCTACGAAATTCGCCGTCTCCGTGACGACGAAGTCAGTGAAACCAGCGGCACTAGTTATCAATTAGCGCAACAGCCCACAATCGACGTCAATGCCATTGCCAACCGTAATGAGCAGAAGCCGGTCGCAGCCCAACCGGCGGTCACCACCATTACACCGATGGCACCTGCACCTACGTCTCTCGCTACAGCAAACGTTGCACCGGAACGTGTAGGCATATTTGTAGCGATGTGGCGTTTTTTCTTTGGCGGTGCAGCCAGCAATGAAGCTGCTCCGACCAAGCCGACTCCAACCCAACATCGCGCTCAACGCAGTGATCGTCCACAACGGGGTCGCAATGAGCGTACTGATCGTCATGGCAACCGTGGCCGCGACCGCAATATCAGTCGTGGCCCACGATCAACTGAAGCCCATAGCGATAAGCCTGAGGATAAACGCGACAGCCGCCGTGACGAACCGCGCGGTGAGGCCCGTCCACCCCGCCGTGAACTAACCAACGAACAGCGACAGCAGCGTGACGAACAACGTCGTGAACAGCAGGCACAACGGCAGCACGAACGAGAAACGCAGCGTCCAGCAGCGGACGCCCCTTCCTCCGCAAGCGACGGCATGACTAGCGAGCCCAACGCCCAGTCCGATGCCTTCCCCGCTACCGAAGGGCAAGTTGGTGAGCGCACCGGCACGCGTGGTCGCCGTAATCGGCGGCGTCGTGGCGGACGTGGACGGGGTGGTGAAGGTCGCCAGTTCAACGCCGGTGGTGATAACAATGGCAACGCGAGCGTTGATGCAGGCCCGAATTCGGGTTCGGGTGGGAACGACAGTGGCAGTCATCCCCCCGCCAGCAACAATGAAACGCACGGAAACTTCACCCCTACCGCGCCCAGCGCAATGAGTTATGAAGCGCCGCCCGCCGCGAACAACTGGTCTGTTGCGCCACCGAGCAACAATGCTCCAGAACAGAACAGCAACGGCTAGCTAACGGTCGCAGACTTGATAAAGCAGAATACAAGGCGTGCAGTGCGAAACTGCACGCCTTTATTGTTTGCATTACCGCATCAATCACCAACAAACAGTCAGCTTTTCCCAACCCCCCCGGTGATAGCCGGACATACGGCATTCCCGAATTCGTCACATTTTGCTGGGCCCATAGAGTGCTACTCTTGCCGTCACGTTACTCGCATCATTGCCATAATCCTTACTAGATATAGCGCTACGGACAAAGATTCGGATGACGTGGGAAGTCGTAATCAGGCCTGTATGCCCATTGCCAGCTTCAGGAATAGCGTGTATTTCAGACTCAGGCTTCCACATGCCATTTTCCGCAATTGAGCAATGCATCTTGAGCACTTTAGTTTCAACAAAATGACTCAGCCCATTCTTTTCAAGAACAGCATAGCAATCGCGCTGCTAACACTGGTACAGATAGCATTATCTTGCGCCATCGCGATTGCCAGCCTTTATGTGGCAATACAGGTATCAGGACAGCAAGCTGCAGACGCAACAACTCCCATGTCAGTTGCAATTGCCATACTTTTCCTGGCCCTGATCAGAGCGCCCAGCGATATCAGCTCACAATTGTCCATTCAACCAGCACAAGCAGTGCTATCAATTAGCCTGCGTTACCTGCTTGCCGCCACTGTGTTATTTATTGTCGCAAAAACAACTGCTTCGGAACTATTAAGCACCAAACAATTTGTATGGTGGGTGCTGGCCACACTGGTCGCTCTCGGACTAAGCACCCTGCTGATGCTTTTACTAATGCAGAAAAGCCTGGTAAAGGCGGCGAGCAATCGGAGCGCAGTTTTCGCCGGTTATAATGAAGTCAGCACAGCACTTGCCGAGCGCCTGTCCAAAGACCCAACCTTGTGTATTCAGGCAACGGGTTTCTTTGATGATCGCAGTAGCGCACGCCTTGGCCTGGACTCTGATGTAACCATCAAAGGAACATTGAGCGAACTCAGCGATTTTGTTCGATCCAATCAAACAGACATCATTTTCATCTCGCTACCAATCAGACATGTCAAACGCGTCATGGATTTGCTTGACGATCTACGAGATACGACCGCCTCTATTTACTATATACCCGACATTTTCGTATTTGATCTAATCCAGGCGCGATTTGCCGAAATACAGGGTATGCCGGTCGTTGCCATGTGTGAAACGCCATTCTATGGATATCGTGGCATTATCAAACGTTTGATTGACATTGGAATTTCATCACTGGCGATATTGCTTCTCGCTCCAGTGCTACTGGTCGTAGCACTTGCCATCAAATCAACATCACCTGGACCAGTAATTTTCAGACAGCGGCGCTACGGTCTTGATGGCAGGGAAATTGCCGTTTATAAATTTCGTTCCATGAAGGTCACCGAAGATGGCGACAAGGTTGTACAGGCATCGAAATCCGACAGTCGCATTACGCCTGTAGGTGGCTTCTTACGACGCTCGTCAATCGATGAATTGCCGCAACTATTAAATGTACTGCAAGGAAAAATGAGCCTGGTTGGCCCGCGACCACATGCCGTGGCGCATAATGAGCAATACAGAAAGCTGATCAAGGGTTACATGGTAAGACACAAAGTTTTGCCAGGAATCACTGGGCTCGCTCAAATCAGTGGTTGTCGTGGCGAAACCTCACGACTTGAAGATATGGAAGAACGGGTAAAATACGATCTGGAATACCTGCGTCACTGGACTCCCCTGCTGGATATCAAGATTATTTTCCTGACGGCATTCAAAATTTTCCGGGATGACAAGGCTTATTGAACTCGCGCCCTGCATTGGCGCGATAATCCCCGTAAGCTTCCCCCAACCGTAGACTGTCGCGCTTCACGTCAAGCTGGACAAAACGTCTGGGTTAAGAAAGGAGACTTTCACTGCTCAGGCGGCCTGCGGAGCTTCAAGCATACCGTCCAACTGTGGAGCGCATCGAGTGCGCAGCCACTCGATCACTACTCAACCTTGTTTGCCCTCATTGCCCAGTTGCGAGTCGGCCATCGTCCCGGACGAATCGAGCCGAGAGTACGCAAACGAAGGCCTAAACCGTATCCGTGGTTGAATGGGCCTCGCACTCAAGCCCGAGCGCGAGTACGCACTCACGGTCATCTGTAGAGGCTTAAGGAAGTGCCATTCCACTTATGACTTCAGTTAATTTATGGGGAAACCACCCCCAGCAAGTACCTTCCGAGCAGCTGCCTCGCCGCTAACAAATGACTGATCTGTCCAGATATATGCCCAATCACCGTAGCGCCCGCAGTAGGCAATGCCAATGTCATCAAGATAGCCATGCACAGTAGCAAGCGCCTCGTGATAATCGAGGTCAAATATGATATTTGCATACTTTGTATGGAGGGCGCGCTTGAAAAGTATGCGATCACTATCACGCAAGATTCCGCAGCGCCTTAAGTCATCGATCACTGGCTGGATACAGTTCTCCGGCTTTCCGACGAGCGGGCGGTATTTATCCGAGAAATAGCATTCCGCCTGAAGACTGCCGCAACCCTGCGGCACATTGTGCGGAGATTGCATATGTGGAGAACTCAGGCGCGAAAAGCAGATGTCCTGGTCATAAAAATATGACCAGTGCGCATCCACCAAATCAGGACGATCAATCCCAAGGCTCACCACCACGACCTCAGAACACGCCAATCGCGAGGCCGCTTGAACCACATCCTGTGGTGTTCCCACCAACATCGGTACCAACACAGGCAATGGAATTGAAGACACAAGCGCGCCGTAGGGCGCAACTACTCCATTCCGAAATAGCAACGTGCGATCCGCAGGATTGATGCTAATGACATCATGATTCAACCTAACATCAACTATCGCCTTCAGTGGCTTAAGATAGGAAACGAAGCCACCCCGACTTGGGTATCGAAAATTACTGATGTAGTGAACGTCGGGTGTAACAGCCTGCAGTGCACCTCGGAATACTTCTTCAAGCTTTGGTTTATACAGACGCGGCCCGATCCAAGATGTGTTCAAATTTTTTGCACTGGTAGTGTGATACTTGAGCGTGTATTCCAGGGGAAAAGTTTCAGCAAAGGTGTCACCAAAGCTTGCACGCAACCAATCCTCATAGTTATTGATCGGGCGCTCTGCGCGTGTCTGCAGTTCGACAAACTCCAACAGAATTTTGGTCACCAGCTCAGTTGGTAGCCCGAACAAATTCACTTGAGCCGGGTGCTTAATCCAATGACCTTTCCAGTAGTTATTGACACGTGCAGTAAAAGCCTCGAACTGACCATTGACATTTTGCGCCAGCATGCCCTGAATTCGCGGATCATCCGTGAAGGAAATATGTGGGCCTTCGTCAAACACCCACCCACCTTCAAAGCAGTGTGATGCAGTATGCCCACCAATGTAATCATGTTTATCATAGGCGACCGCCTGTATTCCGGCGGCACGTAACTCATGCGCCGCCCCGAAACCAGCCATTCCAGTCCCGAGAATCACAACATTTTTCATCTATCGCTGCCCACGACCGAAGTTAAGTTCATCTTGCCACCAGCGCACTGTCGACTCGAGCCCCTGAGCAAGACTCAATGATGGTTTCCATCCTGTATCAGCCAACATTTTTCTGCCATCACCCAACACTAGCGGCACATCATTCGCGCGCGCCGGGAGCGCACCGATCTGCAACAAGTCCTGCCGCCCTGTTATCTCGCCCAGCTGTTGCACAATGTCACGAATCGAAATGGGGGCCCCACACGCTATGTTATAGGCACCGGAACATTGCGACTTGAATAAAGCAACCAGGCCATCAGCCACATCCTGCACATGCATGTAGTCGCGAATTTGCAGTCCATGAGATGACTTAGCTGGCTTGCCCTGCAATAAAGACAAGGCCACGGAGGAAACCAAACGTGCCGGGTTCTCTCGCGGACCATACATGAAGAATGCGCGCCCCCATGCACCTGACAAACCAGTGTTGGCACAGTAGCCTAGAAATGCTCTCCGGAGCGCATCCTTGGCCACTCCGTACATCGTATCGGGTTCACAGGGCGTAACAGCTTCGGAACAATAGCCATACTTCCAATCGTATTCGTAGCATGACCCGGCGATTGTGCACCGCTCACCGCCAGCAACTCGAAACTCATGAACCAAGTCGAGACTTGCCGCCACCAAATTCACACTGATCGGATCGGCAATTACCTTGCTTGGCTCTACAAACCAAGCCAGATGTAATAAACCTCCTGGACGATATTTAGCAAATAGAGCACGCATTCCCGAGCGGTCCATCACATCACCCTGTATCCATTGCACGCCCGGCACTTCAGGGGGAGTGCCTTGCCGATAGAGCCCCAGCACCTCCGCACCTGATCGCACCAGCGGCTCGAGACAATGGTATCCAATAAATCCCGTCGCCCCTGTTACCAGCACACGCGTTGCTGTTGTAATTGTCATGACCCGACTCCGTCACCCAGCCGCTGCTGGTGGCAAACGGCGTAGTCTGGCCAATTCTGGTCAGCAGCCGACACCTGCACAATGGGCGCTGGCCAGTCGATGTTGAACGCGGGATCGTCATAGCGCAGGCCTTTGGCGCACTCCGGCGCGTAAGGAACTGACGCCTGATACATAAAGGCGGCATTGGCTGTAAGAGTTAGATATCCGTGAGCGCAACCTTCCGGCACAAATAGCATACGTCCGGAGTCCGCACTGAGCTCCACGCCGAACCAACGGCAATAGGAGGAGCTAGTTGGCCGCAGATCGACAATGACGTCGTAAACAGCACCACCTGTGCAACGAGCCAACTTGGATTCACCATGCGGTGCCACCTGGAAATGCAGTCCGCGCATGGTGCCAACAACATTGCTATGAGCGACATTGATCTGAGCTATGCGAGTGTCGATACCGATTCGTGCAAACTCTTCGGCACACCAGGCACGAGCAAAGTACCCACGCTCGTCAGTGCGGCGTTCTAAATCGATAACATAGGCATCAACAACACTCGTCGGACTAAAAATCATCTCGCCCTCTACCCTGCATTCACTCAATACTCAGATGGAATCCGCTCATTGCAGATATCAAGCAGAACCCAACGACAAACCAAAATCCTTCAGCGACCCGTTGTCACGTTTCCAATTGTCCTGCCAGCCCCTGTAAGCGCGACTGCCGCTCAATCATGCCACTGGTTGGCTTTATTCCAACCATGTCGAATACCGTTTGCAGCCGATGCACCCAATCATGACGCAGTGCGGCTTGCTGAATATTCTGACGACGGATACGGGCAATCCTCTCTTGGTCTGCATCAATATCCGCAAGGATCCTGCCAATGTCCGGAGAATCAAATGGCAGATGGATTACTGCATCTGGCCAATCAAATTGGGTAGCGAATTCTGCCGTTCTTGGTACTTCGCCGAGCATGACAGTTCCTGCCGCCGCTCCCTCGTAGTATCGTGACGATATCTCATCCTTTCCTTGTGTTAATTCCGGCTCATTAATACGACTACGGTTCGCAATATAGTAACGGCTATGGCGAAGCAAATTCGCAAACATGCGTCGATGCTCGCTGGCATTGTCGACGCGGAAAGTACGCTGCTTGTTGCCTTCACCACTAGCCGCCACGGTGTCGTAATAGTAGAAAATCTTGCGCTCATCCGCGAGCTTCAAAAGCGCTTCATGCGTCACTGCTGAGCGGCGCCCAATATTGCACACATCGATTAAGCGCGGCTCAGAAAGGGATGTCGGAGCAAAACGCAAGACATTGGAGGCGACCGGCAAGTAAGTACATGGGCGACCAACAATTCTGGACACTTCATCAACACACTGACTGAACCCGGTAAAAATATGATCAAACTCGCGCAGCATTTCCAGCAAGTAGCGTGGCAACAGATGCGGCCAAATTTCAGTAATAAAGCATGCAGCAACGCGGCTACGCTTGCGCCAATCGGGGATGGTAGCTAGCGAATAGAGCTCATAAGTATGGTTAAAAGCAGGAAAAAACAAGTCATAATTGCGACTCAGCTGCACCGTTGAGCAGTTTGGCGCTAATGTGCGAGCCACGCGTGGGGAGCCAGTAGCAAAACGAACAAGCTTGTATGCCTTGCGAGACTGCTCCATCGCGGGAAAATTGTCAGCCTCTACCCGATCGGCGAGCGTAAGCTCCGCGACCACATCTTCAAGTTCATAGGCAAGTGAATACGCAACCAAGTCGGAAATTCTGCGCATAGACAGCAGCAAAACATTGCCACCCGTACCTGGAATAAACCGCGCCGCACCACCCACTTCACTCGCCATTTTCACTCCATATCCTTAAATTTGGTCGCATAGATTCACAGCTCTTAGCCTCATGACTAGCTCCCCAAAAGCCGCCTACCAAATTTTCACAAGGCTAGAACCCATGCGACGGTAATGGGCGCGCGCAACCAAGTCCGTGAAAAAATCGCCAGCGATATAGTCGGGCTTACAGCTATGAGGATGACACAAATGGAAATCTAACATAGCTTAAGCCACTAATATCTGACATAGCTCAGATACCTCGTGTGAAATTGTGCGTACCGCATCCCAAAATCATCATTCCGACACAAAAGCAGGTGCGAGTCATTCATGCCTCCGCACCCGCATGCGCCAAACTGATACTGCTTGTCTTAGCCCATTGCTGCTTCACCCGCCGCACTATCATATAATGCCACTCATACGTCGGACCAACGGTGGCAGCAATGAAAAATTTTGTCGCAGGTCCTGCATAGCGTTTAGCCCACAATCACACACGCCCCATGGTGGTAACCTCAAATGCTCGGATTCAAGCCCAATTTTTCTGCCTCCTCAACAGTACTGTGCTTGGGGGCGCATTGCGATGATATCGAGATAGGCTGCGGCGGTACGCTGATGGAAATACAACAGCGCCACCCCGGAATTCGATTTGTTTGGGTCGTGTTTTCCAGTGATGCCACCCGCGAAAGCGAAACTCGCATGGCAGCTCGTCGAATGCTTGGTGATGAAGCAAACTGCCTTGTAGAAGCGCACTCATTTCGTGGTAGCTATCTCCCCTACCACGGAGCTGAAATAAAGGACGCTTTCGAAGCCATCAAGGCACGCTACAGCCCAGACCTCGTCCTTACTCACTACCTGAGTGACCGGCACCAAGATCATCGTGTTATCGCCGAATTCACCTGGAATACTTTCCGAAATCATGCCATTCTCGAATATGAAATTCCAAAATTCGAAGGCGACCTTGCCCACCCAAACGTTTACGTACCAATTTCACCAGAAGCCGTCGAACGCAAAATAGGTATCCTGCTGGAGTGCTTCCCATCACAACACTCCCGCAGCTGGTTTGACGCAGAGCTGTTTAGAGGCGTGATGCGTCTGCGCGGCGTCGAGTGCAACGCACCCAACCGCTACGCCGAAGCGTTTCACGCTCGAAAAATATGCCTGTAATCACCACAGATACCCACCTGCCCAGCCAAGAGAGAAGTGGTCCCACAAAACTGAACAGCGAACCGCGCAGGGTTAAGTGAGGCGTTGCAATTTAAGCTGCCTGCGCGAGCGGCAGTGAGGCGAAGTACACGTCATCGGGCGTGCGCCGGTCAAGGGCGGTGTGTGGCCGCCGGGTGTTGTAGAACTGGAAGTAACGGGCAATGTGGGTGCGAGCATCGTTGACGGTGTCGTAGGCGCGCAGGTAGACCTCCTCGTACTTGACCGACTTCCAGAGCCGTTCGACGAACACGTTGTCGCGCCAGCGGCTTTGGCCATCCATGCTGATGCGGATGCCGTGCTGCGTCAGCACGCCGGTGAACTCGGCGCTGGTGAATTGACTGCCCTGATCGGTGTTGAAGATGTCGGGACGGCCGTAGCGTGCCAAAGCCTCCTCTAGTTGCCTCAACACAGAAGTCAGTCGTCAGGGTGTTCGACAGCTTCTAGGACAACACCTTGCGGGTATGCCAGTCAATGATGGCCAGCAGATACACAAAGCCGCGCGAATCCCGCTGAATGATTACGTTTGGATCTCATGCTCCTGATTCAAGGCGATATCTTCGCCTCACAGAGCAACGCCGTCACTTATCCCCTTGTGCGGTTCGTTGGGACCACTTCGTGTTGTCGTTCCATAAACCGCTGGATCTGCTCATGACAAAGCTCACCAGCATTGACGCCAGCGTGAAACCGACGGAACCAGTCTGACGTCCAGTCCAATGCCGCATCCAGTGGCAGTATTCCTGCCCACCCCAATTCACGCATGGCTTTCTGCGAATTCAGGCGCAACTCGCGTTCTTCATGCGGGTGTGCCTTACCGTCAGTCACCCACGCCGACAAGCAACCCCACGACTTAGCCAGATGCTCGACAATGTAGGAAACCGGCTGCATATCCGCATCCGTTGGTCCGAAATTCCACTCGCCCTCATATTTCTCGGGGTCTTCAAACAATGCTTCGGCAAGGGTCAAGTAGCCGGACAAGCAATCCAATACATGTTGCCAAGGTCTGATAGCTTCCGGATGCCGCAAGACAACAGATCGGTTCTCACGAAATGCCGCTATGGTTTCGGGGATGAGCTGATGCGCAGTCCAATCACCGCCACCAATTACATTCCCGGCACGCGCGCTGGCGATGCCAATTCTGTGCTGTGCATCACCTGCAGCAAAAAAAGAATCACGAAAAGCGCGCGCAACGAGCTCTGCGCAAGCTTTACTGTTCGAATAAGGATCACGCCCACCTAGCTGATCATTTTCGCGATACCCCCAAAGCCACTGACGGTTCTCATAGACTTTATCTGTAGTCACATTGACAAACGCACAGCGCTTATTCAGTCGTCGCATAGCATTCAGCACATTCGCCGTACCAACCACATTGGTCGAATATGTCTCAACAGGATCTTCATAAGAACTCAGTACAACCGATTGCGCCGCAAGATGCAGGATGATATCGGGCTGAAAACGAACCACTTCGGCAGCAAATTTTGTGCTGTCCCGAATATCACCATTGGTGGTCTCGACTACTACTTCAACGTCTGCATTATCGAAAAGACTGGGACTGGTAGGTGGGGGTAGGGAGTAACCAAGCACGTTAGCCTGCAGCCTGTTGAGCCACAATGCCAACCAGCTCCCCTTAAAACCAGTATGACCAGTGATAAGCACGCGCTTATTGCGCCAAAAATCCGGCGTCATCAGAATTTCACCCTATCGTCGCTAAAAAAGTACGTTCACCCTGTACAGCCCGGGTGCAAACCCAGACAGTGCAAAGCTGTGCTCAGGTGGACTGGCCGTTATTCCGCCAAACCATCCATGGGCAATTATCCCGCGCCTCAAGACGATCAAAGTTGATCTTGTCCTTGAATGTATCCATGCACTGCCAGAAGCCCTTCCAACGGAAGGCGTTGAGCTTCTTTTCAGCAATCAGCCGCGCGAATGGTTGATCCACAAGCTCTTCACCTTCACGAATATAGTCGTAGACCGAAGGTTTTATCACAAAGAACCCACCATTGATCAATACCTCCTGATCGGTAATTGGTCCCACGTGCGTAACGGTCCCATCCTGCTCGGCAGAAACGGCATGAAAACTTTGCGACACTTGTACCGAAGCAAAACTGGCCACCGCATCTTTCCGCTGACGAAAGGCATCAATCTGCTGATTTACCGGAATATCCGACAAGCCATCTGAATAGTTGGCCAGAAATATTTCCTCATCCTTGACGAATTCGCGGACACGCAACAGTCTCTGACCAATATTGCTGTGCAATCCTGTGTCTACAAAGGTTATCCGCCAATCATCAAGGTCACGACTGTGCAGCTCAATCTTCTTGCCACCCTCACTGAGGGTGAAATTATTAGATAGCGCCTCATTGTAGTTAAGGAAGTACTCGCGGATCATGTCGCCGCGATAACCAAGGCACAGAATAAAGTCCTTGTGACCATAATGGGCGTAGTAGCGCATCAAGTGCCAAACAATGGGGCGCGCACCTATGTTTACCAAGGACTTCGGTACAGTATCGGAGTGCTCTCTCAACCGGGTGCCCAATCCTCCACAAAACAACACTACTTTCATTATTTGATCCTTAAGAAATGACTAAAGTTGCGGGATACATGCATGCCGACATTACCTCAGGTCAAATGCTTACAGCTGACCGATAAGAGTATCAACCCTTAGCAAAACGCGCACATAAGCCGTGATACTGTCCGATTAATGCGAAATTGTCGAAACATTAACTAACAAAAGCCAAGCAAGCGGGATTTCCATCACAGACGCCACATTTCAGAGCGGTAAACATATCTCCGCGCACTTACCACTGGTCATTCGGATTAGGCATCATTGCTCGATGCTAAAGGAGTCTAGGCATGGCCAACAAGCATACTCGGCAACGTGTCTGTTGTTCCTCCAGCACTGGCAATGAATGCATGCGCAAGGTACTCTAGTGCAATGACGATTTCGGTGCGCAAGAAAGTCGCTTAGGTGCGGATGCATATCCAGTGTTAGAAAACCTGATGGAGATTGGTGTAGTGATCAGTAGAGTGCTTCTACGGTTGGGTATTATCAGCGCGGCGGTAGTTTGGGCGACTTGCCTTACGCCAAGACTAGCGCTTGCCCAGCAACCCGCTTCCGAGCCAGCAAGTGAGCAACGAATGCTCCGACTAGGGACCGGAGACTCCGTGACTCTCCAAGTCTATGGACAGCCCGACATGACCGTGACGGTTTACGTATCGGACGATGGCACAATTCCAGTCCCATTGGCAGGTGCAGTGCGAGTTACCGGAATGTCGCCGTCGGAAGCGGCTAAGCAGGTGGAAAGCGCCCTCCGGTCCGGCGGGTTCCTGATCGACCCGAATGTCACAATCACCGTCATCCAGTCCCGCAGCCAAAGAGTTTCGGTGCTGGGAGAAGTTCGAACCCCTGGCCGTTACGGGGTGGAATCGAACACAACCATTTTTGACCTTTTGGCTCAGGCGGGCGGAACTACCGAACTAAGCTCGGATGTGGTTTTTGTATTGCGCACTGACAAAGCAGGAAAAGTCGAGCGCATCCCGGTCAACATAAAAAATCTAACCGCGACTGATGCGACATTTTCCGGCCTGACCCTGAAGACAGGAGATTCGGTTTTTGTTCCCAAGGCGGCACAGTTTTACATTTTAGGCGCTGTCAGAACTCCAAACGTCTACAAACTTCAGCCCGGGATGACAATTGTGCAAGCAATCGCGCTAGGCGGCGGCCTGACCGAGACAGCAAGCGACAGCCGCATAGAAATCAAGCGAAAATTGCCTGATGGAAAACTCAAGACCATGCGTGGGCAGCTCACTGATGAAGTGCAGCCGGATGACGTAATCCGCGTAAAAGAGAGTATTTTTTGAATATTAACGCTAAACATTCACTACCACTTCTGGGCGATTCCGGCATGATGGGCGAAATGCCCATGGCGCAACAACTCATGGCGCAGCCCGGATTCTCATTGGAACAGATCATCGTAATCGTGCGCGCCAACCTAAAACGTAGCGCCGTCATTGCAGCTTGTATCATTGTTATTGCTGCCGGCTTGATTAAAATTTTGCCAAAGACATACGAATCCACAGCAACGTTATTGGTAAATTACCAAATTAACGATCCATTGTCCGGCCAGGAATTTCCGCTTGGACTTTTGGATAGCTACATGTCGACCCAGATTGAACTGATGCAAAGTCCCGATGTGCTTTTTCCGGTAATCGAAAAACTGAATCTAGCAAACAACGAGCAATACACTGCGGGATACAAGGGCGACGGTACCAATCGAACCGATTGGGTACGCGCAGTGCTATCAAAAGCCCTCACGATTGATCGTGGTAACAATCAACTAATTCGAATTACAGCCGCTTCCGACAATCCTGTTGAGGCCGCAGATATAGCCAACTCAGTAGCCGAGTCCTACTTGGCCGCACATCGGAAGCGACTGGCGGGACCAGCTGCAGAGCGCGCCAAACGCTATACGGAAATGCTGGCCGATCTTAAACACAAGGTCGAACTCTCTCAGGACAAGGTAACGTCATTTCGCCAGAAAGCCGGTATAACCGATATAACAAATGACGCCCAAGGCAACCTGATTCTCGCCACGATGGAGCAGCGACTGCTCGAAGCACGAAACGCAAGACGGCTGGCTGAAGCAAATGCGTCTGGGAACCAAACCGTCAGCAATCAAGTGATCGCTTCC
The DNA here is from genome assembly GCA_050181835.1 of Steroidobacteraceae bacterium. Taxonomy (GTDB): domain Bacteria; phylum Pseudomonadota; class Gammaproteobacteria; order Steroidobacterales; family Steroidobacteraceae; genus CAILZL01. The sequence continues at coordinate 16,324 of JBFXCU010000004.1, read as the reverse complement.
AATCTGGTGCAAGGACTGAAAACACAGCTGGCTCAAAAGCGATCGGAGTTGGCAAAACTGGAAACCACTCTCGGTCCACAGCATCCGCAAATAATGCAGTTAAAGTCAGAAATTACAGCCACTGAGCGCTCCCTATCTACACAGATTACCTCCTACACTGATAACGCAACTTCTGAACTTGCAGCAGCCAAGTTGCTGGAGCAAAAACTGCAAAAGGCAGTGGACGAGCAGCGAACCAAAACCCTTGCGGTTCGCGGCATCCAAGATGATGGAGCGAAATATTTAGTAGAGCTCGAATCCGCACAGGCGGTATATAAAAAGGCTCTGGATGGCTACGATCAAACCATGATCGCCTCTGGCGGCGAGTACACCAATGTCAATCTAGTCGACCATGCGGTTATTCCGCTGAAAGCATCCAAACCGAACAAGCCGAAGTACCTAGCGCTAGCGGTAGCGATTGGTGCACTTTTTGGCCTTGTCATTCCATTTGTTCTTGAACTATTAAATCGCAAAGTTCGCTGCCGCGATGATATAGAGCGAGAACTCGGAATACCTGTATTGGCTGAGTTCGATGCCATCCCCGTTGCCGAAACCAATGGCACTGCCACATGAATTCAGATATCCAAGCTCACCATTTTGCGCCTGATGAGCGCGATGTAGTTGCAGCGCTTGCCAAAATCTGTGCGTTGTCGACTGAATCTCTTGAAGTAATACGCGAAAAAATGAATGGCTCAGACATCAGTTTTGTTGATGCCTGCCTTCAGCTCAGCTTGGCAACTGTCGAACAGATAGCTGACGCTATAGCGATGGCGCATAGCAGCGCTTCGCAAGGCACAAGCCTTATTCAAGTAGCAATAAAGCGGGCCTCGAAAAGCCGTGGTTTGATTGCTACCGAGGCGCAAGCTGTCGCCACTCCTAGTAAAAAACTAGGCGTGGCGTATGACCCGTATTCCATACACGGCGAGAAAGTGCGCGCTTTGCGAACCGAGCTATTGTTGCGCAATGATCCAAAGAACCAGGGAGTTATTCTCGCCATTGTTGGCGCAAATCCCAACGAAGGTCGCTCACAACTTGTAGCTGAACTTGCAATCGCATTTGCCCAAGCAAATAAGCGGACTCTATTGATTGACTGCAACATGCGTCAGCCACAACAACATGTGCTCTTTGATTGCAATAATAGCTCTGGCCTGTCTGATGCAATAAGCCATGTGGGCAGCAAACCTTACTATTACTCCGTCGCAGCACTACCTCACCTATTTCTGTTGACTAGCGGATCGACGCAATCAAATCCGCTGGAACTATTGTCGCAATCGAGCTTTAGTACTCTGATGTCAGGATGGGAGAGAAGCTTCGAGTATGTATTGCTCGATACACCTCCAGTTTCGTTGTACTCAGATGCCTTAGCGATTGCGGCAATCGCAGGCAACGTGGTACTGGTAAGCCGAGCCAAGCACTCCAGCTTGTCAGATTGCAAAGGAATGATGCGTCGCTTGGCAGCGACTCAATCCATTGTTGTTGGTGCAGTAATCAATCGCTTTTGACTTAAATATCCCACGACACTACATGTGCCGAATAAGCATGATTACGCACACCAAGAACCGGCTTCGCCTTTGTCTTTTGAAGTCTACAACATCATGACCATCAGCCTCTGCATTGCGACCTACCGACGCTGTGAACGACTCGCTGCTTTACTAAGTGATTTGGCCGCGCAAAGCGTGTTGCCTACGGAAGTGATCATTGTGGACAATGATGCCCAAGGCAGCGCTCGCTCTACTATTGAACACATTGTTGCTGCGGGACTGCCATTTGAAGTTCACTACGGCATTCAGCCCGTAAAGAACATTGCATTGACCCGCAACCGCACTGTGGAACTCGCCACGTGTGATTGGATAGCCTTCATAGATGATGACGAACGTGCCCCGCCAGCCTGGCTCGAATTGCTACTGAAAGCCGCGATTGACCACCATGCGGATGGCGTTCTGGGCCCAGTAATTCCCGTAGTTCCGGATACCGCCCCGAGCTGGATCAAGCGCGGCAGTTTCTATGATTTTCCGCGCATGAACACAGGAGCGATTGTTCCGCTCAATCGACTACGCTTCGGCAATGTTTTGTTGCGAGGCTCCGTATTGCGCGCGGAACCCGGTCCATTTGACCCAAACTACGGCCTGATGACTGGTGAAGATGGAGATATGCTCGCGCGGCTGGTAAAGAAAGGTGCCAAGGTAATCTGGAACGATGAAGCCTTGGTTCATGAACCAGTTGAACCTTCCCGATTGTCATTACGCTGGCTGCTGCAACGCGCCTTGAGTGGCGGTCAGGAATTTGCCCGCAAGAGCCTACGTGGAACTTACGGAACGATCACCAAGACTGGCCGAATGCTGTTTGCTGTCAAAGCTTTAGTGCAGCTAGTTGTATCAGCCGCGATGACCATCATTGCGTGCCCATTTGGTTTACACCAAGCCGCCCAATGGATGATCAAGGCTTCCGCCAATATTGGTAAGCTGACGGTTTTCTCAGGCTGGCATTATCACGAATATACTTGACGGATTACGATGCAGCTTGCAATTAGGTTACTAGAGTATTTTTGCTTAGCCTTGGCCCTCCCTGCCATGCTTGCTAGCCTGTATCTATTGCTGCTGACGCTTCTGTCCGGGGCAACCCCTGTGCCATCCAAGTCCCAACGACGGATCAGATTCGATGTAATCGTTCCAGCTCACAATGAAGCCACTGTTATCCAGCGTACCGTTGCCAGTCTGCGCAAAATAGATTGGCCAGCTGACAGGTTTCGCATTCTAGTCGTTGCCGACAATTGCTCAGATACTACTGCGGCGCTAGCTCGTGAAGCTGGTGCTGAAGTATTGGAGCGCTTTAATGACAAGCAACGTGGCAAAGGATACGCATTGAACTACGCTTTCCAACATAGCCTGAACGCCAACATGGCAGACGCGGTCGTAGTTGTCGATGCAGACGCAGAAGTGTCCACGAATATACTAGAAGCCTTCGCAGCGCGCATTGAATGCGGGGCACAAGCCGTGCAGGCACACTACGGTGTATTAAATCCCATGGCTTCGTGGCGCACCCGACTGATCACTATTGCAAAAGCATCGTTTCATATTGTTCGTTCCCGAGCTCGAGAACGTTTGGGCGTATCGTGCGGGATTCGTGGCAATGGCTGGTGTGTAACACACAATCTCTTAAGAGCAGTGCCCTACGAAGCTTACTCGCTAACTGAAGATCTTGAATATGGAATCGACTTGGGAATGGCGGGCTATCGAGTAGCCTACGCCGACGAGGCACACTCTGACGCAGATATGGTGACCGGCGAACAAGTGGCAAGCAAGCAACGCCGACGCTGGGAAGATGGCCGGTTTCAGCTGGTTCGTTCGAAAACCTTCCCTCTGCTACTGGCAGCAGCCAAGAAACGCAGTGCAACATGTCTTGATCTTGCAATGGATTTACTGGTTTTACCCCTATCATATGTTGTGTTGAACGTCTTCGGACTCATCGTGGTATCGATTTTCGTTAGCACATTGCAGGGGCATCTGAACTTTTGGCTATGGATAGGCATGATGTGTAGCGCCAGCTTGCTGCTGTACGTTGTTCGAGGCTGGCAATTAAGCGGCATTGGAGCTCAAGGGATAATTGACCTCGCGCGAGCACCTGGTTTTCTAGTATGGAAACTTCTTCTAATGCTTCGCCGCAAAGAATCTAATGAGTGGATTCGCACCGATAGAGAACGTCCGTGAGCGAGGCGGGTACGCGTGGCGTATTCGTGCGAATGTTCGGCAGCGCTATTGCCATGCAAGCGCTGTTGTCGGCAACCAACTTTCTGGTTGGACTGGTGCTGATCCGACATGTATCCAATACCGAGTATGGCTACTTCATATTGATCACGAACGCAGCGTTGCTGATTTCGGGTCTACAAAACGCATTCATTCAACCGCCCATGATCCTGCGGATGACGCGCTCCAGCGAATCGGAATGCGCCGACATAGTTGGCGGCCTTTTTCGCGGCCAACGTCGCATTCTGGGGCTGCTGGCGGCTGCCGCATTGAGCATACTCACCCTGCTTTGGCTTGCGGACATCATCGACAATCAACAGGGGTTGTTAGGGATCGCGACGATAGCTGTTCTGGCGACCGCGCTATACCGCGAATTTTTTCGCATGGTCTTGCTCGCGTATCGCCGTTCGCATGACGTACTCAAAGCGGATGCCGGCTACGTAGTAGTAGTACTGATTGGTATACCCCTGGCAACGCTTACGAAAGCACCCGCAGCGGCCGCAGTAATCGCCTTGAGCCTTGCTGCCATCGTCGGCGGATATTTTCTGACTCGTTCGCTCGCCCGCTACGCAGCTTGGAATCCAGATGGCCCCTCTAGCATGCTGCGTGAGATGGCACCACTTGGCACGTGGTCGGCACTCGGATCAGGCACGCATTGGGCGTTCAGCCAAGGTTACAATTATGTAGTTGCTGGTTCATTAGACGTCAGCGCAGTTGCAGCACTGGCCGCAACCCGATTATTAATGATGCCGGTGAACCTACTGTCATCGGGGATCAGCTCACTGATGATGCCCACTTCCACGGCCTGGTTAAACACCCACGGCGCAGCCAAGCTATTCCGCCGACTCATACTTATCGCCAGCGCGCTTGGTGCGCTTGCGTTGTGTTATTTCGTGACAATCTGGTTTCTACGCGGCTTCATTTTTACTAATGTCATGCATAAACAGTTTGCACAAAGCGACATTCTGGTAGCGACTTGGTCTGCGGTATTCTTAGTCATGTTATTTAGGGATCAACTACAGTTCCTGCCCGGCGCCAGCGGTTTATATCGACCTTTAATGGCCGTTACGGGCACCTCAGCGATTATTTCACTTAGCACCGGTTATGAGGCAATCCGCCATTTCGGCGTCGTTGGCGCTCCATTCGGCGTATTGTTAGGAGAGCTGTGCAACGTTGCGGGAATCATCTACTTATCGATGCGTAAGATACGGACACAACGTAGCAATTTTTCGAGCGTTCAATGATGCAGGCTCCATTTTTCAGCGTCGTCATACCAACCCACAACCGGGTGGACAGAGTTGAGCGCGCATTGCGTAGCATCACCAATCAATCGATGGATGACTACGAAATTGTTGTTGTCGATGACGGCTCATCCGACTCCACTCCCCAATATCTTGTCGGCGTCCAATCAGATCGCTGTCAAACACTTCGGAACGAACCCAATCGCGGTGTAAGCGCTTCGCGTAACCGCGGCGTGGCAGCCTCACGCGGCGAGTTCGTAGTGTTCCTAGATGATGACGATGAATTCCGTCCAACTGCTCTGACTGCTATACGCGCACGGTGTGAGGCATTGCCGGAGCTCGATTTCCTCTGGGGTGCTCGCCTTATTCACGAAAAAGACGCAAATGGACGTGAAATCGGCACACGACAAGATGATTGGTCAAATCTGCAGCAACCCATTCGCGATACCGAGTTCCTGCCCATGGTGTTGGAAATCGCCACAAATTCCGCCTTTGCCATTCGCCGAAAGCTGTTTCTGGATGTCGGCGGCTTTGACGAGCAATTAAAAGTATCTGAAGACCGGGATCTTTTTTTGCGACTTGCAGAACGACGCCACTGGGGTGGCGCCGTTGCCGAAATCATTATCGACGTTGACGAACACTTCAAGGACAGCTTGAGCCGCAATGTCGGTTTCAGAGCCGGACCCGATATCGACCTGCGCGTGATAGACAAGCACCGGGAATACCTGGAGCGCGCCGAGCATCGGGAATTCATGAATACCTATCTGCTCACTATCTTTGCCGGATTCCTGCAAGCTGGTAATCGCAGCTCGGCAGTACGCATATTCAATGAGCTACGCCAACGCGACGCGCTTGATGCCCAGGTGCTGCGTAAATACCTGCGGCATGCACCCGAATTTCGCGCACTCAAATCCTTGCTGCGATATAACTCGCTGCGTCGACTACTGGGTGGCAGAGACCAAACCTAAGCTACACGAGAGCGGGAGCATTACAACTCATGTCCAGACATTTCGATGTCATCATTATCGGAACCGGGTTCGCCGGGGCATTCTTCCTCAAGCGATATCTGGAACGATCGCCCGCATCGGTTCGAGTTCTGGTGCTGGAGAGAGGCGGCAGGGACACCAAGGCATGGCAGCTGGAACATCGCCGTACTTCAAGCATCTCGCCTGACGAAGTGTTCGTGAACCGTAATCCCGAGAAAGAATGGTACACAAGCCCGGGCTTTGGCGGCAATTCCAAATGTTGGCTAGGCGGCACGACGCGCATGATGCCGGGAGACTTCCAGCTGAAGACACGTTATGGCGTTGGCGAAGATTGGCCGGTTACCTACGACGACTTGGAATCGCATTACTGTACGGTTGAGGAAATCATGTCGGTGGCCGGGCCAGCAGACAGTCCCATGCCACGCTCCAAGCCTTTCCCATTACCGCCGCATCGGTTCTCTGATCCCGATACTTTGCTGAAGAAACACTTCCCGAATGGCTGGTTTAATGTCGCAACCTCACGTGCCAGCGCTCCAACTGGACAGCGAGGTATTTGTTGTGCGACGGGGGCATGCGAACTCTGCCCAGTAGACGCCAAGTTCACGATTCAGAATGGTTTGGTGGATATCTATTCCGACCCAAGAGTCACGCTGCAATTGCAGTCGTCAGTGGAGACCATTGAAACCAGCGCCGGCATTGCCAGGACAGTAGTTTATCTGCGTGACGGCAAGCTGGATCAGGACACAGGTGATCTGATTGTGTTGGCCGCCAGCGCTCTTTTTAACCCGCACATCCTGTTGCGCTCCAACATTGGACATCGCCTTTTAGGGAAACGCCTGCACGAACAAATGTCAGTCGATGTCAATCTGGATTTGAAGGGGGTTAAAGGGTTTAACGGCAGCACCATTCTGACGGGATTGGGATACCTCTTCTATGAAGGCGAACATCGGCGCAACTACGCCGCCTGCATGATCGAAACGTGGAATTCACCCTTCATTTACCGTTATGGATCACTGCGTGCCGAGCGAGGTCGCTGGACCGAGCGATTGCTGATCAGGTTCCTGTTCGACGATATTCCGCGCGAAGACAATGCGGTGGTGATAAACGCAGCTAATCCTCGTTTGGCTGAAACACGCTTCGTCGACTATTCCGACTATGCGAAGCGTGGTGCCGATCAAGTACCAAAGATGATCGACAAACTTACTGAAGCCCTGCCGATTGAACGCATTGAAAGTACATCCATGGGTAGTACGGCAGCGCACATTCAAGGAACAGTGGTCATGGGTAATGACCCGGCCAGTAGCATTGTCGACCGCAATCTGGTGCATCACAACATAAGAAATTTGTTAGTTCTCGGTGCCAGCTCCTTCGTGACAGCCAGCCCCGCCTACCCGACACTGACAGTATCTGCGCTCTCCCTTTGGGCTGCTGACCAATTGTTTGCGGCGAGAACTTAAGCATGAAAAGACGAACCTTTCTTTATTCTGGAGCTGTGGCGATTTCAGCACTGGCCGCATGGCAGCTGTCGAAAGGTAGCGATGAAGAAACTATCGCCATGGTCGTCCGGCGACGCCTTGACTATCTGAAATTAGAACCGGATGGCTTACGCAAATTCGCACATGACATGGCCCAACTTCATGTTATATCCAGCGCTAGGATGCGCGCGTTGTCAAGTATAAGCCCCATATACACACGATTTTCGCTCTCCGCAGCAAACAATTCCCTGGCAAACCTCTTGCGGCACGGTGAAGATCGCATCGTCTCGAGTTACCTGATTTCCTCGGATTTTTTTATAAATGGCACCGATGAGTCTCGCGTTGTTAACTATCTGGGCATGATCGATCCGCTACGTGCATGTGGCAACCCTTTCGCACGTTCACCTGCATAAGCACGCGCCCTATATTGCGCGACATTCCGAACGATGCTCTTGCCTATTGTGCGAACGCAGCCAACAGCTTTACGTAAGCTGATTGATAATAGATACTAGGCTCAGTAACCGTCCAGGAATTTTCAGGCCAAGCCGCATTCCAATCCCGGTAAGATTTTTCAGGCGGCTGTCCGGTCGGTGGCCGCAACTTAGATGGCACGCCGTTCTCTTCAGCACTGGCGTTGGGGCCACCAACGACATAGCCAGGAGCTGGCCCACATGAACTCATCTTCGCATCACTCCACTTTGAACCATCCTTAAACCAGGTATGATAGATTCGGTTCGCCGACTTGGTTGCGCCGTAAGCATACATATTGCTCAGATAGACCATACCAAACGGATTGACGCCGTGGAAATAGTGCAAGGTTTGTAACGCACGCTGACGATAATCAGTTTCATTTTCTTGATCTATTCCATAGTGAATGACATCAAGATTCGAGTTGCCATAGTTGGCGCGAGGATTATTACTACCCCAGTGGTATTGCGGTGGATGCATGTACGCCTGATACAGACTGTGATTCTGAATAGTTCCATACACGCCATTTGATGTCGTGGCGTCAGTCCGCTTGTCCGCTAGTATGTCGCGTCGAGCAGTCTCATCGGCACCCGGCAGTGTCGTATAGAGCAGCAGCGACTCGCCCTGGTCTGCTTGATACCGAGACCAGCCAGTGTCCCGATATGGACGTGTTTCCCGGAAGTGATTTTTCACATAGTCGCTGTAATCTGGATTACCCGTAACGGAAAACAGGTATATGGCGGCCTCCACTGCAACCGCAGCTTGATCCTGCTCACTCAAGTCAGCATCACCGGCATGGATGACTCCGCTGTCGCACTCCACTTGCTTGGTCGCAACTCCCTGATAGCTATTCCAAGCTCGAGTCGCTCTTATACGGAGGTCATCTGCATCTACGGACAACGCAGGAAATTTGCCAAACACTTGCGCCGCATGGGCAAACATGGCGGCAGCGGATATCGTTGCCGACGTGCATGCGGGGATATAGTAACGTTCGCTCCTATCGCCACTGGGCGGGCTGGCATTGCCATCTTTTGTAACGCCCACTTTTAGCGCCACGCTCCCATCCGGAAATTGCATCCGACGCAGCCAATCCATCTCCCATTTAACTTCGTCAACAATGTCAGGTATGCCATTGCCAGATTCCGGGATATTGAGATCGTCAGTAAACGCTGTCGGATATTGCTCATAGGCGGTGAGCAACTGCTGCACCGGTTGCAGGGCAAACGTTACGTACTTGTTGGTATCCCCTGCATCAAACCATCCGCCACTAAGGTTGCGCACCTTATTGATGTTGCCCTTATCTGTAACATCGCGCGCCTGGATGTCCTGGTCTTTACCCAAATATGCAGCAGCATCCGTCCAGCAGGATTCAGCTTGTGGTGGCCGCTTGGCAAATCCACTGCGTTGGTAAAAGTACATGCGTGTCGCAGCCTTAAGAATCTCGCGATACACACCCTGGTCAATCCTGAACACTGCCGACCTGACATTGCGTTCGACGTCATAGACAAAGTACCGACCCGGTGTCGTTAATCCCGAAAAGTCGAACCACCAACCACGATCGCCTGAAGCCGTATCAACGGCACCCCCGTCCCATGCGACGAGTTGACCACTCAAGACTGACTGCCCGTCGTCGGCACTCCTCACCTGATAAGTGGAGCCCGGAACAAAACCATCCTGACTGTCATAGCCAATTTTAGGATCGCGTATCACCGCCACCTTGGGATCGTCAGGCCGATAGCCAAACTGATCGACGACAATATGAAGATTGAGAGGCATAGACCCCGCCTGTCCTTGCTCTTTGAATTCATGTTGCGGCGCTGTCTCTGGCTTGATTTCGTCAGTCGTGTCGACAGTGCGCTTGTTACAAGCACCTCCGGCAATCACGCAACTCATCGCGATCACGATCATCTGCAGATAACTTCTCACCACACCATCTCCCATACACGCTAATCCGATTCAAATACAACGCAATTATAGTCTGCTACGCGACCTTATCTCCGACAAAAAATAGACACCTACCTACTATAGATTTTTTGTTTCCCGACGGACTAAAGCGTTCGCCACATCAGTAACGCACTAAGAGCACTACCCTATTCAAGAGCTTGGTTGCCGCGCGCGGCATTTCTGCAATTCAATTCATGCGGACGAATGCTTTTTAGTGCACACGCAATTTTCTACGCAGCATGCGCAGACGATGAACAAATTAATCAAAGTGAAAACCATTTCTCACCAACAACCACACATGCGTCGACGTTCCAGATCCACGCTGAACATAAATCATACTGTTTACAAACAACGACAATGAGTTCAGTAATCATGAGGCATGGACTTAGAGAAGTTCGTCAAACGCAGACACGCGTCGTCAAAACTAGACACTCCCCTATGACCACTAACAACATGTGATGTCTACCTAACAAGACATATTGTTCAACGCTAACGAGTGCCGTTAACTTCACAATCAAGACACAGGCAAACCCGTCGTGAGGCGGGGATGCAAAACCTCCGGTCTATAGATCATTAGATCTTGAGATAGCGGGGTTGCCGTCAGGCTCTGTTCCAGAGACTAACGTCAATCCTAATTTATCTAACTCTTTTCCAATCCTTCGACGGAGATCCGCTCGATAGATGTAGGTGAATACATGATTGGCTTCGGAATTCTCACACGTCTGACGACATTGTGCATTTGTGTTTCGCTTATGGTCATGGCGACCACTGCTAGCGCGACGACAACAGTAACAGTCACCGCCAATCCTGCTACTGTCCAGCTAGGTCAGTACACGACTCTAACCTGGAGCTCGACGAATTCGACATCTTGCCGATGGTTCGCCGGAAATCTGCCTACGTCGGGTTCAACGTTGCAATTTCCGCCCTATTCCGTTGACTATGCTGTTACCTGCACCGGACCACAAGGCTCGGCCAGTGCAACAGCTCGCGTCACGGTCAGGGGCACAACCACCGCCAGTTCAGCAGCATTCTCAGCGTCTGCATATGTTGTTTCGCAAACAAGCGGCTTAGCGACAGTCGTCATAAACCGTGTTGGCAACAGCACGAGTAAAGCCAGCATTAGTTATTCCACCATCGATGACACCGCAAAGGCCGGAGCCAACTACACAGCGAAGAGTGGCACTTTAAGCTGGGCGGCAGGCGATTCTTCGGCAAAGACTGTGCAGATAACGATTAGCAACGTCGCAGCCTTTACCGGTAGAAAGTACTTCGTTGTTTCTCTTAGCAATGCAAGTGGCGTATCTCTTGGAGCGCCCAACACGGCAAATGTCACCATCAATGGCAGCGCCGCAAGTTCCTCAGGCTCTTCCTCAACGTCGGCCAGTACATCGAGTTCCTCTTCATCTACCGCTTCGATCTCCTCTTCATCCGCCTCTTCTGCTTCGTCGTCAGCTACATCATCCGGGATGGGTCCGCTCGCTGCCACACGACTACTTTCTCGCGCAACTTTTGGCCCGAACCTCAGTACCGAAAACTCTGCTGCAACACAAACCTATGACCAGTGGTTTGCAGAGCAGGTTGCGGCATCACCCAGCCTGTACTTGCCATCAGTTCCCAATAAGGACGTTGATTGGTATCCCCTTTGGCTGACGAATACCGTAACCGCGAAGGATCAACTGCGTCAACGCGTAGCCTTTGCACTTTCTGAAATCCTGGTGGTATCAAACAACGGCGGGCCGTTGATGTACCAAAGCCAGGCTACTGCCGCATACATGGATTTGTTGGTAAAGGGGGCATTGGGAAACTACCGTGACCTCCTGGAAAAAGTGACCTTATCCAGTGCGATGGGTCAGTACCTGTCCATGTTCAGAAACGATAGACCGAACGCAGCGACAGGCGTGCATGCTGATGAGAACTACGCCCGAGAAATCATGCAGTTATTCAGCGTCGGCCTGGTGAAACTGAATCCAGATGGCACTGTTATCACCGACAGCAGCGGCAAGCCCGTGCCTACTTACAGTCAAACTGATGTCGAATCGCTTGCCAGAGTGTTTACCGGCTGGGCATCCAAGCCTACAACGTCCGCTTTTGGTGAGAGTTCCTGGGTCTATGACTACGACTATGTCAACGCGATGGTTGCCTACGAGAATCACCATGATACCGGTGCGAAGACGATCATTGGCGGCACGGTCGTTCCCTCCGGTGGCACGGCTGCAGCTGACCTGAAGATTGCACTCGATACAATTTTCAGTCATCCCAATCTCGGTCCTTTCATTGGCAAGCAACTCATCCAACGGCTGGTAACCAGCAACCCGTCGCCTGCCTATGTACAACGCGTTACCAATGTATTTAATAACAACGGATTCGGTGTTCGCGGTGACTTGCTTGCCGTTACTAAAGCCATCCTCACGGACACTGAAGCAACAGGCCTGAAAACCACAGGAAAATTGCGCGAACCATTAATCCGTCTAATAAATTTGTGGCGTGCATTTAATGCCAGCAATGCCGCCGGCAAAGCTGCGGAATACTCCATTGTTCTGAATAGCAACAGCTTGTTTGCTCAGGCACCCTTGCAGTCACCATCGGTATTCAATTTCTTCCGACCGGACTATCGTCGTGCCGGTGAACTTACCGATCTGAATCTGGTTGTGCCGGAATTCCAGACGACCAATGAAAATACCCTGGTACTGACTCAAAACCAGTTACACCAGGAGACGTACCAATTCATCGATAGCACCGGGAAGAAGTACGCAGGCACTGATTACGATGCCTCTGGCAGCATCAACGATTCAACTGTCCTGCTCAATACCACTCAGTGGGAAGCGTTGGCAGCCACACCATCAGCCTTGGTAGACCAGCTGAATCTGATTCTCATGGGCGGGATGATGCCCGACGCCATGAAGGTCTCGCTCATCAACTACGCCACAGGAATCCCGGTGACGTCTCCCGCACGGCGCGTCGTAGAGACCGCAGATCTCATCATCAATTCACCGCAATTCGCGATCCAGTATTGAGAACGCCCCTATGAAGATCGACATTTCTCGCCGAGAGTTTTTGAATCTGAGCGCCGGCACCTTGGCGTCTGCAGGTATGTTCGGAAACATGCAACGCGCACTTGCAGCCACTGCTGATACCAGTGGCTACAAAGCACTGGTATGTGTATTTCTGGTGGGCGGCAACAACTCCTTCAATTGGGTCGTGCCAACATCGAGTACGGCATACGCCACCTACAAGTCCAGTCGGTCTAATCTGGCGCTAGCACAAAGCTCGCTGCTCGCGCTCAATGGCACCGCGAGCGATGGAAACTCCTACGGGTTTCATCCGGGCTGTCCGGAATTGCGCACGCTGTTCAACGCCGGCAATGCCGCGATCATCAGTAACGTCGGGACTTTGGTACAGCCAACGACACCAGCTCAGGCACGTGCGCAAACTGTGGCAACCCCGCCGCAATTATTTTCCCATGTCGATCAGCAGACGCTTTGGCAAACTTGCATCGCAAATTCTGCAGAGCGCTATGGCTGGGCCGGACGGGTTGCAGATCTGTTGTCTTACCAGGGTGTAATTGCCAATCTCTCAACCAACATCAATGTGGGTGGAGCCAATTACTGGCAAGAAGGTCGAGCCACAATTCCCTATGTATTAGGTGACAATGGAGCGCCTGTACTCAGCGTCACAGCCAACAATACCTATCGCAGCGGGACACGCCAGCGCACCGCAATCGACATCCTCAATCAGGCCTTTACCAACTCGAATCCATTGGTGCGCGAATATGCGTCGATTCAGCGGAACGCTGACGACAAGGTTAGCTTCGTTAACAGCGCTTTCGGAGCCGCAGGAAATCTGAATACTGATTTTCCTTCCGTTCCCGGTGACAGCAACATCGGCGGACAACTCCGACAGGTCGCCAGAACCATCAAGGCGCGCTCCCAGATTGGCGACAGTCGACAGATATTCTTTATATCAATGTCAGGCTTTGATACTCATAACAGTGAACTGGCCACTCAGGCCACGCTGCTGAACATCCTCAGCAAGAATCTGAACACGTTCTGGAATGCACTCGGTGAAATCGGCGCCCAGAGCAATGTCACTACCTTCACCGCCTCAGATTTCGGTCGCTCACTTGGCTCAAATGGAGATGGCTCCGATCACGGCTGGGGGGGGCACGCGATGGTAATGGGCGGTGCAGTGCAAGGAGCTCGGATCTACGGAACGATGCCTAGCCTGGCGATTAACGGACCAGATGACGTAGGTAACGGCAGGATTGTGCCGACCACATCAACCGATCAGTACGCAGCAACACTCGCGAAGTGGTTTGGCGTAGCCGATGCCGATCTGGATGTTGTCTTTCCCAACTTACGTAACTTCGCCACCCGAAATCTCGGGTTCCTCGGCTGATGGCCATTCGTGGCCATTTGACTGAGTTTATTAACTCTTAATTTGCAAACCCGCCGTGAGGCGGGGACGCCAAGTCTCCGATCTGCAGGATTAATCAGGAATCAAAGATAAATGGGTTATCGGCCAGCTGCTTTCGACAAACAAGCCAAGCCGCTAATCCAACTATCTTCCTGAATCCACCAGCGGAGCACTACTTGAACGAGGTGTATTTATGATTTGCTTTAGAGAAATGACAGGAGCATGCGTCGCCACATTGGCTTTGATGACAACATCAATGCCAGCGCACGCCACCAGTGCTCCTACCGTGACAGTGACGGCCAGTCCGTCAACAGTTGCGCCTGGAAAATCCACGTTGCTTAAGTGGAGATCAACAAATGCAACTAGCTGTCGCTGGTTTGCCGGAGCCATGCCTACTTCAGGATTAACAAAACAGTTCCCACCCTACACTGTGGACTATTGGTTCAGCTGCACTGGCCCCGGCGGCACAACCACGACCACCAAGCGTGTCACCATCGGTACGGTGGCGGCCATTTCGAGCAGTTCAAGTTCAAGTTCTAGTAGCTCAAGCTCAAGCAGTTCTTCCGCTGCGACAGGAATATGTTCTACGGTCGCCCCCGTATGGCAGTCATGTGATAACTGGTCTTCTCAGACTTACGACAAGTACATGGTTAGAAACAACATCTGGGGACAAGGCTCATGGGGAGCGGGTCAGCAATGCATGTGGGCAAATTCCCAAAGTTGCTGGGGCGTAACAGCCACCCACAGCAACGGCAATGGCATTGCCAAGGGCTACCCACAAGCAGTACGCGGGTGGGTTCAAGGTAATGGCTTCACCACAACCAATAGTGCAATGGGCATCAAGGTAACGAACCTCACCAAGGCACATGTGCATTGGTCAATGTCTGCCCCGACGACAGGACGCTATCAGGCACTGTGGGATATCTATCTGCATGACAAAGCCAATCCCGCAGGCAGTGAAACTGCACATACCAGCTTGATGATCAATCAACGCATAGCTGATGATGGCTACTATGCTGGTCAGCTAGCTAACTGCCCGCAGACTCCCGGACAGCCTTGCCCAACTGTGACCTTCGGTGGCCAGACCTTCCGCTTGTGGGTAGGCACCGCCGGCTGGGCTACGGGTAATGTTATCCAGTTATTCCTAGTGCCAAATAGCGGACCACTATTCGGGTCGGAAACCATGACGCTGGATCTCAAGGCCGTGATTGATGGACTGCGCGGATTGGGTCTGATTCCTGACAGCGACTATCTGACCAGTATCCAGATTGGTTGGGAGATCATAGAAGGTGGAACTTTCACAACAAACAAGTTCTGGACTGCGTTGCAGAACGAACCCGATCCCACGTGACCTAAGATACTCTTGGATAGTCAGCGATCCAGCATGATCGCAATCGACTTCACGGCTGCGGCGTATCAAACGCCGCAGCCGTTTCTTTTTGGTCAATACTCGGGTCTGTTAACAATCAGAACATTGCTGCGTTGGAGTCCCAGAAAGCGCCAAGCTAGGCGCGAGGAGTGAGGTTTGGTCATTCAAATGAGCGACGAGCCCAAGTAAATGAAACCTGAGCGCATGGCGTTTTCTGGGGCCCAACCGGCCCCATGTTTGATTGAATGTGGGACTCAGGACTTTGTTGCACCTCGCTGGAGTAAGTTGGGGTACACCGCACTCAGTACGTCGCGTCCTGAATCTTGCTGACCGCCTTCGCAGCGATGTTCTGATTGTTTGGACTTAGTCAAAAAAGTAGACAGTCTCGTCCTCTGAGTGACAACACTTTAGGACTGAGATTATGAAGCAACCAAGATTCAGTCAGCAAAAGAAGCAGGAGATGGTGGCGTACGCGCTGTCGCATCCTGAGATAGGGACCCAGCAGTTAGCCAAGGATACCTGCGTATTTCACGGCAAGGCGGCCACCGGTTTCACGTCATGGCGGCCAGGCATTTCACGGCAAGACGGCCACCGATTTCACGCATGGCGGCCACCCCCTATTGGGTAGTGGGGTAGGCCGACACGC
>JBFXCU010000003.1:0-192403 GCA_050181835.1 Steroidobacteraceae bacterium | reverse complement strand
CTATTCCGTCGACTCAAGGGCTTTCGCCGCATCTTCAGTCGCTTCGACAAGCTCGATCTGGTGTTCATTGCCTTCATCTACTTCGCCCTCATCGTCGAAGGTCTGCGCTAGTGTTAACAGGCCCTAGCAATGCAGATCCCACGATCTTTTCTTCTTCTGTAGAAGATAACCTCGTCAAGATATTCTCCGTCTTAATTCAGCAAAGATAGGTATAGAGTCTGCGTAGGCTGCAAGCTTTATGCGCGTAAAATAATCAACCCCCGCTTTTATAACTGGCATAACTTTTTTCTTCAACAATCTTTGAGCCCAGCTTGTCGTTGATCTGCCGCTTTACGGCAGCGCGATCATCATTGATGAAGTACACCGCGCGCGCTAGTTTGATGAACTGTTCGCCAAAGCGTTGGTTGCGTTCTTCATCGCGAATCTCATCTTCGATATCCCATAGCTCGCCATTGATACGCTTGAGCTCGGCCCATTCTGAATTGATATCGATCTTGGCGTAATCAGAGTCGGCCCAAGTTTCGCTTAACAACTTCAATTCCAGTTTTACATTGGCGAGTTTTTTGGCATCGCTCATGCGTTCTGATTTGATTTCCAGAATGGTGAGTTTGTCGATCAATTCGCCGGGAGAAATGGGTACGGAGATTTCGGTCACGGAACACCTCGATTAGTTCGACGCGAGTATACCTAGCGGTACCGCTGCTTGCTGGCCATGAGTTTTTGTAATTTCTGGATCACCATGTCGGGGGTGATCAAATCCATCGCGCCGGGGTATTCAATTTTGGTGGTCCAGGCAACTAGGCTGGCAGGCTTGTGCAGAAATTTTTGCGCGGCGATTGGGTACTGATCAACGCACCATTGGCGGCTTAGATACGGGCCGCTACGCGCCGGATTGGCGGTGGCATACAGGCCAATCACCGGCGTGCCCACTGCCGTGGCCATGTGCGCCGGGCCGGAGTCGGGTGACAGCAACACGCTGGCGCGCTGCAAGGTGGCGAGTAATTGCAGCAAGGTATCTTTGCCAACCAAGTTGGTGACGGGCTGCTGCATGTGCTGGCAGATCGTTGCACTCATTTCTTTTTCAA
Source organism: Steroidobacteraceae bacterium (assembly GCA_050181835.1). Lineage (GTDB taxonomy): Bacteria > Pseudomonadota > Gammaproteobacteria > Steroidobacterales > Steroidobacteraceae > CAILZL01. Next base: position 191,318 of record JBFXCU010000003.1, on the reverse strand, counting down.
TGGCGCTCGGACCACCACAAATCAGCACCCGCATGCCGAGATGGAGGGCGGCAAAGTCACTGACCTGTGCATAGTATTCAGCACGCCAGTTGCGTAACACATGGCTGGAGCAGGGGCTGATGATTAATGTTGGCTGATTATCGGGAATGACTCGCTGTGCGTAGTCGAGTGCGTCCGGTGGCAAGGGGATGTTCCATTGCAATAGTCGTTCATGAATGCCGAAGTAGTCGGCAAAGCCGAATAAGCCATCCAGCACATGCTGATTTTTCTGCGCAGGAATCCGCCGATTGGTGAACAGCCATTGCAGTTCGCGGGCGCGAGCGCGGTCAAAGCCCAGTTTGATTGTTGCCTTCACCAGCGCGGCGATGGCACTGGCGCGAATAGATAGCTGCATGTGTAACAACACATCAAAGCGGCGCTGACGCAGTTGCTGGCGCAGTTGTAGATAGCCTTTTAGCCCGGCGCGTTTGTCAAAGACGATAAATTCGATATCGGGTAAATGCCCCAGCAGCTTGGCCTCCAGCTTGCCGATGATCCAGGTGAATTGGGTCGTGGGCCACGCCTGCTGCAGTGTGCGCACCACTGCCAGCGTGTGGCAGACATCGCCAATGGCCGAGAGGCGCAAGATACAAACCGACGTAGGCGGGCGGTTAGTCATTGGTGAGGTGTGCGGGGTACGACATGGTTGTTGGCTGCTATAGTGTGCGGCGAATGAGTATGGTCAGTAACAATAACCACAATAGTACGATCAATGTGCGCGTATGGCAGGATCATGCGGGCGGCATTCTATATGAGCCCCAGCTCCTTGAGCCGAGATTGCTGAGTAAACTCGATCAGCCAGTCGGACATGAGTTATTCGAGCCCGGTTATTGGCAACGTCGAGGTTCGGCACAGCAGCAACGTGGTGGTCGCGGCAGCGTTGTCTTTATCAATGATAGTGAGTGTCACTGGGTGCTGCGCCACTATCGGCGTGGCGGCCTAATCGGCAAGCTGATTGCAGATCGTTATCTGTGGTGGGGCGCAGAAGCGACGCGCGCCTTTTGTGAATGGCGCTTGCTGGCAAGCTTGCACGCACAAGGTTTGCCAGTACCCAAGCCAGTGGCGGCGCGCTATGTGCGCAGTGGCGTGAGTTACCGTGCCGACCTCATCACCGAGGTTATCCCGCAGGCGCGCACCTTGGCTGAGTTATTAAGTGCGGCACCGCTGAATAAGCAGGGTTGGCAGCAACTGGGTGAAATCATTGCGCGCTTTCATGCTGTGGGCGTGCGGCATGCCGATCTGAATGCTCACAATATTGTGTTTGACGCCAATCAGCATATCTTCCTGCTTGATTTTGACCGAGGCCGGATCTGCAGCGTTGACCCAGGCTGGATTAACCATGTGTTGCAGCGCCTGCTGCGTTCGCTGAACAAGCTGCAAGCGCAGCGAGCGTTACATTTTCAGCCGAGCGACTGGCAGCACTTGGTGCAAGTGCATGACGCATGTCTGGCTCAGTTGCGGTTAGCGCGTGCGTAGTAATCAGGATAGCTATCGCTTAATCCTTTGAAGCGTCGATGTATCCATAAATACTGTGCGGGCACTTTGCGCACATGCGCTTCGATCAATTGATGAAAATGCGTGGCATCGGCAATGGCATCATCGCTGGGAAAGTCGGCTATTGGTGGCAGGATCTGCATGCGATAGCCGCCGTTCGCCAATCGCTCTGGAAAATACGGCAACACGGTTGCGCCGGTCATCTTGGCCAGCCGCGAGGTGGCGACATTGGTGGCGCAGAGAGTACCAAAGAATGGCACCATCTGTGCGCCTTTGTTGCGATAGCTTTGATCAGGCGCGTACCACACCGGTTCATTGCCTTTTAATGCGGTCACCAGGGTGCGTACATCATCGCGGCGAATGGCGCGCTTGGCGCGCAGTGCGCGATTGCGCGACAGAAACCGTTCCATCACTTCATTGTTAGTCGGGCGATACATCACGTTCAGTGGCATGCGTGCTGCCAGTGCCCGCGCGCCAATTTCCAGCGTAGTGAAGTGAGCACTGAGCAGAATCACACCCTTGCCATGCGCTTGGGCTGCGTATAAATGCTCCAACCCTTCAACCTGCGTCATTCGTTGTATACGTTGATCGGAAGCCCACCACGCCAGCGCGGTTTCAAACAAGGCGATGCCAATACTGGCGAAGTGCTCACTGAGCAACTGCTCGCGTTGTGTGGCACTCAGTTCAGGTAGGCACAGTTCAATATTCCGTCGGGCGATGTGTACAAAACCAACCGGCAGGTAACGCATTAGTCGTCCCAGTGCATTACCGATAGTGTGCAAAACCGGCAGCGGCAAGGGTGCCAGCACACGCAATAGCATCAGTCCCAACCAAGTTGGCCAGTAGCGTGGTGCAAACAAACGGAGTGGTGGCATGGATTATCAATGCAAAATACAGACGGCCAAGCTTACGGGCTCACCGCCATGACGTCGAGCCGCTAGTCGCTGCGTGGATGGCCTACTCAGGTATCATGGCTGCGTCCATGCCACGGGATTATTGTGTCGTATCTTTACCAAGCGCTTTACCAAGTACTGATTCGCATCGCTGCGGGGCTGGTGTTTATCGCCACCGCGTTGCGCGGGGTGCGTGATAGCAGCTATCGTGATAGATTGCCTGAGCGTTTCGGTTTTACCCGCTTACGCTTTGCGCAACCACCAATCTGGATACATGTCGCCTCAGTGGGCGAAGTGCAGGCGGCAACGCCACTGATACGACGAATGCTTGCTAATGTCGAACGTCGTCCGGTGCTGGTGACTACTACTACTCCCACTGGTGCCGCGCGCGTTAAGGCACTGTTTACAGATCAAGTACAGCACGCCTATTTACCCTATGACACGCGCGGTGCGGTGCAGCGTTTCATGGCGCGGGTACCCGTGCACTGTTTGATCATCATGGAAACCGAGCTTTGGCCGAATCTACTAAGTGCATGTGTGGCGGCTGAAGTGCCGGTAGTGCTTGGTAGTGCGCGCATCTCGTCACGCACCGCCATTCGTTACCGATATTTGCGTGCGCTGTTTGCCCAGGTACTGGCGCGGGTTAGTGTGGGGGCGCAAACACTCGAAGATGCGCAGCGCTATGCCATGCTTGGCGCGCTGCCTGAGCGTACTCAAGTTACTGGCAATATCAAATTTGACATTGAGATTTCCGAAGCGGTACTGGCTGCTGGTAAACAGTTGCGGCAGGACTTCGTTACCCGCCCAGTGTGGATTGCGGGCAGCACGCACGAGGGCGAGGAGGAGCAGGTATTGGTGGCACATCGTCAGGTATTGGCGCAGCGCCCGGATGCGTTATTGATTCTAGCGCCGCGCCATCCGCAGCGGTTTGCCCAAGTTGCGGCGTTGTTGGCAGAGCAGGGTTTCGACTTTGCAACGCGTAGTGCTGAACAGGTGCCGACAGCACGGCAATCAGTGTGGTTGCTGGATTCGCTGGGCGAATTGGCACGCTTTTATGCCGCCAGTGATGTGGTGTTTGTGGGTGGCAGCCTGGTGCCAATCGGCGGACATAATTTATTGGAACCGGCAGCGTTGGGTCTGCCCGTAGTAACGGGCCCGCAGACGTTTAACGCGCCGGATGTGGCGCAGTTGCTGGCTGCGCAGAGCGCGTTACGCCATGTGTATTCAGGCCAAGAGCTGGGTGAGGTGGTGCTGGAGCTGCTGGATTCAGCAGAGGAACGGGCGCGCATGGGTGCGGCAGCGCTGCGTGTAGTGCAGCAGAGCACCGGTGCTCTGGATAGATTGCTGCTGCTGATTCAGCAGCAATGCCGTATTACCTTGCCGTAACCAGCTGATAAACAACCTTCCGGTTATTGAATCAGCCAGCTGTTGATTAACTGCAGGTCTTCACGAGTCAGGCTACCCGATACGGTTTTTAAGGTAATCAAGCTGGTGATATAGCTGTAGCGACTTGAAAAGTAATTTTGTTCGGCGGTGAGCAGGTTATTCCGCGAATTCAGCACATCGATGGTGGTACGGGTACCGACATCAAAACCTGCCTCAGTGGCTTGCAAGGCCAGCCGCGAAGACTCCAATGCTTGCTTGTTGGCTTGCACTTGGGCAATTGCGCTTTGTAAACCGAGATAGGCGTCGCGCGCGCCACGTTCGGTTTCGCGACTTACCTGTTCTACGCGTTCGCGTGCAGCACGTTGCAAGTACACGTTCTGACGAATTTTGGAGTTGGTTTCACCGCCAGTGAATAAAGGCACGCTCACCCCTGCCGAGAACCAAGTGCCAGTCCAGTTGTTAGTGGTGTTGTTGCTGCCAAAAGCCTTCAGATCAGAGTAGGCATTGCTGTTGCTGTAATTGGCGCTCAGCGTCAGGGTAGGAAAGCGCGTCAGTTTCTGGGTACCCAGATCATGGGTGGCGGTTTCCAGCGCCAGACGACTGGAGGCCAGATCAATGTTGCCGCTCATAGATTTTTGCACCCATTCATCTGCACTTTGCGGGTCAGGGGTGATAAGTGGCATATCGTCACTGGGTGCAGCCAGGTCATCTAGGCTGGTGCCCGTGATTTCACGCAACAATTCTTGACTGGTGGCCAGTGTGCGTTTAGCCAAGATCACTAACGAATTAGCGCTATCGCGGGAGGCGCGGGCTTCCTGCACGTCGGTGTTGGCTGCCAATCCCACTTCAAAGCGCTTTTCAGCACGTTCCAGCTGTTGGTTCAACGCTTCCAGACTGGATTCTGCGGCTTTAAGTGAATCCTTCGCTGACAATACGTTGAAATAGCGAGTTGCTACACGTGTAATCAGGTTGAGCTCGGCACTGTGGTAGGTGAGGTCTGCCTGCGCCAGTGTGTAATCCGTGCGCTCCAGTGAACGCAGGATTGTCGGCAGGTTAATGGATTCAGTAGCGGTAATACCCCAAGAGCCGCCGCGTGAGGTGCTGGAAAGATTGCCGTCGCTGCCCGAAGTAGTTCCAGCCCAACCGGCATTGGCACTGATATCCGGTAAGAACGCGGCCAGTGCTTGCGGGCGCGCTTCACGGCTAGCCAACCGTGTGGCTTCCGCCGCACGAATGGTCGGGTCGCTTTGCGCGGCTTGATCATATACATCCAGCAATGAGGTGGCGTGGGATGATCCCATGACCAACACAGTGGTGATGGCGAGAGCGAGCTGGCGATTAAATTGGCAAGTGTGCGACATCAGTGTGCTTCAGTAAGTTGGAATACTCGAATCAATATCACGTGACCAAGCCAGGATGCCGCCGGTCAGATTAAGTGCCTGATAGCCATTCGATTGCAACAATTTGGCAATCTCCAGGCTACGGCGACCGGATCGGCACAACACGACGATTTCCGTGTTTTTATCAAGTTCTGACAAGCGGGCTTGAACCTGTGCCATCGGAATATGCATGACTCCCTGAACACTGGCAACGGACATTTCCCAATCTTCACGTACGTCAAGCAAAGTTAACGAATCACCTTGTGTGCGGCGTTGCAAAAACTCTGCGGGAGTAATTTCTGGAATGTTCATGGTAGGTGGAGGCGGTTCAGTAATGGTCTGTCATCAGAACACAAATGAGCTCAGTTTTGTGGCACCAGATAGCGATGGCAGTACGGTTTCGAATAGCGATTCACGCTGCCAAATATGGTCGTTGGTACGCGTGATCTTGAGTGCTTCCATGATTGGCGCGGTGCCGATCACGACAAACATACGACCGCCAATTGTCAGTGCTTGCTCTAGCGCGGCTGGTACGCGGGGTAGCGAGCCGGTAATGATGATTGCTTCATAGGCTTTATCCAAATTCAATTGCAAGGCGTCGACATTATCCACGTAGATGTTGTTGCAGGCAGTACCTTGCAGGTTGCGCCGCGCCTGTTCAGCTAAGTCGCTGTGTGCCTCGGTGACGCGCACCTTGCCAGCCAGTTGTGCGGCACAGGCAGCCAAATAGCCATTCGCCGCGCCAATCACTAATGTCTGGTCATGGGGCCCGATAGCCATGATTTGCAATATCCGCGCTTCGAGCTTGGGGGATAGCATTATCTGCCCATGTTGCAGTGGCAGTGTGTCGTCCGCGAACGCCAGTTCCCGGTAGGACGACGGAACAAAGTTCTCACGCGGAGTGTTGCGCACAGCATTCAGTACGCGCTCATCCAGCACACTCCAGGTGCGCAGCTGTCGGCTGATCATGTGTTCGCGCGCGGTTTGGTGATCCAGATTCATGGTGCCAGTCTCGAATGGTCGGATATTGCTCGATTCCGACGGAGTACTCCCCATCGGAGCCTATGAGCCTACGAAGTTTACAGATCATCTACAAGGTCAAGGCCGATTCCTGCTGGGAGTGACCTGCCAAAAACTGTCGCCGTTCAACGAATGATTATGGTCAATCTCCAGCGTTGTGCGAAGAGCCTTCAGATATTCTGTCTGTGCGGTAGTTCGCATATTCCTTGATGGGATGCACTGCCTGTAAGGATTTGAGACGATGTGTTGAATATCTGTAGGGTTAAATGAACTGGATTTTGGCAGGTTTGTTGGCGTTAACGATGGTTGGACTGGTTTTAGTCCTGCTCCTGCGTCGTCGCGACACTCGCAAAGTACAAGCAGCGGCAGAACAGCTCGCTGCCTCGGCTCAGTCTGGCATGCCCCTGCCGGGTGAGTTGGATCAGGGCATTACTGCGCCACTGGCACAGCAATTGTCGCCATTAATCGATCAATTAGCTGCCGCACAACAGATGAGCCGCGACCAAGACAGGCAATTACTGCGGGTGCTATCCAGCATGCACGAGCCCATCGCTGTACATGGCGACGACATTTTGTTTATCAATCAGCCATTTGCAAACTTGCTCGGTAAGGGTAGCGCCATCGAATTGCGTGGACATTCGCTCGCCGAGTACGTGCCAGAGGAATATGCGGAGCTGTTACGCGCGTACTTACGGCGCGCGCTCAGTACCGAGACGGTGCTGGAGCGCTTGGAGCTGGAGCTGCGTCCTGCGGCTGATCAGCTGGCGCGGATTGAGTTGACACAGCATCGGCTGGAATTTAACGGCAAGCAGGTGTTGTTATTGTCAGTAACCGAAATGACCCCACGTGCCGTGACCACAGCGGTGACCACGCAGCGACCGCGTTCAACCGCATGGGAGACTATGGATTCCTTGGGTGAAGGCATCGTGACCACTGATAACAAAGGTCGGGTTGAATATTTGAACCGTGCTGCTGAACAGTTGACCGGCATCAGCATTGCGGAAGCGCTCGGGCGTGAATTTGCGGAACTGTTGCAGTTGGTGGACGAACTGGATCGTCATCCGCTACCTGATCCAGTTCAACAATCGTTGACGACGCAAGCGCGTATCAGTGCTGGGCGGCGTAGTCTATTGATAGCTCGCGGTGGCGAGGAGCGTTCGGTAGATTTGTCGGTATCACCACTCAAGAGTCCTTATGGTGATCAAACCGGCACGGTAGTGTTGCTACGTGATGTCAGTGAAATGCGTGGCTTGACACGCCAGATGTCGTATCAAGCCAGTCATGATGCATTGACGGGTCTGGTCAACCGTCGTGAATTTGAACGTCGTATGCAGGAAGTACTGGACTCGGCGCGTGCCACCACTACGCATCACGTGTTGTGTTACCTCGATCTGGATCGATTCAAAACGGTGAACGATACCGCCGGTCATCTAGCAGGTGATGGCTTGCTGCGTGAAGTGGCGGCCTTGATCAAGGATGCGGTACGCGATACTGATACGGTGGCGCGGTTGGGCGGCGATGAATTCGCATTGATTCTTAGTGGTTGCCCACTAGAGAAAGCGACGCAGATTGCCGAAGATGTTGTACGTAAGGTGGCTGATTATCGTTTCGTCTGGAAGGATAAGGTGTTTAACATCGGTGTCAGCGTTGGTCTGGTAGAAATCAGTGGTGAAAGTGGCACCCTGGAAGAAGTGATGAGTGCCGCCGACTCGGCTTGTTACGTTGCTAAACGCCACAACGGACACTTTGATCACCACGTGCACGTCTACTCGGCGCGTGATGAAGCCGTGGCGCGTCAGCGTGGTGAAATTCAATGGCTGCAACGTCTGCAAACTGCGTTGAAGGACAATCAGTTTGAATTGATGGCGCAACCTATTGTTGCGGTGTCGTCCATGCTGCGTGATACGGGGCCAGCGCTGGAAGTGCTATTACGACTACGCGATGAGCATGTGCCGGAAGGCATCCTGCCAGCAGAGTTTTTGCGTGCTGCCGAACGCTATAGATTGATGGTGGATATGGATCGCTGGGTGGTGCAAACCGCGCTGACTGCGTTGGGTCGTGGAGGCATTCGCTTGCCAGCAGGGCGCAGTTTGGCGATCAATCTATCGGGCCAGACACTGGCTGATCCGGGCTTTCTGGAGTTTGTCGTTGAATGTCTTGATAGCACCGGCGTGACGCCGCAGCAGCTGTGTTTTGAAATATCAGAAAATGCGGTGATGACTAACATGGAGCAGACTCGGCGCTTCATTGGCGTGCTGCATGGTATGGGCTGCAGTTTCGCGCTCGACGATTTCGGTCGTGGCTTGTCGTCGTTTGGCAATCTCAAAAATCTTGCCATTGATTATTTGAAGATTGATGGCTCCTTTATCCGTAACCTCGGTACAGATAATGTAAATCAGGCAATGGTGTCGGCGATGGTCAAGTTGGCGCGCACCCTCAATTTCCAGGTGATCGCCGAACAGGTTGAAGATGCTGGGGCGCTGGAAGCAGCCCGCCGCATAGGAGTCGACTTCGTGCAAGGCTTTGAACTGGCGAGGCCGCAGCCGTTGGCGCGCGTGATAATGCGTCTCGCCAGTTAATAGCGCATATGCCTACTTAGATTGACGTGGCTTTCAAAGCAAAATCGTACGTTAGCGAACGCCACGGCTGGTTCATTGCCCGACTATCTGCTGCGGTGCCGGGTGCATGCTGTGCGAAATCGCAAATCAGCGAGTTCTTTGCGCCAAGCACTGAGCACCGTTAACAAACACATGCGTTACTAATGTTTCGTGCCCATCGGCAGAAATCATGTAATGCCAGTGTGCAGGTCGGTATGGATGTTGCTTGGTGGCTTGCAACATTATGCCGTTTGTCTCGGCGTGCACAGGATCAATGCACGTGCACAACCCAGCGCACGCACTTCATTCGCCAATTGCGCCAGCGTGCCAAAGTCGAACACAACGCATGTGGGTAATCCGGTAAAGCTAAACGATTGTATAAAGATTTCTCACTGGCCTCAAAACCATTGGCACGTTTTCTAACGTTGGTGGAGTGGCTGATGATAATGAAACAGGCTCCGGGGTTGCACCTCGGAGCCTGTTTATTTCACATCGACTTAACTGCTTACAGTAGCGGCACCAGCAGCAGTGCCACGATGTTGATGATCTTGATCAACGGATTGATCGCCGGGCCAGCGGTGTCTTTGTACGGATCACCTACCGTGTCACCGGTGACAGCCGCTTTGTGCGTATCAGAGCCTTTGCCGCCGTAGTTGCCTTCTTCAATGTACTTCTTGGCATTGTCCCAAGCACCACCGCCGGTACACATGGAGATGGCCACGAATAATCCGGTGACAATAGTACCAATCAATAAGCCACCGAGCGCTTTGATGCCAGCACCGGGGCCCATTAGTGCGTTCATGCCGAAGGCAACCACCACTGGAACCAATATTGGTAGCAGCGAAGGTACGATCATTTCCTTGATGGCGGCCTTGGTCAGCATGTCCACCGCAACGCCATATTCTGGCTTGGCGGTGCCGGCCATAATCCCGGGGATTTCTTTGAACTGACGTCGCACTTCAACCACGACTGAACCTGCGGCCCGCCCCACGGCTTCCATGGCCATGGCACCGAACAGATACGGCACCAGGCCGCCAATGAACAGGCCAATGATCACAGCGGGATCAGAGAGCGAGAACGTGACCATCTCGCGGCCAGTGCTGAGCAGATGGGTTTCCAAGTTGTGGGTGTAGTCGGCGAACAAGACCAGCGCGGCGAGTCCAGCTGAACCAATGGCATAGCCCTTGGTAACAGCCTTGGTGGTGTTGCCTACTGCATCCAGTGCATCGGTAATTTGTCGCACTTCTTTTGGTAGACCGGACATTTCCGCAATACCACCCGCGTTATCAGTGATCGGGCCATAGGCATCCAGCGCCACGATCATGCCAGTCATCGATAGCATCGCTGTCGCTGCGATGGCAATGCCGTACAGGCCTTCATACTCATATGAGCCATAAATGGCCGCGCATACGGCCAGCACCGGCAATGCGGTGGATTTCATCGACACAGCTAATCCGGCAATCACATTGGTGCCATGACCAGTCTGTGAAGCAGCAGCTACGTAGCGTACCGGGCCATATTCGGTGGCGGTGTAGTACTCGGTGATCCAGATCAATGCCGCTGTTAACACCAGGCCAATTACCGCGCAGGCAAACAGGCCATTGGCTTGCTCGCCCATCATGTTCTGCGTGACAAACCAGAACGCGATCAGCGCCAGCACGCCGGATACCAGCACGCCGCGATACAGCGCGTTCATGATCTTGCCGCCTTCGCGAGCAGTGACAAAGAAGGTGCCGACAATAGAGGCGAAAATCGACACCGCGCCCAGTGCCAATGGATATAACAAATAACTGATATTCAAACCGCCATCTGCGCTTTTGAACATCAAGCCACCCAACACCATGGTCGCAACAATCGTCACCGCATAGGTTTCAAACAAGTCGGCAGCCATGCCAGCGCAATCGCCCACATTGTCACCGACGTTGTCAGCGATCACAGCCGGGTTGCGTGGATCATCTTCGGGAATACCGGCTTCCACCTTGCCGACCAGATCAGCACCGACGTCGGCACCCTTGGTGAAGATGCCACCGCCCAGACGTGCGAAGATCGAAATCAGCGAGCCGCCAAAGGCCAGGCCAATCAACGAATGCAGCGCGCCATCTACGCCCACACTGGTGTCTTTCAGTGCCCAGAAATAACCGGTCACTCCTAGCAGCCCGAGCCCAACCACCAGCATGCCGGTGATCGCGCCGCCGCGAAACGCCACTTGTAAGGCGCTATTCAGACTTTGACTGGCTGCATGCGCGGTACGCACATTGGCGCGTACTGACACGTTCATGCCCACGTAGCCGGCTAGCCCAGACAGAATTGCACCGACTGCGAAACCCCCTGCGGTGGCCCAGTTCAATGTCATACCCAGCACCACAAACAGGATCACGCCCACCACGGCGATGGTTGAGTACTGTCGGTTGAGATACGCTTTGGCTCCGGCTTGAATGGCGGCAGCGATTTCTTGCATGCGCGCATTGCCGGGTGATTGATTATTGATCCAGTTTACAAAAACGCCGCCGTAAACGAGGGCGGCAATACCGGCTCCAATAGCGAGCCACAACACTTGGTCGGTGGACATCGAGTAGTTCCCCTGCGGTTAATTTCGTTTTATATCTGTAGTCATCGAGCCCGACTATCGAGTACGGTGCTGCGCTGACTATAACCAGCTGGGAGCACTTAGTTAAGCTATCTTGGCTCGAATTGTCGGCTTCTTTGCCAGCAATCCGCCGCGAGGGTGATTCATCTCAGCCTTGCGCTGGATCGCTCGCACGACCTCTACAGCTTGAAGTCAATAGCAAGCTTTTTACGCACCGCGATATTTTTAAGCACGACATATTGAGGTAGACCGTTCTTGTAGGGCGGATAGTCTTCACCCTTAATGAGCGGTGCCAAATATCGGCGGCATTTGGCGGTAATGTGAAAACCATCGGCGCTGATGTAATCACGCGGCAGCATTTTTTCCACATTGGCCACTTTGCTGAGGGGTGCCATACCGATTTTCCAGCGATACGGTTTGTCCGACACGCGCACAATGGCGGGCATCACGGAGTTGTGGCCTTTCAATGCCATTTCTACGGCGGCTTTGCCCACTGCGTATGCTTGCTCAACGTCTACCTTGGAGGCGATATGTCGCGCCGCACGTTGCAGATAGTCCGCCACCGCCCAGTGATATTTGTAGCCGAGTTGGTCTTTTACTAATTGTGCAATCACCGGCGCGACCCCGCCCAGTTGCGCATGACCAAAGGCATCGCGCAGCCCAGCATCGGAAAGGAACTTGCCTTCCGCATTTTTCACGCCTTCTGAGACGACAATGGCGCAATACCCATATTTCTCGACGCTATCTTTCACTCGCTTGCAGAACTTTTCCACATCCAGCGTAATTTCTGGGAACAGGATGAGGTGCGGTGCATCGCCTGCTTTTTCAGCGGCCAGACCGCCGGCAGCAGCAATCCAGCCCGCGTGCCTGCCCATGACTTCCATGATGAATACTTTGGTGGACGTTTTGGCCATCGACGCGACATCAAAGCCGGCTTCGCGAATGGATACTGCAACGTACTTGGCCACTGAACCAAAGCCGGGACTGCAATCAGTGATCGGCAAATCGTTGTCTACTGTTTTCGGTACATGAATGGCCTGAATGGGGTAGCCCATTTTTTCCGCCAGTTGCGATACTTTCCAGCAGGTGTCGGCAGAGTCACCACCGCCGTTATAAAAGAAATAACCAATGCCATGTGCCTTGAATACATCGATCAATCGTTCATATTGCGCTGGGTTGTCGTCGAGTTTTTTGAGTTTGAATCGCGCTGAACCGAAGGCGCCTGCTGGGGTATGACGTAGCGCACGGATAGCCGCTGCGGATTCCTTGCTGGTATCGATCAAATCTTCAGTCAGTGCGCCAACAATGCCATTGCGCCCAGCGTATAGCGCGCCAATTTTGCCTTTGTGTTTACGGCAGGCTTCAATCACGCCGCAGGCCGAGGCGTTAATGACTGCAGTGACGCCACCGGATTGAGCGTAGAAAGCATTTCTGGGCTTGGACTTGGGCATGTTGAGCGACCTCAAAGAAAGGTTGTGGGCTGTAGACCGTGGGACAAAATCAGATTTAATCCCTTTTTCTGACCTGGAACTCATCGACCACAGCCTACAGTCTTTTTTATGACGATGAAATTCTGTAGGGTAGCCACCTTGATTTCTGGCACTCCTTCAAAACAGATAAGGTTTTCTAACTATGCGCATCGTTCTACTCGGCGCCCCGGGTTCCGGCAAAGGTACTCAGGCACAACGGCTGCAAGCCAAATTTGGTGTGCCGCAAGTGTCGTCCGGCGACTTGTTGCGCGATGCTGTAGCGCGTAATACCAGCCTGGGCTTAAAGGCCAAGGCTGCCATGGAAGCCGGGCAACTGGTGTCCGACGCTATCGTGCTGGGGTTGATTCGCGAGCGCTTGTCACAACCTGATGCCAGCAATGGCTTCATTCTTGACGGCTTTCCTCGCAATAGCGACCAAGCAGCAACCTTGTCGAAATTGCTAATTGATATCGGTCAGCCGTTGGAAGCGGTGTTGTTAATGGATGTACGCACCAAGACCTTGATTGAGCGTCTTGCTGGACGTCGAGTATGTCGTGCCTGCGGTGCGGTACATAGCTTGGCGGCATTGCCCTCTGCCACTGCTCCTTGCGCTAAATGTGGCGGTGAACTCTATCAGCGCAATGATGACAAGGAAGAGGTGATTGCCAAGCGTCTGGAGGTTTACCAGTCGCAAACCAAACCGCTGATCGAGCATTACAATAAGCTGGGTCTGCTCAAAGTGATTAAAGGCGAAGGTACATTGGAGTTGATCGCTGCGCGTATGGAAGCAGCCTTGACCAAACCAGAAGCCAAGTCGGCTATCCAACCTGCCAAGAAAAAAGTCGTGGCCAAACCTGCTGTAAAGTCAGTTGCTAAAAAGGCAGTTAAGAAAGCGACTAAAAAGAAAGTGACAGCCAAACGCAAAGTGGCACCGGTGAAATCGGCCAAGAAGAAAGCGATCAAGAAAGTGGTGCGTAAAGTAGCCAAGAAGCAGATCAAGAAAAAAGCGAGCAAGAAGGTAGCACGCAAGAAGTAAGCTTTATTGTCACGCCAATTCGCGTGAGTTATGACTTCAGCAGAAAGCCCCGAATTCCGGGGCTTTCTTTTTGTGAGCTTGGTATTTCACTTGGTGTGACAGTAATGCTGCTCGGGAGACATACCTTGGCCACAATGCTGACATCGAAGGGACAGGTCACCCTCCCCAAAAAAATACGCGATGCGCTGCATCTTTAATCTAATGCAGTTCAATTTACTGTGAACAGTGCAGGTGAGGCAGCGCTGCGCAAGTCATCAAGCCCGTTGCCAAGCGTGATCGTTTTGAAGCAATGCACGGCAAGGCGCTGATTTTAAAGTGGCAACCCGAATCAAACTTGGGTGACGGATGTTATTTATCTGCGAACCTACAAAGGCTGGCGATCTGCTGAAGCACATCATCACTGCTGGCGGGCGTTAATCTGCCCAGTAGATACGCCTTATAATGACGAATGCCACAGCGAACGGTGTTCACCGTTCGCTGTGGCTAAAAGTACCGCGCACAGAGCGCGCAGCTCAGGGAGCTGCCCCATTTGCTGCGATGACAGTGCTAGGCTGGCTGATGCGGGTACGCTCAGAAATACGACCGCCCCGGATGGTCTGGTAGATATCTACCACATCAAGCGCTGGCTCACCGCGAGCTGCATCGATGTGATGGTAGACGCTTACAGTGTATCCATCAGCGATGATCTGCTTGATTTCATGGGCGATTGGCGGACCGTCCTTTCGTTCTGCAGAATCTGGGCTGTGATCGACTGCGTCGGGCGCAAAGTATTTCTGGGCTGCCTCCACTCCGCGGCCCTGCGTATAAGCAAGATCCAGATAATCCGCCACAAACTGCCGTGGTGTAAGGCCAGCTCCGCCGCTCCAGTCGTGCCCTTGGCTCATAGAAAATATGAAATAAGCCGTTAAAATAATGCCAGCAATCGTCATTTTCATTGATGTAGGATCCTAATTAAAGCGTCCGAATTTGACCTGTGCGGTTCACGCCGCGCCGAGTTGAGGGGCTTGACGCAGTAACTCCACGGCCTCAAGCTTACCAGCATTATTACGGTTTTTATCTAAACTTGAAAAGGGGTGGCACATGATGGCTAGGACTGGAATGTTCAGCGTCAAAAGTATTGTGTGGTTTGTATTAGATGCCATGAGGCTACTACTAGGCGCCTGGATGATCGTCAACGGGCTGAATCACTTTCTGCCAATCTTTCCGCAGCCCATGGGCAGCTTCCCGCTCTCAAGCCAACTGATTATCGCACTGATAGAAACCGGGCTCTTTGGCATCGTCAAAATCGTGGAGTTGGTCGGCGGGGTTATGCTCATTGCTAATCGGTTTGTCCCACTGGCGTTGGCGATCCTTATGCCTATGTCTGTCGTGGTTTTCTACAATGACGCCGTCTTGCAGCATCGCTGGGATAGAGTTTTTTACATGGGCGTTGATTGCTTCTACATGAACGTAATTCTCATGCTGGCGTACATACGCCACTACCTGCCGATGATGGTCTATAAGACTGATATGGGCACTCTGCAGGATTTGAAGGGGCTGACTTCAATATTTCAAACCCCTAAAGATGAAACTAAGAACGGGTGATTGATTTAGATTTATCGCGTGAAGTAGGTTCATGGTCGCGCGCCTAAGAACTAAAGCCGAGAGAAAGGTTGAGGAACTTTAGTTTTGAAAGCTGGCATTGTTTGTAGCACGGCGCGCTCCAATATGCAGAGCAACACAACCTAGGGGTTAATGTGTTGCGATGGGCAAGCACGATCGGCAATTGAATAGCACTGAACGAGCGCTGTTTCAGCTGAGTCTTGAATAAGGCTGTGGGCAGTTGCTGACAGTTTGCAACGCAATGGCGGCCAATCATCGCAGCGACGATTGGCCTGTTTAGGGCGATCCTTTATCGCCGGTAGTTATTGCGTGCCAAGCACAGCAACAAGCGGAGCGATTGCTGCATCAGCCCTAGCGTGAGCGGCGCTTGTCGATGACCTACGACCAAAGCCGCGAAATGGCTCAGCATGAGCAGCTCACCGCGCAAACCGGCGTCACGGTTTACTTAAGCACGCCCGCGCTTTCAACTCACCGGAACAGTCAAATCGAGCGTCTCAATGAAATTGACTCAAGGCAGATCAGCAAAGTTATTTGGAAATGTTGCAATACTAGCTGTAGCTCATTTCGCAGCGCCGGTGGCGCTAAGTCAGGAGCTGGAAATCGTTGTCGTCACTGCGACGCGAGTACCGCAGTCAGCGTTCGATCTGCCGGTATCGATCAGTTCGGTAGACGGGCGGATTATTCAGAGCGCGCGACAAGAAGTTAATCTGTCTGAATCGCTCATTCGTGTACCAGGGGTGGTGGCGCAGAATCGCCAGAACTATGCGCAGGATCTGCAGGTCTCCATTCGTGGCTTCGGTGCCCGTTCGTCATTTGGTGTGCGCGGCGTTCGACTGTATGCCGATGGTATTCCGGCAACCATGCCGGATGGACAGGGTCAAGTATCCAACTTTGATCTCGGATCTGCGGGTGGCATTGAAGTGCTACGCGGCCCTTTCTCGGTTCTGTATGGAAATTCATCGGGTGGGGTGATTGCCTTGTTTACTGAAGAGGGTCAGCCCGGTGCGACGATCACCGGCACAGCCAGTGCTGGTAGTTTCGGTGCACAACGCTTGGCATTGAAAGTGGCCGGAGACCAGCAGAACACCAACTATGTGGTTGCTCTTTCGCGTTTCGACACCGAGGGTTATCGCGATCATAGTGCTGCACGGCGTGACACTGGAAATGCCAGAATCCGCTATGAATTCTCGGATCGTTCCAGACTGTCACTGATCGCCAATGCTTTGGATATGCAGGCAGACGATCCACTAGGCCTTACCCAGATTCAGTGGCAGACCAATCCACAGCAAGCTAGTGCGAATGCCACTACCTACAACACGCGCAAGTCGGTGGGGCAGCAACAGCTAGGATTGAACTATGAGCTGAACTGGAATGATGCCAATCTAATGAGCGCCATGGTCTACGGCGGCCATCGCACTGCCGTGCAATACTTGTCCATTCCCTTCACCGTTCAGGCACCAGCCACACATTCCGGTGGCGTGATCGATCTGGAACGTAACTATGTGGGTAGCGACGCACATTGGACGCATTCGACAACGCTCGCGGGTGAGCCAGCGCAGATTACCGTCGGGATCAGCTACGACCAGCTGAGTGAAGATCGTAAGGGTTATCAGAATTTCATCGGCTCACAGCTGGGAGTGCGGGGTGAACTACGACGTGATGAGGACAATACAGTGTCCAATATTGATCAATATCTACAAATGCAATGGCGGCCAAGTGAACAATGGCTGTTGTTGGCAGGCATCCGAAACAGTGAGGTGAAGTTTCAGTCTGATGATCGCTACGTAGTGCCCGGCAATGGGTTGGATAGCGGTCAGCGTACTTACCATGCGACAACACCGGCCGCAGGTGTTACCTATAGTGCGACTGAAAAACTAAATGTCTATGCAGCGTATGGGCAGGGCTTTGAGACACCCACATTCAACGAGCTAGCGTATCGATCCACCGATGGCACGCAGACTGGACTGAATCTGGGTCTCGCGGCTGCGCGCAGCAAACACTACGAGCTGGGGCTTAAGACGAAGCTTGCTGACGCCGTGACACTGAATACAGCCGTGTTTCGCGCTGATACGCGCAATGAGCTGGCGGTGCTGGCGAGTTCCGGCGGTCGTGCCGTTTATCAGAATGTTGCTCGCACGCGTCGTGATGGCGCGGAGCTGGAGTTGTCAGGTAGCTTGGAGAACGGCTTCAGCACCGCACTGAGTTACACATGGCTACAAGCTCGCTATGCAGCAGGCAATCGCATTCCAGGTATTCCGGCCAGCTCGGCATACACGGAGCTAGCTTGGCAACATCCGGCCAGCGGTTTATCTATCGCTCTCGAAGCGCGCTATGCCAGTGCTGTGTTTGCCGAGGATTCCAATAATTTCCGCGCCCCGGGTCAGGTCGTGGCAAACGTGAGTTTAGGTCTCGAGCAGACAACACAACGCTGGCGCTTCCAAGAGTATCTTCGTGTCGATAATCTTGCCGATCGCAAGTTTGTTGGCTCGGTTATCGTCAATGATGCCAATCAGCGTTACTTCGAGCCCACGCCAGGACGCACTTGGTTGCTGGGTATCAAGGGGTCGCTAAAATTATGAAATTTCGGTAAATACAAATTAACTTAAGGGATGTCTGGTATCGACTGGCTGGACTGGATTGATAATAAGCAATATCGCTCCAGATACTTCAGCAGCCAGAATTGTGAGATGTCGAGTGCCTACAGATAGATTCGTGTATTTGAGTTTTGAACTGAATGGGTGCGGGTTGGTGCCGCGCCTGAATGCTGAGGGGCCCGGTCGTGCTGAACGTGAAAAAGGCCTGAATTTCTAAGCTGAGCCGCTCACAGCAACCGCTTGTTTTAAGTGTGTATTATCGAAAACGGTCGCTGTAACTACTCGAGAATGCCTCCAGTCACTTTGAGTCGCAGCAAAAACGAGTGTGGCGGTAACGCAACATTTGGACGCGCTGCGGCACGATTGTGACTATATCAATAGCGATAGGTGATTTCAGCCACTCTCAGCCACTTTATTACATGCCTATTTAGAACTGACTTGACACGTTTGTGGTTTTTCATCACAGTACCGCGCATCGGCGAGACGCGATGGGCTTACCGATATATTGACTGGTAAGTCAACAGCTTTGAAAAACTAACGGGGAAAACTAAATGAACTTGAAAAGCGAGTTGAAGAGAGACCTTTTATGGGGCTTTGCTTTCACAGCAAGCGTGTGCTCTGGCTCGGTGCTGGCACAGCAAACCCAAGCCGCTGCAGGTACGGTAAGGCTTGAAGAAGTAGTAGTCTCTGCGCAACGTTATGACCAAACGCTGCAAACTACACCAGTATCCGTGGTTGCCATGGATGCAGAACAGATTACCGCCATAGGCGCCGACAGCCTGAAATCATTTGAAGCCTTCATGCCCAACGTCAGCATCGGTACCGCAATGGGCACTGGTACGGCTGCGGCAAATTTCGCCATTCGTGGTATCGGCGGCGCACCTTCAGGTCTGGTGACTCAGGAAAGTTCGGTTGCCGTATACGTGGACGATATTCTGGTTCCTCATGCTAATGGCGCGTTCCTGGATCTGATCGATGTGGATCGTCTTGAAGTGCTGCGTGGCCCGCAGGGCACGCTGTTTGGCCGTAACACCGAAGGGGGTGCCGTCCGTTATCTGTCCAAGATGCCTGGCCCTGACCTCGGTGGCCGGTTCAAAGCCACTGTGGGCAATAATGGTCGTCGCGACCTGACCGGCATCCTGAATCTGCCACTCTCTGACACTGTGTTCACGCGGCTTTCCTATTCACAAAAACACCGTGATGGCTACATCACCCGCATTATCGATGGCCGGAAGAACGGTGATGAGAACAACTCCGCCGTACGTGGTCAGTTACGCTGGCAGCCTACTGACAAACTGGACATCGATCTGTCGGTTGACGCAACCAATAGCTGGGACAATGGTCCTGCCATGACCAGTATCTACAATCCGGGTCCAAATGGCAGCGCCAACGACGTCTACGTGATGCAATTGTGGGGACTTGGACCGTTTCAGCCCGGCCTCGCGGTTCAGGCGTTGACTCCCGCCAGTGCCAATGCGAACTTTGCCACTCGCACTGTCGCTGCTGCGGATGCGGCCTTGAATCAGTACTACAGCCAGATCAAGGACAAGTACACCGTCTACGGCTATCAAGAGATGGAGCACACTGAAACTAATGATCAGGGTTACAGCGCTACAATCAACTATGCACTGAGCGATGATCTGAGCCTCAAGTCGTTGACGGCTTATCGCAAGCTCTATCAGAACCAAGTATTGCCAAACTGGAATCGCGTTCCGATCTTGGTTTTCGCGTACCCTTATGTTCATGTAAATGGAGAAACCTATACTCAGGAGTTCCAGCTGAGTGGTAACTCGTTTAATGACCGCTTGAAATGGGTGGCCGGTCTGTATTATTTCAACGATACAGGCAAGGATGACCGGGTGTACACCACCGGCGGGGATGGTGTCAGGGCGAGGCAGTATAGGAACGTGGATACCCAGAGCTATGCTGCGTTCGGTCAGGGCACGTTGAAGCTCACGGATCGTCTGAGCACCACGCTGGGCCTGCGCTATAGCAGAGATGAGAAAGATTTTGAAGCGTACCGTGACGGTCGCGGTTTGGTGAATGGCGTGAGTGCGCCGCATGGCGACTCAGGTTCATGGGACAGCGTCACGCCGCGTGTGGGTTTCGATTTCCGCTGGACTCCTGATCTGATGACCTATGTGTCGGCGGCCAAGGGCTTCAAGGCCGGTGGTTTCAACGATACACCATTACGTAACCCCATTTATGGTGCAACTCCTCCTGCGGGAATCAGCGACGGGGCCAACTATGGTCTAACTTCCTATGATCCTGAAACGGTCTGGACCTATGAGGGAGGCGTGCGTTCGGAATTTGCCGATCGTCGTATCCGATTGAACGGTACGGTCTTCTATACCGATTACACGGATATCCAGCTGCTGTATTCCGCTTTCATTAACAACATTGCGATTACGCAAACGCTGAATGCCTCCAGCGCAACCATCAAGGGTGTGGAAATGGATGCGGTTGCCTTGGTGACCGATAACTTGACTCTGCGGGCTTCTTATGCTTACACCGAGTCAAAGTATGGTCCCAAGACCCGTGAACAGACAAACGGGACGTTCAACGATACCGTGCCATTCTTGAGAAGTCCGAAGGTCTCCTATGCAATTGGTGCCAACTACAACCAGCCGCTGGCTAGCGGTGCGGCGCTGGTTATGGATGTCAACTGGGGCTGGAAGGACGATCAGTACAGCTCGCCAACCCCTAGTCAGGCGGTATTCATGCCTGCCTATGGTCTGCTCAATGGCCGACTGGAATATCGTTCAACTGAGAACTGGAGCGTTGCAGCCGTTGGCGCGAATCTGCTCAACAAGTACTTCGTTACCGGTGGCATTGCTCCTACTTGCCCAGCTAGCGCAAATACGTTTGATACCGGCCCACATGCTTGTGTCTTCGGTGTAGGCGTAGTTGATGTGGGTCGCCCACGAGAGTACGGTCTTGAGGTGAACTACAAGTTCTAATGTTTTAAAGCTGAGCTTGAAAATGGGGCGCTACTGCATCGCGATGCAGTAGCGCCCTGTCGTTTTCTGTTGGAACCTAAGCCTGCCTGAGGGCTGTAGCATGACAAAACGAAAGATAGTTGCATTCAATCCGGCGTCTCTCGCCGTCGCTGTCAGTGTCATTTTATTTCTGTGTATAACGATCTCCCACCAAGTACTGGCGCATCACTCTTATGCGCAATTTGATCAATCTGCTCGAGTGACTCTCAGCGGCACGGTGAAAGAGCTGCAATGGGCTAATCCGCATGTCTGGGTACGGCTGAAGGTGCCTACTGCAGCGGGCCCACTTGCCGAGTGGGGGTTTGAAACCTTTGGACTCAGTATGCTGAAACGGCAAGGGTGGAACCGCAGCAGTCTTCAACCAGGCGATAAGGTAACCGTTGAGTACTACGCCATGAGAGACGGCAGCACGGGTGGCCAGTTGCTGTTACTCACTAAGGCTGATGGCACAGTTCTGCATGGCTATGACTCGCTATACTTGCAAAATGGGCAATGACATGATGCGATGCACTGCTTATTTGGTGCTAGCCACACTAACGACGGGCACTGCCACTGCCGCCGATATCCAGCCAGATTGGAGTGGTTATTGGATCAGGGCTGCTGATCCCGACAATCCAGACATCGCTACGGTGGTGACTCCAGGATCACAGTCGACGTTAGCCGCAAAAGATACTCCCTCGCTGACTCCCGAGTATGCGGAGAAGTGGAATGTCATTCGCACGTCAATAGATTCCGGTTCGCAGGAGTACATTCCTACGGCGCAGTGCCTGCCGCCCGGTGTGCCCAGAAATATGTTTATCCCCTATAGCGGGCAGATCGAGATGCGGCGCGATCAAGTAACCATCATTACCGAGTGGGCGGGTGACACGCGCCGCATCTATCTGGATGGCCGTAGCCATCCAGATGCCGCAGATCTGGACCCTACCTATCAGGGCCATTCCATCGGCAGCTGGGACGGAAATACGCTGGTAGTTGATACAGTGGGAATTGTTGATGACACCCGATTGAATGGCAGGGGCATGCCGCACAGCGACCAGCTGCACATGACTGAATGGTTCCATGAATATAAGCCAGGTTTTTTAGAGATCCGCTACCGGCTGGAGGATCCCATCGCACTGACCAAGCCCTATGAATACAAGGTTACATGGCAACGCAGCCCGATCAAGCACCACGAGATTTCTGAATTTATCTGTACCAATAACAAAGAGGGGCATCAGTAACAAGGAAGGGCATCAGGTGCGTCACGAACTCGGTGCGGAGTTCAGAGACGCAGCCTGAAACCCATACACTGATTCCTAGTTGGATTGCAGCGATTCCACTGCAGCCCTCGCTACGGCGAGATCGTTGCCGCCGCTGATGCCGACGGCCCCAACAGTCTTTCCGTCGATGACAATTGGCATGCCGCCAGGAAAGGGCACGAAGTCGGGTATAGACGCCAGTGCAACTGCCATTTCAACCGAAGGAGTAAAGGTGGCGCGACGTGACAGTGCTGCTCCTCGCGCCTTGGCCTGCGCGTATGCAACGGAATGAATGGTCGCATCATCCAATTTTGCAAACGCTACGAGTTCGCCGTGTGTATCAACGACTGCAATCACGTTGAAGTTTGTCTTCAAGCGCATTGCCTCAGCCTTGGCCGCAGCGATTACCCTATCAGCCTGTGCCAACGTAATGGGCATGCCATATGATGGCGCCATTCCTTTTTCACCAGGCAAGGGAGCATGACTCTCGGTCGCAATCGGGGGAGCTTGAGCGTAGAGGACAACTGGTGTCAGCAATAAAATAATTAATCCACCTATTTTGTGCATAATACTTGCCTTCGTCGTTATTAAGTAACAAGACACTATAACCTAGGAAATGGTTTTTTACAGGTGCCCTTATGATAAGACTACCCCAAGTACGCAGTGCGCTCGGTGCAGCCCTTTGTCTCTTCCTACTTTCAGTTACGCTGCCGCTGGCCGGAGCGCCTTCTGCTAGACCCGCCAATCTGGATGGATTGAGTGAACTGGAAAGAGTGACAGCCGTCCAAGAATGTCAGGCGCTGTCGGCAGCCTATACACATTTTAGCGATAACACGGATGCTGAACGTCTGGCTGCACTCTTTGCAGAAGACGGCATATGGGTTCCACCGAGTGGCGCAATCCAGGGTCGTGAAGCGATCAGGATGTTCGTTAACGAAATCGCGGCTAAACAAAAGGCTGGAAACTTCTTACAGCGCCGCGTTACCAGTGATCTACACGTTGAATTGACTGACCGTGACCACGCGCGCGGCGCTGCCTACATGATGGTGTATCGTTTTGGTGCCAAGACCAGTACGGATGCGAGCACTTCATTGGCACCGGTTCTGATCGCCGATGTCAGCGACGAGTATGTGCGTACAGCCGCAGGCTGGAAGTTCAAGTCGCGAACAATCACAGTCGTAGCGCACTGAGTTGGCAGTCAATCCGGAAGCCTGATGCTGGTGATCGGTCGTACTTCCATACCAACTGTGTCTCTTTGTCATTGCAGTGAAGACCGACACTATGGGCGCAGGTGCGAAAGCTATGCAGCACCTGATATCAGGGCTAACACTGATTCGCGTAACGTTTGGCCGGGCAAGACTGTAAGACGACGCCACGGCACTTAAATAAATGATCTCAAATCTTATTACGCGCCTCACGCCGGGTCGAGGCATGGTCTTTCTGCTGGGCGGTTTTGCGGCCATTGCGCCCATGTCGATTGACATGTATTTGCCCGGCGTACCGGCGATCACAATGGAACTTCACAGTTCCGCTCACCAAGCGACCGCGACTCTATCGGTATTTCTTGCTGGCGTGGCACTGGGTCAACTGTTAGCCGGCCCTTGGTCGGATCGTGTCGGTCGGTTGTTTCCCATTCGCGCTGGTCTGTTGCTGTATTTGGTTGGGGCGCTGGCGGCAGCGCTTGCAGGCACAATGAGCATGCTGCTGGCCGCGCGACTGCTGCAGGCGTTGGGTGCCTCGGCGGTCATGGTTACAGGGCGGGCTGTCGTCCGCGACATGTTTGACGAGCGGAGCTCAGCGCGGTTTTTTTCCACTATCGCAATGATCAGCGGCCTTGCGCCGATACTGGCACCAGTCATCGGCGCAGGATTGCTAGCGATTGCGAACTGGCGGGTCATATTCCTTGCGATGGCTGTGCTCTCGCTTCTGCTACTGCTTCTCTCGCTGCCGCTGCTGAAAGAAAGCCGCTCCGTAGAGACCGAAGCGCGCGCGCGCGGAAGCCATCCACTGATCACCTATGCTGCGCTGCTGACCAACCGACGACTGCTGGGGCTGTTGTTAGCTGGCGGCTTCAATAGCGCCTGTTTCTTTACCTATTTGGCAAGTGCGCCGTTGGTTCTGATGAAAATACATGGGCTCAGCGCGACGGCATTCAGCTTCGTGGTTGCCTCCAACGCAGTGGGGCTTTGGGGTACCAACCAATTGAACCGCTGGCTGTTGCGAAGGCGGGCTCCTGCACAGATTCTGCGTGCCTCTGCGCGCAATGCCCTAGTGCTGTCTGCGGCGTTTGCCGTTACTGCGGTTACGGGGTTCGGTGGTTTGCCCTTGTTGCTGTTGCTCATCTTTCTGGTTACTTCCAGCACCAGCATGATTCAGGCCAACGCACTGGCCAGCGCACTGTCTATGGAGCCCACCCGGTCTGGCGCAGTGGCCGCCCTGTACGGCTCTCTGGCTTTCGGTGTTGGCACTGCCATGTCATCGGTAGCGGGGTTGCTTTACAACGGCACGCCCAGTGTGATGATGGGCGTGATTGCACTGGGGTTAGTAGCGATGGCTGCGGCCATCAGGCTCGCAGCACTTCCTCGCATACAGCCCGATTAGCCTTAGGCGTTTGGTTGCAAGGATAGTGTGAGCTCAGTACACTGAGAGTCGTGGATCGACTCAAATCCTTTGTTATTGGGTGCCTACTCGGAGTACGAGAAGTTGCTGGCCTACGGGCGTAACATTGGCAAGACCCATTACCCGACGCTGGTCAGTGTTGATGCGCATTTCATCCAATCTGACGGTCGCCCCCTAGCTTGGGTGCGCTGCCGGTGCGACCGGTGATTCCGGCATTGTACAACGCCATTTGTGTGGCAACGGGTAGACTCGGTCGACAGCCTCCTGTTCGAACCGAATTGCTGAGGAGTTGATCATGACGACTATTAACGTGAACAACCTGGCCCGCGAGCTGGGCGACATCGATGGCAATACCCCACTGCTTTGGGTGCTGCGTGACCGCCTCGGGTTGCTGGGTACCAAGTTCGGCTGCGGCATTGGTCTGTGCGGCGCATGTACCGTGCATTTGAATGGTGCGCCGGTGCGGGCCTGCTCCATTCCGGTTATGGCGATCGGAGATCAGAAGATCACGACAATCGAAGGTCTTGCCGACCCCGGTGGCAAGCTGCATCCGCTGCAGCAGGCGTGGATGGCGCACGATGTGCCGCAGTGCGGATACTGTCAGGCCGGGCAGCTGATGAGTGCTGCGGCACTACTCACGCAAAATCCCAAGCCTACTGATACCGATATCGATGCAGCGATGGCCGGCAACCTCTGCCGCTGCGGAACGTACCTGCGCATTCGGGCTGCGATTCATACTGCCGCAGGCAATAGCATCGGAAACAAGTTATGAAGCGCCCATCTTTCAGTCAGTGCGTCCCTGTGGAGCAGGCACCAGTAGCGATGGCGCAAACACTGTCAGAATTGCCAGCGATTTCGCGCCGTGCATTCTTGAAGTTTGCTGGTGTTTCCGGTGGCGGGTTGGCGCTGGCGTTTTACGTGGGTGATCTTGATCAGGCACAGGCAGGCCAAGCGTCGTCTGCGTTCCAACCTAACGCCTTTGTACAGATCAGTACGGATGGTTCCATCCTGATCTATTCCAGAACACCAGAGATTGGTCAAGGTATCAAGACCGCTGCAGCCATGATAATTGCTGAGGAGCTGGATGCGGACTGGCAACAGGTGCGAGTCGTGCAAGCACCAGTGAACCCAACGTTGTATGGCAACCAGTCGGCAGGTGGGTCTAATTCAATTCCTTTGAGCTGGGATCAGCTGCGGCCCGCAGGTGCAATGGCGCGTGCCATGCTTGTTAGTGCAGCAGCTCGTGCGTGGCATGTGGCTGAAAGTGAGTGCCGTACCAACAACAGCACGGTGATCTGCACGGACGGTCGTACTCAAAGTTATGCCGCGTTGGTTACACGGGCCGCAGCGTTGCCAGTACCGGATTCGAAATCGCTCAGATTCAAACAACGTAGCGAGTATCAACTGCTCGGCAAGCGAATGGCGGGTGTGGACAACATCAGTATTGTCACCGGACAGCCACTATTCGGTATAGACACAGTTCTGCCGAACATGCTGTACGCAGTCTACGAGAAGTGTCCGGCCTCCGGTGGCAGGGTGTTGTCCGCCAATCTGGACGCGATCAAGCGCCTGCCAGGCGTCCGAGATGCTTTTGTGGTCGAAGGTTTACAGCTGGCCATTCAGGTCCTTCCCGGTATTCCACTCAAAGTCCAGTCGGGTGTGGCTATTATTGCTGCGTCAACTTGGGAAGCCTTCAATGCTCGGCGGCAGCTAGAGGTTATCTGGGATGAGGAAAGCGCTTCTAAAGACAGTTGGGATGGTTTTGTTGCACAGGCGGGGCAGCTAGCCAAAGTGAAGGGCACTGAAACGCTTCATGACGTTGGCAACGTAGATCAGGCATTTGGTAGCGCCAGTCACCCAGTTGAGGCTTTTTACAGTTATCCATTTGCTGCACATGCGACGCTGGAACCGCAGAATTGCACGGCATGGTATCGCAATGGCAATATCGAAGTGTGGGCACCCTCGCAGTTGCCCAGCGGGTGCCTAAAGGATCTGGCGGAACTACTCGCAATACCGATTCAGCGAGTTACCGTACATCAGACACGGGTCGGTGGCGGCTTTGGTCGTCGCCTCTTCAATGACTACGTGTACGAAGCGGCGCTTATTGCCAAGGAATTCGCCAAGCGCAGTGACGCACCGATCAAGTTGACTTGGAATCGCGAAGACGACACAGCCAACGATCTGTTTCGGCCGGGTGGCTTTCACGCCTTCAAAGGCGCAGTCGACAAGCAAGGCAAGGTGTCGGCGTGGCAGCATCACTTCATCAGCTTTACCACCAATGGAAGCAAGCCTGTCACCAGCGGCGACCTAGGCCCTGACGAACTCGTTGTCCCCTGCGAGTTGCTGCCCAATGTCCGAATCACCCAGAGCCTGTTGAAGAGTGCTACGCCTACCGGGCCGTTACGTGGACCGCGTTCGAATGCGGTGGCCTTCGCGACTCAATGCTTTTTGCATGAACTCGCCGTGGCCGGTGGGCGAGATCATGTTGAATTTCTGCTGGAACTTCTGGGTCAACCTCGGTGGCTTGAGCCCGGTAATATGCGAGTACTCAACACCGCTCGCGCGGCGGCTGTTATTAAACTAGTCGCAGAACAAGCGGGTTGGGGCAAGCGCTTGCCTAAGGGTCGCGGCCTAGGACTGGCTTTCCATTTCAGTCATTCTGGACATGTGGCAGAAGTGGCAGACGTCAGTGTTGATAGCAATAACAAACTGACCCTACACCAAGTTACTGTTGCGGCCGATGTCGGCCAAATCGTCAATCTTAGCGGCGCGGAAGCGCAAGTAGAAGGATCCGTAATTGACGGTTTCAGTGTGATGTGCGGTCAGCAAATCACCATGGAGCAAGGGCGGATACAACAGTTGAATTTCCATGAGTACCTCCTGTTGCGGCTGCCACATGCGCCACTGGTCAAAGCCCATTTCATACAGAGCGATTACCATCCGACCGGTTTGGGTGAGCCTGCCTTGCCACCCCTAGCACCGGCAGTGTGCAATGCTATATTTGCTGCGACTGGCAAGCGGGTGCGTTCGCTACCGCTCAGCAGCCATGGATTTCATCTGGCGTGAAGTCAGCCCCGGTTTTCCGCCGTTGCACCCTGCTACTTCATCTTCAGCATGACGATGTCGACCGTGATCGGGTTAGTCGCCGTGCGACGCGGGCCAATCCTTCGCCCTAGCATCTCGGCTCTCGATGTTCGCGACGAAAAACACCGAAAGCAGAGGAGAGGTATCTTCCCCTGCCTGATTGCCACTGTAGCAGCCGGTTTACTGATTTGTCGCGTCAGATTCGGCGCGATGTCTCGCGACATGATCTTCCCAGAGGGAATCCGCACAGGCGTACTCGTTTAGTACGGTTCCTGCATCAGCAGGCTTCAGTACTTGATGCGACTCGACAGGATGCCTGAAAGTCACAGGGTCATAGGTCGTTATGTCGATATTGATTATTTTGCCCAATGTTGGGTCATTGCGCATAGTCCAACGCTCGGTGAACCGAGCTTGGTCACTCCGCTGTATAGGCCCAACAGGTGAACGTGCCTTTAACATCGTAGTCTCGATCACCAACGCGTCACCGTCCCAGTGACCGACCGAGTAACCATTATTCGACGGCGTGATGGTTGCGGGTATGGAGGTATGATCGAGGTGGATGAGTCGGTGGTTGTCCATGTATTCCATTAGCACCGTGATGCGTGATGCGGCTTGGAAGATGTCCATGACATAAGTGCGGGCGCGCGCCGTCATGACATGAGGCATTCCATATTTGACGCACACCGACACAGGATCATCTGATCTGGCTTCCCAGTTCTTGCGGTAGTCCTGCAGGTTTGACCACGCCTCTGGCATATAATCGGCCTCGGTCGCATAGACGTCCGGGCGTTTCACCAATTCCGGATCTGCAACCTGCCACACACCGGTGAAGTCCGGGTGAGCAGTTGTGGCGCAGCCACCAAGTAGTGCGAGGATGCTGGCAGACAACAGTTCAGCCACTCGGCCATTCAAGAAAATATGTTTTCTCGTATTACGCATTCAATATCTCGCAATATCTCGGGTACAGCATCAGGATAGGGTATGACGCGTCAGTCCAAAGCCTTATCTTGGCCTTCCGGGTCACCGAAGGTAGTGCCGTCCTGCAGTGTTACTTCTCGCATGTAAATTGCGTGTGGTTCTGTCTTGTTCGGGTGACCCGAAACAGTGATTTTATCGCCCACATGAACAAGACCCGTTTTCCAGCCCCTGCGCGCCAAGATGGTTAGTGAGCTGCCCTCAACATTCCAGGTTATGAGTTTGTGATCGGCGTCTTCTACCAGCAATTCGAGGTGCGCATGCGGGTTGCGAAAGGCGACAACCTTGACCGTGCCGACTACGGTGATACGTTCGCTCATATTCCAAGCCACGGCTGAGTGATGAGCTGCTACAGTTCCAACGGCACCGCCGCAGCCGAGTAGGGCGACGATTACCAGTTGAACAAGGCGCGTTACTGTCATAGGCGATCTCCAATTTGGACCAACGAGACAATCCGGTAAGGATCGATCTTACGCTTATCATGATACACTGACAGTGTACCGACTCGCCCCCAGTTTAGCATATTTTTGCGAATGACTAGGTTCGATGCCAAGCCTGATGTGGCCGATTGGCTCTAGGGTTGCACGCAGGTGCCGTAGTGGTTTGGTACAGCTTCGATCTTGTTCCATTACAATAAGTTAGCCATCGTATTTTAGGAGATGATCTAGTGAGTCAATCAGCTGCCGCTATGCTTCAGGGCGCATTACCGCAGTCGCGAAACCTTTACTACGGTGGGCAATGGCTGGATCCGATCGACGGAACATTTAGCCGGATAACCAATCCGGCGACCGGCGAGTTGCTTGCCATGGTTGCTAACGCGGGTGTGGGAGATGTCAGTGCCGCAGTTGCAGCAGCAAAGGTTGGCTTCATGAGTTGGCGTGATGTGCTGCCACTGGAGCGCGGTCGAATTTTGCGCGAGGCCGCATCGGTTATTCGCGCCAATAGTCGTGAGTTGGCATTGTTGGACGCAGCAGATAGTGGTAATCCGTTCACTGAGATGCTGTCTGACATGAATATTGCGGCTACGCAAATGGATTACTTTGCCGGACTGGTGACTGAGATGAAGGGGGCATCCATACCGATGGGGCGCGACAGAATCAATTTCTCGGTACGTGAGCCATTGGGAGTGGTGGCACGAATTCTCGCCTTTAACCACCCGTTGATGTTTGCTGCTGGCAAGTCGGCGGCGGTTCTGGCCGCAGGCAACTCCGTGATCATCAAGCCCTCGGAGCAGGCACCATTGTCGGCGCTGCGGCTGGCTGAGCTCATTGGGCATCTCTTCCCCGCAGGCGCATTCAACGTTATTGCAGCCGCGCGTACTGGCTCGGCGGCACTTGCCGAACATCCCGATGTCGCCAGCGTGGGGCTGATTGGAAGCGTGGGGGCCGGGCGTGCCGTCATGCGCTCCGGATCCGAGACGCTCAAACGCGTTATGCTGGAACTTGGTGGCAAGAACGCCCTGATTGCCCACGCCGACGCCGATCCTGACGCGGTCGCGGCGGCGGTCGTCGCGGGTATGAACTTTAGCTGGTGTGGACAGTCCTGCGGCTCGACTAGTCGCGCGTTCATCCATGCAGATATCCACGATGCCGTGCTGGATCTGATACCAGGCCACATTGCGCGGTTCATTCCCGGTATTCCAACTGATCCTGCCACCACCATGGGATCCATCATCAGCCGCGAGCAGCACACCCGCATCCTTGATTACATCAAGTCCGGCTCAGCCGAAGGGGCGCGTCTCCTATGCGGCGGTGGCCCACCGCGTAATCCCGGTCTTGCCGCTGGGTGCTTCATTGAGCCGACCGTATTTGCAGGTGTCACCTCGCAAATGAAAATCGCTCGCGAGGAAATATTTGGTCCAGTGCTTTCGGTTCTACGCTGGCAGGACGAACAACAGATGATTCGTGAGGTGAATGATTCACCCTATGGTCTGACCTGCGCCATCTGGACGCGCGACTTAGATCGCGCGTTCAGAACGGCACAGCACGTTGAAGCTGGCTTTGTTTGGGTGAACGAAGTTTCCCGGCATTTCCTAGGATCGCCCTATGGCGGCTACAAGCAATCAGGACTCGGTCGCGAAGAGTGCCTTGCGGAACTACTAGCATACACACAGGAAAAGAACATTCACGTCAAGCTTGGCCGGTAACCAATGCTGCTGAAGGGGCCACTTGATAGATTCGTGCCTGCGGCCTAGGCCGGGCCGACTCCAAGCGACTGGCAGGCACTGCATAGACGCCAAATATTGGCAAGTGACTTGCTGAATCCTGCCACCATCATGGGATCCATCATCAGCCGCGAGCAGCACACCCACATCCTTGATTACATCAAGTCCGGCTCAGCCGAAGGGGCGCGTCTCCTATGCGGCGGCGGCCCACCGCGTAATCCCGGTCTTGCCGCTGGGTGCTTCATTGAGCCGACCGTATTTGCAGGTGTCACCTCGCAAATGAAAATCGCTCGCGAGGAAATATTTGATCCAGTGCTTTCGGTTCTATGCTGGCAGGACGAACAACAGATGATTCGTGAGGTGAATGATTCACCCTATGGTCTGACCTGCGCCATCTGAACGCGCGACTTAGATCGCGCGTTCAGAACGGCACAGCACGTTGAAGCTGGCTTTGTCTGGGTGAACGAAGTTTCCCGAAACTTGGCCGTTAACCAACGTTACTGAAGGAGTTACTTGATGGATTCGTGTCCGCCTAGGCCGGGACGATACTTGCCTTCAAGAAAGTCACCTATGCCTTCAGTCCGCCATGCATCTCCCTGACGCACGATCAGTTCGGCTTCCTTGGCAAAGGTGAAGTTCAGCGAGGCTTCCCATGACATCTCCAGTGACATCTTGTAAGCGTCTTTGGTGGCCTTCAATGCATGCCGATCTTTCCCGGCCAGTTCTTTGGCCAGAGACATGGTTTCTTCCTCCAAGCGACTGGCAGGCACTGCATAGTTGATGAAACCAATTTCTGCCGCGCGCTTGCCATCGAAAGGACGACCGGTAAGACCATAGAACATCGCGTCGCGGGGACGCCAGAGATTAGCCAGTGACTTGCTGACGCTGCCACCTGGGAAGCCCTTGAAATTCACCTCAGACAATCCAAACGTCGCTTCTTCGGCCGCAATGGCCAAATCACAGCCTTCGACAATTGAAAAGGCACCGCCAAAACAATAGCCGTTGATCATGGCAATTGTCGGCTTTGGGTAGTGTCGTAGCGTTCGCGTGCGCCACTCAGCGGCCATTCTCCAGATGCGGTCAAACTCATCCGGCTTGGATTTGAGCGCAATGAAGAATTCATTCAGATCCATGCCGGCACAAAAGGTGTCGTTGGCACCTTTTATAACAACGACGTGCGCAGAATGATCATAACGGAGGGCAGCCAATGCCGCAGTCATGTCTTCGTGCAATTGCGGGCTCATTGCGTTTTTCTTATGCGGACGATTGAGCGTAATGGTAGCTACGCCTTCCGCAATATCAACAAGGAGAGTTTCGTAAGTCATTGATCAGTCCTCTTCGGTAACAATCGGTAGTTGTCGGTGACGCACGCTGACGTCAACGGCCTTGGAAAACGGGCGGGCGCTTCTCGGTGAACGCACGCTTACCCTCGGCACGATCTGAGCTGGCTTCGCAATCGGCCACCAACTGCTCGCAGCGTCCGAACTCCATGTTCGCAGCTCCACGGGCGAGTTGATTAATGATGACTTTAGAGGCGGCAGTCGCCAACGGTGCGTTTTGCGCAATCGTCTGGCACAGCGCGTCAACAGCAGTGTCGAGATCTGTTGAGGGCACCACACGGTGTACCAGTCCGATGCGCTGCGCATCATCTGCTGAATACCGCTGACCAGTGAATAGCATTTCTTTGGCTAGCGATGCCCCAACGGCTTCCATCAGCCACTGGGTAAAGTCGATTCGATAGGCGAGGCCCATGCGTGCTGAGGGCACGGCAAACTTCGCATCAGCGCTGCAGACCCGTAGATCGCAGGCGCATGCGAGTGCCACTCCGCCACCCAAGCAATAACCTCGTATGGATGCAATTGTCGGTTTACTGAATTCTCGCAGGAGTTGCAACGACTGCATACCCGAGTTCTTGGCCCCTTGGTTGCCAGCCGCGTTGTTTGAGACTTCTGCCCCTGACGAGAATGCCTTGTCACCAGCACCTGCCAGCACTACCAGCCGGATCGTCGGATCGGAGTCAAGCTCCGCTAGTCCGGCAATTAACTGCTCAGCCATGGCGGGGGAAATGGCGTTGTGACGGCTCGGGTTGTTAAGCAGCAAGCGACCGATATGGCCGTCTTTTGTCAGTGTAACTGAGCCGTCATTCATGGTTCCGTTCCTGCATGCCAGCGCTTTCATCAAACGCTTTAAATAGCCGGTTTATTATGAGCGAGTTAGTGTGAGTGTTGAGTCATTCGGGTCATACTGATGGCGATCAGCACCCAGCGATTATCGCGCCTGAGCCAGACCCCCAGCGATTTTGCACTCAGCGCCTTGTCATCACCGTCAACTCGCAAGTCGATTTCAACATTGCTTACAACAGTAGCTGTATCGTCGATGACCGTTACAGTCATGGCGTCGCGCTTCAATCGTCGGTATTCGATGTGCCCGGAACCTAGTGACGCCAGATAGGTCTGTTTGCCTTCGTGTTTACCAGTCGAATGGACATACACTAACTCATCGGCGAATATCCGTTCCAATGTCGGCAGATCCATCTGTTCCATCGCCTTGAGTCGCGCCTCGTCGGCTGCGGCAACCTGTGCGTGTGGGGTATCAGGAAGCGGCGCACTAACATTCATATGACACCGGCATCCTTCATAGCAGCAATCTGCTGCGTGGTGTAACCGAGCTGCTCTAGTACTTCCTTACAGTGCTGGCCTCGTGCAGGCGCAGCGCTACGTAGCGCCGAGGGTGTGCGGCTCATTGTCCAGGGTTGCCCGACCATGTTCAATGTGCCCCGCGTCGGGCTCTCCACAGACTGGACAATGCCCAAGTGCTTAACTTGAGGGTCTGCGAAGGCTTGATCCAGCGTATAAATGGGGCCAGACGGTACACCCGCCTTGTTCAGCAACTCCACCCACTCAACGGAGCCTTTTGAAGCCAATCGTTTCTCAACCTCCGCGATAAAGCGGGGAAGGTTGGCTGCCCGGTTCGGTCCAATGGCTAACTCTGCACCCAGTGGAATCATTTCCGGTGCATCAATTGCGTCGCAGAAACGCTTCCACAGCGAGTCGCCCCATGCGCCGAGAACAATATAACCATCGGCGGTACGGAATGCGCCAGTGCGTGCATCAGTTGGATGGAAATTACCGCAGGGTTCGGGAACAACCCCATCCATCAGCCAGCGGGCCGATTGGAAATCAAGCATGAACAGTTGCGAGGCCAACAACGAAGTTTCAACAAACTGTCCCATTCCAGAACGTTCGCGCTCCTGAAGGGCCACAAGGATGCCCATCGCCGCAAACAAGCCCGAACAGAGGTCGGCAATCGGTATTCCGACGCGCAAGGGGCCAGCACCAGGCTGTCCGTCCGGATAGCCTGTCAGTGACATCAGGCCACCCATGCCTTGCGCGATCTGATCAATCCCGGGGCGCGACGCATAGGGTCCAGTCTGACCGAACCCGGAAATACTCGCGTAGACCAGCCTAGGATTAATCGGGCGCAGCGAGTCATAGTCGATACCTAATCGAGTTTTGACGTCAGGGCGAAAATTCTCAATGAGCACGTCGGCGTCTTTGACCAACTTCTTCAGAATCTCGATGCCCTGCGGGCTTTTCAGATCCAGCGTCATGCTGCGCTTGTTTCGATGCAGGTTCTGGAAGTCACAACCGTCACGACCGCCAGGGCCTGCCAGCCCACCGTCATCGTTCGGGTGCTCAATCATCAGGATATCAGCACCCCAGTCGCTCAGTTGACGGCAGGCTGTCGGCCCGGCGCGTACGCGACTTAAGTCCAATACCTTGATGTGCGACAAAGCCATATTATTAGTAGGGGGCACAGCACGAATCTCCATTCTTGAACATTATATCGGGCGGATGGTTGGGCAATTGGCAGACGGGCTGCGTCAGGACTAGGCCGCAAGAACTACAGGTAGTGCCCTGCATAGCTTGTACGATCGAGCAACTCGATCTGATGACCGTCCGGATCCCACATGTACATCCGTGGCCCGTTGACGAAAACGTTCCGCATGTCTTCATGCTCTAGCTTCACACCGCGTGACTCTAGTAGTTTAATGACGTCTGCGTAGTGATCGTGCGCTACCAAGAATGAGTGATGCACTCGGGGTTCGAAGGCAGAGGAATTAGGTTTGTCGGTTTGCACCAAAATAATGGCGACGCCGTTGGCGTCTAAAAAGGCCATACCTTCGTCATTACTTCCTGCCAGCTTCAGGCCAACATTCTCGGTATAGAACGCAATGCTTTTTTCGAGGTTGCTGACCGGGATGCTGAAATGTGCAACGCCGATTACGCGTATTTTTTCTAATTTCATGGCTGTCAACTCATTAATCTTGGTCGACAATCTACGGTGTCGACTAATCTTGCAGATTCAAGGGATGGAACATTATGCGAGCGTGAGTTCCTTATGTGCCGATACGAAGCCACAGCGCTCACTTCATGAAGCCCGCATCTACTAAGTATAGTGAGTAGATATGCAATATGCAATTCGGTGCAGGCATGATCGTTACCGCTGTTTTGGCGGGCGGCGAGATTGAGGTGGTGGAACGGACGGTTCCAAGCAGCGTGCAATTACCAGTCGGATCTGGTTGGTAATGGTGGTACTGGGCTATGCAATCGAACAATTTGCATATGGAGAGTTCGAATGAGCTGCGCATGCGCAGCGCGTTTATCAATGCATTAGGTTAGATCAAGTCTGAACTTCTGCGCCTCAGTATAGCCCTGCTGCCTTCTTGAATCAGCAGGACTGACATGGCCTAGCATCGAGTGCCGACAACGCAGATTGCGGAGCCATTATAGCCCACCACAGATCGTGAGCGCCCAGCACAGCAAGAAATCATCTTCGCATGCACCCATTAGTGTGCCGCCTAGTTACGGGTTTCCGCTATGGCAATCCCGTAGCAAGTTGTGCTCAACTGGGCGGGCGTCGGTTGAACTTTGAGGAAGCAGGCAGATGAAGTGCAATTACTGGCTCGGTGCGGCGTTCGTCGCTGCCATGGCAATGATGGCTTTTGGGTGTGCGGAGAAGCAGACGCTGGAGGAGACACAAGAGTCCGCTGCGGTGGTCGGATCCGGCCTCACTAAACCCGGGGAGGTAATCGAGGCACGCAAAGGACTCATGGACGAACTCGAACGGCTCATCAAACCGATCGATTCGTTCACGGTTGGCGAGTCGGCTGATTTGGCTGAGCTGCAATCCACTGCCCGCACGATGTCACGGATGCTGTTGACGGTGCCGTATCTTTTTCCGCCCACGACCAACCTCTACGACTCCACGCTGCCCACGCCCGTAACGAACACGTTGCCGACGGTTTGGCAGAATTTCGACGCCTTCTTGGCGCTTGCGAAAAGCTCCGAAACAGCGGCGCGCACGATGGCCGAGACCATGGGAACCGAACCGCTGCGGGCTGCGGCACGGAATCTGCGCGCATCCTGCGACGCCTGCCATGCGCTGTCCATGAAGCCATACGTCAAGCCAGAGGTCAAGCCAGAGGATCTCGACTTCGACTTCGACTCGGCGCTGTCTAAATAGGCATTGATGATCTTTGGATAATTGGTCACTACGTTGGTCGTGTCCGCCGTCAGCACAGCCGTGAACGAGGATGACGAACCGAACTGTCATCGTGTGAACTGGCGGTGTTCTTTACCGAGCAGTGCCGCTACTTCGTGCCGGAAGCCACTGTGATCGCTTGCTTGAGGCGCACGACCTGATCACTTCCCCAGTGTTTGTGGTTATCAAGATCAGTAATGAGTTCACGGACAAGGCCAGCCGTCCAAATCAAATGTGGCAAACCTACTTTACTTACCTGAAGATCGTCGTCTGGAGCTGGTTCTATCTGTTTACGGTGATGGATGATTGCTCACGTTACATCGTAGTTTGGAAGCTGTGGTGCTTCAGGCTGAAGGTGGATGATGTCACTGAGACGCTAAGCAGGCTTTGGCAGCATTGGGTTGCTAGGCTACGGTGTTGTGAGCATCGACACGATTACCGCATGACAAATGGTCAGTGCTATGTATAGACATGAGTCACTTTGTGGTCTACTAAATCGTAGACGCCCTTGTTGTTAAAACGCTTACCGTATTTTTATCGAAGGTTGCGATTCGCTACCGCATCAATCGTTCTTGCGAGTGTGCTTTCCCTGAAGAAACATCCGATGCTCCGAATGCTCAGAGCAGACTAGGAAACTCTTCTGTGTCGATCTCCAATTGTGTGGCCTGCGGATACCGATGCCCGACAATGCGACTCGGTTTGAACAATGCGTCTAGACGAGCAAGCATTGTCACTGACAGCGAAACCGCCTCTGCGCCCAGATTTTCGTCAAGGTGAGCCACGCTGCGAGTGCCTGGTATGGCGACAACATTTGATCCCTGCGCGAGCACCCATGCGAGCGCCAGCTGTGCAGGTGTGCAAACTAGCTCCCGGGCAATACCAAGGTATTCATCAAGCAGCGGTTGATTCGCGTCGAAGCTTTCGTGTTGAAAACGCGGCATCGCACGACGAATATCTCTGGCCACAAAATGATCGATATCTTTTAGTTTTCCGGTCAGCCAACCGCGCGCGAGCGGGCTAAATGCAACAAAACTCGCGCCAATTTCACGACAGGCATTGAGCACTGCAATTTCCGGATTGCGAGTCCATAGCGAATACTCACTCTGTACGGCACTAACTGGATGCACGGCATGCGCTTTCCTGAGCGTTTGCGCCGAGACTTCCGAAAGTCCGATAGCGCGTATCTTGCCTTCACTCACTAGCTCTGCCATGGCGCCCATGCTTTCCTCAATTGGCACCTGCTTATCCCAGCGATGCAGATAATAAAGATCGATGCGATCGGTACGCAGGCGCTTCAGGCTCAGCTCGCAACTGGCCTTGATGGTAGCAGGCCGGCCATCAATGACACGCTTACCATTGGCACCGTGCATGCCGCCTTTGCTGGCCAAGGTAAACTGTGAACGATGCGGCGATAGCACCGTGCCGACGAGTTCTTCGTTGGCGCCAAAGCCGTAAAGAGCCGCCGTATCAAAGTGTGTTACGCCGCGATCAAGTGCGCCCAATAACAGGGTGCTGGCAGCATCAAACGATGGCGGCTCGTCATATGCATGGCTGAGGTTCATGCAACCCAAGCCAAGCGCCGACAGCCTTAGCGGACCAATGTTTCGCTGTTGCATAGTCGTAGCGATCAGCCAGCTTGGTTAATCTGTTGCTCCAGTTGGTGGAGTATCTGGTAACACGGCAATACCTGTGCAACGCTGGCATTCGGTTCACGGCCCTCACGGATCGCCGCAAAAAATTCACGATCCTGCAGCTCAATGCCATTCATCGATACGTCAACCTTGGAAACATCGATTTTCTCTTCCTTGCCATTCACCAAATCGTCGTAGCGGGCAATGTAGGTACCCTTGTCACAAATGTAACGAAAAAACGTTCCCAGTGGCCCATCGTTGTTGAATGACAGACTCAGCGTACAGATCGCTCCGGTGCTGGCTTTGAGTTGAATGGACATGTCCATAGCTATACCCAGCGTCGGATGAATAGGGCCTTGCACCGCATGCGCTTGCACAATAGAGCCGCCCGCTTGATAGGCAAACAGGTCGACTGTATGGGCCGCATGGTGCCACAGCAGATGATCCGTCCAGCTGCGCTGCTGTCCCAGCGCATTCATGTTGGTGCGACGGAAAAAATACGTCTGCACATTCATCTGCTGAATCTTGATTTCCCCAGCCTTGATTTTATTGTGGACAAATTGATGACTGGGATTGAAGCGTCGAGTATGGCCGCACATGGCTACGAGACCGGTTTGTTTCTGCAATGCGACCACGGCTTCCGCGTCACTGAGTTTGTCGGCGAGTGGAATCTCGACCTGCACATGTTTACCGGCCTTCAAGCAAGCCATGGCCTGCGTCGCATGCATTTGCGTCGGCGTACTCAGAATAACGGCATCGACTTCTTTCAGTGCAAGGCTATCTGCCAGATCCGTTGTCGCATGCCCGATGCCGTACTGCTTGGCCACTTCCTTGGTTTTGCCCAGATCGCGGCTCACCAGCGAAACCACTTCAACACCAGGAATCAACTTGATCGCATCCAGATGCTTGATGCCGAATGCGCCTGCGCCCGCCAGTGCCACTTTGATCGTGCTGCCCATCAGCTGTTCTCCAGAATCAGATGTCCCACCGCCGTATTCGATGCAGGCACATGGTAAAAGCGATGTACAACTTTTGCTTGGTGTTCGCTCATGGCACCACGGGCGATCAGCCACATCACCAGCTC
Organism: Steroidobacteraceae bacterium; assembly: GCA_050181835.1. GTDB lineage: Bacteria > Pseudomonadota > Gammaproteobacteria > Steroidobacterales > Steroidobacteraceae > CAILZL01. The sequence goes on along the minus strand of JBFXCU010000003.1, from coordinate 151,884 downwards.
AATGCCTTCCGAACCCGCCTCGCGCACGTAGTCGATGTGAGGCATCAGCGACAACTGCTCTGGGTCCGCAATCAGTTGATCGAGAAATGCATTGTCCCAAGGTTGGTTGATCAGCCCGGCGCGGGAACCTTGCAACTGATGGCTCATGCCACCGGTACCCCATATTTGCACGTTGAGTGGTTTGTCATAGGATTCCACTGCCTTGCGGATGGCCTTACCCAACATATAGCAACGTCGCCCCGAGGGCACGGGATATTGCACCACATTGACGGCAAACGGAATCACCGGACACGGCCATGCTGCTGGCTGACCACACATCAAATTGAGCGGTACCGTGAGACCATGATCAACATCCATCTTGTTGACGATGGTCAGATCGAAATCGTCTTGGATCACCGACTGCGCAATGTGCGCAGCGAGTTGCGGATGACCTTGCACCACAGGCACCGGCCGCGCGCCCCAGCCTTCGTCGGCGGGTTTGAACTCAGTGGCACACCCGATGGCAAAGGTGGGAATGATTTCCAAGCTGAAGGCAGTGGCGTGATCGTTGTAGACCAGAAAGATGACATCCGGCGTGTGTTCCTTCATCCATTGTTTTGAAGGTTCATAACCTTTGAACAATGGCTGCCAGTACGGATCTTTGTCCTTACCCAGATCCAGCGCAACGCCAATAGCTGGTACATGAGATGTGTAGACACTTGCACTAATCCTAGCCATTACTTGTGATCTCCAAGGTAGCGATTGCCTTCGGGTGAGCGTCCGCCCGTCAGCATCATCTGTGCGTATTGTTCTTGCGTCATGCCGGTCATGGAGGCCGCCATGTATTGATAGCTCTTGCCATCGGTAGCACCGATCTTGGCGAGAAAATAAATGTTGCCGCCCAGTTCGATGCAGCGGTTGAGGTCACGCGCCATCACCGCCTGCTTCTGGTTCTCGGTCATCGGCCACTCATCCAGATAAGCGCGTTCATTCGCCTTGAATCGCTGGCGATTCTCCGCTTTCATCAGCGACATGCAGAACTGGTTCAGGTGGTAGCCCATGCGTGACTGTTCGGCATCGAAAATAGTGGTGCCCGGAACATCTTTGTACGGCTTATCAAGTGACATGTTTCATCCCTCCTCTGGCCAGTAAAGGCGCTTCGGATTATCAACCAGCAGCTTGCGCTGCAACTCAGTCGTGGTAGCGATATGAGGTATCCAGTCCACCAACAGTCCATCATCTGGCATATGATCTTTCAGATTCGGGTGCGGCCAATCTGTTCCCCACAACACACGGTCAGGAAAGGACTCTACCAGTCGTCGCGCAAACGGCACGACATCCCGATAAGCGCGTTGCTCACCGTCCAATGCCCGCGGACCGGACACACTCAGCCGTTCCGGACAACTCACTTTGGACCAGATGTTGTCGTGCTCGCGCATCATGCGTACAAACAGTTCGAACTCGGCACCATCGACCGGCTTGGTCACATTGGGTCGTCCCATATGGTCGACCACCACCGTAGTTGGCAGGGTGGTAAAGAACTCCCACAGCTCCGGCAAATCGACCGCCTCAAAATACACCACCACATGCCAGCCCATGGGCGCAATGCGTTGTGCAATTTCCAGCAGTGCGTCCTTGGGCGTGAAATCCACTAGTCGTTTGACGAAATTGAACCGCGTGCCGCGCACACCGGCCTGATGCAACAGCGCGAGCTGCGCATCGGTCACGTCTCGCTTAATCGTAGCCACACCGCGCGCCATTCCATTTGCATGCACCAGTGCGTCTACCAGCGCACGGTTGTCACTGCCGTGACAGGTCGCCTGCACAATCACATTGCGTTCAAAGCCTAGCCGGTCACGCAATGCAAATAACTGTTCCTTCCCCGCATCGCAGGGCGTGTACTTGCGTTCAGGTGCATAGGGGAACTCTGCGCCGGGCCCGAACACATGGCAATGTGCATCAATCGCGTCGGCAGGCACTCTGAACTTTGGGACTGACGGATCAGGATAAAATTCGAGCCAGCCATCGTCCATTTTGAACTTACCTTCGCTCATCGTCCCTGCGCCTTTAAATATGTGTCGAGTCGCGGAAAAACGCGACGCACGTTGAGTTCGAACACCTTACGCCGATCTTCTTCGCCAACATCGAGCGCGTCAACGTAACGCTTGGTGTCATCGAAGTAATGCCCTGTCTGCGGATCAATGCCGCGTACCGCACCAACCATTTCCGATGCAAACAGAATATTGTCAACGTCGATTACCTCGAAAAGCAGATTGATACCCGGTTGATGGTATACACAGGTATCGAAGAAGACGTTTTTCATTACGTGTTCCGAAAGCTCGGGTTGATTTAGCATGTCCGCGAGCCCTCTATAGCGACCCCAATGATATGGTGCAGCACCACCACCGTGCGGAATGATCATGCGAAGATCTGGGAAATCTGCAAAAAGGTTGCCTTGAACCAGTTGCATGAACGCAGTCGTATCCGCATTGATGTAGTGAGCGCCGGTCGCATGGAAGCAGGGGTTGCAGCTGGCAGACACGTGGATCATTGCGGGCACGTCAAGTTCCACGAGCTTCTCGTAAATAGGGTACCAGTAACGATCCGTGAGTGGCGGCGATTTCCAGTGACCGCCGGAAGGATCCGGACTCAGGTTGCAACCGACGAATCCAAGCTCACTGACTGCGCGCTCAAGTTCTTCGATGGGGCCGTCGAGCGATTTACCGACGATTTGAGGCAATTGAGCGCTGCCAACAAAGTTGTTGGGATACAAGTCGACGACGCGTTTGATCAAGTTATTGTTAGCGCGCGCCCATTCCATTGACGTTTCCGGGTCGCTGACATGATGAGCCATGGCAGACGCGCGCGGAGAAAAAATGGTTAGATCCACGCCACGTTCGCGAAGCAGCTTGAGCTGGTTCTGCTCAATGGTTTCGCGGATCTGGTCATCGCTAATATTCGCGAGCTCAGGAGGTTGCAGTGATGGATTCTTGAGTCGATCGAGCTGTTCTTGCCGGAATTTCTGGTGTGGCGCTGGCGCCGTTGTGTAGTGACCATGACAATCGATAATCAGCATGATGCCATTCCTTCAGGTACGTAGACGTTTCCGTCCATAAGCTTGCGCGCTGTGCGTAGCAGTGCCGAGCGCGAGACGGTGATTTTGCCGTCTTGCTCCGACAATTCTATATCAACTGTAAATCGGCCACTTGGATGCTCGATATCCAATGCAGTGCCATCAGTTTTCGAGGCGATACCATCGGTCACGCTTCCCTGAATGCAGCACGCAGCAGCCACGCTCGCCGCCCCGAGAACGCCAATTGACTCATGCACGCGATGTGGAATAAATGTCCGCGTAGCGACCACACCACCTTGCCGCGCCAATGAAATCAGGCTCATTTTCGGTACGGTCTTTTCTGTCACATCACCAAGATTCATCATCGGTCCCGCTTGGAGTCGAATCGATTCAATACGGGACTTTAATGCCTCGTCCGCTTCCAGTTCTTCGGGTAATTCGTGGCCGGTTTTGCCCAAATCCGACGCACGCAGCAGCACGACCGGCATGCCGTTGTCGATGCAGGTCACCTGTACACCATCGATCTCGTCGACTACATGCCCTGTCGGCAACAAGGTGCCGCAGGTCGAACCAGCTACATCGGCAAATTCGATCATCACCGGGGCTGCCGTTCCCGGTACGCCGTCGATACTTGCGTCACCCCCGTAGCAAACCTGCCCATTCGGAGTAAGTACCCGTTCGAAAGCTATGCCATTCGAATTCAGCATGCGAATTCGCACCGTCGTTACGCCGTTGCTAGGCTCGACCAGCCCCTTCTCAATCGCAAACGGTCCAACACCCGCAAGTATGTTGCCGCAATTTTGTCCGTCACTTACGATGGCTTTGTCGACCATGACCTGCAAGAACAGATAATCAACATCGGCGTCGGTATCGGTCGATTTCGATATAACCGCGACTTTGCTCGTTAATGGATGAGCGCCGCCCATGCCGTCAATCTGTCGAGCGTCTGGTGAGCCCATCACTGCCAAAAGAAGGCGATCCCGTTCGACCGCTTCTGCGGGAAGATCGTCCCTTACGAAATACAGTCCTTTCGATGTTCCACCACGCATGACGACAGTGGGAATTGCCTTCTGCATCTTTCAGTCTTCCGAATCGACGTAGCGCAGGCCTTTTTCAGCAAGCCGATCCCGCATGTTGTAGACATCGAGACCGAGTTCGCCAGCCTTAAAGCGCACGCGCTTTTCTTCTTCATTCGCAGCGCGTTGTTTGCACTTAGCTAGTACGGCGTGACAAGCTTCTTTGCGAACAACAACCACGCCGTCGTCATCGGCAACAATCAAGTCTCCAGGAACTATGCGCTGGCCAGCGCATATCACTGTCGTATTCACGTTGGCGATCGTTTCCTTGACAGTGCCTTGTGCGCATACGGCGGCAGACCAGACGGGGAACTTCATCTCGGTCAATGTCGCTATGTCGCGCACACCGGCATCGATTATGAGACCTTTTACCCCACGCGCTTGCAGTGACGTTGCCAGCAAATCTCCAAAGTATCCGTCGTGGCAAAGACTCGTTGGCGTGACAACAAGTATATCGCCTGGCCTACATTGCTCGACCGCGACGTGAATCATCCAATTGTCACCGGGCGCTACTTCGCAGGTAACAGCCGTGCCAGCAATTGAAACCGGTCGATAAATCGGCCGCAGCTTTGAACTGAGCAAACCGACTCGTCCCTGTGCTTCATGTATGGTAGCCACACCCAGAGCGGCGAATTCTGCGGCCAGCGGCTGAGCGGATCTATCAATATTTGTAACGACAATAGACATGTGAGTTTAGCTATATTAAGAGTTGTTTGAAGGGCGCAGGTTCTGGCTATTTTTGTTACTAAATTCGGCATGAATTCCGATTCTTAGTAGTAAGTCCTAACCATGATATCTTGTAGAAACCTTCATGGCCAGTGTGGACATCAGTACTACGATACTTCTTTTTGCTCGACGCATCGCCGTGCTGGCAGGCTCAGTACGGCTGCTGAGCGCGTTTTTTATGTCGCAGCCAGTGTTGACCCAAGTGCTGCGCAAGCTCGAAGAAACTGCCAGTATGCCGCTTTTCGAACGGGCGGAGTGCGGTGTCACCGAGACGGCAGGTGGCGCTGTTTAGTGGCAATCCGCTGAACGTACTGAAGCCGGAGACGGAGTTAGACTTGATATTTCTGTCGCCTTCCGGCAGGCTGGCCCCAAGGAAACGAACGGGGCAGTTTCGGTTGGGTAAAGATCACTTGCTGGTGGACAATAACGGCAAGATCTCGAACCTTTCCCTCGAAGACATTGCTGTCGCCATGCTGGATGAAGTGGAAAAGCCGCAGCATTCACGACAAACGATTCACCATCGGTTATTAGCGAGATTAATGAAATGAGCCATGACACAATGCGCCGGGTCGGGATGCAGTTACGGACTCTGGCGCTGGTTATGCTGCTCTATGCGGTTGGCAGCATAGACAACCAAGTACTGGCGAGCGATGCTGAAATCAATCCACCCATGAGAATCGCATTGATTGGGGCGACTGGCTATGTCGGGTCCAGAATTCTGACTGAAGCACTTAATCGCGGACATTACGTCACCGCAATCGTCCGTGACACCAGTAAACTGCCGGTACACGCGCGATTAACGCCAAAGAGAGGTGATATTTTCGACACCGACGGCCTTCCCGCACTGCTGGCAGGGCACGATGTTGTGATCAGCGCGGTGCAATTTACAAAGTCGGATCCACACTTGCTGATTAATGCTGTCAAGAAGGCAAAAGTGCCGCGTTACCTCGTCATGGGCGGCATGGGTAGCCTGATCACACCGTCAGGCATGATGGTTGTCGACGACCCGGCATTCCCGAAGTCGGTCAAACCCATACACAAGGACCCAAACATTGAAGCGCCGGCCGGCATCGTATTCCTGAACGTACTGAAGTCGGAGACGGAGTTAGACTGGACGTTTCTATCGCCTTCCGGCAAGCCAGTGCCGGGGCAACGAACGGGGAAGTTTCGGGTGGGCAAAGATCACTTGCTGGTGGACAATAACGGCAAGATCTCGAACCTTTCCCTCGAAGACATTGCTGTCGCCATGCTGGATGAAGTGGAAAAACCGCAACATTCACGACAACGATTCACCATCGGTTATTAGCGAGCAATGAAAATGAACCATGGTGGGCCGCAAATCTACCCGGATTCAATGGCGTCACGGAATCTTCATGGGCGTAGCAACGTGTTTGTTAATCGCGTTAGCATTGCCTCGATGCAGTACTACTGTTACTAGCCTATATCTCGCTGAACCTGGTTAGTAACGTCGCCCTAGTAGTCCTTAGTCTGTGTACAGATCATGGCTGAACCCTAGCCACGGAGTTTTCTTGGTGGCGTCAGTAAGCGCCGGGCTGCTTCAAGCGCTGCGGCTCGATTGCTGGATAGAGAAGCCGGTGATACTGAAGGCGTGCTCAACGTGCGTGCGTACAACGGTGCTGTCGCCCAGCTTCTTGCAATGCTGACCAGCAAGCTGATAAGCGTGAGTGGATGCCATGACGGATCAATCAGGCCGGACTGCTGAGCGCTCAGAGTGGCTGCCACACGTTGTTTGAGCATTTTGACCCGCGCGTTATTGTCGGGCAGTGTGGCATTGACCGCTTCCAGGCCAATCCAGTGCGATATCCGAATGTCATCCGGATGTGACACGTAGAAATCGTAAAGCGTGCCAACATACGAAAGTAGATCAGACGCGTCGAAGTGGACTTCTTGTTCCTGCGAGAGCATTCGATCTTGAGTAACTGTATCCAGCAGTTCTTCCTTGTCCCGGAAATAAGCGTAAATCCGCTCCTTGCTGGTACCCGCACTTGTTGCAATGCGATTGATCCGTGCCCCTGCAAAGCCGTAACTGATCAATTCCGCCCGCGCCGCCGCCAGTATGCGCTCCCGGGTATTTCGATAGCGCGAATCCTCGTTGTCTATAGCCATAATTACTTCAATACCAAACGGTTTGACATCTTTGGGAACGCCCCATTAATATGCAGCTGATACTATGTATGCTTGAGAGCATACAAAGATTTTCCACTCAGCGCCGCAGCAGCTCAGTCATGGCTGCCATTTCGGCAGCTGGCCGCCAGAGAAATACAGAAGCGTTTAAGAATATGCCACAGCTCAGACACCTAGTACGCACAGCGGCTCAGGCCACTTTTGAAACTCCCAGCGCATTCGCGTCTATCAGCCGAGGCTTCCGCCGCTGGTCGATCGTCAATGCGGAGAATTCCGTGCATCAGGAATTCAATATCTGTGAGCTCGATCCAGGTGGCTCTATTGATACTCATGTCCATACGTTTGAGAAGAGTATCTACGTGCTGGAAGGCGAGCTGGTTTGCGAGACCGGCGATGGCGCTTTCGCCCTCAAGGAGGGTGATTACGGCGTCATGCTGGTTGCGGCTCCGCATGCTTTTCGCAATGTGAGCTCTACGCGCACACGCTGGGCAGAAATGCTGGCACCCCAACCTCGTCTGGGCAGCAAAGGCGATGCCTTTGGCGTTTCACCGCTTGCGCATGCCGTGCCACCTCAGCCTGTTGATCCGCGCAATCCTCAGACGCGATTCTTCGGCAACATCACACCCCAGCATATGGAAGCCAATAAGCAGACCCAAGATCTGCTGTCTGTCTCGGCCAGCATGCGCACCGCGCTGCTGGTCTACAGTGGTATCACCGTGAAAATGATGGTCGACAGCCAGCTTGGTGCCGTTCTGTCGACTATGTTTATGGTTCAGTATGAGCCAGAGGGACTGGCGGGCAGCCACGACCATCCTTTTGAGGAGACATACTTGATCCTTGAGGGAGAAGTGGACGCGTGGTTTGACGGCGTTATGTACCGCCTGAAGCCTGGCGATGTGGCATGGGCTGGCGTGGGCAGCGTCCACGGCTTTCGCAATCCGCTGAACAAGATCGTTCGCTGGTTGGAAACATCTGCTCCGCAGCCCCCCGCCCGCTATTCATACCGCTTCGCTCGCGACTGGACTGCATTAGAAAGTAATCAGCAAAAACAGGATGAGGTGAATAAGAAATGAATCCACAAGGTACGGTCGTCGTCGTTGGCGGCACATCCGTGTTTGGCAAGCTCATCGCGCAGCGATACGCCAGCAAGGGGCATCCGATAGTTGTGACCAGCCGTGATGAGGCTCGTGCCAAGGATCTTGCGCAAGAAATCGGTGGCAAATGTACAGGGCTTAGCCTTGATCTTGGCAAGCCACACCAGATTGCCAAGGCGCTTGCGAATGTGAGCGATGTGCAGCACTTGGTGATACTGGCGGTGGATCGCGATGAAAACACCGTACGCGACTACAATATTGACGGCGCGATAAACTTGGTCACGCTAAAACTGGTAGGTTATACCGAAGTAGTGCATGCGCTGCTGCCGCGTATGCGTAAACACGCTTCGATCGTGCTCTACGGCGGCTTGGCAAAGGATCGCCCGTATCCGGGTTCCACCACCGTATCAACTGTTAACGGCGCGGTGATGACCATGGCACATACCATGGCGGTCGAGCTGGCACCTGTGCGAGTGAACGCCATTCACCCGGCAGTCGTGGGAGATAGTCCCTACTGGGCCGATAAACCGGCGGCAATGCTCGACGCATTGCGCAAGCGCACGCCGTTGGGTGAACTGGTGACCGTAGAAGATTTGGTCGATGCGACGATATTCCTGCTCGAGAACCGCGGCGTCACCGGCGTTAATCTTAGAGTGGATGGCGGGTGGCTGTTGACTTGATAGTGCAGGCTCAGTCCATCATGGACTGAGCCTATTCTTCGCTTAGAATCAAGCTAGCTGCTGGGATCGTGAGCTGCAAGCATGAAGCTGAAACGCCGCAGTTGCCGTGCCGATGAAGACCGGCTCAGCCAACATGTCAAAACCAGTGCATTAGGTAAATTCCGTCCGCGCAACCGCACCGAGATGATGACCAGTGTGCTCAGTCACCTGCACCGTCGACAACTACAATTCAAGAAAAAATGTCCGTTATGCTGCCTAACTGACATCGCTCGCCACAACACCATGTGCAAAGCACTGCGATGTAAATGGCGACAGCGAACCACGCAACACGTAAGTCCTTCCCTCGCACAGCCTAAATGCCGATCATCGGGCGCGAGGCTGAATCCACCGATTCATAATCATTCACATGCATACGCCTCATTGCACCGGTGCTGAGCCGATGGGGCGACGTGAAGTGTTCGTAGATTTCAGGAAGCGACCGCGCAACCGCCTGATGCCAAGCCATACACCGGTCGCACAGATCAGTGACGCACCCAGCAACAGCAGCCACATCATACCATCCCACAGCGGGCGCATGCGGAACACCGGGCTGAAATCCAGCCGGTGCAGGCCGCTATGCAACCACCGATACCAGCGCGCATTGTCATCCACCTTGCGCAACAGTTCGCCGGATACCGCATCTAGGTAGTAGCGGGTTGCCTGCGCGTCTTGCGTCATCACTCGCACTGCCGGCAGCACCGCGTGGTCGCGCCCGTGACTGTAGTAATAGGTATCGCCGCTGTTTAATCGGCTCCAGCTGGCCGTGGCATCCAGAGCAGTAACAGCCTGCGTGATTTCAGTGTCGCTCAGTGGTGCCGCCTGCCAGCGTGTATTGAGACGCTGCGAGGTGCCTTGCTGCGTGGTTGCCCGCCATGACAGACGACCCTGCAGGATGCTGGCTTCCAGGCTGGCGGTATCTTGCGGCAGCGATGCTGTCGGTAGTATGGTGATGGCCTCATGGACTTCTGCCCACACCGGCAACTCACCACGCAACTGGCGCGCATCGAATGCAGCGTCCGGCAGTTCCAGCCAGCCCCATGGGTTCATGGACAGCAGGCCGCTGAATACCCAGGTCAGCACCATCATGCCGAACAGCAGACCCGGCACGTGGTGCCAGTACTTCCAACCACGATAAGGCGAATGCAACCGGCCATCGCGTTTGCGCCGCAGTTGCCAGATGCCCATATACAGGCCAAACACAGACAGAAAGCAGCCGAGTACCGAACTCCAGATCATGATCTGTGCCCACAGGCCAGTGTTCTGCCGCAGTACCTCGAAGTACAGCCAGTGCGGCACTGAACCCAGCCAGTTCCAGAAGCGTTCACTGCGTGTGGTTTTCTGCACCAGCCCGCCGCTGGCCTGCGAGAAATAAAGTTCGGTACCCGCCGCATCATTGAGCGCCACATGATAGAGGGGGCGGTCGGGATCATAACGTCCATATACAGTCCACTGATCATGGTCGATCACGCTCAGCAGCTGCGGCATGCCCTGCAATCGCATGGCATGCAGATACTGCCGAGCCGAGGACAGGGCGTCCGCGCCGGTCACAGCAGCAATCTGTTGACCGCTGTGCAGATCAACGAATGAGGCAAAGCCATAATTCGGCAGCACCTGCAGCACCGGGCGACCCGATAGCATGACGATACTGGCTGCGATGATGCGCTCATCCGCAGCATACAGCTGCGCAGGCACGGCACAGCAACGTGTCATCTCCAGCGGAGCGCGCGACGCATAGGTTTCAGCACGTTGCAATTCAGGATAACGTACATACATCATCACAATGCCGGACAGACACCACAGCAACATCAGCCAGCCAATGCCAATGCCCATATAGCGGTGCGCAAACACCAGCGTGCGAAAGAAAATCGCCTTCACCTTCATGAGAATTTGGTTAAAAAGCCCTGAAAAATAGCGCCAAGCTCAACACTCTAGGTTCAAAGGGAACCAGTATAGCGATCCGGCGCAACGGGGGACAATAAGGGATTCTCCAACAGAAGCTCGAATCAACCTGTACCGAAACGATAGCTGTAACAGACCGACCTATTGCGCGGCATGCCGAAGTTCCACGCCGGATAAGCACCGACGTCGTCACCCGTCGCGCTGAGCAGTGCAGAGGCGTATTTCTTTGTCGCTCGTCAAATTCCGCCTTTCGCACCGATAACCGCATAGATATTGGCAATCAGTCGGAATTTGGCACACAGGGCAGTCATCACCGGACGATGTCTGATAAAGACCACCAGCCAACCTCGCTGCGGGTGCTGGACTTGCAGGATAACTAGGACTGCTGCGACAATGGCGACCAGAATAATCACTGTAGTGACATGGGGTAATGAACATGATGAATAGTGTCAACATACGTACCGCAGCTCTCGCATGCATTGCGGCAACAATCTTGGCACTGGGCACTCAAGCCGCTTCATCTGCTGCCGATCCAAGCAATCCTGCTGCAGGCGAATGGCCGTCTTACGGGCGTGACTATGCGGAACAGCGTTTCAGCCCGCTTAATAAAATAAATACCGCAAATGTTTCCAAGCTTGGGTTGGCTTGGTCATATGACTTTCGTGTGGGTCGAGGTGTTGAGGGAACCCCGTTGATGGTCAATGGCGTTTTATATGTAACGTCCGCATGGAGCATCGTTTATGCGCTGGACGCCAAAACCGGCAAAGAGCTTTGGGTTTTCGATCCAAAGGCGGATCGTGTGCAGGGTGCAAAAGCCTGCTGCGACGTTGTCAATCGTGGCGTCGCCTACCTCGATGGGAGGATATTTGTTGGCGTGATCGATGGCAGACTGATCAGTCTGAACGCCAAGACCGGACGGCAATTGTGGGAAACGCAAACGGTTGACAAGTCGCAACCATATACAATCTCGGGGGCTCCTCGGGCAGCAAAGGGGCTGGTCTTTATCGGCAACAGCGGTGCAGATCTGGGTGTGAGAGGTTATGCCAGCGCTTATGACGCCAAGACCGGAAAACTGGTGTGGCGCTTCTATACCGTGCCTGGTGATCCTGCCAAGGGTCCGGACAACGCGGCATCAGACGATGTGATGGCAATGGCGGCCAAGACATGGAACGGGCAATGGTGGCGTCAGGGCGGTGGCGGCACCGTGTGGGATTCGATCACCTACGATCCGGAATTGGATCGAGTCTATCTGGGCGTTGGGAATGGTTCGCCCTGGAACCGACAAATTCGTTCACCGGGTGGCGGTGACAATTTGTTTCTCGCTTCCATCGTCGCAGTTGATCGCGCGACCGGTCATTACATCTGGCACTACCAGACGACACCAGGCGAGACGTGGGATCACACAGCAACACAGTCCATCATTCTCGCGACGCTTAAAATCGAGGGTAAGGATCGTCGGGTGCTGATGCAGGCACCCAAAAATGGTTTCTTCTATGTCATAGACCGGGATACCGGCAAACTGATCTCGGCACGGAACATCGTGCCGATGGCTAAGGCGGCAGATACGCCGGCTGGGCAAGCTATTTCTTGGGCCTATGGCGTTGATCTTGCTACCGGACGGCCTTTGGAAAATCCGGAAGCGCGCGTTGAAAATGGCACCGTCGCTTTCGTGCACCCTATTGGGAATGGCGCGCATAGCTGGTATCCCATGGCATTCAACGCAACCACAGGCTTGGCGTATTTCCCGACTCAGGATCCTGCTGGTTGGTTCAAGAGCAATCCGGATTACGTTCCCAAGCCGTTTACGCGCGCTCATGGATTTTCCCCAGTAATCCTCGGCAAGAACTCGGCGGTGCCGACCGTCGGTAATAACGCGTTGATCGCATGGAATCCGATTACGCAAAAGGAAGTCTGGCGCGTGCCATTTGATGTCAGTGCCAACGGAGGGGTGTTGACGACTGCTGGTGGCTTGGTATTTGAAGCTAGCGGCGTGCCGGAACTAGCCGCCTATGATGCGCTGTCGGGCACCCGGTTGTGGTCCTACGATGTGCAGGCAGGGGCCCAAGGAGGACCGATCAGTTACGAAATTGGTGGCGAGCAATATATTGCCGTCGCCACTGGCAATGGCGGAATAGTCTATATGGTCGGCACACCCTCAATCCCAGATAAGCCTGCGCCAGACAAAGGTCGACTACTCGTGTTCAAGCTGGGTGCTACCGCCTCCTTGCCTGCCTTGGCGAAGTCACTTCCGCTGATTCCTCCTCCACCCGTGATTGAGGCCAGTGAGCAGGCGATTCAGTCAGGCGCGGGGCTGTACGGAGCCTATTGCGGTGGCTGTCATGGTATGGGGGCAAACAGTCGGCGCGTTGTCCCGGATCTGCGCCGGTCAGGCTTTATTCAGAGTGCAGAAGCATTTCAGCTGGTTGTCCGCGAAGGGGCGTTGGCGCAAAACGGCATGCCGAATCTGGGGGCCGCACTTTCGTCGCAAGAAGCCGAGGACATCAGAGTCTATCTGGCCTCGGTAGCTGCCGCTGCTTATCGCTTGCAGGAGGAGACGCGTCACTAGCAGAGATAGTCGCCTTCTTTTCGGTCCTTCAGGCCGTCACGCTGGATGAACTCTATAAAGAAGCCGTCCGAGTGACGTAAATATTGTATGAGTGCCCCCGCATTGGCGCCGCCCGTTCGATGAGCTACGGGTTTCGGTGACAGCGGGGTAAAGCCGTGCTGTTTCGCCACCTCAATGACAGCAAATATGTCGTCGACATCGAAGGCCATATGCGATGAACCCGGATCACAGACCCTGACGTTAACGCTGTGGCGTTCTGCCGGGCCGGAAAATTCGATCAGCTCCAGACGGTGTCCGGACACGGTTCTGATATGAGCGACTTCCAGTCTGGCTCCAGGCACACCGATTACCGTCGGCGCCGCTTTCGGATCTCGTGGGGCGCGGGACTCCAGCTTGAATCCCAGTCCATCACAGAAGAACGCAACGCTCCTGTCCAAGCTGCTAACCGTAAACGATGTGTGATTGGTATCGAGTACTTTAAAAGACTTATCGACCATGTGACTCTCCGATTAATCTAGTTGCCAGCAAAATCTGTTGCTAGATCGCAATGCAGCGTATCCAGTTGTAATAAATCGGGACGCGAGTGATGGGCGTTCTGAGCCGCATGATTGCGGCCTATCTCTTCTCCACAGTCCTGATTCCCCGCAACTGCACAGATCTTACGGGTTGGGCAGTGTACCAGAGATGCGTAATCAGCAGCATGCTGACGGTTCAGCGACGACGTAAATGCGGTAGGATCGCTGGCCAATAAGTAGTAAAGAACCAGTGGTACCGAATAATGAACGTGAGCAACGCACAGCCCTCCGTTAGTCGAGGCAGAAGGACGACGCTGCTGTGCGTATTGGGCGCATTGTGTGAAGGGGTTGATATGCAGGCTGCGGGCGTCGCCGCAGCGGGTATTGCGCAACAGTTCCACCCCTCACCGGGGCAGCTCGGTATGTTTTTTAGCGCCAGCACAGCCGGCATGTTGATCGGCGCACTCATTGGTGGGCGCGCTGCCGATAACATCGGGCGCAAAACCGTTTTGGTTGTATCAATTACTCTATTTGGTCTGTTTTCACTGCTTACGCCACTTGCTTCGGACATGCAGTCACTGGCATGGTTTCGATTACTAACGGGCCTTGGGCTTGGCGGCACCTTCCCCATGCTGATCACCTTGGTCGCTGAGAGCAGTAACCCAGGCCGCCAAAACGCCAATGTGGCGCTTGTTTACGCAGGCGCCCCGCTGGGTGGCGGACTGATCAGTGTGGCGGCGGCAGTCATTGCGCCGGAGCATTGGCGTTGGTTGTTCATCATAGGTGGAATATTGCCCTTAGCGCTCGCGCCAGCGATCGCGCTGTGGATGGACGAGTCGCAGGCGTTCAAGACGGCACGAGCGGAGTCGGCCGCGCTGATTGCCGGTTCCCGGGAGAGTGCGGTGTCGAAGGCGGGCAGCTTTCTGGCGGTACTGCGTGAAGGACGCGCAACGCGCACGCTGTTGCTGTGGTTAAGCTTCTTCCTTGGCCTATCGATATTGTTCCTCATGTTGAACTGGCTACCAACGCTGTTGATCTTTCATGGCTTCAGCAGTACTCAGACCGGGGGCATGCTGATCGCATTCAATCTTGGGGGGGCACTGTCGGCATTGCTGATGGGCCGCATGCTGGACAGTCGGTTACGCACTGTGAGCATCATGAGTGTGTTTGTCATCTTGCCCGTGTTATTTCTCGCGCTGGCCACGATTAGTAGTGGCGTCACCGTCACTGCGATTCTGGTCTTCATGCTCGGCTGCGCCTTACTGGCTTCGCAGACCTTCTTGTATGCTGCGGCCCCGGCTTGCTATCCGACTCTGATTCGGGGTGTTGGTGTAGGCGCAGCCGTGGCAGCTGGCCGGATTGGTGCCATTGCAGGCCCCGCACTGGGCGGACTATTGAGTGCCAGAGGTGATAGTTTCCAACAGCTGCTGATTGATCTGCTGCCTATCGTCGTTGTCGGTAGCATCAGCGCAATCATCCTCGCCTTCCGCAAGGGGGTGGGGCGTTTCCCCTCAAAGCCGGTGTAGAGTTAACGAGCATTTCTTGGAGACGATCATGAAGAACACCAGATTGTTTACTTTGGCCCTGCTGACAGGTGCTGTAAGCCTGTGTGGTTGTGCTGCGCAGCCGTCTACAGTCACGAGCTCAGGCTGGCAGAGCTTGGTTGCAGGCACTACCGGTATGAATAATTTCATTTCTGTCGGCATGGCCAATTGGGTCGCTCGTGATGGTGCCATCCAAGCTGAAATCAAAGAAAAGGAAGCGGGGTACTTGGTGTCCAAGTCAACCTACGGTGATTTCATGATCAAGGCAGAGTTTTGGGTGAGTGACAATGCCAATAGCGGTATCTTCATACGCTGCGCCGATCCAGAAAAGATTACGGTCGACTTGTGCTACGAGGTAAACATTTATGATGGCTCCAGCAAATATGGCACCGGTTCGATCGTGAACGTTGCCAAGGCGACGCCTATGCCGAAGGCAAGCGGCAAATGGAGCACGCTTGAGATTACCGCACAGGGGGCACACCTCAAGATTGTCTTCGATGGCAAGACAACAGTTGAGGCAGATGACAGTAAACTCACCAGCGGCTCAATCGCGCTCCAAGCGGGTACCGGTGTCGTCAAGTTTCGGAAAGTTCAAATAAAATCGATGTAACGAGTCTGTGGCTATCATTGAACCCTGGCGACTTTGAGCATGTTGTTACTGTTGACCAAGTATGGGCGATGCTAGCGACCGAACACGAGAAGTGCGACCGATCTTAAGCTTTGTTAAAGCACTTCATGGATCACTCCCGCTAACCGATGCTTGACTAATTCGATTCCTATTACGACGCGGTTTCACACGGCTTCGACCATTTTCTGCCATTGGCTGCTAATGATGAAGAACTGCAAGTAGTTTGCCCGTTCTTGATACTGGTCAGCTTTGTGCTTTATGTGCCGCGATCAACGCCTCACCAATCACATCCTTACGCCAGCCCTGTAACAGCACTTCACATTTTTTGAAGTATACCAGTTGCTCGGCATCGCGGCGGGTGGCGAGCAACTCCGAGCTGACTTCAATTTTTTCAGCAGTGCTTCGCACCAGCTGCATCAATTTTGATACCTGTGATTGCTGCTGGTTGCTGGGACGGAAATCACGTGCGGGGGCTTCGTTGCTAGCTTGTTGCTGCGCTTCGGTAATCAATGACAGCAGCATGTCGCCATGTTTGCGCACTACACCTGCGGGCAGGTTGCGGGTCTGACTGAGTTCATCCAGTGTGGTGGGCAGGCGTTCGCAGATATTGCGCAGGGCTTCATCGCTCAGAATCCAGCCGCGTGGTTTGTCAGACTGGATGGCGCGACCTTCACGCCAAGTGGCCAGTTGTTTCAGCACTGCGCGTTGTTCGGGTTGCAGTTGCGCGGTGCCTTTCAAGCGTTGCCAAGCATCTTCGGGTACCGTGCGATATAGCGCCAGATTTTCCAGCGCGGCGGTTTCTTCTTCCAGCCAAGTATAACGCGCGCGTTGTTGTAGTGCGTTCTTGAGTTGTTGATATAGCGGGCCGAGGTAGCGCACATCGTCAGCTGCGTAGTGGAGTTGCTCTTGTGAAAGAGGGCGCCGTGACCAGTCGGTGCGTGCCAGACCTTTTTCCAGTTGAATATCAAGTCGGTGTGATAACAAATCGCCGTAGCCAATTTGACCCGGCAAGCCCAATAAGCCAGCCGCGATTTGCGTATCAAATAATGGGCCGGGTACTTGCGGATTCGTGGCTTGCGCTTGCGTCAGTACTTCTAGATCCTGTCTGGCTGCATGAAAAATTTTGATGCGACTGCGGTCGAGAATGAAATCGAGCAGTGTGGTCAAGTTGTCCAGCGCTAGTACATCTACCACTACGCAGGCGTGCTCATTACCCAATTGCACCAAGCATAGTTTGGCGTAGTAAGTGCTTTCGCGCAGGAATTCGGTGTCAAGCGCTAGATAGTTGCCTTGTGCCAACAATTCCAGTGCGCCGGGTAATTGTGAGTCAGTGGTGACGTGTACAATGCCGCTCGCAGCTGGCATTACGGTAGTTGCTACGGTATCTCTTGGCTCATTCATGGGGCACATTATAGGGATGGCTGCGGCTCGATACTGAAATAAAGCCAGTGGATTCTCATCTCGATTGGGTAATGAATGATTCAGTTGTTGCGAATGTTCGTGGATATCGCGATTTGGCGGCGCGGTCCACAGGATCTGCCTGCGTCGACCATCCTATTGTGGGTGGTAGGCGGAAGCTATGTCATGGCCAGTGCGGTGCAGGCGGCTATGCGAGGGTGGAGTGCTGGCGCGACGTTGTTGCTGCTGGGCATCGATCTGAGTATGCAGGCGGTATGGTTATGGGTGCTGTTGGCGTTCTTTTCCCAACGAGAGCGGTTTTTGCAAACCTTTACCGCATTCCTGGGCGTCAATGTGTTGTTGACGGTGTTGGATGTGGTCATCACTGGATTGTTTGGTTCGCTGGGGATGGCGGTCATTGGTCCTAATCATCCGTGGCCGTTCGTTAGCCTGATTATCATGTTATTGAGCTTGGGAAGAGTATTGCAGCAGGCGCTGGGTCGCAGCCTGTTTCTATGCATGGCATTAACCTTGGTGATTATGCTGACGATTGCGTTTGCAGCGCAGGGCATCGTGCCCGGCGCGTAAGTGACTTAGAGCGGGATGAACAAGGTAAGGTTGGCGATGCATATTCACATACTTGGTATCTGCGGCACCTTCATGGGTGGTATAGCGGCGTTAGCACGCGCTGCCGGGCATCGCGTTACTGGTTCGGATCAGAACGTGTATCCACCCATGAGCGATCAACTCGGTGCCATGGGTATCGAGTTGATTCAAGGTTATGACCCAGAGCAGCTTAAGCTCAAGCCGGATGTGGTGGTGGTTGGCAACGTAATGAGTCGCGGCAATCCATTAGTTGAAGCACTTTTGAATAGCGACATTCCCTATACCTCGGGTCCCGAATGGTTGTCGCAATATGTGCTTAAAGGCAGGCATGTGCTGGCCGTGGCCGGTACGCATGGCAAAACGACGACGACCAGCATGCTGACATGGATACTGGAACATTCGGGTCGTCAGCCGGGTTTTTTAGTCGGCGGCGTGCCTGCTAATTTCAATGTCACGGCGCGGCTGGGTGAGGGCAAACATTTTGTGGTGGAAGCCGATGAATACGACACGGCGTTTTTCGACAAACGCGCCAAGTTTGTTCATTACCGGCCCCATACAGCGATATTGAACAATCTCGAACATGATCACGCCGATATTTATCCCGATGTGGCGGCGATTCAAAAACAGTTTCATTTATTGCTGCGCATGGTTCCCGGTGATGGTCGGTTGGTAGTGAATAATGGTGAACCGAATTTACAGCAGGTAATCGACATGGGCTGCTGGACGCCGGTCGTTAAATTTTCCTCTGATGCACAGCCTGGCCAACAAGATGAGCAGTGGTATGCAGAGATGCTGGGCGTAGGTGATGGCTCGCACTTCATCGTCAAGCAAGGCGGCAAAGTGTGGGGTGAAGTTAACTGGAGCATGCTCGGTCGCCACAATGTCGAGAATGCTTTGGCGTCTCTCATTGCTGCCGATCATGCGGGCGTGAGTGTGGCCGAGTCTATCGCTGCATTGAATGTCTTTAGTGGTGTCAAGCGGCGCATGGAGGTGCGTGGCGTGGTCAATGGTATTACCGTCTACGATGACTTTGCACATCATCCCACTGCCATTGCCGCCACCATGCAAGGCCTACGTCGCAAAGCTGGCAGCGCAAGAATTATTGCCGTGCTTGAACCACGTTCCAACACCATGAAGCTGGGCACACATCGCGAACCATTAAAAAATTCACTGATGGGCGCGCAGCAAGTGTGGTTGTATCAAGGCCCTGATGTGAAATGGGATGTGGCCTCTTTAGCCACCGAGATTGGCCCACAGGCGCGAGTACATACTAATATTGATGCAATGGTAGCAGCGCTCGCTGCTGAACTGAGCTCAGGCGATCAAGTGTTAATCATGTCTAACGGCGGGTTCGGTGGCATACATGCGAAGCTGTTGGCTAAACTTAAAAGTTGATTTATGTGACCTAGCCTGGCAATCCGCCACTTGGTAATTGAAGGAGTAATACATGGCTGTATCAGGTGAATCCAACTCGTCTCTTGCGGTGCTTATTGACGCCGACAATGCTAATCCAGGAATTATTGCCGGTCTGCTCACTGAAGTATCCAAGCTGGGTGTAGCTAGCGTCAAACGAATTTATGGCGATTGGACTTTGCCCAACCTAGGTCAATGGAAGTCGATGTTGCTGGATCATTCTATTCAGCCCATACAACAATTTCGCTATACAACAGGTAAGAATGCTACTGACAGCGCCATGATCATCGATGCCATGGATCTACTCTATACCGGGCCTTTTGATGGTTTTTGTCTGGTTTCCAGTGATAGTGACTTTACACGTCTCGCATCACGCATCCGTGAATCAGGAAAACGGGTTTATGGGTTTGGTGAAAAAAAGACACCGCGTGCCTTTGTGTCTGCCTGTGATCGGTTTTTATATACCGAGGTGCTTTTACCGCAGTCAGATAATCAACCGGCACTCAAACGTCGTACAACTAAAGAACTGCGGCAGGATGCGCAATTGGTTAACTTACTGCGTACTGCTATTGAATCAGCTTCGGATGAAGGTGGCTGGGCGAACTTGGGACCAGTAGGCAGTAACGTTGTTAAGCAAGCGCCAGAGTTCGATCCGCGAAATTATGGCTATGCCAAGCTAAGCGCTCTAGTTAAGGCAATTGGCATTTTTGACATAGAGTCTAGTGACCAAAAGTTCATGATAAGAGAGCCACAAAAGTAGGTTGTAGTCATGTTTTGAGTGTCTGCTGGTTCTGACTATGTATTCAGCAAAAAGCAAAAAAGCCCGCAATTGCGGGCTTTCTTTTTGCATGATTTTGTGATGACGTTATGCCGTGGCCATCGGCATACTATAACTACGCAACGTAGCAGCGAAATCTTGTAGCGACTTGATGCCACTAGCTTCGGCCTGAGTGATCCATTCTTTCAGGTGTTTCAGCAACGATTCATTGCTCATGTTGCTGTTCCATAGCAGCTGTAGCCGGGCACGGAATTCATGCACGGTGTGCAACGCCTTGCTATGTGATAAGGCTTGGCTCAGGCGTGATTTGGCTTGCTCATCCAGTAACGAACTTTCACGTACCAGCAAGCTACGCACACTGGTGCTTAACTTGTTGCCTGCCGTTGCCAGTTCATGGCCGAATACCGGCAGCATGACAGTACGGGTGTAATTGCGTACCACATGCATGCGATTGACGATCACCGCGCGCACAGTTTCCAAGTCAACGTGCTTGCCTGTCACCATTACCGGTGTCGGCGCGGTGCGATGTACTTTTGCCAGACCAAAGAATTTGAAAAACGAAATCAGTGCCCAACCCGGATCGAACTCCCAAGGCTGAATGGAAAATTTGGCGGAGCCAGGAAAAGCATGGTGATTGTTATGCAGCTCTTCGCCACCAATCAACAGACCGAATGGCATGACATTGGTGGATGCATCCGGACATTCAAAGTTGCGATAGCCAATGGCATGGCCCAAGCCGTTGATAACGCCTGCTGCCAGCACCGGGAAGGTCAGCATCTGTATGGCAAAAATAAGGATCGATGGCACACCAAACAAAAAGATATCGATGATCGCCATGCTGATGATGCCAGCGTTGCGATACTTGGAGTACACATTGCGTTCGACCCAATCATCGGGGCAACCACGCCCGTACTTATCCAGCGTCTCTTGGTCACGCGCATGCGCCTGGTATAGCTCAGCACCTTCGGCCAATACTTTTTTCAGACCAAAGATTACCGGGCTGTGTGGATCTTCAGGCGTTTCGCACTTAGCGTGATGCTTACGGTGCACGGCTACCCATTCTTTGGTAAGCATGCTCGAAGTCATCCAGATCCATAGGCGAAAAAAGTGACGAATGGCGGGGTGCAGGTCAAGGCTACGATGCGCTGCATCACGATGCAGGTACACCGTAACGCCAAAGATGCTGATCTGCATCATGATCAAACTGGCAAGCACGTAGCCCCAGAAACTGAGGTTCAAGTAACCGTAGAGGAAGTCTAAGTTCACGAAAGCTCCGGTAGGCAATGATGGACAAACTAGTGCGCGACTATATAGGAGGGAGTGGGGGCAGACAAATAAGTTAAACTACGCATTGGCAGCAACTGTGACGGTACTTCACATCAATAACTTTAGGGCGCACGTCTGTATTCTCAAGATCATTACACATAGTTGGCTGGCACAATGGACGCTTTAAACGCGCTTGCCATATTCCTGATATCGCATGCCTGAATTACCCGAAGTCGAAACCACCCGGCGTGGCATTCTGCCTGTCCTTAAAAATCAAACGATTACGCGAGTGACAGTGCGCGATGTGCGATTGCGCTGGCCGGTGTCGCCGAGTTTTGCCCGACAGTTACAGGGGCAGAAAATTCTCGATGTGCAACGGCGTGCCAAGTACCTACTGATTTTGTTGCAGCGCGGCACCGTGATCTGGCACTTGGGCATGTCCGGTAGCTTGCGAGTGCTGGCTGCCGGTACGTCGCCGCAGTTACATGATCATATCGATGTCGAGCTGGATTCAGGGCGGTTACTGCGTTTCAACGATCCGCGCCGCTTTGGTTGTGCGTTGTGGACGAATGACGATCCCGCACAGCATGAGCTGATTGCGCATCTGGGGCCGGAGCCATTGAGCGATGTATTTGATACAGCCTATCTTATTGCCAACACCAAGGGCCGCCGTGTCACCATCAAGCAATTCATCATGAACGCGGAGAGGGTGGTCGGTGTGGGTAACATCTATGCCAGTGAGGCCTTATTTCGCGCCGGAATTCGACCTAAACGCATGGCAGGTCGCATCAAACGCGACGAGTTGCAGCGCTTGGTGGTTGCTATCAAGACGGTGCTGGCAGAAGCGATTACTGTCGGTGGCACCACGCTGCGCGATTACGTAAATGCCAATGGTTCGCCGGGTTACTTTAAGCAGAAGTTGTTTGTTTACGAACGTGCAGGCGAACCATGCCGAGTGTGCAAGGCAGCTATCCTGCAACTCGTGCAGGGTGGGCGTTCTACTTACTACTGTCCGGCCTGCCAAAAATAACTGCCCTGTAAATTAATGTCGCAACATCAGCCCTTCGCTGCTCTGCGTCATCTTGGCTTTCGCCTGTTCTTCGTCGGTAATGTCATCGCCATGCTGGCTCACAATATGGAGCACGTCATCAATGTCGGCATGCTGGGTGAAGTGGTGGGCATTCGTGGTTCGTTCGCGATGAGTGCCGCATGCGGTTGTTGGTGATGATGGGGTTGTACGTTTGGAGTAAGCGTTCGAGGGGTTAGTTGCTGAATTCTCATGTCCCGATTCTTAGTAGACCCAGCCTTCACCCTCACCGCGTGGATCAGATACCGCTGCGACGTTTCCGGAGGCGTAGTCCCACGTGACGACTTGCATATTGCCGTAGCTGCTGTGAATTGCTTGCAGGTGATGGCCTCGTTGAGTCAAGGCTGCTTGTTCTTCCGTCGTCAGTGCACCGGACTCAAAGCTCACTGTGTCGGGTAGATACTGGTGATGAAAACGCGGTAGCGCCGCAAGATGTGTGGCGTCATTGCCATCTAACCAATCGAGCACGCCGAGTAACACCATGCTGATAATGCGACTGCCGCCGGGCGTGCCGAGTATCAATACGCCTTTGTCAGTTTCTACAAAGGTGGGTGTCATGCTCGATAGCATGCGTTTGCCTGGTGCGATGGCGTTGGCTTCGGCACCCACCAATTGAAACGCATTGGCGACGCCGGGTTTGGCGGAGAAATCGTCCATTTCATTATTGAGAAAAAAGCCGGTGCCATCGACCATCAGCCCCGAACCAAAACCGAGGTTAACGGTGATAGTGGCAGCAACACGATTGCCCTCTGCATCCAGCACTGAAAAGTGGGTGGTTTGTGGGCTTTCATTGCTGCTGTCACTTGCATCAGGTAACGTAGCAGATGACGTTGCCTTATCAAAGCGTATGGAGCTGCGTTGCCCAGCTGCGTAGGCGGGGCTAGTCAGTAAGTCGACGGGAACTGTAACGAAATCTGTATCGCCTAGATATTCGGCACGATCACGATAGGCGCGGCGCATTGCTTCAATGATGAGATGCTTGCGCGTGGCGCTATCGAGTTTACTTAAATCATAACCAGACAAAATATTGAGTGCATGCGTCAGCGCAACGCCACCCGATGAAGGCGGTGGTGCCGACGTGATGGTTGCGCCGTGATAATCAGTCTTGATGGGTTGGCGTTCGACCACGCGATAGTTAGCTAAATCCTGTTCACTCCAGATGCCACCTAGTTTGCGTACGCCTGCGACTAGTTGTTGTGCAAACTTGCCTTGATAAAATCCCTCTGCACCTTGCTGGGCAATCATGCTCAGTGTGTTCGCCAGTTGCGGTTGTTTGATCAAGTAACCTAGTTCGGGCGCTGTGCCTTTATGCAGAAAATTGCGGTTGGCGTCTTTGGATTGATTGAGTTTGCTACTTGAATGCTCAAGCCCGCTACGCATGCGAAGGTACAAAGGAAACCCATCGCGGGCGAGTTTGATAGCGGGCTGCAGACTGGCACTCAATGGTAATCGCCCATAGTGCTGCGCCAAATGTGCCATTCCTGCGACTTCACCGGGAATGCCGGCCGCTAATGCGGTATCGCGTGATGCGCCTTTGATGACGTCGCCATGTGCATCCAGAAACATATCGCGTGTTGCTGCTGCAGGTGCGGTTTCACGCGCATCAATCATGGTTTCGAATTGATCGCTGGCGCGATGTAACAGAAAAAATCCACCGCCGCCTAATCCCGAGCTTTGCGGTTCGACTACCGCCAGCGCAGCAGCGACGGCAATGGCGGCATCAAACGCATTGCCCCCTTGCTGGATGATTTGCAGGCCAGCTTGGCTGGCTAACGGATGCGCGCTGGCAATCGCTGCTTTGCCGGGTGTCGGATCGGCTGCGTATGCAGTGACGACCAGTAGCAGTGTGCTGATGCATAATGAGCGTCGTGAAACCACCAACCAGCGTAGCTTCACTGTTGACCCTTACGTTCAGCCCAGCGTGCTTTAAGTGCGGCGACGACTACCGGGTGTACGAACTCTGAGACATTGCCGCCGAAGCTGGCGATCTCACGAATCAATGTCGATGAAATGAAGTTGTATTGTTCGGTCGGTGTCAGAAACACGTAATCTACTTTGTCACTGAGATGGCGGCTCATCGTCGCCAACTGAAACTCGAATTCGAAATCCGCCACCGCACGCAAACCTCGCATCACCACATTCGTGCCTTGTTGTTCGGCGAAATCCACTGTTAGCCCCTCGTAGCCGGTGACCGTGACGCCGGGAATGTCGGCGAGTACTTGCTTTGCCATTGTCACGCGTTGTTCCAGTGAGAACAGTGGTGCCTTGTTGGGGTTGGCTGCGATCGCGACAGTGACCGAACTAAAAATGGCGGCAGCACGCCGCACCAAGTCGTAGTGGCCATTGGTGATGGGATCGAAAGTGCCGGGATAAAGGGCTTTGCTGCTCATCAGGTACTCGCATCGGGCGGGTTACGTCGCGCCAGATGATAGCCCACCTGACCGGCCTGTGCGCTGCGGTGTAGATGCCAGTTTCCGGGCCAGTGCGCCCACGCAGTAGGTGCGCCAAGACTGCTTGGGCATTCCAGGTAAATCAAGGCTCGTGGATTGAGGTGCCCGCAAGTCTCCAGTTGTTGGAGCAGTCGTGCTAACAAGCCGCCAAATTCGGCGTCGGCAAACGGTGGATCAAGAAACACCAGATCAAATGATTGTGTCGCTTGCTGCAAAAAATTCAGTGCATCCCCTGTGTGCACTTCGGCGGTGGTGCACTGCAGGCGCGCCAGTGTGTCGCTCAAGTAACGACTGATCATTGGCTCGCGTTCGATCAGCACTGCCGATTTTGCGCCACGTGATAAGGCTTCCAGCGACAACGCGCCGCTGCCAGCAAACAAATCCAGACAGTGTGTACCAGCTATGTGTTGCTGCAGCCAGTTGAATAGCGTTTCACGAACCCGATCCGGGGTGGGTCGAATCGCTGCATGTTCAGGAAATTGCAAGCGCGTGCCACGCCATTGACCACCAATAATACGTAAACGGTTAGTGCTCGCTGCGTGAGCGGAGGGTTTACTGGCCGGGGTTGCGCGTGAGGCTTTCATTGGCCGCAATCATACGCGGCATGCCTGTTAGAATCGCGGCACTTAATCGGGTAACCAGTGCGCCAATGTTCGGATTCAAGAAAACACCTGCCAACCAGACTGCAACAAGTGAGCAGGCCAAACCCGGATTTCTTGCGCGCTTGCGTGCCAAGTTAAATCGTGGCGACTCTTGGCTGACGCGTGATGTGCTTGATCTGGTTCCTGGCGGCAAGATTGACGATGCGGTGCTTGATGAATTGGAGATTCGCCTGATCGGCGCTGATGTGGGCGTTGAAACCACCGAGCGTATTCTCGCTGGTCTGCGTAAACAGGTGGCGCGTAGTGAACTGGCTGATCTCAACGCGTTACTGGTGGCTTTGCGTGCCGCATTGATTGATATTTTGCAGCCTGCTGCGCAGCCTTTGCAGATTGATACCAGCAAGCATCCGTTCGTGGTGCTGGTAATCGGCGTCAATGGTGCGGGTAAAACCACTACGATTGGCAAGCTGGCGCGGCGACTGCTTGATCAACAGCACAAAGTGATGCTGGCGGCAGGCGATACCTTTCGTGCTGCTGCGGTGGAGCAATTACAAGTGTGGGGTGAACGTAATGGGGTGCCAGTAATTGCGCAGGCAACCGGCGCTGATCCGGCGGCAGTGGTGTTTGATGCCTATCAAGCAGCGCAAGCGCGCGGCGTACAGGTGCTGATCGCGGATACCGCAGGTCGTTTGCATACGCAAACAAACTTGATGGAGGAATTAAAAAAAGTAAAGCGCGTGATAGGCCGTGTTGATGCCAGCTCGCCACATGAGGTGTTGTTGGTGCTGGATGCCAGCCAAGGTCAAAATGCATTGCAACAGGCAAAACTATTCCATCAGGCTATCGGCGTGACCGGCGTGGTCATTACCAAACTAGATGGTACCGCCAAGGGCGGGATTGTGTTTTCGCTGGCAGATCAGCTGAAGTTACCAATTCGCTTCATCGGCGTCGGCGAGAGTATTGAGGACTTTGATGTGTTTGATGCGCAAACGTTTGTGGATGCATTGTTAAAACCAGCGGCTGCTACTGAAGGAGCCTGATTACGTGAATGCTGCGTTGCCGATGATTCGTTTTCAGAATGTGTTCAAGCGCTATGCCAATGGTCGCGAGGCGTTGATCAACCTGACGCTGGATGTGGCCAGCGGTGAAATGGTGTTTCTTACCGGTCATTCGGGTGCAGGCAAGTCCACCTTATTAAAGCTATTGGCATTGATTGAACGACCAACACGCGGCAGCTTGTTGGTTAATGGTCAGAATCTTGGCAGCGTCGGCCGCAGCAAGATTCCCGCCTATCGCCGCCAGTTGGGCATGGTGTTCCAGGATCACAAGTTGCTGGCAGACCGATCTATTTTTGACAATGTGTCGTTACCCTTGGTGGTCGCAAATGCAACGCCGCGTGATATCGCCAAGCGTGTGCGTGCCGCGCTCGATCAGGTTGGCTTACTTAAATACGAACAAGCGCGACCACTTGAGCTATCCAGCGGTGAACAGCAGCGAGTGGGGCTGGCGCGTGCGGTGGTAACCAAGCCGCCGCTGCTGATTGCCGATGAACCTACGGGTAATCTTGATCCAGACTTGTCTTTGGAAGTTATGAATATTTTTCGCCGCTTTCAGGAAGTGGGTGTCACGGTGTTGATCGCCAGTCATAACGTACAGTTGATTGAGCACTTCAAGTCACGACGTATTCATCTGGAAGGGGGACGATTGATTGACGACCCACCCAGCACAGGGCCGGTAATGTTTGACCCAGCAAGGTTGCTTGATGCTAATTATTCAGCCAAGCAGGAGTTGCCATGACGGCTTGGTTGTCACGTCATTTGCAAACGTTAGTGGGTAGCTTGGGCCGCTTGTCGCAACAGCCCGTGGCGAGTTTGTTGACCGTGTTGGTAATGGGCATTGCATTGGCGCTACCTGCCTGTCTGAATGTGCTGATGAAAAATGCACAGGAGGCTAGTGGTTCCTGGGATCGAGCGCTCGATGTGTCGGTGTATCTCAAGACCTCGGTGACGACCGACACTGCGGTGCGCTTGGTTGAAAAACTACAACAACGCAGTGATATCAAAGCCGTGCAGCTGATCAAAGCGGAGGATGCGCTTAAGGAGTTCCGTGAACACTCCGGTTTTGGTGAGGCATTGGAAGCGCTTAGCGATAACCCCTTGCCGAATACCTTAGTGATTACACCCGCCGATACGGCTGCGGCCCCCGATACGTTGAATGCGCTCAGTGAGGAGCTGCGTAAATTGAGTGAAGTGGATGTGGTACAGCTCGACACGGATTGGGTGCAGCGGTATTTGGCCATCCTTGATACCGTGCGGCGCATGGTGAACTTGGTTGCGATATTACTGGCGGTTGGGGTGGTAGTGATTGTTGGCAACACCATTCGCCTCGATATTCAAAATCGTCGCGATGAAATTGAAGTGACCAAATTAGTAGGCGGGAGCGATGCGTTTGTACGCCGCCCATTCCTTTACTGTGGTTTTTGGTACGGGCTGGGCGGTGGACTGCTGGCGTGGGTGGTGGTGGCCATTGCGGTGATATTGCTGGCTGGGCCAGTGCAAAGGATTGCTGGCCTGTACGGCAGCCAATTCAGACTGGCTGGGTTAGGATTCACCGACGGAATGCGCCTTTTGGCCGTCGGTGTGACACTGGGCTGGCTGGGTTCCTACTTCGCCGCCACCCGACATTTGCGGGTGATTGAGCCTAAATAGGTGGGTGATAAGCTCCAGTCTTGTGATCGAACTCCCTATCTGTAATCGGGAACTTTGGCTGGTATTAGCACTCCAAGCCCAAGAGTGCTAAATTGGCATCTCGAATTTCCCTGTTGGAGGGGCAAAACACGATGAGTACTGCACTGGTTGGTCAATCGCATGATCTGGCACTGGCTGGGCCGATAGGCAGCCTAGAGGCCTATTTTGAGCGGGTGTCCCATATTCCCGTGTTGAGTCGTGAGCAGGAAGTGGCGCTCGCGCAGCAATTCCGTTCAACTCAAGACTTGGAAGCCGCGCGCAAGCTGGTGCTTTCACATCTACGTTTCGTAGTGCATATCGCTCGCAGTTACAGCGGTTACGGCCTGCCACTGGGTGACCTGGTGCAGGAAGGTAATGTCGGCTTGATGAAAGCGGTAAAACGCTTCGACCCAGCGGTGGGGGTGCGGTTGGTATCGTTTGCCGTGCATTGGATTCGCGCTGAAATCCACGAATTCGTCTTGCGCAACTGGCGATTAGTGAAGGTTGCCACCACCAAAGCACAACGTAAGCTGTTCTTTAACTTGCGCCGCCATAAAAAAGCCTTGGGTTGGTTGTCCGCAGCGGAGACCAGCGCGGTGGCGCAGGACTTGGGTGTCAGCACTCAGGAAGTCACCGAAATGGAAAGGCGCCTGAGTTCGCGCGACATGTCGTTCGACCCCGCGCCAGATGCGGATGACGAAGAGGGTGGTTACTCGCCCGCCGCGTATTTGCCACATCCCGATGCCGACCCGGCAATTCAGATTGAGCGTGAACAGTTTGATGATGATTCTACCGAACGGCTTACCGCCGCATTGGCGCAGCTGGATGTGCGTAGTCAGCAAATTTTGCGTACCCGCTGGATGACCGATGATAAATCCACGCTACACGAGTTGGCCGAGAAGTACGGAGTGTCGGCTGAGCGGATTCGGCAGATCGAAACCAACGCCATCAAGAAACTGCGTGGCATGATGCTGGAGCCGGAACCGGCGTAACTATCGAGTCGATCAAGTAAGCAAAACCGCAGATGGTAGCCAAGCAACGCCATGTGTAACTTGGACACAGTGCTCATGCGGATGTTCTGGATCGATATTCACCAGTGCGGGTGTGGCGGTAAGCTGAAGATCCTCGCCAGCGTTGAAGGCCCCGCCGATCATGCATTGATTGCTCGGCCACCTTGAGCGCCACGCGCGCTGGGCTGGCTTCTGTGGAAAAGCGCATTTATCGTTTTTCACAACCTGCCACTGCGGCCTTTCCCCATGCAGCGCGATCCACGCGCCAGGCAGCCAGCACCTGTTGCTCACGCTCCAGACTCCATGCGAGCAGTTTCACGCCCGGAGCGGGCTGCGACCTGAGCCAGTCAAGGGTATCGGCAAAGGTGGCGCATAGCGGACGGAAGGTCAATCCCGCCGCGCGCGCCTTGGCATTGCTTAACCGTTTGCGGCCATCCTCACTGGACAGAAACCATCCCGGCAGTTCGTTGCGCTGAACATGGTTGACCAGCAACCAGTCTTCCGGCACCCAGATCAGCTCGCTCACTGACGTCTGCGCGCCGCGTATGGCACCGAATACTTCTGCAGTGCCGATGACGTTCCCCTGAGCGTTAAAAATTCCTGCCACTCTCGACTCCGCTGCGCGTACCGCCCACTCGGCAAAATCACGCGCATCGACTAACTGCTGGGGATTGAGCGGGTTACCGGGAGCCAGTACTTCGCCGCCTTTGTCGAGACGCGACACCCAGTATGAAAACATATCGTCACGGGGACCAATGATGGTGCCGGGGCGCAAGATCAGGGCTTTGCCTGGAAATTGCCGTTCGGCCTCCCGTTCAGCCAGAACCTTGAGAGCGCCATACGCGCTGTAGCCATCGCTCATTCCCACCATGTAACCGGGCGGGCTGCCGGTTAGCGAGAAAGGGTCTGTGTCGCCCTGGTATTCAAGGATCTTCGCGGTCTCGTCCGTGCCACTGACTGCTTTATCACCATAAACGCGGGAGGTCGAAACAAAAGTATAGTGACCCACACGGCCTTGGAGCGCTTCACCTACAGTGCGCACCCAGTTGGGTACGAAGGTACCCAAGTCGAATACCGCATCCCAGTCGCGGCCCATGATCGACTCAAGCTGCCCGTTGCGGTCACCGACCAGCTTCTCTACCCCGGCGGGCAGATCGACGTTCGCTTTGCCACGATTAAAGACCGCTACTTTGTGTCCACGTTCCAGCGCCGCTTGCACAAAATGCGGACCGATGAAACCGGTACCACCGAGGATGAGCACACGCAGCGCAGCGGCTGCTCTAGCTGTTCCCTTTTTTGCCGCCGTAGCGCCCTGTGCCTGGTGTAAGGGATTGACGCCCAGCGCAACACCGCTACCCGCAATAGCAGCCTGGTGCAAAAACTCGCGACGATTAGCCATGATTGTTCTCCTCTGACTCGACAACCTGCATTAATAGTTTCGACTGATCTGAGCTGCTGAGTGGATGTTAAAGAATACGCGCCCTGTTCCGCTCAGACCAGCGAGTGGTGGATGAAGTGCTGCCCAGATTGCCAATGCGCTAATAGGCAATTTGACGCGCACAACGGCCCAACCGGGTGCCGTGACCTTGATCCAGCGGTTTGATCGCGCTCAACCTCAAGGGGCATTTACACGTACTGTTTCTGGATGGCGTGCATGTGACCGGCAGCAAGCTGCGCTAGTGCTCACGTTTCGCCGTATACACGCACCGACCGCAGCCCAACTGCAACATCTATTTGAACGCCGCAGTCAGCGCATTGGCCGCTACCGATTGGAACGTCAGGGTCTATTGATGCGTGATCCAGAGAATGACTATCTGCAACTGGGGCTGGACACTGTCAATATGCCGTTTTGGGATCAAACGTTTGATAGGGGCGAGGAATGTCCGGAACCAGTTCGGCTGCCACATCAAGGCGGTATTTCCACAGCGGAGTGGTGGGTGGACTATCCGCACGGAATTGCTCCGGTAGATTCTTGCCGAAGTTGATCATGGCTTCACGATCAAACGAATTGTTGGCCCAGGTTTCGCCCGGTCTGGCGCTGAACAAACCATAAGCACGCAGATGCCATATCTTCCAGGCACCCTCTTCCCTGATGAAATCAGCAGCGTATTTGATCCATGACCACTTGGCTTCGGGTTGGCCAGCGCCCAGCGGCATGGTTTCAAAACCAGGTGACACCCAGACGCCTTTTGCTGTTTTACCGTCACCCGCAACGACAATGATGGGCGTGGTCATGGTATGAACTAACAGGCGGCCTATACCGTCGCCATTCGCGTTGGCAATGAAGCCGGTAAAGAGTCGCTTGATGCCTTCCGGGCCGTTGTAGGCTCCCCAGAAAATTTCAGCCCGCACGCCGGGCGTTTTCAGGGCAAACAAATTTACAACTTCGGCAAACTTGTTTCCTGTGCTCAGGAAGGAATAACTGCCCATCAGATTGTTGACGTCATTGACTGCGTTGAGACGATCAACTTTTTGCTCCAGCGTGAGTTTGGGATGTGCAATGTCGGCCGTGAGGGCATTGCTGGCCGTGATGGACGCCATGACACATATCACGGCGGTCATTGGTAGTGTGAATGTGCGCTTCATGCTGGATTTCCCCCTGGATAGATTATTGGACCAACGCTGTCAGCTCGATGTCGATCCGGTGCAGTTGCATTCTTGTGGCGTCTGCTCTTACGATGATGCAACTGCCAACAGAATCAGAACAATATTTTGCCGCAGGGTAGCACGTCCGCAATGGGCCGTCAGTTGCGCGGGGTTCAGTACCTCCGGCAGCGCTGGTCGAGCGTGCAATGCGGGTCGGGGAATGCAGCAGATGGGAAAGATACATATGCATACAGCAACAACACCGGACTATCCCGTAACGGAAGGCCTATGTTCATGGCTTCGCTTGGTAGGTGGTTTCGTGGCAATTGCCACTGCTCTGTTCGTGACGTGCGGCGCAGCGGCGCAGGTGACCCCACAGGGGCACAATCTTGATGGCGTCTGGCTCACCGTGCCGGAGAATGGCATGTTCACGGGCCGCATCATTGACGGCCACCCGGAGCCGGTAGCGCCTGCGCAGGGCGGCCCGATTCCGATGCAGCCATGGAATGCGGCCATGCATGCAGCATGGTTTTTCGATCAGGCCATGGGGGCCAGTAATGGTCAGCGTTGTCTGTACGACGGCACTCTCAAGAATCTTCGCGGGTTTGATCCGTTCCGAATCATCGAAACGGACGCGCAGGTGACGATCCTTTTCGAGGAATACAATCGCTTTGATATTTTCCGGTTCGCAGACAAACATCCTGCCGACCTGAAACCCACTTGGATGGGCGATGCCATTGCGCATTGGGACGGCGACACCTTGGTGGTGGATGTGACGGGATTCAATGGCAAGGTGCCGTTGCCACACGCCGTCTACACTACGACGCAGCTGCATCTGGTGCATCGCTTGCGTCTACTGCCGGGGGGTATGCAGATGGAAGACCGTGTCACTATTGATGATCCCGGTGCGTTCACCAAGAGTTTTGACATTGTCATGAAATTTGACCGGCAGCCCGATGATACGAAGCTCAGGGATTACCAATGTGCTGAGAACAACCAGAATCTGCCGAAACCCATGCCATTCTGGCCGGTGGACTGGGGTCCCGGTTAATCAGACTAATACTCTCGATCTGCAAGCTTGAGTTATTAAACAATATGATTGGAGCGACACTGTGATGAAGGTACTGACTGCTGCCCGAATGGGACTGGTGACCCTGTTGCTGGCCTCAGCGCCCCTGCTGGCCCACCATTCATTTGCGATGGTCGATAAAACCCAGGAGCTGCTGTTGCAGGGCTCAGTGAAGGAATGGCAATGGACCAATCCCCACTCCTTTCTCGTGATCGAGGTAGCCGATAGCAGTGGCCCGGTTGAATGGCAGTTTGAGACTTATCCCCCCGGCGCGCTGGCGCGTGCCGGCGTGACCCGGCTGTCCTTCAAACCCGGGGACAAGGTCAAAGTGAACTACTTTCTGGATCGCTCGAAACCAAACTTTGGTGCCCTTAATTCAGTGACGATGCAGGATGGCAGTGAGATCAGCATGAAAAAGGTCGTTAAAGGTGGCACCGTACACAAGGATTAATGGGTACCGTCTTGAGACCGTGAATAGGCTCTGAAGCAATGAATCCGTTTAAGGCGCGCAATACTGGAGACTGGAGCATGACCGGGATTAATGAGTTGCAGAAACGTCGACCGTTCGCCGGGGTCGCCCCGCAGCTGTGCCGGATGAAGCAAGCAGGCGTCTTAGCGGTGCTCTGGATGATGGTCGCTGGAAGCACTGCACTGGCGGCGATGCCGGTTACTGGTCTGACGGGTGTCTGGATGACTGATGCGCCACATGCGCCGTTAAAACCTGTAGCTGGCAGCGCCATCCCGCTGACGGCCGCTGGCAAGGCTGCGTTTGCGAAAAATGCGGCGGTGTTGCGCGAACGGGACGGCAAAAAAACAGATCGTAATGATTTGTCCGCTTGCCTGCCCTATGGTCCGCTGCGCCTGCTACAGCAACCGTATCCACTGCAATTGATCCAGCGTGGCAATCTATTCGTATTGATGTACGAACAGAATCATGTTTTCGAGATTGTATATCTGGATGAGCAACCCGATCTCGAGCTCGATCCGGGCTTCATGGGGAATTCGGTTGGAGCGTGGACGCGCGACGGTATCGTGATCACCACAACGGGTTTTAATGACAGTACCTTTCTGGATGACAGCGGACTGCCGCACAGTGACCAGCTGAGTATGACCCGAACCCTGCGTGTGATCGGTCAAGGCACCCGTCTGGAAGTTGTTAGCAGCATTACCGATCCGATGATGTATACGCGCCCTTGGTCGGTTCGCCAAGAGCTGACACACAGGCCCAATCTACGGATAGAAGAATATGTCTGCGGCCAGGGTCCGACACTGGAAACCCGCTATACCCGTAATGGAACCCGCCCGCCCGGCCAGTGATCGTGAACCGGCGGTCATTAAGCATCGCAGACGCCCGTGTACCTGCACCGACCGCAGCACAACCGCAACACCTGCTCGAACGCCGCAGTCAGCGCATCGGCCGCTACTTGGAACGTTGGGATCTATTGATGCGTGATCCAGAGAATGACTACTGCAGCTGGGGCTGGATGATGAACTCGTTGTATGGATACGTTGCGCGGTCACTCCATCACGTATCTCATTGCCCTAGGCCGCCCACACAAACAATAAGGCGTTCACGCTTTCACTGTGTGTTAGCCGCCGAACAGCAAGCTTGGATCACAAGTGTGACTTTGAGTGGTCGAGGCAAGCGGCCACCTTGAACGCCATGCGCGCTGGGCTGGCTTCTGCGGTAAAGCGCGTTTACTCTTCCTATCCCCGCAACATACATAGGGTGCATCTTCTCATGAAACGTACAATTCCTTTGCTCCTGTCTGCCGTCGCTGTGGTGGCCATGAGCGCATCCGCAGCCTTTGCGGCCGATAGCGGCAACCACCTCCTGCCGGGGGATCACGGTCGTTCGTTGGACGGTATCCTGCCAACATCTCCGCCGCCGCTGGGTCAGATGCCACGTAATGCCGCACATGCCCCCGCTATCGCATTGGCGGTCGAAGCTGCCGAGGCAATCGCGGAGGGCTGTAAACAATATCCGCTCGGTATTGCAGTCGTCGATGCCGCTGGCGCACCAATACTCGTGTATTTGCCAGATGGAAGCGAACCTCGCCATGGCTACACGGCAATTCGCAAGGCCTACACTGCAGTCGCTATGAAGAGTTCAACGACGTCTCTGGTCGTTAAGGCGCAACAGGATCCGGAATTCGCGGCCCAAATCAAGGCGGATCCCAACTTGATGGCCTTCCACGGTGGCTTGTTGCTTAAAGTCGGGGATCAGGTAATCGGAGCAATCGGTGTCAGCGGTGCCGAACCCGGTGGGCACGATGATGAGTGCGGACTAATTGGTCTCAACAAAATTCAAAGTCGCCTAAAATAACCATCCCTGAAAAAGCCCGTTTATTCTTCCTAATCCCCCAACAGAACGACTTGCAAGAAACGACCGTGTTTCAGCTTAAGGAAGTGCCCGCCACATACGGAAGTAAAAAAGCCAGCTTGCGCTGGCCTTCGGTTTCATTTTTCTTGATGAAATTCAGAGCTTATTTGGCCACGTTCGGCACGATGGTCAATTCCACGCGGCGGTTCTGCTGACGACCTGCGGCGGTGTCATTGGAGGCGATTGGATGTGATGGCCCAGCGCCTACGGTCAGTATGCGCGTGCTGGCCAGGCCTTTGCTGCTCAGGTAGCTGGCAACCGACTGGGCGCGGCGCTCGGACAAAGACTGGTTTAGTGCGGCGCTGCCGGTGCTGTCGGTATGACCGGCGATCTCGATCATGGTCTTGTCGTATTCCTTGAGCACCAAGTCTACGCCATCCAGTGCGCTATAGAACTGTGCATTGAGGTCAGCGCTGTTAGTGGCAAAGGTAATGCTGCCGGGCATGTTCAGGGTAATGTTGTCACCGTTGCGGCTGACGGTCACGCCGGTGCCTTGCACCTGTTGGCGTAATTTGGCTTCCTGTACATCCATGTATGCACCCACGCCGCCACCGGCGATGGCGCCAATCCCTGCGCCCACGGCCGCATTTCGCAGATCATTGCCGCCAGTCAGCAAGCCAGCAACGATGCCGACGCCCGCACCAATAGCCGCGCCCTTGGCGGCTTTGGAGGTCTGTTGTTCGCCGGTGTAGGGGTTAATGGTGGTGCAGGCGGAGCCGAGGAGCGTCGCGGCCAGCGTAGCGATGACAAGTGTTTTGTTCATATTGGATTCCGGTGGATAACAATTGCTGAAGTTTGCGAGGGGTTTGACGAGGCGGCCAGTCGTCGGGTCTTGAAGACAGGCGCGCGTTGTCGAAGTTTATAAATGACAAAGCCCGCTACAGCGGGCTTTGTCAGGATTAGCAGTAATATCAATTACTTGATTTTGGCTTCCTTGTACGGCACGTGCTTCTTGACCTTGGGGTCGTATTTGCTTACTTCCATCTTGTCTGGATGTAGACGCTTATTCTTGGTCGTGGTGTAGAAATGGCCGGTACCAGCCGAAGAAACTAGTTTGATTTTGTCACGCATGTTGTTGCTCCCTTAAACCCGAACGCCGCTGGCGCGCAGGTCGGCCACGACTACTTCGATACCCTTCTTTTCAATGGTGCGCAGGCCATGGTTGGAAACGCGCAGGCTGACAAAGCGGCGCTCGCTTTCCATCCAGAAGCGCAGGGTATGCAGGTTAGGTAGAAAACGGCGACGCTTGTGGTTATTAGCGTGCGATACCGTATTCCCGGTCATGGGGCCCTTTCCGGTGACTTGGCAAATTCTTGACATGGCTACTTCCTCGGGTGCCTGACAATAAACAGTGCCAAGCCAAAATGAGTCGCGCTTTATACCAGTGACGCCCCGGTTGGGCAAGCTGCGGTGGTGAATTTGTCCATCACGGTGCCGTTTATTTTTTTAAAGCAAGCCGCGTTCCGCAAACGATTCACAGCGGCCATCGCCGACGATGAGGTGATCCAGTACGCGAATATCCACCAAGCTCAGGGCTTCTTTCAGGCGGCGGGTAATTAATTCATCCGCCTGACTGGGCTCGGCTACGCCAGAAGGGTGATTGTGCGCCAGAATCAGGGCGGCGGCATTGTGCGCCAGCGCGCGTTTGACAACCTCACGCGGATGCACGTTGGCACCGTCCACTGTGCCTCGAAATAACTCTTCAAAGGCGATGACGCGATGCCGGTTATCCAGATACAGGCAGCAAAATACTTCGTGCGGCAGATCCCGCAGACGCATATGCAGATAATCGCGGGTGGCTTGTGGGTTGAGCAACGCCGGGCCGGACTGCATTAGCTCCAAGTAGTGTCGCCGCGCCAATTCCAATACCGCCTGCAGGGTGGCGTAGCGCGCCGCGCCTAGCCCAGGTGCCTTGCACAATGCCGCTTGTGGTGCGGTGAGCAGGGCACGAACCGAGCCGAATTGCTGTAATAAGTCGCGTGCTACATCCAATGCGCTGCGACCACGGGTGCCGGTGCGCAAAAAAATGGCAATTAATTCGGCCTCGCTAAGTGTCTGTGCACCGGATTTCAGGAGCTTTTCGCGTGGGCGTTCGCCTTCTGGCCAATCTCGAATCGACATGCCTGATTCCTTTTTGGGTTGGCGATGAGTCTGGAGCGATCCCGCTTAAAGTGGACTTTCCATATCTGTGTCTAAATGCCAGATATGCCATTAGCACATGCCTATCGGCTGGTTGCTGCCAAGTGCTGACGCTGGCGATAATCCAACTCAATGAACTCTATTAATCCATCGCGCAAGATCTTGCTGGGCGTTACCGGCGGTATTGCTGCCTATAAGAGCCCGGATCTGGTACGCCGTTTGCGTGAGCAGGGTGCGCAGGTGCAGGTGGTCATGACCCGTGGGGCGAGAGAATTTGTCACCGAGAACACTTTCCAAGCGGTGTCGGGTGTGCCGGTGCGCAGTGAGTTATGGGATCAGGCGGCCGAAGCGGCCATGGGACATATAGAATTGGCGCGCTGGGCGGATGCGGTTCTAATCGCGCCAGCGACTGCGGACTTCATCGCGCAGCTGGCGCATGGTCTGGCTGGGGACTTGCTCAGTACTCTGTGTTTGGCGACGCATGCGCCCATATCCATTGCGCCGGCTATGAATCAAGCCATGTGGGCGCATCCGGCTACCCAAGCAAATATTGCCTTACTCAAACAACGTGGCGTGTGTGTGCTCGGACCTGCTGCTGGTGAGCAAGTCTGCGGTGATGTTGGGTTGGGACGTATGCTGGAGCCGGCTGAGCTCGCCAATTGGGCGATGCCGCCACAGCGTGGTGCGATGTTGGCGGGTGTCAAAGCCGTGGTGACAGCAGGGCCGACTCGCGAACGCCTTGATCCGGTGCGTTTTATCACTAATCGTAGCTCAGGCAAGATGGGCTTCGCGATCGCCGAGGCCTTGTATGCGGCTGGTGCGGAGGTCGCATTGGTGAGTGGCCCGGTACATCTGAACGCGTCCACTGGCATCGTTCGCATAGATGTTGAGAGCGCCGAAGACATGCTGGCGGCGGTGCAAACGCAGGTAAGTAATGCGCAGATTTTTGTAGCCACTGCCGCAGTCTCTGATTATCGCGCGGCGCAGATTGCTGGCGAAAAAATCAAAAAGAGTGCGGCGGTCTTGACGTTAGATCTAGCACATACGCCAGACATTCTTGCCACCGTCAGTGCAAGCGCCAAGCCGCCTTTTTTGGTGGGATTCGCCGCTGAAACTGACAATGTCGAACGTAATGCACTGGCCAAGCTCGCTGGTAAACATCTGGACATGATCGCTGCCAACAAGGTCGGCGATGGGTTGGCGTTTGATAAAGATGACAATGCACTGACGGTGTACTGGAATGGTGGTCAGCGCGAATTATGTTTGTGTAGCAAGCGCGATCTCGCCGGCCAGTTGGTGCAGCTAATCACCGAGCGGTATCGCGCCAAACACCCGACATGGAACTGAATGTTCGATCCCAAGACTAAAAACCAACAGTAAGAATTTGTGATGGCTCAGCAGCGTGTACAGCTCCGCATACTCGATCCGCGTATTGGTCGTGACTATCCTCTGCCGCAGTATGCGACTGAGGGCTCCGCTGGGGTTGATTTGCGAGCGATGCTGGAGGCACCACTTGAGTTGAGGCCCGGTGATACGCAGTTAATCCCCAGTGGCATTGCCGTATATCTGGCCGATGCCCACTATGCCGCAATTGTGCTGCCGCGTTCAGGCCTAGGGCATAAGCATGGCATCGTGCTTGGTAACTTGGTGGGCTTGATTGATTCGGATTACCAGGGGCAGCTCTTTGTGTCGTGCTGGAACCGTGGTCAGGCCACATTCACCATCAATCCCGGTGAACGTATTGCACAATTAGTCGTGGTGCCAGTGGCGCAAGTGCAGTTTGACGTGGTGGAAGAATTCGCTGCGACGCAACGCGGTGAAGGTGGCTTCGGTAGTTCCGGTCGCAGTTGAAATCTGGCTGTCTACAGCCCTTTCAATTGTTTGAAGCGACTGATGTCGCTTTCAAATTTAGCTTTCAGTTCTTCGCGTTCCGCTTGTTTGGCAACGATGCGTTGCCTGCTTACGTCGGTACTCTTCACCACCGTGACCATTTCTTCTGTCAGCTGTTCGGGCAATGGTGCCGCACCGGCTTTGGTGTTGTAGGGCAGAAAGCGGGTGGCCTGACGCAACAGGCGTTGTTCACGTTCTTGTAGTGCGGTGAGATTCTGTTCATCAATGTGAAGTTGCGCTTCGACCAATGCGAGACGCTGGTCTCGCAGCTGTTCGATTTCCTTTACTGAAAGATAGGCCTCCACCAGCATGCGGTCGCGCATCGCGGCATCAAAGCGTGCCTTCGCGGTGGCATCTTCAGTGCTTTTGCTTTTCGCGCTGGCCGCACGCGAAGCGGCACCATCTATTACTCGCAACACATTGCCGTTGTCGCTCAATACTTCGGTGTCCAGATCCCGACACTCGGTCGGCATGCGGTCGCCAAAAAAAGTCTGACCGCTGGCATCGCGACAGCGATAGAAGGCTTCGCGTCCGCCGGTGCTGGCTGCGAGTGCGGTATTCAATAGCAGCAGACCGAGCAGTGAGCAGGCTAGTGGGTATTTCATTGTGGTTTCCAAACAAACCTCTTTCAGATTCGCTGCATTCTGCTGAGCGCAGCTTGGTTATGCCAAGTGTTGCGCTGGCCAAGCGTGAGCCAAATCCCATCTGCTCGAGTCAACGCGGATGACATGATACCCATAGTTAGTAGATGCCGTATTGCGCTCGATATTGTTGCACTGCTGCCAGCGTTGCGCTTGAGCTGGCACTGACACGCAGATGTTCGATCAAATCCACCAATTTGATAATGCTGGTGACTGGCAGGCCGTATTGCTGTTCGATTTCCTGAACTGCCGACAGCTGCTCGTTGCCTTTTTCCTGGCGATCCAGCGCAAGGACGATGCCGACGGGTGCGGCCCCCGCAGAACGGATCATTGCCACTGATTCGCGAATGGCGGTACCGGCTGTAATGACATCATCCACAATCAATACTCGACCAGCGAGCGGCGCACCAACAATATTGCCACCTTCGCCATGCGCCTTGGTTTCCTTGCGATTAAATGCCCACGGTAAGTCGTGCTGATGATGGTCAGCCAGTGCCACCGCAGTAGTAGCAACCAGTGGAATGCCTTTATAAGCGGGGCCGAATAGCATGTCGTGCTGGATACCGGAACTGACCACCGCCTGTGCATAGAAGCGGCCCAGTTGCGCGAGCGCTTGACCGCTATTGAAAGCACCTGCGTTAAAGAAATACGGACTCTGTCTCCCTGATTTCAGCGTGAAGCTGCCAAAGCGCAGTGCGCCTACCTGCAAGCAGAAATTCACGAATGCGATGGGGCTGGTGTCGGAGGCGGTGCTCATGAGTTTTATATGAAAAATGAATTGCGGTGAATGGTAACGGAAGTTACGGGCAAGAAGACACTGGCTATCAGCACTCCGTATACTCGTTGCCATCTTTCCGGAGTCCTTCATGAATCCTGCGCCAGAATCTCAACCACAACCCTCGCAGGTCTTACCCACCCGCCCAAATTTATGGGGTGCATTCAAGCCGTATCTTGAAAAAGAATCACTCGCTGCGTTTTTCGTCGGCGTCTCGTCAGGATTTCCTTACGCCATGATCGGTGCTACCTTGACGACGCGGCTCGCACAGGAGGGTATTGAGAAAAAAACCATCACCGCTTTTACACTGGCGTTTCTGGTCTATAACCTGAAATTTCTCTGGGCATGGATTGTCGACGGCGTGCGGATTCCGCTGCTGGGCAGGCTCGGTCAGCGTGTATCGTGGTTGTTGCTGGCGGGTACTGCCGTCATCGCAGCAGTTGTGAACCTAGCGCTGGTCGATCCGCAGGCGAATATTCAAGTCACGGTAATCGCGGCAGTGTTGGTCGGCATTGCTGGTGCGACCTACGACATTGTCATTGATGCCTATCGCATTGAGACGCTTAAACCCTATCAACTCGGTATTGGCTCAGGCATGTCACAGTATGGTTGGCGCATAGGTTCGGTCGCAGCGGGTGCGCTGGCGTTAGTGGTCGCGGAACGCGTGGGTTGGGCAACGGCCTATATGGCGTGTGCGATGTTTGCGTTACCAGCGATGCTGACAGGATTGATTGTTGGCGAGCCAGCGCGCCACGTTGTGGTCAATGAGCGTAAGGGTCTTGCAGCAGTGTGGGGTTCTATCGTTGATCCTTTCCTGGAATTCATGCGCCGCGCCGGGGCGTGGCTGATCCTGTTGTTCATTTTGGTTCACAAGATTGGCGATACGCTGGCAAACCTTACCTTCCGCTTGCTATTCAACGATCTAGGTTTCAGCAATGACGAGATCGCTATTTACGATGTAGGCTTTGGCTTTTGGGCGTATTTGATCGGCATCTTCATCGGCGGCATTCTGTATACGCGGTTCGGACTTAAGCGCTCGGTGTTGATCGCGTTGTTGCTAATGTGTGTATCTAACTTAAGTTTTGCCGCACTTGCCGTTGCGGGTCACAGTAACTGGGGCATGGCTGCAGCCATCGGTTTTGAAAACCTCGCCAGTGGCTTTGGCGGTGTGGTTGTGGTCGCCTTCTTTTCTGCGCTATGCAATCTGCAATTCACTGCGGCGCAGTACGCGCTAATTTCTGCTGCTGCCAGCGTCGTCGGACGTGTGTTGACAGGCGCGACAGCAGGCAGCCTGATTCAATCCATGGGCTACGTCAATTTTTATCTGTTGACTACGCTGCTCGCCGTGCCGGGGATATTGCTGTTCTGGTTCATGATGCGACGCGGCTTGATTGACAGGGCGTTGGGGACGGCAGGGCAGAAGCCTTGAATTCACGGCTACGTTCTCGCAACCGTTAGGCGTCACTGATGTTTTAGTGACAGCAGAATGTTATTGCGATTTTCGTATTTTATCTCAATGCGATTCTAGTAAAGCGCGCCAAGCTCAGGTAACAGTCACCTAGCTACATTTTGTTATCGCGAATC
Source organism: Steroidobacteraceae bacterium (assembly GCA_050181835.1). Lineage (GTDB taxonomy): Bacteria > Pseudomonadota > Gammaproteobacteria > Steroidobacterales > Steroidobacteraceae > CAILZL01. The sequence goes on along the minus strand of JBFXCU010000003.1, from coordinate 109,517 downwards.
GACTTTTAGTTTGCACTAAATGTTTTGTGTTATGCACTCAGAAGTAGTAACGACGTGCTTTATGGTTGAGTAGCAAAGCTGCCTTTATCTGACTGCTGTGCAATCAGCGCGCTAACTACATTTTCTATCCTAGCGGCACTTCAGAGTAACCCGTCACTTCATCGCGGTCCAGATGGCCTGTGCCCAACCACGCTGGTAGTACGATGGGTTCCGCTTCGTCATCATGATCTTCGGGTTCCACATCCAGCGGCCCAGTCCAGTCTTCTGGTGCTTCGGCTTCTCGTGGTAACAGCGCTATCCAGTCATCGCCATCAAATTCTTCCAGCGTGCCATCGAAGTACTGTACTTCAATAGTGTGGTCATCGGCATCGAGGGCGACAACCTCAAATAATTCCCCTTCTCGATCCTGATACCAATCGCCGACAATCGGTGCCGCAATATTCATGGGTGATCCTCCGTGTGGGTTTAACCCGTTACGAACAGGAGAAGCCAGCCCAAGTGCGTCAGCCCAATATTGCGTCGAACTGACATCACTTACGTTGGTGTCGAAATTCATTCTACTGATGAATGTTTTAGTCCTATGCGTGACATCAATCAAGCGCAATTTTTATTGCGTGGCAGCATTACTGCGAATGCGTAATGTGCTGCAATCGACTTTGAGTATCAAGCAGGTTCGAATCGAATCGGTGCAGGTTGTTGAAAAACTGCTGCGTGGCGTGCGCCCATGAGTAACGCAACGCTTGTTGCCGACATTGCTCAGTGTCTAGTAGTAGTGCTGTTCGCGCTGCCTGTTCAAGGTTGGCATGTAAGACGCCTCCCACTCCTTGCGCAACAACATCAATTGGGCCTGCGACCGGATAGGCTGCCACGGGCACACCGCAGGCCATGGCTTCAAGTAATACCAGGCCAAATGTGTCGGTGCGGCTGGGGAAGACAAAAACGTCGGCACTGGCGACATGTTGCGCCAGCGCTTCGCCGAACTTATACCCAACAAACTGCACCGTTGCATATTTTCTGCGTAACTCAGAGCAGGCCGGGCCTTCACCTACCACTACTTTAGTGCCGGGTAACTTGAGTTGCAAAAATGCCTCAATGTTTTTTTCCACTGCGACACGGCCTACATACATCCATATTGGTCTTGCGAGTGAGAGAAAGTTTTTGTCACGGGGCTTGAATAGTTCAGTGTCAACACCGCGTGACCAACGAACCAGCTGTGTGAAACCATTGGCTTCTAGCTGCTTTTGCAATGTCGGTGTGGGCACCATGGTACGGCTGGCGGCACCATGAAAGCGCCGCAGATAGGCATAGCTGGCCTTGAGTGGAATTGGCGCGCGTGCCGCCAGATATTCCGGGTACTGTGTGTGATAAGCGGTGGTGAAGGGAATTTTGTTACGGCGGCACCATTTTCGTGCTGCGTGTCCGAGTGTGCCTTCAGTGGAAATGTGAATGGCCTCGGGGCGAAATTCGCGCAGTAATTGATCAATGCGCCGATAGGGAAACCATGCCAGCCGAATTTCCGGATAACTGGGGCAGGGGAAGGTCTTGAATAGCCCTGGTTCTATCACCAATACGACATGGCCGAGTTTTTTCAGCGTCGCCACTGTGGTGCGTAGAGTGGTAACGACGCCGTTCACCTGTGGCAACCAGGCGTCGGTGATAATGGCAATCCGAGTCGATGTGTCAGGCAGCATGATCAGGCTGCAAAGCGCTGCCTAACTCGGTTTCGTTTATAGCACCAGTGCGGTTGCTTTGGCTGAGCACTTCCTGTCGGTCGCTCCAGTGCAGCAAGCTCAAATGGCCATAGAAGTCTTCAGTGATAGTGGTACAGCTTTCTACCCAGTCGCCACAGTTCATGTATTGAATGCCGTCTATATGCTCGATCTTGGCACGATGGATATGGCCGCATAGCACGCCGTCCATGCCGCGTTGTTTACCAGCGCGCACCACTGCTTGTTCAAACTTATTTATATGAGTGACTGCGGCGCTGGTTTTATGTTTAAGGTAAGCGGCCAGTGACCAGTAAGGCAGGTCAAGTTTTCTGCGTAGCCAATTGACGCGCCGATTCAAGCCCAGAATTAATTCATAACCATGATGACCAAGTAAGCTTAACCACCTGGCGCATTTGATAACGCCATCAAATTCATCGCCATGCATGACCAGTATTTTTCGACCATCTGCTGTGATGTGTGTCGCGTTGCGTTTTACCTGCAATTTGCCGAAACGGTAATCGACAAAATCACGAAACATTTCGTCGTGATTGCCGGGAATATAGATGATCTTAGTGCCGCGCTTGGCCTTGGATAGAATCAACCTTAATAGGTTGTTGTGTTCCTGTGGCCAGTAAAATGTTTTTTTCATGCTCCACAAATCGATGATGTCACCTACCAAGTATAGATACTCGGTATCAATCTGCTTCAGAAAACTGTGCAGGTATTCGATTCGGGCACCGCGATAACCCAGATGGACATCAGAAATGAAAACACTACGAAATTTTAGCGGATGTTTGGGTGGCATTGGACTCATGCGGATAGTGTCGCGAGGCTTATGCTCAGGTAGGCCAACGTTGTACCGAGTAGCGCACCAACGATTACATCTGTTGGATAGTGCATACCCAGAATCAATCGTGACAATGCCACCAATATTGCAAACGGAATAACCACACAGGCAAGCTCGGGCAGATTTACGCTGAACAAAATGGCGAAACACACTGCGTGTAAAGTATGTCCGGAGGGGAAGCTGCAGCGATCCAGTGGTGCAGTTCCAGCACGAATTCCCAAGTGCGAAATATATGGTCGTTCGCGCACCCAGCGTTGCTTTATAGATTTGTAGAGCAGTACCCCAATACAGCCGGTGATGCTGAATTGTAGACACAGCCACATTCCAGTTGTGCCGTAGATAAGCGGCAGTGACAGGATTAGCACATACCAGAAAACACCATTACCCAGACGGCTGATCATCGCAAACAGGTGCCGAATTGAATTGTGATTCGACCAGCGATTGCAGCTCATGCACAGACTTAACTCGGCGGCATCAAAACGACGAAACAAATCAGTCTTGCTGGCAGTTAGCATGTTTCCTCCCCAATGCGTTCAGCAGCATGTTGATTAGCATGCTGCTACTGTCAGGGTGGAATGCTGCATTGCTGTGAAGCAATTGTTGCAATTCAATTAAATGCCGGGTTTTATGGCAAATTTCACTGAATAGTCATGGTCGTGAGTACGCTAAAGGCCGGTGGTCGTGGATGTCCAGCGGCCACGGTCGATTTTCTTGTTATTTAGTAGCGACCAGTTCTGTATACAGACGCAATAGCCGTTGTGTCATTTCGACGCTACTCCAGCGCTGCGCGTCTACTACTGCGTGTGCCGCAAGTCGCACCCGTACTGGTGGGTTGCTGAGTATGTTCGCAACTACTTGTGCGAACTGCGCTGTATCTTCATTGACAATTTGTGCGCCCTGCGCCGCTTCCAGTATGTCGCGCGTGCCCATATGTGCGGTCGAGACAACTGGGGTTCCTTGTGCGAGTGATTCCAGCAGCACCAATCCCTGCGTTTCAGTGCGCGATGCGAATACAAACACATCGCCCGCGCTGTAACAGTCCAGTAGGTCAGAATCACGGTCCAGATAACCTATAAATTTGACTGCATGATGAATACCAAGTTGCTGTACCTGTCCACGTAGGTGCGGCACTGCCGGGCCTTCTCCCACAATCAATAATGTTGCTTGTGGCACTTGTGCCAGAGTTTGCTTGAACATGGTGAGCAGAAAATCGATATTCTTTTCATGTGCAACACGGCCCACATATAACGCAATCGGTTGCTGTGCGGTGAAGCCATGTTGCTGGCGGAAAAGAGCACTATTGCCGCGTTTGAATTGACTGGCTTCCAGTCCGGTGGGCAAGATGGTGATGGGTGTGGTCACGCCATAATTCCGCAGTGCATCGTGCATGGCGTGTGACGGAGCAATGACTAGTTTCACTGAATTACATTGTGAAACGGTAAAGCGGCGTGCCGCGAAACGCAGTACGCCACGGGGGATTAGTGGAACATAGTGGTATAGATATTCTTCAAAAAAAGTGTGATAGCTCTCGATAGTGGGCAACTTCAGCTGTCGTGCCAAGGTGACGCCTGCATAGTGTGCAACGAAGGGAGTCTGGATATGGACTACATCGAAGCTCTGCTTCTTGAGTTCAGGTAGCAGCTGTAATAACTGGGAGCGCCGCATCAACCGGTCTTCCGGGTCGCGTGGGATAGGTAGTGAAGTTACGCGTATCAGATCTGGATCTGGATGCTGTTGATCAAACTCGGCGCTATGCGGATAGGCGGGTGTTACTAATGTGACCTGATGTCCCTGCGCTTGTAACTCACGGCGAAACGAACGGATTGATGTGGATACGCCATTGACGCGTGGAAAGTACACATCAGAAATCATCAGCACACGCATTAAGCAAATCTAGCCTTGTCCACAATGACGCACACTGTAGTCAGCCTGCGTGACAAATAGGTTGCAGTCGCAGCGTAATGGCTTGCTATTGCGTGGTAGGAAGGTTCGTTAGCTGCTGCTGTTACAAGCGTGAGTCACGCTAAGGCAATCAGCGGCGCTGGTACGCCATATCCCATACGCCATGTCCGAGGCGATGTCCGCGTCGCTCAAAGCGAGTCAGTGGGCGATCATCGGGTCTGGGCATGTAGCCTGTGTCGCCTGCCAGGTTGTTGAATTGTGGATGTATATCCAGCACCGCACGCATGTGTTCGGCGTAGTTCTCCCAGTCGGTAGCTAATCGCAGCACACCGCCGGGTTTAAGTACCCGTGCCAGCAGGTCGGCAAATGCGGTTTGAATTAAACGCCGTTTGTGATGGCGTGACTTATGCCAAGGGTCAGGAAAGAAGATGTGTACTGCGTCGATGCTGGCAGCACCAAGCTGGTGTGTCAGCACTTCCACTGCATCATGACAGCTGGCACGTATGTTAGTCGTTTGGTCGCTTTCAACTTGTAGCAATAAATGACCGGCACCGGGACGATGCACTTCGATGCCAAGACAGTCCATTTCCCGATGCGTTTGCGCATAAGCAAACAGAGCCTCACCAGTGCCAAAACCGATTTCGACCATACGCGGCGCTTGTCGACCGAATACCGCGTCAAGATCCAGCCGGGCAGGTGTGTAGTCAATACCAAAGCGCGGCCAGAGTTCATCCATGGCGCGTTGCTGGCCCGTTGTCATGCGTCCCATGCGCAGCACAAAGCTGCGGATGCGGCGATGTTTTAGCTGTTCCGTGTCGTTATCAGTTACGTTGGTATCGATGGGATTCATTGCAGTGAAGAGGATTGAATGGGCGCGCATTATTCATTGAGAATGCTGGGAATTACCAGTCAGGACGCAGGGGCATATTCAGCGATTGACCTGTAAGTAATCCTCTGTTTTGGACAATGCTTTGGCAATGAAGTCTGATGGTACTGTCGTCTTGGGTGTCTTGCCAGTGAACCAAGTGTGTGCTGATTTTTCCAGGCCAATGCCATGCATATAGTTGTACAGAGCCTTATTGAGCGCAACGCTTAAGCTGTCGTGATCCACGCCAGTGGGGTCAACGAAGCTGATGTCGTTCTTGGCGAAACTGATTTTTGGTAGCGGCGCCAATGTCACGCCATATTGTTCGGGATGCATGCCGACGGGTGAATGTACGGTGCATGTGAAGCGATGAAAGAAGCCTGATTGAATGCAGCCTTCAGTAAATAGCTGGCGCACGTATTCCAGTGCATCAACCGTATCCTGCACGGTTTGTGTGGGGAAGCCATACATCAGGTAGGCATGCACCAAAATGCCGGCATCAGTAAAGGCGCGAGTGACGCGTGCCACCTGTGCGACGGATACGCCTTTTTTCATTAACTGCAGCAGACGATCCGAGGCGACTTCCAAACCACCAGAAATAGCAATACAGCCGCTGTCAGCTAACTGCTGGCACAGCTCGATATTGAATGATTTTTCAAAGCGGATATTTCCCCACCACGATATGGCCAGGTTGCGCCGCTGTAATTCCAGCGCCAATGACTTTAATGATTTGGGTGGTGCGGCTTCATCTACAAAGTGAAAGCCGGTCTGTCCGGTTTCATTAATGATCGTTTCAATACGATCTACCAGCATGCTAGCCGACGCCGTTTCATAGCGTGAGATATAGTCCAAGCTGATATCGCAGAAGCTGCATTTTTTCCAGTAACAGCCATGTGCTACGGTGAGTTTATTCCAGCGTCCATCCGACCATAGTCGGTGCATGGGGTTGAGCATATCGAGTAATGACAGATAGCGGTCTAGCGGCAAGCCATCCCAGGTAGGGGTGCCGATGTCTGCAAACGGAATGTCAGGTTCGGCATGGTTAATGAATCGAACTACGGGTGCTGGTTGTCGTTCAAGTACGAATGTTCGCACCAGTTGGTCACGACTGCGTTGGCCTTGCAAGTGTTCCAGCAAGGCGAGTGCTGGTAGCTCACCATCGTCCAGCGTCACGTAGTCGAAGTAATCGAATACACGCGGCTCATTTAATTCACGTAACTCAGTGTTGACAAAGCCCCCGCCCAGTACGGTGATGATGCTGGGGTCATGCGCCTTGATGCGTTGCGCGATGCGAAACGCCGCGTACACCGCACCGGGAAAAGGCACCGAGATCAGCACTGCTTTAGGTTGATGTTGTTCAATTGCCGCGACAGCTAATTGTTGCAGTACTTGATCCACCAGATTCGGTGCGGCTGCCAGCGCCTTAGCTAGCGGCCCGAAAGTAGGCTGGCTTTGCGCCAGCGATTCGGCATAGCGTACAAACTCAAAGCGTTCATCGACGGCGTCGCGCAACACATCCGCCAAGTCATTCAAATACAACGTCGCCAGATGCCGCGCGCGATCTTGTGTGCCCAGCGAACCGAAGGCCCAAGCCAGCGCGTCGCCACCCGATTCATCCAAGTAAGCCTCTAGCGAGGTAAAGCGTTCGCCTTCCGGCAGAAACTGGCGACTGGCAATGCGATGCGCGAGCGTTGCATCGTGCCCTTGCAGAAAACTGATCGTGGCGGAGATGGTGGATAGATAACGCGGATACTGTGCTGCAAACACCTGTACCCGTTCACTACGCTGCTTGAGTGGCAGTGCATTGACGCAATCATGAATGGCTTCCAGGCCTTTTACCGAAAACAATTGCAGCACCAGCTCCAGTGCCAGATCTTCCTGCACCGCGTCGACCCTGCGTGAACGCAGAAATCCCGTCAAGTACGCCGTGGAGGGATACGGGGTATTGAGCTGTGTCATCGGCGGGATGAGGGAAAGAACGCGGAAATCGGAATCTGGCATGATGCGGCGCTTATCTAATTCTAATGTAGGTGGCTAGCCTAGCAAGCTACGCACGGTGGCGCACTGAGCGCAGCGAATTGGATCGTTAAACACAAGGCTTTGTGGTAGCAATATTGCAAATACAGTTAGCGGATGACCGCTATACACTAATCGACTCCCGGCACCGATATTTGGAAGCTGGTGTTTTCTCTCTACAATGCTCTGATAACACAGGGTGTGTTCATGGCAATCGAAACGCCTCTGCTGAAACTGCGAAGCAGCACAACTCAGTATGCGTCAGGTGATCTGGTCACGCTACGTAGTGAGGTCATGCGACTGAAGGCAGATTTACCTCGAACTACGGCGAAGCGTGACATCTTAAAAAGGCGATAGCGACCGCGTTACCACACCGGCCTAAATGCTTTCTTTGCTGGCTGATTGATTTTCAGCCACAGCTCACTAATAAAATCAATGTAGTGGGACAGTGGGCATTCCTCTTCCAAGCTCTAACGAATCGTTTTGAGCCTGCCCAGTGTTGGCCGCTACGTCGTGGGTGATCACCTGCGGTTTGCTGCATATAGCTTGTACAATCACAGCGGGTTGTCCAGCATAGCGCCATGAGTTTACCTGCCACGTCGCCAATTCCTATTCCCGTAAATATCATTACCGGCAGCCTCGGCGCGGGTAAGACCACCGCCATTGCGCGTCTGCTGGCCGATAAGCCAGCCCATGAAACCTGGGTGGTGATCCTGAATGAGTTTACTGACACGGGTATTGATACATTGACGCTGGCCGCCGCCGCACGCGGTGCTTATGACTTGCGCATGATTCCCGGTGGCTGCTTGTGTTGCACCGGCGAAGAAGATTTTCGCCAGCAGCTATCAGCGTTACTGGCCCGCCCGCCGTCACAATGGCCAGCGCGTATTGTCATTGAGCCGTCGGGCATTGCTCATCCCGGCGTCATTGTCGAAGAGTTACGTGGTTTTGAGCGCAGTGGTGCATTGCGGCTGATGAGTACGGTTGCCTTGCTTGATGCGCAGTCATGGTCGGACGCGGGGCTAACGACTGTAATGCGTGAACAAGTTGATGCCGCTGATGTGGTGTTGTTGTCCAAAGCGGAACTTGTTGATGATGAGAGGCACCGACAGTTCATGCAATGGGCGGAACAGTTATTTCCGAGTAAACGTTACGTGGGGCTCAGTGCGCGAAGTGCGCTGCCGGAGCTTGCTTTATCGCCGCCAGCTGCGGCGTTTGCTTTTGAGTTGTCGCCCATGACAGAGCGATCTGGCGTACATCGGCACGTACATGCGCCGGTAGTGAGCGCTGAAACTTTGCAGTGGGGAACTCAGCTTGTGTTGGTGCGAATGCAAACTTTGCTGGAGCGCGAAGCCTGTGGCTGGATGATTCCCACTACGCTGTTGTTTGATCTACATGCCTTGCAAGCGCTGTTAGCCGATGAGTCGGGGCGCTGGCAGGGCGTAGAGCGGTTTAAGGCGATATTACGCACTGGCGTTGAACAGTGGCATTTGTTGCAGCGTTGGGGCAAGTACAGTTCGTTTGAGATATGCGCTTGGCGTCAGGATAGTCGGATCGAAGTACAGTTGGAGCCGGGTGTAAAGAGCAATTGGCCAGAGTGGCATGTTGGGTGGCAGGTCATGAGTGAAACCTGTCCGGTGGCGTAAGTGTGTATGTGTTCAATAGGTAACCCATAGTATGGCAATCCTGATCATCGAAGATGATATGCAGGCAGCGCAATTGATGCGCCAGGCATTGAGTCAGTGTGGCTATGTAGTTGAGCATGCCGCTGATGGTGAGGTCGGTCTTAGGCTCGCGCTGGAGCAACCTTGGGATTTATTGATTGCTGATCGCATGTTGCCCAAGCTGGAAGGGTTGTCCATCGTCAAACAGGTACGTGAGAGTGGTAGCCAAGTGCCGATCTTGATTCTCAGTGCCTTATCGGAAGTGGATGATCGCGTGCGTGGCTTGCGCGCTGGTGGTGATGATTATCTGACCAAGCCATACGCCTTCGCGGAATTGTTAGCGCGTGTGGAGGGGTTGCTCCGGCGTGGCAAGCAAACGGATGCCAGCACTCGCTTGACCTATGCTGATGTCGAGGTCGATTTGTTGGCGCGTAAGGCGCAGCGTGCTGATACAGAATTGCAATTAACCGCACGCGAGTTTGATTTACTGGTGTTTTTGTTGCGCCATGCCAATCAGGTGGTAACGCGCAAAATGCTGCTTGAGCAAGTGTGGGATTTGCATTTTGATCCACAGACCAATGTGATTGATGTACACATGAGTCGGTTGCGGCAGGCGGTTGACAAAAATTTTACGCATGCGCTGATCCATACTGTGCGTGGTGCGGGGTATGTGTTTGGCGAACCGCTTGAATGACCAAGGTTGGTTAACCATGCCGCAATTCTCGCGCGCCTTTTTTCGTACCAGTGTGGTGCGCCTCGCCTTGATTTATATCTCGGTGTTTGCGCTGATTACGGCAGTGTTGTTTGGCAGCGTTTACGTGTTGACCTTGCGTGCCGTGGATTCTGCTACCGAAAGCTTGATGGACGCGCAAATACAGGGACTGTCGGAACAATACTCAACGCTGGGCTTGCGTGGTTTGGCTGCTGCGATTCGCGGGCGCAGTGAAACCCTAGATCGTTCACGAGCAGTGTATTTACTTGCGGATGAAAGTCTCAAGCCGATTGTTGGTAATCTCGATGTCTGGCCACAGCTGAGTATTCAGCGTGACAAGTGGTTTGAGTTTGTGGTGAATGTCAGTACTGAACAAGGTCTTGAACAGCATCCGATTCGTGCTGCGTTGGTGACATTGCCGGATAACTATCGTCTGCTGATTGGTACTGATGTTATCGAGCGCGCGCGCTTGGCTGCTGTTATGCAGCGCGTTGGTGCGTTGGCGGTGGTGCTGTTGATCTTTATGGGGTCGGTCATCGCTATCTGGATGAATCGCCGCGTCTTGAAACAAGTGCATGCGATAGCCGATGCTGGTCAGGAAATCGCCAAAGGTGACTTTGCCCGGCGCTTACCGGTGCGTGGCCATGGTGATGAGCTGGATGAGCTAGCGGGTAGTTTGAATGACTTGCTGGAGCGCATTGAGCAATTGACGCTGGCGCTACGCTTTGTGATTGATGGCACCGCGCATGATTTGCGTGGGCCACTGAACCGTTTGCGATTACAGCTAGAGCAAGCATTGGCGGTCGCGCACCCGCAGGGGCGTGAACCCATCGAAGCAGCACTACAAGATGCGGATGCCTTGCTGCGCACGCTGGAATCATTACTGCGTATTGCCCAAGCACAGAGCGGTGCCGCCAGTGCTGAAATTGCTGAACTGAATTTAAGCACGCTGGCAACCGAGATTGCTGAACTGTATGCGCCGCTGGCAGAGCAACGCGGCATTACTTTGCGGCTTGGCCCACTGCAGCAAGGGCTGATTCAAGGTAGTCGACAACTGTTGGCGCATGCAGTGGCCAATTTGCTCGATAACGCTATCAAGTACACGCCAGCCAAAGGCACGGTGGAGTTGCAGGTGCGGCATGTCGAGAAACGCATTGAATTGATTGTGCAGGACACGGGTCCCGGAATCCCGGCGGACGACCGTGAGCGAGTGCTGCAACGCTTTGTCAGACTGGACTCTGCGCAAGCAGAACCGGGTACGGGTTTGGGTCTGAGCTTGGTTGCTGCCGTGTGTCGTTTTCACCACGCCAGCTTGGCGCTGGAGGAGGCCGAGCCGGGGCTGCGGGTAATACTAGGCTTTGATGCGGTTAGCTAGATAAGTGAGAATTTGGCGCTACGCATAAAAAAAGCCGGTAGTTTGATTATTAGCTACCGGCCCGAGAGCAGCACTCAGAAAGGGGGGCATCCGAGTACTGAATACTGTTGCATTTACCCAACGCCAGCCGTTTTTTAGGGGTGGCCACGCGCTATAAATTTATTATTTTTCATCGGCTTGCGTCCAATATAGGAGCAAGGGAGGGTAACTTGCAAGGGCTATTATCGGAATGTATTAGCGAGGTGGATTGCCCCGAATTGTTGGCACTGTTTGGCGTTACGCAATCCATTCCTAGGCTCGACTGAGTGCCTGGTGTGGCAGCGTGCTGTTCAGATTCATTCACACAATAGGCTGGCTGGTAGGTAACAATATCCAACTAATGACTGTTCGTACGAGTACCGCTTAATGAATGTTGCTGTAGAGAGCCCCGTTATAGATAAGCCTGAGTCGATGTCCAACAATTTCAAGAAGCTGCAGGCGCAGATTCGTGGTCAGGTTGGTAAGGCGATTGAGGACTTCAAGATGATTGAAGCCGGTGACAAGGTGATGGTGTGTGTGTCTGGTGGTAAGGATTCGTACACCATGCTCGACATGCTGCTGTCACTACAACGCCGTGCGCCGGTGGAATTTGAGTTGATCGCAGTGAACCTCGATCAGAAGCAGCCGGATTATCCGGAACATATCTTGCCTGAGTACCTCAAGGCGCTGGGCGTGCCGTATTTCATCCTTGAGCAGGACACGTACAGCGTGGTCAAGCGTGTGGTGCCTGAGGGCAAGACCATGTGTGGGTTGTGCTCACGTCTGCGGCGCGGCTCGCTGTATACCTACGCGGCTGCTAATGGCATTACGAAGATTGCGCTTGGGCACCATCGTGATGACATCATTGAAACACTGTTTCTCAATTTGTTTTTCGGTGGCAAGTTAAAGGCCATGCCACCCAAACTGTTGTCGGAAGATGGGCGTAACATCGTCATCCGGCCGATGGCCTATGTGGCCGAACGTGAGATTGAGCGCTATGCCACCGCACGCAAATTCCCGATTATCCCCTGCAATCTGTGTGGCTCGCAGCAAAACATGCAGCGCCGCATCATCAAGAACATGCTTAAACAATGGGAAATTGAGCATCCTGGTCGCAGCGAAAGTATTTTTTCTGCGGTGCGCAACGTAGTGCCTTCGCATCTGGCAGATCCAAGCAGGTTTGATTTCGCTTCACTGCGTAATTTGCGTGAGCTCACTCCAGAGCTGCTGGCTAGCTTCTCTGCCGTAGAGTCGGATGAGACGGCGGTGTTGCCGTGAAGCGAGTGTTAATTGTAGTTGTAACCTTGCTGGGTATGGGCGTTACCACTCAGGCGCTGGCAGAGTGGGTATATCGCGTTGATGACGGCATCATGGGTACGCGCATGACGGTCGAGGTGTGGACTGACACCGCTGCACAGGGCAATGCTGCCATCGATGCGGTGTTAGCTGAAATGCGCCGTCTTGATGAGTCGATGAGTACTTATAAATCCAGCAGTGAAGTGTCGCGGGTTAATGCCGAAGCGGCACAGCATCCGGTCAAAATCAGCAAAGAGTTGTTTGATCTGCTGACGCAGGCTGTGGAGTTTTCCCGTATTACCCATGGTGCCTTTGATATCACGTATGCCAGTGTTGGTTTCATGTATGACTTTCGTCAGCATGAAAAGCCTGATGACAAACAAATTGCCGCCGCGCTGCCAGCGGTGAATTATCGACATCTGTTACTTGATGCCGCGCAGCAGACGATCGGTTTTTCACAGCCCGGTGTGCGTATCGATTTAGGTGGCATTGCCAAAGGCTATGCGGTTGATCGGGGTATCGCGCTATTGCAGGCGCGTGGTATTGATCACGCGATGGTATCGGCTGGTGGTGATAGCCGCATCATCGGTGACCGTTTTGGTAAACCGTGGATAGTGGGGATTCGGCATCCCGATGACGCCAGTAAAGTGATCGCCAAGATTCCCCTTGTTGACGCGGCGCTGTCCACCTCTGGGGACTATGAGCGCTATTTTGATGAAGGTGGTGTCCGCTATCACCACATTATCGACCCGAAAACGGGTAAGTCAGCGAGTAAGGTGCGCAGTGCGACGATTATTGCGTCAACGGCAACCCGTACTGATGGCTTATCCAAGACGGCTTTCGTGCTGGGCCCGGATGAGGCAATGCAAATCTATAATCAACTGAATGATGTCGATGCCATTCTGGTCATGCCGAATGGCAAGGTGTTGTATTCCCGCGGACTGGAGGCACCCACACAGTCCGAGAGTAAATAATGACTGCTATGCTGATGCAAGAATTGGCCAATAAAAAAGTGCTTGGGGCGGAATAACCGTGAATAAAATTCTATGGCCATTGGCGGCGGTGGTTGGTGCCATCGCCTTTGGTGGTGTTGCGTTGCAGCGTGGTGAGTCAATAAATGCACTATGGATCATCGTAGCTGCAGTGTGCATTTATATGCTCAGTTACCGTTTCTACAGCGCTTGGATTGCCGCCAAAGTGCTGATGGTAGATTCGACGCGTGCAACGCCCGCAGAACGGCTGGATAACGGCCGCGATTTTGTTCCCACCGACAGGTGGATTGTATTTGGGCATCACTTTGCCGCGATTGCTGGCCCAGGGCCATTGATTGGACCGACGCTAGCCGTTCAGTTTGGTTACTTGCCGGGCGCATTGTGGATTCTGGTCGGTGCCGTAGTCACTGGCTGCGTGCAGGACATGATGGTGTTGTTCTTCTCCATGCGTCGCGATGGTCGTAGCCTCGGGAAAATGGCCAAGGACGAGTTGGGATCGGTCGGTGGCTATACCGCAATGATTGGCACTTTGATGATCATGGTCATCATCATCGCTGTGTTGGGTCTGGTGGTAGTCAACGCCATGAAACACAGTCCTTGGGCCACGTTTACTGTGTTTGCCACCATTCCCATTGCGGTTTTGGTCGGTCTTTACCTGCGCAACATTCGTCCTGGGCGAGTGCTTGAAGGCTCGCTGATAGGCGTGAGTCTGTTGATCGCGGCAGTCATCGCTGGCGGTGTGCTTAATGAATACCCGGCTTTGTATGCCGCATTTGATTTCGATGGATTGCAGCTTGCGTGGTTAGTGATGGGTTATGGCCTGGTCGCTGCCATATTGCCTGTGTGGTTATTGCTGGCACCGCGTGATTACCTGTCGACGTTCCTTAAGCTCGGTACCATTGGTTTGCTATTGATTGCGGTGGTGATGGTCAACCCAGAAATCAAAATGCCTGCTTTCACTTCATTCATTGATGGCACCGGCCCAGTGTTTGCGGGTAAGGTCTTTCCTTTCCTGTTCATTACTATCGCCTGTGGTGTGATCTCCGGCTTTCATGCGCTGGTATCCAGTGGCACTACACCCAAGCTGGTCAGCAATGAAAAAGATGTTCGCTTGATTGGCTACGGTTGCATGGCGCTGGAGTCATTGGTTGCAGTGACGGCACTGATTGCCGCTGCCTTACTTGATCCGGGAGTTTACTTCGCGATCAACAGCCCGGCTGGTATTGTCGGTAGCTTGCCAGCAGATGCGGTGGCAGTAATCAGTTCATGGGGTTTTCCTGTCACAGTAGATCAGATGAATGCACTTGCCGCCGAGATGGGTGAGTCAACCTTGTTCGCTCGTACTGGCGGTGCACCCTCATTGGCAGTAGGCATGGCGAGCATTTTGTCATCCGCATTCGGCCAAGGCTTGCTGGCATCGTGGTATCACTTCGCCATCATGTTCGAAGCCGTGTTTATCCTGACTACACTAGATGCTGGTACGCGCGTCGGTCGTTTCATGCTGCAGGATATGCTGGGCCATGTGTGGAAGCCCATGGCCAGAACTTCCTGGTATCCCTCTATTATTATCAGCAGCATGTTGATCGTGATCGGCTGGGGTTATTTCCTGTACATCGGCGTGATTGATCCTAATGGTGGCGTAAACATTCTTTGGCCACTGTTCGGTATTGCCAACCAGATGTTGGCGGCGATTGCTCTGTGCGTATGCACCAGCATTGTGGTGAAACGCACTGGGATGAAATATGTCTGGGTTACCGGCGTACCGTTGATTTGGTTGGCCATCGTCACTACGGTTGCTGCTTGGCAAAAAATATTTTCCGATGAGATACGTATCGGTTTTCTCGCGGCTGCTAATGCCATGGCCGACAAGCTCGCAGCGGGTACCTTGCCCACAGCACAGATCTCGGTTGCGCCCGAGCTTATATTCAATCAACGACTGGATGCGGCGCTAGCGGGATTTTTCGCGATATTGTTATGGATCATAATCGCTGACACTTTACGAGTGTGTTGGCGTGTTAAGTATGGAATGAGCGTGTCGCCAAGCTCAGAAACACCCTATGTGGCAACACAGTTGGCGCATTAAGTGCTTAAGCGGCTAAAAAACTGGTTTGTCTGGCTTCGCCAGATCACTGGTGATGATGCTTACGAGCGCTACTTGCAGCACCATCAGCACTGCCATGCTGATGAATCCGTGCTGGATCGTCGCGCCTTTTATATTGCCGAACAACAACGTAAGTGGAATGGCATTAATCGCTGTTGCTGAAGTTTTACGCGCACCTGCCGATAACTGGGCGGCGAGGTGGTTTATGAAATCAATATCAGTCCTGTTAATTGGTACTGCGTTAACGGTTTTGTCGGGATGCGAACTGCCGCAGAACGAAAGCGTCATCGTGGCGGTGTACCCATCACGGCAGCAGTGCGGCATCAACAAGGAAAGGATGACCTGCGGTGAAATTGCTGCCTACCTGCACGATACGCTTAAAGTCAAATCAGACCGAAGAGTGGTGGTCTCTGCCGTCGGTGCGGATCCTTTGCCGAAGAATGACACTTCACTGGACAAGATAGCCGAAACTATCAGGGCTGTTGGTTATACGAATGTGCGTACAGCTAATTTTAATATGAAGTAGTAGGATCGGTTTTCTGCCTGTACTTCGCAGTATCCCGCCATCCGCTGTATTGATTTCAAAGTCGGGCCAAGTGTGCCTAAGCACCGCCACTTGCAACAGCGCCAGGCAACACTCACGCTAAACGTCAATGCGCTGAAGCGCCGCTGACTTAATTCACCGCCGTGGCATGCATGCTCACGTATTTCATTGTTTTTTGTAACATGGAGTGTACGACTTGATCAGGTGGCGTAACTCGATGTTGCCAGCGTAGTTCAGTTACGGTCGCTGCGTATTTAGTGAGCTTTGTCTCCTATTCGACACGCATTGCTTGTCTGTTTAGTCAGCAGCGCAGAAAGTCTATGATCGGAAAATTAGTGTATCCAACCACGTGTTAGTTCATGATCGACGATTGCTTTTCCTGCCTGGATTGAAGTTTTGTCAGTAATCGAGCCAAAGCAACAGAGTCAGATTGCGTCAGCGGCTGTTCAGTCCGTAGTCGCTACTGCCGCTGTGCATCTGCTGTTTGTACCAGATGCGCAGTGTCCACACTGGTTGTTGTGGGGTGGCGAGGCGGGGCAAAGTCCGTTGGCGGTATTTGGTGAGCCCACCTCACGCGTGTTACCCGATGAAACATTAAAGTTGCGCCGCGTGCGTGGTTACCGTTTGCCGTTGTTGGAAGGTGTGGTGCAGCTGGCTGCGATTGAACAAACAGAGTTACCTCGACTGCCAGCGTCATTAGCGGTGTGGAGTTTGGCTGCCAAGCTGGGCTTGGAGTTGGTGGCACGCGAACAACTGGTACCGCGTGTGTATAAACAGGAAGGGGTGCAGGTGGCGCGCTGGAGTGTGGCGCTGAACCAGAGTCAGGATGTCAGACGCGTTGAGCAATTGGCGCAATCCTTCCCCGTTGCGGCACATGCGCTGCCGCTACTGGCACCAACTACAGCACTAGTTTCTGACCCAGATATGCAAATGTGGAATGCGGCCAGTTTGTTACGGGAGTTCCTCGACACGCTGGCCGATCAATTAGTGCGGGCGGCACAGCCACCTGTTGCTAAACGCAAGTCGAGAAAGCCGGTGGTACCAACCAATGTGCCATCGCCCCAGCCTTGGCCGCGACGGTGGCGCGATGCACTGATTGGCGTTGATGCTGAGTTCGTACCCAATGGCATCGCCGAGCGCTCTGTCTTAAGCGAGTTACGCGATTGGGTACAGCCGGTGCTGGTGCCAATACAATCGCTGCGGTTGTCTCTGCAATTGCTGCTGCCAGCGCTTGGTGAAACGGGTTTTATCCTGCGGTTCTCTTTGCAGTCGATTGATAAACCAGAGCTGCAAGTCAGTGCCCATAACTTGTTCAATCAAGGCGAAGTGGCTGCCCGTCAGTTGCAGTGTGAGTTACGCGTGGCGCAGGAGCTGCTGTTACAGTTCTTGGCGATCGCGGCGCGTAGCTTCAGCTTTATCGAAACTGAGTTGCGGCGGTCGCGGCCTGAGTCCCTGCAATTGACCCCGCGCTTGGTACATGAATTTTTGCAGCAGGTTGGTGCGCTGGAGCAAGCGGGTATTGCAGTACAGTTGCCGCACGAACTACAAGTCAAGCAACGACAAATATTGCGCATGCAGATGTGTATTGGCGCGACCATGGGTCGGCCCGATACTCAAACGCAATTAAATTACTACTGGCGGGCAACGCTTGCGGGCCAGATCCTTGCGGCGACGGATATTGAACATTTGCTGGAGTTGCGCACACCGTTAGCACGGTTCAATGAACAGTGGGTACTGTTGAATCAACGCGAGTTATTGCATGCAGAAAAGCTGCTGGCGCAGAACGATGCGCAGGGGCGTGCGGGCGGCATCAGTTTACCATTGGGTTTGTCGTTGGCGTTGACCGAGACCATTACTCAGCCGGATTCTGGTTTATTCATTGAAGTGTTTGCTGAGGGTGGCTTGGCTGAGCTGGTGGCGCAGATGCGAGCACATGATGCAATCAATGAATTGCCCATGCCAGCCGGGCTAACGGCCGAGTTGCGTCATTACCAGAGCCGTGGCATGAGTTGGTTGGTACAATTGACTCAATTGGGTCTGGGTGCCTGCTTGGCTGATGACATGGGCTTGGGCAAGACGCTGCAATGGTTGGCCTATTTGCTGCATCGGCGTGCGTTACATGTCGATGATATGCGGCCAGTATTGTTGGTGTGTCCAACTTCAGTGATAGGTAACTGGGAACGGGAAGCAGCGCGCTTTGCGCCGACGCTGCCATTGTTGCGGCACTATGGTGCGGCACGTATTCAGAATGCCGATGACTTTCAGCTGGCGGCGACCGGACAAGTGGTGATCACCAGCTATGGCCTGTTGCGCCGTGACTTGCCTTGGTTGCAAGACATTGAATTTGCGGTTGTGGCGCTTGATGAGGCGCAGTTCATCAAAAACTCTGCCTCAGCCACTGCCCGCGCGGCCCGTGCGCTACGTGCCAGTGAGCGGGTCGCTCTAACCGGTACGCCGGTGGAAAACCACCTCACTGAGTTGTGGTCAATCATGGAGTTTCTTAACCCCGGGCTGCTGGGCAAACGCGAAACGTTCCGTCGCGTAATTGCCATTCCAGTGGAGCGCTATGGACGTGAAGATGTGGCATTGCGATTACGGCGAATGGTGGCACCGTTTATTCTGCGTCGTGTCAAAACCGATCCGACGGTCATTAGTGATCTGCCCGACAAGCAGGAAAGCAAAGTGTTTTGTTCGCTAACACGCGAACAGGCCAGTCTGTATCAAAGTGCAGTTGATGAGTCGTTTGCCGAGATTGAAACTGTTGATGGTATTACGCGACGCGGTCGTGTGCTGGCGCTGCTGACTGTGCTCAAGCAGATTTGCAATCATCCAGCGCATTACTTGCGTGAGCAGGGGCCGCTTGCGGGTAGGTCTGGCAAGCTGGATCGGTTGCTGGAAATGCTGGAGCAAGTTTTGGCTGAAGGTGATCGCGCCTTGATCTTTACCCAGTACCGCGAAATGGGTGAGCGATTGTCGCGTGCGTTGGCGCGCTTGCAAGGTAAGGCCGTGCCGTTTCTGCATGGCGGTGTTAGTCGTGTTGCGCGTGATGAGATAGTGCGTCGTTTTCAGGAGGAGCCGCGCGCGTCACGCTTGCTGGTGATCTCACTCAAAGCGGGTGGCACGGGTTTGAATCTCACGGCTGCGACGGTGGTATTTCATTTTGATCGCTGGTGGAACCCGGCAGTGGAAGATCAGGCAACGGATCGCGCCTATCGCATCGGACAACAACGCAATGTGCAGGTCTACAAAATGTTGTGTGCCGGCACGGTAGAAGAAAAGATCGATCAGATGCTTGATGCCAAGCGTGATCTTGCGGCACGGGTGGTGGGTCAAGGCGAAGCCTGGATCACCGAACTGGATAATATTGAGCTGCGCGAGTTGTTTGCCTTGGCACCCAATGCGGTGGTTGGTGATGCGCCGGATATTGATGAGCCGGAAGATTTGCCAGCCCGTGTCGGCAGGCGCGTCGCGAAGCAGGTTGATCATGAATAAGACAACAAGGAAGCGACCGATCACTAGAGCTACGGCGGTAGGCCAAACTTGGTGGGGAAAACGCTGGATAGAAGCACTGGAGCATAGTTCGCGCGATGTGGTGGCGCGATTAGGGAAGGGACGTGTTTACGCGCGCGATGGTCATGTTCATGATCTAAAAATACAATCGGGAAAAGTTATCACCACCGTCAGTGATGATGAGCTGGATAGTTATCTTGTGAGTTTGCAATTGGAAGTATTCTCTGCCTCCACGTGGCAACAGATATTGCGCACAATGAGTGGGCAAGCGATGTTTGCGGCGCAGCTGCTCAATGGCGAAATGCCCAGAGAAATTGATCGCCTGTTCCATAATTACGGCAAAAGCCTGTTCCCAACCAATTTGCATGATATTGATGCCGATTGCAGTTGCGAGGACTGGTCCAGTCCCTGTAAGCATGTGGCAGCTACTCACTATGTGTTGGGTGAAGCGCTGGATCGCGATCCTTTCTTGTTGTTTGAATTGCGGGGTCGGAGCAAAGAGCAGTTGCTCTCTGCTTTGAGTCAATTGCGCTCAGGTCAGTCACAATTACCGCCACGCATGATTGAGACCGCTGCCATTGCGCACGATGGCGTAGCGCTGCGTGAGTTGTCTTCGACCAACTTTGAACAGATGATGGTGCCTGATTTGGGTGGCTTTAATTTTGATGCGCTGCCGATTGCTGGTGCCTTGTTGCGCAGCCTTGGCAAACCGGCTTCCTGGACGTTGACTGAGTCACCGCAAGAGTTATTGGCGCCGATAGTTGCACAGGCACGGAAATTGGCGATAGATCTGGCTAGCGAGGCCAATCCACAGTGGCATCGCCTGCCTGCAGTATCCGACAAGCCTGTGGCAGCAAAAAAACCTAAAGCGTGTAGCAAGCGCCAGCCTCAGGCTGGCGACGTAAAATCCAAAAGTCACCCGTAGCATGAGTAGATGAAGAAACCGATAGCGAATAGTTACTGGGTGCGCCCGAGTCAGTTGCTGGCAGGCGAATATCCACTGACCGCAAATGACGAAGAGTCGGCGGTGCGTTTGCAGGACATGCTTTTGGCTGGTGTAACCAACTTTATAGACTTAACAGCCGAGTATGAATTGACCAAGTACGCAGCGCGCTTACCAAAAAAATTCGGCGGCCGATTGATCAGTTATCAGCGCTTTGCGTTAACCGATCATGGCGTGCCAGATTCAGCGCAACAGATGAACGTGATACTGGATGCAATTGATTCAGCCATACAAGCGGGCGGCTGTGTCTATGTGCATTGTCGCGCCGGTATTGGTCGTACCGGTACAGTGATTGGATGCCACTTAGTGCGACATGGACATAGTGGGGCGCGGGCTATTGAGGCCTTGAATGAGTTGTGGCAGAGCTGCGCACGCAGTCGCAGTTGGCTGCAGATCCCGGAAACCGATCAACAAGAAACGTTTATTCGAGAGTTTCGTGACATTGCTAGTAACACTAACTTACTACCAATCGATGATCCCCGTTTGGCTGCTTATCAAGGAGTGCTGCTGGGATTGATGCTGGGTAATACGCTGGGCGGTTTGTCACCCTTGGAGGAGGGTGTGGCGGTTAGCTTGACGGGCGCTAGCTGGAGTGGTGAGGCGGCGATGGCCTTGGCTATGGCAGATAGTCTGCTGCACTGCCAGCGACAAACACCGCTAGATCAAATGCAGCGTTACCTTGCGTGCCAGCAACAAGGCAAGTACACGACTGATAACAAACCCGGTAGCTTGCCCGATATGGCAAAGAAGGCGCTTGGTTTGTGGCAATGGAAACGTAATCCCCTGGCGGGCTCACATGATCCGGCGATGCTTGATGCGCATCCGCTACTTCGTTGCGTGCCGGTAGCATTGTTTTTTGCGGCTGATCCCACTGTAGCATTGAGCGAGGCTGCGGAGTCGGCGCGTACTACGTCACAAGCGCCGGTCGTGTTGGATGCGTGCCGAGTATTCACGGCAGCACTGTTGTCACTCTTGGAGGGCATGCCGGTGTCTAAGGTGATGCTGTTCAACGCAGGTCGTGCTGGTGCGGCGCTACGTTCGCTCAAGCTCAAGCCAGAACTTGGTAATTTGATTGATGGCGGTTGGCGTACCGCGATGACGCATCCAGCTGGTGAGGATTGCTTGACCGTGCTGTCCAGCGCTTTGCACGCTGTCGCAACAACCAACAGCTTCCAAGCTGCGGTGTTCAAGTCGATGCACAAGGCGGCACGGCCTGCCACTGTTGGCGCATTATGTGGTGCGTTGGCTGGTGCATTGTATGGTGTGCAGGGTATGCCCATCGTGTGGCGCGAAACGTTGATCAAGTCAACTGAATTAATGCAGCTTAGCGAGCGCTTGCTGATTGTGGCTCCCTGTGCCTAAGCTTACGGGATGAAATCACAACGCATAGTGGTGCTGGTGCATGAGCTACTGGTACCGCCAGATCATATAGATGACTGTACGCAGCAGGAATACGATGAATTCAGTACTGAATTTGATGTCGTGCAACAACTGGAGGCGTCGGGTCACCAAGTTCGGTGCTTGGGTATTGGTGACAGCTTGGTTGAGCTTACTGAAGTCATCAATGAATGGCATCCCCATGTGGTGTTCAATCTAGCTGATGAGTTTCAAGGTATCGTCAGCTTCGATCAACACCTTGTGTCCTACTTGGAGATGCTGCGTCAGCCCTACACGGGTTGTAATCCGCGCGGTCTATTGCTGTCGCGTGATAAGGCGTTGGCTAAGCGAATATTGTCATCGCATGGCATTGCCACGCCCGCCTTTGCGGTATTTGCTAAAGGGCAGCGAGTAACCTTGCCTGTTGGTCTGAATTTTCCGCTGTTTGTGAAATCCGCTTCTGATGATGCATCACTAGGTATTGCGCAAGCTTCCATGGTGCGTGACTTACACAGCTTGAAACAACGCGTGGAGTTTGTGCATCAACAAACCGGGTCACTTGCGCTGGTGGAGGAATTTATTGCTGGTCGTGAGTTGTATGTGGGAGTGATTGGTAACCAGCGCTTGCAAGCCTATCCGGTTTGGGAAATGGACTTTGGTACGGCTGATGTTAATGGTGTTGCTATCGCCACGCGTAAAGCCAAGTGGGATCATGACTATCGAGAGCGACACGGAATCGATTCGCATGCTGCTAAAGACATTGATCCAGCGCTTGAGAAGCGTATCAAGGCAATGGCGCTGAGTGGTTATCGCGCCTTGTCATTAACGGGTTATGCGCGTATGGACTTTCGCTTGTCAGCTGAAGGAAAACTCTTTTTGCTGGAAGCAAATGCCAACCCCTGTCTGACTTCATTTGATGATTTCGCCAAGTCGGCGGCAGCAGCGGGCGAGGACTATGCAGCTTTGCTGGATCACATCATTCAATTAGGAAAGCGGTATCGAATTACTTAGTGTAAGTGGTCATTGCTTGCTGCTGAAAATTCCGAAGACGCTTGTGTAGCCATGTAAATGTGTCACGCCTCGCACCGGTCCGATTTCACCGTTGCAGAAGAAGCCACCGATGGGTAAGTCGCTAACCACTTGTTTGAAGGCATTGCTGTCGTGATCCGGAGCGCCATAAAATTCTGTGCCGCGACCGAGACACGAAAACAGCAGCACGCCACGTGGTGACTGTTGTTCACTACTGGCCCGATAGTGGCTGAGCAACTGTTGCAAATCTGTTGCTGAGGTTTTGGCGTCTCGCAGATGTAGCTGTACCACGCTATGTGGTGCAAGGTGCGTATTGATCAGTAGTGCACCGCTGTCAGGATCTAGTCCGAGGATGGTGCGAATTAGAAAATCTCCGGCTTGATACTGTTCGCGTTGTGGTTCCATCGCTACGCCCAAGAACAACGAGTCGGTAAATAACTTGCGATCGCTGCGTTCGATGGTTTGATACAGGTCGGTGAGAATATCACGCGGAACCTTGCCATCCAGCTGCATAATCAGGTTTTCATGCGTGGCATTGGCAAACATCGGCTCACCAATCGGTCGGCAGCCCTGGGCCACAATTGTCGCGACGCTAAGATTGCCGGACATGGACAGGCATAGTGCGCCAGAATTGTAGACGCGTTCATTCAATAAGAGGCAAGCGGTGCCGGGGTGTTCCATGCCGCTGGCTAAACCACCGAGAACGGTGCAATGTGGATAGTGGCGGTCGACCGCCTTGATGAGTGCATCGGTATTAAAGCTATAGGGATCGGTTAGCAGTATCTGACATTCAGGCACTTGGTCCGTTAAGTTCAGAGCGTTATCCCACAGGCTGCGGTTGGCATACAGAGGTGGCGTGGCAGACTGTTCCAGATGCGCTGTTTGTAACTTGACGCCGGGTAGTATGGTGCCGACTAATGCGACGGTGGCCTCATTGGCAGACTCGCGACCCGCGCCAATGACATTCACACCTAGGCATCCAACCAATTGAGCACTATCGAATTCGCGGCGCAACAGTCCAGGTAAGGTACTAAAGTGATTACGGTACTGGCTGCTGACAAACACCAGCACCAAATCAGGTTCACACCCACCCAAAGCTTCCAGCAAGCGATCCGTCGCCTGCGCAACCGCTTGGGTCAGGGCCCGGTCGGTGGCGCTGACAGAGGCCCAGCGCATAGAGGGCATAGCAGGCTGCGGCGTCATGAAAATTCCTGATGGGTGGTAACAATTTGTAGCTGATATTAGCGCCTTGTCCGGCTTGCAGGTACGCTAGCTGTTTCAAGTGAGGCTGAAAAGAGTGTTGCAATGAGTAATGATGAGTTTGACCCCCAATACTATCAATTAGCTACGCTGGCGATTCGTGCTGGTCATGCTCGTACCCACGAAGGTGAGCATTCCGAACCGATTTTTCCAACTTCGAGCTTCGTGTTCAAGAGCGCGGCAGATGCAGCAGCGCATTTTGTCGAAGGTGCAACGGGGAATGTCTATTCGCGCTTTACCAATCCCACTGTGCGCTGCTTTGAGGAGCGCTTGGCGGCGTTGGAAGGTGGCGCAGCCTGTGTGGCGACGGCATCGGGGATGGGTGCCATCCTGAGTCTGTGTATGACTCTGCTCAAAGCGGGCGATCATGTGGTGTGTTCGGATAGCGTATTCGGTTCCATCACCACTCTGTTCAATCGCTATATGACCAAGTTTGGCGTGGCAGTCAGCTATGTGCCACCACAGCAACTTGACGCATGGCGTGGTGCAGTGCAACCCAATACTAAATTGTTCTTTCTCGAGACGCCTTCGAACCCACTGTCGGTGATAGGCGATATTCGCGGCATTGCTGACATTGCCCGTGCGCATAATGTGTTGTTCGCAGTGGATAACTGCTTTTGTACGCCGGCATTGCAAAAGCCGTTGCAGCTGGGTGCGGATGTGGTGATTCATTCCGCCACCAAGTATCTCGATGGGCAAGGGCGTGTTGTGGGCGGTGCGGTGGTGGGCAGTAAAGAATTTGTCGGTAAGGACGTATTCGGCTTTTTGCGTACCGCAGGCCCGAGCATGAGTCCATTCAATGCTTGGGTATTCCTTAAAGGGCTGGAAACATTGGGGCTGCGTATGCGCGCGCATTCGGCGGCTGCGTTGCAATTGGCGCAATGGCTGGAATCACAGCCGCGAGTTAAGCGTGTTCACTATGCGGGTCTCAGGTCGCATCCACAGCATGCATTGGCGGCCCAGCAACAATCGGGGTTCAGCGGCATTATTGCCTTTGAGGTTGACGGTGGTCGTGATGCGGCGTGGCGATTTATCGACGCGACGCGCATGGTATCAATTACCGCCAATCTGGGAGACGCGAAAACTACCTTGACCCACCCAGCGACGACCACTCACGCTCGCATCACGGCGGCCGAACGCGCACGTGCCGGAATTAGCGAGGGGCTATTACGGATTTCAGTGGGTCTGGAAGACCTGATTGACCTACAAGCAGATTTACAGCGCGGTCTATTCGCGATTTGAAGCAGGCGGCGTGGGTTCAATGAACGCTGCAACTGGGTTGCGTTGCCATGCAAAAAACATTGGCGTAGGCTCTGGCGTAGTTCGTGTTGTTTTGCCTGCTTTTTTCTCTGCCTTGGTCAGTCGGGCCTGCTTGTTGCGTAGCCCACATAACCAAGCTGAAAAATCCGACCAGACTGCGAACCAATGCCTGGGATCTGAACTGACCACACCGACCTTGAAGGGAGTTGTGGCGTGGGCGGAACCCGATGATGAACCAGATCTCGAAGTGAACCAAGATTGCGCATTGATAATACGTATCGATGGGGATGCTCGGGGCTTTTTGCAGAGAGAAGTAATTGTATGACGAAGATATACGTGGGCAACCTGCCGTTTTCAGCTAACGAAGGCGAGTTGCGTCAACTGTTTGAAGAGTTCGGTGCTGTCACTTCAGTGGCCATGATTAACGATCGTGAAACGGGTCGGCCGCGTGGCTTTGGCTTTGTTGAAATGCCAGATGCTGATGCGGCCAAGGCGATTGCGGCGTTGAATGGCAAAGAAATGGGTGGTCGCCCATTGCGTGTCAATGAAGCCCAAGAACGTGAGCGCGGCAGTGGTGGTCGTGGCGGCGGGCGCGGCTACGGTGGTGGTGGCGGTCGCTGGTAAATACGTGCATAGCCGAAGTAATTAAAGAACCCCCGTAGCAGTAGCGCTGCGGGGGTTTGGCTTATGTGGGGTTACTTGCTTTCGGCTTCTAGTCGCTTCTTCATTTCAATCCATTGGGATAACTCACGCAGACTAGGCTTTTTGACCCGGACGGTGTGCGCTGGCGATTGATGTGAGTAGGGGTTGTAGCCCCTGTTGGCGGGAGAAGCAGAGAGTTGATCCTTGCCCAGCGGAGTCAAGGCTGCGGATAAGATGTCATCGGCCAACGTGAGGTCTTGATTCATTAAAGGGCTGTCCAGCAGATGCTGATAGGATCCTTGATACACGGCTCTGCCGGTGGCTTCGAATTCAACGGTTCCTGTAGGCAATAAGCGAATTGCCGAGTCAGTCATGTTGCTAGATGTGGTTGAGAAACGGTTCTTCATCAGGTCGGATTAGTGCTCACTTTGAGCCATGCCTCACAAGTTGTTGTGTGCATTGTCGCAAAATACTATCAATGAGAAATATGGTTTTTACATATTCAAGTTTCAGCGTTCAGCAGAGCCAGGTTATCCCGACCGTAGATTCACACACTTCACAAAATAGGTTCGCTGGTGCTGTTCTTGATGTGTTGCTGCGTCAAGAACAGCCCCACTAACGTTTTGCCATCGCGGATTTCACCACGATAGGCCATGGCCAATGCCTCTGTGTACGGGCGCCATTCAACTCTAAATACTTCGTGTTCCTCAGGGTGTTGCGAACCCTGTGTAAGTTCACTAGCTAGATGCAGGTGTACCACTTCGGTAAATACGCCCGGTGAACTGAGGTATTCACCTAGATAGTGCCAGCTAGCTGCGTGACAACCAGCCTCTTCTTGTAACTCGCGCTGTGCAGTTTGCAAATGGGGTTCGCGGTTGTCGATTTTTCCTGCAGGTAATTCCCATACCCAGCCACCCGCTGCATGGCGATATTGATACAGTAGACAAACGCGCTGTGCGGTATCCAGTGCCACAATTGCGGCGCCACCGGGATGGTGGATTATTTCCAGATCAGCCACGCTGTGATTGGGTAGGCGTACACGTTCAATATTTACGGTAATGACGCGTCCTTGGTAGATCAAGGTTTCCGCTTCAGTCATGCGCAACTCTCACTGTCGGGATGGCCACTTGCCATCCCCTATTGTTATTGATTGGCTGCCTGCTGTGTAAGCGAATTTAGTTTTGGTGCCTGAGTTAAGCGGCTTGTGCTTTGGCGCAGGCGATCCAGTGGGCTAGATTGCGCATGTTGGCAGTGAAGCTTTCTTCATCATTCCAATACTGTAGCCACTCGTTCAAATTAGGTGCATCCGGTATGGGCGAGTCGTTGCGCTCACGCTGCTGGCGTAGTGCCGTCATGAAGTCGATAGGCGTTGTAGTTTCCAGATTCATTGCGTTCACCTGTGTGTTGCCGTGTATTGCAAGTGAAAGTATCGGAGCAGTTCATGACGGCGAGATGACAAGTTGCAAAACAAAATGTGACTTCAGTCTGCTTCTAGGTAGGTATAACCATTTAACTCGGATTCGTAGAAGCGGCGTAACGCCTGACTTTCTTGCAAAGTCAGGCGTTGTTCGCGTACGGCGCGTTCACAGTCACGTGCCAGCTTGGGGTATAGCTCATCGGCACTATATTGCATATAACTTAGTACCTCGGCAGCGGTATCGCCTTTGACGATTTCTTCGATCCACCAGCCGCCTTCATCATGTAGGCGAATATGTACAACGTGAGTGTCGCCAAATAAGTTGTGCAAATCTCCCAGCGTTTCCTGGTACGCGCCGACCAAGAATACGCCTAGAAAATAGTCGTTATCATCCAGTTCATGTACGGCGAGGCTGCGTGGCGTATGGCCATGACCGACAAACTGATCGATCTTGCCGTCCGAGTCACAGGTAATGTCAGCCAACACGGCTTGCCGAGTTGGGCGCTCCTGTAGTCGATGGATGGGCATGATAGGAAACAGCTGATCGATCGCCCAGCTGTCTGGTAGCGATTGAAATAGCGAGAAGTTACAGAAGTAGGTGTCGGATAACATGCTATCGAGTTCCAGTAGTGATTCAGGGACTTTCTGTAACTGGCGGCACCGATCACGAATCCGCGTGCAGGTTGCCCAGAACCACCGTTCCGCCAAGCCGCGATATTCCAGGCTTAGATAACCTAACTTGAACATTTGCAAGGCATCGATGCGAGCTTGCGTGGCGTCGTGATAGCATTCAATGAGGCGCGTGTCGCTGATGCTTTCATAGGCGTCACGTAAATCCAGCAAGCATTGGGGGTGTTGTTGGTGAATGGTGTGCGCAGGGGCGTCGACTTGAAAATGATCCAGCCGCGAACGACCCAGTACATTGAACAACAGCACGCTGTGATGTGCGGCGGTAGCGCGGCCAGACTCGCTGACGATGATTGGATGAGCGATGTTGCGTGCGTTACATACACTGGCGATGCGGTATACCACTTCGCTGGCATATTCCTGCAGCGAATAGTTCATGGATGATTCGTAGTTGCTATTACTGCCGTCGTAATCCACGCCCAATCCGCCGCCGATGTCGAGATATTTCAGGTCGGCGCCGAGTAGTTTCAGCTCGGCGTACACATGCGCGAGTTCACTGATGGTTTCCTTGACGCGCCGAATGTCATGTAGCTGGCTGCCGGGGTGGCAGTGAACCAGTTGCAGGCAATCGAGCATTTGTCGTGACTTCAATACCTCAACCAGTTCCAGTATTTCGCTGACCAGCAAACCGAATTTTGAGTGATCTCCGGCTGAGTGTCGCCAGCGACCTGCGCCTTCGCTGGCCAGTTTTACCCGCACTCCAATACGTGGTCGTACCTTGTAATGGTCGGCATGTTTGAGAATGAGCTGCAACTCGCTGAAGTTCTCAACTACTGGCACGATGCAGCGCCCCAGTTTGGTGGCCAGAATCACGGCTTCTATGTAGCTGTCGTCCTTGAAGCCATTGCACACAATCATGCGTTGTGGTGCATTTTCAGTCAGGGCCATTACTGCCAGGAGCTCTGGTTTAGAACCAGCCTCCAGGCCGAAGTTATAGGGCGCGCCATAGCGATAGACTTCTTCTACCACCAGTCGTTGTTGGTTGACCTTGATGGGAAACACCGCGCAGTAATGCTGTTGATATTTGTTGTCACTGATGGCTTGGGCAAACACGTTATGCAGCCGTGTCAGACGATGCTTCAGGATGTCGGAAAAGCGCACCACTACCGGCGCGTTCAGATCGCGTGCCTGAAGTCCCTGCATGACTTCAAACAGATCAATTTCCTGTGCGGCATTGGTATTGGGCCGTACTACTACATGGCCTTGTGCATTGATGCCGAAATAATCTCGACCCCAGGCTGATTGTTGATACAACTGCGCCGCTTGTTCAATAGTCCATGGTGGATTCATATCTCGTCCGTATTAATTTGTGCGTCGGTTGCGCGCTATTTGCTGTCGTGGCCCACTGCAACCTGATCTGCATAGAGCTTCGCTTCAACGACAATCAATTATCACCAGCCGTGGATCATGGAGGTGTTGATGCAATGTGCTGGCGGAGATCAGTGTGTTGCAGCGAAGTGTACTCATGAAATCGTCTCATGCAGCTGTGCTGTGCATCATACGTTAGGTGTGAGCGCGGCGTCACGACAGGTGGTGCTATCTTGATCGGATGTGGGTGGTTAGAATCAGGAAATCGACAAGCAAACGAGCAGTCATGGCTATTGAAGTGTATTGGGGCAGCGGTAGTGTCTACTCTTGGCGGGTGCTACTCGCGCTGGAGTTCAAACAATTGCGATACTTGTCGCGTCCGCTTGATCTCGCCAAACAGGAGCATTGCTCGCCAGAAATGCTCAAGCTCAATCCACGTGGGCGCGTGCCGGTTCTCAAAGAGGGTGAGTATGTTTGTTATGAGCCGCTGGCAATCCTGACTTATCTGGATCGCCAATATCCAAAGGCCCCGTTATTTGGTCGTGACGCTGAAGAAGCGGGCAACATTATGCGCAGCATCTGCGAATTCCAAGTGTATGTGGAGGGCCATATCAACAAGATCATTACCGCTATTTTTCTCGACGCGCTTGAATCTAGACTGGATCAAGTAAGGAGGTCTCTAGAGGTGGTCGTCAGTGAGGCGCACAAAATAGAGAATGTACTGTTGCAGGCGCAATGGCCTGTCGGTGATCAGTTTTCCGCTGTTGATGTCATTATGTTCCCGTCAATTAAGGTATTGCAGCGTGCTCTTGCGCGTCGCGAAGCCGATGAGTTGGTTACGCCATTCGAACCGTTGGAGATCCATTTCCCCGCTATCGCTGCTTGGGTGCGGCGTGTCGAGGCCCTGCCTGGCTATGAGCGCACCTATCCGCCGCACTGGCGCAGCTGAATTACCGTGTTTTTTGTCCGGCTGGTATTAAAACCAGTTCGGTATGTGGCGCGATTTCAGTACACTCGTAGGCCAATGACGTATTGGTTGCGAGGATCTGAATGAAATGAGCCGGTTTCCCATACACGCCAAATTTTCTGGTCGCCTGGTATTTGTTGGTTTTGGCAGTATTGGTCAAGGTGTGTTGCCATTGATTTTGCGCCACATCGATATCGACAAAGATCGCATTACCATTGTCACTTCAGATGCGCGTGGCGAAGCAGAAGCCCAAGCATATGGGATCAAGTTTGTTAAGCAGGTGCTAACCCCTGAGAATTATCTTGCGGTGTTGCAGCCCTTGCTAAGCAAAGGTGATTTTCTACTCAATCTTTCGGTGGATGTATCCAGTCTGGATTTGGTGCGGTTGTGCGCCACTGCCGGGGCTCTGTATCTCGACACCTGTATTGAGCCATGGTTAGGGTTTTACACTGATCCATCTCTGACACCATCGCAACGTTCCAACTATGCCTTGCGTGAAGCCGCATTGACCTTGCGTGATGAGCTTGGGCGGGAGGGGGCAACGGCCGTGCTCACGCATGGTGCCAATCCCGGCTTGGTCTCGTACCTAATCAAGCAGGCGCTGCTCAATATCGCTGCCGACACCGGGGTGCAAGTGTCAGAGCCATTAACTCGTGAGCAATGGGCGGCATTGGCAAAGCAATTAGGTGTGAAGGTCATTCACGTGGCTGAGCGTGACACTCAGGTTGCCAACATTTCCAAGCAGGTGGGTGAGTTCGTTAATACTTGGTCGATCGATGGCTTTGTCAGTGAAGGGTGCCAGCCCGCTGAGCTGGGTTGGGGTACACACGAAAAAACCCTGCCACGTGAAGGGCGCCATCATGATTTTGGTCGTGGCAACGCGATTTACTTGATGCGGCCAGGTGCTGGCACCCGTGTGCGGACCTGGACGCCGATATCTGGAAGCATTCGTGCGTTTCTGATTACTCACAGTGAATCGATTTCTGTGTCTGATTACTACACTGTCAAACAGGACGAGGCAGTGGTCTACCGTCCAACGGTACACTATGCCTATCACCCTTGTGATGATGCCGTGTTGTCAGTGCATGAGTTGGCTGGTCGCAATTGGAATCAGCAGGAACAACAGCGCTTGTTGATGGACGAGATTGTCGATGGTATTGATGAGCTGGGTGTGCTGCTGGCAGGGCATGCGAAAGGTGCGTATTGGTACGGTTCGCAGCTGAGTTGCGCTGAAGCGCGGCAACTTGCACCATACAACAATGCGACCAGCTTGCAGGTGTGTGTATCTGTGTTGTCTGGCTTGATCTGGGCGATTGAAAATCCGAATCGTGGCATGGTGGAGCCAGATGAAATGGATTTCCGCCGCTGTTTGGAAATCTGTACGCCTTATCTGGGGCCAGTGGTGGGCGAATATACCGACTGGACGCCGCTTGAGGATCGCGGCCGACTATTCCCGGAAGATATCGATAACAGTGATCCGTGGCAGTTTAAGAACGTACTGGTGTAGAACGGAGGCGGTGGGCGATGCATGCTCGCCCCTTGACTCACGTTTTAGCTGGCCCGTGCCTTGAGGCTTACTAGTTGGTAAAATCATGATAGCTGATCGCTACCACTACATACGTCTTTCTGCCTCCTGGCACCTCAACGCTTACCTCATCATCTACTGCCTTTTTGAATAAGGCTCTGGCCAAGGGTGAGTCCATGCTGATAAGTTTTTGTGTAGCATCGAATTCGTCCGGGCCGACAATGCGATACTGCAGCTCCTTGCCGTTTTCGTCTTCAAGTGTCACCCACGCGCCAAAGTAGATGTGTGATGTATCAGATGGCCACTGTTTTACGACCACCATGTCTTCCAAGCGCTGTCGCAAAAAACGCACCCGACTGTCGATCTCACGTAACTGTTTCTTGCCGTAGATATATTCGGCATTTTCCGATCGATCACCCTGTGCGGCCGCTTCCGACACTGCTTGCGTGACTTGTGGGCGCAGCACTCGCCACAGATGATCGAGCTCATCTTTTAGCTTTTGCCAGCCGGGTTGGGTGATGAATTTTGAGCCGCGTGGTTGCGGCGGGCGATAGCGTGACATAACCCGAATCCTAACGACCTCGATGGTTTATGCAACGGAGAGTGTGTACGCATTCACGGATTGCTCAGGTTCGGATCATTAAGCTGCACCCATGAGCACTAAGTACTACACCCACTTTCTCATGCAGGAGCGCCCGGCGGGCGCGCTCGCCAACGATTTGGCAGGAGATGCGACTAGTCATTTGAACGAGTTTCGTGGCGTGGTGGAAGTGAATCGCAAGCTGCGTCGCGATGATTTCCGCGAGGCGGCGATGATATTGGCGCGTAATTTTGAATGTAATGTGCACGACATCAAGGTTTTGCAGTGGTCGCTGCTGCATTGATTGATGGGCGCTTAAGTATAAGTGTAGGTTGGTCGTTGAGGTGTTTGAATCCCCCAGCGGACTTTGATCCCCTTCAGAAGTCCGCTGATCTCTGCCCCGGCTTTGCCGGGGTATTTTTTGTCCGTTGTAATCTGGTGGCCCACGCTTGCAATTCTTTGAGTCCACTGCATTATGTGGAAACGTGGTGTCTGTTTTCAGGGGCAAATCATGCGTTTCATTCGGGGATTGTTATTGACGTTAGTGTTTGGCTTGTTGAGCGCCTGTGGGTACAACAAATTTCAACAAACCGATGAGCAAGTTACGGCGAGCTGGGCAGAAGTGCTGAATCAGTACCAGCGGCGTGCTGATCTGGTGCCGAATTTGGTCGCCACGGTTAAAGGTGCGGTGCAGGCTGAGAAAGATATTCTCGAGTCGGTGGTCAATGCGCGCGCTAAAGTGGGCTCTATTCAAGCCACGCCTGAACTCATTAACGATCCGGCTGCGTTTGCAAAATGGCAGGCTGCACAGGGTGAACTGAGTTCAGCTTTATCGAAGCTGATGGTGGTGGTGGAGCGTTACCCTGAGTTGAAGTCGATTGCCGGTTACACTGATCTGCAAGCACAGCTCGAAGGCACTGAAAATCGCATCACTGTGGCGCGTAATCGCTATATCGATGCAGTGAAAAGTTACAACTTGGTAGTGCGCCAATTCCCATCCAATCTGACTGCCAAGGTGTTTGGCTATGCAGTCAAGCCAAGCTTTACTGTGGAAAACGAAGCAGCGATTGCGATACCGCCGACGGTGGACTTTGGTGTGGCCAACTCAACTGCGAGCACGCCATAAGCATCTAACAACAAGCTGATGCGTATTATGATGTTGTGGCGTTGGGTGTTCTACTGCTTGCTTTGCTTGCCGTTCCAGTTGCGCGCGGCGGAAGCAGTCCCCGTGCCTGCACTCAGTGACGCAGTGACTGATTTAACGCAGACGCTGACAGCGGAGCAAATAGGCTCACTGGACACGCAGCTGAGAGCCTTCAGTGCCCGCAAAGGGAGCCAGTTTGCGATCCTGATGGTGCCGACTACTCAGCCGGAGTCCATCGAACAGTATTCCATTCGCGTGGTCGATGCTTGGAAGCTGGGCCGTAAACAAACTGATGACGGCGTACTGCTGTTAATCGCCAAGCAGGATCGGGCAGTGCGGATTGAGGTCGGTTACGGCCTGGAAGGTGTGCTCAATGACGCCACCAGCAATCGCATCATTCGCCAACTACTGGTGCCGCAGTTTCAAGCGAATAATTACTACCAAGGTATTAGCGACGCCAGTGCTCGCATCATGCAATTGATTGATGGCGAAGTACTGCCCGCACCCAATGATCAAGCCAGTGAGGGCAATGGCAATGTGCCGTGGCCGCTGCTGCTGTTTGTAGCGATGGTGGGCGGCAGCATGGCGCGTTCATGGTTGGGACGCGTGGGGGCGGCGAGTGTGACTTCGGGAGCGGTGGGTCTGATTGCTTGGCTGTTTATGAGTTCGATGCTGGTCGCGCTGCTGGCGGCGTTGTTCGCCTTTTTCTTTGTCCTGGCAAGCGGCGCTAATGGTGGCAGCGGAGGCTGGTCCAGTGGCTCTCGAGGCGGCTGGAGTTCTGGCTCAGGGGGCTTTGGAGGAGGTGGATTCAGGGGTGGTGGTGGCGGTTTCGGTGGTGGCGGTGCTTCGGGGCGGTGGTGAATGAATAACGCGGTGCCCTTGCTGGGTCGTTGTTGGCGTCATCTGACCATGACTAGGTGGCGCTTGCGCCGCGCATTTCCCGAAACGACGTTACGGTCGATTACCGACAGCGTGCTTAACAACGAACAGACTCACGGTGGTGAAATTCGGGTGGCGATTGAGGCAGATTTGTCGTTACAGCAGCTATTAAGTGGCATAACAGTGCGACAAAGAGCAGTAGAGGTGTTCGCTGCTCTTGGGGTGTGGGACACGGCGGATCGCAATGGAGTGTTGATCTATTTGTGTCTGGCAGATCGAGCAGTGGAAGTGATTGTTGACCGTGCTCTACAAGTGGCTGTCAGTGACGCGCAGTGGGCTGAGGTGGGTGCGCAGTTGCAGCGCGACTGTGCGGTTGGTCAGTATCAGCTAGGGCTATGTGCAGCTATCACTACAGTTGGTCGGTTAATAGGCGGTCACTATCCTCTGGCGGATCGTAATGAGCAGCCAGATCGACCATTGTTGCTGTGAAATGTGATGACTGTTGCCGCTAGGCGACATTATTACAGGGTGTGATCTGCGTCATGTTTTGGCACACTTGGCAGCATGCTTAAAAACACACATTGCGCTGCTGGGCTATTAAGTCTTTTTCTGGTTCTCGCGGGCTGTCATACCGCGCCGCCACTACCCGTTGTCGAGTCGCAGCCAGTGTTGCTACCCGAGCCGCTTGCGCCGCTAGCCACCCATTTATTCAAGATCAACGATGGCGACAACGTCATTGGTGAAATTCAAATTACTCACGCTACCAAGGACGACACGCTGTCGGATATCGCACGGCGTTTCAATCTGGGTTACGAAGAGCTGGTGCGAGCTAATCCCGGCGTTGATCCGTGGTTACCGGGCGAGGGCAAAGAAATCATTCTGCCGACGCAGTTTGTGCTGCCGGACGCGCCACGTGAGGGCTTGGTAGTAAATCTGGCTGCTTTGCGTGTATTTTATTTTCCCAAGCGCAAGGCGGGCGAGTTGCAAACTGTTGTTACGCATCCCATCGGCATTGGCAAGGTGGGCTGGGTGACACCAGAAGGCGTGACCAAGGTGGTGAGCAAGCGTAAAGATCCGACTTGGACGCCACCGGCATCAGTGCGCAAGGAGCACGCCGAACGAGGCGATCCTTTGCCGCGTGTGGTGAAGGCTGGGCCTGATAATCCCCTAGGGGCGTTTGCAATGAATCTCGGTTGGCCGAGTTATTTGATACACGGTACCAACAAGCCTTACGGCGTGGGTATGCGTTCCAGTCACGGCTGTATGCGCTTTTATCCAGAAGATATTGCCTTGTTGTTCAATGACATCGCGATTGGCACCAAGGTGCAGGTAGTCAACCAACGCTTTACCTCAGGGTGGCATGACGGCAAGTTGTATGTGCAGGTGATGCCGATCTCCGAAGAAGAGCTGGCGTTGCAAAAAGCTAAGCCAGCAACCGTCAAGCCATTGTTGAGTGAGGCAATGTTGCGCAAATTGGAGCTGCAGGCACAGCAGGCCGGTGTGCAGGCAGACGTTGAGCGGATCAAATTATTGGTGCAGCAGCAAAGCGGTGTTACTACTCCTGTATCAGTCGGGCAAACTCAAGCACAGTATCTTGGGGCGGCGCGATTGGTTGAAAATCGCCTGCCAACCGGCGCGACATGGAATGGCAGCAAGGAACTGTTAGTGACCGCAGAAGAATTTGAGGCAATGCGTGATGGCGTGATTCTGCCTAAAAATACTGCGCCTAAGCCTGATTCCAGTAACAGCAGCAAAACCAGCAACAAGAAAACGACCTGAGGAAAATACAAGGTGGCTGCATTTTCTCCCTTGGCTGAGTTAGTCGAAGGGAGAGTGAGGCCGCTTATCAGCGTCGTCCGAACAAACCTTTGACGAAGCGCGTCATGCGCGTTACTACACCCGCGCGCGGTGCGGGTTGTTGTGGTACTGCGCGCGGTGCAGGTGCAGGCCCGTGGTGCCGTGGTTGTCTGCGCCGATTGTCGTTGCGTCCACCATGCCGCCCCTCCTGACGCCCATCGTGCCTACTTTCGGGTCGCTTGGTGGCTGGTGGGGGCTGTGGTGGCTCGCTACGTTGTTCAGCTGCTCTCTGGTGCCCATGTTGTGGGGGTGAGCTATCTTGGCGCTGTGTGTGGCCATGATGAGGGACGTGTGACCTGCCTTGACCTTGGCTGTGCCGAGCGTCCTGCTGGACGCGGCCTGTGCCGGGACGGCTACGCCGACTACCTTGGCTACTGCCGCTGCGACCGCGGTCTGGTCGAGGTTCTTTGCGGCGACGAGGTGAGGCTGGAGCGAGTTCCACCAGCATTTCTGGTGTGATGGTTCCGACTGGGATTTTGCGACCGATGTACGACTCGATTTCGGGTAGTGTGATCACGTACTCCTCGCAACCAAGGCTGATTGCGTCGCCTTCCGCGCCAGCGCGTGCGGTGCGACCGATGCGGTGCACATAATCTTCCGGGTCTTGCGGCAAGTCGTAGTTAAAGACGTGGCTGACATCGGGGATATGCAATCCACGTGATGCTACGTCGGTACCAATCAGGACTGCCAGTGTGCCATCGTGAAAATCACGCAGCATGCGCAGCCGCTTGGGTTGCGGCACATCACCGGAAATGGCTTCGGCATTGATGCCGTTATCGCGCAGCAGGGCTTCGACATTTTCGGCGGCGCGGCGCGTGTTGACGAACACCATGCTGCGGGTTGGATCCATGTGTTTGAGCATGCCCACCAACAAACGTGGCTTCTCATTGTTTGATGGGTAGTAAATGATCTGGCGAATGCGCTCCACCGTCATCTTGTCAGGTTCAATGCGCGTTAGTTCCGGACTGTTCATATGCTCATAGGCCAATTCCAGCACGCGTTGTGACAAAGTGGCAGAAAACAGCAGATTCAGGCGTTTATCTGGCGCTGGCATGCGGCGCATGATGTAGCGAATGTCGTTGATGAAGCCTAGGTCAAACATGCGATCTGCTTCATCCAGTACCAACACCTGCACCGAACTCAGATCGATAACATTCTGTTTATAGAAATCGATGATGCGACCGGGAGTACCGATCAATATGTCCACGCCCTGTTCAAGGTGGCGTTTCTGCTTTTCAAAATCAACGCCGCCAAATGCCAAGCCCAGGCGCAGGCCGGTGTGTTGGCCAAGCGGCTCGGCGTCATTGTGAATTTGCACGGCCAGTTCGCGAGTCGGGGCCAGAATGACGGCGCGTGGCGCGTTGGTCTTGCGTTCCGCAGGTACAGTTTCGCGTAGAAGCCGTGCATACATGGCCACCAAAAACGCGATGGTTTTGCCAGTGCCCGTTTGCGCCTGTCCAGCGACGTCTAGTCCTGCTAAGGCATTCGGTAGGGTTTGTGCCTGGATCGGTGTGCAGCGCTCAAAACCGGCATCAGCCAAGCCTTTTTGCAGGGATTCGGGCAGGTGTAGTCCGGTAAAGGACAGTTCAGTCAGGTGAGATTCAGCCATTGAGCTTCTTGTGTTTGTTCGTGATCAAGTTAATTAAACGATGGCATTTGCCATCGGGTTTCGGGTAAATGAATTTGTGAATTTATGGTCAGATCGGCATGACGGGCTTGCAAAATGTAAAAACGACAGCTTTAATACCATCCAACGACGCGGATAACCACTTGGATTCTCAAGACAGCATCAATCCGCACTTCCGATAATCATTTAACTCATAGCTAACTCTGCACCATATAAACCCTTAACGGGCTGCGTTCCCAACATCGAGCAAGAGTATCGCGCATTTCTGGAAGCGCCCGAGCGACAATTGTGCCTGAGGCGTTACCCCACCGTCACCCTTTCTGGGCATTGCGCGCTTGTTTATCACAGTGCGCACCGTTCAATTCTTGATATTGCCAAGACACAACCCCATCTAAATGTACAAATTCCAATGTTTATCCCCCTTCACTAGAGGTAATCCCGGTGAGTAGTGATCTTATCGTCCATGTTACGGACGCCAGCTTTGATTCCGATGTGTTGCAATCTGACCTGCCAGTTCTCCTGGATTTTTGGGCGGAATGGTGCGGTCCCTGCAAGATGATTGCGCCCATGCTTGATGAGGTTGCCACCGACTATAAAGGCAAGGTAACCATTGCCAAGGTCAATATTGACGAAAATCCCCGTACTCCGCAGCGCTTCAATGTGCGCGGTATCCCGACCTTGATTCTGTTCAAGAATGGGCAGGTTGAAGGGCAGAAGGTCGGCGCCTTACGCAAGGCGGATCTGGCCGCTTTTCTGGAAGGCAAGCTGTGAGGGGCTATCTAGGTAATCAGGCACGTGGTAACCGCCAGCAAGGTGGCGGCGGCAATAACAATGGTGGCGGTGGTAACAATAACCGCAATCGCCCACCTCGCGGTGAAGGGCGTGGTAATCGCCCGCGCCATCGCAGCAGCAATACCGAAGGTTTGCCGCAGGATGATTTCCTCGACAATGATGAAGTAAGTATTGTCTCTGCCGAGGAATTGGCCGCTTCGCGCCTTTCAATGAATCTCACTACTCTCAAGCTCAAGCCCATCGGTGAGTTGGTGGAGATGGCACAGCGTCTGGGCGTGGAGAATATGGCCCGCTCGCGCAAGCAGGACATTATCTTTGAAATTCTCAAAGCTCATGTTCGTAGTGGCGAAACCATTTATGGTGAAGGCGTGCTGGAAATCCTGCAGGATGGCTTCGGATTTCTGCGCTCAGCTGATAGTTCGTACATGGCTGGCCCGGATGACATTTACATCAGCCCGTCGCAGGTACGTCGCTTTAATTTGCGTACTGGCGACTCAATTTCTGGACTGATTCGCCCGCCACGTGATGGTGAACGCTATTTTGCGTTGCTGAAAGTGGGCGAAATTAATTTTGACTCGCCGGAAAGCGCGCGTCACAAAGTGCTGTTTGAAAATCTTACACCGCTGCACCCCACCAAGCGCTTGAAGCTGGAGCGTGGCACCGGTTCTACTGAAGATCTCACGGCACGCGTAGTCGATTTGGTTGCACCGCTGGGTAAAGGACAACGTGGTTTGATTATCTCGCCGCCCAAGGCCGGCAAGACCATGCTGTTGCAGAACATTGCCAGTTCCATTGCAGCTAATTATCCCGAGGTGTATTTGATCGTGCTGCTCATTGATGAGCGCCCGGAAGAAGTAACCGAAATGACTCGCACAGTTCGCGGTGAAGTGGTGGCCTCAACTTTTGATGAGCCTGCCAGTCGTCACGTACAAGTTGCCGAGATGGTGATCGAGAAGGCCAAGCGCCTAGTCGAACACAAGCGTGATGTGGTGATTCTGCTCGACTCAATTACCCGTCTGGCGCGTGCGTACAACACCGTGGTGCCCAGCTCCGGCAAGGTACTCACTGGTGGTGTGGATGCTAATGCATTGCAGCGTCCTAAACGTTTCTTTGGTGCCGCGCGGAATGTGGAAGAAGGCGGTTCGCTAACTATTCTTGCCACTGCGTTGATCGACACCGGCTCGCGCATGGATGACGTGATCTATGAGGAGTTCAAAGGCACTGGTAACTCCGAAATCCACTTGGATCGACGCGTCGCCGAGAAGCGCACTTTCCCGGCCGTCAATATCAACCGTTCCGGCACGCGCCGCGAGGAATTGATTACTGCGCAGGATGAGCTGGCCAAAATCTGGATTCTACGCAAGCTACTGCATCCCATGGATGAGTTGGCTGCGATTGAATTCCTGCTCGACAAAATGAAAGACACCAAGACCAATGGCGAATTTTACGACGGAATGAAGCGCGGCTAGTGCTCGTCGAGCGTTGATGAGTTGAGTCAAAGCGCGGTCAGGGAACGGGTCGCGCTTTTTTATGGGGCCTGCTCCGGCTTGTTTGGCGCAAGCAATATTTGTTGTACATTACTGCAACGGTGCAGTAATTGATGCTGCTGCGTAAGTGGTAGCAGTCGCGTTTCATACTTGGTGCCCGCTGACCTCTGCGCCCGCATCATGCGGCAAT
This sequence comes from Steroidobacteraceae bacterium, assembly GCA_050181835.1. Taxonomy (GTDB): domain Bacteria; phylum Pseudomonadota; class Gammaproteobacteria; order Steroidobacterales; family Steroidobacteraceae; genus CAILZL01. Next base: position 68,935 of record JBFXCU010000003.1, on the reverse strand, counting down.
CGCAGAAATAATAATGTGGTGAGTAAGACCATTACGCCGATTACAGAGAAAGTGATTTGAAAGTCTGCCAGGGTCGAGTGTGAGCGCGTAGATATAGCCTGCATGCTTTTCAGCAGGAATGCGCCGAGTGCCACGCCGAGTACGGCCGTAATCTGCGTAATCATGCTGGCCAAGGTGGAGCTGGAACTACGCTGGACAATAGTGACGTCAGCAAATGCCAGTGTGTTCAGTGCTGTGAACTGCATCGAGCGAGTCAGGCCAGACAACAACAATACTATGATGATGAAGCTGTTGGGTGACTGCGGTGTCAGCAGGCCATAGCCAGCAATGCATAGGGCAGTGATGCAGCCATTGACCAGCAAAATACGGCGAAAGCCGAAGCGTTTCAGTATTGGGGTGGTGATGGGCTTCATGCCTAAGTTGCCGAAAAAATAAACCAGCATCCATGAACCGGCCGCCAATGCACTCATGCCAAAGCCGATTTGAAATAACAATGGCAGCAGAAATGGCATCGCACTGCTGGAGATGCGAAAGAATGCACCGGCGCTCAAGTTGGACACGCGATAGGTTTGTACCTGTAGGGATGACAGACTCAATAGCGGGTTTGCAGTTCGGTGAAAATGCCTAACCGCAAGATAGCCTGCCACCAAGCCGGTTAATGTCAGTACCATGGGCATGCCGGAGGTCAGGTCATCATGCGCAAAGCTCTCCAGTCCGAACAAAGTAAGACTCAGGGCGGTTGACGAGAGTGCTAGTCCAAGCCGGTCCAATGCATTGGGTGCCGCTTCACGCGCAGTGGGAATGAAGTGCCAAGCCAGCCAGATACCCAGCATGCCGATGGGGATATTCATCAGGAAGTTCCAGCGCCAAGAGAAGTAAGTGGTTAGAAAGCCACCGATCACCGGTCCCACTACCGGTGCTGCTAGTGCTGGCCAAGTAATCAGAGCGGTGGCTTGCAGTAACTGATTCTTTTCCGTGTTGCGTAATACGACCATACGTCCTACTGGCGTCATTAGCGCGCCACCAAGGCCCTGAACGGCGCGTGCAATGCTGAATTGCCACAGTGTGTGTGCCAGCGCGCAGCCTAGTGAGGCAATGGTGAATACTAGAATAGCGGCCATGAAAATATCGCGTGCGCCAAAACGATCGGCTAGCCAGCCGCTCATGGGTACAAACGCTGCAGCAGTGAGCATGTAGATGGTGATGCCGATACTCATGTCCAACGTTGCGACATGTAACGAGGCTGCCATCTGTGGCAACGAAGTGTTGATGATGGCGCTGTCCAGTCCCTGTAGAAAAAAAGCACTGGCAACGATGAGGGCTATCAGGCGGGACTCAGCGCGCAACGACGACATCTAAATATCCTAAGCAGATCACATATAAGAAAATGCCCGAGATGGCTGCATCTCGGGCATCGTATAACGTATTGCTTAAAAAATGACTTAGCCGACTCCGTATACCGGAATTAGGCGGCCGCCCCATATCACCAAGAACCACAGCAGGATAGACGAGAATCCCACGGCTTTGGCTGAGATGCCAACATTCGCATCATCTGCCAGTGGCTCCAGCTGTTTGCGAATGACGAACCAGAACACCAAGAAGTTCACACCCGCGAGCAAAATGCAGATCATCTTGAACCAGAAATCTGGATTGGAAAAATAACGCTCGGCATCTTTGAGCACAAAGGCTACGCCGGTCACCAAATTGAGCAGAAACCCTACCAAGCCCCACAGGGTCAGCGCGTGCACAGCGTGCAGTGATATTTCCTTGCGGAAGAAACCGATCAGCCGTACGTCCATGACCAAGATTGAACCGAACAACAATGACATACCGATAAAGTGGATGGTCTCAGCCCATGGCCATGCCCACTGCCAGTCGCCCATGAAATGAGCGATGCTGGTACTCGCCATCCACGCAATGATTTGCTCTTCCATCATCTATCTCCGAATTTTGTTAGGTACTGTGCTGTATTTGGATGTGTAGAGGACGGCTTAAGAGCCACCGCCGGTCAGGTACGCAATCATGCGACCGGTAGTGATGACCGCAAGCCACACCAGTATTGAAAAGATGGCCTGAAACTTGGCACTGCTACCGTTTATAAGGCTGGTATTGCCCGCAGCGGCCGGTATCAGAATGGTTCGATTCATGATGTAGGTGCTGATCATACCAACCGCGACCAGAAATATTTTCCAGCGGAATGTGTTGTTATGAAACATCTTGTCGGCTTCACCGATAAACAGGAATACACCCGAGCAAGCGTTGATCCAGAATCCTGCCCAGCTGAGTTTTACCAGCTTGGGTAACGCTGCAGCTGAGATGCCTTTGGCGACGCCGAGTATGCGCATGCTGACTACCGCCATCACGCCGACCACCATGGCCAACCCCACCGCGTGGAAGCCCAGCAGGATGTAAAAGCCAGCTGGTGACTGCATTACACAAGTGCCTACCGCGCTCCCTTCCATCCATTGGAGAAAGCTGATCACGGTACCAGGTTCAGGTGGATACTGTTCAACGCCGCAGGTGTTGAGCAAGGCTTGGCCTAGCCAGTCAAAAATACTCATTCTAGTGCTGTCCTGTTTGTCTGATATTTGATTATTTGAGCGGCAGGTTTACGCCTGCTTGCAGTGGTGACAATCATAACTGTCGCGGCCAAGGCCCGACGTGGAATTTTGCCTTTCTTTAGCCCTGTCGCAGGGTCGCACTATCCAGTTTACGATGCGGTTTGTAAATAAAAAAACTGATATTCAGCGGGCAATTACGGTAATTACCTGAATAAATTACGGTTACTACGTGAGTTATTAACGCTGGCGTTAACAGCTTTTTGCGCGACTTTTCGATTCAATTAGATTGATTTGGGGAGAGGACGGGCAGTCAATCGAATTTGCTGAATTGCGTCGGTGGCCCTATCCGATACCGTATTTCGAGCCCAAGTTGAGGTGATCAAGAAGCGTCGTGCAGCGCAACATATGGTTGCTGAAAGCGTCGCCAATACTAGGCCGATTGCGCGGCAGCGGCACAGATTGCCGCGCGTTACCAAGTGACTCATAGCTACAAATTTTTCCGTGAGTGGCGAGTTCACTTCTGAACCAATCACTTTGCCGTATCTACAAGGACAAAAACGCGGTGTCTGCTGTTGTATCAGCGGCGAGGTCTCGGTGTTTGCCGGTAGTTAACTTCGCCGCTGCTGATCTGCGTTATGATCCGGTAGCGATAAATGACGAGGCGTATTGCTTGTGGAACTGCCCGGAACCCAGATAGGAACCATTGCTCAGGTTATTCAGCTGTCGGTTGCACCGGTATTTCTGTTGGCTGGTGTGGGCGCGACGCTGAATGTGCTGGTGTCCCGTTTGGTGCGCATTGTTGAGCGCGCTCGCATCACCGAAGCTCAGCTCAAGGATTCTGTCGAGCAGCAGTCGGTGGAGTTGCTTGAACGTCTGGAGATATTGGCTAAACGCGCCAAACTCATCAGTCGCGCCATTGCTTTCAGTGTGTTGTGTGCAGTGCTGGTGCCGATTGTGGTGGTCAGTCTGTTTGTCGCCGTTCTATTCGAGGTCAATCTGGCAGTGCCAATTGCCATGTCATTCATCAGTGCGATGGTTAGTCTGGCGATTGGCTTGGTGTATTTCTTGCGCGAAGTGCTGGTGGCGACCTCTGCACTCAGTTTTCGGTTGGCGCAAACGGGAGTGAGTGAGGCGCAGCGGTTGCGTCGTGTAGTGAGAAATTCCTGATTCGCTGCCAATCAAAGGCTAAACAGCAGCAGGGGCGGGCGGACTGCCCCGTGCTGTGAGTTTGTTAGCCTTTCTTTTTGCCGCCAGCTGGACGGGTGTTGCCGTGGCTGCCACGCCAAATTTTTCCCTTGCGGGTTCTACGATCGCCTCTGCCCATGATTAAACTCCTAAAATTGCCAAAATCTAATTGAACCCGGCCATAAACTGAACACCGGGCGCGCACTTTACGGCTCCAGAGGCAAAGGCGCAAATCCGTGATGCAGAGCCCAGTGCTGATGCACGGTTGCCGGGCACCATATGGACGCTGGAAAATTATTGAATATGTCCGACAAATCTACAGAATTTCTGATTCAACCGGGTGAATACCGCACTGCCGATAGCGGCGGTGTGCTGGCGGCTCAGTTAAGTCATTCCTTGGCAATTTGTATCCATGACGACACGCGCGGCGTGGCCGGTTTGCTGCATTTTTACTATGCTGACTCTCATGAAGGTCGCGGCGTGGATCTGACCGACGCGGTGCTGAGCTCACACCTGCTGCTGCTAGATCTGTTTTGCAAGGCCATGCGTGGTCTTGGCGCCCGCAAAACCAGTTGGCGGGTACGTATCGTGGGTCATATTCCGGTCGATCAGGGCATGGAGGCACCCGCTGCGTCAGTGATAGACCTGTTGAAAGTGTATTTCGACGACTCCCGTCTGCCAGTCGATTGTAAGGAGCTCAATCGACCTAGGGACGTGCTGCTGCGTATGGACGTGCATACCGGACGGGTCGTGGTTAGTGACGCCGAGGCCTTGCCTGCTTGAGTTGCAGGGATTGACTGATCGAAGTAGTCAGACCATTCGGCATACTCTGCGTGTATCTTGGCGAGCATGCCGCATAACCTCGAATTGGTTCCCGTACAGACCGATGTGCAAATCGTCACAACGGCGTCGCTGGCACAGGAGATTTGGTCGGATCATTACGTAGGAATTATCTCTCAGGCACAAATTGATTACATGCTGGCGCGTTTGCAAAGCGCCGCTGCCATTGCGGAGCAGCTGCAGAAGGGAAACGAATATTTTCTGTTATACCGTGACGCTGAGTTAGTGGGTTACGCCGCTGTGAAAGTTGAACTGTCACAGCGGCGCTTGTTCATCAGTAAGTTGTATTTACGCAGAGCGTTACGTCGACAAGGGCTGGGACGTGCAGCATTGCAGCATCTGGCAGCACTGGCGCGACAACGCGATCTGCCGACACTGTGGTTAACGGTTAATAAACGCAATTCAGCGCTCACCGCGTATCTGCGTGTTGGCTTTGTCATCGTCGCTGATGTAATTATCGATATTGGTAATGGCTATGTGATGGATGACTATCAGTTGGAATGGACGCGGTTTTAAGTGATAACAACTACCAAGCTTGGGAGGGGAGTCTCATGAATCTGCGTTTTGCTGCCAACAGTATTCGTGTTCGGGTCACCACCGAAGAGTTTGCTGACTTGTGTAAGGGCAAGTCCATGGGCTTGGATGTGCTCATGCCACGTGGTCATGCGTTTCGCCTCAAGCTCAATCCAAGCAGTGCGGCTGAGTGGCGCTTTGATAGTGATCCGACTGGGTTATGGCTTGGCGTTCCACGTACCGAATTGATTGGGTTGGCGCAACAATTGCCGAGCAGACAAGGCATTACCCATGGCTTCGCGACGGGTCATAGTGAGTTGCAAATCAGCTTGGAGGTTGATGTGAAAAGCGGTAGTAAACAAGCTTAAGGTTGCTAGGGCTTATGTACGATATCGATGCTTTCGCTGTTTGGATCAAAAATTATCTGTGCTTCCTTGCGTTGCAGTTGCCGCATGACCTGCGCTACTTTCTGTGATAACGACACATCGTGCGTGCCGTAATCAGTGCCTTCACGCAATACGAAGGATTCAATCACGGCTTGCAGTGCGTCGCTGGATAGTTCCGCATAGGGGATCACCATCAACTCTGGTTGTTCGGTCACGGGGCAGCTTCAGCCTTCACGTTCAATGGCGCGATAGCCGATGTCGCGTCGATACTGCATGCCTTGCCAGTCGATGACATCCACCAGCGCATAAGCTTGTTGTTGTGCGGCTTTGACTGTATCGCCCAAGCCCACTGCACATAGTACACGACCGCCGCTGGTAATGACTTCATTGTCGCGCAGCTGTGTGCCCGCATGAAACACTTTGCCAGGCAGCGTGGCTGCCTGATCTAAGCCCGTGATGACATCGCCATTGCGCGGTGCATCAGGGTAATTGCCAACCGCCATTACCACGCCCAGTGCAGCTTGTGGAATCCATTCTGCAGTGACTTTATCCAGCCTACCGTCCAGTGCCGCATCACACAGTAGCGTGAGGTCTGACTTCAATCGTGACATGACCGGCTGCGCTTCGGGATCACCGAAGCGGCAGTTGAACTCGATCACTTTGGGTGCGCCAGTGGCCGAAATCATCAAGCCTGCATATAAAAAACCAACATAAGGCGTGCCTGCCGCAATCAAGCCACGCACGGTGGGTTCCATTACTTCACGCATGATGCGCTCATGTACAGCGGCAGTAACCACTGGTGCCGGTGAGTAGGCGCCCATGCCGCCGGTGTTGGGGCCTAGATCAGCATCGAGTAATCGTTTGTGATCCTGTGAGGTGGCCAACGGCAAAATGTGTGTGCCATCCACCATGGCGATGAAGCTGGCTTCTTCACCTTCTAAGAATTCTTCAACCACTACAGTGGATCCTGCAGTACCAAACTGACCGGCGAACATCGCTTTCACGGTGGCTACTGCCTCAGCTTGAGTTGCGCAAATGATGACACCCTTGCCAGCTGCGAGACCGTCCGCTTTAACCACCAATGGTGCGCCTTGTGCGAGTATCCATGCTTCGTCGAGTGTCGCAGCGGTAAAGGTGGCGTAGGCAGCGGTGGGGATTCGATGCGTGTGTAAAAAGTCCTTGGTAAAGGCTTTGGAGCCTTCAAGACGCGCGGCAAGTTTACTCGGCCCGAAGCAACGCAATCCTGCTTGCTGGAATGCATCGGTGACACCCAATACCAATGGCCCTTCAGGGCCGACGATAGTGAGGTCGATTTTATTGCTGCTGGCAAACGCTACTAAGCCGGCGATGTCATCGGCAGCAATGTTGACGTTACTGACTTTGGTTTCCAGCGCGCTGCCTGCATTGCCCGGTGCGACATAGATGTGATTGACGCGTGGTGACTGCGCCACCTTCCAGGCCAAGGCGTGTTCGCGGCCGCCGTTACCGATAATGAGAACGTTCAAGAGCGACTCCATGAAAATTTCTGATGTTGAGCTTCACTGCGTTCAGCGCCAACCTACTTAAAGCGGGTAGGGTGGGCCAAGTCCATGTAGTCCAACACGATTAATGCCTGAAATGCCGCATGCCGGTGAGGATCATGGCAATGCCATGTTCATCGGCAGCAGCAATCACTTCACTGTCGCGCATTGAGCCACCGGGCTGAATCACTGCTTTGATGCCGAACTCCGCTGCCACGTCCAGACCATCCCGAAACGGGAAGAACGCATCTGAGGCCATTACGCAGCCGCTTACCGTTAAACCTTCATCCTTGGCTTTGATTGCGGCGATGCGGGTGGAGTACACACGGCTCATTTGTCCAGCACCGACGCCAATAGTCATTGCATCATGGGCAAACACGATGGCGTTCGATTTGACGAACTTGCACACTCTCCACGCAAATTGCAGATCGCGCAGTTCTGCCGCAGTCGGTTGGCGTTGTGTGACAACTTTAAGATCGGCAACATCCACCATGCCTAGATCACGACTCTGCAGCAGTAGACCACCATTGACGCCCCGCAAATCGAATTCCGTGTTGCTAGCATCCAGTGATCCGGTTTCCAGTAAACGTACATTTTCTTTACGCTTGCACAAGGAGCGAGCCTCTTCATCAATGGCTGGCGCGAGAATGACTTCCACAAATTGACGTTCAATGATGGCGCTGGCGGTTTTCGCATCTAGGGGTCGATTGAAGGCGATGATGCCACCGAATGCGGAGGTGGGGTCGGTCTGGTAAGCGCGGTTATAGGCTTCAAACAAATCGGCGCCGATAGCCACACCGCAAGGGTTGGCATGTTTGACGATCACACAAGCAGGGGTATCAAACTGGCGCACGCACTCTAGTGCGGTATCGCTGTCGGCAATGTTGTTATACGACAGCTGTTTGCCCTGCAATTGTGTGGCGTTGGCAATGCTTGCGCCCTGTGCATTACTGGCGGTGTAGAAGGCGGCCTGTTGATGCGGGTTTTCCCCGTAGCGTAAGTCCATGCGCTTGCGAAATTGCAGCGGCAGTAAATCTGGAAACCCACTATTGTTTTGCGCGATCTTGCTGAGGTAGCTGGCTACCATAGTGTCATATTGTGCAGTGTGTGCAAACGCTTTTGCCGCTAAACGCTGGCGGGTGGTGTCGCTAATGCTGTCGTTATGCGCATCCATCTCAGCAATGACTGTGCCATAGTCGAGCGGGTCGACTACAATCGTGACCCGATCATGGTTCTTGGCGGAGGCGCGCACCATCGCCGGGCCCCCGATATCGATATTCTCGATGGCATCTGTATAACTGCAATTAGATTTGGTAATGGTTGCTGCGAACGGATACAGATTCACAATCACCAGATCAATGGCCGCGATGCCATGTTGTTGCATCACTGCTTCGTCCACGCCGCGACGACCGAGCAGTCCACCGTGAATCTTCGGGTGCAATGTCTTGACTCGTCCATCCATGATTTCCGGGAAGCCGGTGTGTTCTGATACTTGGGTTACTGCAATATTGTTTTTTGCCAGCAGGGTAGCAGTGCCACCAGTAGATAAAATTTCAATGTTGCGTGCCTGTAGTGTACGTACAAAGTCCAGAAGTCCGTCTTTATTGGAAACGCTGATTAAGGCGCGCTTAATAGTGATGCTCATTGTGCTCATGCAAAAGTTAAGAATATGGGTCGGGGTCAGGCTGCGACTAAGTTGCTTCTGTCAGATTGTATTGACGTAGTTTCTTGCGCAATGTGCCGCGATTTATGCCCAGCACTTCGGCGGCGCGGCTTTGATTGCCATCAACATAATCAAGTACAGCGCGAAATAGCGGTTCTTCGACCTCGCGCATCACCAGCTCATATAAGAAGCCGGGTTTGTCGCCATTTAGTTGGCTTAAATAGGTGTCGAGCGCGGCAGCAGTTTGTGCCCGCAATGGCATACTTGCGCCAGACGCATGGTTCACTTTGCTGACGGTTTTCTTGGCGAGGTTACGCGTTGATTTGCGCGAGCTGGTTTTTTTCTTGGACGCCATACGCAAAAAATCTCGATGCAGTCAATTGCTCTAAAAGTTAGTCGGTTGGTCGTTTCATGCAGCCGCATCAAGCGCGTCGAAATATTCTTCGACTGCAGTCAATTGATTGTCCGCAGTTTCAGCTCTCATTACCACTTGCCGAAAAGTCTGCGCCTGCACGCGACCTGCGGCATACCAACCAACATGCTTACGCGCAATCCGCACACCGATGCTTTCACCATGGAACGTATACAGGTTGCGCAAATGGGCGCGCATGATAGCACGGACTTCGGAGGCAACTGGGGGCGCTAGCAACACACCTGAATCGAGAAATGCGGCAATATCACGGAAGATCCATGGCTGACCCTGCGCGGCGCGACCGATCATCAAACCATCCGCGCCTGTTAGTTCAAGCACTTGACGTGCTTTTTGCGGCGAATCGATATCACCATTGGCTAACACCGGGATTTTTATTGCATTTTTAATCGCGCGAATCGTTGCGTATTCTGCCTCGCCTGCAAACATGCAGGCACGAGTACGACCATGCACTGCCAGAGCCTGAATGCCAGCGTCTTGTGCAATGCGGGCAATTTCGGTGCCGTTGCGATTGTCGGCATTCCAGCCGGTGCGAATTTTTAGCGTGACTGGGATTGGTACCGCACGTACCACTGCATTAAGAATTTCCGCAACCAGTGCCGTGTCACGCAGCAATGCCGATCCGGCTGCTTTGTTGCATACTTTTTTAGCGGGGCAGCCCATGTTGATATCAATAATCTGCGCGCCTAAGTCCACATTGATACGCGCGGCTTCAGCCATCATCTTGGCATCACCACCAACTATCTGCACAATTCGCGGTTCAAGTTCCTCGGCGTGGCTCAGTCGACTGCGTGATTTGTTTGAATGCCACAGCCGTATATCACTGGTAAGCATTTCACCGGCGGCCAATCCGGCGCCAAAGCTGCGGCATAGTTGCCGGAATGGCAGATCAGTGACGCCCGCCATGGGTGCTAGCGCCAAATTGCTGCGCAGCTGGTATGGCCCGATACGCAAGGTATTAACCGCCGCCTGCATGTGTACAACGCAGGCCACTGGTTAGCGATAGGCAGGTATCAAATTGAAATCCAACTGCATCCTGGCCAGGGTCAACAATTGCTAAATCAATGTTGGCGGATTCACCCGCTGCCAATAGGCGAGTGGCTTGTGCTCGGTTGCTCAGATATTCATCTGGTTTGAATGCACGGCTACCTACGTTGCTGCCGAAGCGATCTTCAAGACTTAGTTGCAGTAATGGATAAGGTTGCGCAAAGGGTGCGCCGTTGGTGACGCTGGCGCGTACTCGTAACGTGCCGGTGGTCTGCGGATCAGAGACAATCCCCCATTGTTTGATGCTGTAGAAATTAATATCCCATTGCGGCGCAAGCGGCTGGCCCACTGCTGCATAAAGTCGGGTCAGTTGTGGGCCAACGCTTGGATGTCGCGACAGATCTTGCCGATAGTGGTGTAGCAGTTGTGCGGCTAGCCCCAATCCCAGCAAGATGCTGGTGACTGCCCAAGGCCAGTGGTGCGGTTCACTAGGTGTAGTCAGAAATGGCTCAGGCGCGTTTTGTGGAGTGACTTTTAGCCAAGGATTGATCTCGGTTAGTGGTGTCTCTTGCTCGCGGTGTGGCTGGGTTGATTCGGCCACCGCACCCATGTTCTCGGCTTCGCGATGCTCGTCTTCAGTGCGGTATTCATCCAAGCTGTTGAGGGCGCCGAACAGTTCGGTTTCGCTCAACACTGCTTCAACGTCATCAAGCTCCGTATCGCTACTGTTATCTTGAGTGGCATCTGGTTTCGTCGACAAGCTTGCTTGCGCAACATCCCATTCGTCACGACTCAGATTAAATTCTTCGATGGTTGTATGAGTGTCTGACATACGCGCATCCATGTCATCGCTGGCATGTGGATAGACGCCGCTGATTTCGATTCGGTTGCCTTCCATGACGATATCTTCGTGAGCCACAGAAGTGCTGGAATGGATGCTGTCATCTTGGTTGTCAGTGGGTGGCTGCAGTGCGGTTTGCGTGACGATGCTGTCTGCTTCGTCTTCATCCAGCAAGTGTTGGATGGCATCAAACTGCGTGTCACAGCGGCCGCAGCGCACTTGGCCGTGTGCGGCGCGCAGGATCGTGCTGGTAACACGAAATACGGTTTGGCAGCTTGGGCATTGCGTCAACACGCTTGGTTTTTCCTAGATTGGGGTTGCAAGTCGTTTACCGCTGAGTCGTGCCCAATCGCCTTGCACGGCAATGGGGTGCATATCGAACCAAGCAGCATAGCAATTCTGAACTGCTGTCGCCTGTTCTGTCAGCACCCCGGACAAAACGATATGTCCATGTGGTCGAGTCAGCTCAGCTAGTCGCGGCGCCAGTGTTGCCAATGGCCCGGCCAGAATGTTGGCAATGACTATCTCTGCCGGTTGCAGGTCCTGGTCGCTCAGGCTGAGCGTCAGTGCGGCACTCACACCATTGCGTTTAGCATTGTTGCGACTAGCCAGCAAAGCTTGTGGATCAATGTCCACCCCTGCCGCACTGACTGCGCCTAACTTGAGGGCGGCAATCGCCAGAATTCCTGAGCCGCAACCGTAGTCAATGATTCTTTGTCCCAATGCGGTATGTTCATCCAGCCACTGCAGGCATAGGGCAGTGGTGGGATGTGTGCCAGTGCCGAAGGCCAAGCCGGGATCAAGATCAACAATAATTGCATGCGGGTCTTCGGGACGCTGTCCATCCGGGCATATCCACAGACGTTGACCAAATTGCATGACATGAAAATCTTTCAGCCATTCACGCTCCCAGTGTCGATCGGCTAACTGTTCGAATTCATGTGGTGGCAGCTCGTAATCGAGTTGTTGTTGCAGCGTATGCAGTAACGCGTGCTGGTCTGTTGTCGTCGCGAATAAAGCTTTGATGTTGACTGTCGGCCACAGTGGCAATGCGCCGGGCGCCGGCTCCAGAATCGGATCATCAGCGGCATCTTCTAGTGTGATCGACAGCGCGCCGATATCGAATAGCGCTGCTTCCACCCGTTCCGGGTTGAGGTTGCCGAGTTTTAAAGTGAGTTGCAGGAAGGGCATGATGTTCTTGGTGGGGAGACAAACAGGGCGCGATTAACGCGCCCTTAATGACATGATTGCTTGCATCGCCGGATTACTTGATGCCCAGTCGTCGTTCCAGATAGTGAATATCCAGACCGCCGGCTTTGAACGCAGTGTGATTGAAGATTTCCTGATGCAGCGGAATGTTGGTTTTGATGCCTTCCACCACCATTTCTGACAGTGCGGTTTTCATACGCGCAATCGCGGTATCGCGATCTTCGCCAAAAGCGATCAGCTTGCCGATCAATGAATCGTAATATGGTGGTACGGTGTAGCCGCTGTATAGGTGGCTATCAACGCGGATGCCGGGACCGCCGGGTGGATGGTACAATTTTACCAGACCTGGTGAGGGGATAAACCCTTTCGGGTCTTCGGCATTGATACGGCACTCGATAGCATGGCCACGGATGACGATATCGTCCTGAGTCCACGGTAGACGCTCGCCAGCTGCCACGCGCAATTGCGTTTTGACGATGTCTATGCCGGTGATTTGCTCTGTAACCGGGTGCTCTACCTGTACACGAGTATTCATTTCAATGAAGTAGAACTCGCCATCTTCATAGAGGAATTCCAATGTACCTGCGCCGCGATAACCCACTTCGCTACAAGCCCTGATGCAGCGTTCGCCGATGTGTTTGCGTTGCTTGGCAGTAATGCCGGGGGCTGGCGCCTCTTCAATTACTTTCTGATGACGGCGCTGCAACGAGCAGTCGCGTTCACCGAGATGAACCACATTGCCGTAGTTGTCGGCCATTACCTGAACTTCAATATGGCGCGGTTTTTCCAAAAACTTTTCCATGTACACCTGACCGTTGCCAAACGCGGCCATGGCTTCAACCTGCGTGACGTTGATCGACGTAATCAAGGTCGCTTCGCTGTGTACAACGCGCATGCCGCGACCGCCACCACCGCCTGATGCCTTGATAATGACGGGATAGCCGATCTGGCGTGCAATACGAATATTCTCGCCAGGGTCATCGCCCAATGGGCCGTCGGAGCCCGGTACGCAGGGCACGCCTGCTTTTTTCATTATGCGAATGGCCGATACTTTGTCACCCATCATGCGAATGGTTTCGGCTTTCGGGCCAATAAAAATGAAACCGCTTTTTTCCACGCGTTCGGCGAAGTCGGCGTTCTCGGATAAGAAACCGTAGCCGGGATGAATAGCCATCGAATCAGTCACCTCGGCGGCACTGATGATGGCCGGCATGTTGAGATAACTGTCTTTGGACGCGGGTGGACCAATGCACACGGATTCATCAGCCAGCAATACGTGTTTAAGGGTGGCATCGGCGGTTGAATGTACCGCAACTGTTTTGATGCCCAGCTCGCGGCAGGCGCGCAGAATGCGCAGTGCAATTTCACCGCGATTGGCAATGACTACTTTTTCTAGCATGGCAGGTAATCGAATCCGTGCAAAGGTGAGGGCGTGGGTCGGTGTTGAGCGGCGATTGAAGGGCGCATTGGTAAGACTTATTCAATGATGAAAAGTGGCTGACCAAATTCGACTGGCTCACCATTTTTCACCATCACTGAGGTTACGCGTCCGGCCTTATCTGACTCGATCTGATTCATCATTTTCATGGCTTCGATGATGCATAGCGTGTCGCCGACTGCCACTTCGCTGCCAATGTCGACAAACGGCTTGGCTCCCGGCGTGCCGGAGGCGTAGAAAGTACCGACCATGGGTGCGGTTACAGTGTAGTCGTTTGCATTGCTGGCCGGTGGCGCAGCGACTGCTGCCACAGCTGGCGCAGCCACAGCTGGCGCGGCGGCATAATGAACTTGCTGCATTGGTGCGGCACCAGCGCCGGGGTAGCGGCTGATCCGTACTGATTCTTCGCCTTCTTTGATTTCGAGTTCGGCGATACCGGTTTCTTCGAGCAATTCGATCAGCTTTTTGACCTTGCGGATATCCATACGGACCTCTCGTTAAAATGCAGGTTTTTGTAAATAACGGGCGTTAGTTAGAGCTTGCCAGCCGCTGTGCGGCGGCATACAGAGCCAGCTCGTAGCCGAGCGGGCCCAGACCGACAATCACGCCGGCGGCGATGTCGGAAAAATACGAGTGATGGCGGAAATTTTCCCGTGCATGCACGTTGCTCAGGTGAATTTCGATGAACGGAATTTTTACCGCCAGTAGTGCGTCGCGCAGGGCGATGCTGGTGTGAGTGAAGGCGGCTGGGTTGAATAAGATGAAATCTACTTTGTCTTTGCCAGCTTGGTGGATGCGGTTAATCAGCTCCGCTTCGGAATTGCTTTGCAGGGCGGCCAGTTCGTGCCCGGCATCCTGTGCCAGCTTGGCCAGTTTCGCGGTGATGTCTGGCAGCGTGTCAGCGCCATAGATGCCCGGCTCGCGACCGCCGAGCAGGTTTAAATTTGGGCCATTGAGAAGTAGCAAATTCGCCATGTAATGCAAGAGTGGTTATGGCCACTTTCTGGGAAATGGCGGCAAGTTTAGCTGTAGATTGGTGTAATTGGCGATTACTTTGTTGAAATGGTGTATTTCGCGAGTGATGCTTGGCGCGAGTGGCGTTGGCTCATGGGGTGAACACGTCCTTTGGTGCTGCGCCGTGCTTAGCCTTCGCTGGCCACGGCGGCTTTCAGGTTGGACAGTGTCGTAGTCAGGTGTGTGCGCGCCAGACTTGCCGCAAGTTCGCCGCTATTTACCTGTTTGATGGTGCCCAGAATCAGCTCTGCCTGCTCCTTGTGCAGTTCGCCAACATAAGTGGTGATGATGTTTCCTTGCGCGTCGGTAAATACCGTATAAGGAAACCCTACCGCCTCGATACCAAAGGCGTCGACGGCGTCTAGGCCATCTTGTTCGCCAATCAGCAATGGATAGTCCATATTGATGGCGTCGGCATACTTCAAAACGTCTTCACGAAAATCCACGGCAATGCCGACCACTTGTACCCCGTCAGCTGCGTGATCTTGTTGTAACTGTTTCAGTAACGGAATCTCGCGGCGACAGGGGGCACACCACGTGGCCCAGAAGTTGATCACCAATGATTTGCCCGGCCAGGCGTGAATGGACTGCAACTCGCCCGTGCGATTCTTCAGCGAAAACTCTGGCAAGGTCAGTACCGGTGCCTTGGCTGTATTGCCGCTGGATGCCGTTTGGGCAGCGGGTGCGGTGGACGTGCTCAGCCAGTACTGAGCCGAGATATAGCCGAGTGCGATTGCAACCAGGGCGACCAGTACGTAGCCAAGTCTATTAAGCATGTGATTGTTAGCGCCTTACTCTCCGTAACGGCTACCGATTCTACTAGGTGGCGCTGTTTAATGCCGAAGTGACATGCGGCGCAAATTTTTCGGCCGACATATAGCCGACCACCCGATAGTTACGCCGCTCATTACCATCGACAAAGAAGGCAATGGTCGGTGGGCCAAAAATTCCAAAGCGTTTTAATAACGCTTGGTCGTCGGCGTTGTTGGCAGTGACATCAGCTTGCAATAGGATGGAACTGCTCAGGGCCTGTTGCACCGACGCCTGAGTAAAGGTGTATTTCTCCATCTCTTTGCAACTCACGCACCAGTCGGCATAAAAATCCAGCATCACGGTTTTACCGGCTGCTCGCGCGGCAGCGAGCTCTGCGTCCAGTTCGGCCACTGAACTGATGTGTTTGAAAGGCAGGGCAGAATGATTTTCCGTATTGCTGTCGGCAACGGCGATGTTGCCGTTAGGGTAGCTGGCCAACCCTTGCAATGGCTGTAGCGGGTTTGTGCGTCCCGAAGCCGCGCCGATCAGCAATAGAATTCCGTATATAAGGATCACTAGCCCGCAACCGCGCCATGCCGCTGGCGCAGGTTCTCCGGGTTTCAGTTGTAGAGCGAAAGTCCAGTAGCCGGAAATGATTGCCAACGCAGCCCATAGCAGCATTACCAGCCCACCCGGCAGTAAGCTGGAAACCAGATAAATGGCCAGTCCCAAGAACATGACGCCAAACAAGCGCTTGATGGCGTCCATCCATGCACCCGCTTTGGGTAGTAGCGTACCGGCGGATGCGCCGACCAATAACAATGGCACGCCCATGCCTAGTCCCATGAAGTACAGCGCCGCCGCGCCGCGCCCAATTAGTCCGGTTTGGCTGATGACGGACAGTGCGGCAATCATGGCAGGTGCCACACAGGCTGTGACTATCAGCGCCGACAAGGCACCCATGATGAAGGTGCCAATATAGGTGCCGCCTTGTTGCTTGTTGCTGACATCGGTGAGCTTGGTTTGCAAGGCGCTGGGCAGTTGTAAGGTGAAGCTGCCAAACATGGCGAATGCCAGTACCACAAACAGCACGGCAAAAGTGCCGACGATCCAAGGGCTCTGGAAAAACGCTTGGGGTGCTTGCTTGAAAGCGAGTACGAACACGACTGCAGCGGCAGCGTAGGTCAATGCCATGCCTTGCACGTAGGCGAAGGCTAGGGAGAATCCCTTGGCTGGGGTAACTTTTTCACTCTGCCCGACAATGATTCCGGACAGGATGGGAATCATCGGCAGTACACAGGGCGTGAACGATAAGAGTAAACCTAATCCGAAAAAGGTAGCCAGTACCGCAGCCAAACTGCCGGTTCGAATCAGGTTGGCTAGCCGATCCTGCTCCGACACCATGCCATCGCCGGATTCAAAATTACTTGATTTCCCATCAAAGTTGACCGCGCTATTGCTGGCTGGCAGCTCGACATCAATGATTTTTGTTAATGGGTTGTAGCATAGGCCAGCTTCGGCACAGCCTTGGTACTTGACGGTTAGGGCCAGTTTTACTGCTGCACCGGCTGGGCGCGCCACGGGAATTTTTGCGATGAGGCTATGGTGGTAAACCTCCATTTCGCCAAAGAATTCGTCGTTCTTGATCTCGCCCTTGGGGAAGGTGGCTTCGCCCAATTGTAGTTGCGGGGTCTCCGTGCTGAGGCTCATGCGCTTCCTGTATAGGTAATAGCCATCAGCGATTTGCCATTCAACCTCCACAGCATCCGGTCCGGTGGCACGGACAGTGAGTTTGAACGCTTCGTCAGGGTGCAGGAATCCGTCTTCACTGGATTTGAGCAAGTTGGCCAAGCTGCTGCCAGTGCTGGATTGTTGCGCTTGCAGCGCCGGGCTGACTAACAAAAACAGGCCCAACAGGGTTGACATCAGGCGTGCGGCGAAGGAAGACTGCTGCATAGGTGATCTTAAGTAATTTCAGGTGTGGTAAGGGAAAGTCAGTCTTGAGACGCCATATTGTGCCGAATCCAATCCCGATAGGGCGCACTACCGGCGCACACTGGGATCGCAACCACAGTCAGCTCCGGTAGTTCGTAAGGGTAGAGTGCCTTGAGGCGGGTTGCCAGTGTCGCCAACTGGGCGGCGGGTTAGGGTTCAGCTCTTTCCGGAGTGGGGTAGGTGGTCAGGGTGTCGGTTATTGTGAGGGTTCTGGGCTGTAGGCTGCGGGCTGTTGGTCAGAACGGATTTCGTTCCTACCCATAGTACAGCCCACGTCCTACCGTCTTTATTCGTCTCTCCCCTTGAAATCCTAATATCGCCCCCTATTATTAGCAGCCGCTTAGGTGGAGTGCTAACAAGTTTCTTGGCTATGCCTCGGGATATGAGCTTCACCTTACCGAATTCTTTTTATCTTTTATTAACCTCATCAGTTGGAGCCCACTATGGCTGACAAATTGAAAATCCGTCCCCTGCATGATCGCGTCATCGTCAAGCGTCTTGAAGAAGAGCGTAAGTCTGCAGGTGGCATTCTAATTCCTGACAGCGCTACCGAAAAGCCGATCCGCGGCAAGGTGCTTGCCGTGGGTAAGGGCAAGATTCTGGAAGACGGCAAGGTGCACGCGCTGGACGTGAAGGTCGGCGACAGCGTTCTGTTTGGCAAATACAGCGGCACCGAAGTGAAGCTTGATGGCGAAGAACTGCTGGTCATGAAAGAAGACGACATTATGGCCGTGATCGAGAAGTAAGCAGCACGGACTTTTCTCACTACCTACCTTCTACATATTTATTGAGGTTTAATTTACATGGCAGCTAAAGAAGTACGTTTTGGCGATGATGCCCGCACCCGCATGGTCAGGGGTGTCAACATTCTGGCCAATGCCGTCAAGGCAACGCTGGGTCCTAAAGGTCGCAATGCAATTCTCGAAAAGAGCTTTGGCGCACCGACCATCACTAAAGACGGCGTATCCGTCGCCAAAGAAATCGAACTAAAAGACAAGTTCGAAAACATGGGCGCACAGATGGTGAAGGAAGTCGCTTCCAACACCTCCGATGAAGCCGGTGACGGCACCACTACCGCCACTGTATTGGCACAAGCCATTGTGCGCGAAGGTCTGAAGGCCGTTGCTGCTGGTGCCAATCCAATGGATCTGAAGCGCGGTATCGATAAGGCTGTGGTTGCTGCAACTGAAGAGTTGAAGAAGCTCTCCAAGCCTTGCAAGGATCAGAAGGCCATTGCGCAGGTCGGCACTATCTCCGCCAATAGTGATGATTCGATCGGCAAGACTATTGCTGATGCGATGGAAAAAGTTGGCAAGGAAGGCGTGATCACTGTTGAGGAAGGTTCTGGCCTGCAGAACGAGCTCGACGTGGTTGAAGGTATGCAGTTTGATCGCGGCTATCTGTCGCCCTACTTCATCAATAACCAGAATAACCAGACTGTCGAATTCGAGAATCCGTACGTCCTGTTGTACGAAAAGAAAATTTCCAACGTACGTGAAATGCTGCCGTTGCTCGAAGGTATCGCCAAAGCCGGTCGCCCGCTGCTCATCGTTGCAGAAGACGTTGAAGGCGAAGCACTGGCAACGCTGGTGGTTAACACCATTCGTGGCATCGTCAAGGTGGCTGCGGTGAAGGCACCGGGCTTTGGTGATCGTCGCAAGGCCATGTTGCAAGACATCGCCATTCTGACAGGCGGTACCGTCATTTCCGAAGAAGTGGGTTTGTCGCTTGAGAAGGCTACGCTGGCCGATCTTGGCGAAGCCAAGAAAGTGCTGATCGAAAAAGAAAACACTACGCTTATTGATGGTAAAGGCAAGTCTGCTGACATCAAGGCGCGTGTTGAACAGATTCGCAAGCAGGTTGAAGAAACCACCTCTGATTACGACAAGGAAAAGCTGCAGGAACGCGTTGCCAAATTGTCTGGCGGTGTAGCCGTCATCAAAGTTGGTGCAGCTACCGAAGTTGAAATGAAAGAGAAGAAAGCTCGCGTTGAAGATGCGCTGCATGCAACTCGTGCTGCCGTTGAAGAAGGTGTGGTTCCCGGAGGTGGTGTTGCCTTGATTCGCGCGCAGAAAGCCGTGGACAAACTGGAAGCGACCAACGAAGACCAGGCTTTCGGCATCCGCATCTTGGCCCGTGCCATTGAAGAGCCATTGCGTCAGATCGTCACCAATGCTGGTGAAGATGCCGCAGTAGTTCTTTCCAAAGTGAAAGAAGGCAAGGGCACATACGGCTACAACGCTGCAACCAGCGTTTACGGTGACATGCTCGAGATGGGTATCCTTGATCCCACCAAGGTAACGCGTCTGGCTCTGCAGAACGCCGCATCGGTTGCCGGTCTGTTGTTGACCACCGAAGTCATGATCGCTGAAGCGCCGAAGGAAGAAGCTGACCATGGCCATGGCGGTGGTGGTGACATGGGTGGAATGGGCGGTATGGGCGGCATGGGCGGCATGGGCATGTAAGGCCGAGCTGCTGATAAACAAGACAACTCAATTGGGTTGTGATGTTTGAGAAGGCCCCGCGATGCGGGGCTTTCTTTTTCAGGCTGAGCTGACGATGATCGAGCTATCAAGGACGACTCGCAGGGCACGAGAAGTTGGCACCCCACACAAGCATGGAATGCAGTGAGCAGGACGAGTCAATCTACGACTCGCCGTCCCGAACAGACGCTGCTATATCAACTGATTGAACAATAATATCCGCGTCTGCCTGCCACGGTGGCCGAGCAAGTGCCAGCAATCTGCCTGAATAAGCCAACTGTTTTGAAAGTGTGAAGTCTGCCGCACGATCCTGAAAAGCGGCTAGCCTTGCCGTATGGATGACCACCACCAGTCAGCTGATATCAGCCCCCTCATTCCCAACAGGAGCATCACCATGTTGCCGCGATTGTCACTTTTCATTTCGCTTGCCGGTTTTGCGCTGGTCACACTGACCACGACTTATAGTGCTGTTGCCGCTACCACCGCTGCTGCGGCGAGTTGCCCCGCCTATCTGAATCAGGATCTCAAGAAGCTGCGCTCCAGCGAAACCGTCAACATCTGCAAGGCCTATGCAGGCAAGCTATTGTTGATCGTCAACACTGCCAGCCATTGTGGATTCACCCCACAGTTCAAGGGACTGGAAGCCTTGCATGAGAAGTACAAGGATCGTGGTCTGGTGGTACTGGGTTTCCCGTCAAACAGCTTCAATCAGGAAGCCGCAACAGATACTGAAACGTCCGAGGTTTGCTATATCAACTACGGCGTGAAGTTCACCATGGTTGCGGAGTCGTCAGTGAAAGGTACGGATGCCAATTCCATCTTCAAGGAACTGGCGAAGCAAACCACCGAACCGAAGTGGAACTTCAACAAGTACCTGGTAAAGCCAGATGGCACAGTACTGAAATACTTTGATAGCAAAGTAACGCCTGACTCGGATGAAATGACCCAGGCGATTGAAAGCTTGCTGACCACAGCCAAGACCAAGTAAGCCTTGGTTGTAAAGGCGGATTAGTTTGCTAATCCGCCTCACTCAAGCGACGCATCGCACGAGCAACGCCAGGAACAGAGGACATATCAAAGTCAGAATTCAATATTCAATATTCAAGACCTGCCCCGTGCCTGCGAACCAGCGTAGGGTGGATGCCGCATCCACCATCGGATGCCGGGTGTGGCACCCGGCCTACATCGGGATCATCCACCTTACGAGTTCAAGCAGGTAGGCATCGACCAAGAGATGTTCTTGAAGCAGAAGTGAGCGGCCCACAATACCCCCCGCCCCGGTCATGCTCAGGGGGAGTCCATATATGGTGGTTAGCTCTATGACTTCTGCCACCAACTCTTCGCCAATTGGGTATCCGTAATGCCAGCTGGCACCAGCGCCTATTACGAATACTGTTTTCTTTTTGAACGTCGTCCCTCTATGTCAAAATCCTATGGCTCGTCATCGTCATAAAGTGAATACGTTGCTTCCAGCTTTCTCATCGGCCTATTAATTATAAGCCATGAAGCTAGGGACCCCACCATGAAAGCCACCCACGCACTTGCAGTGACATCAATTTCAAGCGACCAAAAGTTACGTTCGACAAAGTATATTGCCGCCGCAATCGAAATTGCCAATATCCAAGTTAATGCCTTTGCAATGATGTTGATCTTGGCTTCAACCCGGATACGAAATGCGTTGGCGTCGATTGGTTCGATCATTTCTGTTTTCCTTTAGCGCTTTTTTCCTGCTAAGCCCCAGCGCATCATCAGTAGCTCGCACACGCCATCATGCGTGATCCTGACAACTGGCACCATGAGGATAGGAAGAATAATCGCCCTATCCGCCCGAAGCCAGCCCATCCAGTATCCGACGGGTGCCCATTTCAGCCGCTGACCGTGGCAGCACTGACGTGAATTGCCGCCCGCCTGACCGAATGTCTCCTGACGGTTGACCTGTACGCTCACCATCGCTCGCTTCCTTGCGAAACTTCGGACGTCGATGATCGCCCGAGTGATTTCCGAACTTGCTGCACGTTTACCGCATGTTACGCATCGCCCGCTCATGCCAGCGCGCGAACAACAACGCATACAGCGCACCGATTAATGCCATGAACATGTCGGACTGCGTATCCCACACATCGCCTTGCGTGCCAAGAAACTCATCAGCACCGGAACCCAGCAACAACGCTGCCCCCCATTCGACCAGTTCATACAGCGCACTGATCGCCAGACACACGCTTACCGTCAATACGGCAATGAGATGTTTGCTGGTAAGTCGATATACACGAATCAACATTTCACGCACTACAAACGCAGGCACAAAGCCCTGTGCAAAGTGGCCAATCTTGTCGTAGTTGTTGCGTGGCCAGCCGAACCAGTCCTGCATCCAGAAGCCGAGCGGTACTCGCGCATAGCTGTATGCGCCACCGAGCATCAGGATCAGGCCATGAACAATCAACAAGCCATACACCAGTGGCGTAAACACGAAGCGTTGGCGGGTTGCCCACAGAATCGGCAGCAAGATCAGACACGGCATGACTTCCATCAGCCAGGTTGCGCGCTCATACGGCGCACGACCAGAAATGAGCAAACCCAGCGTCCAGATCACCACCAGCGCAAGCAGGGCGCGATGCGCTGATTCCATTTCCAATGCCGTCATCTGGCTGCGATCAATTTGTCTTTGTTCGCTTCCAGCAGCGCACGCAGGCCGGTGGCGGGACGGCCAGACAATTCCGCTACCGCATTGGTGGCGATAGCCGGTGTCATCATGCCCGCCGCAGCGGTGCTTTGTTCAACCACCTCAATGTGCTTGCCGGTGATGGTGCTGGCTGCCGCTGCAATATCTTCCGTACCGAATAGCGCCGGGCCGGTGATGTCGAACGCCATGTTTTCAAATTTTGGATCAAGCAGTGCGCCCGCTGCCGCTGCTGCACAATCTTCGCGGGTAACGGGTGCGCTCTTCGCTTCATTCGGCGTGACGCTGGCGCGACCGGTTTTCACCATCTCAATTGCCTGCTGCACGACGCGATCCGCATAGAAGCCATTACGCAACAAGGTCCATTTAGCGCCGCTGGCCTTGAGGTTCTCTTCGCTTTGACGATGATCCAGCGCCAACCATGAGGTGCCGGTGTCGGCACCAATGAACGAGGTGTAAACGATGTGCTTTACACCTGCTTTCACTGCCGCATCAAATCCGACCTTGTGTGTTTGCGGTCGTGGTACGGCGCCGGGAACAATATCGATACTGATTAGCAACATGCGCGTACCGCCGGCATAGGCAGCTGGCAAAGATTCCGGCTTGTATAGATCACCATAACGAACCGACGCGCCTAGTTTGGCGTATTGGTCGAGTTTTTCCGGCCTGCGACTGACCAGAATCAAATTCTTTGCTTGGACACCTCGACGCAACAGTTCCTTAATCGTCAGTTCGCCCAACTGTCCCGAGGCTCCCGAGACGATCAGTTTTTCAGTAGAGATTGTTGCTTGGGCTTGCAAGCTCAATAGCGTCAGACAAATGAAAGCAAGTAATAGACAGCGCGAAATGCGCACGTGGCTCTGCATAAGTTTGAACATAATGTACCCCTGCATGCGTTGCTCCACCTCGTACCATTATAACATGCGTCCGCCGTATGAACCCGACTTAACTTAAGAACCGGGGTCGCTAGATTCGCGTTTCTTTGCAATGCAAAACATTAGCTTGCGACTGCGTGCGGTCAGTGGTCGCTGATAAGTAACACAGCTGTTGGGTTGAACGGATTTATCCCACCCTGCAAATCAACCTACGGCAACATATCCTTTGACTTGAATTGCGCCTGCATGACGGCTACATCTTCCAGAGTGTCCAGATCCAGCGCGGCATTGGGCATGGGCACATGTGCCAGACGACTGGCGTGCCGGTTAATAACTGACTTGGCACCCTGATCGCCACGCAGCTGTATCAGCTCAGCAAAACACCAGCGCGGGAAAATGGCGGGCACGCCCAGTTGATCTGCATAAACGCTGGCGGCAAGCACGGAATCCTGTCCATTCCAGGCTGAGATTAGCCGTTTCAGATCAGCAGCGGTCACTGCCACTTGATCACCCAGCACCAGCATCACCGCATCACAGGCAGGCGACAACGCGCTGACACCGCAGCGTATCGATGCAGCCAGACCTTCCTGCCATTGCCGATTGATGAGCACACTGGCTGAAGAGTGTTGCAACATGCGAGTCATATCTGCCGCCTGCGCGCCGAGCACCACACTGACTGCCGTGCCCGCCACGGCGATGGCGTTATTCACCACATGCTGTAACGCAGGTCGGCCTGCAATCGGCACCAATTGTTTGGGCTGGCCAAGGCGTGTTGACGCACCAGCGCCCAGCACCAGTATATGTAGATGCGCAGCATCACTCATTGGCAGCTCTTAGGTGTTTTTGGATAGACACAGGACAGCCCCGAATTTTGGATACGGACATTCTATGGATGCCTAGCACCGCTGCAAGCGCATCTGCACACCTCACTTTGCAGACAACACAATGACGATACGTATGATTCTGAAAATGGGTGCGCCGCTGCTGTTACAAGTGGCAGAACCAATACAGCAGTTTAATACGTCAGAACTGCATACTTTGCTATCAAGGGTTCGATCAATACGGCACTGCCATTGGGCGTACTGTCAGTGGTTTTCATGCACGGGTAGTGCAGCATGAAGTGGATCATCTGCTGGGAATCCTGTACCCCGTGCGCATCCGTGATTTGCGGCAGTTCGGCTTTGTTGAATCGCTGTTTCCGGGTCAGGAGATCAGTGACGATTGATCCGCTGACAGAAATCCATCCTGATAATTCTGGCTATTGTTAACAGAAAGTTTGTTGGCCAATCCAAAGATGGTTTGCCGCAGCATGCCAAGATCACACTTCAGTGAATAGGCAATGGATTGCGCGATGTTGGATCCATTATCTTCATCTTCCAGCGGTGTCAGCGCTGCCTCGCAATAGGCGTCGAAGTACGCGCCATACATTTGTTCGTAATCCTGTAGCGGCTGTTGAAACACCGCATCGTGCAGCAGATCGGTGCCCAGGTAACTGAAGCAGGCCAAGCTGGCAGAACTGCGCAGGAATATTCCATGCTCGGCGATGATGCCGCGCGTGTAGCCGTGTCCGGAAAAAAAGTGTCGCAGCAGCAGCTGTCGGCGCGGGCCATGCACATGATGCTGGCGCAGATAGGCAAACAGGCTCTTGCGATGAATCAACTCGAAGGTAGAGGCCAGCAGTGCATTGCATTGCTGGTGGGTGCGACGCAGCTGGGCAACTCGCTGCATAACCTGCGCGTGTTCGATTTCCCAACGGCAATAGGTTTTGGCATTTTCCAGAATTCGCGTGGCAACCAGCAGCTCTTCCTGCTCCTCGCTGTGCGACATGCTCTCGATGCGTTCAACCGAACTGTCCATCATGCGGTTGAAGCTCAGCGGACTGGCAAAGTGCTGGTAACGATCAGGCAACATCAGACTCAAGCGTTTGAGCTTGGATACAGTGCTGGAAATATCTAGCGTGATTGTCAGTGCATCCATGGGTGCCATCCTGCGCTCAATCATCGACAAGTCGTCTTGACCAGCTGTTGCCAGCAAGGACAGATACTAGCCCACCTGCAAACTGTATACCGCAGTCATTGCGTTAAGATGTCAACCGGGAAAACCCATGAGCCGGAGAAATGTCGCTTAATCTCATGAAATTTATTAAGTTTTATTTCGACTCCCTAATCGCAGTGCATGAATCAGAAATTGTCTGCGCACCAGAGGTGGGCGCGGGGTGTGCTAGACCTGCACCAATTCACGCCGACGGAATAAATTCCTCACTGCACGGGAATAAACTCTAGATCGCTATCGGAGCGTAGACGATGTGACCATACACGCTGACCAATCTACTCAGCACCTCAGTGAGCATTCCGTCGATGGCGTCGGCACTCGACGCCAGGCTTTGGCATTACTGCTGTCTTCTCGAAGTCAGCAGTAATGTGCTGAGTTGAGGGTCAACGGAATCGGTAGCAGGTCAGTTACACAAAATAAAGCTGGATCTACGTTGAATATGGCTGAGCGAGCCAAGTGATCAACTGATGTGTGGTCAGCGTTTAGAAGTTTGCCCCATTCAACACGATGTCACTTGGTGATTCGCCCCAATTTACGTTCAAGATGTGTCTTGCTTCCTGAAAATTATCGATGTGTTGTGTCCAACGCATATCTGGCCAGATAAATTCAGCAACATGACTAAGTGGATGATAGACCGCTGTATATAGTGTGCCCCAGCCGCGTCGGTACTTGGTTTGATAAAGTGGTGGCAATAAAAATTGATTAACAATGTCGGCGGGATACAAGGCTCTATTAGCTTGTAACTCATGCAATCGACGTTCACGCTCCAGTGTGTCGGTAGCTTCAGCATGACGTGCCCACCGTACTCGATCCTGATGATTGGTGTTGACGGAAATGCGGCGCAAGATAGTTGGCCCATCTGGAGAGGTGTAAGCCGTCATGTAATTGCCAAAGGCATCCAGTAGCAAAATGTTATAAGCCATATTCACTGGAATTCGTCGCAGTGTCTCGGCAGCTTCTGCAACTGTGTTACAGAACTCGAGCACGTAACGTACGATCATTGGCGCACCAAAGCCCACTCCAGAGTCTTTGCGTCCGCCGAAACTAAGTGATACCGATAAGCCAGCGTCATTAATCCCGTCTAGCGCGCCGACCATACAATCGCTGGCGGCGATGACGGCGCGACCATTCCATGCAGTACGCCAGATCAGTTTTTCGCATAAGAATGGGCTGTAGTCGTAGTTGCGTACCAGCATCGGTGCCGGGTAAACCCAAGCTGCTTGCGAACAGCCGGTGAGATAGGGTGGGGGGCAATAAAGACTGAGAAAGCGCGCTTCCAAATCACCCCCACCGGCGAGATCAGTGAGGCGTTCCCACGTCGGCACAAACTTTGGCAAGTAGGTATGCATCGCCCGTTCGCATTCAAGATACGTCGGGCGAGCGGCATTACCGGCCGCTAGGTACCAAGCGCGATATGCTGGCCACAGGGTATGAAACCAGTGTTGCCAGCGCGCTCCGGGTTGATCCTCAGCAAGTGCCTCGAAATGCAGTTCCATCGGGGTGGGGTGACTTATAGGATTTTGAACGCGCCAGCCGCGAGGGCCACAGGGACATTCGGCGCCGTCACTTCGGCGATCGGCGTCGCTTGGTAATAACCCAGCATGCCATTAATAAATGCATGCGCGCGATCCGTTAGCTCAAAGTCGTTGGTCATTAACCGACCGCGAGTGATGAGGATACCGAGATCGGCACCCTCATAGCGATAATCTCCCGCCCCGCTAATGCGTAGCCAGAATGCTTCGTTTTCAGTCTGCACGGCGCGACGGTGGTAATCAAAGCGGGCGTACTTGAGCGAACCATCTGGTTGCAATCGCCAGATGCCTGATTCAGGTGCCGCAGTGATTAGTTCGACATCTGGATGAGTCCATTTCACTACAAGTTGACTCCATTCATCAATATTCTCTGGATCGGCCCAGCGGCTGTTGAGGCCATTCACATCAAACTCGAAATCAACATCGGCGAATTCGAGTAAGTGAAACAGAAATAGCGGTGCATCCGCATGTGCAAATGCTGCATGGTTAGTGATGGAGCTGGCACCAGTGATACGTGGGTTGATTTCACCCAGATACAGTTGATTGCCCACAGTATCAATCAGGAAATCCAGTTCAAAGTAACCCCGGTAGCCTTCCTTGCGTAGCTGCTCACCAAACTTGAAAGTGTAGTCAACCGCCTGTTGGCGCAACTCGGGCGTAAAGGAGCCGGCAAAAATCTCATTTCCGCACCAACCACCCTTGTAGGGCGTCAGTTCTTTAAAGCCGACCAGTTCAGTCATCAGCGGGCCGACAATGGTGCCTTGTTGTGTCGTGCAGGCTTCGAGCGCGGAACCTCGGCACTTCAGTCGTCGCATTACTTTTACAACGGTTTCCGATGCGATTTCTTCTGCGTGTTTCTGATATTCGGCTTCAGTGCTGATAAAAAATGTCGTGTGGCCAGAATCGCCGAAGGCGGTCTGAATAACCAGATCAGGTCCGAGTTCTTTTTGTGCAGTTAACACGTCGGCCCAGTTCTGGATAGGCATCAGCTTGTTAGGCACTGAGGGGACGCCAGCACGATCGCCGATGCGTACGGTTTCAATTTTGTTATCAACGCGATTACGCAGACCCGCTGGCGGGAAACAAATTTCTAGTCCGAGTTCATTACACAGAGCCTCGGTCTTTTCGTCGAACATCAGGAATACAACTTTACCAAGTGTCTTGCAGCCCATCGCTTTGGCGCGGTTGCGCATGAAATCGATGACTTCCTTATGCTGCAGCAGGTAGTTATTGATGTCCTCAATACTCTCAAATTGATCGTGTGGGATCTCTTTAGGCACGAACACATTTGGGTGGCGTCCATCGAAGCAGTCGATGTAGTTGATAAACTGAAATCCGCGTACCCACTCATCAAGTCCTAACAGATTAAAGTTGGTGGCACTAATGAAATACGTTGGTACTTCATTGCGGTGGAAGTAGCGACGAATGTCAGAAAGTCCTGTGAGTTTTTTCTTTTGCATGGTGTTACCTGTTGGAGTCGCCACCGGAGTAGGCTTGATTAGATTAAATTAAATAAAAGCAATGCGCTGAGGTATGAAAGTCCGCACTTGATTGGCGTGATCATGGGGTGGGTCGGTACTGGTTGAGAGTGAATAAGGCATGTGCAGATTGCTTATCGCTTGCCGTCGATTGCCGCTTCGGTGAAAACACGAATACCCAGCTCTGCACGATAGCCGTGAATTTCCTTGGTATCGAGTGCGCGCAGGTAACTAAGGATTTCTGTGCTTAGTATCTGTCCCGGTACGAGAATCGGGAATCCCGGTGGATAGGGGGTAAGAAAGCTGGAGGCAACAAAGATTCTGCCTGACTCCATGGCATCATCGATGGCGCTTTTATCAATACGGAAGTATTCGCAATTATCTTCGTCGTTACCAAGAAAGTACGCCGTACGCATATCTCCTTCCGGGGTTTCGCCGTAGCGAAAGCGTGGGTGAAACGAACTGAAGTCCGGTAGTGGTGGCAATTGTTCGGTGTAGCTGAGTATGGCGAGGTTGCGTGCCTGTTTCTCGAAATGACTTTCTTCCTCGGCGGTCTCATCAAAATTGCTGGCGAGATTGACCAGTGCATCAATGAGGTGAGCAGCGGAGCTGTGAGTTGTGCCAATGTTGGTCATAAACAGCACAGAGTTGCGCGTGGTCTTATTGACCTGAATGCCATGGCGCTCCATGAGATGGTCTTTCTTGAAGGTATCACCGTCAATACCCGTCTTGCCGATGTACAACGTTAAGCGACTTGGATCAAGAACGAACTCATCCTCTGCCCAAGCGTTGAGCATGCCCGACCAACCACGCTGTTTGTCGTAATACACTTCAAGTCCGGAGGGGCGGAATTCTTCCGGGATCAGATTCTCCATGGAAAGAAATGAAAACCATTTTGCGAGTAATGGATGGTTGGTTATTTTCTCACGTAAACCGAAGGCGATTTCGACCTGTTTACCCACCATTTCAAACCCTTCGAGTTCGACCTGGCGGCGACCAAGATCCAGGCTGGCAAGAATCTGATAGTTTGGCGAGGTTGATGTATGCGTCATATATGCATCGCGAAATGCACCTTCGACTTTGCTGTAATCCTGGTCGTAGACATGGATCATCGAGCCTTGGCGTAATGCAGTCAGCGTTTTATGGGTTGATTGCGTTGCATAAACACGTACACGCACCGCTTTGGGATCTGGTAGGTGCTCTCTTTCTTGATCAGTAGCCTTGTTATATGCAGCAAGGTACTCCGAGCTGCGATAACGCTCAATGAGTATCCGCGCCGACTCCATTGCAGTGCGCTGTCGATAAGTTGGAGAGAAGCGTGCAAAGGCGAACCATGCTTCGTCCCACAGGAAAATCAGGTCGGGTTTGATGGCCAGACATTCCTGCATCACCCGCTGCGGATGATAAACAATGCCGTCAAATGTACAGTTGGTCAGGATAATTAATCTGACGCGATCAAGTTTTCCGGCGGCTTTTAGTTCAAGTAGCGAGCGACGAATTTCTTTTATAGATACTGCGCCATACATGGAATAGTTGTGCAGTGGATAGGCATCGAGATAGACAACCTTGGCACCTGTCAGCACCATCGCATAGTGATGTGACTTGTGACAATCACGATCAATCAAGACGATGTCATCGGGGCGGACTAAGGCTTGACAGACAATTTTGTTGGCACCAGTTGTGCCGTTGGTAACAAAGTAGGATTGCTTGGCGCCGAAGGCGCGGGCTGCAAGCTCCTGTGCTTCTTTAATTGGACCGGTTGGATCAAGCAGGCTATCCAGTCCGCCGGATGTGGCCGAGGTTTCAGCAAGAAAAATATTGGTGCCGTAAAACTGCTTCATGTCCTGAATCCAGTGCGATTTCAAAATGGACTTGCCGCGCGAAATGGGCATGGCATGGAATACGCCAGTGGGCTGTTCTGCGTAGTTGCGTAGGGCCTTAAAGAAAGGCGTGTCGGCGCGACTACGGACTCCACGCAGGATATTCAGATGTAATTCAAGGAAGTTTTCTTGTTGATAAAAAACGCGACGAAAAGCTGATCTAGTGTCACCTGCGGCATCCTCGACGGATTCGTTGGTTACCAAGTACAGATCAAGCTCCGGTCGTTGTTCGTGCATCAAGCTTGACAGTCGCATGGCCCGTTCGGAAGGGGTCATGAACTCGAGTTCGTTTTCATCAAGGCCATGCATGCAATACTTCAAAACGTCTAGTTGCTGACGTGATCGCAGCGGTATGCCATAACGAACGACCACTGCTTGAATGTTGAAATTAAGTAGTATGGCTATTAAAGCGTCTTCGAAACTAGGTACGACGATCGTATCGTAGATGAATGGATCTTCCTGGCGACGGGAGTTAAATAGTCCTTCACGAATAGCCTGTTCACCTTGCTCGCTGGTTTCATCGACAATCAATACTTCGAAATACGGTCGTTCATTTGCCGATTGACTGCCCGGATTGCTATCGAGCGCAGCGCGTTCTTCTGCTTCCTCTTCCCAGTCCGCCGTATCATTGAGCGGAATGCTTATCCGACGATAGCTCTGCCCAACTAGCGCACGCACAATACGTTTAACCATCTGCTCAAGCGCACGGTATTCCTTCCGGGCCATCAGTCGCTTTAATAAGGCAAAGCCTTTATGGCCGGGAAAGCCCCAGTAGTATTCGATAGGTTCCAGTACCGCAAACATCGCGTTCGCTGTGTCGATATATTCTGCCGGGCTTCCTTTGCCGGTTGCCAAGCGACTAACGGCAGTACGCAGTTTATTCCATGAATCAAACCTGACTCGTGAAGACAGGTAGTGCGCACTAAGCGACGGCCCTTGCGGGGACGGCGCTTTTGCCGGAACTGTTGCGGGAGTGGCTATTTCTTTCATAGTTTTGATTGTGATTCAGGTGTCCAGCGGCGGTAACGGTATAGGTGCTGCGTCCGGGTGGCGGCCTGGTTTGACCAATGGGCCG
The DNA here is from genome assembly GCA_050181835.1 of Steroidobacteraceae bacterium. Classification (GTDB taxonomy): domain Bacteria; phylum Pseudomonadota; class Gammaproteobacteria; order Steroidobacterales; family Steroidobacteraceae; genus CAILZL01. The sequence continues at coordinate 37,548 of JBFXCU010000003.1, read as the reverse complement.
AGGCTGGCCAGGTATTCTTTGGCCGGGCTTCTGGTTTTATAGATCGTAAAATCGACCTTGCGGTCGCGGAAGCTTTTCAACGGTTGACCTAAGCCAAACATGCCGGTAGTACGACAACGCCGGGCAACATTCAGGTCGATATCGACAGGGAAAAATTCTTCGCTGTCACCCGCCGTATGCAGGACGGTGCCGGTTGGACGAACGACGATTGAGCGCCCGTTACCACCACCGCCGACGCCATTAACGTCAAAGAAGAAACATTGATTCATGGCTGCAGAGGCGCGCGAGATGGACAGCTCCACGTCCCGGTCGATGGTGTCAGTCATGGTCGGATGCAGGATCACCTCTGCACCCATCGCTGCGAGAGTGCGAGTGGTTTCTGGAAACCACATGTCGTAACAAATCGAAATGCCAAAGCGACCTACGCCAGCAATATCCCAGACAAAAAAATCTTTTCCGCCCGTAACACCGATTTCATGTGGAGCAAAAGGGAACATCTTGCGATGGCGACCAACCACTACGCCGTCAGGGTTAATAATGGATGCTGTGTTGTAAATAACGCCATCGGCTATCTCAAATAGCGATCCAGGTATCAGCCAGACGCCGTAGCGACGCGCCATTTCACAGAAAGCATTTTCGGCCGGGCCGGGCAGTGTTTGTGCGTGCGCCATTGAAGGACCAAAAGCGGCCAGTTCACTAAACACCACCATTTCGACTGAAGGGAAGCGCAGCATGAGTACATCCAGTTTGTGGCGCATCATGGGAGTGTTGTCTTGACCGTAGTTGACATGCATCTGCACGCCGGCGATTGAAAATGGTCTCATAGGTTGGCTTTAGTTCCTGATTGTGAAAATGATGGTGAGTAAAAAGTGCAAGCTGCCTTGCGGGTAGTGAAATCCACTTGCTAGCACGCATAAAGTAGTGGGCTTCGTCAGCATACATCGCTGATGCGAGCTGCCATGCTCTTCGAGCGATGTGGTAGGTCGTATCATTTCAAGTCCGCCAGTGCTGTGAATGCGGGTTGCTTGATAATAATTTATTGCGGCGTAAATTTATCTTGCCATTCTATCAAATTTGGACTAGGCATGCAGCGTTGATTATATATGTGCTCATGCCTAGGCTGCGATGCGGTCTAGGTGTGACCACATGCCAGACTATTAGTTAATGGCAGAAGTTAGATTGTATTTTCTTTTATTGTTGGTTACTGATCGGCGCATGGTTCACCAGTCAGCTGATCAGCTAACTCTCTGCGGTTTGTGGTTCTAAAGAGGAACCTTCGTCCTTGGCTAGTTGTTGTGACAACAGGTGAGCATTGCGGTGGTAAATAAAAAATAGCAGTACCGTATAAATTAGTTGAGACATACTGTTGCTACTACTTGAGTGGCGTTGTCGGCTAATTAATAAAACGGAAAATCCCTTGGCTCTTAAATCCACTGTCTTCAAAGCTGAGCTGCAGGTCACCGATATGGATCGTGGCTACTACCAGACGCATCTGCTAACGTTGGCGCAACATCCTTCAGAAACAGAACAGCGCCTGATGATTCGCTTGCTGACATTTGGCATGCAAGCCGATGGCGCATTAGAGTTTGGCAAGGGGTTGAGTTCTGAAGAACCGGATTTGTGGCGTCGCGACCTCACCGGCCAGATTGAATTATGGATTGAGATTGGCCAACCGGATGAGCAGTCATTACGGCGCGCCTGTGGCAAAGCACAGCAAGTAATTGTATACACTTACAGTGGTAACAGCGCACAGCTATGGTGGACAAAAATCAGCACATTGTTGGAGCGCTGTAAAAACTTGACCGTGATTGACCTGAATGCGGATAGTTGCAAAGCGTTAGCGACAATGGCGCAAAAAAATATGCAGGTACATTGCTTTATTCAGGATGGGCAAGTGCAGATGATGAGTGATACGGAAATAGTACCTGTTGAGATGACGGTGCGGATGGCGGCACGGTAGGGTCCCTGTGTGGGCTGGGTGACTCGCCCGGCATTTTGACGCGGTATTATGGGGAAAGGTGTCCCGGAACTTGCTCCTGCGTTTCCGGAAATTGTTGCATCCATGTAGGTCGGATGCGGCATCCGCTCTACAAAGTACGTTAAATATTTTTCGTTGCGCTACTCGAGTGCGTCAAATAGAAAATTGCGGGTGCGTCATCACAGCGTCGCGCCAAGAATTATCGTCCGCAGCTATGCCGAGAGGTGCTTGCGCGTCACTGCGCTGCCAGCGTTCCAGCCACTCTGTTCCCAGTAACTCATGCGGGTGATCGCTGACTGCGGTTGCACGCGATAAGCCAATCGTGGTTTCTTGCTTTGGCCCTGTGGCGCGACCTTTAGCCACGTAAAATCCGGCGGCGAGCATTGCTGCGCGCACGGCGGTGGAATAGGTGTAAGTGAATAACTCCGTGGCCCGCTCTCCGCAGACGGTGTGCAATTCACGAAACGCTGCCAGCGTCCATAGGGTGCTATCGGTTTTAAATGAAAATGGATCGAAGAACACAATGTCGGGTGGTGGCGCAGCAAACTTGGTAACGGCAAAGTCTCCCGGCAAGAGCAACCATTCGATGGTTCCACATGCGCTGATCCAGTGGTTATTGGCAAGCAGTTGTCCGGGCGCGGCATGCTTGAGGTGTTTGAACCAGCGGCGATGACGCAAGGCAAGCTGTAACGAATCTAAATCATTTTCAAAGCTGATTAGTCGTAATGGTCGGCTACGTTGGTGAGCTGGCAATGCTTCGCAGGCTTGAATGGCTGCCATCGCATTCGCAGCAGCACCCAGACCTACATCCCAGACTACCAATGGCTCATTTAATGACTGGCTGTGCATTTGTAATCGCTCCACCAGCCGTGATTGCTCTACATACAACGAGCGTGCTTCTTCCGCAGGATCATTGACGGAATGCATGACTTCGCCAGATTGCTTGTCACGGATGCGGCCGATCTCGTCGCGCACTACTACTTCATAGCGACCAAGCTGCAGGTTGTCGGTTTTTTCTTTTTGTTCGCGTTTTATGCGGGCGTAGCGAATCGACTTGGTGCCGTAGCTGTCGCGTACATCCAGCACTTCACGTTGCGCGCGATAAAAATCTCCCCATGTATCAGCCATAATGTGCTCGCGCATCACACGCGTTAGCTGCATATAAAAGTGAATGTTGTGCAAGCCAAGTAACTGCCAGCTCTGGCTTTCGTGAGCGCGATTGAGATGATAAAGGTACGCCACCGAATAAGTTTTACAGGTGTAGCAGTCACAGGCTGAATCCAGTGGGCCATCCACATCGCGATAGCGTGCTCGGCGCAAATCAACGCGCCCCTTGCTGGTAAACGCCAAGCCTTGTTGCGCTAATGAAGTCGGCAGAATGCAATCGAACATATCGACGCCGCGATGTACGGCTTCTAGTAGATCGAGCGGCGTGCCAACGCCCATTAAATATCGTGGACGGTCTTGCGGTAGCAGTTCAGTCACCAGTGCGGTGCAGTCTTGGCGCTCGCTGGCGTTCTCACCTACCGCCAAGCCGCCGATGGCAAACCCGTCAAAATCAAGCTGTGTGATGGCGCGCGCGCTCTCATGGCGTAGGTCGTGATAGCAGGCGCCTTGCACAATGCCGAACAAGGCTTGCGCGCTATCGCCTCTGGCATCAAGACTGCGTTGTGCCCAGCGATGCGTCAGCTCCATCGCCGTCTGGGCAACCTTTTTCTCGACGGTAGACGGAACGCATTGATCGAGCACCATCATGATGTCGGCACCAATTGATTTTTGTGTGGTGATGCTGCGCTCAGGACTCAAGCACACAGTGCTGCCATCGACATAGCTTTTGAAGATAGCCCCTTCTTCTTGCATGTTACGACTGTCGGGTAGACAAAAAATCTGGAAGCCGCCGGAATCAGTGAGCACCGAGCGCGGCCAGTTCATAAAGCCATGAATGCCACCAAACTTCTCGAAAATATCCACACCCGGGCGCAGCAGCAGGTGGTAGGTATTGGTTAGTACTACCTGCACACCGCAGTCCAGTAAATCCTCACGACGTTGGGTGCGCACCGAGGCATGGGTGCCTACCGGCATAAAGGTGGGCGTCAGTACTTCATTGTGCTGGGTGCGAAATCGCGTGGCCCGCGCCTGCGATCCAGTAGCAGTGGCTTCAAGTTGAAAGTGGAGTCGGCTCATAGACGAGCCTATCTACCGAGTTTTGGTGGTGAGTTCAATGACTATATTGGATTATGAGGGGTGATTGCAGGGTATTAATATCGTTTGTTGATAGCTATTCAAAGTTCACAACCTACGGCCAGTTGCCGTTGGTGTTCACGCGCGACTTGTGATTGGCTCTGATCTTCGACAGAGCGCTTGCTGATGTTGCTCAGGCTGGCTCTCTGGTAGAAATGCGCTCGCACACACCAGCCTGCGTATCGTTAACTGTAACGCTAAAGGCACTCGTTCTTCTAAACTGTGCGGGTGCTATCTGCAGTGTGTTACCAATGCCTAATAGTAAAACCAGACTTATTATAAACTTCGTTGCCTTCCAGGCCGGCTGGTTTGCAGCGGTACTGGGCGGTGCGCACGATTACGTATTGCTCGGCAGTGGCCTCGCGTTGCTAGTCATGCTGCTTCACCTTGCTATGTCGCAGCGACCGCTGCGTGAACTGCAACTGCTGGTGAGTGTGATGCTGCTCGGCTTGCTCTGGGACAGCGTGCTGATGAACATGGGTGTGATTCGCTATCCCTATGGAGTAATGATTCCGCAACTAGCACCGTTGTGGATCATTGCTCTGTGAGGCTTGTTCGCCACCACCTTGAATGTTTCCTTGGCTTTCTTGAGACAACGTTACTGGCTGGCAGCGCTGTTTGGTTTTATCGGCGCGCCGTTATCTTTTCTGGCAGGAGAACGCTTACATGCGTTGCAGTTTCCTGATCTTTGGTTAGCATTGTTGGCGCTTGCGGTTGGCTGGGCGATACTGATGATCATACTCATGTGGCTGTCAGAGCGATTCAACGGCGTTGCAGGACTCAGTGGCTAAATCATGAAACATTTGTATGGCTGTTTAATTATTACGTTACTGAGTGGGTTTTATTCGGCAGTCGCTGATGTCCCTGCTGCCCGCCAGTGGAATTTTCGCGTGTTTCTGGATGAAAAAGAAATCGGCACTCATGATTTTAATTTACAAACAACTACTGATGCTGTGCGCGTAACAACAACAGCGCGTTTTGATGTAAAAGTGTTATTCATAAATGTCTATAAATATGCGCATGATGATCAGGAATTATGGCGTAATGGCTGCTTGGTGAATATGCAGTCGATCACCAATAACGATGGGAAACAATTGCGTGTATTCACTAAAGAAACTACGGCTGGCTTGAATATAAGTACTGGCGCCAAGCAATATTATCTATCTGATTGCGTGATGAGCTTTGCCTACTGGAGCCCGCTGATGTTGCAACAAAAGCAGTTATTGAATGCACAGACGGGGGAGTATGATGCGGTGGATATCAAGTTGTTGAATACCACGACCGTGCGTGCCGCAGGCAAGGACTGGCTCGCCAAACGTTACAGCCTGACCGGCAAGAAGTTGAAGATTGATCTTTGGTATTCGCTAGAAGGGGACGGGTTAGCGCTAGAGTCGACGACTGAAAACGGACGTTGCTTACGTTATGTTTTGAACTAGATGCTGTTTTGACCGTCAGAGTGTGTGCCATGAAATCTTTAAGCTTTATGTTTGCAACACTAGTACTTGCCGGGTGCCAATCGGTGACGCATCCGCCGCTGACAATGGCCAAACAAGTTGATCTGCCGCGTTTCATGGGCGACTGGTATGTCATCGCCAATATTCCCACCTTTATAGAAAAGGGTGCGCATAATGCCGTTGAGTCGTATCGACTTGATACTGATGGCAGTATTGACACTACCTTTACCTTCCGTGCGGATGCATTTGACGGCAAACTCAAGCGCCACAACCCGCGCGGTTTCGTAATCGAAGGCACCGGCAACGCACAGTGGGGGATGCGTTTCATTTGGCCGTTCAAGTCGGATTATCGAATCATGTACTTAAATGCCGACTATACCCAGACCATTATTGGTCGTGAAAAGCGTGACTATGTGTGGATCATGGCGCGTAGCCCCAGCATCGCTGATGCTGAGTACCAGCAGCTAGTCGCGTTGCTACACAGTGAAGACTACGATGTCAGCAAACTACAGCGCGTACCGCAACAATGGTAAACAGCAGTATTAATAATCAGATGATGGCGTAAGGCGCAGTAAAGCCGGTAGACTCCGGGACTTAAACTGGCCACTTTCCAACCGCAATGTCCGACAAAGATACTTCGCCTGCCGCCACCTCCGGTAACTTCATTCGCAATCTTATTGAGGCAGATCTTGCCGCAGGTAAATATGCAGGACGGCATTGGTCCGGCAAGCCAGGGGATGCTGCGCAGCATGCGGCGGTAGGCCTAGATCCGGCAGTGATACGTACTCGCTTTCCTCCTGAGCCCAATGGTTACCTGCATTTTGGTCACGCCAAGTCGATTTGTCTAAATTTCGGTTTGGCGACTGAGTTTAAGGGTGCCTGTCACCTGCGCTTTGATGACACTAATCCAGAAAAAGAAGAGCAGGAATATGTTGAGGCCATTGTCGATGCAGTGCACTGGCTGGGCTTTGACTGGAAATTTACTGAAGGTGGAGCTGCTGAAACTAATCTCTACTATGCCTCCAATTATTTTGAGTGGATGCATCGCTGCGCGGTAACTTTGATTGAAGCGGGCCATGCGTATGTGGATAGTCAGAGCGCCGAGGCAATGCGTAGTACCCGTGGCACGCTGACTGAGCCGGGTCAGAACAGCCCATTTCGTGATCGCAGCGTCGCTGAGAATCTGGATTTGTTTGCCCGCATGAAGGCGGGTGAGTTTGCCGATGGGGCACATATCCTGCGTGCCAAGATTGACATGGCCTCACCCAATATCAATTTGCGCGATCCGGCTATTTACCGTATTCGTCATGCCACGCACCACAATACGGGTGACACATGGTGTATTTATCCCATGTATACCTTCGCGCATCCAATCGAAGATGCGCTCGAAGGTATTACTCATTCGCTCTGTACCCTCGAATTTGAAGCACAGCGGCCCTTCTATGATTGGTTGCTGAATCGTCTGGCAGATGCGGGTTACTTTGCACGGCCATTACCACAGCAGTATGAGTTCTCACGACTCAATCTGTCATACACAGTGTTATCCAAGCGCAAGTTGATTCAGCTGGTGGAAGAAAACCATGTATCCGGCTGGGATGATCCGCGCTTACCGTCGCTGGCTGGCGCACGTCGGCGCGGGTTTACCCCGGAAGGATTTCGGGCTTTTTCTGAACGTATTGGTGTCTCCAAGTCAGACTCATGGATCGACATGAGCGTGCTGGAAGATTGTATGCGCGAGCATCTAAATAACACCGCGCTGCGTCGTATTGGCGTGCTTGATCCTGTCAAGTTGATTATTGATAACTATCCAGCCGAGCAAACTGAAATTTGCGAAGCGCCAAATCATCCACAGCAGCCTGAGCTAGGTAAGCGCGAATTGCTGCTGGCGCGCGAGTTGTGGATTGAGCGCGAAGATTTTATGGAAACGCCATCGAAAGGTTACTTCCGTCTGTATCCTGGCAATCGCGTGCGATTGCGCTATGGTTATGTGGTGCAGTGTGTTGGTTGCGATAAAGATGCCGATGGTAATGTGATCGCTGTGCACTGTGAGTATCTGCCGGATTCCCGCTCCGGCTCCCCCGGTGCCGACCAGTACAAAGTGAAAGGCAACGTGCACTGGGTGGCCGTGTCACAGGCCTACGCCTGCGAAGTGCGTTTGTATGATCGGTTGTTTGCCGTGCCCAGCCCTGGTGCCGGTGAGCGCGACTTTCTGCTTGACCTCAATCCCAATTCCATGCGGCTGGTACAGGCGCGGCTGGAACCTGCACTGAAGACTGCCCGGCCAGAAGATCGCTTCCAGTTTGAACGACACGGCTACTTTGTGGCTGATCGGGTTGATTCACGGCCCGACGCGCCTGTTTTTAATCGTGCGGTTACCTTACGCGACTCGTGGGCCAAGTTGGGCAAGGTGCGATAGCCATTGGCTTAATTTGCCAAGAGTGAGAAAAAATACCGTTTTTAGTCTGAAAATAATTATCAGCCAAACCCTAAGTTTTTTACTTCCGGGACGATAACCCAGTACGGACTTTTTAACGAAGGGTTGAGATATGCGGTATCGAGAGTCGAGTTCTCAGAGTGCTGAATTGCTCCGACTGGCGTTACCCCAGATAGCACACAATGGTGGATGCTACTATCCCACCACCTATGCGGTCTGGTACGAATATCTGTCGGGTGGCAACTTGCCGTTGGCGAAGGATATTAATCACCGACTTGAAATCAACCATGCGCTCACCCAGGTCGATGTCGACAAGCTGTACGATTTACATATCGATACGCATAAGGTGCATCAAGTAGAGCAGCTGCAAGTCAACTTGAGTGACTTGTTGCTTAAGTTGAGTAATCTTGCCAGCAGTTCCGGTGATGATGCGGCTGAGTACGCACGCACCTTGGCAGAGTGCGAAGCCACGCTAAAAACCATCTCTGACCCTGTGGATCTGAGTAAGTTGGTTGCCGGCTTGCTGTCGTCAACACATGTCATGCGTACTTCAGCTGAAACCATGCTCACGGAGCTAGAGTCAACCCGTGAAGAAATGTCTGGTCTACGCGTCAAGTTGGGTCATTTGCAGAATGAAGCGGTGACGGATCCGTTGACAGGGCTGCGTAATCGCCGTGGATTCACAGTGGCATTGGAACAGTTGTTTTCTGATGGTCCGGATGCTTTCATCAATTGCGCCATCATGATTGCGGATATTGATCACTTCAAGAAGGTGAATGATAGCTACGGCCATCTGTTTGGTGACCAGGTGCTGCGTACTGCGGCACAGGCGCTTAAGTCTGTGGTTAAAGGTCGTGATGTCGTCGCTCGCTTTGGTGGCGAAGAGTTCATCATCCTGCTGCCTAATACACCAGAGCAGGGCGCGTTTGCGTTGGCAGAGCAATTGCGTAACACCTTTGCCAAGGGGCGCATCCGGCGCAGTAACAGCAATGAATATATAGATACAGTGACCATCTCCATCGGTGTGGCCAAACCTCTGCCCGGAGAGAGCCTTGAGCAGGTGATTGATCGCGCCGACAAGGCGTTATATCGGGCAAAACAAGAAGGTCGTAACTGCGTCAGAATTGCAGCGTAATAGGTCGTACTCTCCCTTCAGTGACTGATGGGTTGGGTTGTAACCTATCGGGCAGCTGCCATAGCCTTATCCACGTTTCCAAGTCATTTTCCATTGGGGCATATGCCATTCGATGCTGGCTTGGCGCAGCGGCTTGAGGAGCTGTGTACTGATCGGTATTTACAAAGATCTGCTGATCGTCCGCGTTGGTGAACCGATGGTGGCTATCATTTTGTCTCAACGCTACCTACTGAGTAGTGGATAGGCGTTTGGGCGTCTTGGTGTGAATGAACTAATGCGTTAGTTCATGACTGATAGTCAATTTCCCGTCATCGCACCAAATACTTTCTGTAGCAGTTTGCTGGATTGACCAACAGGATCAGCGCGGATGGCTAATTCTTCCTTGGCAATCATTTTATACAGGCCATCCAAGGTTTGTGCGGTTACATAGTCATCGATGTTGGCTGAGTTAGCATCCAACAAACCAAACTGCGCAGCCTTACCTGCCAGTGAATTGTAGTTTTTAGCCACGCCTGCGCGAGCAGTAGCCTGCTTGACGATGGGTTTGAATTTAGTTGCAAGGGCATCCTGTGTTTTGCTGCGAAAATATTGGGTGGCTGAATCCTGTCCGCCAGTCAGTATGCCTTTGGCATCGGCGACCGACATGGATTTGACGGCAGCGATCAGCAAGGTTTTTGCCTCGGGAACCGCAGCTTCAGCGGCGCGATTCATGGTGAGTAGTAATTCGTCAGCCATTGAACCCATGCCAATTCGGCGCATGAATTTCTCGGCTTTTTGCAGGTTCTGCGGTAACGGGATTTTGACTTCCGGATTGCCGAAGAAGCCATCTGTCTTGGCGAGTGTGCCTACTGCCTTGCCGGCCCCTTGGGTGAGGGCAGTGCGCAACGCACTGGTGGCGTCGGTGTTACTAATGCTGGATAAATCCAGCGCACTCGCACTGCTCGTTGCCAGCAGCAGGAAACCCATAACCAACATTGCACGCATGATGCAGCCCTCGGTTGCGGTGATAGACGTGTCAGGGTAACGATTACTGTGCGGTCTTGTCACGCAATACTGCTTGATCGATGGACGCGACTGTCATAGCGTGTGCTCATGTTAGAACAAACACTGAGCGGACGTGTGATTGCCGTGCCCGAGGCGCGGCAGCTAGATGTATTTGTCGGTTTGCTGGAGCGCCGTGGCGCGACCGTGCTGCGTTGTCCGCTGATAGCGATTAAGGATGCACCCGATCCACAGCCGGTGCTGTCCTGGTTGCAGCAATTTATTGCTGGCTCCTGCGATGAGCTGATTCTGCTGACTGGTGAGGGGTTGCGTCGTTTGCTGTCATGTCTTGAGCAGCATCAACCCGATTGGCGTGCCCCGTTTATCGAGCGGTTGTCGCAGGTGCGCACGACTGTGCGTGGCCCTAAGCCTGCGCGTGTACTACGTGAATTGGGACTGATGCCGACCTTCAATGCCACCGAGCCAACCACTGCTGGCGTGATTGAGGTACTACGCATGCGTGATCTACGCGGTCATCGCGTTGGTGTGCAGTTATATGGCACAGAACCCAACTTACCTTTGATGGAATATTTTCACAGCGCCGGTGCGCAGGTGTTGGCGGTGGCCCCCTATGTGTATACAGATGCCATTGATGACGATCAGGTGCGTGCATTGATTAACAAAATGGCGAGTGGCGTGATAGATATCATCGCCTTTACCAGCATGGCCCAAGTGAACCGATTGTTTGCTGTGGGTGAGCTGGCTACGCTGCAAGTGGCCTTCGCTAAGGTTCAGGTGGCGGCGGTGGGGCCGGTGGTGCGTGATGCTTTGCTGGCGCATGGCGTGACCGCCAACTGCATGCCGGAGGATTCATTTTTCATGAAGCCATTAACCAATGCTATTGCCAACAGCGTTGTAATGATCGCTCCATGAGATTCGAACACCTGATTAAGGTGAATGATCCATTGAGCCCCTTGGTTGAGTCTTTAACGCGCGTGCAACTGTGGCAAGGGCTGGTGCTCCGCGTCGAACAGCCTGAGGTTTTCATGGCTCATTTGACCGGCTCGCGTATCGTTGTCCGTGGTGAGCTGTTGCTGGCGCGCGAATTGGATTTTGGTTCCTTCAAAGTACGTGATCGGGTACGCATGGAACCGATGCAGCGTATCGTGATTGAGGCTGAGACCACGCAAGAGGGCAGTGTGGGTACATTGAGTATCAATATCGAAGAGCCGGGCGATGCGTTATTGCAACTGCGCTTTGACTATCAGCTGCAACGCCCGCGCATGGAAGATGCAACCCAGGAAGCTATGTATGACCAGTTTATCAAGTCGGCGTATCTGCAAGCGGATATTGATTGTGTGCGCATCATCAGGCAGTGCGTTGCGCAAGACAGACTACGTTGAGTTGTAGTGCGCTAGGTATGTGTACTCAAGTGACTCAATACCTGATCTACTTCATCCTGGCTGCCGAGAATCACCGGCACGCGCTGATGGATCGCAGTGGGAATCACATCCAGAATTCGTTGCCCGGGTGTTGCCATCGCCTTGCCGCCGGCCTGTTCAATCAACATCGCCATCGGGTTGGCTTCATACATCAAGCGTAATTTGCCGTTGGGTGCTTTCTTGGTGGGCGGGTACATGAATACACCACCCTTGAGCAGGATGCGATGTACGTCGGCCACCATCGCGCCGACATAACGACTGGAATATCCATTGGCCTGTGCCCAGTTAAGATAGGCGTTATAGCCACTGGGGAAGGTGAGGCGATTGCCTTCATTCATGGAATAACTTTTGTTGGTCTTGGGTATTTGTAATTGTTCGGCAACGCGCACAAATGCACCAATCGCTGGGTCGAGTACAAACATGTCGACACCCATGCCAATCGTCATCACCAATACGGTGGAGGAGCCATACAAGACATAGCCCGCCGCGACTTGCTTGGTGCCAGCTTGTAGCCAACCTTCGTTACTATGCTTGGGCTTGTTGTAGCGCAGAATGCTGAAGATGGTGCCAACGCCGCCGCATACATCCAGATTCGACGATCCATCCAGAGGATCGAATAATACGCAGTACTTACCTTCGCCAACTTCGCGCAGTAATACGGGCTCTTCGTTTTCTTCCGAGGCGACCACGGCGACGCCTTCGCGTTTGCCCAGCGTGCGTAGCAGTACTTCATTGGCGATCACATCCAGCTTTTGCTGTTGCTCACCTTGTACATTTTCACTACCGACATTGCCCAGTACATCGTCCAGACGTGCGCGGCGGACGCTGTTGGCAATGATCTTGGTGGAAATCGACAGTGCTGATAGCACCCAGCTTAATGTGCCGGTAGCCTCGGGGAAGCGCGATTGCTGTTCTAAAATGTGCGCTTGTAGTGTGACTAGGGAGTCTTGGCGGCCAATGCTAGGTATGTTCATGGCAAGTCCTGATGCAGACGAAAAGATGGTGTAGCTGTACAGTTTATCGCATCTACCAGTCGTCGGCGTCGCTAGTGCTTGCTTGTTGAGTCACGGCGTACATGGTTCGTGGAACATTGAATCCCGGTGGAAAAAGTATTGCTTGATCCCAGCTTTTTGCTTTTTTGTATCACGCAGTGAAAAATGGCGCCAAGTCTGTCATCAGGCTGCGCCCAGCGCCTGCTGGTCTAATAGAATTGCTTTCAATTCCGGTAGGCATGAGCCGCAATTGGTGCCCGCTTTCAATTTTTCACCAATTTGCTGTGGTGTAGCCAATCCCTGCTTTTGGATCGCTGTACATATGGTATTGCGTCCCACGCCAAAGCAGGAGCAGACGGTGGGGCCTGCATCGGCGGTAGCGTTAATTGGGCGACCGGCCAGCAATCCGGCACGGTCAGCATCATTAACTGTGGCTTTGCCAAACAAACTAGCCAGCCATGAGCGTGATGGCAGGTCGGGGCGAGGTGAAACATATACGCAGGCTTCAATGCGGTTATCTATCAAATAGGCGGCGCGATAGATGCGCGTACCCACATCGTAGTACTCCAGAAAATCTGCATCTGCGTGTTCTACACCAAGCAATTTGCGCGCCCATGGCGACCAGTCGGCATAGCTGCGTCGTCCGGCAATTTCATGACGAATGAATTGTTCACCTTGTGCCTGTGTCCACCAGATTGCATCTTTGGCGATAACGGATTGGCGTGATAGTACAAACCCTTGCCAGCTGACGACGAAGGACTCGACCCGCGCCGGTGTATGTTTGAATTCAGGCTCACCGGACACCGAATCAACAGCCGGGTTAACCAAGGCGCCGACGCGGGCATCTGATGCATACGCGCCGTTCCAGTGAATGGGTACGAAAATCATGCGCCGTGGCATTTCGCCGCTGAACTTCAGGCGTGCCACCATCGATCCCCAGTGACTTGCGACGCGTACCAACTCGCCTTCACGCACCCCACATAACAGCGCGTCTTGCGGATGCATATCCACATAGGGTTCGGGGGTATGGTTGTTCAAGCGTGCCGCTTTGCCGGTGCGACTCATGGTGTGCCAGTGATCGCGAATACGGCCCGTGTTTAGCACCAGCGGATACTCTTCGTTGGTCGCGTGCTTGGGGAAAGCGGGCTTAGTGGCAATGAAGCGTGCCCTGTTATCCGCGAAGGAGAACTTGCCGTTTGAGTAAACCTGCGCCGTGCCTTCGCCTGGTTTCAGCACCGGCCACTGTATGGGCTGTAGCTGGTCGTATTCGGCGTGACTCAAGTCCTGCAGGCCACGAAGGTTGAATACGCGTTCGCCTTGGTTATCTGTACCAGATAAGCGTGCGTGTTCCAGAAATACTTCGTGTGCAGAGCTGAAGTTAAATCCTTGCGTAAAGCCCATGCGCTTAGCGACTTCGCAAACGATCCACCAATCTGGCTTGGCTAGGCCCGGCATGGGTAGAAAGCTGCGTTGGCGTGAAATACATCGTTCCGAATTGGTGACAGTGCCGTCTTTCTCGCCCCATGCTGCCGCAGGCAGCAGCACATGCGCGATGTTGTTGGTATCTGTGTTTAGCACTACGTCCGATGACACGACCAATTCGCAACGCTGCAACGCAGCGCGCACCTTGTTGGCATCGGGCAAGCTTACCACCGGATTGGTGGCCATGATCCATACTGCTTTGACCTCGCCAGCATGGATGGCCTTGAACAGATCTACTGCTTTTAAGCCTTGCCTGTCGGCAATATGCGGGCTATCCCAGAAGGTTTGTACGGTGCGTCGATGTGCTGGGTTCTCTAAATCCATGTGTGCCGCAAGCATGTTGGCTAGACCACCAACTTCACGTCCACCCATGGCGTTGGGCTGGCCAGTGATGGAGAACGGCCCCATGCCGGGTTTGCCGATGCGACCCGTGAGCAAATGGCAGTTAATGATGCTGTTGGCTTTGTCTGTCCCTTGTGAGGATTGATTAACACCCATTGAGTACATGGTGATGCTGCGTTCGGTACGAGCAAACAAGCGATAAAATTCTTCCAGCGCGCTTTGGTTGATGCCGCAGGTTTTGGCCACTGATGATACCGAGCCGGCGGTGTTGTCGGCGACGATCAGGGTGTTGCCGATGTTCTTGGTGTGCAGGCTGATGAATTGCGTATCTTCCACGCCATGCTGATGCAAAAAACTGAGTAGGCCGTTGAATAGCCACACATCGGTACCGGCGTTTATCGGTAGATGTAGATCAGCTATTTCGCAGGTGGCAGTACGCCGTGGATCAATCACCACGATCTTCATCTCAGGCCGTTGTTCTTTAGCCTTGGCGATGCGTTGAAACACAATCGGGTGACACCAGGCTGTGTTGGAGCCCACCAGTACAATCAGGTCGGCTTGATCGAGATCGTCAAAGTTTACCGGCACCACGTCTTCACCAAAGGCGCGCTTGTAGCTGGCTACCGCCGAGGACATGCATAGCCGCGAGTTGGTGTCGATATTGGCCGAGCCGATAAAGCCCTTCATTAACTTGTTGGCCAGGTAATAGTCCTCAGTCAGCAGCTGGCCAGAAACGTAAAACGCTACCGCGTCTGGGCCGTGCTCATCGATCACTTTGCGAAAGCCACTGGCAACGTGATCCAGTGCGACATTCCAGCTGACATCATTCCAATTACCCCCCGCACCACGCATACGCGGCGCGAGCAGGCGACCGTCAAGGCTGAGTGTTTCACCTAGTGCTGAACCTTTAGAGCACAGGCGACCACGGTTGGCAGGATGGTGCAAATCACCATTGATTACGGGTCCTTGCTTTCCTGACGTGACTTTTACACCGCAGCCGACGCCGCAATAGGGGCAGGTGCTGTTGATGGGCTTAATCGACATGGACATTACTTGGCATCTGAGGTGCTGGCCTTAATGCTGCGCTCCCGGCTGTGGGAGACGGGTGTTGTACGGTAATGGTAAAGCAAGCATAGGGTCATGCGGCTGATTCCGCGTCGGCAAATGCGGCGCCAAACAGCAAGCGTTCGCGCATGCCGCCAATGTCGCGGCCTTCATTCATTAATTCAAAATACCAAGGGCCATCCTTGGTGTCGCCATACAGCACGGCACCACGTACCTGGTTGTCTTCAATGACTACGCGTTTGTAAACGCCACGTTTGGCATCTTTCATCACCAAAGCTTCGCTGTTTGGGCCGCCGACAAAATCGCCAGCAGAGAACAGATCAATGCCGGTTACTTTCAGCTGGGTGGAGGTGAGCGAGCCACGATAAAAAGATACGCCTACTTCAGCAAGATGGATGGCGGCGACGCGTGCCTGATCCCATATTGGTGCCACCAGGCCGTAGGTCACGTTACGATGCTGCACACATTCACCCACTGCATAAATGCTCGGGTCATAGGTTTGCATGCTGTCATCAACCATTATGCCGCGTTCGCAGCGCAGATTTGCCTGCTTTGCTAAATCAATATTGGGACGAATACCAGCCGCCATCACCACCAGATCCGCGTTGATGGTGTTACCGTCCGCAAAACAGACGCCGGTTACCCGCGTATCGCCAATTAGCGAAACGGTTTTGGCGCACATATTGAAGTGCAGACCACGCTGTTCCAGCGAGGTTTTAAGCAGCTCACCCGCCGTCTTATCCAGCTGCCGTTCCATCAACGTATCGAGCAGATGCACGATGGTCACTTCCATGCCACGACGCTTCAATCCATAGGCCGCTTCGAGGCCCAGCAGACCGCCGCCAATGACCACTGCATGTTTGTATTGCTTGGATGCCGCCAACATGGCGTCTACATCGCTCAGATCACGAAACGTCACTACGCCTGACAAGTCTTTGCCAGGTATGGGCAGTATCACGGGATTGGAGCCGGTAGCCAGCAATACACGGTCATACGCAAACTCTATTCCGGCCAAGGTTTTGATAACGCGGCGAGTGCGATCAATGCTGGCCACGGCATCACCTGCATGTAGAGTGATGCCTTTCTCTGCATACCAGTCGACTGAGTTGATCATGATGTCGTCTATCTGTTTCTCGCCAGACAGTACTGGCGATAACAGAATGCGATTGTAGTTACCATGCGGCTCAGCGCCGATCACGGTAATGTCATAGGCATTAGGTGCCAGTTGCAGTAGTTCTTCAACCGTACGCATTCCTGCCATGCCATTGCCGATGACTACCAGTTTGCGCTTACCACCGCGACGCAGTGGCGTGGCTTGCACCCACACTTGTTCATTGACCACGCGCACGGGATAGGCGGCGATAGAATGATCTGAATCTTCTTGGCAGCGTCCGGTTAACAAGTTGTAGTGATGCTTGTAAATAGGTGAGGCGACGACCAAGTCGCCGTTTAGATCACCAACCAAACCACGTGATAATACATTCGCGCCGGAAGCGGGGTCGTAGTTGTCTACCGCAAATACCATGTCATCGAAGCGGAAGATGGCTATTTGTCTGCCTTCCACCAGTGCGCAGACGCCGGTATTCGGAGTGATGTCATCAAATGCACAAATGGGATGCCAGGCTATTTTTACCGCCGCGCTGCCTATTGATTCTGTCTTCATGTTCATACTGCTTCCTGCAACTCAGATAGGTTGGCGCTGCGGTCAAGTTCATCGGCGGTGGCAGGTCGGATCTGGCCACGCTCCTGCACAAACACCACGCGATTATCGTTGCTGTCGTTGTTGATGAAGTGACGGAAGCGCTTGAGCGTTTCGGGTTCGTTAATGGCTTTTTTCCATTCACACTCGTAGGTATCAACCACTAGCGCCATATCTGCTTCAAGTTCGGCGCCGATGTTGAGCTTGTCATCAATCACTACCTGTCTTAGATAATCCAGTCCGCCCTCCAAGTTTTCCATCCAGGTGGAGGTGCGCTGTAGCCGATCGGCAGTACGAACGTAGAACATCAATACGCGATCGATGTATTTGATTAGCGTTGCTTTATCGAGATCGCTGACAAACAAATCGCCATGGCGTGGCTTCATGCCACCATTGCCACACACATATAGACTCCAGCCTTTTTCAGTGGCAATGACACCGATATCTTTGCTTTGCGCTTCAGCGCACTCACGGGTGCATCCCGATACCGCAAATTTTATTTTGTGGGGTGAGCGCAGACCTTTGTAACGATTCTCCAGCTCAATAGCCAAGCTGACGCTGTCCTGCACGCCATAGCGACACCAAGTTGAACCGACGCAGGATTTGACGGTACGTAAAGATTTGCCATAGGCATGGCCGGATTCAAATCCGGCATCGGTCAATTCTTTCCAGATCAACGGCAGTTCATGCACCTGGGCGCCGAACATATCGATGCGCTGGCCGCCGGTGATTTTTGTGTACAGACCAAACTTCTCGGCCACCTCGCCGATGGTGATTAACTGACGTGGTGTGAGTTCACCACCAGCGATGCGTGGCACTATAGAATAAGTGCCGTTCTTCTGCATATTTGCCAGATAGTAATCATTGGTGTCCTGCAGCTGCGCCTTGTCACGTTGTAATACAAATTCGTTGTATATCGATGCCATGATAGAGCCGACAGTGGGTTTGCAAATATCGCAGCCGTGACCATGACCATGTTTCTTGATGAGGTCGTTAAAGGTCTTGATCTTCTCCACCTTGACTAAATGGAATAATTCTTGGCGTGAATACTTGAAGTGCTCGCATAAATGGTTGTTGACGCTGTGGCCACGGCTGGCCAGTTCGACGTTTAGGATCTGACCCACCAGCGTGCTGCAGCCACCGCAGGAGGTACCGGCCTTGGTGGTTTTTTTCAATGCGCCTAGCGTAGTGCACCCGGCATCAATAGCGGCGCACAGATCGCCTTTGCTGACATTGTTGCAGGAGCAGATCTGTGCTGAGTTGGGTAGTGCCGCCACGCCTAACGCTACAGGTTTTTTGCCACCTTCAATTGTCGGCAGGATCAATTCTTCAGGATGCTCTGGCAGCGGTAAGGCATTGAGCATCATTTGCAGCCAGTTGCCATAGTCAGTCGCATCGCCGACCAGAATGCCGCCCAGTAGTAGCGTACCATCTTCACTAACAACCAGCTTTTTGTAGATCTGCTTGCGTTCATCAACAAATGAATAAGCGCGCGCACCGGGTGACATGCAGAGTGCATCGCCCAGCGAGGCAACGTCCACGCCCATCAACTTCAGCTTGGTGCTCATGTCCGCGCCGGTGAATGCGCCATCTTTACCGATCAAGTGATTCACCACGGTTTGTGCCATCTGATAACCGGGTGCGACCAAGCCGAATATCTTGCCGCTCCACAATGCGCATTCACCAATTGCATAAATGTCAGCATCAGAAGTCTGACAGTGATTGTTGACCACCACGCCACCGCGCGGACCAATCTCCAACCCGGCAGACTTGGCCAGCGCATCTTGTGGGCGAATGCCGGCTGAAAACACAATCATGTCGGTTTCAAGGAAGCTACCGTCGGCAAACACCATTCTGTGGCGTGCCCCATTTTCACCGGGGTCACCATCAATAATTTCCTTGGTGTTCTTGCTGGTGTGTACCTGCACGCCCAGCTCTTCAATTTTCTTGCGTAACACCAGACCACCAGCATCATCCAGCTGCACGGCCATCAGTCGTGGCGCGAATTCAACCACATGCGTTTGCACGCCCAAATCTTTTAGCGCTTTGGCGCATTCCAGACCAAGCAGGCCACCGCCGACCACTACGCCTGTCTTGCTGACCTTGCCGGCAGCGGCGATGGCTTCCAAGTCTTCAATGGTGCGATACACCAGACAGTGTTCGCGATCATAACCGGGTACCGGTGGCACGAATGGATAAGACCCCGTTGCGAGCACTAACTTGTCATAGCTCAGTTCGCGGCCCTGTGTTGAGAGAACTCGCTTGTTGGTACGATCAATATTTTCAGCTTTGTCATTTAAATGCAGCGCGATGTTGTGCTGCGTGAAGAATCCTTCTTTGACCAGCGACAGGTCTTCGGCAGTCTTGCCAGAAAAATAAGCTGATAGTTGCACCCGGTCGTAAGCGGGGCGTGGTTCTTCGCACAGCACGGTGACTTCATAATCTGCGCGGGTGTCAACCAGTGACTCCAGTAATCTATGGCCTACCATGCCATTGCCAATCACCAGTAGTTTTTTTGTGTGTGTACTCATGGGAACGCTCACTGGATAAGAGGGTCAGGCGGCTTCAGCAACTGGACGGGTTAGTCCCGCGTCAGCGTCTTGTCGATGTTGCAAAGCGGTGGCATAGGCATCGCGCTCCTGCTGTTTGTGAGCGGCACTGAAGCGCACGGTGATCGCACAGACAGCGCTGCCAGTTACGATCAGCCCTAATGTGTATAGACCTTGTTGAGTGGTGGCAGTGCCTTTCATTAAAAAACCAGCCAACACTGCACCAACATTACCGCCTGCGCCAATGATTCCAGAGACGCCGCCTTTAGCCTTGCTATTGATGAAAGGCGTCAGGCTGTAGGTGGCACCACAGGCCATATGGGTGAACAGGCCGAACGCGATCATGGTGATAAAAGCGGCTTGGGCGCTACCGGCCTTGGCGAACAGGGTAAGGCCAATGCCTTCGGCCAGAATTAATAAGAATAGCCAGCGAGTGCGGCCATCCAGTCCTTTGCTGTGTGCCAGTCGATCCGACACCATGCCGCCCAATGCGCGCGCGAATAGTGCGAGCAGACCGAAGCAGCCGACATAGAGTCCGGCAGTTTTCACACTAAGTCCAAATTGATCAACGTAGTAAATCGACGCCATGTTATGGATGGTCAGCTCGACACCAAAGCTGGCACCGTAAATAACGAACAGCATCCATACTCGATAGTCACGTGCTGCCAGCAAGAAGCTCTGCCAGCCACTAATGCCCTTGTTGGCATCGTTATGTGGTAGGTCTTTCAGGTTTCCCTGCGGCGTGTCTTTGGCGTAGCGGAAGTAGAATACGGCCATGGCGAGCATCAGCACACCGGGCACAAACATCGCAACGCGCCAGCCCATTGCCTGTTCAACACCAAAACTGAGAATGGCGGCGAGAATTAACGGCATCAGTGCCTGAGCTGCACCGCCACCCGCATTGCCCCAGCCGGCGCCGGCTGCGTTGGCGGTGCCGACCACATTTGGCGCGAACATGATTGAGGTGTGTAGCTGAGTGATGACAAATGAGGCACCAATGGCACCAATGCACAGACGGAAAAACAAAAATCCTTCGTAGCTATGGGTAAACGCAATGCCCATTACCGGGATGGCGCCTACCGCCAGCAACCAGGTGTAAGTGAGACGCGCACCATACTTGTCGCACAGTGGACCGATCAGTAGACGTACTAGGATGGTGACCATCACGGCAGCGATATTGATGTTCGCCAGTTGATCCTTGGTGAGTCCTAACTCGTCCCGAATGATGGGCATTAGGGGGGCGACGGCAAACCAAGCGAAGAAGCAGATGAAGAACGCCATCCAGGACAGGTGAAAGGCGCGCATTGGTATGCTGGTAAAGTTAAACAGCTGTATGCGGGTTGCACGTCCATTCATTGGTAGTGATCTCAAAAAGCAGCAAAAAAAAACGCCGCGAAAACCAATACAGACCGGAGTGCTGCTAGATTTTCGGCGGCGTTGCCAAAGAGGTCTCAGGGAGTCCTCAACAGAGTTTACGGGGGGGATGAACTCTGTTGGTTTATACGATGCAATGCCTGTGCCAAAGCTGGTGGTTCAAATAAATCAATGGGTTATGACTGTTGAGGCGATGGCGATAAGCTTCATGAGCAGATGTAATGGGCACAAACGGCGCAGTTAGTACAGCTGATCGCACGCAATTTGTGCAGTGCGATTGATGTGGATACCGCATTTGGCTGCATACTTCCGCGTATGACAGCTTCGCTTCTTTCTTCTGACCACCATGACATCGACATTGCCGCTCAGCTGCGCAGGCTGGGGTTTGCGTTTATGGCAGGGAGTGATTGCAAATCATCACTGCCTGCCGCTGCCTTGTCGGGGTGGCCTGACTTTGCCAGTAGCTGGGGTGATCTTGGAATTGATACCTATATGGCAGATGGGGGCCGCTATCGACGACGACGTTTCGATGCCTATGCCGTGTCGGCGACAACCATTCAGCGCAAGCCGCCGCAGCCGCATTATCAAAGTCGTGACTACAACGCCGTGAATGGCGGAATAGAAAGATGGTTCCAACCCTTGGAGGACTACGTTGCTACCCATCCACTGTTATTGGCAACTTTGTCCAATGCGTACCAGTTATTTCATGCGCTCACGCCGCTGCCGTTGCGACCTGTGGACTGGCATGTTGAATGCCATCAGTTCCGTATTGAGGCGAGTGCTGACCATGTCGGGCTGCCAACGCCGGAAGGGTTGCATCGTGATGGCGTCGACTGGGTGCTGGTGATGTTGGTGGCACGCGTGAATATTGCCGAAGGAGTAACCACTATTTATGACGCCAGTCAGCAACCGCTGGGCAGCTTCACTCTGACGAATGCGTTCGATACGGCCTACGTTGATGACAGCCGTGTGTACCACGGCGTCACGCCAGTGCGACCTATTGATCCGCATCAGCCCGCATTTCGCGATGTGTTGGTCGTGACTTTCCGCCGTTCATGAGCATTCTTGTCAGCAGTCAGGTGGGAAATTACGCTAAACGTGTTGAGTCCAATGCGTGGCCTGAGTCAAGCCTAAAGGCGCACTGTAATTTTCGTAATTTTCTGCTGGTATAAGGGTGGTCAGGTTGATCTTGAAGATCTGACTGTAACGGCGACCTAACTATCAGTCGGTGCGCAGGCCTGAAGCGATGCGCGTTGCGGTACTACGGCGTTTGTCTCGGGGTTGCTTTAACTCCACCGCAATAAAGAGTTACCAAATATTGCGCCCACCGTTGCGGGTAGCAGCATTCCCAGTGTGTACCAAGTGCTGACGAACGCGATGCTGCTTTCCTGGCAAAAAAATCCGTAAGCTAGTGCCGCAATTGCACCCGCAAGTAATCCAGCAACAAATCCTGTGGTACGTAGACGTGTGGGCGCAGCGCGGCGCAAGCTGCAACACAGTGCGGCGAAAACAGGTAGTGACAGCAGGCCGATATTCCATGGACAGTAAAGGGAAGAGTGGCCTAGCCAAGTGGCGATACGTACTGATTCTGGCAATGCCATTTGTGTTCGTACCGATAGTACGGCTAAGAAACCTAGTGGCAGTAAGGGTAGTAGTGCCAGCCGGCCGAGTTTATTAGCGGGGCGTGCCGCACGTTCGCATAGTAAGTATGCAATCAGACCGATGCTGAGGGCATAAGTTAATTTCATCCAGAACGGCCAGCTAATCAATGCGTCGTTCAAATCGACGCGTACACCATAACCAATAAAAAAGATCAGTAGCGTACCTGTCGCGCCGATCAGCAGTCCCGTGATCAACAGACGCGCCAAGGCATTCGGCTGCGTGGTGGGCAGTTCGTGTGTCAATGAGGCGATCAATTCATCAGTCTGCATGTCACTCTCTATCCGGCGTATTGCTCAGCAAGCCACTGAGCTTTTTTAAGCCTCGATGCACTCCCACTTTGATTCCCGATACTGATTGGCCGCTACGCATGGCCGCTTCTTCCATGGACAGTCCTTCAAGTCGGGTCAGCTTTATTGCGGTGCGCTGTGCTACTGGCAATTCAGCCAGTAAATCTCGCACATCGCGAGTTGCATCTTCTGCATTTGTAACTTCGACAGCAAATAACTCGGTGCAGTCATCGATGCTTACCGTTATACGCACCCGTTGACGACGCAAGTAGTCGATCAGCTTGTAGCGCGCGATGGCATAAGCCCATGCAGTAAATGGCTGCGTTGGATCATAGGTAGCCCGTTTGCAATGTATGGCGATTAAAGTTTCCTGCACCAAGTCTTCCACCTCAGCGTGATCGTGGCTGAGCCGTCGCCGATAAAATCGACGTAGCAAGTGTGCCAAAGCTTGCAGCATTTCACCGTGTGCCACGGCATCACCTTGCAGACCCCGTCGCATCAGTTCGTGCAACTGCGCCTCAGTGTCCTGCAGGAAAATGGACGTCGGTATTGAACGACTCATATAGGGATACGGACGAGCAGTGATTCCGGTTACAGTATTTGTAGGGGACGGTCAGGAAATGTCTGGTCGCTACTGTAACCGAATGGTCATGGCTTGCGAACTCTTCTGTGCGAGCGTGCTGCAAGCTGTTCGCGGAATTAATCTTGCTCACTCATATATTTTGATTATTTTGATGGAGATGACATATGAAAACTGCAAATCTGATGCTGGCTAGCTTGGCTTTGACCGCGCTGAGCGCTGGCGTAACTCAAGCCGCTGATATGGAGAAGCATGATGGTGTCAAAGCTGAAATGGAACATTGCTATGGCATAGCGTTGGCTGGTAAGAATGACTGTAAGGCTGGCCCTGGTACTACCTGTGCCGGCACTTCCAAGACCGACTATCAGGCCAATTCTTGGAAAGCCGTACCGAAGGGAACCTGCGAGAGCATCAAGACTCCTTCTGGTGCCATGGGTTCGCTGACTGAAAAGATGTAAGCAGTCGCGATGAATCCGACCGCTGCGACAACGGCAGGCGTGAGCTTCAAAGTGGAATACTTTGATGACGCGCTGCACTGTGTGGCGGCCGGATTGTGGTACGAAATTCATCCAGAAAACTACATGGTTGCTGGCGGCCTGCGACTGGCGATGCTCGCTGCTATGCGTGCTGAGCATCCTATTTCTGTGCATGGTGTCGGGTTGTCACTGGCTGCTGCGACGGAGCCTGATCGTGTGCACTTGCAGCGTCTGCGTGACGTTGTGCAAAGAGTGCAGCCCTTTGTGGTATCGGAGCATTTGGCATGGTCGAGTTGGCAGGGTAATTATCTGCCGGATCTACTGCCATTCCCGCGTACTGACGAAGCGTTGCGATGTATTGCCCGCAATATCGATATTACTCAGGAATTTTTGCAGCAAAAAATTCTGATTGAGAATCCCTCGTTGTATGTGCAATTGGCCCATGAATACCCGGAGGCGGAATTTCTTGCTGAGCTGGTGCGTCGCACCGGCTGTGGTCTATTAGTTGATGTGAATAACGCCTATATTTCTGCGAACAATCTAGGTGGTGATGCCGCCTCTTATTTGCGCGCACTGCCTGCTGTGGCTATTGGTGAGATTCATTTGGCCGGACATGCTCATGATGAGCGAGAGTCAACTCGGCTGTTGATCGATACACACGCTGCGCCGGTCGCCGAAGTGGTTTGGGAATTATATGAACAGTTTGTTGCTGATATTGGGCCGCGTCCTACGTTGATTGAGCGCGATGATAATCTGCCGTCTTTTGCAGAACTGTTAGCTGAACGAGCGCGTGCCGCTTCAATATTGGCTGGGACGCAACCGATGGAGCATGGTGCAACAGCATGCTCGCGCTAGCTGAGTTTCAACAGCAATTCATTGCCGCACTACTTGAGCCACAGGCGGAGCAGGCGAGTGCTTATGGCGTGGGTTTTAGTGTTTACCAAAATACGGTGATGAAAGGGTTGGTAGATGTACTGCGCGCCAATTACCCCACGGTAGAACGACTGGTGGGTGATGCGTGGTTTCTATCTGCCGCCTTGTATTATGCGCGTGATAATTTGCCAGAACAGGCGCCGCTGGCTATGTATGGCGCGAGTTTCCCTGATTTTTTTCAGCAATCAGTAGTGACTAATAACCTGCCTTACCTGGCTGATGTTGCACGGATTGATCGCTACTGGACTGAAGCGCACTTTGCGGTTGATGCACCGTTGCTAGATGCGGCGAAATTGCAGCGCTTTCCACCTGCGCAATTAGCAACGTTATGCCTACAGTTGCATCCGGCGGTTAGGCTGGGTTGTGTGCAGCATTCTGCGCTGACCATCTGGTTGCATAATCGTCCACCAGCAGTTCCCCCTGCGGAGTTATTGATACAGGATGAGACGGAGTATCTGTTGATTTCGCGTGGGCAAGGGGAGGTAAAGGTATCGACTCTGGCGCACAGTGAATATGAGTTCTTCCTGCAGCTACAGTTAGGCGTCAGTCTGGGTGATGCGGCAGTGGCGACATTAGAGGTAAATGCAAATGCTGATATTGCTGGCATGTTGTCGCGTGCTATCGCGGCTAACGTATTTAAAGATGATGTCGATTTCTCGGTAGGAGTGAGTAACTCATGACAAATACCCCGGTATCTTGGTGCGCGCCAGCCACATGGCTGGCCAATGTGGCTGGTAGATTATTGCCAGAGTCACTGCTGTTGCTGGTAGCACGTTTTGGTATTGCGGGCGTGTTCTTTCTTTCTGGTCGTACCAAGGTGGAAGGTTGGCTCACTATTACTGATTCGGCTTACTACCTTTTTGAAAATGAATATGCACTGCCGTTGTTGTCGCCTGGCGTTGCTGCGCATGCGGCAGCATATGCCGAACACTTGTTTCCCATTTTGTTGGTGCTGGGCTTGTTGACTCGATTTTCAGCGCTGGCCTTGTTTTTTATGACGCTGGTTATCCAGACTTTTGTCTACTCTGATGCGTGGGTGACTCATTTGAGCTGGGCGGCAATTTTGTTGCTGTTAATTGCCAGAGGTGGTGGCAGTTTGTCTCTGGATCGTTTGGTGCGCATTCCTTAAATTGGAATAATGTTGGATGCGCAGTGGGTTAGTGCATTGGGTACGATAACGACAGGAGCGTGCGACCATTACTTAGCTTCCAGTAGTTAGTCTTTGCTGTAGCCAAATCAGTGACGGATACGCAGCAAGCCACGTCCAGAAGAAACGGTTAAGACCAAACAGGCAGGCGTTGGCCAGATGGAAGCTGGCAGCGATACCCAGTGCAATATACAAGTTGGTTGATGATAGTAATGACACTGGAAATAGCAGCTCAAATAGCATGACTGCCCACGACATGATTAGCAGTAATCTTGGTGAATGTGCCCACTGGCGCAGACTTTCGCTGACAGGGTAGGCGGAAAACTCAAACACATCGCGCAGTGCATGGCCACTGCGCCAATCGGGGTTGACGATTTTCACCCACCCTGCAATGAAATAAGACAGTATTGTTTGCAGAGCAAGGTAACCGAAGGCGATATCACGCCAAGACTGCGTTGGTGCAAAGTCGATTACACCCAAACAGCACAGGATCAAGATGCCAAGACGATCACTGCCGCCATTGTATGGGCCTTGAAATCGACGCAGGGTTAGCAGCGTTAATAGTAGTAACGCTGCGGTCACCCAAGCCGTATGCACGCCAATGATCAGCAGCACTGCCAGCAACAGGCGCGGAATAAATAAGCGTCGCTCATTAGTCTGCGAGCGAAGGTGTTCGATGCTTTGCAGGGCTAGCGCAAATCCCAGCAACAGTTCGGTCAGGTGAACTGCATCAGCAAAGCTCATGGCGAGATGCGCTTTGGCAGGGTTGCCAGCCGTGACACGAAGCGGATGTCTTGTGTAATTTCCTGACCTTGTCGCTCGACGAACACAAGACGGAACTGAAGCTGATGCGCCGCCGCGTGTGTAGGCAATTTATTGTGCAGCCAATCATTGCTGATCCGCATCAGGATCTCTGTCTCACTATGTTCAGTGTATCTTTCCATGATGCGTTCGGCGCAGCTCATCATGAATAAAAATTCGTTCCACTGCGGGTTCCATATCATCCGTCTCAGCATCGTCGCCAGCGATACTCGTGCTGGTCGTGGCCTGAACTCTCGCCAGTCGGTAATAATGTACTGTTCTGTGTCCAGCAATGCGTACTGAATACGTGGCGATGCGACTATGGTGTCAAAGAAGCGCCATGAGGGAATCAGTGCGGGCAGCACGAGCTGCAAAGTGCGCAGCATTTTTATGAGTCAATCAGAACGATTCAATGTAGGTCTGTACAGCCATTGGTTCAAATGCTTTACCGTCAAAAAATCCTTCTGCGGCAAAGCTTACGTTATCGTTGCTGGTGTTGACGGAAAATGGCTCTTCAGTGGTGAGTTCTGTTTTAAAGTCAGCCATTGGTGTGATAACGCCAATACTATTGAGCGCCTCTCGATATAAATCCGGACGATAAGTGCTGCGCGCAGTTGCCATGCCTTCAGGCGAAAATTCTGTTTGTTGCCAGCGCACCATCTGGCTATAAAACCAAAGAGCATGACTGGCCCATGGGAAGGTGGCGAGGTGACTGCTGGGGACGAAAAATTCCGGGATGACAACCGCATCACTGTCATGAGTGAGTCGAAGTTGTTCACTCAAGGCGCGCCTTAGCACTTCGCTAGGTGCGCCTACATATCGCGGTTGTGCTAGCAGAGAAGCGAGTTCGATATGATTGACTGTTTGTTCGCACCATTGTGCGGCTCGGTAGATGGCGCGAATCAATCCGGCTAACTGCTCAGGATGACTGCACGCCCAATCAGTACGACAGCCCAATACTTTTTCCGGGCTCAAACGCCAGATGGCGCTGGTAGTGCTGATAATGGTGCCGACGTTGGCTTCTACCGCGAGGCTATTCCAAGGTTCCCCCACGCAGAAGCCGTCGACCTGATTTTCGCGTAATGCATCCACTAGTAACGGTGGTGGAATGACAACCAGATGCACATCGTGATCCGGATCGATGCCGCTGGCTGCCAACCAGTACCGCAGTTGATAGTTGTGGCAAGAGAAGGGGTACACCATCCCTAGAGTTAGTGGTGTCTGTTTTTCGAGTTTGCGCTGCTTGATAACATGTTTGAGTGCCAGCCCTTGTTGTGCCGGCGACCCGCCCAGTTGTGCCCCATGACTTTGCATTGCTTGCCATAGTGAGTGACTGACGGTGATGGCGTTACCACCCAAACCAAGTGAAATAGGTGCGACCATGGGTACGGTGATATGGCCGATTCCCAGTGATGATGCTACTGCCATTGGTCCGAGCATGTGCGCAGCATCAAAGTGTCCCACCATGATGCGGTCGCGAATGTTAGCCCATGAGGTTTCACGTACCAGTGTGACATCTAAGCCTTCTGCAGCGATAAAGCCCTTCTCGGCAGCGGCGACTAACGTGGCACAATCGAGCAGCGGTACAAAACCAATGATTAAGTTGTTAGGTGTCATTTGAATAGTTTCGCAGCAGTGATGATGCTCTGCGCCACTGCAGATAGTTTTAGACTTTCGTTCATCGCGGTTTTGCGCATTAAAGCATAGGCTACATCTTCGCTCAGGCTGCGCTGTTTCATCAGGATTCCTTTGGCATGGTCTACCAGCTTGCGCTCATCCAGCTGTTGGCGTGCGTTATCTAGCTCCTCGCGTAGCTGATTGAATGCTTTGAAGCGGCTGATGGTTAGCTCGAGAATGGATTTGATACGTTCTTTTTTCAGTCCATCAACCACGTAAGCGCTGACGCCCGCCAGTACTGCCGCTTCGGTCATGCCCGTGTCTGACTTGTCAACAAACATGGCGATCGGTCGCTGCACCACGCGCGATACCTGGAACATCTGTTCCAGTACATCGCGATTGGGGTTTTCAAGATCAATGAAGATCACGTCCGGTTCGGCATCGACAATGCGTTTGAGCAGATTCTGCATGTCGCGTACAACTACCACATCAGCATGCCCGGCATCACGCAGACCATCTTCGAGAATGGCGGCGCGGGTGACGTTCTGGTCGACAATCAATATGCGTAAAGATGAGTCGGGCATGGGCAACAGCAAGGTTGTGATTACCGTGCAGCATACCCGACTCAATCACTACTTCAAGTTGAAGAGATGCGAATAATCACCAGACGAAACCTATTTCTGTCCAAAATTTCTTGGTATCGCTATACGCGGCTGGCGTAGTGTTGTTAGCTGAATAGTCCGCATATTTCACCAGGCCGGTAAAACGTCGCCACTTGGCAGTCACTTGCAAGTCAATTTCGCTACCTAGATCCTGACTAAGGCGAGTGGAATCAAAAGTGTGGTAAGCGGCTGTCAAGGCTACCGTTTCAAAAGGGCCAACGCCCTTGGTGGCAAAGCCAGCGTTCAGGTACTTGTCGTTGATGCCATTTACCGGCGTAGTTAGAAACTTGTCAGCCCAACCTTGGAACTTGTGCAGCGTCGCCAGCGGCGTGGTGAACCCCTTGGTGCCATTACCGTCAAGATTTTCTACACCAAGACCGGCTGACCATTGACGGAAAGTAACGCCCGCTTCAGCCAGATAATAATCGTTGCTGAAATCGAGTGGATTGTCCGCATAGTCTTTCTGGGTGGCATACGAGGCCGAGTATGTAACTTTGACCTTGCCAATATTTTGCTGGCCAGCAAAACGCAGGCCCAGCGTCGAGGTTGAGTCACGCACGGCTGCGGCGACACCGACGATTGGGTCGATATCCATGAAGTAACCGAACGCGGTGAGTTTGCCAACCGCAAACGGATAGGCGGCGTTGAGGAAAATGAAATCACCCTTGTATACCCCTTGGATTGAATCCTCGCCAAATATCCGATTAACTCGATTCGAGTAGGTTGCGTCGAGAGTGAGTACGCCACCGGGTTTGGTAACAACCCGTAAAGCATCTAAGGTTTGCTCGTTCTGACGCCAGCCAACGTTACCGATGAAGCGTTGGTCATCAATGTTGATGCGCTGCCGACCAAGTGTGATCGTTGTTCCAGTAATGCTGGTATTGGTAAGCTGGAAGCGATTGAACTGCGTTACTTTTGGGTCTACTACCACTGGGTAGGTGGTTTTGCCATTGGTGGTGCTGTTGTAATCGTCTTGCAGTGCGCCGACGAATTCTCCCTCTAGTAGCAGCGAGGTATTCCACGCCTTGCCAGTATCAAAGCCGAGGCGGGCGCGTGCAGTGGTAGCGGTTGCGTCGTTGACGAACGGTTCTTGGTCTACCGTTTCATAGCGTAAACGCAGGTCTATGATTGGTTTGCTCTCGCTGAATGCACTGGTAACAGGGTTGGCTATTGCAGCATTGCAGGCAGCTATGGCTGCCATGGCCAAAGTAAGTTTGGTGGTCTTCTTCATCATCAGCAAGCGAGTCATTGCATGCTCCTAAGTGTGTTAAGCGCTATTGCCTAAGGGTGGTTAAAAAAATAGTTGCTCATCTATTCTTCCGCTAGCGGAAGAGGACATAAAAAGTATCAAGCGGCGTGCGTAGTGTTGACTTCGTACTCCTCAAGAAAGCCCAGTAGTTCTTCGCGGTAATGCCAGTACTGCGGATGCTCCAGTAGCGCTTTGCGAGTACGTGGCCGTGGCAGATTGACGTCCATGATCTTGCCGACGCATGCATGTGGGCCATTGGTCATCATCACCACGCGATCAGCCAATAGAATGGCTTCATCCACGTCATGAGTGACGCAAATCGCGGTGATCTGGCTGCGCTTCCATACCTCCATCAACACTTCCTGTAGTTCCCAGCGAGTCAACGCATCCAACATACCGAAGGGTTCGTCTAGCAATAGCAACTTGGGTGATAATGCAAAGGCACGGGCCAAGCCAACGCGCTGTCGCATGCCGTTAGACATGTCGGCAGCGAGCTTGTCCATTGAATCGGCAAGACCAACGCGGCCCAGGTAGTACTCAATTACATCGGTACGTTCGACATTGCTGGCGTGTGGATATACTTTCTCGACACCTAGCGCCACGTTCTGACGTGCCGTAAGCCAAGGTAATAGATTGGGTGATTGAAACACCACGCCACGATCCGGTCCGGCATTCACCACTTCGCGACTATCCAATACAATCGAGCCACCGTTAATGTCACTGAGTCCGGCGATCATTGATAAGACAGTAGATTTTCCGCATCCAGAGTGACCAATCAGTGAAATGAACTCACCTTTGCGCATGTTGAGCGAAAACTTATCAACCACCGTCAAAGGGCCTTTGGGAGTTGGATATATTTTAGTAGTCTCAAAGAATTCCACGTACTTGTCGGCATCTTCTGCCGGCTTTGGCTTGAGCTCCTTGCGTACAGTATTCGGCAATCGTGCTGTTGTGATGGGTACGATCGTAGGCGCAGCGCGCTCCTCCTCCTCGCTACTGCGTTGTGCGCCCATGTTGAGTAAGTACTGTGTGATTTCAGCGCGCAATTTCTTGTAAGCCTCATCGTGATTTACCCCCTTGCGATCACGCGGTCGTGCAAGATCGACTTTGAATTCCCTGGCCAGCGTTGCGCGCGGTGCAACGGTAAGGGGAATGATGCGATCAGCCAGTAGCAGGGCTTCGTCTACATCATTGGTCACCAGCACCACTGTCTTTTTTTGCTGACTCCAGATGCTTTCGATTTCATCTTGCAGATTGGCGCGCGTCAGTGCATCCAGCGCCGACAGCGGCTCATCCATCAGCAGTATCTCTGGATTCATTGCTAACGCACGCGCTACTGCAACACGTTGGCGCATGCCGCCGGATAATTCTGCGGGACGCCGTTCTGCTGCATGTGACAGGCTCACCATGTTGATGTACTTACCCACATGCTCTAGTTGCTGTGTCTTGCTCCACTGAGGAAAGACTGCGCTGACGGCCATTAAAATATTGCCGCGTACTGTTAGCCATGGAAATAACGAGTAACTTTGAAACACCAGGCCGCGCTCATGACTGGCGCCAGTGATCTGCTTGCCGTGCATCAGTATCTCACCCCCATCAGGTTTGATGAGTCCGGCAATACTGTTGATCAAGGTGGTTTTGCCGCTGCCGGAAAAGCCAACAATCGCGACAAACTCGCCTTCTTCGATACTGAGGTTGACGTTATGTAGCACTTCGCTGACACGACCATCCGCCACATAGTTCTTACAAACGTTTTTTAGTTCAAGGATTGGCATGACTGATCACCGGCGTTCGTTAAAGCTGACCATGCTCTGGATCGTGAACATGACGCGATCCAGCAGGAAACCGATGATGCCGATGGTGAACACGGCCACCATCAAACGACCGAGTGAGTTGGAGCTGCCATTCTGGAATTCATCCCAGACGAATTTACCGAGGCCGGGGTTCTGCGCCAACATCTCAGCAGCAATCAACACCATCCAGCCCACGCCTAATGAGAGTCGCAAGCCGGTAAATATCAGTGGCAGCGAAAATGGAATCACTAGTTTGAACAACTTGGTGGTCCACTTCAGTTGCAATACTTTTGCAACGTTAAGCAGATCTTTGTCTATAGATGCGACGCCCAATGTGGTGTTGATCAGTGTTGGCCACAATGAGCACAGTGCAACAACAATCGCCGAGGTGATGAATGACTTTTCAAACAATGGATCAGGGCTGACATATAGTGCACTGACCAGCATGGTCACAATCGGTAGCCATGCCAATGGCGAGACCGGCTTGAAAATCTGGATGAAAGGATTCATGGCAGCGTTGATATTGGCGCTTAGTCCGCACAGGATGCCTACCGGAATGGCAATGACACTGGCAAGAATAAATCCTGCAAATACAGTACGCAGGCTGGTGAAGATTTGATCGATATAAGTGGGCTTGCCGGTGTAAGTAGCGGTACTGATTTCAGCAGCCGGATCATCGGCTAGCAGCTCCGCATTGCGAACGGCCTGACGTTCATAGAACGCCACCGCCTTTTCGCGTTGTAGTACGTGATCCTTCCATAACGACTCAGTCTGTTCCCATACCTGCTTCGGACCTGGGATTTGACCGAGGCTGGTGACGATGCTGCTAGATAGCTGAGCCCACAAAAGCAGAAATACCACAATTGCGACAACAGGTACGCCAGCCAGTCGCCACAAGTGCTTTAATTGTGTGCGCGGACTTTCACCACGCAGCATGCGAATCAACGGTACGAGAAAACCAAGGCCTGCAATATTTAGGATTCCATAAGCTTTTTCAAACACTCGCGCAGTCTTGGGGTTGGCAGTGCGTGACACTGCAGCATCCTTGCTGCTGCTGCTTGCTGCGCTAGCATCTACAGTGGAGTCTGTAGCTGGTTTGGTGGCGATAGGGGATGCGGGCATTGAGAGTTCCTCGTACTGTGACATTGCGTTGCTATGGCCAGTTACTTGACTTCGCCAGCTTCAACTTTTTGACTGGACTTCAGGCCAATTTTGAATTTATTGATGTACTCGTTTGGCTTGCGACCGTCGTATTCGACGCCATCAATGAAATCCTTGGTGACTGGCTTATAGCCATCGGTGCCGAATGGAAAATCCTCTTTCTTGGCTTTGCTATCCTCGATCACCAACTGCGCTGCTTTCATGTACAGGTCAGGGCGATAGACTTTCTTGGCAGTTTCCGCATACCACTCATCCGACTTGGCTTCGGTGATCTGCCCCCAGCGACGCATCTGCGTCAGGTACCAAGTGGCATCGCTATAGTACGGATAGGTGGCGAAGTAGCGGAAAAACACGTTGAAATCAGGTAGCGCGCGCTTGTCACCTTTGTTGTATTCGAACGTACCCGTCATGCTGTTGGCGATGACACGGTAATCGGCGCCCACATATTCCGGACGCGACAAGATTTGTGCCGCTTCTTTGCGGTTAGCACCGTTGTTTGCATCCAGCCACATCGCGGCACGAATCAACGCCTTGGTCATGGCTAGCAAGGTGTTGGGGTTTTTATCCGCCCAAGCTTTGGTAACACCGAACACTTTCTCTGGATTGTTCTTCCATATTTCGTAATCAGTTATCACCGGCACGCCAACGCCTTTGAAGATTGCCTGCTGATTCCATGGTTCGCCAACGCAGTAACCATGGATAGTGCCTGCTTCCAGTGTTGCGGGCATTTGTGGTGGAGGCGTCACCGACAGCTGAACATCGGCCTTGATTAATCCAGAAGTATCGTTGGGGCCGTAGTAGCCGGGATTCAAGCCACCGGCGGCCAACCAATACCGTAACTCATAGTTGTGAGTGGATACCGGGAATACCATGCCCATTTTGAAGGCCTTGCCTTCGGCGCGATACGCGTCGACCACTGGCTTCAATGCGTC
This sequence comes from Steroidobacteraceae bacterium, assembly GCA_050181835.1. Taxonomy (GTDB): domain Bacteria; phylum Pseudomonadota; class Gammaproteobacteria; order Steroidobacterales; family Steroidobacteraceae; genus CAILZL01. The sequence goes on along the minus strand of JBFXCU010000003.1, from coordinate 3,080 downwards.
GGCTTTGATCGGACGAATGATTTTGCCGCTAGCATCCTTAGTGATATGTGCCTGCATCTTGGCCCATACATCATTGGAGACCGTGATGCCGTTACCATTTAAATCCATGCTGAATGGCGTGATGATGTCGGCTTTCGTGCCATAACCAATGGTTGAGGCTAGTGGCTGACCGGCTAGCATATGTGCACCATCCAGCTCGCCGCCGATTACGCGATCCAGAATTAACTTCCAGTTGGATTGCGCTTCCAGCGTTACATATAAACCTTCATCTTCGAAATAACCCTTCTCATAGGCAATAGCCAGTGGGGCCATGTCGGTAAGTTTGATGAAGCCAAGTTTCACCTGCTCTTTTTCCAGTTTGAGTGGCTTGGCTTGGGTGGCTACTGTGCTCAGTAGACCGATACCGATCACGGTGGCAAGTAGCTTAAGTCTGCGGCGACGTGGGGCGTCGACCGATGCGGTAGTACGAAGGCTCGTCATATTCACTTCACTCCAGTGTGCGTTGTCTTTTAAACGCTGATTTCTCGCCATGTAATTCAATGCAGAGTTCGAAAAACGCAAAAAAAAACCGCCGTCAAAACCGCCCCATGGGGCGTTTAATGACGGCGGCATTGCCGGTTGATCCATCGGTGGATCAATGAGCAGTTGTCTGCTCTTGGTTTGATACCAAGCAAGGGGCGTGCCACTTTCATGGAAAGCTTAAATAGCCGATAAAAATGGACTTTTTTGATTTATTAGCTGCATGTGGATCTGGTCATTGGCGATACAAATGAGTCGAGATGGCGCATTACTATTGGTGCGTTGCACAAACGTGGAGCCAAAGTCAGGTCATTAACTGGCTGGCATGAACTTTAGGAAGTTGCTGCCAAACTTGGAGGCCCAGGCAGGGTCAGTCTGAATAAAAAATGGCTCACTGTTACTCAGTGAAGCTTGTCAGCATGTGCAACAGCCTCATTACTTCATCGCCCTTGTTTTTGTCCATATTGGCTTTGGCAACTGCATTCTCACGCTGATCAGCATGTCGTTTACGCCAGCTAACTCCTCTGGTGCATACATCAGGCGTCATCGTGAATTTCAGTGAGTACCGTCGCAGCGGTTAGCCATCACCGCGACTTCGTGGCAAAAGCACTGTGAGACTGCATCGAAGAACGAACCGCTTTATGAAATAACCGGTTGCATGGAAAATGTTTAATTGACCGAGTGCTATACTTTGCTCATGGATATCACTAGATAACCCGGCTGGCGCTAGCTGGCCTTTCTTGAAAACGACATAGTAACCTTGCATATGCAATATCTTATTTCCCGCTCTTATCTATTACTGTTTGGCTTGTTAGGCATCAGCACCAGCTTCGCGCATGGCGTAGCGACCGGCGATGCCAGTTACATTCAGAGCGTACAGGGCGTGGCCTTTATCCCTTATATGTATCTCGGTGCCAAGCACATGGTGACTGGCTATGACCACCTGCTGTTTCTGGCAGGAGTCATCTTCTTTTTATATCGTCTGAAGGATGTGGCTTTGTACGTGACCATGTTTGCCGTTGGTCACAGCACGACCCTGCTGGTGGGGGTGTTGGCGGGCATTCATGCCAATGCCTATATTGTTGATGCCATCATTGGTCTGTCGGTGGTGTACAAGGCCTTTGAAAATCTCGGTGGCTTCAAACGCATGGGTGTGCAGATTGATACACGCTTGGCCGTACTGCTGTTTGGCTTGGCACATGGTTTTGGCTTGTCCACCAAGTTGCAGGATCTCACGCTGTCACGCGAGGGGCTGGTTACCAACATGATCGGTTTTAACGTCGGTGTTGAGCTGGGACAGTTTGCCGCGCTGGCGTTAATGTTGCTGGCATTCAATCTATGGCGTCGTGGTGATAGCTTTATTCGTGGTGCATATGTTGCCAATGTGCTGATTATGGCCGCAGGCTTTGCGCTGTTTGGTTACCAGCTTGCTGGTTATATACAAGCTGCTTGAACCGGGCTTGATTTATGAATTCTGTAGTAGTTGAGTTAGACCATGTCTAATATTCCTGTGTCGCCTTATCAAACCAACCCACCCAGTAGTCGGCGCCTGCTGTTGAGTGTGTTGGCAGCCATGGTGCTGGCAGCGGTGGTTTTGCTGGTGGCTATTCTGCCCGCCGAATATGGCATTGATCCTACCGGTATGGGGCGCACTCTCGGTTTGACGCAAATGAGTCAAAGCGCAGCAACTAAAAAAATTGAGCTGATTGAGCTGATTGATACGCTGAGTGGTAACGAAAAGATCACTACAGTAGAAATACCGGAGGTTGGTCAGCCATTGCCGTTACCCAATCCCGCTGTACATCAGGCACAGACCGAACCCGCCAAGTCTGAAACGCTTAGCATTACCTTGCAGCCAGAGGAAGGAACCGAGATCAAGGCGGCGTTGTCTGTCAACAAGATGATGCTGTACTCATGGAAAGTGGATCGAGGTGGGGTGTATGTTGATTTCCACGGTCATGATCCGGCTTGGACAGATAAGCAGGCTTTTGTGCGCTATGAAGAAAAAGATGCAGGCACCGGTGGCAATGGTTCATTGGTCGCGCCCTTTACGGGCGAACATGGTTGGTACTGGCTGAACTACAATGAATTTCCAGTTGTCATTACGCTCACTGTCAGCGGTTACTACGACAAGATGATTAACTATCAGAGCGGTGGTTGAGGAATTGATCTGACCGCTTGGAGCTTCGACTCCAGGCGAAGTTTTACCGAAGGACATTCAGTCGTGGTGATGCTGTAAATTATGGAGTCTCTAAGGCGACCGTCGCGCATTACAATGTGATTGCGCAGCACGCCTTTCTCCTTCGCGCCGATGCGTAAAATGGCGTTCCTAGATACCATGTTTTTTACATCAGTGTTCTAGGCTTGCCCTAATCACTACGATGTTGATCGAATGTGTCCGCGCCACAATAACCATACTGACAAGTAAGCCCAGCTGCGTATTTCACGGCAAGGCGGCCACCGGTTTCACGTCATGGCGGCCAGGCATTTCACGGCAAGACGGCCACCGATTTCACGCATGGCGGCCACCCCCTATTGGGTAGTGGGGTAGGCCGACACGC
>JBFXCU010000002.1:0-195298 GCA_050181835.1 Steroidobacteraceae bacterium | reverse complement strand
CACGAAATCCTAAATACTTAAGTTACACTCCATCCTAAATCCACGTCCCGTCTCACACTGGCCGTCATGCATGAAACGACCGGCCGCCTTGGCGTGAAATCAGTGGCCGCTTTGAGTGAAATACGCATCAGGTCGATCTGGCTGCGCCATGGAGTGGGCAACTTTAAGCGCCGCTTGAAGGCCTTGGAGCAGCATGTCGCCAGCAGTGGTGTGGTATTGACCGAAGCGCAAGTCGTTGCCTTGGAAAAGAAGCGCGATGATGATCTGGCTTGTGGCGAGATCGACACTGCCCATCCCGGCTATTTAGGCTCTCAGGATACGTTCTACGTGGGCACCATGAAGGGCGTGGGGCGCATCTATCAGCAGACCTTTGTCGATACCTACAGCAAGGTGGCGTTCGCCAAGCTATACACCACCAAGACGCCGATCACGGCGGCCGATATGCTCAATGATCAAGTACTGCCGTTCTTTGCCGAACAGGGCATACCGATGCTGCGCATCCTGACCGATCGCGGCACTGAGTACTGCGGCAAGCTGGAGCAGCATGACTATCAGTTGTATCAGGCCATGAATGATATCGAGCACACTCGGACCAAGGCCAACTCACCGCAAACCAATGGCATCTGCGAACGCTTCCACAAGACGATCCTGCAGGAGTTCTATCAGGTGACGTTCCGCAAGAAGCTATATCGAGCTATGGAAGAATTACAGCAAGATCTTGACGTGTGGATCGCTGACTATAATCATCAGCGTACCCACCAAGGCAAGATGTGCTGTGGCAGGACGCCGATGGAGACCTTCATGGATGGCAAACCAATCTGGCAGAGCAAAGTGATTAACTGAATTTGACCTGACAGTCACAACCGACAATCCAGTAACTGTCAGATCGGGTCGGAACTTCTACACCTAAGTAAAAAGCTACAGCATGAGAATAACTAAATTCTACTTTGCGTTCGCCAGCCCCTTACCGTAGCCGATTATTGCGCTTGCAATAATCGCGCGCACTTACGGCATTGCACCACCGCTCCCTCAACAACTCGCCTTCGGCATTTCCGTATCCCTGTCGCGTACATTCATTGTGTGCTCTTGGCGAAACAAATCAAGGCTTGCAGTGCTTTTTCGCTCAGCTCATCGGAATGTATTTACTGTCCGACAAACTAAGAACCCCAGTTTGACTATAACGATTCATACGCACTATTTCCACCCTTCACTACCAGACATCCGAACCCACCATCGAGCTTGAATCGCAGGCCAAGAATTCGGTGAGTATGTCGATAAATTACCTAGAAACTGGCCCTGCCGTTGTAGGACTACCTCATGCTAATTTCTTACACAGTAACAACTCGTCCTAACCCTATCGGACTCACACTAGCAACAGGTGGCACATGAACAGCATCAATGATTTATCCACTGTATCAATTCAGGTCATCCGACTGCCGCAAGTGCGACAGATGACGGGTCTATGCAGATCGTCCATCTATCAACTCGAAGCGAATGAGCAGTTCCCGAAACGAGTACAGATCGGTCCCCGTTCAGTGGGTTGGGTCAAGCATGAAATCCAAGGATGGTTGGCTATCCGTATTGAGAATAGAGGTCGACGTGTACAGGCGTAGTTATCATTGTTAACACAACATCACTGACGCCTCACTGCATACCGATGGTCGCACCATGCCTTTGTTCCATAATCTGTTTAATCAACTTATTTCACTACCTGACGCGTTCTGATCGACCACCTCGTAGACGCAGCAGCTCTCTGGCAATCTGTTCTTGTTCTGTTTGCGGCGGCTTCATGGTCGCCAAGAAAGTATCAATCTGGTTTGCTAATTTGATATGGCCGCTGCTGACCAACCTGTCTTGCACGCCATACCACCCCTGCATCACCGCCTTTCTGGTAGTGATCATCTGCATCCTGCCCTTCCCTACTTGGATCTTTCCTTGTAACAACTCATCGGCAATCTTCATCGCTCTCGTACGCAAGTGCGTCGACTCACCGCGCTGCTGAGCGCGGTAGATCCCATCTAGCTTGTGAGAATGAGTTTCACCCCGCACCGCTCGCTCCGTGGCATTGGCCGGCACCCCCAATTCACGCAGCTGCCGAGCAAACTCACTGCGCCAGTGTCGTAGGGTGGCTTTCTTGATGTTCAATCGCACGCCCTGCTCGCTCATGGCTTTGACCACCAGATGCACGTGCGGATGCGGTTCATCGGTATGCAGCACCATCGCATAACGATGCTTCAGTGCAAACTCCTCACGGGCGAAGTTCTGCACCGCCTGTAGAACTTTATCGGGCGGGGTTCCCGGTGGCATGGAGAACAGCAGCTTGTGCACCAGCTTGGGTGGCTGGCGATGATTGGTAGGCTTGAGTTCCGAGCTTCGTCGATCCGCCTCGATATCCAAGTCCCAGTCTTTGAGCAACGCCGCTTCCGTGCCATTGCCGTTTACTAATTGCCCGTCATCGGTTTCAAGATCGAGCTCACCATGGCGATGTAGATACGCCAAGTGGTTGTGTACGGCTTTCAGATTCTGACCCCCACGGTTCAGCACCTTGACCATGACTTCCGGTGTCCGCGCCACGGTGCGTTCGATCAGTTGGATCTCGGCAATAGATAACTGATCACGACGACCCGGGCCACGTCGTGCGTAACTAGTCAGGTCGAACAACGCTCGACCTTCATAACCACTTACTCTAGTTGCCATCACCACTCTCCCAACTGCGGAGGTTGGCTTTGATCAAGGACTTCACATGGTCTCGCAACGCCCCACAGACTTTGAGCATCCCCAGCAAGTCACTCTGACCGGGCAAGACCCGACCACCCGCGTTGCTGGCCCTCGCCATCTGATTGAGATTGCGTCCGATCGCCCCCAGCTCGGCAATGGACCGTTTCAGTGCCAGCAACTCCTCTTTGGGCAGCGGTGCCAGATTACTTAAATGCGCTCGCACCAGCACCGACACATAGGTGGCCGGTGCCATGCCGCGTGCAGCCGCCCGTTCACGAAGCAAACGTTGGTCAGTCACTCGCAGGCGAACTGACAACCGAACATTACGCGATGACATGAGAGGACGTTTCACCGGTGTCAATTCGGTCACTTGCGTGCTTCGCAATGCCGCCGTCACCAACCGTTTCAACCAGATCGATTCGGACATCAATTCGTGTTGTGCAGCCGACTGCACCCGTCGCTTGATGTCCGACGTTACGCGTGTCTTGATGAACTGTGCAACAACCATAGGCCACACTGTGGCCTGTTAGCCGCCGCCAGGCTATCCTGCGTTTCCTAGTATTTCACCCCAAAACTCAGCTGGCTTTCGCACTCGCATTGCGGCATTTATCGCCATACTCAAGTCATCGCACTTACCCGAGGTCAATCAATTCGCAAACTCCGCCCGCAAAAAACGCCGAGCGCAATGCGCCCGGCGTCACCGGACTACAACAGTCCGGTCTCGGCAAACGAATACATCGTCTCACCGACAATCAAATGATCCAGTAGGCGAATATCCACTAATGCTAATGCGTCTTTGAGACGACGGGTAATCAATTCATCGGCCTGACTGGGCTGCGAACTGCCACTGGGGTGATTGTGAAAAGCGATGCAGGCCGCCGCCCTGTGATTGAGCGCCGACTTCACCACTTCACGTGGATGCACGGACGCGCCATCGATCGTGCCGCGAAACAGGTCTTCAATCGCAATCAGGCGATTGCGGTTATCCAAATACAAACAGCCAAAGACTTCGTACTCCAATCCACCGATGTGCAAGGTGAGGTACTCACGGGTGCGTTGCGGACAGGTCAGCACGGGGGAACCCGAACGGTAACGCCGAGCAATCAAGCCTTGCGCAGTGGCAATCACATCGCGTGCTACCGCTTCGCGATAAGCGGACTTTTCACGAACATATAAAATTGTCATGACACATTCCTCGTCTTCCGGCACGTCGCCGTGTGGGCCGGTTCGCGAGGCGGATAAGCGGCGGAGTCAATGGGAACGTGGAATACATGGAGGGGCCCCGCGCTACGCGGGGAGCAGGCCGTCTATGCCGCGAAAGCTCGTTGACTCCGCTGCGCGCCTCGCCAGATTTACCCGCAACGTGAGGTGACGGAGGACGAGCAGCAGTGATGCGTCATCGCGCGACATCAAATCTTCAACTGCTTAGAATTATTTTCAGCAGCAATCGCTGCCGCCAGAGCTCAGCTAGCAGGAGGGCTGCGTATGGTTGCAACGAGCGCACCGAAAAAAGCCCTGGCTAGCCCATTAACATCAGGTTTAACCACCGTGCGCCCTGATTACTGGAAACCCATTTTTAAACCTGTGTCTGACAGGATGCTTTTTTCTAGCGTCAGAGTGATTTCTGCGCACCGACTACGAAGACGCGGATTGTGGCCTCGTCCGGAACGGCCTTGGTATTCCAGCGGGTGATGCAGATGCCTGCTGGCTTTAATGCGGTATCTTTGTCGGCATCGGCTTTTTTCCGACCTGCGCGATCGTGGCTGGAGTCGTCTAGCTCAATAACTGCAACGACGCTGAAGTCTTTGTTGCAGACAACGAAGTCCGCGCTCTTAGGGTCAATTTTGTTTCGCCATGATTACGCCTTCTCGACGCGCTTGACGGTCATGAATGTTGAGTACCATCCAAAATTGACCCCCTGTGGGTCAAATTCCTTCGGCGCTCTACAGAGTAGCTAACAACCATACTCATGGCATAAGTATGGTTGGAGTCTCATTAGGTCGTGACCGGCTTGCGGCGCACCACAGTGCCTAACATCCCAACTCCGGAGAGCAGCAGCCATAATGCGGCAGGAATCGGCACCGCCGAGACGTTGGTGTAAGTACCATCAAAGTTGAGCGCAGCAGTAAGGCCATTGATCGACGTGCCATTCAGCAGTCGCAAAAAGTCTGCATCGCTCGAATAGTTGCCAAGAATCCTGAATGCGTAGTCAGGAGATGCAGTAGCAAGCCAATTGGTCACCGTCAGGGTCTTGTCAATTCCAATCGCGCCTAGGCTGCTGAAGCTCAATGAAGCCATCAAATCCAGATCTATTGACGAGCTCTGCGTTAATGACAGACTCGCGGATGTTTGCACATTGGTGACTTTGAGCGTGCCGCCATTGAGGTTCAGAGCACTGCTCGATGAAAGACGATCTGCACCATCCAGTATCAACTGACCGCCGCTGACGATGGTGGCGCCGACATAAGTGCTAACGCCAGACAGTGTTGTAGTACCGCTAAGTATCTCTAATGAGTTGAAATTCGAGATCGAACCAGAGTACGAAAAGATGTTGCCTAGACCCGGATCAACCGTCATTGCATTCGTACCCCCTGCACCACCGTTGATATCACCAAGTACTGAAGCTGAGCCACCAGCAATATTAAGCGAATTGTTGCCCGCACCCAAATCAATCGCTTTACCACTGCTAGCGCCATTAATGATGCCAGCGTTATTGACGGTGTCGTTATCAGCGCTAGTTTGAATAGCGGCGCTGGTAGCTCCACCACCTAAGATGCTAGCACCAGCATTATTGTTGATCGAGACGGTAAAGCCACTGGCAGGACCTTCGACTACGATACCCGAATCACTATCACCGCGAATCAGGCCACCGGATTGATTGGTAATGACAGCATTGCCGTATATAGCTTCACGCGTCCCCGGCAGGATGACGCTGTCATTGCCGGCGAGGGTAATACCACGACCGACTGCATTAGTATTTCCAGCCGCAACGAGACCTTCAATAGTGCCAGAGTTGATGATCGTGCCACCGCCTACGGTAATGCCCTCGCTGTGCGCCAGTGAGGTTAAGCTGTACGCATTGACTGAGCGGATAATTCCGGTATTGGTAATGGCCACTAAGCCATCGACATCAATGCCATCGCCATCGCTGTCCGCAAGCGTGCCATTGCCGATGATGCTGCCGTGATTGACGATGGTCACGGTCTGGTTGGCGTTAAAACCGTCGAGGTTAATACCAGAACCGTTGAGGCCCTGAATAGTGCCGCCGACATTGTTGGTGACCGAGGTCGTAAAGACAACACTGCTTGACGCAGCACCGCCGGTGATGCCATGGCGACCGCTAATCGACCCACTGTTGGTGATTTGTACACCAGAGCGAGCCTGGGAATCAATGCCGTCACTACCTGGGGCAAGGTCCGCCGGGTTGAGCGTTGCCGCGATAATTCCAGCGTTGTTTATGATGGCATTGGCACCGGGACGGATGGCGTCCGCAGCGAAGGCCAGGATCTGGCCACTGGCATTGTTGGTAATCGACACGCTGCCGGTGGTGATGGCATCCAGATCAATGGCCTGATTGCCGCCAAAGGACGGATTAAGCGATTGAATGATGCCGCTATTGAGTATCGTCCAGCTGGAAGTAGCCACGCTACCACGGATCGTGTCGGCATCAGCGGAACGAATCAGTCCACCACTATTGTTGGTAAGAAAAATACTGTTCGTGCCAGCAGTATTGTTGATTGTCCGCCCGGTACCTGTCTGCAGAATACTGCCGCTGTTGGTAATCGTGGTAGCGCCGGAAGTTGCGCTGAGCGTGATTCCGATCGTGCTACCAGAAACAGATAACGTGGCACCAGCGGCTACCGTGCCAGTCTCGCCCGCAGCAGTACCAAGCGTACGCGCGGTGTTGCTGGTGCCGGAGGTGAGACTGAAGCTGGTTGCGTATGCAGAATTGACACTGAGTGTCATACAACCTGCTAACAGCAACGCTTTCAGGCAACTAGCCAGAATTGAGTGTCGTCGGATCATCTCACCTTGTTTATTGTCTGGTCGGTCATTGATCATGCTGGTCTCGTTGGTGTTTTGCAGGTATCAAAAAACCCATCGCAGCAATGTAGCGCTACGATGAGGTAATGATTGTTCAGGAATAAACCCATCACCACAGTATGACGCTGGAATATTTATATTAAGTGACCGTCGTGTGCTTGATTTACAGCTTTGTAGACATAGGTGTCAATAAGGATGACAACAGTTTACTGGCCGGTTCCTAGTTTCGATGACAACAAACTAAGAGCAACAGCTTTGCACTTATTTATGTGTCTTGATCTAGATGCATTCCCAATATTTTGTATTTTATTCAATACCACCGAAAGCTGGATCAGCTCAGCACGGCCTGACCGCCAATAACCAACGTACACCAAACAATCCACTCAGTGCCAGCAGCAGCGCCACTGAAATCGCCCCGCCGCCACTGTCACCACTGGCAGCCATGGGCTGAATTGTTACGGCGGTAGATTGCACAGTAGTGCCACCAACGCCGGAACACGTAAGCGTAAACGTTGTAGCACTGGTCAATGGCCCGACGGTGGTGCTACCACTGGTGGGTTGCGCGCCTGTCCACCCACCCGATGCTGAACAAGACGTGGCATCGGTAGCACTCCAGCTCAATGAGGTGGTGCCGCCTGCCATGACGCTACTAACAACAGTCGACAACGTTACGATGGGTGAGGTGGCAACACTAGCGCCAAACATGCCGTAGCCCGGTGAGCTTTTGGCAGTCGCTATGAAGTTCAATGTATAGCTTCCCGTCGTGGCATCAAAGGCAAAGCCCCCCCCACCAAAAATTTGTCCAACTAGCTGCGCACCGCGCGTTACCGCCACACGCAATTGATTCAATGCCAACGGCGACGTCGATGCAAAAAAATCGGTTGCCGTAATTAAATAGTGAGCTGCAACCGGCACTGTCACCACTTGACTAGAGAAGCTGGCACCGACGCCTTGGTTACTTTCCCATACCGACGTGGTGCTACCTGCGGTGGTCATCACCAAACCAAACAACCCAGCACCAGTGACAGATGGTTTGGCAAGCACCGCGATACTCAGCTCGCCAGCCACGGCATTGTTGAGAGCCATTGTTCCTGGAGCCGCTAATGTTGTGTCGAATTTGACGCCGTCCTGGCTCGCACTGGCATTCAAAGTAACGAACGAATCCGGATAAGCAAAGTCGCGCAGCTGCAGTAAATAGTTTCCCGCTGCTGGTAGCGATACATTGAATACAAATCCCTCCAAACTGGAGCTGGTACCGTTTTTCGCCGAGTCCACCAAGGTAAACACACTGCTACTACCGCGCTTTACCACGACACTGTATTGACCTGCTGAATTTGTGACTGCAACCGGAATTACATACAAGCTGGCTGTGCCTGTGATACCACTAAATGCTACTGGCCCGCCAGTTACGGTCTGTTTCACCAACAACTCGCCATCCTGCACTAGGGCCAATTTAAAAGTTGCCAGCGCCGCTGGAGTAAGAAAATCAATCGATGTCAACGCGTAGCTATCAGTCGCAGGGAAATTGACGAGCTTGGCTTGCGGCATCGTGCCAAGCGGCAGTGAATTAGAATAGGCGATGGCGCCAGTGGCATTATTCACCACCTTAACGCTATACAACCCTGCTCCACCGCTGGCTTCGGTCGCCAGCACAATCAATTGATTAGCGCTAGCGCTGGCAGTAAAGGAACAGGTAGCTACCGTACCCACGGCGGTTAGCGGACACAACACCACATTGCCGCCCTGAACAATACTGGCTTGCAGCGTAGTCAGTGCCAGTGGAAAAATTCGATCACTGAGTGTCACCGTATAGCTCGCCCCGGTGTCCAGTGTGAGGTTCTGTTGCAGGCTCGAAAAATTAGTGGTGGGTGGTGCCGTAATAAAGCTTGAATCACTGAACACTGAAACATTACTGGTATTACGTAGGTTCAACCCGTACTGACTAGCACCGGCGGTCACACCCAGTACCTGCGCCTGGTAAGAGCCAGCAGCAAGCGTTACCGTACTGCTAACAGTGAAGCTATTACTTGGCAACGTAAGTGTCTTGATCGGCACCGATCCCTGTGCAATAACGACTGACAGCGAAGAAAACGCACTACCTGGCCCGCTCTGTCCCTGCACATCAGCAAGGCTCAGCGTATACGTACCCGCACTAGCGATCGTGAATGAGACAGGCGCAGGTAGCATCGTCGTCAGCGATTTACTTGCTGACACCACCCGCGCTTCATCAAGCAACGCGGCGTTCGCGATGCCGACAACACACAGCAACACCGCCATGCAACTCCATTTACTGTGCGTCATCATGATTTATTCTCAGTCATAAATTAACTTGGATATTTTTAGGCAAGCGGCGTAGCAATACGCTCAGCCAGGCTCGCTGATTGACGCCAATGTTTTCTTCGCTTCCTCCAAACCAAAAAATGGTTTGTTATCTTTAATTGCCACTTGCAGCGTAATGCGCGCCGCCGCGATATCGCCCATCTTCCATTGCGCCATGCCCAAGTGATAGTGAATCGAGCTCGAGTCAACTGCCACGTTGGCAGCCTGCTGCAACAAGTTCACTGCTCCCTGAAAATCACCGGCCTTATACTTTGCCCAGCCACGCGTATCCAGCAACGCCGGTTCATTCATGGTAGTAAGTTGCTCCACCAGCTTGCCCGCTTGCTCAATGCTGGCTTTGTCGTTGCGGTAATTAAGCATCAACATTGCTAGGTTGTTGGTTGCCACAGGTGACTTTGGCTCTCGTTGCAGCCACTGCTCGTAAACCTTGATGGCGTCATCAGGCTTACCCATGCGCTCCAGCAGCGCGGCAAGTTCAATAGATAACGACCCATTTTTGGTCTGCTCAATGCCACGCTGATAAGTAACTACTGCGGCATCGATCTGTTTTTCACTGAGCTGCGACAGTGCCAGGCCTCGATAAGGCGCCCACCAGCTTGGCGAAGACTCGACGGCCTTGCCGAACGATTCAATTGCTCGCGGTAACTGCTTGTCAGACAGCAGTAATTCGCCGCGTAAATTATATGCCACCGCATGTTTTGGACTGGCCGCAATCACCTTATCCAGACGCTGCAGTGCACGCGGAATTTGCTTATCTTGAACGTCAAGACGAATCAACGCGGCCAGCGGCTCGGCACCATCCGGCTGTTTTTCTAACGCTGTCTCATACTGTTTGCGCGCCACGTCCGGAGATTTTTGTCCTTCTGCCGCAAGGCCTGCGAAATACCACCCCAATGCAGTGCTTGGCTTGAGTTGCTGTAGCTTCTCGGCAGTGAGCATTGCAGCAGCATAATCTTTAGTCATTATTTGCGCCTTGAATTGCGCATCAATAATGTCTACATCATTAGCGCCGGCTGGTACCGACGCCAGTTGATCAAGTAGCGCACGGGCTTGGTCGCCCTTGCCTTGCTGCAGTAACAATTGTGACAGATCCTTGCGAGTGGCAATGTCACCGGGATTACTCTGCAATGCCCCTCGCAATGTTTCTTCTGCCAATGACACTTCCCTATTTTGCAAATGTGCCTTGGCCAGTGCCCTCATCAACGGAACAGAGTTGGGCTGATCGCGTAATACACCACGCAAATCAGTAATTGCGGTAGCAGCGTCACCTTTTTGCAGAGCCATATTGGCACGTAAAATCAACGCATCGTTATCATGTGCATTTTCCTTCAACACTTCGCCGACCAGCGTCTGCGCTTGCGTAACATCATTGTTCTTGCCAAGTACCAAAGCAGCCAGACGATTACGGGCACTCAAACCCGCTGGTTCAAGCTTGGCAGCGTAGATAACCTCTTGATAAATATTTTCTGCGTCATCAAGCTTGTTCTGCCGTTGCAGATAGCTGCCAACACTAAGTTTCAGATCGGCATTCTTCGGTTCAGCTGCAAGCAGAACCTGCATTTCTTTTGTCGCATCCACTTCACCCTGCTGCGACCATAAAAGATCAATCAACGCCAGCTTCGGGTCTTGCTGATGCGGAAGATCCTTGATCGCTTTACGCCACACTGCCTCAGCACCGGCCACATCTTTGCGGTACAAGTAGAACTGCGACAGACGACCACGATGCGCCAACACCGTTGGTTCCAATGCGATCACTTGTTCCAGTTGTTGTTGTACCGCGGAATAATTCTGACGACTGGCTTCCAAGTCAGCCAGCACCACATGTAAATCGACGCTCTTCGGCAGGTCTTTGGATCCTTTAGTCACCACCGTAACGGCGTTGTCGAGGTTGCCGTTTTGTTTATATAGTGAGGCCAGCAACGCAATCGTAAATTCATCTTTAGGTGCCAATTTGTAAGCTGCCTCAGCATCTGCCAGTGCGGGTACCATGCGACCCGCCTGCGCCTGAATGCCAGCACGTACAGTAAGTAAGGCCGGATTCTGCGGATCATCTTTCAGACCTATATCCACTAGCTCTCTGGCTTTTTCGGGCAATCCACCTAGCAAGTACAAGCGCGCAATGGCAGCCCGTGCTGGACTGTATTTTGGATTTTCATCTACAGCGGCCTGATATTGACCTACTGCCTCGCGTAGCTCGCCACGTTTCTCGGCCACACGGCCCGAAAGATAGCGGGCGTCAACATACTTGGGATCTATCTGCAAAGCATTGCGCAACTCAACGCTTGCCTTGTCATAATTCTGCTCATTGAAATACGTTTCACCTTTGTGCAGGTAACTGACTTTACGTTCCTCGGCACCGCTACATGCGGTGGACAACAAGGCGAACGCAATAACGCTGGCGAGCTGCGGGTACATACGGTTGAGCATGATGAATTTTTAATTGAGTCCTTATGCAGGATCGCCAGCGTATGTCACTCATTTGACGCTTGTGTGACAGACTTGCGACGATCCGGTTACTCAACTGGAGATGGCCACCGCTGTCAGAAACAGCACTGTGCCACCGGTAAGCAGGTGCCACTGCAGGCCACTCGACACTGCCAAATTCTCAATCCCATACAACAGTAACAACGCTTTCGCCACCATCCAGCCCGCTGCATAAGCACTGATTACGGAACCCGACAGATTCGGCAAAGCAATCGCGACCAACAACACCAGCACATCCAATGGCGTGACACGCAAACGACGGTCCATCGATAGGTAGAGCCGGATTATTAGCGCCAGCACCAGGCAACCAAATACAGTCAATTCAAGGTACAACTTCAACTTAGGCGACAATGCACCACCGCGATCTAATGACACCGCAATCAATGCACTAACGTATAACGCCGCTCGCATCAGCCATCCTGCAAGATTGTCACCCCGACGCAAGAAGGCACTAACTAATACTACCAACGCTGAGCCCACCGCCAGCAATCGAATATCTCGAGGCACGGCAAGGCCATTGATGACCAACACCGCCGCGTAGCCGATGATGGAACCACCAATGACATATCCGGCCCAGCGATTTAGGCGCCGGTTCTGCCGCAACCAATCGAGCTGCACTTGCAACCAGGAATGCTTCTGCCTGCCGCCTGATGCAGCGCGCCACCGCCAATGCCGCCGACGCGCAATCCGCAAAATAGTGACAATGCCTATAGCAATACAAGAAAATACAGTCGCGATCATAAAGTCAGAAGCAAAGCGCAAAAACCAAGCCGCCGCTAACAGCGCCGCTTGTACTGCATAGATAACAATTACCGCTTCGTGATGATCAAAACCGACGGCCAGTAAGCGGTGATGCACATGGATACGATCCGCCTGAAATGGCGATCGCCCGTCTAAAATTCGCTCCGTCATTACCGTCAGGGTATCAATCACCGGCACGCCAAGCAGCAACAAAGGTAACGCTGCGCTAAACGGCAATTCGCGATCCTGGGTTAGAAGCAATGAGAAGACTGCTGCGGAAAAACCCAATAACTGACTGCCCGCATCACCCATAAAAATACGCGCCGGATGGGTGTTAAAACGCAGAAATCCCAACACCGCCCCGACAATCACAACGCAACCAAAAGCCACTTGAGCGCAGCCCACGGTCAGAGATAACAATAACAACCCACTCAAGCAAAGTAGCGTGGTACCACCGGCCAAGCCATCCAGTCCATCGGCGAGGTTAATGGCGTTGGTCACGCCGACGATGAACACCAAGGTAATTGGCATGGATAGCCATACGGGTAGCTCATACGCATCGACATGCCGCAATGTACTGATACCAATCCCACCAAAGTACATCACAATCAACGCCGCTAGGACTTGGCCGATTAATTTCCAGCTAGGTGACAGCGTTAACCGATCATCCTGAAATCCGAACACCAACAGCAGCGAAAACGCCACAAGGTAGGAAGAGAATAGCGCCGTGTCCGGCCCCCACACTAACATCGCCACCAGCATGCCCGCCGCCATGGCGATGCCACCCACCCGTGGCACTGGCGTGACATGTACTTTGCGCACTCCTGGTTGATCTAGCACGCCCAGTTTGTCCGAATAGCGCATCAATAGCGGCACCAGCATTACTGTAATGCCCATCGATAGCAAAGCCGAAAATAGCAATTGCATAGTGCTTACTCAGTTCGGCACATAGGCTTCTAGGCGAGATGCAACAGCGCGAGTAAAACCTTGCAGCTGCTGCTCCACATCTGCAATAGAATAACCATCTGGTACAGACACAATCAGTCTTACCAACGCACCGTCGGTACGCTGGCGAGTCAGTGAGTCCCAGAACAAGTACCACTTGACCATGTATTCATTAGTGACAACCCGACCGCGTTGCTGAAACCAGTAGTACACCAGTTGCTGATTCGCGCCGTTAGCAATCACCGCACGGTTGACTGACAGCGCGCGATTACCAATCGATGCCTGTGGCACGCTAATGGTTGCCAGTGAACTGATACTCCAGCCCCCGCCGGGAATACAGGTACGCGGTGAGTGCGTAGATTGACCACCTCGTTGCGAGTTGTACCACGCCATATATACATTGATCGGCTGACCTCCCGCACCCCGATAGTCGGACATGATGTAGTCATCCAGCTTCAACGTCTCAAGATAAATCGCTTCCATGGCCGTACGCGTTCCAATCCAACTATCAATCTGGCTGGGAAATTCCGCGAAACTGTTGCGTATCGGGATTTTCTCGATCCGCTCTGGCAAAAATATACTACTTGCGGCGAGTACTATCACTAACAAAGAACTGGTAATAAATGCGGCATTAGGTTTCCAATAACGTCGCGGCACTGATGCAGGAGTAGCGGCTGGTAACTCAACACCAAAAATCTCACGCCACGGACGACGGTCCTGGCCAATTCGACTAAGTACTACAATTTCAAGTAGCAATACCGCAGCGCTAACCATGAAAATAATCCAGCCTTCAAAATCGTGCAAAAACCCTTCTGCCATGGTATTACCCCAACGATCGACCATCACGCCGATGACGCCAATGCGCAGGCTGTTCATGAGAATCGTAACGGGAATACTTGATAGAAAGATGATGGCGCGCTTCCACATCGCTGCTTTGTAGAAATAGGCCATGATGAACCCCATGGTCATCAGGGGAAACAAATAGCGCAGGCCACTGCAGGCTTCGGCAACTTCCAATTTGTAAGTACCGAGGTCGATGACATTACCTTCGAGAAATACACTCACCCCAAATAGGCGGATGACAGCGACACCGATTTTTGACGAAACCAACTGCAAGTCAGCAGTTAGATTCTTGAAGACAAATTCTGGCAGTGGAATCATCAACACTAAGATGAAGAACGGCACCAACAACAATGACGCGGCACGCCTCCCCACCAACGACAGCATCAGTCCACCAACAGTTAGGACATAAGCGTACTGAACAATCGTCAATACCGAAGCTAGCCGACCTAGTAACAGCAACACCGCGCCGGTCACGGTGAGCGCCACACCCCACCAACTACCCGTGAACGGCAGTTGCTCGAAGCGATCCCGTTGTTGCCAGATCAGAAACATAGCCAATAACGGCATCAGAATGCCATGACTATACTCAGGTCTATCTAGCCACCAGCCCCACATTAAATCCAGCCCCTTGAGGAAGGGCACAATCGAGATCAGTAGCATTACACCCGTCAAGCCGATCAAACTGGCGGATGGACGCCATACTGGAGGTGCGGGACTTAATTGCCCATCGTGTTGTCCCTGCTTTACCGACATATCAATCCTGCCTGCTCGTCATACCCTAAAGAGGGAAACTAATACCGCAGGTGTATTGCAAATTCGTGACTAGTCATTTATTTGACAGACCGTATCAGCACTGTCATATGGAGTGGATATAGTGTTCGATAAATTTTTAATTTTCTCCTGCATGACCAATATCTCGATTCTCATCCTCACGCTTGATGAAGAAGCCAATCTCACTGAATGCTTGGCGTCCTGTGCCTGGTGTGATGACATTGTCGTGTTCGATTCCCACAGCACCGATCGTACCGTGGAGATTGCCCTAGCAAAGGGCGCGCGGGTCGAACTACGCCAGTTCGACAACTACGCCGCCCAGCGAAATGCCGCCTTACATTCGATTCAATATAGACATAATTGGGTGCTGATGCTGGATGCCGATGAACGCATCCCGGCGGCGCTTGCCGAAGAGATACAACACGTCATAGCGAAAGCTGCTGAATCAACCACCCTGTTTCGGGTACGCCGCAAGGACCACTTCTTCGGCCGCTGGCTACGCCGAAGCAGTGGTTATCCCACCTGGTTTGGAAGATTAGTTCGTCCCGAACGGGTGCGCGTTGAGCGCGAGATCAATGAAGAGTTCGTGACCGATGGCGGCATCGAATTATTGCAACAACATCTTGAACACTATCCGTTCAGCAAAGGCATCGCCTGGTGGTACGAACGACACAATCGCTACTCCAGCATGGAAGCTTTAGCCACCTTGACCGAACGAAATAAACCAGTCCAATGGAGCGCGTTGCTACGCAGCGATCCAGTGCTGCGCCGTCGCAGCCTGAAACAACTCGCCTATCGCCTTCCGGCACGGCCACTGATTGTGTTTCTTTACTTATATGTCGTGCGCCGCGGCCTGCTGGATGGCCTGCCCGGCTTGTATTACAGCACAATGCGTGCAAGTTACGAATTGATGATAGATATAAAGGTACGGGAGTTGCGGACTAGGGAGAATCAGCAACCGGTCTGATATAAAATAATGTGTGACATTTGCAATCTATTTGTAACAGCCGTTCGCTAGAGTTCAACGAACCTCTACCACCAAATAGCCTTGCACCACTGATTCAAGTGTCACATTGATACTTGCGTGGCCCGTGTTCATGAAACGAAGCCATCCACTCCAACCAGTCTCAATATCAACCCGCAATAGGTTGCTACGATTGCTATGGCAACTATGTTGGGTACTGCTATACCGATCATCACCCACGGCTCTGCACTGCTGGCGACGCATGTTGTTGCGGCTGTTCGGAGCGACAATCGCTCCTAGTGCGCATCCCTATCCACGTGCTCGCATCTGGGCACCTTGGAACCTAAACATGGATGCGCACAGTTGTTTGGCCAATGATGTCGACTGCTATTGCGTTGCACCCGTCAGCTTAGGTATTCACGCCACAGTAAGTCAATACTCATATCTATGCAGCGCCAGCCACGACTATCGCGATCCAGTCATGCCGCTGGTGGCTTCTGCTATAACCATTGCCGACGATGTATGGGTAGCAGCGGATGTATTTGTCGGACCTGGGGTAACCATTGGCAAAGGTGCGGTCATTGCAGCGCGTTCCACAGTAATCGGTGATATCCCAGCGTGGAGCTTTGCAGCTGGCAACCCCGCTAAAATTCGCGGCGCTCGACCAGAGTTCACGCGATGAAATGTGGTACGCCAGTTAATGGTGAATCCCGGCAGTCTTTCCAATCGACAGAATTCCTAGCACGGATATTGGCATGCACGTTGCTGGGCTCGCATGTATATGCACAGCCGATCATCTATGCACAGCCTGCCTACCAGAGTCCAGTTCGCGGTGAACCAGACGATTTGTTGCTACTGCCAGGATATGGTTTCTCAGTGGATGACACGGTTGTGTATCGGCAAATCGATTCCACCGATAAGGTACCGTCACCACCCGAGTCACTTCCCAGTGAGTCAACGGCACACACCGGCGTTGTTCCTGTGGTAAGTAACAATCACACACCCTATTCACTGACCGTTAGACTTCCGGAAGTACTAACTACAAATCAGACCTATGCTCTTTGGGCTCACAATTCGCGGGGTGAGTGGAGCAATCCCGTATTGATTAATGATGCTAGGCCGCTATGGGTAAGCCCAGCCTATGTTTATGCCAGTCAACCTATGGCCGCTTTGCCGCGTTACCTTAAAGTCATTGGTCGGAATCTGCAGCCCGCGTCGGGCAAACTGCCTCAAGTACGCTTGAGCGGACCGCAACTATATGTGCTATCGGTACAGTCGGAACAATCTCATCGAGGAGCGAACGAGTATTCTGCGACGGTGTCGTTACCGGAGCGGATATCGCCCGGCACTTACCAAGTCGAGTTCAGCCGTGACGATACAAACTGGGCATCAGTTGATGGCCAAATGTTAGAAGTCCGAAAAGACCCTGCAACTATGCCTGTCTTTAATCCCGGTGAAACTCGCTTTGGTGCTTGTCGTGCCGATGATGGTCGTGATGATGCCAAATGCCTGCAGCTTGCCATAAATTCAGCAACAATCGTTGGAGGCGTAGTCCAGTTCGATAAAGGGCAATGGGATCTGATTGATGCTCGTGCGTTGGGCACAGCTGCGCGAGAAGGATTACGCATACCACGGTATGTCAGTCTGCGTGGTAGCGACCAGGGTGAAACGGTTATTGCTCGTCACACTCAGTGGAACGCCGATGTACATCGGCCGACATTTACTGTCGAAGGCGACAACAGCATTAGTGGTTTTCACTTCACTGACCTGCAACGATATACTCACCGAACTCAGGCCGCTCCATTTATTAAGCTCGGAAGTACACCAACTCCGCAAAAACTACCGCCTGCATCGATAGAAAATGTTGTCGTCACCGGCAATGTGTTTGACAAGGTAATGCTCGCCATCGCCGATTCCGGCGCACCAATCAGGAACCTATTTGTTACTTTTAACGATTTTGGCGCCTATCACGAAAGCATTCGTCTAGCTGGTGATGCCTCTACCACGGAAGGTACTTTCCGCATTGACGACTCAATCATTGCCAACAATCATTTTTATCCCGGAAGCTGGATAGATGTAAATAACCGTCAGGGTGCGCTTGCCACGGAGTTTGGCGCGGGTCATCGGCTTGACTTCTCTGATAATGTCGCGGATGGCAGTTCGGACAAATATCTCAATAATGCTGAGGATGCGCACGGATGGCGTGCCGGATTCTTCTGGCACTTAAACGGAAACCAGGAACAATTGCTGATCTCTGGCAACACGCTAACATGCACTGGGGACAAGGTTGGCGATGGTGAAGCGATCGCTTTTGATAACAATGGCAACACCTTCGCTGTGGACAGCGCTACTGATGTGATTGCAGCAACTGCAACCAGTATAACGGTTCGCGGCTCCCTGATTAGCCACCAATACAACCACTCAGTCTTAGATGGATACTACATTGGTCACTGGGTACAAATCGGCGCCGGTCCAGGACTGGGACAAGTCCGCAAGATCATCGCGTACCGTCGTGACGGAGAAAACACGATACTTAGTATCACACCTACATGGGATGTAGTTCCCACAGCAAATGCGACACAAATCAGTATTGGCCGAGAGTTCTGGCAGGTTTATGCCGTCGGCAATAAAATCGACCACCGTCAGCCAACCTGCCTCAAGAGCAATCGCAACAATCCGAAGGGGGGCGGTATCAGTCTTTTTGCGCAGATGGCTGATTCAGTCGTTGCCTACAACCAGCAGTTCGACAGCGACGGAATACTGGTGCAGAACCAATTTACTGCACACGATGACCGATGCAATGATTGTTATCGTGGCAACTATTACATCAGCTTTGTCGACATTCATCATAATCTAATAGATGGCGAATACGACTGGGATAACAGTTGTAGCTCATCCGGCATAATTGGGTCATTGGCCGCTGGACCGAACTCCGCACCACTGACCACCAACTATGGATTAAACATAGCGCGTAACGTAATTAAGCATGCTGATGCATGGCGTGGCGGTGCCATATCCATGACACCCAGCTGGTATCAGGGCCCGCCGCCACACCAATGGGCGCTAGTCGAAGGCGCGCTGATTCAGCACAACATGATTACAGAGATGTGGGCTGGTCCAGCACAATCTTGTGGCGCCATCCAAAGTGGTAAGCGTACCGGTATCAGCCTCGGTAATTCTTCATTGGTATGGCGCAGCGTGCTGTATGCCAACACCTGCGCTGAAGTTCCACAGGCGATGTTTCTTACACAGATAACTCATACCGAACGCCTGTGCAAACGTGAGCTACAGAATGCTTGCGAGTGTAAATTATGATCCAGGTTCCCACACGCAACGCGACCACAATGGCTATTCAACAATTCTGCGTTGACTGCAGGAGCAATCAATGAGTCGGGCCAGTATTTATTGGTTGGTGAATGGTGGATTCATGTTGCTGCTGACTGTGGGTGCAGTACTCGGATCAGCCAGCAACATTCACATTGTTTATTTGGCGCTGCTATTCGCCGTCTGCACAACCCCCATTTTCAATTCGACGGCCTTCAACGATCGCTATGCGTTATTGGTTATCTTCTCAGCAATATACTTTCAGTTCTTTGGCACACTTGATCTCATCACGCTATTCCGCGGCATAGGCGAAACGGCAGGCTTCATCAGTAAATCAGAGGTAGTGATTCTGATTGGCGGCGTGTTAACGCAGGTTTTTTACAGAGTAGTCGCTCGCAATCCTGTTGAACTGAGGGCTGCTCCACGAAAAGACTGGCCAGAACGCACGTTATTGATAGTTGGCCTGTCCATCTGGATCGTTGCCACTGTGCTTACATGGCAGTTCAAAGTTAACATCATTACTGGAGCGAATGCTGCGGCTGTCACGCGTGGCCTAGAGAGCATTACCGCCCTTCAGACAATCGGGTACCTGCTGGCGAATATGATGCAGCCACTCGGCATTCTCATCATAGCTTACTCGCAGTGTCGATATCAGCGTTGGTATTTGCTGCCATTGCTGGCGATAACAGTTGTTGTGCAGCTGATGCTCGGATTTGTTACAGACACTAAGGGTGAAGCACTGATTGGCGCTGTACTGGTGGTCGTCACGCGTTTACTCGTGAACGGCAAAATCCCAAAGGGCTGGATCCTCACCATCGTTATCTTTATCGCGCTTGCGTTTCCAGCGCTGCAGGCCAACCGAGCCATACGAGGTCAGGACCGGCTGGATAGCACAGACGTCGCCGCCAACATCGTCGGCATGATACAAAAAACCTTCGCCAAGGCAGAGGAAGTCACCACTGGTACCACTCGGGCACAAACGGTCTTCGAGCGTATGTCATTAAAAGGCAGTGTCGAGATGATAGTCACCCGCACCGGCGTCGATGTACCTTTTCAACATGGTCATACACTTTCACCACTATACGCAGCCTTCATACCGAAAATCATCTGGCGGGATAAACCCGACGTTCAAACGGGGCAGCTTGTTAATAAAGAGTTTAAGTTGAGCGTTCATACATTTACTTATATCTCGCCATCACATTTGGGCGAAATGTACTGGAACTATGGCTGGCCAGGCGCATTGATTGGTATGTCGCTGTTGGGGTGTGTGCTGGGTTTTATCGGGCGGGCAATCGATATGGTGGATGGCGCCAGTATTACTCAGCTAATGATTGCCGCAATAACAGTAAGACAGATGCTGTTAGGCTTCGAAAGTACCATTGCTGCTTGCTACGTTGTATGGCTACGCTCTGCTGCTTTCATTCTGCTTTTACACTGGCTTTTGGCACGAGTAGTGCGATCGACAGGAAGTCCGGCGAGTGAAGCAACGAAGCCCACAATACCGATTCCGTGCGCCCGATCCAACCTCATGCGATAGACTTAACTGAATAAACATACCATGTAACCTACCGAGGCGATTTCGCCGCGCAGAACTCGCTCGGCTCTACAGCGGCACAGTCTCTTTGAACATATCCACGTTCCAGAAGCTAATCCATGACTATACTTAACACTCTGAACTTCGTTGTATCCCACCCACTGAATTGCAATCAAAAGTTCGCTGCATTGCAGCGTTTTGCGAAGTGGCAGATTGGCAGTAGGCTTATTTCAGGTGCCGTACTATATGAATGGATCAATGGAGCTCGCTTTCTCGTGAGGTCAGGCGATACCGGACTGACAGGCAATATCTATGCAGGGCTCCACGAATTTCCGGACATGGCATTTGTGCTACATATGCTTCGACCAACAGACCTGTTCATCGACGCGGGTGCAAATGTCGGCTCATACACTATCCTAGCTTGCGCCGCCGCAGGCGCGCGTGGAATTGCCTTCGAACCGGTGCCGAAAACTTATGCACGGCTGCTTGAAAACGTGCGCCTGAACAACCTAGAGGCACGAACGTCTATTCACAACGCTGGTCTGGGAAAATCACGCGGGAAACTGGCATTCACTGCGTCCCTAGATACAATGAATCACGCTCTTGCAGAGGGAGAGTATGCCGATGAAAAAATTGAAGTTGAGCTAATCACACTGGATGAAACAGTGGTAATTAACGCGCCAACGATGATAAAGATCGATGTTGAAGGTTATGAAATTCCTGTTATAGAAGGTGCCCAGCGTACTCTTGGCAATCCGTTTCTCAAATCAGTTATCATGGAGTTAAATGGTAGTGGATCACGTTATGGATATGATGAGGAAGACATTCTACGAACGATGCTGAGATATGGCTTCGAACCCTACTCGTATGAACCCTTCAGCAGAAAGCTAATCTACCTCAATGGCAAAAACCAGGCTTCTGGTAACACCATATTTGTTCGTGACACTGCATTAGTAAATGAGCGGGTCAGAAGTGCACAACGAATAAAAATAAATGGAATGGAAATTTAAGCAGCCACTGACAGTAGTTGAACGTCTTTGCAACGGGTAATGCCCGACCATGAACTGGCGAACGCTGTGACCATCGGCTCAAGTGTAATCCAGTAGTTCGACGTCGGGAGAAAACACAATATAAAGCAAAGCACTGAGCTCAACGATAAGTGCAGCCAACGCTCGATGAAGAATCCTGTAATCACCCTACCTAGTAAGGTTACATTCTATGCCAGTCCGATTGCGGATAGGATCAATACCGTTGTCAGAATACTCACCTTAACTATGATTACGGTAGCAAAAGCAACTGAAAATATCATCACCACGCGATGATCGACTGTTGTCACGTCGGGATGATGCACTGCGACGTCCAAGCACACGATACGATAACCCGTAACCCGTCGAGAAGCTCTTATGTGCTGGCTAGGCGCGAACGTAATGGCTTAGTAACCACCGCGAGCCGATCATTTCACTCGTACCAAAACCGACGTTGCGCTGGAATTCCTTATCACGCTAAGCATCAGTATGGGGCCCAGCAGTTCGGCAATTACCAGTGAGATCGCCGCGCCACGTTCTTCCAATAGAGTTACCAGCAACGGCAATACTATAAGGTTGAGCAGGCCAATCTTCAGATACAGCCGTGAGAGCTGCGCGCCAAGCCCGATGTTGACCATAATCAACTGTGACAACAGCATGGCGGTACACACTAGCATGGGAACAAACGCCATGATACGCAGCACGGCAATCGCGCTTTCGTATTGCGCGCCACCAAGCAACGCCATTAGTTGCGGGGCAAACAACAGCAACACGAATCCGACCACTGCCATCGACGGAACCATGACCCAGGCTAACTGCTTGCAAAGTTGCCAAGCTTCGGCCTGATCATTAACAAACAATTGACTGGCTCGCGGAAATACAGCCTGAATTGCCGGTGAGGCCAATCCCTGGATCGTCGAGACAATTCTACTGGCTACGCTGTACATAGCCACTGCCCCCTCGCTAACCATCAAGCCCAGCAGGAGAGTGTTGGTATGAAGATAAAGGGTCGTGGCAATGTTCGCGATAAACAGGTCTTTACTGTTTCGCAGTACCGCAATGACTTCTGCAAAATTTGGCTTATAGAATTCACGTGGTGAAACTGGCTTGCCTAGACAATAGCCAACAATAGAACCGATAACTTGTGGAGAAGCCAAGATAATAGCGGCCAACAACAGATCTTCCGCTGACCTTACAAACAAGATGGCTGCCAATGTGACAATGCACTTGGCGACAGCCTGCAGCATCGCTACCTCCTTGAGGCGTTCCAGACCTTGCAGATACCACTGCGGAAAAATGACATTGCCGATCAGCAACAACCCACTAGCCGCAAACAGTGTCCAGTTCTGTCGAAAACTCGGCACCAACGCTACAACTACCGTTACGAGCAACACTGCCAACACGAGCAGTAACACTTTTGCGAAGGTTGTCGTCCAGAAAATGCGCACAACCTCAACCGGATCATGTCGAGCGACTGATATTTCGCGCGCAGCAGTAAAGTTAAATCCAAACTCGACAACAATAACCGCATAACCAATCAAAGCCTGGGCAAACATAATTGCGCCATAACCTGCCGGCTGCAGTGCCCGCAGCAGAAACGGCAATAGCAACAGCGGCATCAGGTAATTCAATCCCTGCACGGAATACAACGCCAACGCGTTGCCAGCCAACTGAGCGCCGCGCAGCGCAGCCAATTTCTGGTTCAGGATAGCCGTAAGTCGGGACATTGCAGGTCACAGGTGAAAACTTGGTCAATATTCTAAAGAAGACAGATGACAATCACGTGGATTCCCGAAATTGTCATCTTGATGACCGACAATTCCAGCCCTCAAAGTAATAGACAGCAGATAGACCCCGTTGGGGGGCACTCAACGCAATGACCACCTCACTTCCACCCTCGGTTGCCATCGTACTGGTCAACTGGAATAACTGGCGAGACTGCGCCGAATGTATCGATTCTTTGTTGGGCATGGATTACTCAAATTTTCATGTCTTTTTGATCGACAACGACTCAGCAGACCAATCTATTGAAAAACTGCAAGCGTGGTGCAACACACCCACGGTCTCTGTTGGCTGTAAGCAACTTCCGGGAGTGCGATTCCATACTGATCTACCAACGACTATATCAATTGGGGTGCGCCTCGCTGATGCGACGCTTCTCCCCCTTCCGCCCCCTGAACCCACACAACGAATTTCACTGATTCGCTCAGGTGGTAATCTTGGTTTTGCGGGTGGCTGCAACGTTGGCATCCGTAGCTCGTTACCCGATACTTATGACTATTTCTGGTTTCTGAACACTGACACCGTTGTAGACCGGCAAGCGCTGCGGTATCTGGTTGAGCGCGCACAGCAGGATGTCGCCATCGGTATGGTCGGATCGACCGTGCTATACCACGATCGACCGGACGTGGTACAGGCACAGGCGGGCGCGTGGTTAAATCCAAAAACTGGTGAATCACGGCATATCGGTGAAGGCATCGCCGCCAACATCGTTACTGCCAATGCCATTTTGGTGGAGCAGCAGCTGGCCTACATCTTCGGCGCATCCATGCTTGTTAGCCATCTACTGATCAAAAGGATTGGCTTGATGCAGGAAGATTACTTTCTCTACTATGAAGAGATGGACTGGGCGATGCGTAGTAGAGATCAATTCAAGTTTGCGTATGCATCGCAGAGTCTGATTTATCACAAGTCCGGCAACAGCAGCTCAAAAACTATGCCGATTTTCGCAGTAAATCTGTTCTACCGCAATCGTGTTCGATTCATCAGTCGCTTTTTCCCCCAGTTTATGAGCGCCACGAAGCGTGGCCTTATGCAGACCATGCTGCGCTATCTGATCAAGGGGCAGTGGAGGAAGGCAAGTATCATCGGTGAAATTCTGTTTCGTGCCGATCAGATTGCGTACGATGCATTACAGGCATCGCGAGCTACAACGCCATGAGCCGGTTGAAGCTGGCCATCATCGCCACCCATCCGGTACAGTACACCGTCCCAGTGCTGAGGGTAATGGCGCAATACGGGTGGCTGGAACTGAAGGTGTTCTATACCTGGTCACAGACGCAGAACGGCTACTTTATTGATCGCGAATTCGGGACGCAGGTGAGTTGGGACATACCGCTACTCAATGGCTATGAGCATGAATTCGTCGCCAACACTGCCAGCGATCCAGGACCGCATCACTTTAATGGCATTTGCACGCCGAAGTTGTGCAAGGTTATTACGACATGGGGTGCAGACGCGGTGCTGATTATCGGCTGGAATAATCAAGCACACCTTAAAGCCATGCGTTATTTCAAGGGCCGCATCCCTGTCTTTTTTCGTGGCGATTCAACGCTGCTCGACGACCAGCCCCGATGGCGCGTCTATCTACGTCGTCTGGCACTACGTCGTGTATATAAATATGTGGACGTAGCGATAAGCGTTGGCCGAGCAAGTCGTGACTATTTCTATTTCTGTGGCTTGCCGCATAGTCGCATCGCCTTTGCACCACATTGCGTCGACAACCACCGTTTTGCCGATGGTCAGCCTGCGTCAGATCATCAAGCCAGACTTTGGCGTCAACAATTTGGTATTGCTGATGATCAAATAGTGATTGGCTTTGCCGGAAAGTTGATAGAAAAAAAGGACCCAGCGTTGCTAATCAATGCCTTTATTGACAGCGGTGTGTCAGCATACTTAGTGATTTGTGGTAGCGGCAATTTAGAATCGTCATTGCGAAGCTTGGCAGCGCAGCGCAATGACATCCACTTTCTACCGTTTCAAAATCAGAGTCTGATGCCAGCAGTGTATCGACTGTTCGATGTATTCGTCCTGCCATCGCGCGGCCCAGGGGAAACCTGGGGCTTGGCGATCAACGAAGCCATGGCCTGCGGCCGTGCGGTTATCGCTAGCACCAAGGCTGGCGCCACGACTGATCTGGTCAATAGCGAGTTCAATGGGTGGCAGTTTCCCGCCCAGGATCGTCAAAGTCTCAGCAATGTATTGACAGCCGCCGTGGCTATGGGCAAGCAGGGGTTGCAACAGCTCGGCAACAATGGCCTCCAAACCATTCAGCAATGGTCTACTGAAGTCAGCGCCAAGAAAATCGCCGACACCGTATTGAGTTATTCAAGCCTGCTCGCCGATGATCAAGACGTAGCACTAAACGTCTAACTGCTGCGGAAAACACGAAAAAATAACATGCTCGTCTATCTATTTCGAAAAAAGCATCCTAATGGATTTAGCATAGAAAAATTGTTCAATGTGTTGTATCACACAATGCAGCAACGTATGTCAGTGCAGCGACTGGAGATGCCCACCGGTACCGCCGGTGTATGGACCGCGCTAAAAAATGCATGGTATGTTCGACAGCACTTGAGCGGCAACATTCTGCATATAACAGGTGATGTGCACTATGGCGCGTTGCTGACTCCCTTTACACGAACGATTATCACTATTCATGACTGCGGTATGCTGAAGCGAGGTAAAGGGCTGAAGCGGCTGATACTGTGGTTGCTTTGGTTTCGACTGCCAATGGCATTTGCGTCAGCTATCACGGTCATTTCGACGCAGACTCGCGACGAGTTACTGTCAGTAGTCAAGCTACCCTTGCACAAGATACACGTCATACCGAATTTTGTTGACCCCCAGTATCAATACGCACATAAACCGTTTGATCGTCACCGACCACGCGTTATGCACATTGGTACTCGTGACAACAAGAATTTGCCAAGAGTAATAGTAGCGCTGGCTGGTCTCCCAGTGTTTTTAGTCATCGTCGGTCCACTGAATGATGTACAGCTTGCCTTGCTAATACAACATGACATTGGGTATGAAAACTATCCTGCACCTAACGATACGATATTGCTGTCGTTGTACGAGTCAGCGGATCTGATTTCTTTTCCAAGCACCTATGAGGGATTTGGTATGCCCATCTTAGAAGCACAAGCTGTGGGTAGAGCCGTGCTCACGAGCAATCGAGAACCTATGCGCTCTGTCGCTGGAGCGGGAGCAATACTGGTCGATCCAGAATCGGTCGTTGCTATGAGGACTGGATTTTTGAGTTTGCTAAATAACTCCGTGCTCCGTGAACAGCTTATTAGCGATGGCTTGCATAATGTTCGTCAATACACGTTGGAATCAGTAGCGCAACAGTACCAGCAGCTATATGAGCAGTCAGATGCCTAGCCAAATCAACATCGTGCACTCAATTGCCTCGCTGGCCGCAAGTGACGGAGGTCCTTCTTATACGGTAACAGCATTATCTAATGCACAACAAGGATTAACATCCGGATCCGTACATATCCTTTCCGGGCAGCTGTCACCTGGCAAGGATGTGATACCTGATGATCACGTAACCGTGCATGGAATCAATCGCCGCTGGCCAGCCAGTCAGATATCCACTCGTATCAAACTGGCTGAGCTGCTGTCCATACGCAACACGGTTCTACACGACCAAGGTATCTGGCACCCTCACAATCTAGCAGCCTCTGGATTTGCCGCCAGACATGATATGCCATATGTAATCAGCACTCATGGGATGCTGGAACCGTGGACACTTAAGCACCACGCTCTGCGAAAGAAACTGGCTCGCTGGCTTTATCAAGATCGACTATTAAGCGGGGCGAATTGCCTGATGGCAACCTCTGAACCTGAGCTTTCCAGTATTCGTGACGCGGGATTCTTCAATCCAGTCGCCGTGATTGCCAATGGTATTGACTCAGAAGTTGCGCTGCCATTAAGAACTGCACCCAGCCACCCCAAAACATTACTATTCTTGTCACGATTGCACGCGAAGAAAGGCCTAATTCACCTGATTGATGCCTGGCATACATTGCGACCTTCGAATTGGCAGCTATTAATTGTCGGCCCTAGCGAAGAAGGTCATCGCGAAGAATTGCAAAACAGGGTTCGCGAATACAAGCTACAGACACAAATAACGTTTCGCGATGCAGTCACTGGAAATGACAAATATCAATGCTATCGAAACGCAGATGTTTTTGTGTTGCCCAGCTATAGTGAAAATTTTGGTGTGGTAGTTGCTGAGGCATTAGCCTGTGGTCTGCCAGTCATTACAACCACGGGAACGCCATGGAGTGGTCTTCTTGACCACGACTGTGGATGGTATATCAACACAGGCACCGAACCTTTGGTAGCAGCGTTGCGCGAAGTATTTACGACAACTGATAAAACTAGAATGGCAATGGGTGAGCGCGGCCGTCAGTGGATGCGAACCTCATTCCAATGGTCGGCAATCGCTGCACACAATATTGCCGTCTACGAATGGATACTAGGATTGGCTGAAATTCCGTCTTGCGTCAACATCGATAAGCACAGCTTGCGAACGAGCATACTGCCGCGCTGAAAAAATAAGCAATAACATGATCAGCGACATGCTATCCACTGATCCTCTACCACTATTAGCAGCGACGCTCGATTTAGCGGAGGCACTACTTGCCGCCGCACTGCTGGAGGAACCGTCTGAACTGGAACTGCTGCTAACACTGCTTGAGTCGCTTGAGCCTGAACTCGAACTATTGGCCGCACTGGAACTAGAATTAGAGCTACTTGCCGAGCTGCTACTAGATGCGCCGCCAGCACGGGTACGGTCATCGGCCGCAACCTCCGACCAGATAATCTGCTCCAGCTGCAATGCAAGCGCTTCGGTAAGCTGAGCTACACCGTCATTGAATTGATATGCGTTCATCGCCGAACTAGCAGATGACTGCCTCTGATACAACGTGGAAATAACGGTTGAAGCCGCCACGAAACGCCCTACTTCACCCATGTGGATTGAATCCCGATAAAGCATGCTCATATCGGTCAAATTGGGTATGAATCCCGCCTTGGCGTCGCGATCGATCCTCGCTAGAACATCTCCGATAGGAATGACGCGCAAGCTAGCGCGATTTTCAAAATGAGCCCGCAGCTCAGTTAATAAAGCATCATAGAACGAACGCGACTGCACCGGTGTGGACAGGACATCACCCGTCCATGGCCTACGCCAATACGCATCAAAGTCGCCACCTGTGTCAGCCTGGTTCGGCCAAGCCGAATAGAGATAAAAGGTTGCTTGCCCGGCATTGGCCTGCAGCACTCGCTCAATAATTGCGATAATTGCATCGCGTTCGCTCACATAGGTAGGCGAATCAAACCCCGCATAGGGCTCCAATGCGATTGCATCAAAGCTGTGTGTTACCAAAGCCACATCATGGGTCGACGGACGTGCCAGTGTTACATCCGCTGAATATTTGAGCATGTAAGTCAATGATGCGGAGCTACGAATATGATAGCTGACATCCAGAGATAACCCAGAATCCTGCGCTAGCAACTGCAGGCCATCAGGGTACATATCATTACTAAGACTATTACCTATCGAATACAGCGAGGTCGCATATGAGCTCGCACTAAAGCCTCCCACCAGCAGCGTCAGCGTCATAACCAGTCTATACCACCCCCTTGAGTCCATATCCGCGTAGATAGTATTACGCGACAACAGTCACAGCGCCTGGCCTTTTTTCAAAATCAATTCGCAACAACTCCACAAACAGCTCAACCCACTTTCTCGCTCCTTGATCCGCTGTATAATTACCCAGAAAAATGGTACGTGCCCGTGCACCCAGCTGTTGGCGGTATTCTGGCTCCTGCTTCATTAGCCAAATTGCACTGACCAGTGCATCCCAGTCGCCCACTCTCACTGCTTCTCCACATTTTTCCCGACGAATAACGCGAGCCAACTCACCATCGGTATCGCCAATCACTATAGCTGGCCGTCCTGTTGCCAGAATCCCGTAGAATTTGCTGGGCACAATAAACCCTTCAAGTGATGGCAACAGTGAAATCAAATGCACATCGGCCGCTGCCATGCTATCCGCCAACAGTTCACGCGGTTGATAAGGCATAAAAATAAAATTTCCTAGCTTATGGAGCGCCACCTGTGTTTTCAATTGCTGCATATTGATACCGCCACCGATCATCAAAAACACTACGTCAGCTTCGTTACGCAAGGCTTGCGCGGCACAGAGAATTGTCTCGAATTCATGCGCCCGACCCAAGTTTCCTGAGTAGCCCACTACAAACTTTTTTTGCAAACCTAAAGAAATCCGCATCACACTACTGTTTGCTGGCATTGGCTCGAGATATTGGCCATCGGCCCAGTTCTGGACAACGTGTATTTTTTCAGCCGCCACCTGCCGTTGCATCACATAACATTTCATGCGTTCGCCGATAACAACATTCGCACTTGCCATACGTAATGACAGGTCACGTAAGCTTTCGAGTGTCACACCAAGCCAGCGCGGCATTGGCTGACCCAAGTGCGTGGCAACTTCGGGGAATAAGTCCTGTATCCAATTGACCAACCTTGCTCCTTTCAGTTTGGCAACCGTCGCAACTGCCAAGGAAATGAGTGGCGGATCAGTCTTGGCGACTAATATGTCACCACGGCTCGTAAGTGAGAGTAACTTCTGAGTGGCCGTTACGTAGAAACTAAGGTAGTCAAGAGCACGCCCACATAGTCGACTGCGCCCAAATAAGGTGGTGGCAACGCGATATACTTTAATTCCTTCAACTGTTTGGAACGATGACAATTTCGCGTGCGCGTCATTATACAGCTGCCGCGAGCAGACGACATTGACCTCAACCCCGTGCTTAACCAAACGTCTTGCTAGATCAAATAACATCTGACTAGTGGCCGACATATCTGGGTAGAAATAGCGATTGACAAACGTCACTCGTAAGCCAGAAATACTTTCATCGCTAGCAGACTTTTCAGTTTGGTTTACTTTATGGAATTTTACTACCGTATCGGTAACTTGCAATTTGCTTGATGTAACAACGGAAAATTCCGCTTCGGAATTATCCGAAGCCAGATGGTCGTCGATTACTACATCGGCTGCATTAACAACTACATTCATGACCATTCCTCGCTACGTACGGTCGCATGCCTGCCATCAGCAGTTAGCGCGTGAGTTGCAGCTTAGGATTGCGGAGTTACGTCATTGTGACGATACGACTTCACTTCAACACGATAATTGTCATTCACACGCAGGATGTCATACATATATATGACAATTCGTTAGCATCACTTTGACGTTTTTGCTCCTGCGGTAATCAGCACTATGCTACGCACCACGAACAATATTTAATCACGTATGGGATCTTGCCAATGGTTCACCAATAAACTACCCCTGTCCCGGCATCGCCACACTTTTCCAGCAGGCTTCAGTCAGTGTTTCGCCAGCCAGAAAGTGCTGCATAACGATTAACGGATCGAGGAACTTTTCTGAAAAAATTATACGGCTCAACCACAGTGCCGTAGCTGCCGGTAGCGCCCGGCTTCCAGCCAGCGCAGGCTACTCATCTGGGCTGTATCCAGAAGCGCACCGCCGATTGATGTCAAATGATCAGCTACTGCGTCGGGTCTAATTCGGTTGCTCGTCAGGCCTGGCACCTGAACCGCACCTATGAAGTAAAACATAACATCAGTGGCACCGACCACGGGCTTGACAGTACGCCGAATACTCATCGTGCTGCCGACCAGTGCTTCTGTTAGCGCATTGCGACTACTGCGTACATTGCACGTCATATCATCAGTGGTCGACAGGTATGCCGTAGACCTTGGCATCGTACCATCGGCTGCAAATGCCGCAGTCAATGAGCATGCGGGAATTATCCAAATTTGTCGCCGCCAGCATCATGATTGGTCGCAGCCACAACTCTAACATTGGCTGGTTCCTGGCCGATTCACAGTAGCGACTTTCCTGAGTTAGCTTACAACCATCGCTACAATATTTCTGGTTGTAGTCTAAGGCCACTGCGCTCGTGATTGACATACATGCCACACGATAGGGCTGCAACCACGTCAGCACATACGCCTGCACTGCTGCAGGAATTTGCTCATTCAATTGTTCCTGTAGTAACTTAAATTCTGCTTCGCTTAAAGTAGCAGCATTGTTGTGCGTTCTCGCTTGGATCATATTTTCTAGCGGGATATTACGTCGCAGTTGGTAGTAATCACCAACCGCCTCACTCTGCGAATCATTCAGATTAACAACCACACACTGTGTCGTCGTGTTGACTCCTTGTTCCGCGGCTGATGCCATGACCGAAACAGCGTGCAGACAAAATTACAGCACCAGCCTCATATCGCGGTGGAATTTATCAATAGTATGCCTGCACTTTTTCGCGCGCACCATTCAATACAGTACCGACAATCTTTAAGTCGTGCAGCAATTCGATTGTTCTCGTCACATCGTCACGCTGAGTAGCTCCTTCACTTACCACCAGTAATCCGGCCTGAACATAGCGTGAGAAGGCCAGTGCATCATCGGCTTGTAACACAGGTGGCAGATCAAAAATGATAACGCGATTGGCGTAGCGTAACCGCATTTCGTCAATAGTCTTTTCTGCATGCAGATCACTAAGCAATTCTGAAGAATTATCAATCCGACGCTTAGCCGGAAGAATGGTCAACCTCTCGTAGCCATTTATTTTTACCATTGCATCCTGCAACGGATGTCTAGAAATTAGGCATTCTTCAACACCCATTTCTGGCGTGAAGCCAAAACGAAGATGAATATTCGGGTTACGCAAATCCATATCTACTAGCAAGGCAGTACGGTCAGTCTCCGCTGCAATAGCAATGGCGAGATTGATTGCCGTAAGTGTTTTTCCCGCACCTTTAGTCGGACTCATCACCGCTAACGTATTCGCACCAAGCTGCGAAAGGCGCCGCAGCACCTGGGTACGTAACATTTTATAGGGGTGACCATGAGCACCACCCGCGCCGGGCGGCAGCACACGATTCTTTGTCAATGCGTCACGATCAACCGTGATGACTGGCGAACGGAAAGCAATGGTGTCAGTAAAGCTGAGGTGGTCGTTAGCATCACCATCAGTTGCCACTGGCATGTCCGACACACCAACGTGGTGATCAGTCATTGCTCGCCGCGCCTGAGCCATATCAAAAAGCCTATTGTTTGGTTCCATGATTCATTAACCCGTTAGTCGTCGCAAAGCAACATGCCACAAAACATCCAGTGGCCGGAAGAATAGATGCAGCATAGTAGCAGCCAATATCACACTGGCAGTAGCACCGATCAATGTGTAACGACGGTGTCGGCTGCGCAATACACGATCTTCCTGTGTATCAATCCACGGCAGGATTGCAAGCGGTGGCACGCTCAGCAATGCCTCCAAATCGCGTCGATTGCGAACACTGCCGGTATTTACTTCGAGCAGTACAAGTGCCGCCATCGCAGCAGCAACCGCCAGCATCATACCCAACACAATAATAATAATACGGTTAGGACTGTATGGCTCTTCTGGGGTCAGTGGTGGCTCGATTAAAGTAAACCGCTCTCCCTTACGCTCGTTCTCCATATTTTGCGAGACCTCGGCTTCCAATTGCTTTTGGCGTACTTCACGGTACTTAAGTTGATTGTTTTCAAGATCACGCAGCATGGTGCTGTATTCGCGCTCCACCGCCGGACTATTGGTCAGTCGCCGCTCATATTCTGCGGCCAACTGTTGCAATTGATTACGTTGACGAAATAACGATGTCTGTTCAGCAGCATTGGCCTCGCGTTGTGCCTTGATTTGAATATATGCCGGATTGTCTGGCGTTTGTTGTTCAGTTACCGCTGCGGCGGCACCGACACTAGCTTGCTGTAACTGTGATTGCAACGCATCCACAGTACGCTGCAGCTTTGTCACATCCGGATGCTGGGTTGAATAGCGCTCTCTAGCTACAGCCAACTTGGTAGTAGCTTCATTAAATTGTCGACGCAATTCATTCGGCGACAGGCTCTCACCTACTTTTGCCTCTAGCCCGGCGATTTCGCGCTGCATGCGCAACACATCAGGATGATCCGTGGAGTACAAACCAGATACCCGTGCTAATTCGGTACGCAAGAACTTTAGTCTGTCAGAAGGAGACAACACGCGTTCACCCGTTGACGTATAGACCTGTGAGCTGGGGCTTAACTGCGCCAGCTGTCCATCGAGATACACTGCCTGTTGTGCCAGCGAACTCAAACGAGCTTCCATAGCACGCAGGTCATCGCTATTGCGATTCATTAGCTGCATATTCAGCTGTGCCTGCTCTGGCAGTTCCTTGACGTGCTGATTCTTATATTCCTCCAGGGTCGCTTGCTGCACCGTGATGTCTTTGTTGAGCCGATCCGCCTCATCATTTAAAAACCCAGTGGCATCGGCGGTATGCTGCTTGCGGCTATCGATATTTTGCTGCAGGTACAGTGACACCATTTCATTGGCTACTTTGGCGGCGAGATTAGCCGAACGGTGCTTAAAGCTAATCGCGAATGCAATTGTGGCCTTAGTGGGATTGCCAGAGCGGGGGTCGATAACATCGGCACTGATCATGTTGAAACCCATATCGGCTTTCATTTTATTAAGCACAAACTCACGGGGTTTTTTCTTACGCTCGTCAGGATACAAGTCGTATTTCTGGATAATATTGAAAAGCTTTTCGGTGGTCATGACTTGCTGACGAATCACCTGAATACGCTGGTCGGCATAGCTAGATATGGTCGACCGCACCAAATCACTTGGCAGCTCCTGCTGCTCGATCAATATCGTACCTGAAGCCTGATATGTAGCAGGCCACAGGAACGCAGTTAACAATGCCAACACCGTCACCGTGGAAAATATCAGCACCATCAGCGTCGAACGACGGCGCAGCGCTACTACCCACTCTGTTAGATTCATGATCGTCGACATATTATTGTTTGTCATTGCTTTACTCATTAGTGCAACTGCCTTAATAGCCCGTTCCAACTGATGCTTAACACCGCATGATTGCGAGCCGCAGTTGTCTGATTGTCACCAACGCGTTGCCGCGTCTGCCCTATGGTGAAGGCGGTGCCCCACGTTGGAGTAATACGCCACGTCACACTGCCGCTTATATCGCTATAGGTCAGTCGATCCCCCGCCGGCGCACCGCTCTCTGCGATATTCTCATTGCGAATTGCCGTCGCCGACCAGTTACTACTCCAGCGGTCTGTCAGTTGCACATTCCAGTTAAATTGATATTTCTCACGTTGACTGAGTGAGCCAAAGCCGTTCGGCGTTACTTCCCGCGCCACACTGGCAGAAAACATCGATCGCTCCGCTTCTCGACTAAAGCCGATGTTGTACACGGAGCCAGACTGAGTACCACTTCTGGTTTGTATACGTGAAGGACCGAGCGAAACGTTACTACTCCATTGCGGTGACCACTGCACGACGTACCCCAGCGTTACAGACTGATTAGTTTTATTAAGTCGAGCATATTCCGGCACCTGCAATTTCCCCGCAGAAGCCTGTAACGATAGACTGGATTGATTTGTCCATTGATAGACTGAATTGATCAGCACAGAACCATAGTTGTAATCGACCAGACCTGTCTGCTTGGCGTCAATGTAGCGATTCGCCGCCGCATATAGTTGTGTACTGGTGGAAAATTTTTCTGTCACATCCCATTGCGTATTTATAGTCGTCGCAACATTACGCCGCTGCTTGTTAATTTCCGACAGCCCTGTTGTTCCCAGTTCACTGGTCAAGGTTGTATCCGAAGTACCTGCCAAGGAAACGCTATTACTACCAGTTTCAGTAGTTCGCCTTGCTAGCAACGTCAAATATCCTTCAGTGCGATTCAAAGTTCTGTCACCGTCATAACGAAGAGCCAACATCCGCGGATTTATACTGCATAGAAAGCTGTCGTCCTGATACAGCAACTTAGCAGATAAATCCGAACTACCACTCGCAGCGGAAACCACGTTTAGCGTCGACAAACGTGCATTGTCATCGTAGTTACCAGCGAGCTGCACTGAGCCAGTTGTACCCCATCCACCGGCATATGTAGGCATGCCGAAGGACATGCCTGCCACCATACCGGACGCCATTAAAATTCGCGCCATTTGCTTAACCATGACCATAACCGATGGTCAGCATCACGGCACTACCACCGTATCACCGCTCTTGAGCAAGATGTTTTTGTCCAGTGCCTTGCCTTTCTCAAGGTCGGTATAGTCAAAGCGAAGCGCGATCTGTTTGCCATTTTCGCGCCGCAAGATGCGAATATCAGACAACGACGCAAACGCGGTACCGCCACCGGCTAAACTCAATACTTGCATGACATCCAATTGGCGGTTGAAGGTGAATTCACCTGGCTTATTGACTTTGCCTACCACATAAATGCGATTGCCGCCGATGGCCTTGATCTCCGCGGTGACCACTGGATCGGGTACATAACGCTTGATACGCTCGGCTATGGCATCTGATACCTGCGCGACGCTTAAGCCACTGACAATCAGATCACCCGCTAGCGGAAAAGAAATGCCACCATCAGGGCGCACCAGCAACTCTGCTTGCAAGTCAGTTTCTTTCCAAACCGAAACATGCAGGACATCCCCTGGTTGAATCTGATACCCAACCTCATCCGCTTGAGCAAGTCCGGCGGTAAGCCAAACAGACCCCAACGCGATTAGCTTGATTAACCCTACCCAAAGACTGCTTGTAAGATCACCACTGTGTGACATATGTATTTCACTTATTTAACAATGCCACAACCACTTAATTGTTGTGGGCGACAAATCTCTGGATAGTAAAACTCAAGTTTGTGACAGTTGTAGCTTCGGTCTAAATGCAATCAACCCACCAAGACCGGAGATCAATAGCCACAGTGCCGCCGGCAGCGGTACAGGCGATGCAGCCGTTTCATAGCTGATATTCGCGTAATACATACCCGCTTGCGATGTCGTGGCTGGCTTCGCAAATACCGCGGCATATAGCGTCTGCGGAGAAGTCACGTTATAAGTCCAGCTACCCGATGTGGAGCCGACATCAAACTTATAGGTTTTTAGCACACTGGTGTTATCAGTCAGGACAAAGCTCAGCGTGTCGAGCAAGCCTGGCCACTTAAGATCCTCGAGCTTAAAGGTCAACGTACCTGGCATTGCCAGTGACAACTCGGTGCCATTTAAACTACTTGCGGTTACTAACGTGGTGGAATGAAACAACTCGGTAGTTACTGTTTCCGCCTGTGCAGTGGACATGCTGCCGATAATCAACGCCGCAATAACCCCAATATGTGAACGACTTTTACTATTCATGATCATGGTTCTACTCCTTATCTCTCGTGGCAATTAATTGACAGTTACTTCACAGCAGAAGGATCTGATCTGACATGAACATATTTTTCATATAAGTATTGACGTAAGTTCTGCTCAACCGACTCACCGCCGTCGCCATTACCATCTACTTGCCTACTAGCGCCATTGAAGTGGCTGCCGCCATGCGCATATCCATTGCCTTGGTCGCTACCGTGACTGCCAACCTGATCCAATCGCCAACGCAGGTACGAACGCTGAATACCACTCATGGCAATCAATTGAATATCTTCCATTTCCACCCGGCCTTCATCCTCAGCACCACCGTTAATGATGCTATCCAGCCGCGGTGTATCCAGTTCGAAATGACGGAACAACTCGCTGCCATTCTCTAAGAACACGGGCACTAAGTTTTTGCCCTTAACCGATACGTCATGCAGTGGCGACCATTTTGCCAGCAGCGACTTGATCGCCACCCGAATGACATCGGAATCCCGGACTCCCAGACGCCTGGCAAGACGACGCAAATTGCCCAGATCTGCCTCGCCAATTCGCACCGAAATTGCCTGTTTTCTTGCGCTCATCTGTGTCCCCTGCGCAGCACGAACTCTGTGATGCGCTTCTCATTGTGGGACTAAGATAGAACCAAAGTATTTCAGCTATGTGGCGAATCAATGACGTCTGTCCACCATAACCCAAACAAATGTGCGACAAACTAGTGGTGCATGCGGAACGGCGTAGCACTATGTAATACGCAGATACTGAGTGCAGTACGAAAGACAGCCACGCATGGCTGAGTAATTTAAAAATAGAAAAAATCAATACGGGGCGTATTGGCAATGTCAGGCACGATAGCTAGTGCAGATGTCAAATGTATGACATGACTGAGAAATGGTTTAGCCAGTTTGCCAGCTAGCAACGAATGTTTCGTAATGAAAAAGCCCCACGGTCATGGACCGTGGGGCTGCTTAATCGGACTAACTAAGAATTCAAGCGGCGCGACGCTTGCCCATCAAGCCAAGTAACCCCAAACCGGAGAGCAACAGTGGCAGTGCAGCAGGTAATGGCACGGGAGTTACTTGAAGCTGGCCGACATAAGTACCGCCATTGCTACCATCCGTGTTGCCGCGAACCTGCAGCACATAGGTGCCAGCAGTTACGTTCGTCTGGTTAATGACGGCCACGTCACCGGTACCGGTCGCATAGGTCCATGCTTGCAGCACCCCTCCTACTGGAGCACCGATCGTTACGGTTGGCGTCGAGTTTGACTCGGCGTTACCGTTCCAGGAAAACAATCGTACATTCAAATTATTAATGTCAAACACACTGCCAAGATCAATAGTGGCCGTAATTGAACTCAGGCTTGAGGCATCAATAGTAAATACATAGTCATCATAGAACTCAGAGCCAGTTGGATTACTGGCACTGATTGATCCTGGAAGGGTGTACGCTAAACTTCCGTAGGTGTTCGTGTAAGTGGAGACTGAGTTAGCAGCAGGGATATTTATCGTCGAATTTACGACAGTATTGGTAATCGAAGTGCCGTCTGGCGACGTAGCAGTGTAGTTAAGATTCAGCGGTGCGGACAATGCAGCCGACGAGAACGTTAAAGCAGCTATAACAACCAGCGGTGACGACTTCAATGTTGAGGAAAAGAGCAACATCTTGAAATCCCCTATATATAAGCAAGCGCGGAAGCAACGGAAGCGTAAAGTGAGAGCTATCCGACCAACGGATATTTGACGCTCACTATTACATAGGAATTAATTTAATAACTGTTTTATTGCTCGTGTGTCGCCGCTTTAGCAATCAGGTTACGAA
Organism: Steroidobacteraceae bacterium; assembly: GCA_050181835.1. Taxonomy (GTDB): domain Bacteria; phylum Pseudomonadota; class Gammaproteobacteria; order Steroidobacterales; family Steroidobacteraceae; genus CAILZL01. The sequence continues at coordinate 156,655 of JBFXCU010000002.1, read as the reverse complement.
TGTATGATGAACGTGATACTAACCGATTGTTTTTAATTTATTACCGAGGTTGACCCGCAGGCTTGCTACTTTCAAGACGCAAGTATTTACTCCTCATTTATTCTTTGCAACGCCACACAAACAGGATTAATAGCGTTGCTATACGTAGGTAGCCTTGGCTAAAATGCTTGCTCATGACGTTCTATCGCCACACACAATCGACTCAGTACTGAATGAACTGCATGCAGCTGATCCCGATACTCAATAATCATCGTCCGTTGTGTACTCGCATCGCAAGCCATCAGCGCCCCCATCAACCGCGAATGTTGCCCGGATAGTATTTTCACCTCTTGGAATAGCTTGTGATGCATATCTGCAAGCCGATTCAGCGCACGCTTACTGACATATATTCCCTCCATCGACTCTGACATGAACCACTCCATACCTGCGTGATCTACCTATTACTAGGGTGTTGGTGTCGAAGCGGCTTTGATTTCCAGCTTCAATTCATTAACCCGGTAGCGGTAATCGTCAATCAAATTCTCTAGATGCGTCCTGCTTAGCTGCGTGAACGGCTCTTTGCTTTTTACGGCCGACCATACGCTTTGTACATCCATCTGATCCAACAACTCATTACCAAGCAGGTACATCTGTGCGTTCCTGTCAACACAGGTCGTCAATTCACGCTGCTTAGCTACTTCACTGGCCCGCAGACCGTCACGCTCTGTCTCTACGTCTTTTAGGCTCTGCGCCAACTCGCGATACTTACCAATAAGCTCAGTCATTTGCGTCCGCGTTTTTTCCAACTGTTCGTCGCTATTACTGACTTTTTCTTGCGACCTGCTATTAGCCATCTCTAATTCGCGAAGTCGCTGTTGTAGCTTGATTTGCTCTGCAGATGGCTGCGCAGAGTTCGACTTCAACGTATCCAGCTCCTTCTTAAGCGCATCATTGTCTTGTTGCAATTTTCCTTTTTCGGCAGTGACCTGCTGTAATTGCTGCACAATACGCGTCGTATCATTACCACTACGCTCAACTTGTGCAGAAACGATGCTATTGACAGACAGGCACAACAATACGCTCATAACTAGCTTTTTTTTACACATTACTTTCACAACCGCTATCCAATTACATTACCTATGGTTAGTTGCAATCATTAAAATTGACCATTGATATCCAGCATTACCGTATCAACTGCAAATGGGGCAGTGCTGACATAATTTGTGCTGCCGCTGCTTGACACCGCAGTACGACTAATTTCATCGCTACTGAAATATTTGACACTGAGCCAATTATTATTCTTGAACCACCAATCGCTACGCAGCGTATAGCCCTTGGCGCCAGTACCACCCAAATGAAAATCAGAGTCGGTAAACGCATCAAGAACAGCGTCACGCTCAAGATATTTGTAGCCAATCTCGCTACGCCAGTTACCCTTTTTTCCGGTTTGCCTAGTACCAACAGCCAATTGCACTTGCCAACCAGCTGTACGCGCATCAAAAAACAACCGACTACTTTCTGGTGCCGCTATTAACGCGCTATATCCAAATTGCTTCAGTACATCTTGCTGCTTGAATCCAAGATTTTTCACATAGTCCGCCGTTAGCGAAACTTGGTGACCCAGCACCGGAAGGTCCAGCGTAGCGATCGCGTCCACCAAGTGGTACTTGCCGGCTAACGCATACAAATACGTGTCGGTACTTGTGTCGTTCAGAATATCAAATACCGTATTGCCCTTTTGCATGAATTGCGGCGCGGTGTAATTCAACAAAGCACTATCGACGGCGTTTTTCTGCCCAGTGATGTTGTCATAGTAGTAATAGGCACCAGCGAGTTGCAATCGACCACCGCCGTCCCACGGCAAATCCGCGCCCAACTGCGCGCCATACAACCACTTGTCTTTGGGCGAAAGCTCAAACTCTTGCAACGGAAAAGCACCTAACGTCATAAACAGGTTGTGCGGCTGCGTACTATTCTTCTCGCTAATGTAGCGCCATGTGGTTGCCACACCCTCAAACTGAAAATCGGGATCCCACACCAGATCAGTCGACAGCCAGGGGCTAGGCAGACGGCCAACCGATGAGGTAAGCCATGGCACTTCGCTACTGCCCATCAGTTCATAGTGCAAGTACGCCTGATCTACCGCGAACTGATATCGATTACCAGACTGACCCAACGTTTGATTAGGCGACACCGGGTCTGACAAGCTGCCAGTCGCCAGTCGCACTCGTGCGGAAATTCCGTCGGTTAACTTAGCATCAAGCGCCAGCCGCAGACGGAGCCGTTCTCGCAAACGATCTTCAGTGACATTGAGGAACGCCCCTTCACCAGCTTTAGTAACGCCACCTGCAGTGTTGATTGCCGAGTAATTGAGGTAAGTGTTGGCAATATTCGCTGCGGCGAAACTATCATTCTGAACACGGACACGGATATCACCAGATAATTTAATTCGCGACAGCCATTCCGGCATTGCTCCCGGTACGCCCCATTTTTTAGCTTGCGCATCATCAAGTACATCCTGTTTCACCAAAGGGCGCAACTCTGCACCAACTTGTTTGGCAATGTCCTGCTTAATGGATTCCGGTATGCGAGTAACGACAATGGCGTTTTTTTCAGCGGCCTCCTGCGCGGCATTTTCTTTAGCCACCTTCTCTGCATCCGCCTGAGCATTGCTGACAATTTGCGCGGCTTGTTCGCGTGTAATCAATCCTTTTTGTACCAGCGCTTCCATCACACTGACTAGCGTGTTACGCAACTCATTGACTGTTTGTTGATTGGCCGTTTGCGCCTGTGCAGACAGACTAAATCCAATCATGACAGCCAGCGTTGTCAGCTTCAGGGTGAAATTTGATTGCATGCTATCGATCCAGTTCTAACTAATATAATTCAACACTTGAACACAACACGATTACCGCTGTATTACATCAACCACGCGAAACGATACGCAACGTAATCGGCTGAGGCATTTCCAGCGGAGGTACTTCGCGCACCTTCCCCAATCTCGCTAACGCGTTTTCAATGGCGCTATCGAGGTCGAGATTACCTGATGTGCTAGTCAGCTTGATGCGTTCGACACGACCATCTGCGGCAAGCCATACCCGCACATTGACTTGATAAGTACCTTTACGAACCTTCTCATCATCCGACAGCGCTTGTTGGATGCTGTCCTTCAGTAAACTGGTGTACCAGACGAAAGCGCCTGTTCCTGTACCCACTAGATCTCGACCACCTTTTCGCGCCGCCAATCCAAATCCATCTGCTCCAGCTGCACCATCTGCATCTAGACCCAACTGTTCGGCGGGAGAAGCATCGGCTTGCTGTGGCGCTTGTTCTGGCTCCGACTGCTCCAACGGTTCTTCAATTTTCTCTTCTGGTGGCGGTGGTGGTGGCGTTTCGGGTGGCGGTGGCGGTCTAATCATGGTGATCTTCTGTTCAACCGCACGTGTCGGGCCGACCGGTTTGCTGTTGAGCATGTTGCGCACAAACCAGATCAGCAGGCTCGCCACCAGCACAACAATCAAGGTGCCAGCAACAAGTGGAACATGGCGCTGCCAGGACTTACTCACAATGCACTTACCATCACTTAACGATGCGTTGGGTAACCAGTCCCAACTGGGTGATCTCGAGCCGTCCCACCATATCCAGCACATCAACAACTTTCTGGTACTGAATCGTTGAGTCTGCTTTGATGATTACCGGCAGCTCTGGATCCTGCGCCTTGTATTGGCGTAGAAGCTTTTCCAGCTCTGGCAACGTGACTGGATAAGTATCGAGATATACCGTGCCATCAGCGGTGATTGAAATTGCCTTAGTCTTGGGCTTGGCCAATGCCGGGGTATTACTGGCTTTAGGCAGATTTACCTTGATGCCCTGCACCGATGCAGTGGTCATGATGATGAAAATCACCAATAGCACATAGGCCAGATCCAACATCGGCGTGATGTTGATATCATCGTATACGTCTTGTTCTTCACCAGAAGCGGACATAGTCAATCCTCAAGAGTCTGTTTTGCAGGTTAAAAGGCTCACTGGTCATAGGGAAAGTGAGCCAACAGTGAGCGTTTAGCTGTAGTACTCGGCTATGCGCGTAACAAACTCATCAACAAATACCCGCATATCGGCATTCACTTCCTTGATGCGGGTGTTGAGCCAGTTGTAGCCGAACAATGCTGGAATCGCCACGGCCAGACCGGCTACTGTTGCCGCCAATGCGGCAGCGATACCCGGTGCAATGGCGTTTACGTTGACATCACCACTGGCCGCAATGGCAGCAAAGGTAATCATCACACCGACTACCGTTCCCAGCAGACCTAGGAATGGGCCACCAGCGATGGCAATGGTGAGCAGCACCATTTGCGACTGCAGGCGCTGAGTCATGCGTACTTGCGTAGCGTCCATCGCGGCATGGATGGCCGCTATCGCCTGCGGCGACAAATTCTTGGCGGCACGCGCACCGGCTGACCGCAAGCCAACCCGACCGGTCATCTCTTGTACGCCATGGTGATATAGACGATAAATAGTTGAGTATTTGAACTGATCTTTTTCCTCACCAAGGTGCGGCATGAACGCAGACTCTTTCAACGCATCATCACCATCCACGTCTTCATTCTTGTCCAGCGCCGTGGGGTCACCACGCAGCTTTTCAAATTCCTTCACGAAGGCGGCATTGGCCTTTTGCACACGGCTGAGATAAATAGCTTTGCCAACCATGATCATCATGGCGATGACAAACATGATGGCCAGAATAATGATGACTACCCATCCATCGGTGGTAACATTTTTCATTGTCGAGGCGAAGTAATTGGGGTGCCCTGCTTCTTTCTGCGCATCAGCACCATACATGGTCAGAATGGATTCTTGACCCTGCGCCATCGCCGATGCTTTGAGCCATTCAGAAGTGCGAGCAACCCCCGCTACTTGCACTTCATCCATCTCACCCACTAAGCCATTGCTGCCAGCAGCGCTGTTACCCAGACTTAGCGTACCGGCAATTTCCACCGCGCGCACTGCAGCGTTATTAACTTCCTTGCCATCGACATATAACAGCATAGTTTCAGCGCTAACGGCCACAGCAAGGTGATGCCATGATCCCGTAGTCAATGCATTCGGCTGTACTATTTCTATGTCACCTGCAGCAGTGGTCACTCGGGCATAAGCCTGTTCACCACGAACACCCAACAAGAAGTGCTTACCCTGATCCTCAAGCGCAGCGACATTGGCGTCGGCTTGCGCCTGATCGATGCGCACCCAACTTGACATAGTCATGCCTTTCGCCGGTAGCAAGCGTAACGAGGCACTGGCTGGAATCGAGATGACTTGGGTACCGGCAAACTTGGCACCACCTGCGATGAGTGAGGCGGGGTTGATGTCAGCGGTCGAACTGGCGGCTTTGTTGTTATAAGCGGTGCTATCAAGCAGGGCGGCGTCACCTTCGCCAAAGTGATACACCAACACCTGTGCTACGCCATAGGTTTCTGCAGATTTAGGGGCAGTAGCGCCATTTTTATTGCCGTAGTAAAGATAAATTTTGTCTGTAGTCAGGCCACCGGAAAGACGCGGAACATTCACCCACAGGAATGCCAGTTGACTGACTGTGTCATAGCGTTCGATATGAAATTTCAGCGGCGTCTTGTCATCACTGGCAACAAAACGAAAGTCTGACCCATCCGGCTGAGTATCCGCGAAATACCCAAAATTACCTAAGTGCAAGCGAATCAATACCGGCACATCGGAGGGCGTACCGGTGATATCCGCGCCCGTTGCACTTAAGTCAAAATTGATTTCCTTGCGAAAATTCCACTCGTCACTCCACCACGCATAGCTAACCATTGGCAGGCAACACAACAACACAGCAAGTAACTTGCGCACGAAATCTCCCTCAGCCAAATATCAGATTACAGCTAGGCCACGGACACCCATCGACACCCTGTAGATCCAAAGTGTGCTGCTGCGCGCATTGTCAACGCCGTCAATGATGTTTTCATGACAGTAATGTATTTCGCATGTATGACGTTTTAATGCTGATCGTCGCCAATCTGCTGGCGCGCAAGCAGGCACATCAACGTGACGGGTGGTAATCGCAGATGCGGTGATGTTCGCCTACTGACATTGAGTCAATATGACCCACCTGTTTCTTATAAAAAATCAAACAGCGCAGCTCAAAGCTTGTGCCTTATTCGATGCCAATCCGACAACAATTAGGTAATTCTGGATGATGCTCAGTACTTAGTGCCGGGTTGGCTTCAACCCCGGCTGGATTGAACATCCGCTTCGTTCCTGCGCAGCCGGGATGCGAAACTCGGCCACGTCGTTGTAACGCGAGGCTCCGTAAAGTTGATAGCGCAGTATGGTGGCGCGACCATTGGCGCTGGGCGTGGAGACATCGAGGCACTGCTGCAACACGTCCTTCGCCGGGTCGTTCGTCGGTGCACGACCATGCAGCGCTTCACCAACATTGCGTCCCAGCAGTGACCCGTTCTCAGTCAATCGTAATGACAGCAGTGCCGCAATCGTTGGTGCCAAGTCAGCATTGCTGACCGGCTAGTTATCAACAAATGCCCGTTTAAAATCAGGGCCGATTGCGGCCATGCAATTGAAGGTACTTTCGCGTCCGAATCCCCCGTGCGTACCTTGGCCCTGCTTCAAGTTGGTATCGGCAACCTGCACGACGCGACGCAACGGATCTTTTGTACCTTCTGCCAGTGCGAGGCTTAGCGAAAAACCCCTGAAGCTGACGATCAAATCCGGCACCGGCAACTTGCCTTGATCCACCAGCCCAATCGCACTCATCGGCAATGTGCCCGGCATTCCACCGTAGCGATCATGAACGAACAACGCGCCGACATAGTCAAGCCGACCAACGTATTCCACAATGCGCCTGAGCATCGCTGCATCGTGCTTTGGCAAGTAGATCGCACAAAGCCGCCGCCCGGCGTGACGATGACATCAGCGTCGGTATCACCCAAAAAACGCCCTAGCCCGCCGAACAGTCCATTGCCTTGTGCTGGGTGTTGAGTGTGAAGATCAATACTGGCAAAAACTGAATTGCCATGTTCATCCTTCGCCAGTACATCCGGATCGTACAATGGCAACCCAAGATGCTGCGCCAGTTCGATAGCAAGAAAGCCCGGCGGCAAAGCACCATGTGATTCGTCGTCATAGTCTATTGAGACGGTGGCACTATCGGTCATGCGGCCACTGCCATCGATGGCTTGCTTGGAGATGGTGGCGAAGCCATGGTCAGAGGTAACCAGAACATCGGTATCAGCGGCGATCTTCGGGTCGGCATTGAGCCAATCCAGTACCAACTTAAGATTGTGGTCTGCGTTGCGCACTGCCAACCGCGAGGTATCTTCGTTGATGCCTGGCCAGAATGCGCCAGCACTGTCACCTTGATTATGCTGCGTACCGTCAGGATCACGCGACCAGTATATCAATAGGAATGGCTTGCCATTGCGACTGAAGGTCGGTCACACCGCACGGGTGGTGGCCTCGAAGAAGTACACTTGCTGCCCCCAGTTAGCATTGGTCATACTTGCCAGCCGATTGCTGCCTGAAGGCTGGAGTCGTACCGGCGCGGTGCTAGCCAGTCGTATGCCACGCATCGCTGCAGCGATGTCAATCGGCAACGGTATGTCATCCGGACCGGTTGCATCGTCGAAGAAGCTGGTGTCGGCCACTGAAAATTTGCGGCATTGAAAGAATTGTATCCCAACCATGGATTATTGCTGTAGATGCCAGTGTCACCGGGCAGATGTCCAGTGGCAATCACCGCCGCATTAATCATTGTCACCGTTGGAAATACTGAGTGACTGTTACTGAAATAAACACCGTTATCACGCAATGCAGACAGTGTGGTGCATCGACAACTGTCACTGACGACGGTCGCAGACCATCGGCTACAAAAATCACGACGTTACGTGCATTCGCAGAGCCACAGAGGGCAGCCGCGGCGGCGAAACTGAATAAACAAAGACGGCGTTGATGGTGTATCCGGTTCGCTGAGAAAATCATCATCGCTCCGAAAATATCACTAAGCTTCACTGATCACTGGCTAGTACTTGATAATCACCCTGCTCACACTGATTAAGTCGGCATGGTGCTCGACACTGACGGCATATTCCGTATCCTGCCAATGGCACGGATCTACTGCTGTAACGTAATACGTTGTAGCGCCGAGATGGGCAGACTGACAAACACTTTGATTCGATTTTCCAATTCCAACAGCGCCTTGCGAAACGCATAAATTTTGTCACGATCGGTGCCGATTGCTGCAGCGGGATCAGCCACACCCCAATGCGCCGTCATCGGCTGTCCCGGCCAGATAGGACAGACTTCACCAGCAGCGTTATCACAAACCGTGAAGATAAAATCCATCTGTGGTGCATCTGGCTTTGCATACTCGTCCCAACTCTTGCTGCGTAATCCTTCAGTGGGTAGCTTTACCATGGTCAACAGCTCGAGCGCCAAAGGATGCACCTCCCCCTTGGCCTGACTGCCTGCACTATAAGCAGTAAATTCACCCTTGCCCCAGTGCTTGAGCAACGATTCTGCCATGATGCTGCGCGCCGAATTACCAGTGCAGAGAAAGAGAACGTTGTAGGGTCTGGATGTCATAAGACCTAGTATCGATTATTGGTTAAAGTCTTGCCCAATGCTTTCATAAGCCTTTTTTGCAGCGGTGGCAGCAGCGGGATTCGCTGCATACATCGCTTGTTTGAGTATTGCACGTATATTTCCATCGCTGTCGCCTGCCCTGCGCGCAATGGTGACTAGCGACTGAATTGCCAGCAATTGATTACGGGCATCTGCATCACTCGTCGCAGCAACCTGCAGCGCTGGCACGCTTTGCTCAGGTGGCAGGCTTGCGAGCTGCACGATCCCCGCCAAACGCACGCGAGAATTGGAATCCATAATTTTATCGACCACCTGGGCGTGCACTGCTGCATCGGCTACTTTACGCTGCTGCTCAAACGTAATATCGATCGGGCTTTGTGCCCCCTCTTTTTGCTCGCTTGGCTTATCGGCAACCGTTTTACCATTCGTTATATCGGGCTGGAGCGCTAGCGCAACACCTCCATTAGCCAGCTGTTGTGCAGGCTGCGTTACCTTTGTGTTAGCTGAGGACAAACTAGGCATATGAATGTTTACCAAGTTTTTGCTAGGCGCCTGGATAAACATGAACACAGGAAATGCGCCACCAAACAGCAACAAGTAAGACAGCCAAGCAGATCGGGTCGAAGGCTCAATCAATTTACACACCCATACACAATCAAGTTCAGGCAACCAGACTACTGGCGTTTCAAGCAATCAAGATCATCTTGTCGACACACTTCATCTCCCAGCCCAACTACAAACACTTCCAGCCAGGACAGCGCAGCGGTCGCCACTGACGTAGCTTGATCATGATTGGCAGCCGAATCCTCGCCTACTGCAGTCGATGCCGCATTGCTCGCACCGCTAGCCGCAGCGGTGACGCCTGCAAGACTGGCCCCCAACCCTCCGGTATCCACAGGCACACCAACGGCAACACCGCTTACCTTGATATTGTCGGCACCCAACACGGCAGTAGCGGCAATAGTCAAGTTGCCGGCAACGATACCCGCGTCACCCGCGTTAACGACACCACGTGGCGCCGCAAGCACCACATCACCAGGCAAATTACTCGAGCTAGTAGTGCGCGTCTGGATACCACTACCTGACAGTGCTGCGCTATATGTAACGGTTGGATAGCCATCACGATCATAGGCTATAACCGGGGTTGGAGCAGAGATCGCCGTCTTCGCCCCGCGGCCCGCATCGATATTGCCGTTTGATGACCACACCAGGATATCGCTGTTATTAATCGCAAACACGCGTGACTCATTCACCTGCAAATCCTGATCCGTCACAATGCCAATATCTCCACCGGTCTGCGTAACGATGCCCAGCTGATCAGCCGACTTACTAATACCAAATGAAGTGGGTGGCGCTGCCAGACCAGCGTTGACTCCACCACCCGGAGCAATCAACGTGATATTGCCGTTGTCTTGCGTATAGATACGACTGAAATACAGTGAAATATCACCAGAGTAAGGATTCGTTGCTGCGCCTCCCGCAACATTGGTACTGCCCGGGAACATCGTTTCCAGAGCTGTAAAGCCGCGTGAGTAGTCGCCGTTCTTGGTCGGATCAATGGATGCGGCATTGATCGCACTGGCGCGCAACTCGGCAAGTAATATCTGTTGCAGTAACGACGCGCGCAGCGGCTGGCTAAGAATTGCGAAATCAGCTAGCGCTGTCTTCTTATCGGTTGGCACGCTACCGGCAACGTTTGCCATGAACTCACTCAACATCGTCGCATAAGCATCGTCATCAAGGAGATAGCGCTTTGTAAACTCATCATAATTTGGTGACTTGCCATTGATTCCCGCAAACACACTGATGTTCGCGCCCTTATCAGCAAGCGCAATATTCGACAAATTGCCTCTGCTGATAATCCCTGCCGAATTCTGCAAGTTGAGATCACGACCAGCGATCAGTGTCAGTTGCCCAGGCCCATTGATTTGTATCTGTCTGGTATCTACATCTACACCACCCAAACTATTACGCTGGATCCCATAGCTAATATCGCGGCCAGCAGTAACCGATGAGACATCAGCTGCTGTCAGGTTCTGCGCCACCAGATCCAGCCTGACCACATCGCGACCCGCATATACTTGCACAGGGGCACCAAAGTACAGTTGCGAACCGCCAAGAATGCTACTACCAAATACATCGCCGCTGGCAGCAACGATGCGCGACGGGCTGAGTTCACTGGCCTGAGCAGCTGCTAACCGAACCGGTAATTCTGCATTGAACTGATCGTAATCGGTGTTGATTACACTTAATGCCTGATTGGCGACAGTGCTGGTAATCAACGGATTCAATGCGGGCGTTGCGATGCCTGGAAGCAACTTAGGGTCGGCATCGGAAACAATGATTGCAGCATTTAGATTTACATCAGAATAAGCCAATACCTCAAGTCTGCCGACAACGGTTGGTGCCAAGGTAATTGGGCCATCCAGATTAATATCGCCGCGTAAGGACTGCAGCGACACTGTCCCGGGCAATAAGCGCAACGCCAGCCCGAGCGCCCCATCTGTCGACAGCAAGGAGCTGGCCAACGAACCAATACTTGCCGAATTCTTGGCTCCATTCAACGTTACATCACCCGCCAATGATGCTACCTGTAGTGCGGTGTTATCCGTGTAGGTAGAAAAATTGCTAGAAGTCGGCCCACGGTTGCTCTGCGATCGATCCTGAGGTAACAAGGTCGGCGTAACAGCAGATTCTATGGTGGAATCCAAACGCGCTGTGATTGCAGCCTGAACATCACCCAGTGCTAGTATCGGATTCAAACCAGTGAGCGTGCTTGCGCCAACCGCGCCGCCGCTGATGATGTCCATAGTTCCCTTGCCAGTGTAAAACACGCCGCCCAGCACATCACGACCGGCGGTCGCACGCATGGCACCGCCACCAATCACTTCCAGGTTATTACTTGCTGCCGTTTTATCGTTTGTCGTATTGGTTTGCTGCCGGCCAATCGATGGCAGTGCTAGCGACAGCGTATTCAAATCACGCCCGGCGGTCACAGCAAGATCTCCACCACCTAACACGCCGATATTCTGTTGGAAGTTTGCAAAATTTACGGTCCACGCCGTGGATCGAGTGCTGGCAACAGTGGTTGCATCAACATTGCCGATTCGCCACAACCAATCAGTAATCAGCTGATCACTGGCAGCACCAACTACATCACGGCCCGCACTGATATTGATGTCACCACCACTGGAGGGATACTTCAGCCCGCCGAGTTCATTGCCGACAATCAGGCTACCTGCATAATTCACACCGTCGGTGGCAACGCCTGCGGTGTAGATCATGGATGCGGAGTTACCCAGCACCACATCACGCGCCGCATTGACGTCAATACTGCCATTTCCAGTACGCACCATTTTGTAACCATTGCTCGATGTGGTTGTACCTGACGCGATAAGCAAATCGCCGTTGCCACTGGTTATGGCATCCAGCCGCCGCACCGCCATGACATCCGCCGCAGTTAAATCCGCACCGGCAATCAATCGATACGACCATGAGTCAGCAGTGCTGGTAAGCTTAAATGCATTGGTGCCCGTCACCCCCGTAAAGCCATCACTCAACGACTGATTGAACACCAGATCGCCGGCTGAGCGCAGCGTTAACACGCCGGGTTGACCAGCAAATCGCCATTGCGACAAATCCCATGCAGCATTGATATTCATGGTATCGGTCGACTGAATTTCAATTCCCGTCAACAAATTCAACTTAGACACTGAAGAATTTTCCAGCGCATTGCCAATAGCGACTGCTTGCGAACCGAATGCTGCCGCGTCATCGTAATAGACATTGCCAATAACAGCCGTAACGTCGGCAGCGCTGATTAGATTATCTGAATAAGTTTTGAATCCCTCCAGATTCACTACGCCCGTCCGCGACCAATCACCGGCCAACGAAACCTTATGGTTGCCCATGTCAGCATCCAATACTGTCAACAATGAATCCTGCGAGGCGCGTAGGGAAACGGTGCCGTCTGCAGCTGAACCGCCCGCCGCGTTGCTATCGACTGTTGCCAGCATCGCAGTATCAGTTACCCGCAACTCACCGGCATCGACTCTTAAATCAATACGACCATTACGTTCATCAGATCCGGTAGCACGCGCGTCGAGACTCCCGCTGACGATAATGCTATCGCCAGCAGACAAGGTAATGCGACCGCCATCAGTATCATGCACCTTAATACTTCCCGCTATCTGCACACTGCCTTGATCTGCGGTCAAACTGACACGGGTGCCACGCACAATATCAGCGCTAGCTAGCGCCAGATCGCCACTACGTAGTCGCAACGCCAGATCGCCGCTAAAGCCACCTTGAGCCAGTTGTGCGTTCAGCGCTGAGATATCGCCGAGTGAATTAGCATCCGCGCTAAAACTGCCGCCGTTGATCTCTTTACTTGCAGTCGCTGACAGCGTACCTAACGCTTCAATTGATCCAGCTATGGCACTGATGGCAACACTGCCCGACTTTGCTTGCCCTGCAGCAGCGACATTCAATGAAGATTCAGCGTCTAGGACTACATCCGCCGTTGCCGAGGACAGTCCAATCGAACCACCACCACTACTAATCGATTCATCGGCAAATTGTGTACTACGACCACTTACATCAATAACTGCACCGTCGAGCAGGTGCACGTCACCTGATTTCGCCTGCAAATTTACAATGCCAGATGGCACCTCAATCAGACTCGCCAGCTCAATGCTGTCTGCAGTAAGCGAGAATTCACCACCCAGATCAGTGACTGTAGCCAGATCGGTCGCCGCACTATTCGTCAGGCTGGCAGTGCCATTCACTGCTAGCGTCAACCCCTTTCCAGAACTGGTTGTCAGACGCTGCGTAGACATGACGAGATCGCCCGAAATCGCCAGCGTCGAATCATCCTGCGCACGAATTTCCTTGGCGGCATCAAGCAACATCGTTGCAAAACCAGAAGTCGTGAAGTTGCCACCATCGGTCAATATATTTTCGGCGACAAGATTCAGCTTTCCTGCCGAAGTGGATGTCGGATCAGTAGTAGCCGCGGTTGCGCCCGTGATGTTGATATTGCCAGTAGCATTTAACGTTACTGTTCCATCATCGAATCCGCGCAACGCAGCAGCACCAAGCTTGAGGTTGGCAAGTGACAGCGCGAGGTCGCCGTAAACATCAATTGAAGATCGGCTATTCAAACTGAAGAGGTCGAGATTGAGATCCGACAATTTCTCGGTGTCAATACTCCAACCATCGGTCACCGCAGACGCATTGCCCAGACTGATACGATTACCGGTAACACTGAGTTCACCTTGTGCAACCGACAACCTGCCTGCCAAACTACCGATACCAGAAGACTCCATTGAAATTGATCCGCTGATGGCAACTAGATCCGCACCACTCTCAATGTCAAGTATCGCACCAGAATTGGTATAGTTAGTGCGCGTCACATTCCCTGCCGCACCAGTTGATACCCGCACAACAACACCGTCACCATCAAGAACAATGTCACTTGATTTGACTTCATCACCAACGGCCGTTATCGACGCACCAGACGCGACCGCAATTTTGTCCGTGGCTACTAGCATCACCTCCGGACCATTTAGCGCAGCGCCAGTATCAATAACAACACTGGTAGAACTGGTTTGCACGCTAATACCGTTTTCATCTTCTGTTCGGGAACCACCCAACAGAATTGATTCCGCACCCAACGCATTCAGATCAGCCGCTTTGATAGCAAGCACGCCAGCTTGAGACGGTGCTGTAGTGGCATCGGTTACTACTTCAATTGCAGCACTGGCGATATCGACAGCCGCACCTCGACCGTTAGCACTACTCTGGGAAAGAAATTGGCCGTCTAGGTTCAGCAGTTTGTTGGCATTAATCGACACAGTGCCTGCATCCTTTGGCAGACGTTGCACATTCTTTCCCGCAGCCTGTGCTTGTTCGGTAAAGAAGCTATCAGCGCTGGTTAAGGTGTACTGGGCCTTGTTTTGAACTGCAGTACCGGGTAGCACAATAAAGCCACTGGTACGCGCGTCGCGATATTGAGTGCCGGTGTCGGTGAAATAACCAGAAACCACCGTGGCACCATTTGCCTGCGCATAGCGTTCGCCCGCGGTGATGTCCTGATAACCGGATGCTTGCGTTATAAGATAACCACCTGGCAGCAACGCATACTTGGCAGGCAGAACAATATAGTCTCCAGCTGGCAGATCACTGGTACCAGACAGGTAGACACTTTTTCCTATCAAATTCGATGCGGTCGCATAAATGGCTTCGTCGTACGCAGCAGACGCCAACGAATTGGCCGACAGAATGGCAAAACTATTGTTACTGTTATTGTCACCAAGAATATCAAGCTTACCTCCCGTACCCTGGATGAACTCGCTCGCCATCAGGTCACCACCACCGGTTACATCCAGCGTGGCGCCGTTCTGAAAATTGATGTTGTTGCCTATAAGATTAATATGCTGTGAGGGCAACGTTTTTTCACCTACACCATAAAGCAATGTTTTGAGATCAGACAATACGTAAGCCCAGTCAATCCCACCTTGGGTTTCACCAAACGGAACTGTCAGTCCCTCGCCACTTGTTGAAGTCACACTGCCCGTTGCCAGCGTGATATCAGCTGAATCTAAGGTGATGGTACCGAACGGCGCACGCACAGTGCCAGCTTGAACAATCGTCGGTGCACGCAATATCAGTTGACCACCCGCAGATAACGCATCAGCGGCTGTACCGGATTGCCTAATCTCTAACCTGCCGTTATTCGCCTCACCCGCCTCAACAGTGAAAGTACTCAGAGTAGTCGGATACAGCTGTGCGGCAGCAATCGCCAATGATCCATTGGTGGTCAAAGAACCCAGCAATTGATCGGTAACAGCCGTCTGTACAGCACCCATCAAGCGCACATCGCCAGAAGACTGCAAAGTTGCCTGGTCAAAACCGCGTAATACGCTGTTGCCGATCAGGTCTATCTGCTGCGCGTCAATGAGCAACTGGCCAGCGCCCGTCGCGCTTGATAACGGAGACTGATAAAGCGTACTGGTGTTTCCCAACGACACCATAGGTGCCGAAATACGAGCATTACCACCGTCAGAGCCAATCACTTCGGACCGAATAGTCACGCTGCGTGCTAACTCAAGCGACACATCACCAATCAATTTTACTTCACCGTTATGCCTGACTTGCGCGCCAGATTCGGCAGTTTCAAACGTTTGCGCCGTTAAGCTCAATGCATCGAAACCACCCGCCTCGACCTTTGCCGCTGAAACAATCGCGCGGGCTTGATAACCGACCGGTAAAGTAGCATTGCCAAATGCAATCGGCGAGTCGTCAGCAACCAGTTCTATCACTCGTGACCCATTGGGGAAGGCGGACTGCTGAGTGGATTGCGAACCCTGCTGACCTGGATCACGTCGTTGTCTCGAATCAAGTGAAACTTGCAAGGTTCCACCGGCTTGCTGCGACGTACCTGATCTACCTGCCAAGTCCCCACCAATGACAATGGCTTCAGATGCTTCGATGGCTATGGATCCACCTTGGGAACCGATAACTTTATTGGCATACCTGCCCTGTGCATCAGCCTTGATTGACAGCACTGCCGCTGTTCCTGACACATCAATCAACGAGCCCGCCGAACTAATTACATGACCTCGATCTGCGTCAATGCGAACACTGCCACCTTCAAGCACATCACCAAGCAAGTAACCTAATGAATTGGGATACAACACGGTCGTGCCGACAGCACTCAACTTTGCGTCGCCACCTAACCAGATACCCTGGTCAGCAAAATACAGTGCAGCAGAGGCAGTCTCACCAAGATAAAGATCAGAATTTAACTTAAGCGAGATATCGCCAGCAGCTGTCGCAATTCTGCCATTGACCAGTAATCTGGTACTGGATTCAAGGGCAATATGAGCACCAGTGTCACCCAGAATCTGCGCGTTGGTACCGATAGTCAAACTTGGTGCGACAGCGAAAGTTGTCGCCGTGTATGGCTGCGAGAGCGGCAGGCTTGGTGATACATTCAGCGACAAATCAGCGGCATTGCGTAGATAATCAGGCAGCAAGCCGACTCTGGCGAACCCAGTAACAGGTGTGCCTGATATTACCGAGGCCATTGACGTAGTGGCTATCCAGTTTTGCTGCTGCAAACGAATTTCCGTGCCTGGGGTCACGTCAATTCCACCCTGATTTGCGGTAAGCGCATAAGCACCGAATCCACCCTGCAAAAACATGCCGGGATCAAGATGCAGCAGAGTGGACAGGTCCCGCTGCTGACATTCAGTGATAGCACCTGAGATGCAAATAGCGGTAGTTGAAATAGTGAGACTGCCGCCATTGGCGAACGCAAAACCACGCAACTCGGCGGCCGACTCAAACATACTTGCCTGACCTGCTTCACCCGCAGAATTACTTAGTGAAATCGAGCCCGCATTACCAGAAACAAATTTACCAGTACTCGTCAAGCGCGCACCCCCAGACACATCAATAAGGCTTCCGTATTCAAGGGTCAAAGCATTATGCTCCGCGCCAAGATTAACGCTGCCACCATCTATGGCTAATGGCACGAGCGATGCTTGCGGTGAATGTGTCAGTTCAGAATCGTTAACCCACTTGCCGCTAACATCAATTACCGCACCAGCACGTAATGTCACGCCACCAGTCAATTCTTCTATCTTTGCTGTGGGTTGTGAAATCAAACTTACGTTGCCGGAGCTACTGATGATGTTGCCTGCCACGTCTATTGCACCAGCAATAACATCTAGGGTTCCCCATAATGGAAAGTTCAAAGATGAAGCCGCATCGAGTGTCACCAGTCCATTGGATCTCAGTGTCAACTGACCAAGCCCACCAACTCGAAACAGAGCTGTCGACAGATTTAACGTGTCAAAGGCGCTAGCCAGCGGATCCGACCATGGATTAAATCCCGCGCCGAGCTGCGCTAGCTGACCGCTTGTGAAGCTCACACTTGATAAACCGAAATCCAGATTGCCATTGGTCGCAAGCACCTCGTTTGAAGTCTGCCCCAACACCAACTTGCCCGACAACGGCAACTCATCATAAGGTCGATATAATGACGTTGCCGTGGCGACGTTGAATGCTGACGATGAATTTCTTTGGTAAACACCGCTTACGGTCTCAGCATTGATATCACCGTTTAACACCACCTTTTGACCCAGAATCGTAAGTTCGCCTGCGTCCTTGCCTTCCTGATAAGCAGCTTCATACCTGCCTTGCGATGCAGCCCCTACGTAACTTCGGGTAATGCCCCATCGCGCATCGGTTACGCTAGTGACAGTATTGGAACTTGCCAGACCCAAATAAATTCGATCCGGGCTTGCATCAGCCATATCGTAGATGCTGCCATCGGCACCAATTAACGAGGAGGTATTGATATATCCGGCCGCAAAGTTAATCGCGCCACCGGATAAATTGATCACCGCGCCTGAATCAACAATGACATCGCCTTGCGATTTCAGACTGACCGAGCCGCCTGTCAAACTGCGTTCGTTTACATCTCTTTCTATGTTCGCTACCCAGCCACTTAAATCGCCGATAGGGCTACCCACCCACGCTGTACCATCGGCATTGGTACCTGACTGTCGCACATCTACCTGTACTGTCTTGCCGCGCAGCACACCGTCGCGCTGCAACTCACTGTTGGCCAATTCATCGCCACGTAATTCTACGGAGATGACATTGCTGGCCATGGTTTTGTTGATTGCAGCACCGGATACATCAATTAAGACATCTGTGCCGATATAAATACGAGAATCGGAACTACCGGAACCAAACAGGGACGTATCCGTATTCCCTTCGCGCCGCGCGGTAATGCTGACATTTCCATGTGGCGCGATAATCTTGGCACCGTTTTCCAGCACAACTTTGTTGGCATCAAGCTCGACTTGTGATTGCGGCTGTGTGCTCGAATCCACCGACACGTCACCGCTGTCATCAAGCAGAATGCTGGTCAATGAGTTTGCTCCCAACAGCAAATTACCCTGCGTACCCTTGGTCGCATTTAAGGTATTGCTCACGCTGCTGTCAGTACGCGCCAGCAACTTGATGGAGCCGCCCTGACTGACAGAGGTCGTCGCAGACAGTCTCCCCAGCTGATTCACAGCCATACCCGCCAAAGTAATATTGCCGCGCTCGGCAACAATCTGGCCAACGAGTTGACTGGGGTTGGTGACCGTAGCGTTACTTGCAACGCCATTGGTTACTTCCCCATCACCGGCGGCAACCTCAACCCACAGACCACGCAAATTGACGTCGTCCCGGTTATATAGATAAACCGATGAACCAGCAGCCAGTACTGTCTGCCCGCCCGGCGTGGTTATCACGCCCGCATTGCTGACATTCGGTGCCAGTATCAGTACCTGCCCACCTTCCGTGGTCGTAATCGATGCACCTTGCCATACGCTGACATCGCCAGTGGGGTTGCCATTGGCGAACAACTGGAATGACGGCGATGAAGCGAGAGCCGCGTTGGCAATGCCCGATTCAAGTGCTGCAGAAGACAAGTCCAGCGAGCTAGCGATCAGCCCCGCTACATTCACCTGCGCACCATTGCCAAACACTATGCCATTTTGATTCAACAGATATACACGACCATTCGCGGTCAAGTTGCCAAGTATCTGCGAGGCGCTGGTTTGATAAATACGATTGAGTGCGACGGAGTCAGTGCCGGGTTGTTTGAACTCTACTGAGCTACCGTTCGAGATATTAAAGCTTTGCCAATTCAGCGTGGCATTCGCGGTGGATTGACTCACCGTCATGTTATTGCCAACAGTGGTGTAGGTCGCAGCGCCATTGGTAACAAAGTTAGTCACTGTGCCAGCTGCACAAGTAACGCAAATCTGCGGCAACTCTGCATTGGCAACAGACATATTTAAACCGATCACACACGCCAGTGACAACCCTCGTAGCAACCCTAGACGCGCGCGGGGCCCACGTAACACCCGACGAACCGCTTGTGCAATGATCAAGCGTTCCATTCTCTGGTCTGCATTGAAAGTCATGTTCGTGCCGCCATTAAGATCAGTGCTCAGCAAATTAGAACGCATAGCGCACCTTGAAGTGAATGCGTGAATCGCCCTTGCCAATTTCGCCCAGTGGTCGCAATGCATAAGCCCAGTCCAACGATGCCTCAAGCCCGCTAAAACCCGCAAAGCGCATACCGGCGCCGACACTTGATAGCTTCACGCTCGAGTCGTATGCGACGCCATTTTCAATACGCTGATAAATCTGCTGCATATGTGCAGCATCGTAAAAGGCAAAGAGCATCCACTGCTGAGCCCAACTGCCCAGCCACTGATGTAACGATGGCGAGCGAAGTTCCAAACTGAAGGAAAGGCCAGAATCAGCTAATTGTGCTGATTCAAGGTAGCCACGCACTCCGTCCGCACCACCGGTAGCGAACTGTTCATTGCTAATCAGCGGCTCTAGCGAATATTGTCCAGTGGCACGCAAAAACACCGCACTGTTGCCCCACAAACTTTGCGTATGATTGGCATCACCACGCATATAAAAGAAATTGGCCTTACCTTGATAACGCTTGTAGCTGAACTGTGCTTGATCGTTAACCACACCGCGGAGACCTAAGTTGGCACCCAGATTGAATCCTGTAGTGCTGCTATCGCGCGTTTGCGTGCCGCCATAAGCAGCCGACCAGGTCATATAACGGATGGGAGTGGTATCCTTAGCACCATCCGCCAACACGATGTTGTCAGCAAAGTTTTTGTAATCTGCACCAAGTGTGACGTTCTGCGAATATCTGTCCACCACCGGCAGGCGCACGATATAACGAAGACCATAAATGTTGCCGGCACCCAGTACTGAAAGATCACCGCCAGTACTCACAACAGCAAAGTCACTGTTGGTATCGACCGCGTAGACTGCCAGCAAATTACCATTTTTGAGTGGTGCCAAATAAGTCGCTGCCAGTACCCGCGTTTCTTTTAAGTCCGTAGGTGAGGTCTGGTACTGAAACGACAGACTGTGGAATTTCTGGAACAGGTTGTCATAGCTGAGATTGACGCTGGCGCGAGTTTTAGTGGTGTTGGCGCTGTAGCGATCATTCAGTTCAACGCTGCCATGAAACGGCAGGTTATCCTGCACCTTTAGCTCCATATCCACTGTACCGGGCGATCGACCTGCCTTTAGAACCGGCGTGATTACGCGATCACGCGCTTGCGAGTTCACCTCGCCAAGTTGAGCCTGCAACTCAGGCAGATTGAGCACCGTGCCAGGAGTCAAGGCGATGAGCTTCTCGCGGATTTTTCCATTGGCAAAGTAACGCGCACCAGTGATGCGTACTCGATCCAGCTTGCCCTCAGTCACTTTTAATCGCACCACGCCAGAGTCAACCGATTGTTCTGGTATGTCCACATACACCGCACCGTAGCCCTTGTCCTTATAGAGCTTTTCCAGCACCTGTCGTACTTGCTCAACATCGGCAATAGTCTTGTTGTCGCCCAAATAAGGAAAGACTGTGGTTTCGACATTAATTGCACTCAGCGTGGTATTACCAAGAATTCGAAACTCATTGATGTTGAAGCGGTTGTCAGCAGCAACTGTCGCTGGTGCTTCCTGCGCACTTGCGGTACCAACCATCAACGTAGCAAGACACACGTGGATCGAACCGAGAATGATAAAACGTGATAACACGATAAAAGCAATCCTTGACGCTGGACAGCGCCACCAACCGGGTAAAGTTAAACCGTAATTAATACCGGCAGACGATGACAAGGGCATGACAATCGCAATGGGTGAACGCAAACGGTTTGCGCGATGAAGATGAGTTAGCAACCGAAAAAGGCGGCATCACCATAGTGATGCCGCCCACTAGTTGAAAGTCAGGCCTTCTTCTGCCTGACTTCAGCCTCCATCATTAGAGTGATGGATAGGCCGTATAAGGACGATTGCAGTTATTGGCTGATGCACCCGGCGCATTACGACGCTGACTGTTGACTGGCTTGGTACGAACCGAGTTCGCTCCTAGAGCCACGATCGGGAAGGTGGGGCTCACCGACGCCGATGGAATCGCCAGAATACCCGTATCGCTTGTGCCGTCGCTGGCGCCCGTCAAGGCGGCGGCTTTGTACCAAGCCTCGTTGACCTTGGCGATTACGGAAGGCGTGGCAATCAACGAGCGCAACTGACCGAAAATGGTCGACTGCGCGGTGCTTGCCTGGAAGCTAGGCACATTGAAGGTATTTTCGGTGAAGAAGTCATAACGACCTTCCATCACTGCCTTCGTCGTTGGCTCAGCACCATCTACCTTGATGTAGCGGAATAGGTTGGAACTACCGGTGGCCGCAGGTAGCGACTCCGTGCTGGCAACACCCACAGCATAGTTACCATTCTGACTGTGATAGTTAACGCAAGAGCGCACATCACCAGAGCCCGAACCAGCGAATACGATATCGCCGCCGTTGGTACCAGCCACCCAAGCAGAACCCACAGCTTCATCGCTGTTTTCGGGAGTGGCAAAGGCACTAACACTACCAGCATTCTTGGTGCAGCCTTCACCGAGGAACTGTAGTTTAAAGCTGGTCATGGTGCCTGAGCTATTGCCACGACGACATAGATGAATGAGGCCATCGGATGAACCTGAGTTAACGTCCGCACCGTAGCTGCTCAACTGCACCCCATTGCTATAGAACTGGGTGGTCAATACCTGCTGACTGGTGAACAACGCACGCAGTTGCGAGCTAGACATTGTCGGCATCTTGCTGACGCTGCTCAGGTCTTCAGCGCCAGAAGCGTCCAAGCCTTGTGCTTTCTGTAAGGCAAGGAACAAGTTATCACTGACAATCGGATTGAAGGTAACGCCCACTACGGACGTGGCAGATCCCGGTGCATTGAACGCGGCAATCTGAGCAGCGGATACACCGCCATTACCTACGAACGTTCCCGGATCAACGTCAGAAATACCCACATGTGGATGCTGCTGTGAGGCTGTCACGGTGGCACCGCAGGTGTATGGGGTGAACGTCGCGAAATCACCAGTTGCTGCAACGTCAGTGCCGGCAGTGCAGGCACCAAGATTGGCCGCCGTGGTATCCAAGAACAGCAGTGTTCCAGCGGCTGAAGATACTGGAGTGATGCCGTTAGCAGAACCACCATTAGACTCTTTAATCAGCGCAATCGTGGTACCAGCTGCAATAGCAGGCGAACCAGCGATGGCATTGGCTGAGCAAAGATATATGACGTTGCCAGCGGTCGAGCTAGTCAGCACCGATAGCGTGCCGGCCTGACAAATACCACCCACAGCAATTTTCATGACATTACCAATGGCGTTATTCGTCGCAGTGGCGCCACCGACGCGAATAATCGTTGCGCCCGTGATCGCGCTAGGCGCAAGGCCCGCTGCCATGGCGCTAAAACCGGCCAGCGACAAGGCGCTGGCAACGGCGAATTTAACAGACAAGGATTTCATAACAATCTCCAGAAATAAATAGCAGTTAGAACATTTCTCTTTGCAACCTGATGACGATTGTTTGTGACTATCGTCATCAGGGGCAGTGTCAAACCAGGTTCGGAATGGCGAACTCAGGCCGCCTTACGACGACCGATCACACCCAAGCCACCCAGACCCGAAAGCAACAGCCAGATAGCGGCTGGCACTGGCACCGGACTGCTTGGCGAAACGGTGTAGCTCAGCAAGTTATTGGCCAAATCCAACGACCAGATACCGGCATACTGAGTGGCATTTGCTTCAACGTTTGCCTGGCTTTGAAGACTGCTACCAGTGTTCGAGTACAGATACATGGCCAAGGTATCAGACACAGTACCCGCCCACGTGAAGCCACCGGTTGCATAGTAGGTAGTACTCAAATTACCGAGAAGATCATTGCCCACGAAGCCCGTGGTGTTTACATCCAGTGATCCAGCTGTCTGGTTATTGGCCGCCGCGACAGCCGCATGCCTAGGAGTGGTATTGGCTAGTTGCTGATTGGTAATACCAAGATCGCCAGTACTGGTCAGTACGGTAGTCGCCAGACGCATGGTGCCTGCTGCAGCGGTCAAAAATTGCGCCGTGTCAGCGGCAGCCACGCCCCAGCGAAGATCAGCGGTAGCAACACCACTGCTGGATACCAGACTGCTAAGTGTAGGAATTGTCCAGCTTAAAGTCAGACCTGCACCATCGCTTGCGTCCATATTGGTGGGCAGTACATCGTTCAGATTCAAGCCCAAGTACTGACTAAGACTCCACACGCTACCACCCACATCGCTGTTGAACAGCATGAATTGCAAACCACCGTTATTGTTAGTGGTGTTAGTGGTCACTGGCGTAACATCGCCGATCGATGCATAAGCTGGCGCAACAGCGTCATTGCTATCGGCCAATGCAACTGAGGACATCGCGACTAGCGCGCCTGTTGCCAAAACCTGTTTCAAAGAAATTTTCATGAGTAAAGCCTCTTGCTCAAGATTAAAAAAAGGACCTTGTGATCCGCTCTATAACTAATTAGCTCCGCTGCTTCCTGCTAGTCAGATGGCACACCTCCCTATGCTCCATTTCACTTACATTCGTCTTCGTCGCCGCTGCGTCACCAACTCAAGGTGATGCTGGCGTCAGATTAGTAACGTCGTGTGTATTGCTGTTTAACGTTGCTTGAAGGTTTTGCGACATAGATCGCAATTAAACCCACCGGTGTGATACACCCTCGCTTGACAAACTCACCGTCGCACTAATTACAAGCGAGAAAAATAGCGAGTATTTGTTACGTTGTTGAAGCGGGATGAAGGAGATTTTTCGCGATGTATGACACTGGCGTCAGCGCGTATGACAGCTTGCGTGTTATGGTGAAGCCAATTTGCCGAAACGGGAGTAATGACGGCAATAAATGCTGGTGCTACTCGCCATCTACCAGGCAGCATTGATCCAGTCCGCGTATCAAATGCTATGGCGCTACTTTGTCACTCAAAGAAACAAGCTTTTTATTGATCTGTTCGACTTCCAGCGCACCGGCCACGCGCAGCCCATCCTGAAAAAATAGTGTCGGCGTCGAATGAATCTTGAGCTGCTTGCCTAGATTGACCAACTCTTCTACCGGACTATCGGCACAGTGTGTTTTTATTGGTGATTTTTCATCGCGCATCCAGGCGACCCATGCCGTTGAGTGGTCGTGCGCACACCATAGATCATTGGCGGCCTCGGTCGCGCCCGGATGCACTTCTTCCAGCGGATAGAGAAACACATAAATAGTTACGTTATCTAACTGTCGCAAGGATTTCTCAAGTTCAGCACAATAGGGGCAAAATGGATCCTCAAATATGGCTATTTTCCGACTGCCATCGCCTTGAACATTCTTGATCGCTTTGTCAAATGGCAAGCTCTGAAAATCAATTCGATGCAGTTCATTCCAGCGCTTGGTGGTCAGGCTGGAGCGAGTTTCAATATCCATGATATTGCCCATAATCAATCGCGTGCCAGTGCCATCCACATAGGCAATCTCTTCTGGCGTGACAACTTCGTAAAATCCCGGCAAATCAGTCGAGGAATACACGCCTTCAACGATGGTGTTGGGAAAACGCTCTGCGATAATCGTTTCCAATTGTTTTGTTGAAAGCTGCGCAGAATTTGCAGTGAGTGCCCAGAGCAAAGTACAAACACCAACAATCGACAAACGTACTCGTTGGCGAAGAAAATTATTCATCTTCATGTGGTTCATTGTTTGGTAGTCAAGCAGCCTTCGCACAGTGATGCCGATACCATTCATAGGTTTCACAAACACCATCCCGCAACGAAATGGACGGCTGCCACCCCATGGCCTTCAATCTCGATACATCCAGTAATTTGCGTGGCGTGCCATCAGGTCGCGATGGATCGGTGAGTATCTGGCCTTGGTAGCCAACAACCGCGGCAATTAACTGTGCCAGTTCGATGATTGGCAGATCTTCGCCGGTGCCAACATTAATCGGCGAATCGGCTGAGTAATGCTCCATCAACATCAGCGCGGCGCGCGCAAGATCGTCAACATGCAGAAACTCCCGACGTGGCCTACCAGAACCCCAGATAGTAACGGACGGTAGTGCGTTGATTTTTGCATGATGGAAACGCTGAATTAATGCAGGCAATACATGCGAGTTCTCTGGATGGAAATTATCACCCGGCCCATAAAGATTGGTTGGCATCAGCGAAATCGCATCAAAGCCATATTGACGACGATAGGCCTGACACATTTTCAAACCAGCAATCTTGGCGATGGCATACCACTCATTGGTCTGCTCTAATGCGCCAGTGAGTAACATGTCTTCGCGCATCGGCTGCTCGGCCAGTTTGGGATAGATACAACTAGAACCCAGGAACACCAGTTTGCGAGCTGCATGACGCCACGCCGCATCAATAACATTAGTCTGAATCTGCAAATTATCGCGAATAAAATCGGCGGGAAAGCTACTGTTGGCATTGATACCCCCGACGCGCGCGGCGGCAAGAAAAACATACTCTGGATGTTCAGCTATAAAGAAACGTTCAACGGCAGATTGATTACACAAATCAAGTTCCGCATGACTACGCTCAATCAAGTTGATAAAACCCGCCTGACGCAATGCACGACAAATCGCCGAGCCGACCAAGCCATGACTACCTGCAACATAGATTGTAGAATCTTCAAGCATTTTAGTTCATCGATTGAGAAGCACTCAGCAACATGCTGTCAATGCTCAAAAATTGGTAACAATATCCTTTCACACTATTCGCGATAATTAAAGCTACGGAACCCTTCACGCTCAATTAGCGCGTCGCGTTCAGCTAGCTCAATGTCTTCATTGACCATTTCTGATACAAGCTCTTCGAAGGTAGTGCTGGGGGCCCAGCCAAGTTGCTTGCGGGCCTTGCCTGCATCGCCCAGTAACGTTTCCACTTCAGCGGGGCGATAGTAGCGTTGGTCAACTCGCACCACGCAGTTGCCGGTTTTTGCATCGTAACCACGTTCATCAATACCCTCCCCTTCCCAGCGAATACGCATATCAAGCAAGGATGCCGATAGCGTGACAAAGTCGCGAACTGAATACTGCTGCCCAGTGGCGATCACGTAGTCCTCTGGCTTGTCTTGCTGCAACATCAACCACTGTGCTTCCACATAGTCACGCGCATGACCCCAGTCACGTCGTGCATCAAGGTTGCCGAGATACAAGCCATCCTCTAGACCGGCACGAATGCGCGCCAAGCCGCGCGTAATCTTGCGTGACACAAATGTTTCACCGCGCACTGGCGACTCATGGTTGAATAGGATGCCGTTACAAGCGAACATGCCATAGGCTTCGCGATAGTTCACGGTGATCCAGTAGGCGTACACCTTGGCCACGCCATATGGTGAACGTGGATGAAACGGCGTAGTTTCAGTTTGCGGCACTTCACGTACCTTGCCAAACATTTCCGAACTCGACGCCTGATAAATTCTGGTTTTCTTTTCCAAGCCAAGAATACGGACTGCTTCTAACAGACGCAATGTACCCAATGCATCGGTATTAGCGGTGTATTCTGCAGTCTCGAACGAGACTGCCACATGACTTTGCGCGCCAAGATTGTAAATTTCGTCAGGCTGCACAACCTGCACAATGCGAATCAGATTGGTAGCGTCAGTCAAATCGCCATAGTGCAGCACCAAACGACGATCACGCTCATGCGGATCCTGATACAAATGATCAATGCGATCAGTGTTGAAAGAAGAAGCGCGCCGCTTGATGCCGTGCACTTCGTAGCCTTTGGCGAGCAGCAGTTCCGCTAGGTAAGACCCGTCTTGTCCGGTGATGCCGCTGATCAACGCTTTTTTGCGCGCACTCATGAATCTACTGCTCAATTGAAATTAGTCAAGCAACTATGGGATCACGCTTACATGTCAAAGCTGTGACGGTGAGATTTAAGAATCGAGTCAAGCGCAATATTCAACAGGTTTAGCCCCTCCTTAGACCGACAGAACCGTCACCACACAGGCTGCATTTCCCAAGGCCTACTCGTTTAAACACTAATAATCATTCAAGATAGGTATCGCCCTAGTACCACCACATCTGCTCTCCTTCGTTCACACCAACAATTGAAATGCAGCGTAGCCACGAGTATGTTTTAACTACAATTCGATAAAAATCAGGAACTGAACCGAAGTGCCGGTACCATTCGTGGGGTACTTTTGGGGGTATAGGAAGTTTATAATTGTAAATATATCGATAATTCATGAGTCTATACTGGCGTTCGATTCCCTCCGCCGCACCATCTTTCAATCCGAAGACGTCCAGAAACCAGAAACACTAATACACCGACCTTCCCGTCAAGCTGTTAGAGGGGAACGGACTATCTCAATTGGTGCAACCCAACGGTTCCAAATGGTGGCATCAAGAAGACACTAAGCTTGGATGCTTGCCCAGAAGTGTCACTCAAAAAAGCAAGGGCGCGCTCGATGATTTTTACTCCCATTTCGGTAGGGCGTAAAACGCGATCACCCTGCACATCGTTACTCGGGCGTCACCACATCAACGCCATGCTTCATCAAACTTGACCTGCCAACAACTGCAGCAATTGCGTTTCATCAAGTACCATCAGTCCTAATTCCTGCGCTTTCTGTAGTTTGCTGCCCGCCTCCGCTCCGGCCACTACGTAGTCAGTCTTCTTAGATACTGAGCCACTGATTTTTCCACCCGCCGCCTCGATCAACTCTTTCGCTGCATCGCGACTGAGAGTTGGTAATGAACCAGTCAACACGAACACCTTGTCGGCGAGCGGCTTAGGGGAATCATCAACCTCAACACCCGCGTGCTCCTGCCAGTGGATACCGGCATCTCGCAAGGCCTGAATCACCTCACGATTTTGAAGCTGCGCGAAAAACACATGGATGCTGTGGGCAACAATCGGCCCGACATCATTGACCTGCAACAACTCTTCTTCACTGGTATCCATAAGGCGCTCCAGTGACCCAAACTGCTTGGCAAGGTCTTTCGCCGTGGCTTCACCTACTTGGCGAATACCCAATGCATAGAGAAACCGTGCCAGCGTAGTCTGCTTGCTTTTCGTCAAGCCATCGAGCAAGTTCTGCGCACTCTTTTCACCCATACGCTCTAATTGCATCAGCGTTGGTATATCCAGTCGGTACAAATCGGCTAACGTTTTAACGTGGTCGCCATCCACCAGTTGATCGACCAGCTTGTCGCCCATACCTTCGATATCCATGGCACGCCGCCCGGCAAAATGCAGGATGGCCTGTTTACGTTGCGCCGAACAATACAGTCCCCCCGTGCAACGCCAATCGGCTGCATCTTGTTCGCGAGCAATATCGCTGCCGCAGATCGGACATTTACCGTTAAGTTGCTTGAAGAGATCAAATGCTTCACTGCGAGTCAGCTGCGTCTCTCCGCCTTCTAATGAAAGAGAACCAGTAGGCGGAGTGATCGTTGTATTTCTGTCATCAGACAAAAACACACTCACCACTTCAGGAATCACGTCACCCGCACGACGCACAATGACAAGATCGCCGATACGCACATCCTTACGCCGTACTTCATCTTCATTGTGTAGTGTGGCATTGCTAACCGTAGTACCACCAACAAACACCGGTTCAAGTTTGGCCACCGGCGTCAGCTTGCCGGTACGTCCCACTTGAATATCAATATCCAGCACCCGCGTGACCTGCTCCTGTGCAGGATACTTATGTGCTACTGCCCAACGCGGCTCGCGAGTGACAAAACCCAAGCGCTTCTGTAATGCTAATGAATTGACCTTGTACACCACGCCGTCAATATCAAACGGCAAGGTATCTCGCTGGGCAGCAATGCGGCGATGGAATTCGCTCAAGCCCTGCGCACCCTGTACTACCGCTCGGTCGCTGCACACGGGCAGCCCCATCGCTGCAAACGCATCAAGCACAGCACTCTGTGTGGCGGGTAGATCCCACCCTTGCACGGAGCCCAGACCATAGGCAAAAAAACTCAACGGACGCTTGGCCGCAATTGCGGAATCAAGTTGACGCACGGCACCAGCGGCAGCATTGCGTGGATTGACGAAGGTTTTTTCGTTCTTTGTTCCCACAGTAATCAACTCACGCTGTCGCTCATTGAGGCTTTCAAAGTGATCGCGGCGCATATACACCTCACCACGAACTTCTAACACCCGCGCATTGATACCAATCAACCGCAAGGGTACCTGCTGAATGGTGCGAATGTTCTGCGTCACGTCTTCGCCGGTTTCACCATCGCCACGAGTGGCTGCCTGCACCAGCACGCCTTGTTCGTAGCGTAAATTGATTGCCAGGCCATCGAACTTGAGTTCACACACGTATTCAATGGGTGCGTCATCCGCTTCCAGCTCTAATTCACGCCGCACACGCGCATCAAAGTTTTCCGCACCACTGGCTTCGGTATCGGTCTCAGTACGAATCGACAGCATAGGTACGTCATGGCGCACCGAGGCGAAACCATCCAACACCTCGCCAAGCACTCGTTGCGTAGGTGAATCGGCGGTACGTAACTCAGGATACTGTGTTTCCAGCTCCTCAAGCTCTCGAAACAACTTGTCGTACTCTGCATCCGGCAAGGCCGGTTGATCCAACACATAATAGAGATGCGCGTGATGATTGAGTTGTTCACGCAGCCATTGCGCACGCTGCTGTTGCTTGGGAGCGCCCATAGCGAAACTCAACCGGGTTCAGAGATGCCACTCATCAAGTGCTGAAAATCCAGCACTTCTTCACGCAGCCGGTCTATGACTTGTTTACTCAGCGGAGTACCCCGCTCATCTTGCAAGACGCCATCCGTAGCATGCGCCAGACGCTGCGCACAGGACAGCATCTGATCATAGGCAATCAATCCATCCAGTGGTCCTGGTAACAACATAAATAGCGTCACACCCGGAAACTGTTGCTGTGGCATTTTCTCAATATCAAAAGTACCGGGTTCAACCATGCTAGCTAGACTAAATACTGTTCCGTTGTCTTGTTCACGGTGAAAAATATTGAATCTGCCATGCACCAACCGCTCGCCGTGCAATAGATCCTGCAATAGCGCACCCGTCACTCGTTCTGGCATAGCCAACCGTAGCGCAATAATCTTGCGTCGCGCCGCCGGACTTAGTGGCTTGTCATCAATGGTGGTAGAACGTTGCTTGGCTGTAGGGCGAACCACAGGAACAACCGGATCGGACAAGGTAGGCGCTGCCTCACTTGTTGATACACTGCGTTGAGGAGTCGACTGCGATGACGAATAGGAAGGTGGAACAGGAGATTCAACCACTACCGCTGGAATAGTCGGCACTTCCGACTCATGCGGCCACTCTATTTGCGGCTCAAGTCGTTCGCCAGCTGATTCAATTTCAGCCACCGGCTCCTCAGCCGCCGCGCCGAACTGCATATCACTCATCGTGAAGGGGTCAGACTGATCGTCCGCGACTATTGGTTCACTACCGTGTACTACCGACTCATCACGCGCATGCCGCACGTCTGGCGTTATCGCAATCGACTCAACTTCTGCTACATCATCCAGATCAGTAGCGGCCAAGTCATCAAATTCATCAAATCGCACACCCTGTGGTTGCTTGCGCATATAGGCAGGAACTTCAAGCTCATCCTCATCAAACGCATAGTCATCTGGTTGCGCCACTTCCGGCAGCGACAACTCTGGTTCTTCCACTTGTCTGGCAGACTCTTGCCAAACATTGGTACGCGACCCAACATCGGCAGGACGGCGCTTGCCAAAGTAATAGACAGCAGCCCAGATCACTATACCGGCCAGCACCAGAATGATTCGTAATTGACTACTCAGATCCATTGCCGCCTCCGGAGGAGCAATTGTTACATGGCGGCCAAGCGCACGGCTTCTTCGGTATCCACCGCAACCAGTCGTGACACCCCGGCTTCGTGCATGGTCACACCCAGCAACTGATCTGCCAATTCCATAGTGACCTTGTTGTGCGTAATGAAAATGAACTGCACATTCTTCGACATTTCACGCACAGTTTCGCAGTAGCGTATGTTATTGCTGTCATCGAGTGGCGCGTCTACTTCGTCGAGCAGGCAGAATGGCGCAGGATTCAATTCGAAAATCGAGAATACCAGTGCCACCGCCGTCAAGGCCTTCTCACCACCTGACAACTGATTAATGGTGCTATTACGTTTGCCCGGTGGGCGAGCCATAATCGCCACACCAGCATTGAGCACGTCTTCACCCGCCAGCTCCAGATAGGCATGGCCGCCACCAAACAGGCGTGGGAAGCGTTCCTTCAACCCGGCATTGACCTTATCAAAGGTATCCTGGAAGCGAGTCCGGGTTTCTTTATCAATCTTGCGCATAGCGCCTTCCAGCGTGTCCAGCGCGTCGGTAAGGTCCGTGTATTGACGATCCAGATATTCCTTGCGTTCGGACTGCTCCTTGAATTCATCAATCGCTGCCAGATTGACTTGCCCAAGGCGTTCAATCTTGCCGGAGATATCTGCCAGTTCCACTTCCCATGTAGCAATGCTCGCCTCAGGTGACAATTCCGCCAGCACAGCTTCGAATTCAAACTGCGTTGCCGTAAATTGCTCCACCAGGGTTTCGCGACGCACCTTACTTTCCTGCAAGCTCATGCGCACTTCATCGAGCAATTGCCGCGCTTCTTCGACGCGACGCTCGGTGCTCATACGTGCTTCATCCAATTCACGAATACGATGCTCAATTGTTTCGCCTGCAGCGCGCGCGGTGGCCAGCTCCTGATCAAGCGTAATACGGCGCTGTAACAGTTCAGCCAACTGCTCCTCAAACATCGCCAACGGCGCTTCACTCTCCAACAACTGTCCTTGTAATTGTTCACGGCGCTGCTGCAATTGCAGCAGCTGCGACTGCGTGCGATCCAAACCAGCAATAATGGAATTCAGGGCTGAGCGTCGCGACTCCAGCGATATAGCATGTTGTTGCGCTTCGGCACGATCATCCTGCGCACGACCACGCGCCATCGACAACTCTGTACGCAGATTGTCGCGACGTTGCTCCAGCTCATGACGCTCTTGTTCGCGCAATTCCATTTCATCTATCGCTTCCTGCAAGCGACCACGCGCAACGCTAGTTTCTTCATCAGCGCGCTCCAGCTCCCCTGCGAGGTCCTGCGCTTCAGATTGCAACTTGACATGCCGTTCACGCGATTGCTCAACACGTAGCTGCAAGCCACTGAGCTGCGCCTTCAGTTCACTATGACTGCGATGCAGTTGATTGCGCTGCTGCATGGCTTGGTCGCGCTGCGCTTCCAGATCCGATAGTTGATCACGCACTTGCTCGATTTCCGCTTGCAAGGCGGCGTGGTTTTGCTCCAGCGTTTGCAGTGTGTCACGCAAACTGCGTAGCTCCTGCTCACGCGCCAGCACGCCGGCATGCACATCCTGATCGCGACTAACGCGCAACCAGTCACGTCCGATCCAGACACCATCGCGGGTAATCACCGACTCACCCGCTTGCAATTGCCCACGCATGGCCAAGGCGTCCGCCAAACCACCCACCACATGCACGCCATGTAACAACGAGGTCAGTCCGGCGGGTCCTTGCACGTGCGCCAATAGTAATTCTGCACTGGTGGCACCGTTCGCCACATTGCCTGACTGTGACAGGAAACTGACGCTACCTGCTGACAAGGTATTCAACACACCTGCTACAGCATCCAGCTGTTCCACACACACGGCTTCAAGGTAGGCACCAAGCACTGTCTCAACCGCACGATCCCAGCCATTACTCACGTGCAGCTGTTGCGCCAAACGCGGATGACTGGCCAATGAATTGGCTGACAACCAATCAGCCACTTTGCCCTGCGCCTGGCCCAATGCCGCTTTCTGTAACGCCTCCAGAGACACTAGGCGACCTTGCATTTGCTGCAATTCACGATGGCTAGCATCGTTAGCGGTGACCAACTCACGTTGACGAACTCGCAACCGCTCTACATCGCCCGCAACGTCTTGTACCTGGGTTTCAAGATACTCCAGCTGTTCGCCTGCCGACTGATCTTCCTGTAATAATGATTCAATACGTTGCGCGAACTCGTCCACTGACAAGTTATCGAGCTCTGTCAGCGTACGTTCCCGCTGCGCAGTCAAACGACGCAACTGATTTTCCAGCTGTTCAATACGTGCCCGCTCAACTTGGGCTTTTTCGCTGGCATCGCGTGCCTGTACGTTGAAAGCATTCCAGTCTTCCTGCCAATCTTGCATCGCCAGATCAGCACGCTCCAAGGCTTCGGCGGAGCCAGACTCGCGTAACCGGGTAGTTTCCAGCAATGGCTCCAGCTCGGCCACGTCCTGCTGAAAGGTTTCGACTTGTTGCGTATCGCGTTGTGAATGAGCCAATAACTCGGCATGATTATGCTCAACCTGTTGCAGATCAGCTGTTTGACGCTGGCGTAATTCACGCGCGTGCTGCATGGCCTGCTCAACACGACCTATCTCTGCACTCAACCCATAGTGACGCCCTTGCACTGCCGTCAACGCGTCAGATTTTTCACGCGATTCTTCACGGAAGGCCTCAAGGCTGGCTTCATGGCTACGCAGCTCTGCAATCACTGACTGCATGGCAGTGTCGCGTTGCAACAGCAGTTGCTCACGGGCTTGCATATCTTCGCCAATCTGACGCAACTTCATTGCCAGCAATTGCGCCTGATGGGTGCGCTCTTCACCTTTCAGGTTCTGATAACGGCGTGCAGTGGCCGCCTGACGCTGCAAGCGATTCAGCTGCTTTTCAACTTCGTCACGCAGATCCTGCAAGCGCTCCAAGTTCTCTTTGGTATGCGAGATGCGATTTTCTGTATCGCGGCGCAGCTCTTTGTACTTGGAGATACCGGCCGCTTCTTCGAGGAAGCCGCGCAACTCTTCAGGACGCGCT
The DNA here is from genome assembly GCA_050181835.1 of Steroidobacteraceae bacterium. Lineage (GTDB taxonomy): Bacteria > Pseudomonadota > Gammaproteobacteria > Steroidobacterales > Steroidobacteraceae > CAILZL01. Next base: position 122,254 of record JBFXCU010000002.1, on the reverse strand, counting down.
TCAATCACCCGCGAAATCATGCCCTGTTCAATGATGGCGTAACTGCGCGCTCCCAAGCCAGTGCCGAGGAACAGCTGCGTAATGTCCTTACGGCGGCAACGCGCACCGTTGAGGAAGTACGCCGACTGACCGTCACGCGACACTACACGCTTCAATGACACTTCACTAAAGCTCGCATACTGACCCGCCAGCTTGCCGTCACTGTTATCAAACACCAGCTCAACCGATGCCGTACCCACCGGTTTACGCGATACCGATCCATTGAACACCACGTCCGACATGGACTCGCCACGCAAATTCTTGGCAGAAATTTCACCCATCACCCATCGCACCGCGTCGATGATGTTGGATTTGCCACAGCCATTAGGACCAACGACCCCAATCAGGTTACTGGGGAAATTGACGGTAGTCGGGTCAACAAAGGACTTGAAACCCGCGAGTTTTATCTTGCTTAGACGCATTGCAACTTGAATTCGGCGGTCGTGATTAATAGCGCGGTAGTGTACGGGAAAGCGCCCGTAAGGCTCCAAAAAAATGTTTGCGAAGCCATGCCAATAACCACCCAAGCCAAGTCGTCGCGATCGCACAGTCAGTACAGAATTTAGATGCAAAACACGACTATACGGCACGCAGTGCGTATGTATAATCGGCCACTTGATAATGCCACTCTGGGGCCAGTACGCATAGCATAATGGAGGCACATTAAATGCCCGCGAAGAGTTCTGCCAAGACCAAGAAACCAACCAGCAAGCCAGCTGCCAGCAAGGTCGCTGCTGCGAAGAAAAAGACCATCGCTGCCAGCAAAGCTAAACCAGTTACCAAGAAAAGCAGCGCCAAACCAGCGACAAAGCCGGCTAGCAAGGGCGTAACCAAGCCAGCCGCGAAAGTTGCGAGTAAAGCGCCGGTTAAAGCCAAGGTCAAACCGGTTGGTAAAACCACAACTAAGGCCAAGCCAGTTAGTAAAACCACAGCCAAGCCTGCCAAAACTCCAGCAGTGGCGAAACCGGCTGTAAAAAAGCCGACCGCAGCCAAACTGCCAGTGGCGGCCGTCGTTGATAAGACAAGTAGTATTAAGACCAGTAGCAAGAAAGGTGCTAAAGCCAAGACTGCCGCACCCGACATTAGCAAATCCGTGGCAATCCCCAAGGTTGCCGTACCTAAAACTCCGTCGACCCCAATAAGGTCGGCCGTAGCCGTGAAATCCTCTGTGCCCGAACTTAAATCCAAACAAGACCTTAGTACCAGCAACGACGATGACTCTGACCTGAACGAAAGTTTCAGTCTGCTGGCAGGACCTCGCAACGTAAAGCCTTATCAGGTAAAGCGTGACGAGGACTACATGAACTCGGTACAGCTGGAGCACTTCCGCACCATCTTGCAAACTTGGAAAAAGGATCTGATGCAGGAAGTGGATCGCACCGTGCTGCATATGCAAGACGAAGCCTCCAATTTCCCTGACCCCAATGACCGTGCCACGCAGGAATCGGAATTCAGTCTGGAACTGCGCACTCGTGATCGCGAACGCAAACTGATTCGCAAGATTGAGGAAGCACTCAATCGCGTTGAAGATGGCAGTTACGGCTACTGCGTGGAAACCGGCGAAGAAATTGGCATCAAACGACTAGAAGCTCGCCCTGTTGCCACATTGTGTGTGGAGGCCCAGGAACGCCGTGAACGCCGCGAACGCCAGTATGGCGAACGAGACGATAGATATAGATAGGCCAAAAGCTGTAGGCTGTAGGCTGTGGGGTTAAGAATTCACTAATCTGACTCACACCCTACAGTCCAATCTTCTGATGTCCGATCCACAGCCCTCTCAATATCGTGGCCGCTTTGCACCCTCTCCCACCGGCCCACTGCATTTTGGTTCGCTGGTCGCTGCCGTCGGCAGCTACTTACATGCCAAAAAAGCCGGGGGACAATGGCTGGTAAGGATTGAAGACCTCGATCCGCCGCGCGTCGTCCCCGGAGCGACCGACCGCATTCTGCACACACTCGAAGCATTCGGTTTTACCTGGGATGGCCCCATCCTCTACCAAAGCAACCGCAGCGAAGTCTACGAACAGGCGCTGCAGCAGTTACGCCTGCAGGGCAGGAGCTACCCCTGCTCATGCAGCCGCAGCGAACTGCAGGCATTGCGCAGCCACGACACTGATCAGGAAGAACTGCACTACCCCGGTCTATGCCGACATGGCCCACTGAGTAACAAAGAACCGTATGCATGGCGTTTTCGTGTACCAAATAAGTCGGTGCATTTTTACGACGCGTTACAGGGCGAACACCATGTTGATCTCAATAGCAGCATTGGTGACTTCGTCATCAAGCGTCGCGATGGCTGGTTCGCTTACCAATTAGCGGTGGTCGTCGATGACGCCGCACAGGGCATTACCGAAGTAGTGCGGGGCGCGGATCTACTGCTCAACACCCCGCGCCAGATAGCTTTACAGCAAGCCTTGCAGCTTGAGCAGCCGCGCTACGCACATCTACCAGTGGCAACCGATGCACTAGGCAAAAAGCTAGGCAAATCCACTGCCGCCACACCACTCAACGCCAGCCATGCAGCGCAAAATCTGTGGCAGGCGCTGCATTTTCTACACCAAGCGCCACCGGCGGAATTGCTCCGCGCATCGCCCGACAGCTTCTGGAAATGGGCTATTGCACACTGGAATCCCACGCCTATGCGGAATCTGCTTGCGCAAAAAATAGACTGAGTTCAGTCATTCAAGGCTATTTCGCTCATAGGCTTGGGCCACGCCGCCGATTGGACTAAGATGACCGCTAAGCTGCCATGCGCAGTAGAATCGGAACCTTCAAATAGCCACCATGCTAGGGATGCACCAAGGTGAGCTTCTCTCAGGCTGGAGAACGCATGTCCGAGTCGAACAAAGGGCCGCGAGTTATCAAGAAATATCCCAACCGTCGTCTGTATGACACGGCTGAGAGCCGCTATATCACCCTCAGTGATATCCGACATCTGGTGACAGAAAAAACTGAGTTCATGGTCATCGACAAAAAGACCAATGAAGACATCACCCGCAGCATCCTGTTGCAAGTCATTGCCGAACAGGAAAACGGCGACCCAATGATGAGTCAGGATTTTCTATCGCAAGTCATCCGTTCCTATGGCGGTACGATGCAAAACTTCGTTGGCAGTTACTTGGAAAACAGCCTGAAGCTATTTACCAATCAGCAAACACAGATGCGTGAATACATGCACGAACAAAATAGTGCTGATCCCTATTCTGTCTTCGCCAACCTCACCAAAAAGAACCTGGAATTCTGGCGCACCATGCAGGAACAGTTTTTAACCTCAATGACCAGTGGCAGCTCAGCGACACGTAGCAAGCCAGGCAATAGTCCTGCGCGTCCAGAGCCGGAGCTGGATGATGATGAGCCGGTGCCAAAAGGTTAACGTCTCGACTTGTAGACTGGGATGAAATCCCAGCAAATGATTGGTCGGCGTTTATCAAGATGCTGGGATTTCATCCCAGCCTACGGCCCTCATACCACCAGAACAGTCGGTCGCGTGCAGTTTACGGCTCTCCAGGCCGCTGCATTTAGTTGATAGGAGGCATTGCACTGCACACAGCCCTTGTCTTCATTTCCAATTTTGGGGAGGCAAATTGACGGTAGAATCTTCGAGTTGAAACATAGTTATCGGTACGCATTTCTTGAGCAAGCGACTGCGACAAACGATTCATCTCCAAACTGTTGTCGTAAGCTGCTGAATAATCCGGGGCAGTATTCAATCGAGAGATGGCAGGGGTCAAGTCCGTTCCTCTCGTAACCCGCCAATGTCTAGGCCAATTCAGAACCAGGCCTGAGAAATCACCTTGCTTCGAATCTTTAACATGAGAGTTAAATGGAACCGCATAAGGCCCGGGAATAACTTGGTTTAGATAGCTTCCACAAATGCTTGCGCCTATCAGCTTCTGATTCTTCTCCATTCGGGCTGTATCGATGATTGGCTGACCAAGAAACACTCCTCTCTCCGAATCAAGTATCGCTCTTCCCATGGCGATTGCCCCTCGGACCGGAAGCTCCAGCTCAAGAGCTTCACAAACTAACTCACTGCAAGCTTCAAGAAAGCGATCACAGGGAATAGGCAGATATTCCCATCCATGAGCTGGATCCGATGCTCGTGCAGCTCGCTCTTGAACAGAAAGTCCGCGAGCTTCCGGAAATAGTGTATGAGCCCATATAAGAATTGTGTCGCTAGCGTAAGCCCCATAGATTCTGTTGTTAACAAAGGCGTCTCCTTCAGCTGTCCACGTAGCCTCATCTTCCATGTTCAGCATTGCTGCCAACTCAGACATGTGCTGATTCCGGCGAACCACAGAACCAATCAATCGCTCGTATGTGGCAGCCATGGCTTCAAGACCACAAGCCGCAAATCTCGTCTCGAATCCAAGGATGTCGAATAACGCAACGGAATACAGATGTGGCACCGCACTCAAGATGCCGCCCAGCTAGAACTAGTAGTAGAGCCCACTGTTGCAGCGCTAAATGCCCCTTTACAAAGGGACTTACGCAGAAATATTCCCTGACCTACCATGATTCTCTTCCAGTCATCCACATGGTCGCCGTTTTATAAGACCTAAAACAAAAAGGCAAACAGGACATACGTTGTTCTCAACCGAGGTACCAATGCATCAGCATAGGCTTGGTTCGGTAGGGATTCCTAGGGTCGTCGCAAACAGGACGTTTGCGCCGAAGCCTACATGGATGTATTCACGGCGGCCCTGGGAATCCCTACCGAAACGAGACTCTGCTCGCTGTGAGGCATATGCATTGAAAGCCCTTCGACAAACTCAGGGTGAACGGAAAATAATTCAGAACCTAAAAAAACAGGGCGACAGATTTCTCTGTCGCCCTGTTCTGAACGTCAAACGTTCAGCGTGATCGTTAATCAACCATCCACATCGCGCATGCTCAGACGCACGCGGCCTTGACGATCGACTTCCAGTACTTTCACACGCACTACATCGCCTTCGTTGAGCTTGTCGCTGACACGCTCAACGCGCTCTTCGGAGATTTGCGAGATGTGTACCAGACCATCTTTACCGGGCAGGATGCTGACGAACGCGCCGAAGTCCATCAGGCGAACCACCTTGCCTTCATAGATGCGACCGACTTCGACATCGGCAGTAATCAGTTCGATGCGACGCTGGGCTTCTTTACCGGCGAGGCCATCCACCGAGGCGATCTTCACGGTGCCATCATTATCAATGTCGATGCTGGTGCCGGTTTCTTCAGTGATCGCACGGATCACTGCACCACCCTTGCCGATCACTTCGCGGATCTTCTCAGGATCGATCTTGATGGTGATGATGCTCGGTGCCCATTCGGACATGCTGGCGCGCGAGCTGGACAGTACCTTGTTCATTTCACCCAGGATGTGCAGACGGCCTGCTTTCGCCTGGGTCAAAGCCACTTCCATAATCTCTTTGGTAATGCCGTTGATCTTGATGTCCATTTGCAGCGCGGTCACGCCATCGGCCGTACCGGCCACCTTGAAATCCATGTCGCCGAGATGATCTTCATCACCCAGAATGTCGGTGAGTACGGAGAAGCGATCGCCTTCCTTCACCAGCCCCATGGCCACACCGGCTACCGGTGCTTTCAGCGGCACACCCGCATCCATCAACGCCAGGCTGCTGCCGCAGACTGACGCCATTGACGACGAACCATTCGATTCCAGAATTTCCGAAACGATACGGATGACGTACGGGAATTTTTCCATGTCCGGCAGCACGGCGTAGATGCCGCGACGCGCCAGATTGCCGTGGCCGATTTCGCGGCGCTTGGGCGAACCGATCATGCCGGTTTCGCCGACGCTGAACGGAGGGAAGTTGTAATGCATCATGAACGGCTCTTTGCGTTCGCCGGTGATGGCATCAATCATCTGCGCATCCTTGCCAGTGCCCAAGGTGGTAACTACCAGTGCCTGAGTTTCACCGCGAGTGAACAGCGCTGAACCGTGGGTACGTGGCAGTACGCCAGTACGAATGAAAATCGGGCGAACTGTTTTGGTGTCGCGACCATCGATGCGCGGCGCACCAGACAGAATGCGCTCACGCACAATCTTGTACTCAAGATTGCCAAATTCCTTGCCAATATCACCCGCAGTAAACTGCGGTGTATCACCAGCAGTCAACGCCGCAACAGCCGCCTTCTTCAGTTCACCAACTCGTGAATAGCGAGCCTGCTTCTCAGTGATCTGATAGGCCTCGGTCAAACCGGCCAAGACTTGTGCAGAAACGGCTGTTTCCAGCGCAGTATTCGTAACCGGTGGCTGCCAATCCCAAGCCGGTTTACCCGCTTCAGCCTTGAGTTCATTAATGGCATTGATGGCAACCTGCATCTGCTGATGACCAAACATCACCGCGCCCAACATCACTTCTTCAGACAAGCAATTGGCCTGCGACTCAACCATCAATACCGCCTGCGAAGTACCAGCGACCACCAAGTCAAGCTGTGATTCCTTCAGCTGAGCCGCACCTGGATTGAGAATGTACTGACCATCCTTGTAGCCCACTTTGGCACCAGCGATCGGACCTTGGAATGGCACACCGGACAAGGCCAGCGCGGCCGAGGCCCCAAGCATCGCAGCGATATCCGGATCGATGTCCTTGTTCACTGATACGACGGTAGCAACCACCTGAATTTCGTTGAAGAAATGCTCAGGAAACAATGGCCGCAAGGGACGATCAATCAAGCGTGCAGTGAGTGTTTCTTTTTCAGACGGGCGACCTTCACGCTTGAAGAAGCCACCGGGAATGCGGCCAGCCGCATAAGTCTTTTCCACGTAGTTAATGGTCATGGGAAAGAAATCTTTATTGGGGTCAGCCTGCTTCTTGGCGACTGCAGTAACCAGCACCACAGTCTCGCCCATGGTAACCAACACTGCACCATCGGCCTGACGCGCCATTTCACCTGTTTCCAGAGTGACCTGATGACTACCGTATTGAAAACTCTTTTTAAAAACGCTCACGATATTACCTACCTATTGCCTGCCGCTTTAACTGGGGAAATACGCAGATGGATTCTGCGCAAACGAAAACGGGCTGCCACTTTTTGGAGGGGCAGCCCGTACAACCGGGTTCGGTTAGCGCCTCAGACCGAGACGACTAATGAGTTCCTGATAACGCTCAGGTGTGCGGCTCTTCAGATAGTCCAGCAGCTTGCGACGCTGGTTTACCATCTTCAACAGGCCGCGACGCGAAGCATGATCTGCCTTGTGTGCAGCGAAATGCTCGCTGAGCCCAGTGATGCGAGCTGACAACAACGCCACTTGCACTTCAGGGGAGCCGGTATCAGTCGGATCGCGACGATACTCATTCACCACACCGCTCTTTTGCTCGCTCGACAACATCTGCTCAACCTCTTTAACTGACCGGACGGCTCGCACGCCGCCCCTAACGATGACCTATAAACCGGGCGCGCATTCTATGTCGCCCCCCCGGTAAGCTCAAGTCTAATTCTGCCAACCACCTATACCGGTGCAGCCGGTACTGGCGCAGTAATGGGCCCGACCGGGGGCGGAAACAGCCGCTCGGCACATACCTGTCCTTGGCCATCAGCTCGAACCAAACCCAAAAAACGCTGTGTGGAACCGTACGCACGCCATAAACCCGCTTCCAGCTGGGAAAAACCAGCAACTGGTTTACCATGAAACAAGTCGATTTCCTGTGCGGCGTCCAGATTCAACAGGGGAATTTCCTGCAGCGCCACGTCCGCCGTTTGCAACAGCGCATCCCGCTGCGCCAGCGACAGCGACTCTAGCTGCTCCAGCGTGACCATCCGCGCCGCCTCAAAGGGATCAACCTGAACCCGCCGCAACATGCTCACATGTGCCAGCGTACCCAAACGCGCGGCCACATCTTCAACTAGAGAGCGCACATAGGTGCCCTTGGAACAACGCACTTCAAACTCGATCTGCCCAGAATCGTGCTGTCGCAGCTGGATGCGCTCGATCACGATATTGCGTGGCTCACGCTCAACCACTTCGCCGCTACGCGCCAGTTCATACAAACGCCGACCTTGCTGCTTGAGCGCGGAATACATGGGCGGCACTTGCAGCTGCGCCCCGAGAAACGATTGCAGCACCACTTCAATCTGTGACTGAGACAACTCCGGCACGGGGGCCTGCTCAATGACTACGCCATCTGCATCCGCAGAGTCGGTTTTGCTACCTAACTTGGCAGCCACCCGGTAAGTTTTCCGCGAATTGAGCAAGTAGCCACACACCTTGGTGGCCTGACCGAAACAGATAGGCAGCATACCGGTAGCCAATGGATCAAGGCTGCCTGCGTGACCGGCTTTCAGGGCACGAAATAAGCCACGGGCCTGCTGCAAGGCCGCATTGCTGGACACACCTTGTGGCTTGTCCAACAACAGGATGCCATCAACACCACGATCAAATCGTTTGGGACGGGCTACGGTCATCACTACAAATATTGGCCTGCACGCTGGCGTGATACAACTTGTCGCCGCACCGGCTATTCATCGTCGGTATTGATAGTGTCGTCATCAACGTGTCGTTCGGCATCACTCTTCACTGCGGTGCTGATCGCCGTACTTAGCTGAGTACCATAGTCAATCAATTCATCGGCCACAAACGTCAGCTGCGGTGCATGACGCAAACTCAGTGCACGACCCAGCGGCCCACGCAAGACCTTGGCCGCCCCCTGCATAATTTCTGCGGTCATCTCCGGGTTTTTATTGCCGCCAAGGATGGAATAGAACACCTTGGCAGTCGATAAATCCTTATTAACCTGCACATCAACAATGGTCACCGGTCCCAGACGCGGATCACGCAGCTCACGACGAATGAGTTCACTCAGCACGCGCTGAATTTGTTCGGCAACCCGTCGACTTCTTGGAAAAGCATTGGCCATAGCAGTAACTGATTACTCTACTGTGCGCGCCACTTCGGTTCGCGTGTAGCACTCAATCTGATCTCCCACCTGCACATCGTTGTAACCCTTTACACCGATACCGCACTCGGTGCCGGAGCGCACTTCATTGACGTCATCCTTGAAGCGACGTAGCGATTCCAAACCGCCTTCGAAAATCACCACGTTGTTGCGCAACACGCGAATCGGGAAATTACGTTTGACGTAACCTTCAGAAACAATACAGCCCGCCACCGTACCAAGTTTGCTGGAACGGAATACATCGCGCACTTCCGCCAGACCCACAATGGTTTCCTTGATTTCAGGTGCCAGCAAGCCGGACGCCAGCTGCTTCACGTAATCAATGGCTTCATAAATAATGCTGTAGTAACGCACATCAACGTTGCCATCCTTGATGGCGGTACGCGCTACCCCGTCGGCACGTACATTAAAGCCGATAATAAGCGCATTGGACGCTGCCGCCAGCGACGCATCCGAACCGGTGATACCACCCACCGAACTCGACAACACCTTAACTGTCACTTCATCGGTTGAAACCTGTGTCAGCGCATCGCGTAATGCTTCAGCACTACCCTGCACGTCGGCCTTGATGATTACCGCAACGACTGCTGACTTGCCTTCGCCAGTTTGCGAGAAAATATCTTCCAGCTTGCTGGCACTCGCAGCCTTGGCCAGCTTGGTATCGCGAAACTTGCCCTGACGATACAGTGCCACTTCACGCACCTTGCGCTCGCTTTCCAGTACCAGCAAATCATCGCCAGCATGCGGGGAGCCAGACAGACCCAGCACCACAATCGGCAAGGATGGTCCAGCCGAAGTAACTTGCTTGCCAGACTCATCAAACAAGGCACGCACGCGACCAAATTCCTGACCGGCGATAATCGGATCACCGGCCTTCAAGGTGCCACGCTTGACCAATATGGTGGCCACGGCACCGCGACCTTTTTCAATCCACGATTCGATCACTACGCCAGCAGCCATGCCTTCGGTTGCGGCTTTCAGTTCCAGCACTTCGGCCTGCAACAGGATCGCATCCAGCAGTTCGTCAATGCCCGTGCCAGCACGCGCCGAAACATTAACGAACATGGTGTCACCACCCCATTCTTCAGGGATCACATCATGCTTGACCAGTTCATTCCTGATGCGGTCTGGATCAGCTTCAGGCTTATCCACTTTGGTCACGGCAACGATCAACGGCACTTTCGCCTCACGCGCATGCTTAATAGCTTCGACGGTTTGCGGCATCACGCCGTCATCTGCTGCCACCACCAGAATCACTACGTCAGTCACCTGCGCACCGCGTGCACGCATGGCGCTAAATGCCGCATGGCCGGGTGTATCGAGGAAAGTAATGACGCCCTTGGGCGTTTCCACGTGATACGCACCGATGTGCTGGGTGATGCCACCAGCTTCACCTGTGGCGACCTTGGAACGACGAATGTGATCAAGCAAGGAGGTCTTACCATGATCAACATGGCCCATAACAGTAACCACTGGTGGTCTGGATAACAGCTCATGCTGTCCTTCGCCACTGTGCAACTCATCATCCATCGCGCTTTCTTTCTTCAGCACGGCGTTATGGCCCAATTCTTCCACCACCAGCACTGCGGTATCCTGATCAATGGGTTGGTTGATGGTTGCCATCACACCCATATTCATCATTACCTTAATGACTTCGGTCGCCTTCACCGCCATGCTCTGCGCCAATTCCGAAACAGTAATAGTTTCTGGAATCTGCACATCGTGCTTGACCGGCGCCACAGGTTTTTCAAAACCATGCTGCGCACTACCCGCCACCTGCATAGGTTTACGCGAGCGGTTATGTTGCAACTGTTGCTGTTGCTGTTGTTTCTTCTTCTTGAAACGCGCACTGGCGTCTGACGACATGTGCAATTCGGTACGGCCAGCAGGTTTGGCACGTTCCTTAGTCGTTTTGGCTGCTTTAGCTTCACGTGCAGACCGTTCGGTCTGTTCCTGCTGAGTACGCAGCAACTCGGCCTGCTCGCGTTCACCAACAATCCTACGGCTTTCTTCTTCGGCGCGCTGATGCGCTTCCGCAGAAACCATACGTCGCATTTCGGCTTCGAGATGTTCCCGTTGCAATTTTTCCGCCGCCAGCCGCGCTGCCTCCAGCTCTTCACTGGTTAGCTCAACAACTGGCTTTAATTCAACCATCGGCTCTTCAACAATGGTTTCCGGCTCTGGTTCCGGTTGATGCTGATGCGCCTCTTGTTGAACTTGAGCTTTATCTTCCAGCACACTGCGATTCAAATAGGTTTTCTTGGTACGTACTTCCACATTGACCGTGCGGGCACGGCCTTGAGCGGTGGCAACCTTGATCTCACCCTGTGATTTGCGCTTGAGCGTAATCTTTCTGGGTGCCGCAACACTCGCATCACTACCGTGCGAGCGACGCAGGAAGGTCAGCAATTCCATCTTGGCATCGTCATTAATCAGGTCATCGGCACCGGATACGGTGATGCCAGCTTCTTCGAGCTGTTTCAACAGTCGATCAACAGGCACATTCAAGCCTTTTGCCAACTGGGTTACTGTTACATCAGCCATACATCCTCCGCCGCCTGTCGTCCGCTTATCGCATCAATCATGATTTCAGCTAGTGAGATCAAGCTTGCTGCTCGTCCGACTCAAACCAATGCTTACGTGCTGCCATGATCAATTCGCCGGCACGCTGCTCATCCATGCCATCAATGTCCATCAGCTCATCAACTGCCAGCTCTGCCAGATCATCACGCGACTTGACGCCACGACTGGCCAACAGCTCCACCAACTCTGACGTCATACCTTCAACCAGATTTAAATCATCCGGCGTCTCTACTACTTCTTCCGTAGCAATTGCCTGCGTCAGCAACACGTCACGAGCACGATCGCGCAACTCTTTGATAATGTCTTCGTCGAAATCTTCGATGGAAGACAACTCGGAAGTTGGCACATAGGCCACTTCTTCCACCGTGGAGAAGCCTTCCTGCACCAGAATGGCGGCCACTTCTTCATCCACATCCAGATCCTTCATGAACAGCTCGACCAGTGCCCGCGATTCCGATTCGCTCTTCTTCTCCGCCGCCTCAGTGGTCATGATGTTGAGGTTCCAGCCGGTCAACTCACTCGCCAAACGGATGTTCTGACCGCCGCGACCAATGGCCTGCGACAGCTTTTCTTCGGTAACCGCCACATCCATGGAATGTGCGTCTTCATCAACCACAATCGAGACAACTTCAGCCGGTGCCATGGCATTGATGACAAATTGCGCTGGATTTTCATCGTAAGGAATGATGTCAACACGTTCACCACCGATTTCATTCGACACGGCCTGCACACGTGCGCCGCGCATGCCCACGCAGGCACCGACCGGATCAATGCGTTGATCGTTGCTCTTGACCGCAATCTTGGCGCGCACACCGGGGTCGCGTGCAGCAGCTAGAATTTCGATCAGACCCTGACCGACTTCAGGCACTTCCAGCCGGAACAGTTCAATCAGGAATTCCGGCGCGGTACGCGTCATCATCAACTGTGGACCACGCACCTCGGTGCGCACTTCTTTCAAGTAAGCCTTGATGCGATCCTGAGCACGGACTGGCTCGCGCGGGATCATGCATTCACGCGGAATAAACCCTTCCGCATTGCCGCCAAGATCAATGGTCAGGCCACTGCGATCAACGCGCTTGACCAGACCTGAAACCATCGTCCCCATGCGATCATTAAACTGCTCAATTACATGAGCACGTTCTGCTTCGCGCACTTTTTGCACGATGACCTGCTTGGCGGTTTGCGCGGCGATGCGTCCGAATGCTACCGACTCCAGCGGCTCTTCCACAAAGCCACCGGGTTCGGCGGCCTTATCTAGGTCAATTGCATCATCCATGCGCAATTCGCGATCCGGAAATTCCAGTTCGTTGGAATCATCGGCAAAAACTTTCCAGCGACGGAAGGTATCGTACTCGCCGGTCTTGGTATTGATGGCAATACGCACATCAATGCCTTCGCCATAACGCTTCTTCGTGGCAGAGGCTAAGGCAGCTTCAAGCGCCTCAAATATGATCGCCTTGTCGACACCTTTCTCGTTCGAGACAGCGTCTACTACCATCAGAATTTCTTTGTTCATCGACATCACGGCTCTCCCACTCGAGAGTTAAAGTTCCAATCACGCAATTGACACAATAAGTTACGCATCAATCATAAAGCAGTCATCAAGCAAACTCAGGCGCAAGACGCGCCGTGTTGATACCGGAAAACGGCAGCAGTACGGGTACACCATCCTGCTCCAGTGATAACTCGTTGGCGTTTAACGCCAGCAACTTACCCAAAAACTTACGCCGACCATTCACTGGCAACGTCATTTCCACCTGGGCGCGCTCGCCAATAAAACGGGCAAAGTGCGCCGCAGTGCGCAACACCCGATCCATTCCCGGCGAAGACACTTCCAAGGTGTATTCAACCGGAATCGGATCGCGCTCGTCCAGCAATGCGCTTACCGCCCGACTGACCACCGCACAATCTTCCAGATCGATGCCCTGATCAGATGCTTCATTCTCACTCTCGGCATTATCGACTCGCTGTGCGGCATCCACTCCGACATCAATGTATAAACGCAAAAAGCCATTACCCCGGCGCGCCGCATACTCCAGATCCCAGAGTTCAAAGCCCAGATCACGCACGACGGGTTCAAGCAGCTCGATCAATCGTTCGCGCATACCACCTCCTCCCCCGTCAACACATTACAAACGCCGTAAACAAAAAATGGGCCGATGGCCCATTGATCATGCTCAGTCCCTGCCTGCCACCGCAGCCCATCGGTAGCTTCCCTTAATCTTGGCCATCCCGTCGACTTCCTCAAGAGCCTCGTAAGCCAGTATTGACCGACGATTCCTTGTGCCAGAAATCAAAAAGCCCCTGGAAGGGGCCAATAACCTGAATCACTCAGGGCCCGAGCCATCTCAAGCAATTGGTAGCGGGGGTACGCAACCCACTTAATCTACTTCATGTAGCTAAGGACATTACAGCCCCCGGAGCTGTGTCCGAGGGAGCGTTACTGTCTTTAAAAGAGGGAGCCCGCTCCGCAGAGGGCGCGGATCATAACAGCATTGTCAGCAAACCTTCAACAACAGAGGTTTGCGATGACAAATAAGAAAAAAGGAGGAGGTTCAAAGAATTACCCCGCCCCGTTCTCGCTCCGGCTTTCAAAAGCTGAGCGCGACGAACTGGCAAAAATGGCCGATGGCAGGCCGGTCGGGGAATTCATAAAGGACACTATATTCCGGCACGGCAGAAGACCGCCCCGCTCCTGCTCGAAGACCGACCGCGAGCTTTTGGGAAAGCTGCTCGGGGCGCTTGGCCAATCAAGGATCGCGAGCAACATCAACCAGCTTGCCAAGGCGGCAAACTCTGGCTCGTTGCCTGCCAATGCCGATGTGACTGCCGCCTTGTGGGAGGCCGTGGAAGCCATCCGCTGGATGCGGGACACCCTCATTCGCGGAATGCGGCTCAAGCCAGACGGAAAAGACGAAACGGGCGGCGCACCATGATCCTGAAAGGCTCACAGCGCGGCGGTGGCCGTCAAATGGCACTTCACCTTCTCAAAACAGAAGCGAATGAGCACGTTGAAATTCATGAAGTGCGCGGCTTCATTGCTTCCGACATTCAGGGCGCGCTCAATGAAGCCTATGCGTTATCCAAAGGCACACAGTGCAAGCAGTATATGTATTCGCTCTCACTCAATCCGCCGCAAGAAGAAAACGTACCCGTATCGGTTTTTGAAGATGCGCTGGAGCGCATTGAAAAGCGGCTCGGTCTTGAGGGACAACCCCGTGTCATCGTCTTTCATGAAAAGGAAGGCCGCCGTCATGCGCACTGCGTGTGGAGCCGCATTGATATTGATGAAATGAAAGCAATCAACATGGCGCATGACAGACGCAAGTTGAACGATCTCGCCAAAGCCCTTTATCTGGAACATGGCTGGAAAATGCCAGCGGGCTTCAGGAATAAATCGCACAAGAATCCGTTGAACTTCACACGCGCGCAGTGGCAACAGGCGGCGCGCATCGGGCGCAAGGCGGATGACATCAAGCGTGAACTTCAAGAATGCTGGGCCATGTCCGACAGCAAGAAGGGGTTTCAAAACGCCCTGAAGGACACTGGCTATACATTAGCCAAGGGCGACAGACGCTCATATGTGGTTGTTGATACCTTCGGCGAAATCTTTTCCCTGCCCCGCCAACTGGGCATGAAGGCAAAAGACCTTGAGCCGCGCCTTGGCAAGTCAGAGAACCTTCCATCCATAGAGCAAGCAAAGAGCGGTATTGACGAGCAACTTACGCCGCTCTTCAAGAAGTACCGCGAGGAACTGGCCGCCCATCACGAAAAACAAATGGACGCGCTGCTCAACAAGAAACTTAAGATGGCCGACGCGCACCGTGCTTAGCTCCAAACGGAGCTAGAAAATAGTCCCGCAAGTCTTCATCTTCAAGCGAAGGTTCCGGCACTTCTCCGAGATAGACGCGGTGAATGTTGGTCAGAAAGATGTTGCCTGTTGGTCGCACGATGCGCACATCGTCTTGAATGTGCAGCGCGACTTGAAAATCATCACGCCAGTTGTTTCCAGCATGACCGTTGTCTGGCAACACTGGATCATTGAAGAAGATGCGCAGTCCGTCGAAGTCGGTGCGCAGTCGGTCGAGCACGATGATGTTCGGTGCTATCAGCAGAAAGTTACGCGCCAACGTAGAGTTTGGCTCATAGAGCTTGTGGAAGTAGCTCCACGCCATGAGCAAAGACAACACCTTGGTCTTGCCCGCGCCAGTGGCCATCTTGACCACGAAACGCGGCCAATCCTCATCGAACATATTGCTCGATACTGCGCCAGAGGCATCAAAGCGCAGCAGGTCAAACTTGTCGCGTGCGCCGCGCACGTCATAAAGCCATATGACGGTTTCGACCGCTTCACGCTGCGCGAAGTAGTAGCGAAATTGGTCTTGCGTTCCGTCCGCCTGCTCGATTGTGTGAGCAGTCTCGAACCACCACGCCAGCAGTGCGCGTGACGTTGCGGATGCGCCTGCATATTTTGCATCACGCCACGCCTTAACTTCTTCACGGACGTTTGCCACCAACGGCGGCAACAGCTTTTCATAGGCTGTGCTACGCAATTCTTCGGCGGCTGGAAACCAGCGCAAGTCTGGAGACAGCACTTCATAAGGTGATTTTGGAAAGTTTGGATGCAATGCCATAAAGCGGCGTTCCTCGTATTTGTCGTTCTGCTACGTTCTTGCGCTCACCCACACAGACGCAATGCCCATCTTTTGAATAGCAGTTTTATTTGCAGATTCAAAGAGTGATATTGCTTTAAGTCCTACCCGTCCCATCATTTCTTCTTACCCACAAGCTCTGCCAGAAATTTTGCAAACGGCTTAATGTCTTCGCCGACACTCGCGGATTCCAGCGCGGCCATGTAGTCATTGCGACGCTCCAGCGGTACGACCGTCCACGGATAACCACCAGAGGCAAACATGACATTCATAAGGAAACGTCCCATACGCCCATTACCATCTAAATACGGATGGATATAAACGAACATGAAATGCCCAAGAACCACACGCACGGCTGGTTCGTTTTCTTCTTCCAGTAAATCGAAGAACGTCGGCATCAGATCGCGCACGGCTTCCATGCTTGGCGGGACGTGCATAGAGCGGCGGATATAAACCGCGCCATTGCGATAACCAGCAAGATCGGCAGGTTTAAGAATGCCTGCCGTGACACTTGGGGCAAAAAGCTCCCGATACCAAGTCACATGATCTTTTCCCGCAACCTTCCCCGCATTCTCCTTGGCTAAAACTTTCTCAATACTCTGCTTGACGCTCTGGAAGGCTTGCCAGTACCCACGCGCTGCCAAAGCATTGCGATGATCTTCATCACCTTTGATGCTGTCGGGATTCCATTTTCCAGAGCGCACCCGCTCAATCAATTCCGCGCTGACCTTGTAGCCTTCAATCGAAAGAGAGTTGTAGGCATCACTGACATACACCTCATCGACCTGTTTCAGGTAAGAGGCCGCACTTTTGGCAAGACCGGGCGCGGGAGGAAAAACCTCCAAAACATCCGCGCGCATCTGCGCCCAGTTCATGCGCATACGGTTGACGTAGGGCGATGTTTCGCGTGCGCTAAATGTGATGAGCGGCGCATCGTCAAAGGGATCGCTTTCATTCACGGTGTAACCTGCCGCTTGCATCGTTTTCACGATGTTGTCGGCAATCTGGTCTCGGCCAATATTGCGCATCGCCCCCGCCAGTCGTCCGGTAATGGTGCTATGCCCTCCGGCAAGCAATCGGCTCAAAACATCCGAAGCGTCCTGTACCATGGCTAAGGCTGCACGCATTTCCACCGGACGCGCCGTAAAGTGCGATGGTGAACAGGCGATCAACGCAGCGGAGAGATTGAATATCCGCACGCCGTCTTTGACCTCCATGTCCTGCGCTGATGGAAGGTCAAGGCGCAGGTCAAAAATGGACGTATCGAACAGCAAGCCGGTAGGCTTATTCCCCCCCTTGGGCGCACGGACAAGCAGTTGCCTTGGCACGCTCCAATTACCTGTGTGAAGGCTCAAGGACTGCTCGGGGCTCAAGCACCAACCATTCCCAAAACGCTCATTCAAATAGGCGGCGCAGAATCCCCAGAAGGACGCATACCATGATGTGCTTTCCCCTGTCGGCTCATCGGGACGTGATGGCACGTACCAGCCTTTCATGACTTCGCGGATGAAGCCGCTCTTGAGCAAACGCTCGCGGTGCGTGCGCGTCAGTTCAGAGGCACGAATAGCTACCTGCCCTTGGTCTTGAATAGCTTTCAGTACCGAGAGAGATTCAGCCAGTTTTTCTGAAGGCGCAGCCATTACCTGTACTTTCTTTCGGGTTATCTGCTTAGCAGTTACTAGGTTATTGTGTTGTAATACTTTTAGGTTATTGTGTCAATTCATTATTAGGCAATTGTGCACAAAAGAAGATTGCGCACAGGTTGCTCGCCGTTCTTCAGCACGCCGTTGCGGCGCATATTTGTATATCTATAACTCTACAACTTGGGCTGCCGTGTCAATTAACAAATTGACACGACGAGACCAAAAACCTTCCCTCCCGCGCATCCAACCGGCGCACGGTTGGTCTGGTATCCAAAGGGCACGAAGGCTCTTTGGTTGATGGGTGTTCCACAGAGGGAGAGCTAAATCTCCCTCTTGGTCGAGGGGTTCAGGGGGCTATGAAATGCCACCGATCATGGGGGTGTCGGGGGAGCACGAAGGCTAACCCTGACTGGCGGTCGAACGGCCACACGTTCGCTGGTGCAGCAGTGGCTCAATGCCACGAATGCGCCACACCCGAGAGGGATGCAACGGGAGAGCGGCGAAGCATCTCCCTTGCCAAGATGGTGCGTAAGGAGGACGAAATCGAAGATTTTGTACTACAGACAAGTCCATGAAAGACAAAGGGAAGATAGAAAAACGGCTCGAAGTTATGGCTGTCAATGACAACGATAACTTCGAGCCGTCTGTTCAATTGGTAGCGGGGGTAGGATTTGAACCTACGACCTTCGGGTTATGAGCCCGACGAGCTGCCAGACTGCTCCACCCCGCAACAGAGGACGCGCATTCTAATGATCGAGCGTGGTGTTTACAAGACAAATGATCAGCAAGTGGAGCTGGATGCTTCGTTCCATCTACCTATCAAGATGCATTCAGCACCTTACAAACAGGTAAATGGGTGTGGCTAATTATTTTAACCGCGACACCTGAGCCACCCCCATCATCACCAGCGTCGCCCCGACAAGCTGCGGCCAGCCCAATGGCTCGCCCAACACGGTGGCAGCCAGCAGGATGGTGATCACCGGCCCCAATGACCCTATCATCGCTGTCGGTCCGGCACCCATGCGACGAATCGCCTCGGACAGCAGCCACACCGGCAACACGGTACTAAAAATCGCCATGCACACACCTAACGCGTGAACCGGCCAAGGCTGTACTAGATTGCTAATCGGTCGCATCACCACAAATTGCACAATGGTGAACAGACAGGCAATCGCGGTGGCATAGGCCGCCACCCGCATCGAACCCAGCCGCGCCAGTACCGATCCACTATTCAATAAGTACGTCGCGTAGGACACGCCACTGGCAAACACCAATACCCCACCCAATAGTAAATTGGTTAATCCCCCCAGATGCACTTCACCGACCAACGCGACCAGCAATCCGGCGTAGCTCAGCAGTAACGCCCAGAACGTATTCCGCGAGATAGGCTTACCCAGCAACAGCGCTGATATGACCACGACGATGGTGGGATACAGAAACAAAATCAGCCGCTCCAGTGCCGCACTGATGTATTGCAAGCCGAGAAAATCGAGATAGCTGGCGAGGTAGTAACCCAAGAAGCCCAGTAACGTGAGTTGCAGTAAATCCTTGCGCGTCATTTTCAACGGCGCTTTGCGATGCACCCACACCGCCATCAACCCGAAGAACGGCAGCGCATACAACATGCGCAACGCCAACAAAGTCTCAGCATCCACCCCATAGCGGTAGGCAGACTTCACGAAAATGGCCTTCATAGAAAAGCCAAGTGCACCGAGCACGGCGCACCAGATACCGATGTTGTTGCGGAGGGTTTTAGTCAAGTTTCTCTGTTTGATGCGTGAGGATGTAATAAAACCAATTCGAATTGCATCTGATGCAAAGAAAGCAGTTGATCTTATGGCTTAAAGTTTAGCCGAAATACCCGCAACCATTTTGGTGGTCGTAAGTTCTATCTTGCTGCGGACTTAATTTAGTGATTGGATTGATCAAAACCAATGATCATTATTACTCAATAAACGAAGATTCAATTCGCAATATAAGAATGAGCTTGTTGTTTTATCAGAAGCGCCCAATAGACTGTACTTCTTGTACAGCTCCTATATTGAAGATCAGTATCTTGGCTACGTCTTACTTAATCCTAGATACGCGTTAATCCATTCTAGGAGGCCGCCAAATACGCGAGCCTCAAGTTCCCATCGGTGTCTCTCAACAAATATTTTGGCGTCTTCTGTTAGATAAGTAGTAGTGGCGAGAATTGCCTTGCTAGCTCCATCATCTACCTTCACTCCGTATAGTTCGCGAACAGTCGAAACAGTCACTGGATTTCCTGGGTCTGGCCGTTTGCATTCGATCAAGAATCGTGTATCAACCTCCTTACGGCGAACAGCCACAATATCCTTCCCTCCATCACGCGTGCGCTTGGTGAGCTCAACCTCATATCCGAACCCTACGAAAAGTTCTGCCACTAGTTCTTCGAAAAACCTGCGATCGACGGTGCGTAGATCATCAGGATGTAATCTAAGTCGTTCAATGAGGGCACGATCCACATACGCAGCGACCTGAATGATGGATTGACCTACAACTGGTTCTTCGACATCGAACTGAACACGAGGGAGGATGGGCATCCCTCCGAACGGCCCCGCTCCGAAAGGTCCTGCACCGAACGCCATATTCGCCTCTCGATGATGCTCAGCTAGAAATAAGGGGCTGAGCTATATCCCTAAATATCCCTTAACAAAGGATTTTTGTATCAAAAGAAACCAGAAGTGGTGCATGCGTGACTTCAGCCAATCACACGCACACACAGCGCCAACAACGCGCCGGGTAGCAGGCCCAGCGCCAATACAGCCAAACCATTGGCACTAAGCACTGCGCGCAAGGAACTGCTTGCTTGAATGGCACAGTGATCAGTAGGTGCATCGAAGTACATCAGCTTGACGACACGAATGTAGTAATAGGCACCGATCACGGAGAAGAACACGGCAACACCGGCTAACCACGTGTAACCAATACCGACCACGGCCTGCACAACAGCCAGCTTGGCGGTGAAACCAACGAAGGGTGGCACGCCAGCAGTGCTGAAAATCAACATGCCCATCACAGCGGCAAACCATGGGCTTTTCTTCGACAGGCCTTTAAAGTCATCTAACTGGTCAGACTCGAACCCTTGACGCGACAGCAACAGAATCACACCGAACGAACCCACTGCGGTAAGCACGTAGGTCAGCGTGTAAAACATTGCCGCTTGATAGCCTTGTGCAGTACCCGCCAATACGCCAAGCAGAATGAAACCCACATGCGAGATGGTGGAATACGCCAGCATGCGTTTGATATTGGTCTGCGCAATGGCAACGATGTTACCAATGGCCATGGACAGAATTGCCAGCACCACCAGCATTGGCCGCCACTGCTCTACCATACCGCCAAGGCCGTCCACTAACAGCCGCATTGCCAAGGCAAAGGAGGCAATCTTGGGCGCGGAACCGATGAACATGGTTACCGCAGTAGGCGCACCGTGGTACACATCGGGCACCCACATATGGAACGGCACTGCGCCAAATTTGAAGGCAACCCCGACCACCAAGAACGCCAAACCAAATGCCAAGCCAATGTTGTTCACGCCGATTGCTGGAATGCGCTTGCTCATTTGCGCCAATTCCAGCGTGCCGGTAACGCCATAAATCATCGACATGCCGTACAGCAACATGCCGGAGGCAATTGCACCGAGCACGAAGTACTTCATCGCGGATTCTGCAGCGATGCCGTTATCGCGATCAAACGCGACCAGGCCGTACAAAGATAGCGACAACAGTTCAACGCCAAGATAAATCGTGATCATGCTGGCGGCGGAGATCATCACCATCACCCCCAGCATCGCAAACAATGCCAGCACGAAGTACTCGCCTTTGAACAGGCCGCGCCGCTGCAAGTACTCACGTGAATACAGGAAGCTCAACATGGTGACGCCATAGGTGCATAGCTTGAGTACATTGCCCATGGCATCGGCCACATAGGTACCGTGAAAAGTCACTGTGCGTTCACTTACACCGTAGCGCGACGTCACCCACACCGCGCCCACCAGCGATAGCATCGCCAGAAAATAAGTGATGATGCGGTTCTTGTCGCTGATGAATAAATCCACCAGCAAAATCACGCACGCCGTAGCTAGCACGAATATTTCGGGATAGGCGGCGGCGAAATTTAAGTTAGCTGACATCATTGGTGTTTCATCTAAAAACTCAAGTCTTCGTAGGCTGGGATGTAATCCCAGCTTCAAGCAATTGCTGGGATTACATCCCAGCCTACCTAATCGCTACAATCCAATCGGCAACTTCGAGGTCAGGATGTGCTGCACCAGATGCTCAATGCTGGGTTTCATCACTTCCAGCAACGGTGCAGGCCACAGGCCCAGCGCCAACACGGCAACCGCTAGCACTGCCAGCATCACGAATTCACGACCATTCACATCTTCCACATGCGCGACGTGATCATTGGTCACAGTGCCAAAGATGACGCGCTTGACCAGCCATAGCGTATACGCCGCACCCAATATCAAAGTCAGTGCCGCAAGGAAGGCGTACCAGAAGTCGGCGCGGAAGGCAGCGAGAATAACCAGAAACTCACCGACGAAGCCGGAAGTCGCGGGCAGACCCGAGTTGGCCATAGCGAACAATACAAAGAAGGCCGCGAAGATCGGCATCTTGTTGACCACGCCACCATAGGCGCTGATCTCACGACTGTGTACACGGTCGTACATCACACCCACGCTAAGGAACATGGCACCGGAGATCAGGCCGTGCGAAATCATTTGCACCATCGCGCCATCCAGCCCCATGGCCGCGCCTTGCGTCAGGCCGGTGGCACGCAGGATGTCCCACGCCAAAAACGATCCAAGTGTTACAAAACCCATATGCGCAATCGACGAATAGGCAATCAGCTTCTTCATGTCCTGCTGCACCAACGCCACGAAACCGATATACACCACGGCTATCAAGGACAGCGATATCATCAACCAATCTAGTTGCTGGCTGGCATCGGGCGTAATGGGCAAGGAAAAGCGCAGAAAGCCATAGCCGCCCATCTTCAACATGATAGCGGCCAGAATGACTGATCCGCCGGTAGGTGCTTCAACGTGCGCATCTGGCAACCAGGTATGTACCGGCCACATGGGTACTTTCACCGCAAATGCCAACAGGAAGGCGATAAAAATCAGCAATTGCTCATCAAGCGTCAGCGGCATCATCTGAAAAGCGGCGATTTCGAAACTGCCGGACTGCATGTGCAGGTAAATCAACGCCACTAGCATGAACACCGAACCAAGGAAGGTGTACAAAAAGAACTTGATGGTGGCATAGACGCGGCGCGGGCCACCCCAGACACCGATGATGATAAACATCGGAATCAACATGGCTTCCCAGTACACATAGAACAGTAGCGCATCGAGTGCGGCAAACACACCGACCATCAGCCCTTCCAGAATCAGAAACGCGGCGTAGTACTGCGTTTGCTTGTGCTCAATCGCCGTCCACCCGGCCAGCACCACGAACGGCGTAATGAATGTAGTCAGCACCACTAATGGCATGGCCAAGCCATCTACGCCCAAGTGATAGGTGGCATTAAAAACCGCAATCCACTCACGATGTTCGACAAATTGCATGGCAGCTGTAGTGGTATCAAAGCTCATCCACAATGGTAGCGACAGGATAAAGGTAAGCACCGACCCCACCAACGCCAGCCAGCGTCCGGCAACCACTGCGCGTTCGCCCAGCACCAGCAACGCCACACCTACTGCAATGGGTAGCCAGATGAGCACGCTTAAAATTGGCCAATCAAGTTGCATGCGATACGCTCAGCAAAAGTCTTGTCACTGTTTTAAAGGCCATGGCTATTTCTTCACCACAAAGAAATACAGCATGGCAGCCAAGCCAATCAGCATGGCGAAGGCATAGTTATACAAACGCCCTGTCTGAATACCACGCAGAATGCCAGCAAACCAACCAATGGCGCGTGCCGATCCATTCACCAGCACGCCGTCGATAAACTTGGTGTCACCCACTGTCCACAGCGCTTGGCCCAAGTTACGACTGCCCTTGGCAAACACCGCAAAATACACCTCATCGAAGTAGTACTTGTTAACAAACAGTTTGTAGAGTGGCGCGAAAGCAGTGGCGACTTTGGCAGGCCAGTGCGGCAGCTTGATGTACATCAGCCAAGCAAGGAATACGCCAGCGAATGCCATCCATACCGGAGCCGCTTGCACGCCATGTAGTACAAACTGCGCGGAGCCATGGAACTCATGCGCCAACTCACCAAGTACGTTGTGCGCTTCCTTCACAACAATCGCTGAGCCGAAATAATCACCAAACAGCATTGGCCCGATAGTGAACCAGCCAATGAACAATGATGGAATGGCGAGCAGTACCAATGGCAGTGTCACCACCCACGGGCTTTCATGCGGCGGCCCGCTGTGGTGGGCGTGTCCATGATCATCATGGGCGTGACTATCGTGTGAGTGATCATCCTGTTTCGCAGCAGCAGGCTCATGCGCAGCATGCCCACTGGTATCAAAACGTTCCTTGCCGTGGAAGGTCATGAACACCAAACGAAAACTGTAGAAAGCGGTGATAAACACACCCAGGAACACACACCAGTATGCGTAATGTGCGGCAGGCAGGTGCGATTCATGCACGGCTTCGATCAACGCGTCTTTGGAGAAGAAACCGGATGTGCCGGGGAAGCCTATCAATGCCAGTGAACCAATCAAGGATGTCCAGTAAGTAATGGGCATGTATTTTTTCAATCCGCCCATCTTGCGCATGTCCTGCTCGTGATGCATGCCGATAATGACCGAACCTGCTGCGAGGAATAGCAATGCTTTGAAAAAGGCGTGAGTCATCAAGTGAAATACTGCGCCGGAGTAGGCGGACACACCCAGCGCGACTGTCATGTAACCCAGCTGAGACAAAGTGGAATAGGCCACCACTCGCTTGATGTCGTTGTTCACCAAACCCAGCAACCCCATGAAGAACGCCGTCGTCGCGCCAATAATCAATACGGTATTTAACGCCGTGTCCGACATTTCAAATAATGGCGACATACGCGCCACCATGAAGATGCCCGCAGTCACCATAGTCGCAGCGTGAATCAACGCAGAAATAGGTGTAGGGCCTTCCATTGAATCCGGCAACCATACATGCAGCGGCATTTGTGCCGACTTGCCCATTGCACCGATAAACAGGCATAGGCAGGTCACGGTGATGGCATCCCATGCCACACCCGGAATAATTTCCATGGTCTTACCCACAAACGCATGGTCAGCTGCCGCAAATACTTCGCGATAGTCCAGCGAGCCGGTGCAGTACAACACCGCTGCAATACCCAGCACGAAACCAAAGTCACCCACACGGTTGACCAGAAACGCTTTCATGTTGGCGAAGATGGCGGTGGGTCGTTGATACCAGAAGCCGATCAATAAGTACGACACCACACCCACTGCTTCCCAGCCGAAGAACAACTGCATGAAATTGTTGGCCATCACCAACATCAGCATGGAGAAGGTGAACAGTGAAATGTAGGAGAAGAAGCGCTGGTAGCCCGGGTCATCAGCCATGTAACCGATGGTGTAAACGTGCACACACAAAGATACAAAAGTCACCACCACCATCATCATGGCAGTCAAACGATCCACCATGAAGCCGACATTCATCTGCACGCCATCACTGACTAACCAAGTGTAGACATTGCCGTAGAAGTTATCGGCCTCACCGGTGATGAGTTGCTTGAGTACGTTAAGCGACAAACCACAGGCAATCGCCACACCCAGAATAGTGACGGTGTGCGCACCAGCACGACCGATAAAGCGCCCGAACACACCCGCCAGAATGGCAGCGATCAGCGGTGCAAGTACGATTATTAGTAGTGTGTTCTGCACGCCTTAACCCTTCATCGTATCAAGCGATTCCACATTGATGCTCTTACGTTGCCGGAACAACACCACCAGAATCGCCAGACCTATTGCCGACTCCGCCGCTGCCACGGTCAGAATAAAGAACACGAAAATTTGTCCGTGCAGATCGCCGAGCTGGCGTGAAAACGCCACAAAATTGAAGTTAACGGCGAGCAGCATTAGCTCGATGCACATCAATAACAGGATGACATTCTTGCGATTAATAAAGATACCGGCCACTGACAGGCTGAACAGCACACCGGACAATAGCAATACATTTTGCAGAGAAATCATGTTTGCCCCTCCGCATTGGTATCAGGTTTGACTGCTGCCACCTTGACGATACGCACGCGATCCTTGGCGTTTACGGCTACCTGGGCATTGATGTTCTGCAATTTCTGTCCAGTACGTTTGCGCATAGTCAGTACGATGGCCGCGATAATCGCCACCAGCAGAATGACTGCAGCCAACTGCAGCGGATACAAATATTCGGTATAGAGCAGCTGGCCTAGCGCCTTGGTGTTGCTGTAATCCGCAGCGTATGACGCCGGTTGCGAGAGGCTACTGGCACCGAGTGGCAAGCTGTCTTGGGATTTCACCCACACCACGCTGGCAATTTCCCAGATAACGACGCCGGCAGCGAGCACGCTAAATTTCGCATACTTGCCAAAGCCAGCTT
The DNA here is from genome assembly GCA_050181835.1 of Steroidobacteraceae bacterium. Classification (GTDB taxonomy): domain Bacteria; phylum Pseudomonadota; class Gammaproteobacteria; order Steroidobacterales; family Steroidobacteraceae; genus CAILZL01. The sequence goes on along the minus strand of JBFXCU010000002.1, from coordinate 95,873 downwards.
TTAACTCTTCTACTTTGATGTCCAGCATCATCACCACGAACAGGAACAACACCATGACCGCACCGACATACACCAGCACCAGCACGATGGCGAGAAACTCAGCCTCCAGCAACACCCAGATAATGGCGCTATTGAAGAACGCAAACACCAAGTACAACGCAGAGTGAACCGGGTTACGCGCGGTAATCACCCCAATAGCGGAAGCCACTAGGATGGTTGAAAACACGTAGAACAGAATTTCGGTGAAGCTCATTTAGCGATACCGTGCGTCAGCAGCTTTATCGGCAGCGATCATGGCTTCGAACTTGTCACCGACTGCCAGCAACTTATCCTTGGTCATGATGTTCTCGCCACGATTTTCCATGTGATATTCATGAATACGGGTTTCCACAATCGCATCCACCGGGCAGGCTTCTTCGCAGAAACCGCAAAAAATGCATTTGAACAAGTCGATGTCGTAGCGAGTAGTTCGGCGTGTGCCATCATCACTCACTCCGGATTCAATGGTGATCGCCAACGCGGGACATACCGCTTCGCACAGTTTGCAGGCAATGCAGCGTTCCTGGCCATTGGCGTAGCGACGCTGCGCATGTAGTCCACGAAAACGTGGTGATTGCGGCGTTTTTTCTTCTGGGTACTGCACAGTCACATGAGGACGCGTAAAAAACTGTCGCCCAGTGACCGTAAGGCCAACCAGCAGTTCATACAGAAAGAACGTTTTGAAAAAGCTTTTCATGTGATATGTCGCCTCAGTTGCCCAGCCCCGAGTTACCCAGCAATGCGGCAAACGGCCCGACCTTTGCGATGACCAATACGGCTTCAACCACAATCCACACCAATGTCACTGGAATGAACACTTTCCAGCCCAAACGCATGATCTGGTCATAGCGATAACGTGGGAAGGTGGCACGGAACCACAGGAAGCAGAACAGGAAGAAACAAATCTTGAAGAGCAGCCAGTGAATACCAGACAGTGTCAAAAACTGTAAGAATCCGGGCAGGAATGTCCAACTCTCAAATGGCGACAACCAGCCGCCAAGAAAGAATATAGAGGTCAGTGCCGACACCAGAATCATATTGATATATTCGGCAACAAAGAACAGCGCAAAGGCCATGCCGGAATAGTCCACGTGGAAGCCCGCGACAATCTCCGACTCCCCCTCTACCACGTCGAACGGTGCGCGATTGGTCTCTGCCACGCCCGAGATAAAATACACAACAAATAACGGGAACAGCCACCAGAAGAAGTAGCCGAAGTGGCCGCGCTGTGCGGCAATGATGTCACCCAAGTTCAATGAACCGGCAGCCATCACTACACCCACCAGTGCAAAACCCATGGCGATTTCATATGCGACAACTTGCGCGGCAGCACGCATCGCACCGAGGAATGCGTATTTTGAGTTTGCCGCCCAGCCAGCAAGTATGACGCCGTAAACACCTGCCGAGGTCAGCGCCAAGATATACAACAAGCCTGCATCAATATTCGCCACGGTAAAACCCGGCCAGAACGGCATTACCGCCCACACTGCCAACGCGGGAATCGCTGTTAATATTGGTGCCAACAGAAACAGAAATTTATTGGAGCTGGTCGGAATGATTATTTCCTTGAACATCAGCTTCAGCACGTCAGCAAATGGCTGCGCCAAGCCTCGCGTAAACGGCAAGCCAAAAATACGAATGCGGTTAGGCCCAATACGCGCCTGCATACTGCCGATAACGCGTCGTTCAGCCAACGTCAAAAACGCCATGAAAATAATGATGCAAAGGAACATCACCACTGCGGTGACCACAGTCCACACTACAAACTGCAACCAATCAGGCATGAAGCTGAGTAGTGGCTGTAACAATTCAGGAATGGCGTTCATGCCTGCGCCTCTGCCTTAGCCTGTAACGCCTCAGCGGTAAGCTGTAACGCCGTAGCGCGACGCACGATGGCATCGCCGCCATACAGACTCAACTCAGCAGCTGCAACAGTTGAATGACGCTCAACACTTGCCGTGCCGTGATATCGGTTGTCCGCAATTACAGCTCCAAGCTGCTGCTGCAGTTCATCACGAACCTGTTCGGAGCTTTCGTAATCGAAGTTCGGCAAATCAAGTAAATTACCCAACACGCGCAACACCTTCCATGCTGGTCGCGCTTCACCCATCGGTTTGGCCGCACCCGGCACACTTTGCCAACGACCTTCCAGATTCACATAGCTACCGGAAGTTTCCGCGTAGTTACCAATTGGCAAAATAATGTCAGCGTAGTCTTTGGCGCTGCCGTAGCAAGACAAGGCCACAACGCAGTCAGCAGCGCGTAAGTTGGCAATTGCGTTTGCAGGCAGGTCTTGCGCTTCAATCGAACCCACCAGCACGTAGGCTTTTAACTTGGCACTCAACATGTCCGCCACGTTTAAACCGTTACTAGCCAACGACTGACCACCCACACCACGATGTGGCAACGCACCGGCCAGATGCGCACCAACCGTATTACCACCATCAGCGATATAACCTAATTGCGCACCAGTAAGCTGCGACAGTACTGCTGCCAATGCACGCAACTGTGCGAAAGCGCCATCGCGTTGCGCCAATACACCCAACAGAATCAATCGCCGTGCGCCATTACTCAGTTGAGCGGCAATGGCTTTATGTGCGTCATTGATTTGCGCCTGCGCAACCAGTGTCGCAACGTTGCTCGGCACACTGGCGCTCTTGTCTTTTATCGCCGCCGCCACAACCGCAGCAAGATGCTCAACCATGCCAGCGCCATTGCTGGCCAGATAACCAGCAACCGGGAACAGGTATTGATAAGTCCGTGTGTTGATAAACGACACTTTTGCGCCGACCTTGGTCACCGCCTTGCGAATACGATGCGCCAGAATGGGCGTTTCCTTACGCAGGTTGGAACCTACCACCAATATGCTGTTGGTTTGTTCCAGCTCAGCGATGGAGCAACCCAGCCAAGGGAATACCGGATCGAGTTGTTGATCGCTGCAATCGTTGCGCTGTAAACGATGGTCAATATTGTTGCTAGCCAGTGCACGCGCGATGCGCTGCGCCAGATACGCCTCTTCCGCAGTCACGCTCGGCGCTACCAACAGGCCTAGTTGCTTGCCATCCGGCTTCACCAGTGACGATAGTTTTTCTGCAGTTGCATTCAATGCAGTCTGCCAATCTACTTCACGCCACGTATCACCCTCGCGCAGCATTGGCTTGCTCAGTCGGTCTTCACTATAAAAACCTTCGTAACTATAGCGATCACGATCGGCAATCCAAGTTTCGTTGATGTCTTCATTGGCACGCGGCACCACCCGCATCACTTTACCGCGCAGCACATGCGCGAATAGATTGGTGCCGACGCTGTCATGCGGCGAAATCAATGGCTGCTGGGTCATTTCCCACGCGCGCGCGCTGTAACGATATGGCTTGTTATTCAGCGCACCGACCGGACATAGATCAATGATGTTACCCGACAGCTCGTGCTCAACACTTTTTTCAATGAAAGTGCCAATCTCAACGTGCTCGCCGCGACCGCAGGTGCCCAGCTCTTGAAATCCTTGGATTTCCGAAGTGAAACGCACGCAGCGGGTACAGTGAATGCAACGCGTCATATCGGTGGACACCAACGGGCCGATGTCCTTGTCTTTAACCACCCGTTTGCGTTCGGCATAGCGGGCAATATCACGACCAAAACCCATCGCCAGATCCTGCAACTCGCACTCACCACCCTGATCGCAAATTGGGCAATCAAGCGGATGATTAATCAGCAGGAACTCCATCACCGCTTTTTGCGCCGCAATGGCCTTGGGTGACTTGGTAAATATCTTCATACCTTCGGCTACCGGTGTAGCGCAGGCAGGTAAGGGCTTAGGCGCTTTTTCAACTTCAACCAAACACATGCGGCAGTTGGCCGCAATAGGCAGTTTGTCGTGATAACAAAAACGCGGCACATAATCGCCGCTGGCATCAGTAGCCTGAATCAGCATCTGGCCTTTGCGCGCTTGCACAGGCTTGCCATTGATTTCAATGTTGACTAAGTCTGAAGCGGGTATTGAAGTAATCGCGTCACTCATTATGCGGCATCTCGCTGCTGAGCTTGCACCATGCTATGTCCATGTTCGACGTAGTATTCAAACTCGTGACGGAAATGTTTAATGAAACTTTGCACTGGCCATGCAGCGGCATCACCGAAGGCGCAAATGGTATGCCCTTCAATCTTGCCCACTACTTCCAGCAGCAAGTCCAGATCTTGTTGCGTACCTTGACCAGCAACAATGCGCTTCAACACGCGGTTAACCCAACCCGTACCTTCGCGGCAGGGCGTGCATTGACCGCAGGATTCGGCATAGAAAAATCGCGAGATGCGCTCCAGCGTTTTCACCATACAAGTTTGATCATCCATCACGATCATTGAACCTGTGCCCAGCGAGGAACCCACTTTACGCAGGCCGTCATAATCCATGGTTACGTCGTCCAGCAATGCAGCCGGAATCACTGGTGTAGAAATACCACCTGGAATGACCGCCTTTAATTTACGGCCCTTCCAGATACCACCTGCTTCATTTAGCAACTCATGAAAGGTAATGCCCAATGGCAATTCAATGTTAAGCGGCTTGGCAACATGTCCTGACACGGAGAACACCATGGTGCCACCTGCGGTGGCGACGCCGAGATCAGCAAACCACTTGGCACCATTGCGCAATATGGTTGGTACTGAAGCAAAGCTCTGCGTGTTGTTGATGGTGGTGGGCTTGCCGTACAAGCCGAAGTTAGCGGGGAATGGCGGTTTGAAACGTGGCCGGCCTTGCTTACCTTCCAGCGATTCCAGCAACGCGGTTTCTTCGCCGCAGATGTACGCGCCCGCACCCACATAGGTATGCAAATCAAAATCAATGCCTGAGCCTTTGATATTGGTACCCAACAGGCCAGCATCATAAGTTTCTTTTAACGCCGCATCAAAACGCGGAATTGGTTCGCCAAGAAACTCTCCACGAATGTAGTTGTAGCCCACACTCGCACCCATCGCAAAGCCGCCAATGGCCATCCCCTCAATCAAGGCATGCGGGTTGTAACGCAGGATATCGCGATCATGACAAGTCCCCGGTTCGCTTTCATCAGAGTTGCACACCACATATTTCTGGCCGGGGGCATTGCGCGGCATAAAACCCCACTTCACGCCGGTAGGGAAGCCTGCGCCACCACGACCACGCAAACCAGAAGCTTTCACTTCTTCAATGACTTGTTCTTTGGTCAATTCGCCGCGTAGAATTTTTTCCCATGTCTGATAGCCACCAATCTTGCGATAAGTAGCCATTTCCCATGACCGCTCATATTTAAGCGGTTCAAAGCACACCAAGTTTTTCTGTTCGAGCTTACTCATGGGCGCTTACTTGTGGCTATCCAGAATCTCATCGACCTTGGCGGGCGTAAGATTTTCATAGAAAACGTGATCAACCATCATCATCGGTGCACCCGTACAGGCAGCCAAGCATTCTTCTTCACGCTTTAGGAAGAAGCGGCCATCAGAAGTGCTTTCACCAACTTTGATACCAAGCCGTCGTTCAACATGCTCAAGCAATTCTTCGCCACCACACAACATACAGGAGATGTTGGTACATACCGAAATGTGGTTACGGCCCACTGGCTTGGTTTCGAACATCGAATAGAAACTGGCCACTTCGTACACTTGAATCGGCGGTAGTTGCAAATATTCAGCAATGGCATCCATCTGCGCCTGAAGTAAATAGCCGTGATTTTCATGTTGCGCAGCGCGCAGTGCGGCCAACACCGCCGAACGCTTGCGATCCGGCGGAAACTTGGTCAGCCAGTGATCGATCTCTTCTTTCAAATGACTGGAGAGTCCTCCAGCACTTTGCTGACTTGTATGGGTACTTGTATGGCTATTAGGGTCGCTCACCGGTCAACCTCTCCGAATACGATATCTTGCGTGCCAATTACTGCGACCACGTCCGCCAGCATGTGACCCTTGACCATTTCTTCCAGCGCCGCCAGATGAACAAAGCCTGGTGCACGACATTTAAGACGATACGGCTTGTTGGCACCATCCGACATCAGATAAATACCGAACTCACCCTTCGGCGCTTCTACGGCAGCGTAGGTCTCTCCGGCGGGCACGCAATAGCCTTCCGTAAACAATTTGAAGTGATGGATCAATGATTCCATATCGCCCTTCATTTGCTCACGTGATGGCGGCACCACCTTGTGATCTTCCAGCATGACATCGCCGGGATGTTTGCGCAGCCAGTCAATGCATTGCTTGACGATACGATTGGATTGACGCATTTCTTCAATGCGTACCAAGTAGCGGTCATAACAATCGCCATTGACGCCTACCGGAATATCAAAATCCAGATCGCCATACACCTCGTAAGGTTGCTGTTTGCGTAAATCCCATGCAAAGCCGGAACCGCGAATCATTGGCCCAGTAAACCCTAGTTGCAATGCACGTTCTGGCGTCACCACACCAATATTCACGGTGCGCTGTTTCCAGATGCGGTTGTCAGTGAGTAGCGTTTCGTATTCATCGACACAGGCAGGGAAACGCGCTACGAAGTCATCAATGAAATCGAGCATGCTGCCACTGCGTTGCTCATTGAGCTTGTCCACCTGCTTCTGTGTACGCCATTTGGATGCTTGATACTTTGGCATTGAGTCAGGCAGGTCGCGATAGACCCCACCCGGACGATAGTAAGTGGCATGCATACGCGCGCCCGATACCGCTTCGTAACAGTCCATCAGGTCTTCGCGTTCACGGAAGCAATACAGGAATACAGTCATCGCACCAATGTCGAGACCATGCGCACCTAGCCACATCAGATGATTGAGGATGCGAGTGATCTCATCGAACATCACTCGAATGTATTGCGCACGAATTGGTGCCTTGATGCCAAGCAGATTTTCAATCGCCATCACATAGGCGTGCTCATTACACATCATCGACACATAATCGAGGCGATCCATGTAGCCAATAGACTGATTGAAGGGCTTGGACTCGGCGAGTTTTTCCGTACCCCGATGCAGCAGACCAATATGTGGATCGGCTTTCTGAATGACTTCACCATCCATTTCCAGCACCAGCCGCAATACGCCGTGTGCAGCCGGATGCTGCGGACCGAAGTTCAGCGTGAAATTGTGAATCTCAGCCATGCGCGTTACAGCCTCAGGAGTTCGCCGAACGTTGTATTAACGCCGGGTCGTAACGGTTGTCATCGCGAATCACACGTGGCACCAGCACACGTGGCTCGATGGACACCGGCTGATAAATAACCCGACCCTTGGCTTCGTCATAACGCACTTCCACATTGCCAATCAGCGGAAAGTCTTTGCGGAACGGATGACCAATAAACCCATAGTCGGTAAGGATGCGGCGCAGGTCAGGATGGCCCTTGAATAGCATGCCGTACATATCGAACACTTCGCGCTCAAACCAGTTCGCCGATGCCCATACACCTATTACCGAATCAAGCATAGGTGCGTCGTTATCAGCGCAACGTACCCGCAGCCGCAGCCGCAGGTTATTGGTAACGGACAACAGGTGATACACCACGGCAAAACGACCACCCGCATCACCAATTAATGGATCATGACTCACGCCACGACTAAAGCCAGTACCCGTAGATTCTTGCGTTGACCACTCGACTTGGCCATAACTCAAGTAGTCAAGACCAGTCAGGTCGATTAATTGTTCGAACTTGAATTCTTTACCATCACGCAAACGAGTACACATTTCCAACAAGTCAGTCGCGTTCAACTCATAAGTCAATTCGCCACAAGTAGAAGCCGTACGGATCAAGCGCCCAGCAAAGTGAGCATCGATAGATTCAGCCAGCAAGTTGATTCGCGATGACATAGGCGGTTATTTTCTGGCGATGGTATTGGTACGACGAATTTTGTTCTGCAATTGCAGAATGCCGTACAGCAATGCCTCAGCAGTAGGGGGACAACCCGGCACATACACATCCACCGGCACAATGCGATCACAACCGCGCACCACTGCATAGGAGTAATGATAGTAGCCACCACCATTGGCACACGACCCCATTGAGATCACCCAGCGCGGTTCGGGCATCTGGTCATATACCTTACGTAACGCCGGTGCCATCTTATTAACCAGCGTCCCCGCCACCACCATCACATCAGACTGACGCGGGCTAGGACGGAACACGATACCAAAGCGATCAAGGTCGTAACGTGACGCACCTGCATGCATCATCTCGACGGCACAACAGGCCAAACCAAAGGTCATAGGCCACATCGAGCCAGTACGCGCCCAATTCACCAGATTATCAACATTGGTAGTGAGAAAACCGCGCTGCGCAAGCGTGGCATTTAAATCCGCTTCATCAACTTCATTAACCGGGCCCACTGGCTGCGGTGCGACCTGATCCAGCGGCAGGGTAGTTAATCCCATTCCAACGCCCCCTTCTTCCACTCATAGATGAAACCGACCACCAGAATGAGCAGAAATACACCCACCGCCGCAATCCCCACCACACCGATCTTGTTCAGCGACACGGCCCAAGGGAACAGAAAAGCAATTTCCAGATCAAACACAATGAACAGAATCGCCACCAAGTAGTAGCGCACATCAAATTTGATGCGTGAGTCTTCGAAAGGCTCAAAGCCACATTCATAGGTAGACTGTTTTTCGGCATCCGGCTTGCTCGGACCAAACAAAAAGCCGAGCGTCATCAAGACCAGGGACAAACCAGTCGCGACGCCAAGAAAAATCAGAATTGGTAAATAGTTTTGCAGCATTGCCAAGATTTGAGCCGACAAAATCCCTGCGAATTGTACAGGAGGCACTAATGCAATTCATACACCCGCATGGAAATTTTCCAACAGTGCATAGCGCAACATGATTGCGCATTGGTAACGCGGCAGAAAATTCACAAGAAAACAGCTGAAAAACTTGCCACCAAAATTTGGTGCGGATGAGAGGACTCGAACCTCCAAGGCTTGCGCCACTACCACCTCAAGGTAGCGTGTCTACCAATTCCACCACATCCGCCCAGAAAAACCGCACAAGTCACACAGCGTAAGTTAATTACTTGCTAGCGGGCTCCGTGACAGGCGCAGTTGCCTGCTCAACGACCGGCGCCACCGTATCCGCCGTAGGAATCTGCAAGCTGTCGCTACTGGCATTGCCAGCACTTGCCGGCATCACCACGCGATCAACCACACTAGTGCTTCTAACTTGAGTATTACCCAAGTACGCCAAGGTCAGGCAGGTGACGAAAAACAACGTAGCCAGAACAGCGGTTGTACGTGACAAAAACGATGTCGAGCCGCGCGCACCAAACACCGTACCAGAGGCGCCTGCACCGAAACCGGCACCGGCATCCGCACCTTTACCTCGCTGCAGCAGCACCAAACCAATAATGCCAACACAGAGAAACATGTGCAGGATCATTGCCGCTGTTTGTATCCAATTCATAGTCGTTCAACTCACTTCGACTTACATACCCAATTAATTCGCAGCGGCACAGATTTGCAGAAATTCAGCCGCCTTGAGTGACGCGCCGCCCACCAACCCGCCGTCCACATCGGCCATTGCAAACAATTCTCCAGCATTACTGCCTTTGACACTGCCGCCATACAAAACCCGCACCCCAGCCGCAACTTGCGCATCACTCGCGGCAAGATGCTGACGAATGAATGAATGCACTTCTTGCGCCTGCTCCGGCGTGGCGGTCAATCCCGTACCAATCGCCCAAACTGGCTCATAGGCCACCACCGCCTGCGCAAACGCAGCAATACCGGCCGTAGCCACTACCGCATCCAGCTGCTCACTAATAACCGTGAAAGCCTGCTCCGACTGTCGCTGATGCAATGATTCGCCGACACACAGCACCGGAATCAGCCCTCGACTCTGCGCGGCTACAAACTTACACGCCACCAAACTGCTATCTTCGTTATACAGGCTGCGGCGCTCGGAATGCCCCACCAACACATATTGGCAGCCCACCTCTTTGAGCATGCTGGCCGATACTTCACCAGTAAACGCACCGACCGTCTCAGCACAGAGTGACTGAGCGCCCAACGCAACCGAAGTACCCGCCAAGCGACCAGCTATTTCCGCCAAATACACATACGGCGGACAGACCATTACCTCAACATCGCTCACCTTCAATTGGCCGAGCATGTCATCCAGTAGCGCAGCGTTTTCCGCGCGCGAACCATGCATTTTCCAGTTGCCCGCAACCAGCGGCCGACGTTTGTTGTTCATGCCCATCTTGGTTATGCGTCCCATCCCATGAAAGGCGCGGAAGCTTACTGGCGCCGCCCCCCAAAATCAAACCCAAGATCGAGTGGCACTCAGATTGCCGCCGCCACCACTTGCACTAACTCCTTAACCAACTCACGTACCAGCTTTTCGTCACGCCCCTCAACCATGACGCGAATCACGGGTTCAGTACCAGAGGCACGCAAGACAACGCGGCCAGTATCAGCAAGGCGCTGCTCGGCTTTGCGGACAGCCTGCTGAATAAGCTCAGATTTATCTACGTCGAGCTTATGCGCCACCCGCACATTCTCCATTAGCTGCGGATACTTGGACATCGGCGCGGCAAGCTCCGCCAGTGACTTGCCGGTTTGCTGCATCACCGCCAATACCTGCAAGGCGCTGATGACGGCATCGCCAGTGGTGGTGCGATCAAGGCACAGCAAGTGCCCAGAAGTCTCGCCACCCAACATACCACCGGTTTCGCGCAGCACTTCCAACACATAACGGTCGCCGACCTTGGCGCGGCGGAAAGCAATGCCTTGTTGCTGTAATGCATGCTCCAAGCCAAGGTTACTCATTACTGTACCGACTACCGGGCCGTGCAATTCACCCGCTGCATGGCGCGCGGTCGCCAGCACGTACAGCAACTGATCCCCATCCACCACCCGACCGAGATGATCCACCATCACCAAGCGGTCACCATCACCATCCAAAGCCACCCCCACATGGGCGCGCACGCCGGGCACCGTGTGTTGCAGTAACTCAGGTGAAATGGAACCACAATTCAAGTTGATATTGCGTCCATTAGGTGAGCAACCAATTGGAATGATCTCGGCACCCATATCAGTCAGTATGCGTGGCGCAACCTTGTAACCGGCACCATGCGCACAATCTATAACAATTTTTAACCCAGCCAGGTTAACGTCGCTGGGAACACTGGCCATACAAAAATCTTGGTACTTGGTGCGCGCCTTATCAACACGTTTGGCCAGTCCAAGCTGGTGCGATTCGCGCGTTACCGGCGGCGAATCCAGCAGCGCCTCAATCTGCGCCTCGATTTCATCACTGAGCTTGCCGCCCTTGCCATCAAAAAATTTGATGCCATTATCTTCGTAAAGATTATGCGAAGCACTAATTACCACGCCGAAATTGCAGTCGAAGCTTTTAGCCATGTATGCGATACCAGGGGTTGGCAATGGCCCGATCAACATGACATTGACGCCGGCTGCGACAAAACCAGCTTCAAGCGCTGATTCAAACATATAACCCGAAACGCGCGTGTCCTTGCCGACCAACACAGTGCCACCATTGGGTGCCAGTACCCGTGCTGCTGCACTGGCCAGACGCAACGCAAAATCCACCGTCATTGGTGACTGTCCGACGCGACCGCGTATCCCGTCGGTTCCAAAATATTTTCTAGCCACTATTACTCCGCTTATCTAGGCATTCAATGATCGCGCAACTGTATATCCCGCCTGCCGTAATGCATATGCTGTGCGTACCACATCGACGGTTGCCGCCACATCGTGCGCGCGAATGATACTCGCACCGGCCAGTACACTGGCAGTAGCCAATGCCACACTACCAGCCAATCGCTGCTCAACCGCCCTGCCAAGTAGCTCACCAAACAGCGACTTGCGTGACACGCCAATCATTAACGGCAATTGTTGCTGCAGCAACTCAGGCAGGTGCGCCAATATTTCCAGATTGTGCGATAAGGCTTTGCCGAAGCCGATACCCGGATCAACGACGATGCGATTACGCGCAATGCCTGCCATCTCGCAAGCAGCAGTACGCTCACGTAAGAACTCACTGACTTCAGCCAACAACTTGCCGTAACGTGGTGCCACTTGCATCTCAGCAGGCTGACCCTGCATGTGCATGATGCACACGGCAACGTTACTGCTTGCTGCAACATTCAGCGCGCCTGACTCGGTTAGCGCACGCACATCGTTGATGATGGTCGCGCCCGCATCGATGGCCGCACGCATCACTTCGGCTTTGCTGGTATCAATCGAGATCAACGCCTCAGGATGCGCGGCGTGAATGGAGGCAATCACTGACACGACCCGTTGCAGTTCTTCACTAGCGCTAACGCTGGTAGCGCCCGGTCGAGTTGATTCGCCACCTATGTCAATGATGTCTGCACCTTCCGCCAGCATTTGCTTGGCACGCGCCACCGCAGCGTCATGGTGATTAAAGCGACCCCCATCAGAAAAAGAATCGGGAGTGACATTGAGCACGCCCATAACACGTGGCGTGCTGAGATCGAGAATTTGTGAACCGCAGTGCAAAAGCATGTGGAGCAGAAGACGATAGACTGCAGTCAGAAAGTAGAACCCTTTCCGCTTAAAGTCTACTGCCTATGACCTATACTCAATGCTGGCTTGCAGGATCGCCAATCGATCCGTCCTTCCCGCCCTTCGTATCACGCTCAGGCGGTGTACCCGACGAAGCCGAAGGGGCGTCATCCCAATCCTTCGGTGGACGCGGCTCACGACCAGCCATGATGTCTTTGAGTTGGCCTTCATCAATGGTTTCGTACTTGATCAACGCCTGCGCCATTTTGTGCAGATTCTCAAGGTTATCCTGCAACACCTGTTTAGCGTGAGCGTAGTTGGTATCAATCAACTTGCGTACTTCCGCATCAATGGCATTGGCAGTAACATCAGAAACATTCTTATGCTGGGTCATCTGCCGACCAAGGAATACCTCACCTTCTTCTTCTGCATAGGACAACGGCCCCATCTTGTCGGACAGGCCCCACTTGGTCACCATGTTGCGGGCAATTTCCGTGGCGCGTTCAATGTCGTTGGAGGCACCAGTGGTGACCGCTTCCGCACCGAAAATCATCTCTTCGGCAATGCGCCCGCCGAACAAGGTAGCAATACGGTTTTCCAAACGACGCTTACTGGTGCTGTAACGATCCGCCTCCGGCAGGAACATGGTCACACCCAGCGCACGACCGCGCGGAATAATGGAAACCTTGTAAACCGGATCGTGTTCGGCCATCGATAGCCCCACAATCGCATGACCAGCTTCATGATAAGCAGTGAGCTTCTTTTCTTGGTCATCCATCACCATCGAACGTCGCTCAGTACCCATGATGAGTTTGTCTTTGGCTTTTTCAAATTCTTCCATCGTCACAGTACGACGGTTGAGGCGTGCCGCGAATAGCGCTGCCTCATTCACCAAGTTGGCCAAATCCGCGCCCGAGAAGCCCGGTGTACCGCGTGCAATCAATTGCGGCTTAACGTCATCAGCCAACGGCAGCTTACGCATATGCACTCTCAGTATCTGCTCGCGACCACGTACGTCAGGTAGTGGCACCGTCACCTGGCGGTCAAACCGACCCGGACGCAACAGCGCGGGATCAAGCACATCGGGACGGTTAGTAGCGGCAATGACAATGACGCCTTCAGTGCCTTCGAAACCATCCATTTCCACCAATAACTGATTGAGTGTTTGCTCACGCTCATCATGGCCGCCACCCAGACCGGCGCCACGATGACGACCCACAGCATCAATTTCATCAATAAAGATGATGCACGGTGCATGTTTCTTCGCTTGTTCGAACATGTCGCGCACTCGCGATGCGCCCACACCGACAAACATTTCTACGAAATCCGAACCGGAAATGGTGAAGAACGGTACTTTGGCTTCGCCAGCAATGGCACGCGCCAACAAGGTCTTACCGGTGCCGGGTGACCCCACCATCAGCACACCGCGCGGAATTTTGCCGCCCAAGCGTTGGAATTTTCCCGGATCTTTCAGGAATTCAACAATTTCTACCACTTCTTCTTTAGCTTCTTCAATGCCCGCGACATCCGCGAAGGTCACCTGCACCTGATCTTCATTGAGCAAGCGTGCTTTCGATTTACCAAACGACATGGCACCACGACCGCCAGCACCACCCTGCATCTGACGCATGAAATATACCCAAACGCCGATCAACAACAGGATCGGGAAGGACGACAGAAATAACTGCATCAGAAAGCCCTGACGCTCAGGTGCCGAAGCACTGAAATTGACACGGTTAGATTGCAGCGTACCGATCAAAGCTGAATTATCTGTTTCCGGGCTGTAGCTAACGAACGCTTCGCCATTAGTGCGCTTGCCGGTAATCATGTTGCCTTCTTTGAAGGTAACTTCGCTGATACCACCACTTTTAATCTGTTCAAGGAAAGTCGAATAAGCAAGCGGTTGTGACGCTCCTGTTTGGCCACTAAAATTACTGAACACCGCCGCCAGAATGACGGCAATGACCACCCAGACAACCACATTCTTAGCTAAATCGTTCAAGACAAGCTCCTCATCACCGAATTAGCCTGATCAGGCAATTTTCACGGCGACATTTGCAATAAATAGCATAATCGACACTACACCATCCGAAAGCCACGCGCCAACACATACAGCTCGGCACTACGCGCCCGTGATGCCTTGGGCTTACGGGTCTTCACAGTTTCAAACAAACCCCGCAAGCGCTTCATGAAAGGTTGGAAATCCCGGCCCTGAAACAATTTGACCAGATAATCGCCACCAGGTTTCAAACTGCGTTCGGCAAAGTCCAAAGTCAGCTCAACCAAGTGCATTGCCCGCAAATGATCAACGTCGGGCATACCAGTCATATTGGGGGCGATGTCCGACAATACAAGGTCCACTTTGTCAGTTCCCAGCTGCTCCATCAGCGCTGCGAACACTGCATCGCTGCCGAAATCACCCTGAATGAACTCCACTCCCATAATGGCATCCATGGGCAGGATATCCAGCGCCACAATCCGTCCCTTGCCATGTAGCAAGCGCGCACAGTACTGGCTCCAACCACCCGGTGCCGCACCTAAATCGACCACACTCATGCCCGGCCTGAGCAAGCGATCAGTTTTTTGTAGTTCCTCCAACTTGTAAACCGCACGCGAGCGATAGCCTGCAGCACGCGCCGCTTTTACAAATGGGTCACTTTCATGTTCTTCCAGCCAGCGGGCGCTAGATTTGGTTCGTTTTGGCATGATCGATACGGTTAAACTCTACGGTCGACAATAACGGTTAACTAACCGCCTCAACAGCACATCAACATGTCACTCACTGAAAATCAGAAAAAGCACCTACGTCGACTGGCTCATCCCTTGCACCCAATCGTGATGGTCGGCAACGCCATCGGCGAACCCGGCAAGCTCGCAGCCATTACCCGTGAACTCGATGGGGCGTTAAGCAGTCATGAACTGGTCAAGGTACGTGCGCGCCTAGCTGATCGTGCTGCTCGCGACACAGTATTTGATACGCTGATAAAAGCCACTCATAGTGAATTAGTGCAACGCATCGGCAATGTTGGCGTTTTTTATCGCTCCAACCAAGAGAAGCCAAAAATCATGCTGCCGGACGCGTAAACGACGCCCGCCACACCAACACTCCCACCGCCACGCAGGCGATGAGGAACAACAAACTAGCGAGACCGTGCAATTGGCCAAAGCGAGCCATATTGCCAGCTGCACGCGCCGCATTCATCCATGGTGTTAGCAGCAGAAAAAACACCAGCGGCGCGGCCATAGCTGTTAGCAGACACCGTTTATTCAACACGTCCAGCACCTGACGCCGCAACGCCCAGTACATCGAACCAAACAACAAACTGAAAAAAGTTTCCGCGTAAAAAAACTGCGCCGCGACTGATCCAGCCAGTTTGTTGTCGTCGATCAACCAAAACAGCCCCGGCACCACTATTCCGCAAACCGTCCACAGCCCACCCGCCCAGGCGGCGAGCAGCACTGCCGCGAGGCGCTCCGCCCTACACATACCTGACGGCAACGATTTCGTAACTGCGCACGCCATTCGGCGCACTGACATCTACTTCATCGCCGACACTTTTACCGATGACGGCACGAGCAATTGGTGACGATACCGAAATCAAGCCCGCCTTGATGTCAGCCTCGGCGTCACCGACAAGTTGATAAACCACTGTTTTACCACCGTCTTCTGGCTCCAACTCAACTGTCGCGCCAAATACCACGCGCTCACCTGCAGCCACGCCAACCACGTCAATAATCTCAGAATTCGACAAATGCGCTTCCAGATCCTTGATACGACCTTCGGTGAAGCTTTGTGCTTCGCGCGCCGCTGCATACTCAGCATTTTCACTCAAATCACCGTGGCTGCGCGCTTCCGCAATTTCCTGAATGATGCGCGGCCGCTCCTCCCCCTTGAGACGCTTCAACTCAAGCCGTAAGCGCTCAGCACCTTTCAACGTCATGGGAGCGCGTTTCATTAGACAACCTCTCTATGCAAGTCTTGCAACAGATTTACTTCCGGTGAGTCCAGATGATCCAGTGCCTCACACGTCGCAAATGCCGCATTGATGGTGGTGAAATAAGTCACTTTACGATGCACCGCTTCACGACGAATTGAACGCGACTCCAGCGTAGCCTGTTTGCCTTCGGTAGTATTGATAATCAAGGCAATTTCATCATTCTTGATCATGTCGACGATGTGCGGACGGCCTTCACGCACCTTATTTACGGAGCGCACTTGAATGCCGGCTGCAGCAATAATCGCCGCTGTGCCCGCCGTCGCAACGATCTCAAAGCCGCGTGCTACCAACTTGCTGGCAAGCTCTGCCGCCAGCGCTTTATCACGTTCACGCACACTAATCAGACATACCCCGCGAGTCGGCAAATCGATGCTTGATGCCAGTTGTGCCTTGGCATATGCCTCACCAAAACTGCGCCCCGTACCCATGACCTCGCCAGTGGATTTCATTTCCGGACCGAGGATCGGATCGGCTTCGGGAAACTTGGCGAAAGGGAATACTGCTTCTTTCACAGCAAAGAATGGCATCGTCCGTTCTCTGAGCAAATCCAGATCCTTGAGTTTTTCACCGACCATTACTCGCGCCGCCAGCTTGGCTAGCGGTACGCCAGTTGCCTTAGACACAAATGGCACGGTGCGCGAGGCACGCGGGTTTACTTCCAGCACATAGATGATGCTGTTCTGAATGGCGAACTGGATATTCATCAAGCCACGTACTTTCAAACCCAGCGCCAGCTTGCGCGTCTGCACTTTCAGTTCCGCCTGTAATTCTGCACTGAGGCTGTTAGGTGGCAGCGAGCAACTGGAGTCACCAGAGTGCACGCCAGCCTGTTCAATATGCTCCATGATGCCGCCGATATAAACGTTATCCCCATCGCAAATAGCATCAACATCAACTTCAATCGCCACATCCAAAAACCGATCCAGCAGCACCGGGCTGTCATTCGACACGGTAACCGCTTCAGTCATGTACACCCGCAGATCGTCTTCGCTGAACACCACTTCCATGGCGCGACCACCCAGCACATAGGACGGTCGCACTACTAATGGATAACCAATCTCACGCGCCGCCTGTACCGCCGCCTCTTCGGTGCGCGCAGTGCGATTAGGCGGCTGCCGCAAGCCCAGTTGCGTGACTAGCTGCTGGAAGCGCTCACGGTCTTCAGCGACATCGATCGCATCTGGTGAGGTACCAATGATCGGCGCACCCGCAGCCTCGAGCGCACGACACAATTTCAGTGGCGTCTGACCACCATACTGCACAATGACACCCACCGGCTTTTCCTTGTCGATGATTTCCATGACATCTTCAAAGGTCAACGGCTCGAAATACAACCGATCCGAGGTGTCGTAATCAGTTGACACTGTTTCCGGATTGCAATTGACCATGATGGTTTCATAACCAGCGTCACGTAGTGCAAATGCGGCGTGTACACAGCAGTAGTCAAATTCAATGCCTTGGCCAATGCGATTCGGGCCGCCACCGAGAATCATAATTTTCTTGTTATCGGTCGGCTGTGATTCGCACTCTTCTTCGTAAGTGGAATACATATAGGCTGTCGAGGTTGCAAACTCAGCGGCACAAGTGTCGACGCGCTTGTACACCGGACGCACACCCAAACGCAGACGACGGCGACGTACTGAGGATTCATCGGTACCGATCAGTTTGGCCAAACGACTATCCGCAAACCCCTTACGCTTGAGTTGCCGCAACCGATCCACTGCAAGTGATTCGAGCCCTTCTGCCGCAACGCGCTGCTCTTCCTTGACGAGGTCTTCCAGTTGCACCAGGAACCACGGATCAATATAACTCTGCTTATGTACTTCTTGCAGCGACCAGCCGGCACGGAAGGCGTCCGCCACATAACGGATACGCTCAGCCGCTGGCATGCGTAGTTCTTCACGCAACAAGTTGGCGTCGCTGTCTGACAGCGGCATTTTCAGGATCGGCGTCAAACCATCAATGCCGACTTCCAAACCACGTAATGCCTTTTGCAACGACTCCTGAAAGGTGCGGCCAATTGCCATGACTTCACCGACAGATTTCATCTGCGTCGTCAGCCTGATATTGGCACCGGGAAATTTCTCAAAGGTGAATCGTGGAATTTTGGTAACCACGTAATCAATACTGGGTTCGAACGATGCCGGGGTGGCTCCACCGGTGATGTCGTTCTTTAATTCATCAAGGGTATAGCCCACTGCCAGCTTGGCAGCAATCTTGGCAATCGGAAAACCGGTTGCTTTAGAGGCTAGTGCCGACGAGCGCGACACACGCGGATTCATCTCAATGACCAGCACGCGCCCATCGTAAGGACTGACGGCAAACTGCACATTGGAGCCGCCACATTCCACACCGATCTTGCGCAATACCGCAATCGAGGCATCACGCAGGCGTTGATACTCGCGGTCTGTAAGTGTTTGTGCCGGTGCCACCGTGATCGAATCGCCGGTATGTACCCCCATCGGATCAAAGTTTTCGATGGAACAAACAATGATGCAGTTGTCCTTGCGGTCGCGCACCACCTCCATCTCAAACTCTTTCCAGCCGATGACAGATTCTTCCAGCAACACTTCGCTGGTGGGCGACGCATCCAGACCACGCTCGACAATTTCGATGAACTCTTCACGATTGTAGGCAATGCCACCGCCCGAACCACCCATGGTGAAGGATGGACGGATCACCGTGGGATAGCCAATTTCGGCCTGCACTGCGTGCGCTTCTTCCATGGTATGTGCAATACGCGAGCGGGGGCTTTCCAGACCGATCTCACGCATGGCGTTACGGAATTTTTCACGATCCTCGGCCATGTCGATGGCATCGCGTGACGCTGCGATCATTTCCACGCCGTACTTTTCCAGCACGCCTTCACGCACCAGATCCAGCGCGCAGTTCAATGCCGTCTGGCCACCCATGGTGGGCAGCAGGGCATCTGGTTTCTCTTTGGCAATAATTCGTTCCACCGTGCGCCAGTGCACCGGTTCGATATACACTGCATCGGCCATCTCCGGGTCGGTCATGATGGTGGCCGGATTAGAGTTCACCAGAATGACCCGGTACCCCTCTTCGCGTAGCGCCTTACACGCCTGCGCACCCGAGTAATCGAATTCGCATGCCTGCCCGATCACGATAGGACCCGCGCCGAGAATCAGAATGCTGTTGATGTCAGTACGTTTTGGCATCGCGTCGTCTTGCGCCTTAAGCTTGGTTCTTAGTCATTGAAACAGGTCGAGTCATTCAGCAACCGCGCGACGTTGTCCACCGTTCATCGCCGCACGCTGCTCTATCAGATTCATGAATTTGGCAAACAGACCTTGTAACTCGTGTGGCCCTGGAGCAGCCTCCGGATGACCCTGAAAGCTGAAAGCTGGTCGTTCAATATGAGCGATACCTTGCAACGAACCGTCAAACAACGAGCGATGCGTGGCGCGCATAGTTTTCGGTAAGCTGGCTTCATCCACCGCAAAACCATGATTCTGGCTGGAAATCGCCACCTGACCACTGTCGACATCTAGCACTGGATGGTTTGCACCATGGTGGCCAAATTTCATCTTGATGGTTTTCGCACCACTGGCGAGCCCCAGTAACTGGTGACCAAGACAAATCCCAAACACCGGTACATCAGTTTTCAGAAATTGCTGAATTGCTTCGATGGCGTAGTGACATGGCTCGGGATCACCAGGGCCATTTGAAAGGAAAATACCATCGGGATTCATAGCCAGCACCTCCTGTGCTGAGGTCTGCGCTGGCACCACCGTCAAGCGACAGCCTGAATCCGCCAGCAACCGTAAAATATTGCGCTTCACCCCAAAGTCATAGGCAACCACATGCTTGCGCTGACCGGGACGGATTGGTGGACTGACCTCACTGCCCCAATGTGTGCCGTCATTCCACTGATAGGCCTGCTTGGTACTGACCACCTTGGCCAAATCCATGCCCTTGAGGCCAGGAAATTTTTTTGCCGCCAACACCGCCACCGCAGGATCAATTTTCTCACCCGCCATGATGCAGCCTGATTGCGCGCCCTTTTCACGCAAGATACGCGTCAACTTGCGAGTATCAATATCGGCAATCGCCACCACCTTGCCGCGCACCAAAAAGCTGTCAAGCGACTCGCTGGCACGCCAGCTTGAATGCAGCAAGGGTAAATCACGAATAATCAATCCAGCAGCATAAATCGCACTGGACTCCATGTCCTCGGCATTGGTGCCGGTATTGCCAATGTGGGGATAAGTCAACGTCACCAATTGACGTGAATAGGAAGGATCCGTGAGGACTTCCTGATAGCCGGTCATGGCAGTATTGAACACCACCTCGCCCGTTGTATTACCTTTGGCACCAATTGAACGACCGTGAAAAACGGTGCCGTCCTCAAGTGCAAGAACCGCAAATGCAGAGCTCATTAGCGTGCAGCCCCTTACGTTAAGCAAGCTTTAAGAAATTGGTTTGTTAGCTCAAACCATGGAAGCAGGCATACGGAAGGAGAGATTGGCAGATGCCGATCCCAAACAAAAAAATCACCCGCGTGCTAAGTGACGCAGTGTACGCGAGCAGCGCCACCGGGTCTATCGGAATACTTGCTGAAAATCGGTTGATGATGTGTTGACAAACAGTGATCCAGCTTGCAACAGCCTGCAGCGCGCAGACAAATCACTTCATGAAGGGTCGGCACACTACCGGCGAACGCGCACATACGCACACATATCAGGGGAGGCATGCAATTCGGCTTGTTGGACTTCATCCGATTCGTAGTAACTCCAAAGCGCGTTGCGCGTGATAGGTCATCGCATCATCCTTAGCCTCAAATACCTAACTACCGCAGTAAATCAGATCTCTAAAGCCCCAGCACATCCTGCATGGAATACAAACCCGGCTTGCGGCCCTGCAACCAGCGTGCAGCGACCAGTGCGCCGCGTGCAAAGCCGGAACGATCATGGGCACGATGACTGAGCTCAATGCGCTCACCGGGGCCCGCAAATAACAGCGTGTGATCACCCACGATGTCGCCACCACGCGCGACTGAAAAACCGATATGGCCGCGTTGTCGCGCGCCGGTATCGCCATAACGAGTGAAGTCGCCCTGCTCTTTCAAGGTCACACCACGCGCAGCGGCCACCACTTCACCGATGCGCAATGCCGTGCCCGATGGCGCATCTTTCTTGTTGCGATGATGAGCTTCGTAAATTTCGATGTCGTAGCCTTCATCAAGCGCTTTCGCCGCCAGCTCAGCCAGCTTCAATAACAGATTCACACCCACACTCATGTTGGGTGCCAGCACAATGGGAATCAGTTTGGCTGCTTGCTCAATGACGGCGCGCTGCTCGGCAGTATGTCCGGTAGTGCCAATCACCAGTGCGGTGTCATTGGCCACACAGGCCTGCACATTGATCGGCGTAACCTGCGGCAAGGTAAAGTCGATGGCGACCTTCGCCCCGGCAATCGCCTGCTGCACATCGGCAGTGATGGTAACGCCCAACGTTTGCGATCCCGCTACCAGACCGACATCCTTGCCCAGCCAGACACTGTTGGTTGATGCCAACGCACCACTCAATGACAAATCAGTGCAGCCTTCGAGTGCCTGCATCAAGGCGCGGCCCATGCGGCCACTGATGCCCAGCAAGGCAATTGGAATTGTGTGTGTCATGGCGAATCCGTCAGACTAAGGGGATAGGAAGTGTAAGTGAGCATGCAAATTCAGCGCACTGCCAAAGCGCTGGATCAAATCATAGTGCCAGTGTGGGTGTAGGCTGAGCGCGATCAGCCTGAACCGGCAGAGTCACATACAACGGCGCAATCTCTCCACCGTTGCTGGAACAGGAATCATGCAACGCCAGACTATTTCATCCTCAGTACGATGGTGTCATGTCTGACCGGATCGGTAGCCTCACGCACAACGGTCACCTGATCCGCCCTGACGGCGCTGGCCTGGTGCCCCCAGCCATTACGGATGAAAGTGACCACGTCGGCAATTTCCTGATCAGATAACAGCAGACGCATGTACGGCATGCTGTAGACCGCGTGATGACCCTCCGCGATCACTCGCAGCGAACCATTCAGTGTGAGATTGATCAGCGAGACCGGATCGGGGTCCAGCACAACCGGATTGCCCGCCAGCGGCGGATGCGGTGCGTAACCTTTGCCACTGGCGGCGTGGCACGATGCACAGTACTGATAATAGGTGGCGGCACCGGGCTGACTGAAGGGGCTACGCAACGCAGCCAGCGTGGCGTCGCTATAACTCCAAGGCGTGGCATTGCGCTCATGCGCTGCAGGCAGCGACTTCAGATAAACACCGACGGCATTCAGGTCAGCATCCGTCATGTGGTGGGTACTGTTGTTCACCACTTCCACCATGGTGCCGAATGCCGTGCCAAACTGGTTTTTGCCGGTTTTGAGGAAAGCGGATATGTCCTGCACGCTCCAGCGACCCAGACCGGCGTTGATATCGCTGTTCAGACTGGAAGCCGACCAGTGATCCAGCGTCGCACCCGCCAAGAAATCTGCATCGGAGTCATCCGTACCTTTTTCCTGGAACAGCAGGCCACGCGGGGTATGACAGGCACCACAGTGACCCGGACCTTGCACCAGATACGCACCACGATTCCACACGGCATCGTGACTCTCCTTAGCCTTGTAGGGTTTGTCGTCCAGGAAGAAAAAATTCCAGATCGCCAGCGGCCAGCGCATGCTCTTCCAGCCCGGAACTTCATTAGGCCTGTTGGCCTGACGTACCGGCTGTACTTCGTTCATGAAAAAATCGTACAGCGCGTGAATATCCTCTTCGGTCATCCGGGCATACGAGGGATAGGGCATCGCCGGATAAAGATTATGACCATCCTTCGCCACTCCTTTGCGCATGGCGGCATCAAAATCTGCAAACGTATAACTGCCGATCCCCGTATCGCGGTCTGGTGTGATGTTGGTGGTATAGATAGCGCCGACAAATGGCACAGCCATCTTCAAGCCGCCGGCGAACGCTGCGCCATCTGGCGCTGAATGGCAGGCAACACAGTTGGCCAGCCGTGCCACATATTCACCACGGGAAACCGTGCCGTCCTGCGCCAGCGCGCTGTGGGCAATCAGCGCCATGAAGAATAGGGCAGAACGGAAGATTAGTGTTTTCATTTTGAAGTTATTCCTGAAAAGCGAGGATGGCCTTTCCCTGCTGCGGATCGCTGGTCGGGAAGAATAAACGCCACCTGTCATGGAAGCTAGCCCGATCACACCCGAGGACAGGAAGAATAAGTGGGCTTGTCCGCCAGGCCAGCCCGGCAGACAGCCCTGACTGCCGCATCGATTTAGTTTCAACCGAGAGCGGCTCATGCACCACACCGCCCTACGATTTAAAAAACTCTTTTACTCCGCCCAGCCAAGAAGTCTCACGCGGACTGTGCTTGTTACCATCTGTTTGCATGGATTTTTCAAAGTTACGCAGCAATTCTTTCTGCTCGTCACTAAGTTTCACCGGGGTTTCCACCATCACACGACAGAATAAATCGCCTATCGAACCACCCCGTACCGGCTTCACCCCTTTTTCTTTGAGGCGAAACATGCGGCCAGACTGCGTTTCGTGCGGAATTTTTAACACCACATTGCCATGCAAGGTTGGCACTTCGATACTGCCGCCAAGCGTTGCAGTGACAAAGCTCACCGGCACTTCGCACGAAAGATTTGCTCCCTCGCGCTCAAATATCGCGTGATCTTTAACATGCACTTCCACATACAAGTCACCGGCTGGGCCGCCATTGGCACCCGCCTCACCCTCGCCTGACAAGCGAATGCGATCGCCGGTATCGAC
Source organism: Steroidobacteraceae bacterium (assembly GCA_050181835.1). GTDB lineage: Bacteria > Pseudomonadota > Gammaproteobacteria > Steroidobacterales > Steroidobacteraceae > CAILZL01. The sequence continues at coordinate 71,550 of JBFXCU010000002.1, read as the reverse complement.
GCCTGCAGGCACTTTAACCGACAGCGTTTTTTTACGCCGTATGCGACCTTGACCCAAACACGTATCACACGGTTGCGAAATGGTTTGGCCGCGACCTTTACAGCGCGGGCAGGTCTGCTGTACGGCGAAAAAACCCTGCTGCATGCGCACTTGGCCTACGCCATTACAAGTTTCGCAGCTACTGACTTTTGAACCCGGCGAAGCCCCTGAGCCTTTGCAACTATTGCACTCGCCCAGCGTAGTGAAATCAATCTTCAGTGAATCACCAAATACCGCCTGTTCCAGTGACAACTCCAAGTCGTAGCGCAAATCAGCACCGCGATACACTTGACGCCCACCACCACCGCGTCGGCCACCGCCAAAGATGTCGCCAAATACATCACCGAATACATCGCCAAATGCGTCAGCGCCACCACCACCGCGTTGCGGATCAATGCCTGCATGTCCGTATTGATCGTAAGCGGCCCGCTTACGATCATCCGTGAGCACTTCATAGGCCTCCTTTGCCTCTTTGAATTTGCTTTCTGATTCCTTGTTGTCGGGATTGCGATCGGGGTGGTGCTTTTGCGCCATACGCCGATAGGCTTTCTTTATTTCGGCTTCATTGGCGGTTTTTTCCACGCCCAGAATTTCGTAAAAATCACGCTTTGACATGGCAGCTATTCATCTATAAATCTACAAAACGAACTGTAATCAGCTTACATGGACAAGCCGCCGCTGCTATTAGCAGTGGCGGCTTCGTATCAAGAACTTCTCCCCCACTCTCTCCCAGTTACGGGAGAGAGACTAAGAGTAAGTAATTCTTGGCTATTACTTCTTGTCCTTCACTTCTTCGAACTCAGCATCCAGCACATCATCCTTGCCTGCATTGCCACCAGCCGCTTGCGCTTCATCACCGGCTGCCGCACCTTCAGCCGCAGCTGACTGTGCATATGCCTGCTGCGCGAGAGAGGCAGAAGCCTCGGCCAGTGCTTGAGTCTTCTTCTCGATGTTGTCTTTGTCGTCGCTGCTCAAGGCTGACTTGACATCAGATAGCGCTGCTTCAATCTTGACGCGATCTTCACCCGACACCTTGTCGCCAAGCTCCTGCAAAGTCTTGTCAGTGCTATGCACCAACGCATCAGCCTTGTTACGCACATCGACTAATTCACGATACTTACGATCTTCGTCGGCATGCGCTTCGGCATCTTGCACCATGCGCTTGATTTCATCTTCCGACAAACCTGAAGAAGCCTTGATGGTGATCTTCTGTTCCTTACCCGTGGACTTGTCTTTGGCTGACACATGCAAAATGCCATTGGCATCAATATCAAACGCCACTTCAATCTGCGGCGTACCGCGCGGCGCAGCAGGAATGCCTTCCAGATTGAACTGACCCAGCGACTTGTTATCACTGGCGCGCTGCCGCTCGCCCTGCAACACATGAATGGTCACTGCCGACTGATTGTCATCAGCGGTCGAAAACACCTGCGACGCCTTGGTAGGAATCGTCGTGTTTTTCTCAATTAACTTGGTCATGATGCTGCCCATGGTTTCAATACCTAGCGACAGCGGCGTCACATCCAGCAGCAACACATCTTTCACTTCGCCCGACAGCACCCCACCCTGAATTGCGGCACCAACTGCCACGGCCTCATCAGGATTCACATCCTTGCGCGGCTCTTTGCCGAAGAAGTCCTTCACGGCTTTTTGCACCATCGGCATACGAGTTTGACCACCGACCAAGATTACCTCGGATACGTCGTTAATCGACAACCCGGCATCTTTCAATGCAACCCGACAAGGCTCTACCGTCCGCTGCACCAACTCTTCCACCAGTGACTCCAACTTGGCGCGGGTCAACTTAATGTTGAGGTGCTTGGGACCAGAGGCATCGGCGGTGATATAGGGCAGATTAACTTCGGTCTGCTGACTGGATGACAGCTCGATCTTGGCTTTTTCCGCTGCTTCTTTCAGACGCTGCACCGCCAACGGATCTTTGCGCACATCGACGCCGCTTTCCTTTTTGAACTCATCTGCGAGGTAGTTGATGACGCGATTATCAAAGTCTTCGCCACCCAAGAAGGTATCGCCATTGGTCGCCAGCACTTCAAACTGACGTTCGCCATCAACATCGGCCACCTCAATAATAGATACGTCGAAGGTACCGCCGCCCAAGTCATACACAGCGATCTTGCGATCACCGCCCTGTTTATCCATACCGTAAGCCAGCGCCGCCGCAGTAGGCTCGTTGATAATGCGCTTGACGTTCAAGCCCGCAATACGACCGGCATCCTTGGTGGCTTGACGTTGCGAATCATTGAAGTAAGCAGGCACCGTGATTACGGCATCGGTAACGGTCTCACCCAAAAAGTCCTCGGCAGTCTTTTTCATCTTCATCAAGATGCGAGCTGATACCTCTTGTGGTGACAGCTTCTTGCCCTGTGCTTCCACCCAGGCGTCGCCGTTATCGGCAGCCAGAATCTTGTAAGACACCATGTTGACGTCTTTTTGCACCACGTCGTCCTTAAAGCGACGACCAATGAGGCGCTTGACGGCGAATAGCGTGTTGTGCGGATTGGTTACCGCTTGGCGCTTGGCAGACTGACCCACCAGCACTTCGTCGTCCTTGGTGAAGGCGACAATCGACGGCGTCGTACGATCGCCTTCGCTGTTCTCGATGACACGTGGCTTGCCACCCTCCATGATTGCCACGCAAGAATTGGTAGTTCCTAAATCAATGCCGATTGTCTTTGCCATGGTAAAACTCCGCTAAATACCGTCGAAAATCTGTTTGAAAAACCGCTTGACGCTGTTTATGTGGGCAATGTGGCGAGATTCAAGGCCAGTCACCAGCAAACCGCGCCCGCTCCCCCTGCCCCTGTTGCACAACCGGGTGAGGGGAGACCCTTAGTCCGGCGCGCGCGCCACGATGACTCGCGCCGGACGCAGCAATCGACCACTCAGCAAATAGCCACTCTGAACCACATTGATGATGGTGTTTGGCGCCTGATCGGTCGTCGGCACCATCGCCATGGCCTCATGAAACTCGGGGTTAAAGGCTTCCCCTTCCGGCATAACAGCGACAATGCCTGATTTCTCGAAAGCTTTGGATAGCAGCTTCAGCGTCGCTTCACTACCGGAACGCAGATCCTCTGCGCTGGCGTTCTGCACTGACAGCCCCATTTCCAGGCTGTCTTTTACTGCGATCACTTCACCGGCAAATTTTTCCAGCGCGTATTTATGGGCATTCTCAACATCTCGCGCAGCACGCTTGCGTACGTTCTCCAGCTCGGCCATAGCGCGCAACGCCTGATCGCGACCCTCATTGGCGCGAGCTTCCGCCGCTTCTAGCGCAGCTTTCATGGTGTCCACTTCACTGATCAGTGCGGGTTCTGCTGCCAATGCTGTATCAACACTGACCTCAGGAGGCGTACTTTCTTCAGGGTTACTCATCAATCAATGCTCCAACAATGCTTTAGAAAAATTACGCCCGAACCGAACCAAGGTTTGGTCAGGCCGTACAGCAGGCGAACTCATAAAATGTGGTGGCAGTATGGGGATGGACTGACGAGAATCAAGTCCAAAAACAGACAGCCCAATGTCTGCGCAACAAAGCGAATCAGCTACTCCGCATGCCCCGGTGCCTGCAACCGTGATCTTTCCAGTCGGTCAGGTGACAACAACCGCAGCCACCTAATTCTCCATAACATCGGTATATACAGCTTCAGAATACTTAAGAAGAGGCTATTCATAGCGAAGCATCTAAACCCTTTTATTCAATGCCGCGCCCAGCAACTTGGCTGTTAAATCGACAATGGGAATCACGCGCTCATAGGCCATGCGTGTCGGGCCAATGACACCAAGCACGCCGACCACTTCCTTATCGATGGTGTAAGGTGCCGTGACGACGCTGCAATCGTCAAAAATTGTGTGGCCAGATTCATGGCCGATAAAAATCTGTATGCCGTCAGCACGCAGGCTCTGGTCGAGCAAATGCAGTACATCGCGCTGCTGATTGAAGGCTTCAAACAGCTTGCGTAATTTCTCCACATTGGACAACTCGGCAAAGCCCATCAAATTGGTTTCACCGGCGATGACATATTGTATGGTTGGCGCAGGCTCGGCAGGTGCAACCGCCTGTTGCGCCAGTTTGATGGCTTCCATCATGCCTTGATTGAGATGCTCACGAGTTTGTTTGAGCTGCGCCACCAGCTGTTCGCGTACAGCATTCATGTCACGCCCCGCAAATTGTTGATTGAGGTAGTTGGCAGCCTGCCGTAATTCATCGCTGCTATAGGCGCGCTCCAATTGCATGACGCGGTTCTGCACCTCGCGACCATTGGTGACCAGCACCGCCAACACGCGATTATCAGACAGCGACAGAAATTCAATCTGCGTCAGTTCAGCATGCCCTTGCCGCGGCAAGGTCACGACGCCTGCCAGTTGCGTAATGGATGACAGTATTTTCGAGGCCGATGCCACCAACTTCATTGGGTCATCGCCACGTAGCGCTAGACCTTGATGAATAATCTGTACCGCATCTGTTTCCAGTGGCCGCACTTTGAGCAGCATGTCAACAAAAAACCGGTAGCCCTTGTCAGTCGGCACCCTGCCCGCAGAGGTATGCGGTGAGGCGACAAATCCCTGATCTTCAAGGTCTGCCATGACATTGCGAATGGTGGCCGAGCTCAACGTCATGCCGGATTCGCGCGACAGACTGCGTGAACCTACCGGCTGACCCTCACGAATATATTGCTCCACCAGACTGCGTAGCAGCTGTTGAGCACGATCGCTCAGGATGTCATCGGTAGATTCCAGACTCATGACGAAGTGACACTCAGGGCCAAAGGGTTATCGTCGCACGCTATTGAGCCAGCCGAGCGGTGTCAAGCAAGTGCCACAAATACCGGCTAAAGTAGCCAGCCTGTATTGCCAGCAAATCCACAAATATCCAAATGCCTGCCGCCAAAACCAAAACAGCGAAAACCACTCGCAGCAAAGCCGCCAGCAGCTTCAAAACCCTGACCCTGCTCGGCCCGCCCGGCGATCCCAAGGTAGCGGAAACATTAACCACGCTGGCAAAACACCTGCTCAAACTGGGTTTACAGGTGTTGGTCGATCAACACTCGGCCATACCACAGTCGAAACGCGTGGAAGTCGTTAGCGACCAGGACATTGCGACCCGCAGTGATCTGGTCATTACCGTAGGCGGTGATGGAACCATGCTGCGCGCGGCGCGGATGTTGGCCGGTGCATCCGCGCCGATGCTGGGCATTAATCGCGGTCGACTGGGTTTTCTGGCCGACGTTAGTCCCACCGATATGCTGAAGCGCATTGATAAGGTGCTGGCTGGCCAATTTGAACGCGGTTCGCGCTCACTGCTGCAAGTCACCCTGATCCTCGCCAAGGGCAAGCAGGTACAACGTCTGGCGGTGAACGATTGCGTGCTACAAAAATGGGAAACCGGCCGCTTGCTGGATTACGAAACCTGGGTGGACGGCCAGTATGTCAACACTCATGGGGGCGACGGCGTCATCGTAGCCTCTGCCACCGGCTCCACCGCGTATGCGCTATCGTGCGGCGGACCAATCATTCACCCCAGCCTGGACGCCATGGTAATTGCCCCCATATGTCCGCATACGCTCTCAGACCGTCCCATCGTCATCTCCGCCAACAGTACGGTTGAAATTCGCCGTGCACATGATCGCGACACCAAGGCGCAGGTCACTTACGATGGTGAGATGCTTGGTTATTTGAATATGGGTGATCGACTGCTGGTCGGCCCGGCGCATGTGCGCGTCAATCTGCTACATCCGGTCGGCCACGACTACTACCGCATCCTGCGTTCCAAGTTGCACTGGGGTCGCGGCGCACTCAGCAAGCAAACCAACGGCGACGAGGAATAGTCGATGTTGAGCAGCATCCAGATCAAAGACTTTGCCATCATCGACCGCATCGAGCTGGAACTACGCAATGGCATGACAGCGCTCACTGGCGAAACCGGCGCGGGCAAGTCAATCATGGTCGATGCACTACTGTTCGTTACTGGTGGTCGCGCTGGCATGGAAATCATTCGCCATGGTTGCGACAAAGCCGAGGTCACCGCCAGCTTTACCATCAGCCAAAACCCACTGAGCAACACGTGGTTTACAGAACAAGAGATGGATCATGATGGAGAGTGCATGCTGCGTCGCTTGATGGGTAAGGACGGCCGCTCACGCGCGTGGGTAAATGGTCAGGCCATGCCGGTACAGGCACTGCGGCAACTGGGTGAAACGCTGGTCGATGTACACGGCCAGATGGAATATCAATCACTGATGAAACGCAGTGCGCAACGCGGCCTGCTCGATCAACACGGCAATCACAGCGAGTTGCTGGCACGCGTGAACGCTAGCTGGCAAACGCTCAAGACCTTACGCACGCAACGTGCTGACACCGAACGCAGCGCAGTGGATCGCAATGAACGCCTGAATCTATTGCGCTACCACTTAAGTGAATTGCAAGCACTGGCGCCACAAGCTGATGAAGTCACACAACTCAATACTGAACGTCAACGTCATACTCATAGCGGCAAACTGGCACACGGCGTGCGCGAACTCGCAGAATTGTTACGCGAAACCGATGCTCACTCTGCTGAACAGATACTGGCGCGGGCGCTGACACTGGCACGATCACTACTGCAGTTTGATACCGGGCTGAACAACACAGTGCAGTTACTGGATGAAGCCGTGATCGCCTGCCGTGAAGCAGCCAGCGCAGTGCAGCACTATGAATCCAGCCTCGATGCTGATCCGGCGCGTCAGGAATGGGTAGAACAACGACTGGCGGCACTGGAAGCAGCCGCGCGTAAACATCGTGTTGAAGCCAATGAGTTGTTACGCATTCAGGACGAATTTACCGAGGAAGTGACACGTCTGGAAAAACTGGAATTCACTCTGGAACAATTGAATGCACACATTGCCGTGGCCAGTAAAAATTTTAGCGCAGATTGCACGGCGCTGAGCAAGGCGCGTCAGCAAGCCGCTGTGGCATTGGGTGAGCGCGTCAGCAATCTCATGCAAGGTCTGGGCATGCCCGGCGGCAAATTTGCCGTTCAGCTACGCGCGCTCGATGCGGATGCCGCCAATGAGTTCGGGGCCGAAGAAGTGGAATTCATGGTCAGTGCCAATCCTGGTCAGCCGCTCAAATCACTGACCAAGGTTGCGTCTGGCGGTGAGCTATCACGCATCAGTCTATCGATTCAAGTGGCGGCAGTAGAGTCGCTCCCCTGCCCAACACTGGTGTTTGATGAAGTGGATGCTGGCGTCGGTGGCGGTGTAGCAGAAATGGTCGGCCGCCAATTACGCACCCTAGGTGACCGTGCCCAAGTGTTGTGCGTTACCCATCTGCCGCAAGTGGCCAGTCAGGCGCATGCACACGTTCGGGTTGCCAAACTCACTGACGGCAAACACACCCGCACCACCCTGGAAACACTGGGTCAGGACGCACGCGTCGAAGAAATCGCACGGATGCTCGGTGGGGCAACAGTGAGCGACATGGCGCGTTCGCATGCAGCGGAGATGCTCAGCAGCGGTGATGTAACGGCACCCAAGAAAAAAACCATTCGCAAATCGTCGTAAAAATCACGCTCGATTCAGCGTCGTTTTTCACTGCTTTTGCCTGCGCAGTCGCGGCAACGACCGTAGAGGATCATGGAGTGATCGGTTAGCGTGTAGCCTTCGTGCTTGGCAATTTCGTGTTGGCGCTTTTCTATGTCAGCATCCATGAACTCTTTCACCTTGCCGCAGTCTATACAGACGAGATGATCGTGATGTTCGCCTTCGTTTAGCTCGAAAACGGCGGTGGCACCTTCAAAGTGGTGGCGCGACACTAGGCCAGCCGCCTCAAACTGGGTGAGTACGCGATACACAGTGGCCAAACCAATGTCTTCGTGGGTTTCCAGCAGACGCCGGTAAATGTCTTCCGCGCTCATGTGGCGCGGCTCTGCCACCCCAAGGATATCGAGGATTTTCATGCGCGGCAGGGTGACTTTCAGCCCGGCCTTGCGTAGGTCATTGGTTCCCATACTCGTTTCCTGATGTGTCGATAGCGCTCATGACGGCGAGCAAGCCCGGTTCGTACCGGGCACAAGTTTTCGGTATGATCAAGCTGACATTATCACTTAATGCCGACTCCACTCACAATGTTTGAAATGATGCACACACTAATGCGTTCTCTGTTAACTACCACTCGCCTGCGCACTTTTCTGTCAGCCAGCCTGCTGGCCACAGTCATCCTCAGCAGTAGCGCCTGTGTTTATCGCATCCCCATTCAACAGGGTAACTTCCTCGAACCCAAGGATATTGATCAAGTGGCAGTAGGCATGACGCAGGTGCAGGTGCGTTATGTACTGGGCACACCAATGGTGGTCGATCCGTTTACCAAGGATCGCTGGGACTACGTTTACTATTTGAAAACCACCAAGATGCGCCAACCCGAACAACGCCACTTCATTGTGTACTTTGAAGACGGCAACGTCAGCCGCATTGAGAAACCGGAAGTACCTAAAGCATAAATTATGCTATCCGTATAAGGCTTTGGCGCGCTGAGTGAACGACGCCACCAGCGAACCACAACTGGCCTCGAACTGCTTACCCATCAGCATATCGAGCAAGCCGTTCTTCAACTCGAATTGCATTTGCAACTCCACTTTTGTGCCGCGCGGTAATCCTGCAGCATCACGAATCTCTACGAAATTCCAGCAGCCCCACAGGTGTTTGAATGGTCCCTCCACCAATTGCATTTCCATTCGCGTAGGTGGCGCTAGAAGATTGCGAGTAGTGAAATGCTCCTTGATACCCAGCCGTTCCATGTCCAGCCGACCAGTGAGCTGATCGGCATCGCGGGACAACAGCGTGGCGGCGGAAACCCAGGGCAGAAACTCCGGATATCGTTCAAAGTCTTCAACTAACGCGTACATCTGTGCCGGTGAGTACGCAACCAAGGCATTTCGCTTTACTTCGCGCATGTGTAAACCAAGCTTGTTCCGAACAGCTAGTGTAACGGGAGAGCAGGCGCAGCTGTACAATGCCCGCTTCCAGTATCAAGGTCGTTATCCGTTTTCTAATGAGCAAGAAAAAGTCAGAACATAAAAGCGCTTCGATCGCCGAGAACCGTAAGGCGCGTTACGACTACTTCATTCAAGACACTTTTGAGGCGGGTATTGCCCTACAGGGGTGGGAAGTAAAAAGTCTGCGCGCGGGACGGGCACAGCTGAAAGAAGCCTACGTATTCGTAAAAAATGGCGAAGCATTCCTGTTTGGTGCGCATATTTCGGCATTGCCCACCGCATCGACGCATTTTGTACCCGACCCGGTACGCACCCGCAAACTATTGCTGAATCGAGCCGAAATCGATGAGCTGGGTGTGGCAGTAGATCGCAAGGGATTTACCCTGGCGCCGCTGGAGCTGTACTGGAAGGCTGGTCGCGCCAAATTGCGCCTCGGGGTAGCCAAGGGCAAACAAGATCACGATAAACGCAACACGGAGAAATCTCGTGATTGGCAACGCGACAAAGCACGCATCATGCGGCGCGGTGTCTAACTGGTAGGGGCGAATTACCCGCCGCTACAAAACCTCTTCCACAAAGTACCTTGGTCGACGTTTGGTTTCAAAATAGATTTTGGCGATGTATTCACCCACCACGCCAATACTGAGCAACTGCAAACCACCCAGAAAATAGATGGGGATTACCGACGACGCCCAACCAGGCAAGGCGTGATCAGTGAATACCTTGACCCATAGCACCCACAGAATCATGCCCAAGCTACCAAGTGATACCAGCATGCCAATGATAGAAATCAATCGCAGTGGAAACGCGGTGAACGACGTAATCCCATCAAGCGCCAGCATCAGCATTTTCTTCAGCGGATACTTGGACTCTCCGGCAAACCGCTCACTACGTTCGTAGTACACCGCTGTGGAGCGGAAGCCAATCAGCGGCACGATGCCGCGTATAAACAGATTCACTTCGCCATATTCTTTAAGGGCCTCAACCGCGCGGCGACTCAGCAACCGATAATCCGCATGATTGAACACCACCTTCACGCCTAGTAACTTGAGTAGCTTGTAATAGCTTTCGGCAGAAGCGCGTTTGAACAGCGTATCGACACTGCGCACGCTACGCACCCCATACACCACATCATTTCCCTGCGCATGTGCATCCAGCATGGCCTCTATCGCACCCACATCATCTTGGAGATCAGCATCAATACTGACGACCACCTCACCTTGCGCTGAAAACAGACCGGCGATCAGTGCGATTTGGTGGCCGCGATTAGCAGACAACTTCAACCCTTTAACAGCAAGATGCTCAGCATGCATTTCCCGAATCAAATTCCAAGTTTGATCAGTGCTACCATCATCAACGTATAAAATATGGCTGGTTTGGGCGATTTTCTGTGTAGATACCAACCTGTCCAGCAAGGCCAACAACTGGCGGGTAGTTTCCGTTAACACTTCCTGCTCGTTGTAGCAGGGCACGACGATGGCAAGTTGTGGCAATGATGCGGTTAATGCAGTATTCATCTTAGATACTTACACAGTCCATGACAGGCAGGCCGCTACACAGGTACGTTCGATTCTTGTGCGCTAACAAATACATAGCGTCGTAATAATACATAGGTAAGTAGCGAATAGGGGATCACTCCTGTCACCTGAGCCAAATAACTATTAACCTTCAGTATCTGGATAAAAAAATGCACGCAACCAAGATTCACCAGGTAGGCACAACTCAACACCAACGCATACGGCAACACCTTGGCATGTAGCGCCGCACGGTACTGGAAGGTCCAACGACTGTTAACGTAGTAACTGACCATCACGCCCAAGGCATAGCCACAAAAATTGGCAGGTGTATCCGCCCAATCGAAGAACCATTTCAACGCGAAGATGGTTCCGATGCCGACCGCCGTATTGAGTACGCCGGTCAAACCAAAACGGATCAGCGATGACCTGAACAGAGCATTAAGCACGTGACGCATTGAGTAACTTATTCCCATTGGACTCAGTACAGATTAGCTACTGCCTGTCGCGTTGACACTACATGCTGAAAACGCACAAACTCATCAATAACAGTGAACAATTAACCACCGCATTTACTCATGCCTACCCCATCCGCGCAAACTTATCGTCGTTCTATTCTCGACTTCCCGGATGGTCTCAAGTCGCTACTGTGCTATCTGCTGATTGCGAGCGTGGCGTATTGTTGTTTCATGGTGAATCGCGGCAATCCCGCCAATCTGTTCTGGGATGAAAACTATCACGTCACCTCCGCAGAACGCTATCTGGAAGGCATAGCGCATCTTGAACCGCATCCACCGCTGGCACTAATGTTGATCGCCGCAGGAGAATGGTTATCAGATGCCAATAACGCCATTGACAAGCATATATTGACCACTACCAAACAGATCAGTGGCGACGACATGCCCAAGGGCTTTGACTTCTCCGGCATGCGACTCATGCCGAGTCTGTTTGCCGTATTTGGTGCGCTAGCCTTTTATGGATTGATGTTCGCGTTGTTTGAACACCGATTGCATGCACTATTACTAAGCGGGCTGTACCTGTTTGAAAATGCCTTCACCGTGCACTTTCGAGCTGTACACTTGGATAGCTTTCAGTTGTTTTTTTGTATCGCCTTTCTGTGGCATTTCGTTCATCTATGGAAACGATCTGAACCCGCGCAGGTTTGGCAATACGCAACACTCGCTTCACTCGCGGGATTGGCCATTATGGTCAAAGTGAACGCAATCATCTTGTTGGTGCTGTTTCCGGTGCTGTATTTCAAGGATGTACGCACGTATAACCGCAGTAAGCTACCAGCATGGGCTGTGGATTTTGCAGCCAAGAGCAGCGCGGCAATCACATCAATTCTGCTGGTGTGCTTTGCGGTGTTTTACGCACATGCCCTGCTAACGCCCCACATGCCAGATCCTGACAGCAGCGCCGGTAAACAGGATCTGACGAACATGTCAACTGAGTATCGCAACTACTTGGAGCAACACCAGCCACTGGCACCCAGCATAGTTGTCATCATTGCCCGCGATTACTTCAAATTCATGGACAAGGATCATCTGGGCGTGCCGAAGTTAGACACCAACAAGCCGGGTGAAAACGGTTCGCACCCCATGCACTGGCCATTTCATGATCGCAACATCAACTACCGCTGGGATTCGCATGATGGCAAGACCGCCTACGTGCAATTAGTTGGCAATCAACTGATGTGGTATTCCGGCACCGCAGCGGTCATTTTTTCGCTGATCTTGATCATCAACTACCGGTTGTTCGCCATTCCGCTACGCGGCAGCCTGCGCACCTATCACCTGATTGAAGTCTTTGTTGGACTGTACGTTGCGTTCATGCTGCTGCACCTGTGGCTAATTACACAACGAGTCATGTACCTATATCATTACTTTATGGGCCTGATGATCAGCTACGTGCTATTAGCACTACTGTGGCAGTACCTTTCGGAAATCTATCAAAAATTCGCTCGCCATCGCACCGCCATTCTGGCCTGTGCCATGGCCGCATATCTGGGTTCGTACCTGTTCTTTTTGCCACTCTCCAACCACACACCGCTAACCAAGGAACAATGCGAGCGACGCAATATCAGCATTTCGCATATTGTGGACTGCCAGTAATGACGGGCATCCACCAAATTTACGCTTGTTATTTGCAAATCCGCCCCTACACTAACCTTGTGCTCTGGATAGTCAGAGCACACTGGGGGCGACCGGTTTCGACGTGGGTTACGAAGCTCCAAGTGCATGCTGAGGTGTAAGGTTCCTCATTAAACCGCTTACAAACTTATAGTTGCAAACGACGACAACTACGCTCTAGCGGCTTAATCCCGCTTAACCCTCGCCTGGTGTGTGCTTGTGCATCCAGAATCGGGGGACGCGCTCACAAGATCGCCATTCAATGTGCTGAGGGTTGAATGGTTAAACGAATCCTGAGCTGGCTTCACGTCTTCCCTGCTCTTCGGGTAGCGTGCGGCGAGATACAAAGAATGAGCTAAGCATGTAGATCTTGTAGTGTAGGACTTGCGGACGCGGGTTCGATTCCCGCCGCCTCCACCAATACTGAAGCCCCAACTGTTATCAGTTGGGGCTTTTTCTTGTCTGTTTGCGCCAGTTCCCGCGTGTTGTTGGGGGTTCCTGCGGAAGCCTGCGGACTTCGCCAGCCGCCCGAATTGGCCGCTCCGGGCCACATTCCACTCTCTCCTGGACATTCCTCGCTCCGACCTCGCTCCCCGAAACTGGCCCGAAGTCCGCAAGGGCCGCACTTCCGACCTATACAGATCAACGAGTTACGCGCGGACGAATCAAGCGGTTGGATTGCGGCATTGGCTACCCGGAGGGCACATGGTCGCGCTTACGACTCATCTACGTGAACGCTTGCAGCAGTTCTTTTTAGTGAACCTACCGCTTCACAGAGTGTCAACTATACTGTAAAGTGTCAATCCTGCTGTCAACTGGAGAGTGCCATGGGTCAAAAAATGAAGAACGCGCCGGTGTACTTCACCATTGCTCAAGTCCGGCACAACCCTGTCCTTCGGCTTGGCTCCTACGCTCCAGACATTCAGGATCGTATGCGGAAAGCAGGCTACCCCGACTTTAAGAAGGGGGTCTCCATGGCTTTCACGCTTGCACATCAACTGGGAGACGCGCCGCAGCCTCAGGCCCCGGTCGTTGAACAAGTCGAACGGCTGATGTTTTTTAGCACCGACAGCACCAGAGGATTCATCGTCGAACAGAATGCACTGTCATTTCATACGACAGAGTACGAAACATTTGAGGCACTTGCTGACGAATTCATGCGGGGACTGGCCATCGTTCACGAATGTGTGACGTTGGCTCATTCGGAGAGGATTGGGCTGCGATACCTCGACGCAGTCGTTCCTCCTGCTGGTGAGGCAGGACTCGCGGACTATCTGGCGTCTGGCGTGCTCGGCCTGAGCAGCCGTCTACCAGAAGACGTTCGCGTGTCTCATTCGTTTGCCGAAACACACATCCAGACAGCCAACTGCACTGTCCTCGCGCGAACTATTATCCAAGCTGGCCCGCTCGGATTCCCGATGGACCTTCAACCTATCGGCGTGAAGATTGCTGACCGTTTCCGCGACATCAATGGGGTCCATGCGATCGTGGATACCGACGCATCAATCGAAGGTCGGCATACTTTTGATCTAGACGCCATAAAGTCTCAGCTCATTGTGCTGCGAAAAGGCATCGGGCTAGCCTTTGACGCAACTGTTACGCCGCTCGCTGTCTCAGCGTGGAATAGCTGAAACGCAAGGGAGATGTACATGTACGCAGCCTATCAGATCGACGGACCGTCAAGACCCACAATCCGGACCGCCGCGTTTACCAAAGCAGACGATCTTCTTGTCGATACCGTGCGGCACAACAATCTGCGCGGGCGCATCCTGACTTATTGTGTAGCCGGTACATTTGGATTGCTGTCGCCGAACTATTTGCACGCTAGTGCGGCGACAGCAAATTGGGATATCAACCAGATCGAAATTAATGGGCAAAGCGAGAGCTCGGCAGATGCTATCAGTGACTCTGCACGAGATATCGCGCACATACGCGCCGTCACAAAGATCTCAGTTTCCGAGCTCTCTAGGGTGTTTGGCGTATCGCGACAAGCCGTTCATGAATGGATTAAGGGGGGCGCTCTTTCGCCGCGAAACGCCCAGCGGCTCTTTGAGTTGGCGCAGGCGACTGACGTATTTCTCGAAGCTGAGATCGACGTAACCTCCCAGGTTTTCCGCAGAAAGATTGTTGGCGGCCCGTCCATTTTGGAAGCTGTCAGAGAAAACGGGAATGTCGTGGAATTGGCAAAAACACTCGTTGCCACCTTGGTGCGAGAATCACAGCAACGCCAGCGCCTCGCTGCGCGTCTTGCGGGGCGATCTGCGCCTTCCGTTTCTGCCACAGAATTTGGCACCCCTCACCTCAATGAAGATGCGTGAGGAACCAGCGTATGGCAGACACCGATCGGCAGTTCTCATGGCGCCAAGGCGATGTCATAACCCATGAAGCAGCAAAGGCACTCGATCTACTGGCACCAGAGAGCGATGATCAGTACTTCGCTGTAGTGGTCGCTCACGATTGCGACCTGACTGCCTCGGTCGACAAGGAACCAGATGCTGAGGTCATAGTAGGCAGGCGGATAGATAGACTCGGCGGAGACTCTTTTGGCAAGACCGCCCGGCGCCTTCATATCGAATATCAGTCAGAAAAAGGCCCCATCGCGATTGAATTAATGGCAACGACCAAGCGGTCAATCGCGAAGCCAGAACTTTTCGCCACGTATCCCCATCGGGACATATGGCTTGATGGGCAGGGTATCGGGATTCTTCAGCGGTGGCTCGCGTCCCGCTACCACCGTGCCGCGTTTCCGGAGGCTTTTGAGGACCGCCTGCGTGCGGCTATTCTTCCAGGCAAACGAACCTTACTTAAGCGAGTAGAAAGTATTCTGGCAACCGGTGGCGATCACATCCGCGCGTTGCTTTTCGACCTTGATGAAGGCAAAGACATTGAGCGTGATGGACCAGAGGACGTCTATCAGCTTGGAATTGTCGTGCTGTATGACAGCCTTCGAGACGAGCCAGCTGCAGCACAAGTCGCCACCAAGGCAGCGGAGGAGCTGGAAGAGCTATTCGAGGCAGCATTTCATCCCCAAGACTCTGGATGGGAAAACATCTGCCTCAAATATTGCGACCCAATATCGGACAGTGCGATCACCGTCGCTCAACGAGAGATGCTGAAGCAATGGCGACTGGAGCATATGAGTCTTCAAGAAGACCCGCCACAACCAATGATTACACCTTGATCTAATTTTTTCAGATCAGATCTGCATATCCTGCACTTAGCGGGATACGCGAGGCTTAGTAGCCCCGATTTTTTCCCGCTGCTCATCCCACAGCGCCGACGGATCAACCGCCAGGTCGAACAGCGTGATGTGGTTCGGCAGTGCGTCGTCCAGAATGGCCGCCACGATGTCGGGCGCCAGCGTGGTCAGGTTGACCATCCGACTCACGTAGCTGTTGTCGATCCCCTCCCGCACGCCAATTTCCTTCAGTGACTTTGCTTCCCCCGACTCCAGCATGGCCAGCCAGCGGTGGCCCCTGGCCAGCGCCATCTGAAGCGGCGTCGGCGCCACGTCCCACGGCCTGATCGTGATGCGCCGCACTGCCGTGGAAGCGGTAGCGGACCAGTTAGTCGCTCTCGAAAGACGGGTGGAATGGCTTCTCACTCTACTGGTGGCCAAACGCGGCGGCGTGCTGCACCTACCCATCGTCTGGCGACATTGGCGGCAGCACCCGCAGCAAAGCCACCGATCCGGTGATCCGGACACTGTCCGGCGCATTCGCCAAGCATCAATTCTCTGGAGATAGACCATGTCACCAACTGACCCGAACCTTGGACTCAACTACGGCTGGACGCTCGGCGAAAGCGGCTGTGGCGTCGGTATGGACGCCAACCTGAAGCGGCTGGGCGCCGTCGTCAGTCTTTCGGTCAAAGACCGCGATCTGGCGACACCGCCCGCCAGCCCGGTTAACGGCGACCGCTACATCATCCCCGCCGCTGCCACTGGCGTGTGGGCCGGGAAAACCAACCAAATAGCCGCGCGCATCGCCGGCGTCTGGGAATACCACATCCCTAAAGTCGGCTGGCTGTGCTTCATCGAGGACGAGGCTGTGCTCTCGGCCTACAAGGTCACCGGCTGGAGTCCCGGCATCGCCATCTGATCTCTTTCCCCTGAACCCCGAAAACCCGCCCAAGTGGCGGGTTTTGCATTTCTGGAGCCTGCCCTATGACTGACCCACAAAAACCCGCACTGGTCGACAACACGCTCCTCCTGCGCAAGGAGGATTTCGAAGAACTTCTGGACCGCGCCGCCGAGCGCGGCGCCAGGCGTACACTTACCGATGTTGGCTTGGACGGTGATGACGCCGCCCACGACATCCGAGAACTGCGCGGCCTGCTCGATGCCTTCAACACCGCCAAGCACACCGCCTGGCAGACCGTCATCAAGATGATCACCACCGGATTCCTGCTGGCGCTCGTGGCGGGCGCCCTTATCAAGTTCAAGGTGTTCGGAGGTGGCCAATGATCGAGACCCTTCTTGGTGGTCTGCTCGGCGGCGCGTTTCGCCTGGCACCTGAACTTCTCAAGTGGCTCGACCGCAAGGGCGAACGCGGCCATGAGCTGTCGATGCAGGACAAGGGTAAGCCGAAGGGGCGCTCCCAAGACTTCTACAACGCATGCCGGCAGGCGGTCGCACTCGACCTCATCCTGGCCAAGAAGCAGGCCTTCGCCGAGTACGGCGACGATCAGAGCCGGGTTGAGTGCGAGTTGACCGGAAAGATGGTCACCATCGACGACGCACACCTTGACCACGCATGGCCGTACTTTTCGCACATGGTGAGTGGATTCCGGGCTGCCAGGGGTTGGTCGAGGGACATTCCGGACGGCATCGTTTCCGCCCCGGCTGACGGCCAGACCACGGCAATATTCCTGGACAGCGCTGTGACTGATGCATTCCGGGCGTTTCACCATGACCAAGCGATGCTTCGGATTCTCTGCCGGGAAGCAAACCTGCAGACCGCTAGTTCAGCTCGTCGACCGAAGGTTGCACGGCCGGTCCGGTTGGCGTGACCCGCTCTGGTCGCCTGCGATCGAGCCAGCGTAGACGTCTGGCGGACGCGGGTTCAATTCCTCAAATGGGAATCGAACTGGCGGCTGGTTGCCGGCACATCGCTGATGCCAACCGCAGGTGGGAACTGGTAGGATTGCCAGCAACAAGGGTTGGATTCCGCACCTTTCCGCAGGAGTTCGCAGCGGTTCTAAGGCGCTGAGTTACATAGGTTTGGCGCAGGGTTCCACCCCACCCAGACCCCGCAGGGGTTCGAATCTTTCCGCACGAACCCGCACGGCCCGATGCCAGGCCATTGATTTTCAACAAACTGCTTGATCGGTCCGCGCTTGCGGACTGCGGACTTTCAATGGGCCGGAAATCTGGCTCGTCCAGACGGCCGCCGGTGCCGCCACGTTGCAAATCGTCGGTACTTGTCGAATATCTACCGACGAATCGGAACATCTCAGCCGGCACTGACCTGCGCCGTGGCGGTCTTCGTCGATGTCGCCAGGCACGACTCCTCGTAGGCCTCGATGTCGACCTGCCGGTAGAGCACCCGGCCGCAGAGCTTCAGAAACTTGGGCCCGATCCCCTCGCTGCGCCAGCGCTCGAGGGTGGCCTCGCTGATACTGCAGCGGGCGGCCAGTTGTTTTTGATTGAGGTGAGCGACTTCCATCTTGGTCTCCTTCCGAATGAGTTGGCAGGAGTCCATGAAGGCGCTGTTCCGTCCGCGAGCCAAGTGATCTCCTTGCAGAAGCCCATTCGCCGCATCTTCTGCGGAGATTAGGCCGGTTATTCCCCGCAAGGCCCAAACGTGGGGAAATTGGGTGTAAATGGGCGTCTTAATGGATGCGCCTCGAAAATGGGTGTAATTGGGTGTAGTATTGGTTCATGCTGAAAACCGACACCATCCAGATCACCCCCGAGATCCTGAGCCTCATCGCTAGGATCGACGAGTTCAAGGGCGCCTGGCGCGCCCTGGGCACGCTTGCGCCCGATCGTCTGTCGGCGCTGCGCCGCGTGGCCACCATCGAGAGCATTGGCTCCTCGACCCGCATTGAGGGCAGCAAACTATCCGACCGCGAGGTGGAGCAACTGCTGTCGAACCTGGAGATCAAGTCCTTTGCCACCCGCGACGAGCAGGAAGTGGCCGGCTATGCCGAGCTGATGGATCTGGTGTTTGCGTCCTGGCAGGACATTCCGTTCACCGAGAACCACATCAAGCAGTTGCACCAGATCCTGCTGCGCTACAGCGAGAAGGACACCTGGCATCGCGGCAGCTACAAAACCAACTCGAACAGCGTCGCCGCCTTCGACGAAACCGGCGCGCAGATCGGCATCGTGTTCCAGACCGCGTCGCCCTTCGACACGCCCCGCCTGATGACGGAGCTGGTCGCCTGGGTGAACCAGGAGCGCGAGACGGCCCTCTTGCACCCTTTGCTGATCATCGCGCTGTGCGTCGTCGTTTTCCTGGAGATCCACCCCTTCCAGGACGGCAACGGACGGCTCTCCCGGGTGCTGACCACGCTCCTGCTGCTGCAGGCCGGCTACGCATATGTGCCATACAGCTCGCTGGAAAGCGTCGTCGAGCAAAGCAAGGAAGCCTACTACTTGGCCTTGCGCCAGACCCAGGGCACGATCCGCACAGAGTCGCCGAACTGGCAGCCATGGCTGGTGTTCTTCCTGCGCTCCCTGGCCGAGCAGGTGCGGCGACTGGAGAAGAAGGTCGAGCGCGAGAAGATCGTGCTGGCGGCCATGCCGGAATTGCAGCTACAGATCGTCGAGTTCGCCCGCGAACATGGCCGCGTGACTATCGGCGAAGCCATCAAACTGACCGGTGCCAGCCGCAACACCCTCAAGCAGCATTTCCGGGCGCTGGTGGAGCGCGGCACGCTTGAGCAGCACGGCAGTGGCCGTGGGGTTTGGTACGGCCTGCGCTGAGGGATTTCGGGACGCGGGTTCAATTCCGCGTTTGGGAACTGAACTGGAGTCGAAAGGCAGACGAGGTTGAGCGGCCTTTCCGGGCACCAATCAGGGCGAAAAACCTGCTTGATCGTCCACGGCCGAAGGGCGTACAGGTAGGCCTTTCGATCAAGTTCGCACTTGTTCGCAGCAGCCCGCAGCGCTTCGATTGCGTACTTTCAATAGTCGTTTGATGCGGGGTACCATCCCACCACCATAATTTGAAATCCCAACCCTTATCGGTTGGGATTTTTTTTTGCCCGGAGCGCCAGTGTTGGCGCGGTTCCGAGCCATTGCCTCGCGCGCGGCACACCCACGACTTCGCCAGTTCCTGCACTTTTTTAGCCTCTCCCGGCCGCTATCGTTCCCGGTAATGTGGTGGGAACGATGAAACCCAGTGTTTACGGTACTTTCCCGGTTCCCGGTGGCGGCTCTCTAAAGAGAGAGTGCGCATTGGGAATGCTCATCTCATTCGACCTAGTTGGACTGGTCGGTCAGACACAAACATGGATCTTGCCAAATTTTGCCAAACCGACTAATCTTGAGCCATGAGCACAATGAACATTTCCCTACCCGACACGCTCAAGTCCTTCGTGGATGAGCAGGTCAATCAAGGCAGCTACGGCACGAGCAGCGAATACGTGCGCGAGCTGATCCGCAAAGATCAGGATCGCCTGCACCTGCGCGGCCTCCTGCTCGCGGGCGCTGCATCTGCACCTGCTGCCCCAGCCGATCCGGCCTACTTTGAGGGGCTGCGTGACCGGGTGCGTAAGGCGGCCAAGGGCGGCGCTCGCGGGTGATGGCCAAGCCAGTCGTTCCGCGTGAGCTGGCTAACCGGGACATTGACGATGCGATTGCCTACTACCTCAGCAAAAACGCTGAACAAGCGGCGCTCGGCTTCATTGACGCCTTGGAGCAGGCCTATGCGCACATCAGTCACCATCCGGCTACTGGATCACCACGCTACGCCCACGAATTGAACCTGCCCGGCCTGCGCTTCTGGCCGCTGGCGCACTATCCCCACCTGGTGTTTTACGTCGAGCGTCCAGAGCACATTGATGTCTGGCGCGTGCTGCACGGCCAGCGCGACACCCCGGCGTGGATGCAGGAGCCCGACACCTTCTGAGTCTCGCCCAGGCGAAAGGGGTCCTTCCGGGCGATAAGCCCATGCGGGGGGCGACAGCGCAGCCTTGCGCCACCGTCCGACCCAAAAACAAGGTTTGCAGGGTTTGCGGTTCGCACCCGGCGGCACGGGCTGGTGGGCCGAATGCCGCGTCAGCGCTGGCGTGTGCGGGATTGTTGGGAGCGAGGAAAGTGCGAACCTGGATGCGTACCGGGTTCGCAGGTTTGCACGCCGGCCGCACGTAAAACGGCCAGGGTCGAAAACTCAATGCTGGTGCGGGTTTGCAGGGGTTTTACACCCGCGAATCACGAAATCGGCCATCGTGATATGGGACGCAAGGGTCTCCAGAAACTGGACACCCTTGGTCGCAATCAGACCACGCGATACACCCGCTCGCCGCTGTCGTTGTGCGCCAGCACCACGTTCAGGCCGAGCTTCTTGCGCAGCATCCCGCTGATCGCCCCGCGCACGGTGTGCGGCTGCCAGCCGGTGGCCAGCATCAGTTGCAGGCTGGTCGCGCCCTGCGGTCGGCGCAACGCCATCACCAGCGCGGCGAGTTTGGTGCCGGGGCGGATTGGGATGCACTCCAAAAGTTGGAGATCGTCGATGGTGTCCATCGGCTGGACGTCATCCGGCTGAACTGGCCGCTGCAGGCCGATGGCAGCGTAGCCTGCGTCGGTCAGCACGTGGTAGCCGTCGGCAGGCTCGATCCAGCCACGTTGCAACAGCGCAAGTCAGCACCTTGACCCGTGCGCCGCCACGCAGGGTGCCTGGTGGAATCACGCGCCCATCGGTGCGGCGGGCGGCAGCACGCAACAGCAGGTTTTGCGCTGGGGAGAGTTGGGGCAGTATGTCCATCGTCGCCCCCTCACTCGACTTCGCCATCGAAGATCGCCAGCAGATCGTCCACGCCTGATCCACCCTCCCGAGGTCACCGACGTGGCCCCAGTGGATGGCGTCCGGGCTTTAGCCGAAGTGGCCGTCGGCCAGTTGCCGCAGGGTCTCAATCTTGTCGAGGATCATCGGCAGGCGCTGCAGGTAGGTGTCGAGGGCAGTGGGCTGGGTGGTCATGGCTGGCTCCGGGGTTGATTGATGACACCCCATTCACGCGCTGATCTACAGGCAAGCCAAGCGAAAGATCATCGCTTTGGCATCAGATGCTCGCCGGCCACCTGCCAAACTGATAAATTACACCTTTTGCGATTTAAA
This sequence comes from Steroidobacteraceae bacterium, assembly GCA_050181835.1. Taxonomy (GTDB): domain Bacteria; phylum Pseudomonadota; class Gammaproteobacteria; order Steroidobacterales; family Steroidobacteraceae; genus CAILZL01. The sequence continues at coordinate 49,589 of JBFXCU010000002.1, read as the reverse complement.
CCGACTTTATGCTACCCGAACCGCTGCCGCCGGAGCATTGCCATGACCGCTGAACCATGGGTATCCGTGGACCAGATTGCCGAGCACCTGGGTGTCACACGTGATTCGATCTACCGCTGGATCGACCGCAAAGGCCTGCCCGCGCATCGCGTGGGGCGGCTGTGGAAATTCCAGCTGTCCGAAGTGGATGAATGGGTGCGCGCGGGCGGCGCGAATGAAGACAAAGTGAACGATTCGACAGGAAACCAACCATGACCAGCATCCAACAACGCGCCGAACTGCAACGCCGAATCTGGCAAATCGCCAACGATGTGCGTGGCGCGGTCGACGGCTGGGATTTCAAGCAATACGTGCTCGGCACCCTGTTCTACCGCTTCATCAGCGAAAACTTTGCGGCCTACATCGAGGCCGATGACGACAGCGTCAACTATGCCGAGCTGCCCGACAGCGTCATCACTCCGGACATTAAAGACGACGCCATCAAGACCAAGGGCTACTTCATCTACCCCAGCCAGCTGTTTGCCAAGGTGGCTGCCGGGGCCAACACCAACGAAAGCTTGAATACAGACCTGGCCGCCATCTTTGCCGCCATTGAAAGCTCCGCCAACGGCTACCCGTCCGAGCAGGACATCAAAGGCCTGTATGCCGACTTCGACACCACCAGCAACCGCCTCGGCAACACGGTAAAGGATAAAAATCTCCGCCTGGCCGCCGTGCTCAAAGGCGTGGCCGAGCTGAACTTTGCCGACGGCTTTTTCAAAGAGGGGGAAGGCAGCCACATCGACCTGTTTGGCGATGCCTACGAATTCCTCATCTCCAACTACGCCGCCAACGCCGGCAAATCCGGCGGCGAGTTCTTCACTCCGCAGCATGTTTCCAAGCTGATTGCCCAGCTCGCCATGCACAAGCAAACCAGCGTCAACAAGATTTACGACCCGGCCTGCGGCTCCGGCTCACTGTTGCTGCAAGCCAAAAAGCATTTTGACGCGCACATCATTGAAGACGGTTTTTGGGGGCAGGAGCTCAACCACACCACTTACAACCTGGCGCGGATGAACATGTTCTTGCACAACATCAACTACGACAAGTTCAACGTCCAGCTGGGTAACACCCTGATCGACCCGCACTTCGGCGACGACAAACCTTTCGATGCCATCGTCTCCAATCCGCCCTATTCGGTGAAGTGGATCGGCAGCGACGACCCCACGCTTATCAACGATGACCGCTTCGCCCCGGCCGGTGTGCTGGCCCCGAAATCCAAGGCCGACTTTGCCTTTGTGCTGCATGCACTCAGTTATCTTTCCAGCAAGGGCCGTGCTGCCATCGTCTGCTTCCCCGGTATTTTCTATCGCGGCGGGGCCGAACAGAAAATCCGCCAGTATCTGGTGGACAACAACTTTGTGGAAACGGTGATCTCGCTCGCACCCAACCTGTTCTATGGCACTAGCATTGCGGTGAGTATTCTGGTGCTGTCCAAACACAAAACCGACACCAACACCCAGTTTATTGATGCCAGCGGCTTGTTCAAAAAAGTAACCAATAACAACGTGCTGCTAGACACGCACATCGAACAAATCATGAAGGTGTTCGACAGCAAGACGAACGTGGAGCACTTTGCCCGATCCGTACCTTTTGAGAAAATGGCCGCCAGCGACTACAACCTGTCCGTCAGCAGCTATGTCGAAGCCAAGGACAACCGCTAGGTGGTGGACATTGCCCATCTCAATGCCGAGCTGAAAACCACCGTAGTCAAGATCGACAAACTGCGCGCGGAGATTGATGCCATCGTCGCGGAGATTGAAGGCGAGGAGCTAGAGGCATGAACAGCTTGAACTTCTTGGAGAAACTGCTGGATGGGTTTGCCTTGGAGTGGCTGTCGCTCGGGGAAGTCACGAACTATGAGCAACCAACCAAATACCTAGTGGCCGCAAAAAACTACAGCGACGAATTTGAAACTCCCGTTCTGACAGCTGGTAAAACGTTTGTTCTTGGTTATACGGATGAAGTCGACGGCATCTATAAGGCCTCCGAAAGTCCTGTAATCATCTTTGATGACTTCACGACGGCCAATAAATGGGTGGACTTTGACTTTAAGGTCAAGTCGTCAGCCATGAAGATGATCACATCAAGTGATGAAGATAGGACGCTACTTAAATATATTTATTATTGGCTAAACACCCTGCCGAGCGACTTGGTTGATGGCGACCATAAACGTCAGTGGATCGGCAACTACACAAGCAAAAAGATACCAATTCCCTGTCCAGATAACACCAAAAAGTCGCTTGAAATCCAGGCCGAAATCGTCCGCATTCTGGACGCATTTACCACCTATACCGCCGAGCTTACCGCCCGCAAAATGCAATACAACTACTATCGCGACCAGTTGTTGAGTTTTGAAGAAGGAGAAATTGAGTGGAAGACGTTGGGGGAGCTTGCTGAAAACCTTGATTCAAAGCGCAAGCCTATAACAAGTGGGCTAAGAGACGCTGGCGATATCCCATACTACGGCGCATCGGGTATTGTCGATTACGTTAAAGACTACATTTTTGATGGTGACTTTTTGCTTGTTTCTGAAGACGGCGCAAATCTGTTGGCACGAAGCACGCCAATAGCATTTAGCGTTAGCGGGAAATGCTGGGTAAACAATCACGCACATGTGCTTAAATTCGAGACATACGCTGAAAGAAGATACGTTGAATATTACTTAAACAGTATTGATTTAACACCGTATATCTCAGGAGCGGCTCAGCCGAAGCTGAATCAAAAAAATTTAAATGGCATTGAAGTTCCAAATCCTTCACCTGAAGAAAAAGAACGAATCGTCGACATCCTGGATAAATTCGACGCCCTCACCAACTCCATAAGTGAAGGCTTGCCACGCGAAATTGCATTGCGCCAAAAGCAATATGAGCATTACCGCGATTTGTTGTTGAGCTTTAAGGGGAAAGCCCATGCAAACTGACACCAAACTCCAGCTGTTTGAATCGGTGCACATCCGTAGCCATTGGGATGCTGAACTTGAAGAATGGTTTTTTTCTGTAGTGGACGTGGTGGCGGCGCTCACTGATAGTGCGAACCCTACAGACTATTTAAAAAAGCTGCGCAAACGGGACGAGCAATTAGGTGAGTACGTGGGGACAAATTGTCCCCAGGTAGCTATGCAGTCTGCTTCTGGAAAATCAAGAAAAACACTGGCAGCGACCACCCAACAATTGTTTCGCATCATCCAATCCATCCCTTCCAAGAAAGCCGAGCCCTTCAAGCTGTGGCTGGCCGAGGTTGCCAACCAGCGTTTAGACCAATTACAAGACCCCGAACTATCCATCGAGCAGGCCATGCTGGACTACAAAAGCTTGGGCTATTCGGACAACTGGATCAATCAGCGGTTAAAAAGCATTGAAATTCGCAAGGAATTGACTGACGAGTGGAAGAAACACGGTTTGCAGGAAGGTGCGGAATTCGCCTTTCTGACCGATGTGATTTACAAGACGTGGGCCGGTAAGACCGCCAAGGAATACAAGCAGCACAAGGGGCTGAAAAAGGAAAACCTGCGCGACAACATGACCAATAAAGAGTTGGTGATGAATATGTTGGCAGAGCTATCTACCAAGGAAATTTCAGAGGCCGTGCAACCTCAATCGCTGCCAGAGCACGAAGATGTGGCAAAGCGCGGCGGCGGTGTGGCGAAAGAGGCCCGGCTGAAATTGGAAGCTGAAACAGGGAAGAAGGTTGTCACCTCGCAAAATGCTAGGCAGTTGCAACTTGCAAACAAAGCGAAAAAGAAAAATTGAGAATGCCCCCATGACCGACTACAAAACCATTGCCGAATCCAAAAACTTCATCGTTCTGGATAAATACACCCAGGAATGGAAGGTCGCAGAAAGCTTTCAGAGCGAATATGACTTGGAGCGCGAGTTCATCCAAGATCTGGTCAATCAGGGCTATGAACACTTGGCCGATTTGAGCACGCCCGAGGCCTTGCTGGCCAATGTGCGCGCGCAGCTGCAAACACTCAATAACGTCCAGTTTGCCGATGGCGAGTGGCTGCGTTTTGTCGAGACCTGGCTGGACAAACCCAGCGATGGCATCGTCGAAAAAACCCGCAGGATTCACGACGACTATATCCACGACTTTGTCTTTGATGACGGGCGCATCCAGAATATCTACCTGCTGGACAAGAAAAACATCGCCCGCAACAAGGTGCAGGTCATCAAACAGTTTGAGCAAACGGGCAGCCACGCCAACCGCTACGATGTGACGATCTTGGTCAATGGCCTGCCGCTGGTGCAAGTGGAGCTGAAAAAACGCGGCGTAGCCATTCGTGAAGCCTTTAATCAGGTGCACCGCTACAGCAAAGAAAGCTATAACAGCGAGCAGTCCTTGTTCAAGTATTTGCAGCTGTTTGTGATTTCCAACGGCACCGATAGCCGTTATTTTGCCAACACCACCCAGCGCAACAAGAACAGCTTCGACTTCACCATGAACTGGGCGAAGGCGGACAACAGCCTGATCAAGGATCTCAAAGACTTTACCGCCACCTTCTTCCAGAAGCACACCCTGCTCAATGTGCTGCTGCATTATTCGGTGTTTGATGTCAGCAATGCGCTGCTGGTGATGCGCCCCTACCAGATTGCTGCCACCGAGCGCATCTTGTGGAAAATCAACAGCGCCTATCAAGCTAAGAACTGGAGCAATCTTGAGGGCGGTGGCTTTATCTGGCACACCACAGGTTCGGGCAAGACCCTGACCAGTTTTAAAGCGGCGCGTCTGGCCACCGAGCTGGATTTCATCGACAAGGTTTTCTTCGTGGTGGATCGTAAAGATCTGGATTACCAGACCATGAAGGAATATCAGCGCTTTTCGCCGGACAGCGTGAATGGCTCCGACAGCACCGCAGGCCTCAAGCGTAATCTGGATAAAGACGACAACAAGATCATCGTCACCACCATCCAGAAGCTCAACAACCTGATGAAGAGCGAAGCCGACTTAGCCCTGTACGGCAAGCAGGTGGTGTTCATTTTTGATGAATGCCACCGCAGCCAGTTTGGCGAAGCGCAGAAAAATCTGAAGAAGAAGTTCAAGAAGTTCTATCAGTTTGGTTTTACCGGCACGCCGATCTTCCCGGAAAATGCGCTGGGCGCTGAAACCACCGCCAGCGTGTTTGGCCGTGAACTGCATTCTTATGTGATCACCGATGCGATTCGCGATGAAAAGGTGCTGAAGTTCAAGGTGGACTACAACGATGTGCGCCCGCAATTCAAGGCCATTGAAACTGAGCAGGATGAGAAAAAACTCAGCGCGGCGGAAAACAAGCAGGCCTTGCTGCATCCCGACCGCATCCGCGAGATCACCCAGTACATCCTGAATAACTTCAGGCAAAAAACCCATCGCCTGCAGGCTGTGGCAAAAGGCTTCAATGCCATGTTTGCCGTCAGCAGCGTGGATGCCGCCAAGCTGTACTACGAGTCTTTCAAGGATTTGCAAAAAGGCAGTGATAAGCCACTGAAGATCGCCACCATCTTCTCGTTTGCGGCCAATGAAGAGCAGGATGCCGTTGGCGATATTCTGGATGAAAGCTTTGACGTTTCAGCCATGAATAGCAGCGCCAAAGAGTTTTTAAGCGCGGCCATCACTGACTATAACGTGCTGTTCAAAACCAACTTCAGCGTGGATAGCAACGGTTTCCAGAACTATTACCGCGATCTTGCTAAGCAAGTTAAGACTAAGGAAATCGACCTGTTGATTGTGGTGGGCATGTTCCTGACCGGCTTTGATGCCCCCACGCTGAACACCTTGTTTGTAGATAAAAACCTGCGCTACCACGGCTTGATGCAGGCCTATTCGCGCACCAACCGTATTTACGATGCCACCAAGACCTTTGGCAATATCGTCACCTTCCGCGATCTGGAGCAGGCGACCATCGACGCCATTACCTTGTTTGGCGACAAAAACACCAAGAACGTGGTGCTGGAAAAGAGCTACAAGGAATACATGGAAGGCTTTACCGATGTGGCCACCGGTGAAGCGCGGCGCGGTTTTGTGGAAGTGGTGAAGGAGTTGGAGCAGTGCTTTCCTGACCCTTCAGCCATTGAAAAAGAGTCGGACAAGAAGGCCTTCGCGAAGCTGTTTGGTGAGTATTTGCGCGTTGAAAACGTGCTGCAAAACTATGATGAATTCGCCAGCCTGAAGGCTTTGCAAACCGTCGACATGACCGACCCGGCGGCGGTGGAGGCGTTCAAGGCCAAACATTATCTGAGCGATGACGATCTGGTCGCACTGCAAGCCATCACGCTTCCTGCTGAGCGGAAAATTCAGGATTACCGTTCGACCTATAACGATGTGCGCGACTGGCTGCGCCGGGAAAAATCCTCCGCCGAGAAGGAGAAATCCACCATCGACTGGGATGACGTGGTCTTTGAGGTGGATTTGCTCAAATCGCAGGAAATCAATCTGGACTACATCCTGGAGCTGATTTTCGAGCACAACAAGAAGATCAAGAGCAAATCGGACCTGGTGGATGAAGTGCGCCGCGTGATTCGCGGGAGTCTGGGCAACCGGGCCAAAGAGAGCTTGTTGGTGGACTTCATCAATCAGACCGATCTGGATCAGATTGGTGACAAGGCCAGTGTGATTGATGCCTTCTTCACCTTTGCCCAAACGGAACAGCAGCGTGAGGCGCAAGATTTGATCAGCGCCGAAAATCTGAATGCCGAAGCGGCCAGACGCTATATCACCACCTCGCTCAAGCGGGAATTTGCCAGTGACAGCGGCACTGAGCTAAATGCTGTTCTGCCCAAGATGAGCCCGTTAAACCCGCAGTACCTGACCAAAAAGCAAAGCGTGTTGCAGAAAATCGCGGCCTTTGTGGAGAAGTTCAAAGGCGTGGGCGGCGTGATATGAGCCAGCGCAAAACACCCCAGCCGCCAAAGAAAGCCGAGGTTTCCATCGTCCGCTCCTCGGCGGCGGAGTACCTGACGTTTGTCGCAGCCAGCGGCCAAGGGGGCGTGGAAGCGGTGTACGCCGAAGAGAACGTCTGGATCACCCAGAAAATGATGGCGCTGCTCTATGACGTTGACGTCCGAACCATCAACTACCACCTGAAAAAGGTGTTTTCCGATAGCGAGCTGGAAGCTGATTCAGTTATCCGAAATTTTCGGATAACTGCCTCGGACGGCAAGAGCTACAACACCCAGCATTACAAGCTGCCCGCCATCATCGCCGTGGGCTACAAGGTCAATTCCGAGCGTGCGGTGCAGTTCCGCAAGTGGGCCACGGGCATCATCGAGCAGTTCACCATCAAGGCCTACGTGATGGACGATGATCGCATCAAGGCCGGTGGTTCGGTGCTCACCGATCAGTATTTCGAAGAGCAGCTGCAGCGCATCCGCGAGATTCGCCTCTCCGAGCGCAAGTTCTACCAGAAGATCACCGACATCTACGCCACGGCCATTGACTACGACCTGACGGCGCAAGCCACGAAGCGCTTCTTCGCCACGGTGCAAAACAAGCTGCATTGGGCCATCCACGGGCAGACGGCGGCGGAAGTGATTTACCACCGCGCCGATGCGGATCAGCCCAATATGGGGCTGACCTCATGGAAAGACGCACCGCTGGGCAAGATCCAGAAATTCGATGTAGTAGTGGCCAAAAACTATCTGACCGAACACGAAATGGCGCAACTCTCCCGCCTGGTCAACGCCTATCTGGATGTGGCCGAGGACATGGCGCAGCGCAAGATTCCCATGACCATGCAGGATTGGGAGACTCGCCTGAACCGGTTTATCCAGGCCACCGACCGAGAGGTTTTGCAGGACGCAGGCAAAGTCACGGCGGAAATCGCCAAGGCCCACGCCGAAAGCGAATTCGAGAAATACCGCATCGTGCAGGATCGGTTGTTTGAGAGCGATTTTGACCGGCTGCTCAACCAGATTGAGCCCAACAGTCAACCGGACATCGATGGGGATTAACGGTCAATGGCCGACTCGTCAGAGCTTGAAGCCATTCAAGCCGAAAATGCCCGCCTGATTGCGCTGCTCGAAACCCACGGCATTGAGTGGCGGTTGCCGCCACAGCCAGTTGTTGCCGTGCAGGAGCCAGAACTATCCCGGTTGTCCACTGCTGAGAAGGTGGCACTGTTCCGGCGGCTGTTTCGTGGGCGCACGGATGTTTATCCGGTTCGATGGGAAGGAAAGACCTCTGGCAAATCAGGCTATTCACCTGCCTGCGCCAACGAGTGGCGCGCCGGTGTTTGTGAAAAGCCACGCATCAAATGCGGCGATTGCAGCAATCGTCTGCTGATTCCACTGTCCGATGCGGTGATCTACGATCATCTGGCTGGCGAGCACACGGTCGGCGTCTATCCGCTGCTGGAGGATGACACCTGCTATTTTCTGGCTGTCGATTTCGACGAGGCCGAATGGCGCGACGACGCGAGATCCTTCATCCAGTCATGCGAGGAACTGGGTGTACCGGCTGCGTTGGAGATCTCGAGATCCGGCAAAGGTGCGCACGCTTGGGTTTTTTTCGCCAGCCGAGTTTCGGCCCGTGATGCCCGGCGTTTGGGCACGGCAATCATCAGCCATACGTGCTCACGCACTCGGCAACTGAAGCTGGAATCCTACGACCGCCTGTTCCCGAACCAGGACACGATGCCCAAGGGTGGCTTCGGCAACCTGATCGCCTTGCCGCTGCAGAAATGGCCGCGCGAAAGTGGCTGCAGCGTCTTCGTTGATGCCGATCTGCGCCCGTATCCGGATCAGTGGGGTTCCTCGCATCCATCCTGCCCATGGTAGTACACGATATCGAGCCAACCATTCTGCGGGCCACGGGCGGTGTTCATCCACTGGACGTCACCTTCATCGACGAAGAGGATCTTGCCACACCCTGGAAACGCGAGGCCACGCCAGCCAAAAAGTTGTCCGTCCCGATGCCGAAGTCGTTGACGGTCACGCTGGCCAATCTGATCTATTTCGAGAAGGCTCAATTGCCACAGGCATTGGCCAACCGCCTGATTCGGCTGGCGGCTTTCCAGAATCCAGAGTTTTACAAGGCCCAGGCGATGCGGATGTCCGTGTGGGACAAGCCGCGCGTCATCGGCAATGCCGAAAATTATCCACAGCACATTGCTTTGCCCCGGGGCTGTCTCGATGCCGCGCTGGATTTACTGCGGGACAACGGTATCGCCTGTGGCCTGCGCGATGAGCGCTTCGGCGGGGAGCCAATCGATGTCTCCTTCGTCGGCACTTTGCGTCTGGATCAGGAGGCCGCAGTTACCGGAGTGCTGCACCACGACACCGGCGTGCTGTGCGCCCCAACGGCCTTTGGCAAGACGGTCACCGCTGCAGCGATGATTGCGCGGCGGGGTGTGAACACCTTGGTGCTGGTGCATCGAACCGAATTGCTCAAGCAATGGCAGGAACGCCTTCAGGCTTTTCTGGGCGTGGGAAAAGTTGTGGTTGGCACCATCGGCGGTGGCAAGGCCAAGCCCACTGGCAAGATCGATATCGCCGTGATGCAGTCGATATCCCGGCAAGGGGAAGTCAATCCACTGGTCGAAAACTACGGTCAGGTGATCGTGGACGAATGCCACCACGTTGGCGCGGCATCGTTCGATGCCATCCTGAAGCGGACCAAGGCCAAGTACGTGCTAGGCCTGACAGCAACACCAATCCGTCGTGATGGCCAGCAACCGATAATCTTCATGCAATGCGGGCCGATCCGGTACACGGCGGCCAAGCCTGCCGGTGCACCTCACGATCTGGAGGTGGTGCCTCGATCTCGCCACGCACGGATCGAACTGCCCACCGATGCAGGCATCCAAGACGTGTTTCGGCATCTCGCCAATGACCAGGCCAGAACGGAAGCCATCGCCGCCGAGGTACGTGATGCCATCGGGCAGGGACGCACGGTGCTGGTCCTTACCGAACGAACTGAATACCTCGATGCCATCAAGGTGAAACTCGACGGTTTGCAACCAACAGCGTTCGTATTGCATGGTCGAATGTCCAAAAAGCAGCGAGCGGCGCTGGTGGCAGACCTGGATGCACTGCCGCCCGACGCGCTCCGTGTCCTCCTGTCAACCGGCAAGCTGGTTGGCGAGGGCTTCGACCATCCGCCGCTCGACACACTGGTGCTGGCCATGCCTGTGTCCTGGAAAGGCACGTTGCAGCAGTACGCCGGACGCCTGCATCGGGAGCACGCCGGCAAGACCGACGTGCGGATCATCGATTTCGTGGACACCGGTCATCCGGCGCTGCTACGGATGTGGGTCAAGCGGCAGGACGGCTACCGGGCGATGGGATACAGGGTCGGCGCTGATGGCACTGCAGAGTGACTGCAAATTCTCTAGATGCTGTCTGGACTTTCGCCAAACCCGCAACACCCCGCAGAAGTGCGATCTAATCGAGGTAGACGGTTTTTCGGGTGGGAACCGTCCGCCACCAATCCAGAGCCAAGTTATTGATTTAACTTGGCTCTTATTTTTTCAGCTCGATTGTGATCCAACTAGTGATCCATACCGAGTCATGTCTAAATCAAGAAAAACATTTGCGCGTGTCTATAATATTTGGGTGAGTCGAACGGGAGCACCAGCAAAACGTCGTGCATCCTTGAGCAGCAGAATCAGTTGCCGTTCGTGTGCTGGTGTCGACTCGAAGCCAAAACGACGATAGAACGCCTCGGCATCTTCGTCGATGGGGTGTGCCAGCAGAGCCCGAATGCCTGCGTGCTCAGCAATTGCAACCGTTCGGCGAATAGCGTCTTGCAGCAGGCTGAAACCAAGACCCTGTCTTTGGTAGTCGAGATCGACAGCAAGCCTCGCCAGAATAACCAGCGGAATCGGGTACTGGCCCATTCCGCGACGAATCCGCTCGGGAGCGTCGAGTGTGTCGATCTGGCCAACTGTCAAGCTGAAGTACCCGGCAACGCGGCTTCCTTCGCAGGCGACGAACGTTTTTGCTGAACCACTACCTTGCGCTTGGCGTGCATGTCGTAGCAGCCAATCGGTGAGGGCCGGTTTTCCGCAGTCAAATTCTTCCAGCCGATGATTCACATCCAGTGACTGTGGTGCCGATAGACTCATTTTTCTGCCCACACCGGGCGCCGGGAGAACAAATTGGCAAGACCGGGGTTGTCAGACTCCGGTCGATCCAGCATTTCCAGGAGTGCTTGGTACTGGCTGCCGGAAACCATAAACAATCGCTGATCGAGCAAGGTGTGCTCGGCCGCTTGGTAAGCGGCATCGAGAATGAAATCAGTTAACGATTTGTGTGCGACCTCGGCGGCGCGACGCAGAACGGTTTCCTGTTCAGGTGTCGCGCGCAGGCCGAGCCGGGCCGAACGAGCGGCAGCAATAGCAGTCATGGCAAACTCCTTCTAAGATGTACGATAGACTCAATGTTAGTACAAATGACGCAATTTGTCCATAAGGCCATCTTCTAGCATACGCCACGCTCCAACCTTGGGGGTGGCTGGCTACCAGTCGGCAGCATCGAACCGGGCCAGATTGGCGGCCCTCCCAATCTGGCGGACGCCCGCCAAATCGGCCGTTTGTTCTGAAATCGGGACTGTAACCTTACGGACGGACTCTGGCGAAGAACGCGGACGCGGGTTCGGTTCCCGATTCCCGCCACCAATGCCGAAGGCCCGGATTAACATCCGGGCCTTTTTCTTTGGTAACAACCAACCAAGCAAGTCACGGAAGTTGAATAGACATTAATCGGTGCGTTTTTGGGTGTACGTCGCTGATAACCCCACCTGTTTGTGAAAGAGGGGTATTCCAAACGCTTGGGGCCAGCGCGCACGGGTAGTCAATTTTGCCAGCACTTAAATTTTTCTCAGCAAGCCCTAGAATCTACTCGTTGTTCGTAATGACTTACACAGCGCTCGCATTACGGCAAAAATCACAATCATGTCATTCACGAAGGTGCAGAGAGTTTTGGTAACAAGGTTCACATCCAGCATGTGATGCGTATGATGAGGACATTCGACTAACTCGACTGAGACAGAATAGCTGTCCCGCCGCCATCAACGCCAAATACCGGGATTCACCTGCGGGCCTGTTGTTTTCCGGGCGTCTAGGTTTTTATTTCGACGCATCAGCACTAATTTTTTATGCAACCAAAATGGCACGTCGCGATCAGGTGCTTTTACGGGCCATCAGTGATACCAAGCCACAACACCAGGAGGATATAGACGATGGTCGATAACGTATTTCTGGCTGGATTTGAATCAGCTCCATTCGCGTACAGCGGCGGCTTGCTGCTTGCGATTGCCATTATTCACATCCTGATACGTTGGATACTCAACCGGAGGATTCGTAAGGTCGGCGCACCTGACGCCAAAATCGATGACAGACTGGAGTTAGTACTCTGGTTTTACAAGGGACTGGCGCGAATCGCTGCACCATTGCTGCTGTTACTATGGATTCTCGGCATCTACTTTGTGGCGCGCGGCCTATATTTCGAAATCGCATTGCAGCAGATGGCTCCCGATCAGTTAGGCACATTGACCTGGATCAAGAATCTGTGTGTTTTGATCGCGATTGTATGGCTACTCGCACGCATCGGCAGTGCGCTGGAATCACGGTTGATAGCGCTATCTCATCGAACCGAGAACAAGGTAGATGACATCATGCTGCCCATGTCGGGCAAGGCATTGAGATTAATTATGCCCACCATGGGACTGGTCATCGGCATTCCAGCCTTGGAAGTGTCGGACTATCTGCAACAACTGCTGGGCAATATGGTCAGTCTGCTATTGATTGGCGTTGTTGCATACTTGCTGTTTGAACTGATCGATGCATTCGAGAATGTCGTTCTGAATCGTTACCGTGTCGACGTGAAGGACAATCTCCAGGCAAGGTCAGTTCACACCCAAGTACGGGTGCTGAAAAAAGTGGGCGTAGTGGTCATCGGTATTCTGACACTCGCATCCATGCTAATGGTCTTTGAGTCGGTAAGACGGTTCGGTACAACCATCCTTGCTTCGGCGGGTGTCGTCGGCATCATTGTGGGTTTCGCTGCACAGCGCAGTATCGCGACGCTGCTAGCTGGTTTTCAAATTGCCATCACTCAGCCTATACGCCTTGATGATGTCGTCATCGTTGAGAACGAATGGGGTCACATTGAGGATATAACACTGACTTTTGTGGTGGTCCGCATCTGGGACGAACGACGGCTGATCTTGCCCATTACTTACTTTATCGAAAAGCCATTCCAGAATTGGACTCGTCAGTCTTCGGACATCCTCGGCTCGGTATTCTTGCACGTCGACTACACGGTTCCGATGGCAGAACTGCGCAAGGAGTTTGAAAGAATACTGACCGAATCCAAGCTATGGGATGGTCGAGCTAAAGTACTACAGGTAACCGATGCCAAGGAACATACGCTGGAAATTCGGGCACTGGCCACGGCCGCCAATTCGCCGATTGCCTGGGACTTGCGCTGTGAAATTCGGGAAAAGCTGATCACCTTTCTGCAGCAAAATTATCCCTCCGCACTACCGAGGATGCGCGCGGTAATGCTGGCTGGCTCGGATAATGAATCGATAAAACCCGAACACTCTAGCCAGCCAGATACCTAGCAAAGACAACGGAACAATATTCGTATTGCTCCGTTGTCCATGCACACACCCGCTCAATGCACAGCCACATTAATCCTCTTCGGCTGTGCATGCGCGGCCTTGGGAATATGTAGCGTCAACACGCCATGCTTGTACTCGGCTCTAACCTTTTCAGCATCCAGTTCCTTCGATAAGGTAAACACGCGCCGAAAGTGCGACCTACCGATCTCGGCGTGTATGGCGGCCATACCTTCTGGCACGGTTAGCGCCAATTCACCTTCGATGGTTAACGCATCGGCTTCCACATTGATATTTAATTTGTCACGCGGTACCCCCGGCAGGTCGGCGTAGAGCGTGATGCCAGTAGCATCTTCGATCACATCGACGGCGGGCGTCATGACTTCCTGTTTAGCTGCATTACTAGCTTGTTGGGTTACAGTGGTTTCACTCATGATGGTCTCCTGAAATGGCTTAAATAACGTTATTGCACAACGATGCGCTTTGGTTGCGCGGCCTGTTTGCGCTGGATGCTGACTTGCAGCACGCCATCGCGGTAATGAGCCTGCACGGCATCGGGGTCGACATCATCAGGCAACGCCACCACTCGCCGGAAGGTGCCCGCAAAGCGCTCGTCTATATGCAGAGTAGTCTGCTTGTCGGTGGTTGACAGATCGTTATTACGTTCGCCAGCAATGGTAAGCACTCCTTTCTCAAGGTTCACTTCGATAGTAGCGGGGTCAATACCGGGTGCAAAGCAATACACTTCGACGCTCTGCGGGGTTGTACCTACGTTCATAGCGGGATACCCACCCCGAGCAAGGCCACGGATACTGGGTGATACATCAAAAGCCTGCTGCAAATCTCGTTGCAGACGACCTAGCTCGGCAAATACATCAGGAGAGAATAAGCTGCGATACATGTGTCGATCCTCCATACTGGTTAAGTGACGAGACACGGCGGTGCCATGCCTGTTGCAACCGATTTAGGGACGCGCGGAAAAATTTCAATGCCTTGAATTTCAACCGACTGCCCCCACAAGAAAACGAATGTCGCTAAGAATCCGGGTACCTTAATGCAATACAAGGACTACTACGCCACCCTCGGGGTGAAACGTGATGCCAGTGCCGAAGAGATAAAGAAGGCGTTTCGTAAGCTGGCTCGCAAGTATCATCCGGACGTCTCCAAGGAACCGGATGCCGCCACGCGCATGCAGGAAATCAACGAGGCCAACTCGGTGTTGTCTGATGTAGAAAAGCGTGCCGCCTACGATCAACTGGGTAACAATTATCAAACAGGTCAGGATTTCAAGCCGCCACCGAACTGGGATGCAGGATTTGAATTTTCACAGCATGCACCTTCGGGCAATGCGACTGATCACAGTGATTTCTTTGAGCAATTATTCGGACGTATGGGTAGCGCACAGACAAGGCAAGGAAACTTCAGGATGCGCGGTGACGATCACCACGCCAAAGTGTTACTGGACATAGAAGATAGTTTCACTGGCGCGACCAAGCAGATCACGCTGCGCACTACTCAAATTGATCCGCAAGGCCGACCGATAGTAGTGCCA
Source organism: Steroidobacteraceae bacterium (assembly GCA_050181835.1). Classification (GTDB taxonomy): domain Bacteria; phylum Pseudomonadota; class Gammaproteobacteria; order Steroidobacterales; family Steroidobacteraceae; genus CAILZL01. The sequence goes on along the minus strand of JBFXCU010000002.1, from coordinate 34,459 downwards.
CGCACGCTGAACGTAAAAATCCCCAAGGGAGTGAGCGCGGGACAAACTATTCGCTTGGCAGGGCAAGGTAGCCCAGGACATGGTGGCGCAGCGGCGGGGGATCTGTTGCTGGAAGTGCAGTTTCATCCACATGCGCGCCTGCGTTGCGAAGGTCATGATCTGCACCTGCCCTTGCGCATTGCGCCGTGGGAGGCAGCGCTAGGTACGGTGATATCGGTAAAACTACCTGATAGCGAAATCAAGGTACGCATTCCTGCCAACTCACAAAGTGGTCAGCCATTGCGAGTGCGTGGCAAAGGATTACCGAGCACACCACCGGGTGATGTGTTCTTGGAGCTACAAGTGGTACTACCACCTGCTGATACGCCCAAGGCGCGTGAACTGTATGAAACCATGGCGCGCGAACTCGCCTTCGAACCTCGACCGGGAGACAGCAATCATGCATAACGATAAGCCGCATGATGATGCAGTGCTAATTGGTACGTTAGTAGAAGAATCTTGGTTACCGCTGGAACAGGTAGCTTCAGCCTGTTCAGTAGAACCAGAGTGGTTATTACACCGCATCGAAGAAGGTCTGCTACCGGGCGCAGCCAGTGTCTCTGGCACTTGGCACTTATCGAGCATCAGCGTGGTGCGTGCGCGACGCATGTGGCAACTGGAACGTGACTTCGACGCAGTGCCTGAGCTGGCCGCATTGGTAGGTGACATGCTGGATGAACTGGATGCGTTGCGCAGGCAGTTACAGAAATGATGCGTTACCGATTGGGCGGGAATCCAGCAAGAAATTGCTTTTCAGCTGGTTCCCTGCGCAAGCGGGGAAGATAGATACGCAACTATGCTACGCTGCACTGGCCTTTGCATCAGGTGCGGAACTGCGGATCAAGTAATCAAAGGCACTCAGTGATGCCTTGGCACCCTCTCCCATGGCAATGATGATCTGCTTGTAAGGTGTGGTGGTCGCATCGCCCGCTGCAAATACGCCGGGCACCGAAGTCTGGCCCTTGGCATCCACCTCAATCTCGCCACGTGGACTGAGTACAACGGTGCCTTTCAACCAGTCGGTATTGGGCAACAGGCCAATCTGCACGAACACCCCTTCCAGCTCTACCTGATGCACCGACAAACTACCGCGATCTCGATACGACAAAGCATTCACTTTGCCGTCCGCACCATGCACTTCAGTGGTTTGCGCGGACACAATCACGCGTACATTTGGCAAGCTACGCAACTTGCGTTGCAACACTTCATCGGCACGTAAGCGATTGTCGAATTCAATCAAAGTAACGTGCGCCACAATACCGGCCAGATCGATCGCTGCTTCAACGCCAGAATTACCGCCACCAATCACGGCCACTCGCTTGCCCTTGAATAGCGGGCCATCGCAATGTGGACAGTATGCAACGCCTTTGCCGCGATATTCGCGTTCACCCGGCACGTTCATTTCACGCCAGCGTGCGCCAGTGCTAATGACGACCGTGCGACTGCGTAGTGTTGCACCACTAGCCAACTTAACTTCAATCAACTCACCGGGTATCAATACTTCGGCGCGCTGTAGATTCATGATATCAACGTCATAAGTTTTGACGTGTTGCTCAAGTCCGGCAACCAGCTTGGGGCCATCAGTTGCGGCTACTGAAATGAAATTCTCAACCGCCATGGTATCCAGTAACTGACCGCCGAAGCGTTCTGCAACCATACCAGTACGAATACCTTTACGCGCCGCGTAGATGGCTGCTGCTGACCCTGCTGGACCACCACCAACTACCAAGACATCAAACGGTTCCTTGTGCTTTAACTGCTCGGCCTGACGCGCTTCGGCACCGCTATCCAGCTTGGCAATAATTTCCTCCACCGTCATACGACCTTGTGCAAACGGCTCACCATTCAGAAACACAGATGGCACCGCCATGATCTTGCGCTCCGTTACCTGCTGCTGAAATAATGCACCATCAATCATGGTGGTATTAATAGCCGGATTAAGCACTGCCATCAGATTCAATGCCTGTACTACTTCCGGACAGTTCTGACAGGTTAAGGAGATAAATATTTCGAAGTTGTATTGCCCACTGTCAGGCTGCAAGGCTTTGATCTGCTCAATCACCTCAGCATCTACTTTGGCAGGATGACCACCGACTTGCAGCAAGGCCAGTACCAGCGAGGTGAATTCATGCCCCATGGGAATACCGGCAAAGCGGATAATTGGCGCCATACCAACACGACTCAACGCGAATGAAGGCTTCAGCGCTGCATCGCCATTCAGTTGCAAAGCTACCAATGTGGATAACGATGCGATGTCCTGCAACAACGCCAACATTTCACCCGAGGCATCACTCTCATCCAATGAGGCAGTGATCTCGATAGGTTGAGTAACCCGTTGAAGATACGTTTGTAGCTGCTGTTTTAGATTCGCGTCGAGCATATATCACCTGTCATTATCATCCCCCTCTGCCGAGAGGCAGAGGGGGATTCATCACATCAACTTCTGCAAACCAGGCGAATTAGATCTTGCCAACCAAGTCCAACGACGGAGCCAGCGTCTTCTCACCGGGGGTCCACTTGGCGGGGCAGACTTCGCCCGGATGCGCAGCAACATATTGCGCGGCCTGTACCTTACGCAGCAGTTCTTTTGCATCACGGCCAATACCCAGATCATGAATTTCAGCGACCTTGATCACGCCTTCTGGATTCACGACGAAGGTACCGCGTAGTGCCAGACCTTCTTCTTCGATCAGCACATCAAAATTGCGGCTGATGACTTGTGTGGGATCAGCCAACATTGGGTACTGGATCTTCTTGATGGTGTCAGAGGCATCGTGCCAGGCCTTGTGGGTGAAGTGGGTATCGGTGGACACGCTGTACACTTCCACGCCCAGCTTCTTGAATTCTGGATACACATCGGCCACGTCACCTAATTCGGTTGGGCACACGAAAGTAAAATCAGCCGGGTAGAAAAAGAACACTGACCACTTGCCCTTCAGGTCAGCATCAGACACCGGCACGAACTTGCCGTTGTGATATGCGGTGGTCTTGAATGGCTTAAGGGTTGAATTGACGATAGAACTCATTAGTAAAGGCTCCGTTGAAATGCAGATAAAAACTGCGGTTAGAAAACATCGATAACTCGTTGGCTTGAACCATACAGTTTATCCATCACCCTGCCCAATTGATTGATCAGTCTCTGCCCATAGACAGTGGCTATTGCCGCCACTGCGGCATACACCAAACTGCTACACTCCTGTCCCACTCTTGAACCTGTATCCCTTGCTCCCAGTCACTCGCCCACATCACCCAGTTCTGGGCATCATCCTGAAACTGGCATCCATTGTGTTGCTGGCCAGCATGGCCGCCTGCGTGAAATATCTGGGCCGGGATATGCCGATGGGCGAGACCATCTTCGTGCGCGGCCTGATCGCCGTGCTCACGCTGGCGCTGATCGCGCGTTATACGGTGGGTTTACAGGTACTGAAAACCGGGCAATGGCAACGTCATGCGCGCCGTTCGCTGGCCGGCACGATCAGCATGTTCTGCCTGTTTGCGGCGCTCAGCATGATTCCACTGGCGGATGTCACGGCCATCAGTTTCACTTCGCCCATGTTCTTGACGCTGCTGGCCATGCTGTTTCTGGGCGAACGCATCCATGCGTTTCGCTGGACGGCACTGAGTATCGGTTTGCTCGGCGTGGCCATCATGATCAGCCCGCACCTCAACTGGACCAGTACACCGCCGCATGAAAGTCAGGCATTGGGTATCAGCATTGCATTCGGTGCGGCGGTGTTTTCTGCAGTGGCGATGATGTTCCTGCGCAAGATGAGTGGCGGCGAGCATGCCATCACCATCACTTTCTATTTCATGCTCACTTCGATGGCCTGCGCCTTGCTCACGCTGCCCTGGGGTTGGGTAGTACCCAATCGCGAGCAGGCAATGATCTTACTGCTGACCGGCGCCTTTGGTGTGGTGGGTCAGCTGCTGATGACCTACTCCTATCGCTATGCCGAAGCCTCGACCATTGCGCCGCTGGATTACACCAGCATGATCATGTCGGTGGCGCTGGGCTATTGGCTGTTTGCAGAAATCCCACGCTGGTCGATCTGGGTAGGCTCACCATTGGTGATCGCCTCTGGTCTGATTATTTTCTGGCGCGAATATCGATTGCAGCTGCAACGGGCAATAAAATTGGATTAACAAGCCAACCACCGCACCGACTGGCAACTTGGTCTCACTGGTTTTTGTAGGTACACGGCTTCACCCATAAACAAAATCCCTCTAAAGATATTTTAGGGCTGGTGCTTCCTTGCTGCGACAGTACTTTGCAAAGGGCACAGAGCTATCGCACTACATGCAAGCCGATTTAAATAAAGTCGCGTTACGCCTCAATCAACGACCGAGAAAGACCTTGGCGTTTTGTACCCCCACACATAAACTTGCTGCGAATGTTACGTCCACCAGTTGAACATACAGTAGGTTGTTTTTTAAAAGGCAAAATCATGAAACCGTTGAATTATTCAGTCTCACAACGAATCCTGCATTGGGGCATGACGTTGCTGATCTTGTTTAATCTGCTCTTCACAGATGGAATGGAAACTTGGCACCGGGCCGTACGGCGGGGGCAAGAGATTACGCCCGATATGGTTTCGTCAGCCAATATCCACGCCTATGTCGGAATTGCGATTCTGATTTTTGCAGCCCTGAGAATTGCCTTGCGTTTTATCTTGGGTGTGCCGGATCTGCCGTCCGAAGAGCCAAAAATATTGCAATGGATCGCCAAGGCGACCCACGGATTGCTCTATCTGTTGATGCTGGCCATGCCGTTGACCGGCATTGGTGCCTATTACTTCGGCGTTGGATCAGCCGGAGACATTCACGCCGATGTTCTCAAGGTTATCCTCTGGGTGCTGATTGCCCTTCATGTCGCAGGCGCGCTGGTGCAGAAGTTCTATTTCAAGACTGACGTGCTCGACCGGATGACCAAAGGCGTCAAGGCCTGATCCCGGTGCAGGGCTTGGCTGATAATTTAGGTCTGGCCTGATCTGACCGGCGCAAACCAGGTTCGACCTTATCAAATGGCTAAATCGTCGGGGCCGGAAGCGGCTTATTGCGCAGTGTTGATTGCCCTACTTTGCCGTGAGCCAAACTTGCCAACCGTAGCCTGTTACAGGCATTGCACAACATCATGCTGTTTGCTTGACTACCAGTGGGATATCCCCCGCCAAGCCAAGGGCACGTAACATCAATGAGCGTTTCAACAGCGGTAATTTCTGGATCATGCGCAAGCCACTACGACGTAGCGTACCCATATCGGCACGTTCGTTACTAAACAAGCGATTAAGCGCATCGACCAATCCCAAGGCAAACGTATTTTCTGTTTTACGCCAGCGTTCGTAACGGCGCAGTACCATCAGCTCGCTTAATGCGTCAACACTGACTCCAGCCTGACGCGCTTCGACTAACACTTGCACCAGTGCCGCAGCATCCATCAAACCGAGATTCACTCCTTGGCCTGCAAGAGGATGCACGCTATGTGCTGCATCGCCTACCAACACGAAGCGGTGACGGCAATAGGCTTCCACCTGCGCCAGCTGTAATGGAAATGCAGCGCGCGGGGCAACAACGCTGACTTCACCAAGCGCCCGATCGGAAGCAAGAGTGATCGCGGCACCTAACGCTGCTTCATCCATCGTCATCAACTGTGTTGCATGCTCCGGTGAGGTGCTCCATACAATTGAACTATCGCCATTATTCAGCGGTAGGAAGGCAATCGGTCCGTTCGGCATGAAGCGTTGCCATGCCGTGAATTGATGACTGTGCTCAGTGCGTACTTGTGTCACCAACGCTGTTTGCTGATATGGCCGCACACGCGTCTGGATACCAGCATAGCGGCGCGCACTGCTGTTCGCACCATCTGCCGCAATCACCAGTCGTGCGCTAATGCGTCGCCCATCCTGTAAACCAATTTGGGCAACGTCATCAGCTAACACAAGGTCACTCAGCTCGGTCACAAACCGGGTGACGCGCTCAGGCTGTACAGCCGTGAGTGCAACCCATTGCAACCAGTTATTAGCAATGATGTAGCCTAAGTTCGGTTCACCCAAGGCGCTGGCGGCAAACTGTAGCGTGGCATCACCATCATGCTTACTGTGCGCATCCCAGACACGCATCTGTTGATACGCACAACGCTGCGCAGCAGGTAACAACTGCCACGCACCAGCACGGCTCAGAATGCGCTCCGAGGCACGCGAGATGGCCGATACTCGCAACTCAACTTGCGCGGTCGGGGCCTGTGTCGGCAAACGCGCTTCAACCAATGCAATACGCAAGTCAGCAAGCTTGGCTTCATTGCTTAACAGCGCAGCTAATGTTGCGCCGACCATGCCGCCGCCACAGATGACGATATCGAAGTCAGGCGCCTTCACAGTGGCGCACCACGGGCTAACCGAGGAATACGCCCAGATGCACCCACTGACAATTGCGCCATAGCATCCTTGGCGCTGGGCATAAGATCGAAGGCCAGCAGCCCGACATTACGGGCAAATTTGATCAATCCCATAGGTTGATTGAACACGCGCACTAGTGTGTCAGTAAAGGCAATGAGGCGTTTACTGTCTTCCTGACGCCAAGCAGCATAAGCAGCCAACAACTCGGCTGCACCAGCGTCAAAGCCTACCTCTGCGCGCTGCGCATCGGCCAGCAGCTCAGCAAGACTGGCGGCATCACGCAGACCAAGATTCAAGCCTTGCCCGGCGATGGGATGCAGCATCTGCGCTGCATTGCCAATCACTGCCAAGCGCTCGGTGTGATGCCGCTCAGCGCGAATTAATGACAATGGATACGCATGGCGCGCACCTACTTTAAGAAAGCGTCCCAAACGAAAACCAAACTCCTGCTGGAATTGCGTCAGAAACTCGGCATCAGTCCACGCCATCACCGTTGATGCCTGTTCGCTGGCAACTGTCCAGATCAATCCCACACGGGCATCGGATAGTGGCAACACCGCCAACGGCCCACGCGGCGTAAAGCGCTCATAGGCAACGTAGTCATGGCTGCGCTGCGTTAACGCGTTGCTAATGATGGCGGTTTGACCGTAATCAGATTGCGTGCTGGCAATGCCCGCCGCTTGACGTAACAGCGACTGTGCGCCATCAGCTGCGACGATCAAACGGGCGCTCAGCTCGCGAGTGTCACCATTCATCTCCACCGTTACGCACCGTGTCGCTCCAGCAGCCGATAGCTGTAGCACCCGCGCTGGCGCAATCACTTCAATTTGTTCTTGCTGCAAGCGCTGCCACAGCGCACCACCCATCTGCCAATTAGGTACCACATGACCCAGCGCTGCCAAACTCTGCTCCTCGGCTGACAAGCGCGCAAAGCCGAAGCGGCCTTGATCGGAAACATGAATGCGCTTGATGGGCGTAACCGCACCTTGCAACAAAGGCCACACGCCAATGGCTTCAAATACGCGTTTACTGCCATTAGACAATGCCGTAGTGCGCTCATCAAAGCTGGGATGCGCAGCACCCGTAAACTGCACCGCTTCGATCAATGCGACACGTAGTCCTAAAGGCTTGAGCATCAACACCAAACTGGCACCCACCAGACCGCCACCGCAGATCAGCAGGTCATAGGGTTCGTTGACGGGATGGGTATTCACATTCAATGCTCAGGACGCCATCAAGCGTTCAATATCGTCCGGCTCTTTCACTAACGCGCCGGTCAGCACTTCGCAGCCAGACTTGGTTACCAACACGTCGTCTTCGATACGAATGCCGATGTTCCACCAGCGTTTCGCCACGGCTTTGCTACCTGCGGGAATGTAGATGCCCGGCTCCACTGTCAACGCCATACCAGGCTCAAGCACCCGCCATTCACTACCCACTTTATAATCACCCACATCGTGCACATCCATCCCCAACCAATGGCCAGTACGATGCATAAAGAATTTCCGATAGGCACCTTCCTTGATTAAGGCACTAAGCTTGCCCTTGAGTAAGCCCAGTTTGATCAAGCCCTGCGTGACCTCGCGCACCGCAGCATCATGTGGATCGTTCCAGTGATTACCGGGCTTGGTAGCAGCAATGGCAGCGTATTGCGCCTGCAACACTACTTCATATACCGCTCGCTGTTCAGGCGAGTAACGACCGTTCACCGGAAAAGTACGGGTGATATCCGAAGCGTAGAGACCATATTCACACCCGGCGTCAATCAATAGCAGGTCGCCATCTTTCAGCTCGGCGTTATTCTCGTGGTAGTGCAGAATGCAACTATTCGCACCACCTCCTACTATGGGGTGATAGGAAATATCTGCCGCATTGCGATTAAATTCGTACAGCAACTCGGCCATCACCTGGTGTTCTTTGCGTCCGGGTTCGACAAAACGCATGGCACGCTCATGCGCCTGTACGGCAATCTCAGCCGAGCGCCGCATCAATCCTGCTTCGCCACGCGACTTATATAGGCGCATGTCATGCAACAGATGATCCAGCGCGACGAACTCCTGTGGTGGCCGTACCCCCGCTCGCGCCTGGGCTTTCAATCCATTCACCCAGCTGATGACACGCTGATCAAAGTCGGCGCTCAACCCCATGGTGTAATAGACGCGCTCACAGCTCTCCATCAGGCCCGGCAGAATCTCATCAATATCATTAATAGGAAAGGCATCGTCTGCCCCAAAATCCTTCACCGCGCCTTCGGGCCCAGCACGCCGACCATCCCAGGTTTCGCGTAGCGGATCACGCTCGCGCACGAACAGAATGTATTCAGCTTGAGTGCGTCCGGGGATTAGCACTGCTACCGACTCCGGCTCATTAAAGCCAGTTAGATAGTGAAAGTCGCTATCGGGCCGGAAATGATAATTCACATCGTTGTTACGCTGCTTTTCCAGCGCGGTCGGCAGTATAACCATGCCACCGCTACCGATCATTTTCATCAGCTGCTTGCGACGACGCTGGTATTCATCAGGACGCATGGGAAACTCGGGAGTGTGGGTTAGGATGGCAATTGCAGCGTTGATTATCGGTTAATCAATGCGCCAATGCTTTGGCCGGCGGCGAACGCAGTCCAACTAATTCGTCATAAATCAGTTGTACAGCAGCGCGCAGGTACTCCACCAATTCGGTGTACGCCTGCTCTTCTTCATCACTGCCACTGGTACCAGCTTCATCCGCGCGGGCGATCTCACTCAAATCCTTTAACACCTCGGTGACTGCCTCGGAAAATTCCGCCGCCGCTGCTGGCGCCCCGATACCGAAACCATACAAAAATCCTTGCGTCCATTGCGCCAGAGCAGCAATTCGTTCACTCAATGGTAGTTCGTCATCAGGCAACAGCGGCGCAAACTCCATGTCAGCACCACGTAATGCACCACAGGTATCACGATACAAATTTTCCAATCCCGCATTGATGGTGGTCGATTCCGGCAGCAATTCACCTTCAGCCGGATCGGGCAACAGTTCGCGCAGCCAGTGCCGCGCAGAAAACTGCGGCAACACACAGACCGCCCCACATAGACAACCATGCGCTTCAGCCGCCGACACGACCGCATCTGCGTTGTGCAAGGCTTGGTCAATTTCATTAAAATCGTGCTGATTCATGTAGCTATGCTAGCGTTTGCGATCAAGCTATTCCACCCACATCATTGACTTGAGTACGCGCTGCCATCCAGCCGAGCATTATTTAAGTTTGACCCTACTGAACTCGCCGCCGCATAATTTCGCCATGAGTGCAACCAGCCCCAAATCCGCCATTGAGCAAGAATACCGCCGCTTGGAATCACGGGTAGCGGAGTTGGTCGCCACTTTGGCGCAGATAAAGGAAGAAAACTATTCCTTACGTCAGCGCAATGAGTTGCTGGTTACCGAACGCGGCGGCCTGCTACAAAAGAACGAACAAGTGCGTACCCGTGTTGAAGGTATGATTGGCAGACTCAAGTCTCTGGAGCACGGCGCATGAATGATCGTACCTCGCGTGTCAGCATTCGCATCCTGGAAAAGGAATACCAAGTCGCCTGCCCGGCGGAAGAACGCACCGATCTGCTGGATGCAGCGGAGTACCTTAACGGCAAGATGCGTGATATTCGCGAAACCGGCGCAGTAATGGGCTTAGACAGAATCGCGGTGATGGCCGCCCTGAACATCGCCAATGAGTTACTCAAGGCCAAGAAAGCCGATACCGGCGCGGTCAGTGTTGGTGCCGAAGCAGAACTGGTTGATCGGATGCGGCATCTGCGCGAACGAGTTGAATCAGCCATCACCCGCGGCAAGCAGATGGAAATTTGATCTGCCGGATTCGATCCGGGAGTAGTAATAATGCCCGTTGCCGAACTAAGTCGTGAATTTCCTAGTTGTTTATTGATGTCATTGTTTGCGATGATCTGCCTTGGCGCTGCCTGCGGTGTTCGACGTATGGTCGGGTTACCTCTCGACCCTAATGTAAAAACCCTCGGGGCTATGGTTCGCGGCAACACTGTGCAAGTCCGTGTCATGCGGGAAGCCTTATGTGTCGTAACTTGGTCCCACCTATTGCTCCGCGTCGAGAGCAATGGCCTATGACGGCACAGGCGGGTAGCGCCTCCTCTCCTGTCCTATCTACGCTTGATGCCCAGCGCAGCACATTGCGGCGAGAACTGCGGCAACGACGGCGCGCCCTGTCACCATCACAGCGACAATTAGCCGCGCGCCAGCTAGCCATCCAATTTGATCAGTGGCATTTACTTAAACCTGATCTGCGCATTGCGGTATATCTAGCCATGCTAGGTGAGCTGGATCTGACAGAGTTCATCAAACGGGCTCGTGCGCGGCACTGTCAACTTTATGTGCCGCACATCATCAATGCGGCGCGGCACCAGATGAGTTTCATTCCACTGCCAGTAGAAGCACGACTTAAACGCCATCGCTGGGGAATGGCACAACTGCACTCCGCGCCAAGGCAGAGAATCAATATCCGACAACTGGATATGGTGTTGGTGCCTACCGTCGCCTTCGATGCCTACGGCAATCGTCTTGGCATGGGCGCAGGTTTCTATGATCGACACTTGGCATGCGTGCACCGCAACCACTGGCAACGACCTCGGCTAATCGGTGTGGCTTACGCCATGCAACAAGTGGAACGCATTCCGACTTTGGCACACGACGTTCCCTTGTCGGCGGTAATGACGGAGCGCGGCTTGCACCGCAGCGTCCAGACAAAAACGTAAACTGACTTAAAATCTTTACTGTACTACCTCACTGCGGAGCAAGCGTATGCAGCATTGGCTGTTCAAATCTGAACCAGAAACCTTCAGCATTGATGACTTGGCTGCCGCCACAGACAAATCCACCTGCTGGGACGGCGTGCGTAATTATCAGGTCAGAAACCTCATGCGTGATGTCATGCAATGCGGCGATTTAGGGTTTTTTTATCACTCCAGCTGCGCCGTACCAGGCATCACCGGCATTGTCCGTATCACCCAGGAGGCTTATACAGATCCAACGCAGTTTGAACGCAAGCATGTTCATTACGATCCCGGCAGCAAACAGGATGCACCACGCTGGCTAATGGTAGATGTGAAGCTGCAACGCAAATTAAAACGCTTCATCAGCCTGGATGAACTGCGGCAGCACCAACAACAACTGCAAGAGTTATTGATACTGAAGCGCGGCAACCGACTTTCAATAACACCAGTTACAGCTCGCGAGTGGGACTTCATACTGAGCTTGGAATGAACCTTGTTGTCTGTGAACGGTAACCACCGTCAGCCAGCAGTGAGACATGAGCGTGAACTCGCTCACATATAATTCGCACGGCCCTCTTGCGAGACAAATTTGTTTTATGTATATACTGCGCTCGGACTAACTTGATTTAACTTGATACGGAGAATGTTTATCATGGCAACTAAAGCAAAGAAAGCATCTAAGAAGAAAGTAGCGAAGAAGAAAGCGACCAAGAAGGCCGCCAAGAAGAAGTAGTTTCTTCTGAGGATGTAACCTCAACAACTGTGCCCGCGAAAGCGGGCACAGTTGTTTCTGACACTGGAAAAATAGAGTTATTTTAATGCCTGCATTCACAGTCACTATCAGCGAACCACACCATGAGTAACAACACCGGCAAGCAACTCGCAGCCATCGCCGCTCTCAAGTACATTGAAGACGGCACCATCATTGGCGTCGGCACCGGCTCAACTGTTAACCATTTCATCGACGCACTAGCTGCGCAAAAGCTGCGCATTCGGGGCGCAGTTTCTAGTTCCAACGCCTCCACGGAACGTCTGCTGGGTCACGGAATTGAAGTTTTTGAACTCAACTCGGTGGGCGATATTGATGTCTATGTGGATGGTGCCGACGAGTGTGATCCGCACTTACGGCTGATCAAAGGCGGTGGCGCAGCCCTTACTCGCGAGAAAATTGTGGCGGCAGCTGCGCGTCGTTTCATATGTATTGTCGACGACAGTAAACCAGTAAGCGTTCTGGGTCGCTTCCCCTTACCGGTTGAAGTCATACCAATGGCACGCTCCTATGTCGGCAGACAACTACTCAAGTTAGGTGGCCATCCCGTGTGGCGGGAAGGCGTGATTACCGATAACGGCAATCTGATTATCGATGTACATGGGCTGAGCATCGTTGATCCGCTGAGCTTGGAAACACAGATCAATCAGATTGCTGGCGTCGTCACGGTTGGCTTGTTTGCGCATCGCCCAGCGGACGTACTGATCGTCGGCAGCGCCGATGGTGTGAAGGTCTTACCCTGAATCACAGTTGTTAGCACCGCACAAAGTGCGCCGCAGCATCAAGCCAGTGCTGCAGCGACTTCACTAATCAAACCAGGCCCACGATAGATCAAGCCGGTGTAAATCTGAATTAGATCAGCGCCGGCCTGACGCATAGCCACTGCTTCAGTGGCTGAGCTGATGCCACCTACGCCGATAATCGGAAAGTCTTTACCCATGCGCAGCCGCAACTTACTCACCGTTGCCAACGATAGTACATGCACTGGGCGTCCACTTAAGCCACCGGTCTGTCCACCCATTGAACCCAACCCCACAGGCCGACTCAACGTAGTGTTGGTGGCGATCACCCCATCCACCCCCAACTCCAACAGCAGGTCAGCCACACTGTTTAAGTCATCATCACTCAGATCAGGTGCAATCTTCACCACCATTGGCAACGGTCGACCTAACGTCGGCAATAAACGTGCACGCTCGTCCAGCAACGCCAGCAATAACGGTCGTAATTGCGCTGCCGCCTGCAAACTGCGTAAACCCACTGTATTCGGTGAAGATACATTGACCGCAATGTAATCGGCATACGGAGCCATGGTGCGTAGACAACTGAGATAGTCCTGCGTCGCCTGTTCCAGTGGAGTGCTGGCATTCTTGCCAATGTTGACGCCACAGATACCTTGCGAACGACGCACAGCAAGTCGTGCAACGATGGCATCCATTCCTGCGTTAGGAAAACCCATGCGATTGATCAATGCCTGCGCCTGCGGTAGCCGAAATATACGCGGCTTAGGATTGCCCGCTTGAGGTCGGGGCGTGACGGTACCGACTTCCACGCACCCTGCACCCAATGCGCTAAGCGCATCAATGCATACCGCATTCTTGTCGAGTCCCGCCGCTATCCCAACCCGGTTGGGGAACTGCAAACCCATCAATGTTACTGGTGAGGGACGGCTGCTATACATCAGCGCCAGTAATCCTGATTGTTGTAAATGCCGCAAACCACTTAGGCTCAGCGCATGAGCACGCTCGGGTTCCAACTGGAAGAGCAGCTTCTTAACTAATGGGTATAACATTAATTCGGTATCCTGCGAACCACCAACAACACACTACAAACAACAAAGCCCGCATATGCGGGCTTTGTGTTGGCTGGGGGACTAGGATTCGAACCTAGGTTGGCGGAGTCAGAGTCCGCAGTCCTACCGCTAGACGATCCCCCAATAAGTTTGCAGACAAGCTACAACCTGAATCCTACAGTTGAAGCGCGCCACCAACACAGCACGCGCTTCGCGCCAATACAAATGTATTAACGCTTGGAGAACTGCGTACCGCGACGTGCCTTGCGGAAACCGACTTTCTTACGTTCAACTTCACGCGCATCACGAGTAACAAAGCCACCATCACGCAATGGCTTACGCAGCGTTTCATCGTACTCAATCAAGGCGCGGGTCAAGCCGTGGCGAATCGCACCGGCCTGGCCAGTAATACCACCGCCAGCAACGGTGACATTGATATCAAAGCTCTCTTCCATGCTGATTGTCTGCAATGGCTGGCGCACGATCATGCTGCCAGTCTTGCGACCAAAGAACACATCAATGGGTCGGCCATTGACGGTGATGCTGCCAGTGCCCTTTTGCAGGAACACACGAGCAGTAGCCGTCTTGCGGCGCCCAGTGCCGTAATTAGTCGAAGTCGCCATAGCTCACTCTGTCTGTCGTATCTAAAATGATTTAAAGAAAAGATCGTCGGACAATCTTGCTTAAGAGATAACCAGCGCCTTTGGTTGCTGCGCGGCATGTGGGTGTTCGCTACCCGCAAACACATGCAGCTTCTTGAACATGGCACGACCCAAGGTGTTTTTGGGAAGCATGCCCTTCACGGCGAACTCAATGACCCGCTCTGGATGCTCTTTGAGTAACTTCTCCAGAGTGATGGTCTTAAGACCACCTTGCCAACCGGTGTGGTGATGATACAGCTTGTCGCTGAGCTTGTTGCCGGTGACATGGATCTTATCGGCATTGATAACAATCAAATTGTCACCCGTATCCATGTGCGGCGTATATTCCGCCTTATGTTTGCCGCGCAGGCGCATGGCCAGCTGGGTCGCAAGGCGGCCCAAGGTTTGCTGTGCGGCGTCAACCACGTACCAATCACGGCGGATAGTGGCTTCTTTTGCAAAAACGGTCTTCATCAAAGACTCCGAAAGACTTCAAGACTGAGGCGAAAGGCGCGCGATTCTAATGGACGCCCCCCCGCTTTGCAAACCCGGAAACGTATTGAATTCAGTATCAGCGGGTCAACAACACTCATATCCACCATATATATGTGTAGAACCCCACCGTCCATGCAGCGAAACCACAAAAATCTCCCAAACTCAGGTGACCACGCCGGGCCGCCAGACCATAATCAGCGCATGCAAACCACACCCACGCAGCACCGCCAGCTCACTCCCGCTGACCGCGCTCTGCTCAAACTAGACAAGTTACTGAAATCAGCCAGTGGCCCGCACGTGGCCACGCGGCCCTACCCCGCTGCAGACATTCCAGAAACCGTGCAAGACTCGGCTACTCGACACCAAATCGCCGGAATGATGCGCGTCAATCATGCTGGAGAAATCTGTGCCCAGGCCCTATATCACGGTCAAGCCGCTACCGCAAAACTGGAAGGGGTGCGCGACGCGATGCATCAGGCGGCGCAGGAAGAAGTCGACCATCTCGCGTGGTGTGCCCAACGCCTGCAAGAACTCAACGATCATCCTAGCCGACTCGACCCACTGTGGTACGCAGGATCATTTGCCATCGGTGCGTTGGCAGGAATCAGCGGCGACAAACGCAGCCTCGGCTTTGTCGCCGAGACCGAGAAGCAGGTGGTCGCGCACCTACAAAAACACCTCGCACAACTACCACAAGATGACGCACGCAGTCGTACTGTGCTTGAACAAATGGTGCGCGATGAGGCTCGCCATGGCGAACAGGCATTACATCAAGGTGGTGAAATACCCCCCGGCCCGATCCAGACATTGATGCGATTAACCGCTAAACTGATGACGTTTACCGCGCAACGATTCTAGAACATCAAAGCCACGCAAGCGTTACAACACTTGCGATAGCATGAATACTGTATTAAAAAGCATACCCAAGGTTTGCGCACTTATGTTTACTTGCGCATAAAAACACAACGATAGAGGCCCGAAAATGGATGAAGGCGCGCGACCATTGAGTGATGTACCTGCGATTAATCGCTTCCTGAGCTATTGCCGTATTCGCTCTGTACCGTCAAAAACAGTCATTATTCATGCAGGCGACCTGCCCGACGTTTTGTATTACATCGTCAGCGGTTCGGTCGAAGTGATGATCGAAGACGAAGAAGGCAACGAGATGGTGCTTGCCTACCTCAACAAAGGACAATTCTTCGGCGAGATGGGTTTGTTCTACGATCAACCTACTCGCAGCGCGTGGGTGCGGACTCGCCAAGCCTGCGAACTGGCGGAAATGACTTACCCGCGCTTCCGACAACTGGCATCCGAAAGCCCCGGCTTGGTGTTTGAGCTGGCCACCCAACTCGCCACCCGACTGGATCGCACCAATAAAAAGTTAGGTGACTTGGCATTCGTGGATGTCACTGGTCGCGTCGCACACGCCATCATGGATCTCTGTGGTGAGCCGGATGCCATGACCCATCCAGAAGGCATGCAGATCAAAGTCAGCCGTCAGGAGCTGTCACGCTTGGTTGGCTGCTCACGCGAAATGGCGGGACGAGTGCTCAAGGTTCTGGAAGAACAAGGCTTGCTGCGCGCCACTGGCAAAACCATTGTGGTGTTCGGCGCACGACCCAAAGTAAAAGCGCGACCAGCAGGCATGGTCGCCAGACCAATGCAAAAAGTGCGTGCAACAGTTGAGGATGACGAATAGCTGATCCGCACCTCATCTGTGACGCATCAGGAAACAGCCCGGTTAGACCGGGCTGTTTCTATTTCGAACACTGCGATTAACAAAGTTCATCTCGGTGAGCAGCAGAAAATCATTTTCTAATACGGTTGTGCAGGCATTACTTCACTGACTGATAGCCCTTGGCAATCTCTGCACGCAAAGCAGCAATAGTCGCTTGATAGTCCTTGGCGCCAAAGATCGCCGAGCCTGCGACGAAGGTATCGACGCCCGCCGCAGCAATCGCCGCGACGTTATCAATCTTTACCCCGCCATCAATCTCCAACCGTATCGCTCTACCAGATGCATTGATACGCCGACGCGCTTCAACACATTTAACCAGCGCCCCCGGAATGAACTGCTGACCACCGAAGCCGGGGTTCACCGACATCAACAGAACCATGTCGACTTTATCCATAACATGATCCAGCCAATTCAGCGGCGTGGCTGGATTGAACACCAAACCTGCTTGACACCCGTTATCGCGGATCAACCCCAGTGTGCGATCCACATGCTCGCTGGCTTCGGGATGAAAGGTAATCATGCTGGCACCGGCTTTAGCAAAGTCGGGAATAATGCGATCCACCGGCTTGACCATCAGATGCACATCAATCGGCGCGATGATGCCATGCTTGCGCAGCGCCTCGCACAGCAGCGGGCCGATGGTGAGATTGGGCACGTAGTGATTGTCCATGACATCGAAGTGCACGATGTCGGCACCGGCCGCCAGCACCGCATTGACTTCCTCACCTAGGCGGGCAAAGTCGGCAGATAGAATCGAAGGGGCGATCCAGGGAGGCAGCATCTTAGCTCCGGCGATGTTTGGAATGGTTCGCACTCTACCAGTCTGCACGCCTTCTTCGAAGATGAAATACCTTTCACCATGATACACATCACCGCTTTCAATATAGACTGGGCAACACGTTGCTGGCCCATGTGTAGCACGTAGGTTGGACTGAACGCCGTGAAGCCCAACATCCGCGTAGGTACAAACGTCAATCGTTGGGCTGCGAAGACTTAGCTCAACCGCGTTGAAGGATTGAAATGTCGAACGCGCGCATAGTTACCCTGACGTCGCTGGCCATGATTGCCTTTGCAGGAAATTCGCTGCTGTGCCGCGTCGCTCTAAAACACACTCACATTGATCCAGCGAGCTTCACCACAATCCGACTGATCGCCGGAGCAGTAACTCTTTGGCTGGTCGTGCGACTGGGTCGCGGCAGGGGTACCGGCAATGGCAACTGGCTATCGGCATGTGCGTTGGTTGTTTATGCTGCTGGTTTTTCTTTTGCCTATGTAAGCCTGCCCGCAGCAATGGGCGCGCTGCTGCTATTTGGCGCTGTCCAGGCAACGATGATTGCCCATGGTATTTACTCAGGAGAGCGGTTACAGGGGCTACAGCTCGTCGGTCTTGTACTCGCCCTCGGCGGGTTGGCTGGTTTTTTGTTGCCAAGTCTTACTGCGCCGCCCTTATTAGGTACCGTATTGATGTTGGGTGCGGGAGTTGCGTGGGGCATCTATTCTTTGCGTGGGAGAGGTGCGGGCGATCCCACCACGGTAACGACAGGAAATTTCCTGCGCGCTGCTCCCTTAGCCGCAGCGTTGAGCGTGTTGATGCATGATCGTGCGTCTCTGGATAGCGCTGGGTTTTGGTACGCGGTTTTCTCGGGCGCAGTGGCTTCCGGAATAGGCTATGCCATTTGGTACACAGCATTGCCTGCGTTAAAAACAACCAACGCCGCGACAGTGCAGCTCAGTGTTCCCGTCATTGCAGCCTTGGGTGCCATCGCTTTTCTTGGCGAGCCCGTAACCTTGCGCTTGGTGCTGACTTCCACAGCCATACTCGGCGGAATCGCGCTGGTAAATATGGAGAAGCGAGCTGCGAATGGCGCCGAACAAATTGATCCAACCGACACCAAAAAGCGTCGCGGCTGAATTTATGCATTGAGATTTAAAGAAACATTCATCTTTCTAAAACGTCATAGCACCTTCGTTGATCTTAGTACGAAGCCCTCTTGCTACACGTTAACTTTTCAAACTCACTTGATCCCGCGCGCTTCACAAATCACTTCGTAAGCAGAGCGAATATTGCGGGTCTTTTCTTGCGCAGCTTCCATCATGGACTCCGGCAACCCCTTGGCTACCAGCTTGTCGGGATGATTCTGATTCATTAAGCGTCGATAAGCTTTAGTCACTTCAGCATCGCTGGCAACGCTATTTACACCCAGCACTTGATACGCTTCGGTCAGCGATGACGCACCACTGCGTTGCGCGGTACTGCCCGCAGCGCCATGCATATGCAGCATCGACTCCATTTGCGCAAATTGTTGTGCCGAGATACCCAACGCCATGCAGATGCGCATGAGAATAGCGCGACTGGCAGGGTTCAAGCCTGCGCCTAATAACGCTGTCTGCAACTGGATCTGCACAAACATCAAGCGCAAATCGACTCGCCTGCCCAAACCGCGTGACAATTCTTGCAGACATGCGTCAACCGAAAACTCTTTGGACTTACCTTGACCAAACAATTCAATCGCGCGGCGAACATCAGCTTCCGTCAAGCGAAACTGCGCCATCACGCGCCGCGCCGCCTGAATTTCCTGTTCGGATACCCGCCCGTCCGCCTTGGCGATATGCCCCATCATCTGAAACGTGGTGCGAAAAAACAGTTGCTGAACGGATTGCGCGTTGCCGCTGCGGCGACCACCACTGCGTTCGACATCGAATAGATGGCCGATAAAGGCACCGATCATGGCGCCCGCAATGCCATGTCCTGCAATAAAGCCAATCAAGGCGCCAATCAATTTGCCGTACCACATCAGCCCTACTTACCTCAAAAATCAACCTGCTCGAGCCGCCGAAACAAAGCTTGCCTTGTGTAGCGACACTCAGCGCTGCCAGAATCGCGCTCTGTTTAGCGCAACCAATCCTCACCTACTCAATCATGTCAAACCCAGTCGCCGTCTCGCCACCTATGCGCGAATCACATCTCAGCAGCCTGACCCGCCTACATCAAGGCAAGGTGCGAGATTTGTACGCGGTGGATGCGCACTCCATGCTGATCGTCACAACCGATCGCCTGAGCGCTTTCGACGTGATCCTGCCCGATCCAATTCCGGGCAAGGGGCGGGTGTTAACCGAGATTTCAAAATTCTGGTTCGCCAAAACCGCGCACATTGTGCCAAATCATCTGACTCAGCGCGATCTGAGTGAGATTATCAGCGATCCTGTCGAACTGGCCTTGCTAGTAGACCGCGCCTTGATCGTGAAACGACTCAAAGCGTTACCCATCGAAGCGGTTGTCAGAGGCTATCTGATAGGTTCCGGCTGGAAGGATTATCAGCAAACCGGCAGTGTGTGCGGCACCCAATTGCCGACTGGTTTGCGGCAGGCCGACAAATTACCTGCGCCGATATTCACGCCCACCACCAAAGCGCCAGTGGGCACCCATGATGAAAACATCGACTTCAACCAGGTAATACAGATTGTCGGTACAGATCTCGCTGAGAAAATTCGCAGCACGGCCATCGCGCTATACCAGTTTGCCGCTGACTATGCCCTACAACGCGGCATCATTATCGCGGACACCAAGTTTGAGTTTGGTGTGGATGAAGCAGGTCAATTGGTGTTGATCGATGAAGCACTCACACCGGACTCCTCGCGCTTCTGGCCGGTTGATACCTATCAACCCGGCACCAGCCCGCCCAGTTTCGATAAACAATTTGTGCGCGATTATCTGGAAACACTGGATTGGGACAAACGCGCGCCCGGCCCGCAGCTACCCGCTGCGATCCTGCAACGTACTAGCGACAAGTATCAGGAAGCACTACAGCGCTTGCTACCAACTACGGTTTAGCTGCTCATTACCCACGACCGATCATTACCACAAGATGCTGCCTGCTGTTACCAATCGACTTAAGCAATGGCTGTTTGATCCGGGCTCTGACGGGGTAAGCAAACATTTGCAGCCGCTATTAAAGCTACTGCGCTATCCCTATGCGTTGGTACGTGACATGGCGCAAGGCGAGTTGACACTGCGCGCCATGAGCTTGGTGTACTCCACGCTGTTATCAGTTGCTCCCTTTCTGGCGCTGGCTTTTTCAGTATTAAAAGGCTTGGGTTACGACCAGGATCTGGAAGTGGTGCTGTATCAGTTCCTCGAACCGATTGGTGACAAAGCCACCGAATTGACCAACCGTATCATGGGCTTTGTTAATGGCGTGCGCGGCGGCGTGCTGGGCCCCATCAGTCTGGCGTTTCTGATCTACACCGTCATTTCCACCATTCAAAAAGTGGAAGCGTGTTTCAATTTCATCTGGCAAGTAGAGAAACCACGCAGCTGGGCGCGACGCTTCAGCGAGTACCTGAGCGTGATGGTGATTGCGCCGGTGTTCATTGTTGCGTTGGTGGCTTTGCTGAATTCCGATCCAGTTACCAGCCTCAGCCATTTATCGCCAGTAGCGTGGCTACTGCTACACACCCGCCAACTCGGCACTTGGTTAATGGTTAGTGCGGTGATGACGCTGCTATACCTATTCATTCCCAACACTCGCGTAAAGTTGCACGCTGCACTGGTCGGCGGCCTAAGCGCAGGTACCTTGTGGACAGTGGGCGGTTACTTTTTCACCCGGTTTGTCGCCAGCTCAGCACAAACTACGCTGATCTATGCTGGCTTTGCCATCGTCATTCTGGCGCTGATCTGGATCTACATGTCATGGATGATTTTGCTGCTGGGCGCGCAAATCTCTTTCTACGTACAACATCCACAATCATTACGGACGGGACATCACAATATCTCCCTAAGTGCCACGCTGCAGGAACGACTGGGGCTGTCAGTGATGTATTTGATCGCGCGCGACTACCAGCAAGGCACGCCGCATTGGACGCTCAATCAATTGTCAGCGCGCTTCAATGTACCTGCCTCACCGTTAAAGCTAGTGTTTCAAGCATTAGAATCATCTGGTTTGCTGGTAACCACTGATGATGAGTGCTACCTGCCGGGGCGCGACCCCGCCACCATTACTCTCAGCGAAATCTTCAGCGTGCTGCGCGGTGACACACACCATGCCACTGAGCACATGGTCAGACCGGAAATTGTTGCGGAGGCAGTGGCGATCGCTGCCGCAGAAGCCTTTAATCACAGCACGCAGGGACGCACCCTAGCCAACTTGGTCGCTACTCAGGCGCCGTCAGTGAACCACTAGCCGCCGGCCACTGTCATCGACTCCAGCAAGATAGACCCGGTGCGAATGCCGCCACGGGCATCAATGTCGCTGCCGACAGCCACAATCTGTCGATACATGTCTTTCAAATTACCGGCGATAGTGATCTCGTGTACCGGATAGGCCAATTGGCCGTTCTCCACCCACATGCCTGCTGCCCCCCGTGAGTAATCACCAGTAACGCCATTAACGCCACTGCCCATCAACTCGGTAACCACCAGACCGCGATTCATGGTCTTTAACAACGCTGCGAAATCCTGTGTGCCGCTGGCAGAACCGGGCTCGACAATCAGGTTATGAACACCACCAGCATTACCCGTAGTTTTTAACCCCAATTTACGCGCTGAGTAAGTGCTGAGCACATAACCGGTTACCACACCCGCATCCACCCACTGTCGATCACGGGTTGCTACACCTTCTGAATCAAACGGTGCACTGCCCAATGCCTTCAACAAATGCGGTCGCTCAGTACAGTTGAACCACGAGGGAAACACTGGCTTGCCAGCAATATCTAGCAAAAAAGAGGAGCGACGATACTGACTGCCACCGCGAATCGCGCCGAGAAAACTGCCGATCAAGCCCCGCGCCAGCTCGGGCACAAATAACACTGGTACCACTTGTGTGGTCAGTTGCCGCGCACCCAGACGCGCCACGGTGCGCTTGGCGGCAGTCGCACCGATGCTTTGTGCGCTTTCCAGATCTCGATAATCACGCACCGAGCTGTACCAGTGATCGCGTTGCATCTCACCATTCTGCTGACCGATCACCGCACAACTAAGACTGTGCAAGGTACTGGCATAGCCATTCACAAACCCAAGGCTGTTGCCAAACATGCGCAACCCTTGATGGGTCGATAGCGTGGCGCCTTCGGAATTGGCAATGCGCGGATCAGCATTCAATGCAGCGGCTTCGCAGGCAATAGCCAAATCACGCGCGGCGTCTGGCTCAATCTCCCAGGGGTGATTCAGATCCAGCGCGGGTATGTCGCGTGCCAGCGTGTCGGCATCAGGCAGTCCCGCACACGGGTCTTCGGCAGTAAACCCGGCAATGCTATAGGCCTTGGCTACCGTTTCGCGAATCGCCCGATCACTCAAGTCCGCCGTGCTGGCAGAACCTTTACGCTTTCCCCGATACAAAGTCACACCCATGCCACGATCGCGGTGATATTCCAGCGTCTCCACTTCACGCATGCGGGCCGTGACCGACAGGCCGATATCCATGCTGACGCCGGCTTCGGCCTCACTGGCACCTAATCGGCGTGCCTCGGTCAGAGCCAATTCAACACGGGATTGCAGATCAGCCTGGGTCATCGAACTCGTGGTGGACATGTGTTTCCGTCAATGTGCCGCAGAAAATTCCTCGCAGTTTACCAGCGGTATGCCACCCCGGTGTTAGCATGTCACATATGAAAAAATCCTATGACACACACAACTCAGAAGATGACGACTTTGATGAAGGTCCCAGCAAGAGCCTGCTAAAGCGGCAAAGCACTGAACTGCAGCAACTGGGCGAATCACTGATCGAGCTGACACCCGACGAACTGGATGCGTTGCAATTGCCGGAAAAGCTGCGCGATGCCATTGATGTCGCCAAGCGCATCACCGCACATGGCGGTCTGTATCGGCAGAAGCAGTTCATCGGCAAGCTGATGCGCAAGTTCGATGTTGAGCCGATCCGGGCGGCCCTAGAAGCCATGCGGCAGTTACATCGTACCGATGTACTGCGGCTGCGACGTGCCGAACACTGGCGAGATCGTTTGCTGAGTGAGGATGGCACCGCGATAGCGGCGCTATTAAACGAGTATGCGACGGCGGATCGCGGCCAGCTGGAGCGCTTGGTCGCCCGGGCACTGCACGAACGACAGCGCAAACAGGCTCCCGCCGCTGCGCGCGAATTGTTCGTCGTGCTACGTGAGTTGCTGAACCCAACCTAGAACATACCGTCGTAGCGATACGCCCGAAAAACTTTTAAGTCGATTTGCTGCGAGCAACTGCTAAAATTCGCCGATGAACACACCCCTTGTTGGCATCATCATGGGCTCCAGCTCCGATTGGGAGACGATGCAATCCGCTGTAGACACCCTCACCCAGCTGGGGGTGGCACATGAAGTGCGCGTGGTTTCCGCACATCGCACACCCGACCTGCTGTTTGAATACGCCGCGACAGCGCACTCACGAGGCATTGAAGTCATCATTGCCGGCGCCGGCGGCGCCGCCCATCTACCCGGCATGTGCGCAGCGAAAACCACGCTGCCAGTGCTAGGTGTGCCAGTGCAATCGAAGGCGTTGAATGGCATGGACTCGTTGTTGTCGATTGCACAAATGCCCGCCGGCATACCGGTAGGAACGCTAGCAATTGGCAAAGCAGGTGCCACCAATGCCGCTTTACTGGCCGCAGCCATACTAGGCAATAAATATCCGCCAATTTTTGCTGCCGTCGCCGCATTCCGCGAGGCGCAGACTGACAAGGTGCTAGCGCATCCGGATCCGCGGATTACCACTCCCCAGCAGTGAAATAGACATGAGAATTGGCATTATCGGCGCGGGCCAGCTAGGGCGCATGCTGGCGCTGGCGGGCTACCCTCTCGGCTTGAGCTGTACTTTTCTTGACCCTAATGCAGATGCCTGCGGCGCGCAGGTCGGCGAGTGCATCGTTGGTGCATACGACGATCCGGTTAAATTACACGAGCTAGCCAAGGCCACGGATGTACTCAGCTTTGAATTCGAAAACGTACCCGTGACCACACTGGCTGCCGTTACTAAACGTAAGCCGCTGTATCCACCACTAGCCGCCCTTGCCGCTTCGCAGGATCGGCTTACGGAAAAAACTTTGTTTCGTCAGCTCGACATTGCCACACCCGAATTCAGAGCGGTAGATAGTTTGGCTGATTTGCAACAAGCTGTCGCTGACATCGGCTTGCCGGGTATCGTAAAAACTCGACGGTTAGGGTATGACGGTCGCGGCCAATATCGCTTGCGTACCGCCAAGGATGTACTGGCGGCTTGGCAGGAATTGGGCAGCGTACCGCTGATTTATGAGGCGTTTGTGCCTTTCACTCGCGAAGTGTCGATCATTGGCGTACGCAGCAGCAAAGGCGAAATCGCCATTTATCCCCTCACTGAAAACATCCATCAACAGGGCGTACTGCACCTGTCTACCGCGCCTTACAAAAACACCAAGCTGCAATCTCAGGCTGAGAAACATCTGAAAAAGCTGCTCAAACATTTCAATTACGTCGGCGTACTCACTATCGAATTCTTCGTGTTACGCGGACAACTGGTCGCCAATGAAATGGCACCGCGCGTACACAACTCCGGACACTGGACCATTGAAGGCGCGGAAACCAGTCAATTCGAGAATCACTTGCGCGCCATCTGCGGCCTACCACTAGGCAGTACGGCGGCGCGTGGCCAAGTGGCCATGCTGAATTTTGTCGGCCATATTCCCGAGCGCGCAACCGTGCTACAGCAACCCGGCATACATTTTCATCACTACGGTAAGCAAACGCGTCCAGGTCGCAAACTTGGTCATGCCACGCTGGTTGCAAGAACCCGCACAGCCCGCGATCTTGCGCTCAAAAAGTTGCTGATCCTGCTACCCAAAAACAAAACTAAGGCTTGACCCGGGCAGTGATCTCCGTCACGCAGCAGCCAAGCCAGTTTGCATGCTGGTGCCCAACGTTTAGACTGAGGGTTCTAATTTGGATCGTCAGGCCACTAGGCCATAACTAGGATTGTCGCCCAGCATGTATCTTGACCTTTTCAAGCTGACTGAACTGCCGTTCCGGCTCGCGCCCGACCCTGAGTTCCTGTACCTCTCCAAGAACCATGCGCGCGCCAAGGCGTACATGGAATCCACCATCTGGTTTACCGATGGCTTTGTCATCATCACTGGCGAAATTGGCGCAGGCAAAACCACACTAATCGAAACTTTTCTGAGCGAATTGGAAAAAGATGTGGTAGTGGCGCAGATCAACCAGACCCAACTAACACCGGTCGAGTTTTTACAATCCATCCTGGTGCAATTCGGGTTTGAACCATTTCAGATGAAAAAAGTGGAACTGATGTCCACCTTGAATAATTTCCTGATCGAACAATACTCCAGCGGACGTCGAGTCCTGTTGATCATCGACGAAGCGCAGAACCTGTCGATGAAAGTACTGGAAGAAGTGCGCATGCTATCCGGTATTGAAACCACTAAAGACAAAGTGATGCGCATCATTTTGGCAGGTCAACCAGAATTGAGTGACAAGCTCGACATGCCCGAGCTGGCGCAACTGACGCAGCGAGTACGCCTGCGCTTTCACCTCACGCCTCTGTCTCGGGAAGACAGCGAACACTACATCCAGCATCGGCTGGAAGTAGCCGGTTCTAATGGCAGGGAAATTTTTTCATCCGATTGTTATGACGTGATTTTTCGCTACACCGGCGGTGTGCCACGCCTGATCAATACCTTATGCGATACCGCCATGATGGCGGCTTTCGCACAGGATCAAGATACCGTCAACGCAGCAACACTGCAGACGGCGATTGCAGAATTACGGTGGAATGAATTTACTGCGCGGTCGGCCAAACTTCCTGTGTACCGACCTGAACAAACTGGCAATGAACAGCAACACAGCAACATACTTGCGCGAGTGCTACTGTCACACAAAGGTGAAACGCTGAGCGATCATGAACTGACGCTAGGTCGTTTACTGATTGGCCGTACCCCGGAAAACGATGTGCAAATCGACAGTACTTTCATCAGTCGTCACCATGCGCAGATCATGAGTACCAAGGGCAGTTGCATCATCGAAGACCTCAACAGCACCAATGGCATCACCCACAATGGCAAGCGCATCCGCCGCCGGGTATTGAATGATGGCGATGTGTTGCAGTTGGGCGAGCACATCATTGCCTACATGGACGAACGTAATATGCGACAGCGGCCGACAAGCTCACTAACAGATGACGCCGTACCCATGTTGTCAGAAACAACGAGCTTGCCAGAAAGCATTGCGGTAAAGAATCCGGCAAAAAAATATGACTCAAAAACCGCTAAAGATTAATCATCTAGCGAGCGGCTGTTGTATTCGCGTTGTCCACGCCGATAATCGCGCCGTCTTAGCCACAACACCACGCCGACGATCAGTGCCGCCACGCCCAACACCAACATCAGGTTGATCCAGCCTCCAGTAACAAACCCGGAGCCTGCCAACAACACTATCCCCAGCATCATGTAGATATAGGGAAGCAATTCATACACTGGGCGTGACAACCACATACTCACCTCAGCAAATTCGGCTAATCAAGTCGCCGTACCACCTACTGTCAACCCATCAATACGCAAAGTAGGCTGCCCCACTCCAACCGGCACATCCTGGCCCTCCTTACCGCACGTACCCACTCCCTCATCCAGCTTCAGATCGTTACCGACCATGGACACCCGGGTTAATACATCCGGGCCATTGCCGATCAGAGTTGCACCGCGCACCGGAGCGGTAATTTTGCCATCTTCAATCAAGTAGGCTTCGCTGGCAGAGAACACGAATTTACCGGAGGTGATATCCACCTGTCCGCCGCCAAAATTGTGACAGTACAGACCTTTCTTCACTGAGCGAATAATTTCTTCTGGCTCATGCGGCCCATTCAGCATGTAGGTATTGGTCATACGTGGCAGCGTCATATGGGCAAATGATTCGCGCCGACCATTGCCGGTGGATTGCACTCCCATCAGTCGCGCATTGAGCTTGTCCTGCAAGTAACCACGCAAGATGCCATTCTCGATCAGAGTAGTGCACTGCGTCGGCGTACCCTCATCGTCGATATTCAGTGAACCACGCCGATAAGCCAGTGTGCCATCATCCACCACTGTGCATAGTGGCGAGGCCACTTGCTGCCCTATTTTTCCGGAGAACGCAGAAGTACCTTTGCGATTGAAGTCACCTTCAAGGCCATGACCAATTGCTTCATGCAACAAGATACCAGGCCATCCTGCACCTAATACCACGGTCATCTGCCCTGCGGGTGCAGAGATGGCTTCCAAGTTGACCAACGCGCCGCGCACGGCCTCCTGCACCAACCCTCGCCAACGCTCGCCACGCAGAAACTCACTGAATTCATAACGGCCACCGCCACCGCAGTATCCCTGTTCGCGACGACCATTGTGTTCAACAATTACTGATACATTCATACGCACCAGCGGTCGCACATCTGCCGCCAGCGTGCCATCGCTAGACATGATCAAAATGGTCTCATGCACAGCGGCAACACTGGCCATAACCTGCGTCACCCGCGTATCAAGCTTGCGTGCGGCGGCATCCACCTCACCCAGTAACGCCACTTTTTGTTGATCACTCAAGTCCGCGACCGGATCAGTAACGGAATATAGTTGCCGTGCTTGATTGGCCTGCCACGCAGCGACGCTGCCCTGCCCCGCACCACGCGCTATCGCACGTGCAGCCTTGGATGCCTCGGTCAAGGCAGGTAAGACAATTTCATCAGAGTAAGCAAAACCGGTTTTTTCACCAGCCAGTGCGCGCACACCCACTCCCTGTTCAATGCTGTGCGAACCTTCTTTAACGATGCCATCTTCCAGCGCCCATGATTCTTCGCGCGACACCTGAAAATACAAATCTGCATAATCCACCGCAGAGCCCATGACCGTGCCCAACGCTGCCGCCAATTGCGGCTCATCCAGCCCTGCCGGTTCGAGAATGAGTTGTCGGGCAGCAGTCAAGGCAGGCAGGCCTGCCACCACTGTGCTGGCAGGCTGCAAATGCAAAGCTGACAATACAAATAAATCAGAAGGTTGCGGCGACGGAATGGACATCTTGCTCACTGAAAATGAAATACATAAACACAAGCCTACCCTTTACAGGCGGCGATGCGCCAGCACCGGAAATTTTCGTCGTTGCTCACGCTGCTTACCAAGATCAATGGTTGCCACTTGCACACCCACTTCAGTACCTAGCGTAGCCAGCACTTCACCCCAAGAGTCAACAATCATCGAATGCCCATAGGTTTCACGTCCATTGGCATGCAATCCAGTCTGCCCGGCAGCGAGCAGATAGCACAGATTTTCAATTGCCCGGGCACGTAACAAGACATCCCAGTGCGCACGACCAGTAGGGACGGTGAAGGCAGCAGGCAGTACCAGCACTTCAGCTCCTGCCTCTTGATCAAGCGCGCTCAATTGGCGAAATAACTCCGGAAAGCGGACGTCATAGCAAATGGCCAAACCAAGCCTGCCAACAGGTGTGTCAATTAGCACTGGCCTATGCCCCGGTGCGATAGTGTTCGACTCACGGTAGCTACCAGTGGCATCGTCTACATCCACATCGTAGAGATGGATTTTATCGTAGCGTGCAACGCGCTCACCCTGCGCATTCACCACCAAGCATGCCGCTGCGACCCGTGACTCACCGGGAATTTTTAGTGGCATCGTTCCTGCCACAATCCATAGTCCCAGCTGGCGAGCAGTATTCGCCAGCCAGGTTTGCACCGGGCCATCATTGTCGTGTTCAGCAATCGCAAAATTGTCCTGTTCACTCATGCCCATCAAAGTGAAGTTCTCGGGCAGTACAGCCAGCTGTGCGCCGCGCCGCGCTGCTTGCTGCAGCAATTGATATGCAGTTTGCAAGTTTTCGTGCGGATCGGCACTGGAAGTCATTTGAATAACAGCAGCACTGGTCATTGTGGAAGGCTCGCATCTGCATCGGACAACGATGCCTTGGCGGCATCGGCATCAATACGTTCCACTTGTGGATCATCCCAACCACCGCCAATGTGGTAGTAAGCACGTGCCACGCCTTTTAACGGCTCTTTAAAGACCTGTGAGAACAACAACATGGCGGCACCGATCACTGGACCACCCGCCACCACTGCCGCCACTGGCAAGGCACCAGTTACATTACCCGTAACCACTGCAGTTTGATCATAATCACGGGCACCCAAACCTAATCGACCAACGATACCAATCTCAGCCGTCGCTCCTCGCAGCAACAAATTCTGTGTACGCGCATCGCCATTGGTTACCGTAAAGTCACCATGCACGGAATCAAAGCTCAGCCCCTTGTCGGTCAGATCGCGAAAATCCAAGCCTAAACGTCGCGGTAACGCAGCGATACTCAGCAACCCCAACACCCTTCCCGCACCAGGTTCGACATTTAACAACTGGCCTTCATCTACCTGCACGGTCAATGTTCCGCTAGAACGACCCAACAAGTTTTCATCCAGTCCGTCGGGCCATTGCAGATTGGCCACTAGCTTGCCACGCTTGGCCGCAATGAATTCACCATAGTTAAGTTGTCGCAACGTGGCTCGCACATCCGTGCTTTCCAGCGTCAGTGCTAGTGTGCTCAACGAACCATCAACCGTCTGTAACCAACTGCCAGTTCCTGCGCCTGTAAATGAGCTATCGCTAATGCGCAAAGCATCAACTTGCAACCCCTGCACCACACGACTGGCCACACCATGCAAAGTACCAAAGTCATGCTCACCGTAACGAAAACGCTGAATATCCGCTTTAATTGCTGGTAATTCGCGCGGATCAATGGTCGACTTGTTCTTGGCAGGCTGTAATTTATCGCCAGTGCGCGGAGTCAGCCACAAGCTTTCCATGTTCAATGTTAATGGCGTTCCGGTTGTAAGCACATAAGGCACCAACACCTGACCAGCCGCCTGTTCGCCAGCCAAGTCGACACGCCACCCATCATCAGTAGCCTGCAACACGGCGCGCAATGATGGCCACTCAAAGCCATACAAATAAAACCGATCAATAGTGACGTTGGCAGCACGCAGCACATCCTGCACGCGTGTAGCCTCTGTGGCGTTTGCTTTTGAATCAGTTTTTATTGTCGTACCACCACCCAGTTGCAACCAGTCATCCAGGGTAAAGCTGGCAAGATGCCCGTCAATACGTAGTCCCGCATGGGCGGGCAACGCAGCCGCCACCGCATCCGCACGCACACCACCGCGTTCAAACTGCCAAGTGTTGTTGTTTAGCTGCAGACGTACTAACGCACGCAGGTCGCCCAGCGAAGCACGAAGCTGCATACTGTCCTGACTGGGCATATCAGCATCTATACGCAAACTACGCGCAACTCCAGCAGGCTTATTGACTGGCTTCGGTAAGTCAATCTGCAAACCCTGTAAGTCGCTTATCACGCCATACAGGTGACGGGTGCCCTGCGCATCCCGCTGCGCATAACCCGGCATGATGTAATGATAATCAGTGCTACCACTGAGCTTTATCCACGTCGGCAAGCTCAGAAACTGCGCCAGCGGCTGCGCCTGCAAAGAGCCATTGGCAACAAGATTGTATCGCCCCGCCGTCAACGGCTCTGCCCTTACTGTAAAGTCACCCTGCAGGAAGCGACCGCTTAAATCAGCAGCCGTGACTGCATCGTTGGCAATATGTAACGATCCGCGCACTTGGCTAGCTGGCTGTTGCACACCCGCCATACGCACGATTGCATTCGACAAGCTGATATCAATATCAATCTTGCGGTTGTCGAACTGCTGTAGCGGCAAGTACAGACTGGACTTTGCCTCTAATGCCCCACTTCCCGATAACCGCTGAAACAGCTCACCAATCGCTGGGCCCACCGGGCTCTGTTGCACAAAGCTCAATCCCTGCGCCAGATCACCATGACTGGTGGCGGTAATGAAAACCTTCGCATCACGAAAATCCTCGATGTGCCCCTCAGCATGATCAAGATATAGCCCGTTAATTCGTCCGGCCGTTGCTACCGCCGTCAGTCCCGCGTTATGAAACTCAGCCGCCACCTGCAAACCAGTGGCGGGTAGCCAACCATCTTGATAGTGCATGCTCAGGCCTTCAAGTTGGGCTTTAACGAGGAACTCACCCTCCTGATTACGATACGGAAATTTATCCAACGGGCCGCGTAACACCGCTTGTGCCTGCGTCACTTTACCTTGCGGAAATGCCGCATCCATCCACGCCAACGTGCGTTTACGCATCACCCCGGCAGGCAGGTAACGCGGTGTTGCCGCCACGGCCAGATTCGTTGCGGTGGCCTGCATGTCAATCAGCACTGATCCGCTGCGCGGCACAGTGAGAGTCAATCTCGCTTGCGCGCCACCATCCGCATTATTAATTGCTAAATCATCGGTATGTAGTTGCACGCCTTGCGTGTTGCGTGTCCAGACAACATTGCCAGTGACACCATCTACGGGTAACGGGGTACGAAACAATCGTGGGATGGACAGCGACACATCACTACTATCGAGCTGCACCGAACCGCGCGCACCAGTCCCACTCGCCGTACCCGACAAACCCGTGATACCCGGGGTTTTTCCAACCGGTGCTAATCCAAGCTGTATGAACTCAAGCTGCACACCGTAACGAGGTTCAGCTGCCTCACCTTCTTGTGAATCGCGTTCGTAACGGATCGCAAGATTACGCAACTGACCGCTGGCATACAGAGCACGCCAGCGAGCGTAGGCTTCTGTCTCGGGTAGGTAAGCCAGTAGCGGCCACAGATTTTCTAGCACCAATACTTGTGCCTTCACTTCTACGACAACCGGTCTACTTATTAGTGCGTCTTCACTTCCTGCCTTTAACAACACACTGGCCGTACTCGCGGGCCATGGTGAACCCGGTCGGGATAACTGTAGATTACTAAAGTTGGTTGCCCAGCCCTGTGGGGTATGGCTGCTAGAAAATTGCAGCGCCACGTTCGAATAGCGCAACTGTTCAGCGGTAGCGATCACTGGCAGCGCCTCAACCGCCTGCTCAACAACTTGCACATCCGGATCATCGGCACGACGCTGCAAGGCATCAGCTTGCGGCAGAGGTAATTGCCACTGGGGTAACTTCAGCGCCACATCGACAAAATTAATGCTACCGGTAAATTGCTGCGGTTGTGCGCCGACGAAGCTTGCGTATAACTGAAAAGACCCAGTTCCCAACTCGGGGGCAGGCCAGTCATCAGGCATCACCTGCTTCCAACCCGCCAAATCCAATCCCGTTCCTTGCACCGATGCCTGCCAGTCAAGCTGGGCAATCACGTTCAAATTACCCTTGCCCTGTGCTTCAAAACGCAACGTCTTACCCAACACTGCGGGCAAATCGGCATAGCCCTGCACCGTGAACTGTTGCGCATCACGACCGATGTCCAGCGACACATCCTGCAACGTCCAAGGACCCCGCCCGGTTTTCAAATCGCGAAAGCTGAAGGTCACCCGACGAATTTCCAACTCACCCACTGGCAACGAATCCAGTTTGAAGCTGCGTTCGGCAGCGAAATCAGGCCAATCTTCCTGACCAATGAACGCAAAACTGCCGTTCTTATCCCGTTGCAGCTTGAGCTCAGTACCTTCCAGACGAAAGCGTGCGGCAATCAAACGACCAGTACGCAATGCCTGCCACAGATCAAAACCAACACTACCCTGCTCTGCGACCACCACCACACGCTGCTGATCAACACTCCGCAATATGGCATGAGTAA
This sequence comes from Steroidobacteraceae bacterium, assembly GCA_050181835.1. Lineage (GTDB taxonomy): Bacteria > Pseudomonadota > Gammaproteobacteria > Steroidobacterales > Steroidobacteraceae > CAILZL01. Next base: position 1,171 of record JBFXCU010000002.1, on the reverse strand, counting down.
ACACCAGCTCCGGGCCATAGCCTCGCCAACCAGCACGCAAGCTATCGAACTGAATATCGAGTTTGGCGTGCTCACTGATCCATGTTTGCATCTGTGCTCGATATGCAGGCACACGCGCCATGGCAATCGTAAAGGCAGCCAAGCTCAAACCGACCAAGACGATCACTGTTAACAAGATGAACAAGCCTATCCGCACGCCACGGTGCAAAGCGCGGCGCGGAACAGCTAGATCAGGTGGTTCGGCAACAAAATTCATCTCACATCAAGACCACGTCGTATTGATCTTGTTGATAAAGCGACTCTGTCTGCAAACGGATGGGCTTGCCAGTATGCACTTCCAGCTCCGCCAACGCCGCCGACTCCTCATCCAACAACCGCTCAATCACATCCTGATGCGCCAACACCATCAGCTCCTGAAAACTGAACTGTCGCGCCTGACGCAGAATTTCGCGGAAAATTTCATAGCAAACCGTCTCAGTAGTTTTAACAAAGCTACGGCCTTCACAAGTAGGACAAGCAGCACACAGCATGTGTTCCAGACTTTCGCGAGTACGTTTACGCGTCATTTCCACCAGACCTAGTGGCGACACCGATGAAATATTGGTTTTGGCGTGATCGCCAGCCAACGCTTTTTCCAGCGCCTGCAGCACTTGGCGACGATGTTCATCTTCTTCCATGTCGATGAAATCAATAATGATGATGCCACCCAGATTACGCAGACGCAGCTGTCTGGCGATGGCCACGCTGGCTTCAAGGTTGGTACGGAAAATGGTTTCTTCCAGGGTGCGATGACCCACATAGGCGCCGGTATTCACATCAATGGTGGTCATGGCTTCAGTCTGGTCCAGCATCAGATAACCGCCGGATTTCAGCGGCACTTTGCGATTCAGTGAGCTTTCAATTTCCTCTTCCACCCCATACAGATCAAAGATGGGACGATCACTCTTGAACAACTCAATACGTCCGGTCATTTCGGGCATAAAGGTGCGGGAGAACTCCAGCATGGCTTGATAAGACTCTTCATGATCAACACTGACCTTGGCTACACCACTCAACGCCACATCACGCAGTACCCGCACCTGTAGCGGTAGGTCTGCGTGCACTAGTTGACCCGGTTTGGCGTATAAACTTTTCTCGCTGAGCACACTCCACATCTTTTGCAGATACATCA
>JBFXCU010000001.1:0-601213 GCA_050181835.1 Steroidobacteraceae bacterium | reverse complement strand
TGACGAGCAACGACCGGCTGGAGTTGATCGGAATGCACGGACTTACAGCAATGCAATCCGAAATGTGCCGAAAAATGCAGATCGAAATTACATCGCCAGCAATGATCGTCCGATTTTCAACAGCCTGCTAGGATCAGTAGAGTTTGTGACACGCGAGCGGTATGTGCTGCTTCGTAGCAATCGAATTTTTACGGACGCTGTCATCATGTCAAACGCACTTCGGCTGGCAATTCATCTGCCACGTAAGGCAGATCACAAGCTATTTGTGAAGGTCGTGTCGGATCGGAAGCGGGTGACGCATGTTGCCCAACTGCACACCTTAGATGAGCTTGAATCGTTAAAGCTCCTCCTGAGAGAAGCCTATGAACATTCGATCTCTTGAAAATCCGCCTAACAAAAAGCTCATGGCGGACGTAGCAGACTACGTGGTAGCCACGCATAGCTTGGCGTTGGGCTCATTAAACTAAACCGGAGGCATAAAAATGACTATTTTTCGGATTGATATCCTCTCAGTCCCGGTTTCAGACCAAAGCGCTTCAAAATCCTTGTTTTGACGGTTCGCTGCATTTGCACCTACACCTTGTGTAGCCACTGCGACAATGCAGCCGGGATCTGCTGCTGTGCAGTACTGCTGACATATATACCGATATGGCCGCCATCAAAAACCAGCTCGCTATAATTTTTTGCAGGTATAAACTTTTTTAAGCAGTGTGATGCGGCGGGTGGTACCAAATGATCATGGGCTGCGTACACATTGAACACAGGCCGCTTGATGGATTTAAGATTGACTGTGCGACCACCTATCACCAGCTTGCCCTTAATTAACTGATTCTGTTGATACAAGCAGCTGACAAATTGCGTAAACATGGCACCGGGTTGATCGGGGCTATCGAATATCCATTTTTCCATGCGCAGAAAATTCTCGAGCTTGGGTTTGTCTTTAGCAATATCCAGTAGTGCGGTATATTTCTGGCTCAGCAAGCGAAACGGCATCATGCTGACAAAGGCAGCGTTGATAAAATCGCCAGCGACATTGCCGGACGCCGCCACCAATGCTTTCACGTCCAACTGTTGCACCCATTTCGATAACAGATCATCCGGTGTTTGAAAGTCTACCGGCGTCACCATGGTGATCAAGCTCTTTACTCGCGTGGGGTGCAGCGCCGTGAAGCACAGGCTCAGGACGCCCCCCTGACACACGCCCAGCAAGTTGATCTTATTCTCGCCGCGCAGCTCGCACACGGTGTCCGCACAGTGCGGCAAATAACGATTCACATAGTCATCAAGCTCCAGATAGCGATCCGCGCCATCTGGATATCCCCAGTCAATCAGAAACACATCAATGCCCTGCTGCAACAGGCCGCGAATCAATGAGCGATCTGGCTGCAAGTCCATCATGTAAGGGCGATTAACTAACGCATAGCAGATCAACACTGCCGGGCCTGAGCGCGACACATCGGGCAGTGCGCGGTAACGGTATAATGTCAGTTTATCTTCGCAATAGACTGCATCTTTTGGTGTAGCGCCTATTTGTATGCTGCGCATTTCACCCAAAGCGCTCAGCAGTTCAGAGGCGCGCTGCTGCAACTCGCCTAGTTCATTGCGCCTCTGCTCAGGATCAACGTTGAACTCGGGCATGGGGTGCTATTCCTTGCTGGGCTTGCGCGTTTTGCTACGGGTGGCTGTGGCTACCGACTTGCGTACTGACAATTGCTGTTCCAGTTGCGCAATGCGTGTCGTGAGTGAACGTAGACGCAGATGCACACTATTGAGTTCGCTACGGGTCGGTAGGTCGTATGACTTGAGCCAGCGCTCGATCAACACATTCTGCGCGATCTTCAAACGACTAAGCGCATTGCCGCTGGCCGCCTGCGCCGTAATAAAGCTTTCATCAGGGGCCAGCTCGGCAAATGCCTGCTCACCACATTCGATCCATAGCTCGTATAACTCGCGCATGCCAGTAACGGGTTTGCCCTGCGAAGCGCGTATATCAACCTTAGTTGATACCGCCGCCAGTGATTGCGTCAGCACTTTGCTAAAGGCCTGCATTACGACTTGCAGGCATGACTGATAATCCGCTTGCGCCTGAGCATATTCCTGCCAGGCACTCTGCTGCTCGCGCGCAGGCCCGAGCGGAAAAGCTTGCAACATCTGTTGCCACAGCGTGGACTGCGACTGCGTTTCGCCATTTGGTGCAAACGACTGTAGCAGTGACTGAAAATTCTGCACCCCCTGCAGCGTGTCAGCAGAAAAGCCCGCAGCACCGAACTGCTCACGCAGTGCATCCATGCTGCGCATGGCCTCAGCTCGCTGTTCCACTGCCAATGACTGCCAGCGATCCAACCAGCCACTCTGGGCTTCCAGCCAGCTATCAATCCAGTTGTTATCGGCGGCTTGATTCACGAATGACTCGGGCTAACGCATGGGGCGCGGGCAGGTGGGAGTATAGTGCAGCGCGTAAGCATGTCGGGTTGCGCTGTAACCCACAAGTAAACATTTAGTGACAAATCAACACAACAAATTACCAGTTAAATGGCGTTACTCGACCCGCTGCCGCGCGTACTCCCAAGCCAGCATCACCTGTTTGCGTGGCACACCGCCGCTATAACCACCCAAACCACCGTTGGCGCGTAGCACACGATGACAAGGGATGAGCCATAACACGGGATTCGCCCCCACCGCATTTCCCACCGCGCGTGCGGCATGAGGTCGATGCACACTGGTCGCCACCGCACCATATGTCATCGGTGTCATCGCGCCGTCCTGCGCGCTCAACTTAAGCAGCGCACGCCACACCTGAAGCTGGAAATTACTGCCCTTTACCAGCAAGCGCAGTGACTGGCCCGGTCGTTCGTAGCCCTGCCACAAGCGCCTTACTCGCTGTGCGGCGGCAGCGTCATCACGGTGCCACTGTGCATTTGGCCAACTAGCGCGTAGTTGGACTTCATTCTGCCCTTGCAAAAACTCCAACTGGCACAGCCCGCGCTCGCTCCACACCAGCCACGCCGGACCGAATGGCGTATCCGCAATCCCACAGTACAGGAGCAAACCAGCACCACCCTGCTTGTACTCACCCGGCGTCATGGCTTCCAGAGTGATGAATAGATCATGCAAACGACCGGGGCCGGACAACCCGGCTTCCAGCGCCGCACACATCACCGAGTGCGCAGCCTGTAATTGCAACTTCGCCGCATCCAAGGTCAGTCGCTGCACAAATTGCTTGGGGGTAATACCAGCCCAACGCCGAAACAGGCGATTGAAATGCGCCGCACTCAAATCAACTTGTCTGGCAATATCCTCCAGGCTGGGTTGCGCACGAAATGCCTGATTCAGGTACACAATCGCCCGCTCGATACGTGCGTAATCACTGGCATTGAGCAACGGCGCTGCTTTCATAAGTCGCAGCATGGCGCAATCACATACTGGCAACCACCCGTTTCATGCGCTGCCGCGACTACTGCTAAACTCGCGCGTCATGAAAATTGCATTTGTTGCCTCTGAAATCACTCCCTTTGCCAAAACCGGTGGACTAGCCGATGTGGCCGCCGCCCTGCCACGTGCACTACACCTGCTGGACCATGAGTTGCGGGTATTCATGCCACTGTACACCAGCGTGCGCAATGGACCATTTGCGCTACAGGCGGTAACGCCAATACAGAATGTGCCGCTACAACTGGGCGACCGCAGCTATGTTTTTTCCGTGTTCAGTACGCGCCTGCCAGAGTCGACACTGGACATTTTTCTGATCGATTGCCCGGAGCTATTTGCACGCAGCAGCCTGTACACCACGGACAGCGACGAACATCGCCGCTTTATCCTGTTACAACGCGCAGCACTTGAGTCGCTACAGCGTATGCAATTCTCCCCGGACATCCTGCACTGCAATGACTGGCATACGGCATTACTACCGCTACTGCTCAAGACCAGCTATGCCTGGGATCAATTGTTTCAGTACACACGCAGTGTCATGAGCATCCACAACATCGGCTACCAAGGTATATTTGCCGCATCGGCCATGCGCGACTTGGGCATCGTCGACGTGCTAGGCCATATCCGCAGCGAAGACCGCATGATGGGTCAGATCAATTGGCTAAAAGAAGGTATTTTCCACGCCGACGCCGTCAGCACGGTCAGCCCCACCTATGCGCAGGAAATCTGCCTGCCTGAAGGTGGCCATGGACTCGACATCACTCTGCGCGCACGTAACGACAGTGTTATCGGCATTCTGAATGGCGTGGATTATCACAGTTGGAATCCCGGCACAGACGGCACCTTACCTGCCAACTACACAGCCGATGATCTCTCCGGCAAGCGACAGTGCAAACGCACGTTGCTAAAAAAAACGCAGCTAGCGGTGAGTTCAGACACGCCGTTAATCGGTATAGTGACGCGCCTCGCGCAACAAAAAGGCATCGACTTGTTGATACATAGTTTGCCTGAGCTACTCAGCACACGTGACTTTGCGTTGTGCATACTCGGCAGCGGCGACGATCAGTACGTGGCGTTCTTTGATTCGCTGCAGCAAGCCTTTCCTAAACGGATGTCATTCATCAATGGCTACGACGAACCCTTGGCGCACCTGATTGAAGCCGCTAGCGACATGTTCCTGATGCCGTCGCTGTATGAGCCCTGTGGACTAAACCAACTGTACAGCTTGAAATACGGCACCGTACCCATCGTGCGAAACACCGGTGGGCTAGCCGATTCGGTGCAACCGTGGGACGGCAGCAATGGCACTGGCATCGTGTTCAATGACTACGATGCGCCGGCAGTCAACTGGGCCGTCAACACCGCACTGGATCTATACAAAGAGCCCACCATCTGGTCACAGCTGATTCGCAACGGCATGGCTCAGGATTTCTCCTGGAGCAAACAAGCACAAGAGTATGTGCGGATATATCAACAACTTATTTGAATAACGTCCTTCTTGGAACGCATGCGCAATTTTCGTGCTGCGATGTTGACAGAAAAAGTGAAGATACTGGTCACCAACCGCACACCAGCAGCCAACACATAAGCGCTGCAGCTATAGCCAGCGTTCTGTTTGCCAAGCGCATGCGCAAGTCAGAAAAATATGCGGATGCTATTTCTTGATGGCTAGATCAACCATCCCCTGTTCACTGAATGGAATTTTGCGCAGCATGCCCTTGCTCAGTAAAACGGTACCGGTAAATCCATACTGAACTTTTCCCTCGTCGCTGCTATTGATCTTGGTAAGCAGCCGGGCAACACTGCTGATGAAGTTGGTGCGCACCACCGTATCAAACTCGGCTTCACCCAATGCCGGCACCACAAACGGCTGGTTACTAAAGCCTTCCGCAAAATTATCCCCTTGCAGGAATAACTTGTAATCAATGGCCTTGATGGGCAAATCCCGATCATTAGGGTTACGTACATGCAGGCGAATGGTGAATTGCTGACTGAACACATCGGCTGACACCATGCCAACACTGATTACCGACAATTTTGGTGCCTCAAATTTGGTCGTGGCGCAGGCGCTTATAACCAGCAAGCCAACTACAAGCAGCAGTTTTGTCAATGCTTTCACCATCTCTCCGCAATCTTCCGCTCAGAATTTATGCCGACCACCCGCACCACATCGGAATAAATTCCTGCCCGCGTATACCGTCACGCACGCTACTCTGTTTTATATATTTGCCAACATGTCGCGCGTCACCAGCAACACACCTTTCTCAGTAACATAGAACCGTTTTGCATCTTCTGCCGGATCAACGCCAATCTGAGTCCCCGGCGGAATCACCGCGCCGGTATCGATAATGGCGTTCTTCACAATGCAATCAGCGCCAATGCGCACATCCGGAAACAACAGCGATTTTTCGATATAACTGCGCTCATTGACACGCACATTGGTAAACAACAGGGAGCCGACTACTTCAGCGCCGGAGATGATGCAACCACCGGAGACCATCGAATCCACCGCCATGCCACGCCGCCCTTCTTCATTAAAAACAAACTTGGCAGGCGGCTGCTGGCGTTGAAAAGTCCAGATCGGCCATTGCGCATCATAAATATTTAGCTCTGGATTTACCGATACCAGTTCCATGTTGGCTTCGTAGAACGCATCCACTGTACCTACGTCGCGCCAGTATTGCTGGGCACGAGTGCGCACATCACGGAACGCGTAGGCCATAACATTCAATTTATCAATGGCCTGCGGAATGATGTCCTTGCCAAAGTCATGTGAACTATCCGGATTGGCTGCATCAGCTTCGAGTAACTTATATAGCAGCCGTGCGCTGAATACATAAATACCCATCGAACCGAGGCATAGATGTTCACGGCCCGGTATGCCATCGGGATTCAGCACTTTTTCCGCGAACTTGGTTACCTGGTGCTGCTCATCAACCGTCATCACCCCAAAACCAACCGCATCCTCGCGCGGCACTTCAACTACGCCCACAGTAATGTCGGCTTTGTTTTCCACATGAAAAGCCAGCATCGGGCCATAGTCCATCTTGTAAATATGATCACCGGCCAGCACCAGCACCAAGCGCGGATGATGGAGTTTCATGATCGACAGATTCTGGTACAGCGCATCGGCAGTACCCTGATACCATTCATCACCGAGCTGCTGTTGGGCGGGAATAATCTCGATGAACTCACCAAACTCGCCACGCAAAAAATTCCAGCCGCGCTGAATATGACGGATCAATGAATGTGCTTTGTACTGCGTCAGTACGGACACGCGCCGGATGCCGGAATTGACGCAGTTGGACAAGACAAAATCGATAATACGGAACTTGCCGCCGAACTGGGTGGCAGGCTTGCAGCGATTTTCGGTGAGATGCTTAAGTCGCGAACCACGACCGCCTGCCATGATAACGGCCAGCGTGCTCTGCGTCAGTCGACTTACATAGCGCTTTGGCGATGACTGTTTGGCAGCGGTTGCCACAGTCGGTGTTGTTACGTTCTTGTCCATCACACCCTCACTTGATTTTTATAGCTAAGCCGCTGTAGGCACACGACCACGTTTTAACTTGAACTTATCCCCATTACACTGCACCGAGCCGCCGACCCACCCGCCACGCAGGATCTATTCAGCACAATGCCCCCCCTAACAATACATGTCCAGAGCACTTTGCCCAGTGCTAACACTGTAACGCATCGATGCTGTTTGTGGCGATGGCCATGTTGGCTTTCTGGCCTGATTTTGTTGGCTGCTACTGCACACAGCGCCATTGATAACACCACGCCCGCCGACCCAGCGGCGACTGCACTGGCCGATAGCGCCACACCGATTGCAATTGAACAAGTGCAATGCCTGCCCGACAACAAAGCCTTTTTACGTGCGCGATTGAATGGCAGCATTAACAGCGAACTATCGTGGAACGGCACCGAACTCAGCTGTACTGGATCGGTACGTCCCGATAAAGGTGGGCTACGTTTGCGCTTCAGCAACAGCGACCAACACAGTGAACACAAGTTGGTACTACTGTTCGGCATCACCGGCCTTAAGGAAGGCAGCGACGGCAAAGCACTACCCACCAACCTCACCATCATGGTGGAAAATGACGGTGAATTTTATGCCACCCAAGGCGATAACAAGTGCACCGTAGATACCGTACAGCAGGTGCCATTGCTAGGCATTCCCTTGCGGCAACGAGCGTATCAAGTCACGGCCCGAGGCTTTTGCACCCAACCGGCGCGCGCCCTGAATGGCGATGGGGCCGTGCTGGTCAGCCGTTTCGACTTCGCCGGCCGCGTCGATTTTGATTCTGATGAATCTACTAACAGTCAGCCAACCACACCTTAAATTGCCATGATGAAAACGACACTGCGTGGTTTGTTACTGGTTTTAATGATGGCCACCAGTCTGGTGAACAGCGCCTGCGCGGACACCGGCTCGGTACAACCCGCCCTAGAGCCACTGAGTAATTTTCCACAAACCAGCCTGACCGTCCTCACCCAGAATGGTCGCCAGCACACTCTGCAAATCTGGATGGCCGATACAAACACGCATCGTCAACAAGGCCTGATGTTGGTCAAATCATTGCCGCCCAACACCGGTATGTTGTTTATTTTTGATCGCCCACAAAGAATCCAAATGTGGATGAAAAACACCTTGATCCCGCTCGACATGGTGTTCATAGATGCCAATGGCCGCATCGACAGCATTGCCACCAACACCACACCGCTGTCGTTGAATATCATTGCATCAAAGAACGCGGTGCTGGGGGTACTGGAACTGGCTGGTGGCAGCAGCACCAAGCTGGGTATTCGTGCTGGTGCCATTGTGTTGCATCCGGCGTTTGCTTCAGTGGGTGGCAGTCGGTGATACACCGGCTGCCACCCCTGCAATCCGTCAGAACCTGATGCTGGCACTTACAACAAAAGTGCGCAATTCGGCATCGGTATAGCGAGGATCGTAGCCCAGCTGGTGGCCAGCCGTTTGCTGTAGTGAACGAGGCGGCTTTTTGTCGAACATGTTCTTAACGCCCAACGAAACGGTCGTACTCTCGAAAGTTAAACTGCTGCGCCAATCAAATGTAGCGTAGCTTGGCACTTGCAAAGCACCAGCAGAACAATCACCTGTATCGGTATAAAACACGCAATCATCCACAGTGTATGCAACATCCGTGTATCCATTGCGGTAGTTACCCTGAATCAGGTGCTCCCAGCCACCGTAAGCGAATATCGCACTGGCATGCAACACGTCACGAAAGGCCACCTGGTCATCCACACCATAGGCATTGAGACTGGATGTCCACTGATCATCCGTCCCCGGCACCGTGTAGCGTGACTCAAGTAGATGTGTACTCGCCAATTTACCGGTGAAGGTTACGAGGCCAAGCTGGCGACTATAGGCAAGATCCCAATCAATACCTTTGACCTGTTTACGACCGATGTTGACAGATGATTGCACAATGGCCACAAAGTTCTGCCCGCTCTTTTGCTTGACGGAATAAAGCTCCAGATATTTCGCCGGATCAGTGAGAATCAATCGTTCACTCACCCTCTGCACGGCATCCTTGATTTCGACAGACCAGTAGTTGACGCCAGCCGAAAACCCGGCAGCCGGTTCAAATATCAGTCCCACATTCCATTGTTTTGATTTTTCCGGCCGGAGCCTGGCGTTGCCACCCTGAAACACTTCGAACTGTATTCCGTCGGTGCATACATATCCGGCCGCAACATAACCAAGCGGGTCGTAGCCAGCGTTGAAGGGACAGTTATAGTTGCCACCGGTAACGCCAAAATCCACCGTTGGCTGAGCAATCTCAATCATTGATGCGGTTCTGAAGCCGGTTCCATAGCTGCCACGCACTGCCAGTATACGAATGGGCAGCCACTTGCCACCTACCTTGAATGTAGTTGCGCTCTCCGTACCCCCGAATCGTACGCCATTTGTATCATCGTCAACACCACTGATACGATCATGGCGAACCGCAGCAGTCAGTTCCAAGGCAGAGGTTAACGGTGCCAGCACCTCTGTATAGGCACCAAGCGACGAACGGGACAAGTCATAAGCAGGTGAATTTTCGTCAAACAGTATCTCGGCATTGGCCGCCGCCGAACTTGGCATCTCCTTGTATCCGGTCTTGCGCCAATCGCCACCAAAGGAGGCGATGAATGCTCCGCCCGGCAAAGTAAACAGCTCATTCTGTGCATTGGCCTCGACGCTGCGCATTCCGATTTTTGTCTTAATGAAATTACCGATGTACTGCGTGCTCTTCAAAGCTTGCAACTGCGCAGCGGCTAGCGGGGCATCGCTGAATGGGTCAAAGGTTCCGGAATCCATCAAGTTATAAAACTTGTCGGCCAAGGGCCAACCTTCCAGATAGTCATCATGCTGCGTCTGACTTGACACCGTAGCGGCAACCGACATCGTCCAGTCACCCACCTTGCCCTCAGCCCCTCCAACTACATGTAAAGATTTTGTGGTGAATTTCTCGGTACGATTGCCAAGATCGAACAGCCGATAATCTACCCAGACAGAGTCCAGATCAGCCAACTCGGTAGACGTCAGATATGGCTCAACGTAAGTGCTATACAAGGGACTGGATGTCGACAATCCGAAATAACCAGGATAAGGCGCAACACGAATCAGAGTGCCAACATCGACATAGGCCAAGTCGCCAAATAAATTCCATCCTGAGTTGCCAAGACTTAATTTCCCCGAACCATAAACTGCCTTGCGTTCGACCTGCGGAGAAATTTCGATCGTTGACGTGTAATCAATCCAGCATTCGTCGCCCACCCTCACATGCGCTGCCCGGGAAGATGAACAACTCCCCGTACTCAACAGATAAGGATTGAAGTAATAGGGATCCAAGTTATTAAAATAGGCCTCTACACCTGCCGGTACTGACACCGGCGAGCCATTGAAGAAGTCATAGTTCAGAGTACCTTGGCGACCAGCAATGATGCCCGTACTGGCGAAATCACGTTGCTTCGCCTGCAAAGCATTCTTCTTGTCATAGCTCACCGCAAAAAAAGCCGCGTAGCCATCAGACTGCAAATTGCCGAACCCCTTACTTAAGGAAAAATTAGCCTCAAGCGCCCCATCGTGCTGAGGCCTGCCAAAATGCATATTCAACTCCAGCGGCGACTCACCCTGTTTGAGAATGAAGTTCACCACACCAGCAATGGCGTCCGCCCCATAAATAGCCGAGGCACCATCAGTAAGCACCTCAATGCGGTCAACTGCTGCGAGTGGAATCGAGTTGAGATCAATGGTAGTGCCTGAACCAGCAGGTGCCACACGGTGCCCGTTGAGAAGGACCAGTGTGTATTGCTCACCCAGGTCGTGCAGGGATGCGCTCGTGATGCCACCGCCACCACCACCCACTGACTGGGAGATGTGAGTAAAGCCCTGCATGACTGGTAGCTGCTGGATAAAGTCAGTGACCGAGGTAGCACCGCTGCGGCTGATATCCTGTTGATCAAAAGTCTGTACTGGCAACGACCCTTCAGCAGCAACACGCTTGATCGACGTGCCCGTGACTATGATTTCTTCCAAGGTATCGCTGCTTCCAGCACTTTGGGCATACACAGTAGATGTCAGAATCGCAGCAGCCACTACGCCACCCATTAACATTTTTTGCCTCAATGAGCTGCGCACCGCCAGACGAATCGAGTTATTGCTGATCATGAAATACCCCCTGTGCATTTCCTGAATGACGACGGTGAAGTGACTGAACGCATGCTCCCAGTGAAACTCTAGGGAGCCGGATCCATCGCGCGAGTTTACTTATTGCATGCAACTTGAAACAACCAATTCAGAAAACAGCCACTGCCTGGCATGTTAAAGCATGGAAGATGCCATTAAATAAACCGAGCAAGACGATTTGATTTGATCGTTCTTAAACTGTTTCGTCTGCACGCGGCAGAACTTGAGTTGCTTCACCGGGAAGCAATCAATGTATCAGGACAGGGTCAGCAACAACTTGAGGAAATCGGGCCTTGCGCTTATCGCCCCATCAAGCGCGACAACCACGAGCTTTTCAAGCCATCTACCTGCAAATCATTGACATTGGGCAGCACCAGATCCGACAGATCCAGCTTCAACAGGGCTTCTTCCTGCGTGCCGGTCAACGGCAACGATGATGTTTTCTTGAACAGTGGTGACTCGACCGACGTAGTGTGAGTTGCAGCAGCAGAACGCATGGGATTTCCTCGGTACCGACAGATTTCAGGAGATTTAGCAGCCACTGAGCGCAGACCGCTCAGGTGCAAGCAGCCTAGTGCAATGGCGGGGCATGGCCTGTGAATGAATTCACGCCTTGATTAAGCCATTAGATAGCACACGGGGCTTATGTTGGATGCCTGTCGGCAGGTGGCTACCGTAGCGCCAGCCGCAACCATGACTTACTCTGACTCATCTTGTTACGACTGACTTCTACAATGAACACTTCCACCAAATACCTGTTACTGGCAAGCATCCTGCTGCTGTCCGCGTGCGCCAAAAAACCGGAGCAGAATCAGCCCGGCATTACCGGCATGCTCAGTTACAGCACGCCGGTCACATTCACTGACAGCACTCGTCTGGAGCTGCAACTCACCGATGTTTCTGTCAATGATGGGCCAGCGCTGCAGGTTGCCAGCACCACCGTTCAGAACCTGTCTGAACTGCCCTATCAATATGCGCTACCTTACCCGCAGCAAGCCATCAACCCGAAACATCGCTACACCATCGAAGCCCGTATTTATTCCGGTCAAACTCTGCGTTTCGCCACCGATACGGCATATGAAGTGCTGACAATGGGCAAACCTCAGCAACAGAACCTGCAAGTGGTTGCCGCAGGCAGCAACGAAAATGCGGTCTTGAATACGCCTGCGCCGGTTGGCGAGACCGTGTTTCAGGGTGAACTGCGCACCGCCAATGAAGTCACCCTGTATCGCACCGGATTGCTGGAGAGACACATCGTCTGGCTGGCAGAAGAACGCAGCAATGACACGCCACAGCCGATTCAGGCTCGCTACGAATACAAAGGCGCGCTGTTGCAACACTATCGCGATAGTACGGGCTTGGAAGTCCAGTTTGATCTACGCGGTCGGCCAGAACATATGCAACGTCAACAACAGGTACTGGAGATCCAACAGCAAACAGACACCTTGGCCAGCATTCGCAATCGAGCGGAGTTATTACGCAGTCATGCACTGGCCACGCGGGAAGCACAGGCGCATCGCCAAGCCACCGAGCAGTGGCAAGGCAATAGCGGCCTGACCCAATTTGGCGGCAACCACCTCAAACCGTGATGGAGGCGGAGCTAAGCGGTACACTCAGTGTGACCACAAGGCCACCGTCGGCGGCATTGCTCGCGTCAACTTTGCCATGATGCACGCCAATCACCCGCGCGGTGATTGCCAAGCCCAAACCATAACCGCCGGTATCACGTTCACGCGCCTGCTGGGTTACACGATAAAACGGCTCAAACAATCGAACCAATTCCGCCTCTGGCACGCCAGGACCATGATCGCGAACCGTCAACACCGCCATTCGTTGATGCGTAGTTACCGAAATCTCCACGGCGGTATTGGTAGCAGTGAAGCGCACTGCATTGCGCACCACATTCTCAATGGCACTGCGCAATAGCTCTTGATCTGCATCGATCCGTAACTCACCGTCATAGTTAAAGCTGACTTGTTTATTCTGTGCCCTCGCCTCAAGGCGCGCGTCCTCCGCCACGTCAGCAACCAGATTAGCGTAGTCAAAATTCTCCCGATGCAGCTGTTGTTGTGAACTGTTCAAGCTCGCCAACCGCAGAATTTCACCAATCAACTCATCGAGACGCTCGGCTTCACGCTCGATGCGATCATGCTCGCGTTCCAGATCGGCACCTTCGCGACGGGCCAATCCCAAGGCCAAACGTAATCGAGCCAGCGGCGTGCGTAGCTCATGTGACACATCCCGCATCAATACTTCTTTGGAATCAATCAAGCTGCGCAACCGATCAGCCATTTGGTCAAAATCATGCGCCAGCACCGCTAATTCGTCTTTGCGAGCGGCGAACTCATCGCCGACACGCGCATCAAGATCGCCACCCGCAAGTGCACGAGCACTGACCTGCAACCGCTCCACGGGGCGAGTTACCGAGCGAGCCAAGTACCAACAAATGGAACCGCTGACCACCATCGCTAGTAGCAACAGCATCACCTGAATAGCGGGTGTACCCAAGACGGCTGGTGACCAGTCCGGCACTTGTGAGAAGAACATGGTGTAGACCGCACCATTAGCCGCGGTGATCTGCGGCGTACTGCGCAGTGGATCACCGCCGTTTGGACCACCCAGCCTTGATGGTCCATTGAGCAAGCCTTCATGCTGCATGCGATTAATTCGCCGCTGTACAAAGTCCGGGGCTTTTCTTTTAGTAACTGCCTTACCAAACGCATCGACCACAACTATATCAAGCCCCGGATGCTTGCTACGTACTTCCTCCACCCATTCGCGCAACTCGCGCTTACCACCTGCAACAAAACGCGCCTCGGCAGCCGCTGCCAGTTCGCTAGGTACCAAGCTTTGAATCTCGGCAGAGCGCTTCAGAATAAAGGTTGCCGTCACGCCCACACTGCCGACCAAAATCAGCCCCATGGCCAACCAGAAGGAAAGGAAGATCCGGGTGAACAGGCTCTTCACGCACGCTCCTCGCCTTGCACAGTCAGCACGTAGCCCGTGCCACGAATACTGCGAATTTCCGGCAAGCCGGGCACGCCCAGACCTAATTTACGGCGCAGGTTGCTGACATGGGTATCAATACTACGATCATAAGGAGTGAGCTTGCGACCCAAGACTCGCTCTGTGAGCAGATCACGTGATTGCACCTGGCCGGGTGCGCGCATCAACATCTCCAACACGCGAAATTCAGTGCCGGTAAGACGAATTTGATTGCCATCCAGCGCGACGCCAAAGGTGGCGGGATCAAGCCGCAATTGACCGACCGCAACCGGCAGTGAGGGCGAACCCGTATCGCGATTGGTATAGCGGCGCAACACTGCACGCATTCGTGCCACCAGCTCGCGCGGATTGAAGGGCTTGGCCAGATAATCATCTGCACCCAGCTCCAGACCCACAATACGATCTACATCAGTGCCATGCGCCGTGAGCATGATGACAGGCACGGCCAGCGTCTGGCGCAAACTACGCAACACATCAAAGCCATTTAGCGACGGCAGCATCACGTCCAGAATAACCAGATCAAACTTGCCAGCATTCAGCTTGTTCAGGGCAGTAGTACCATCATGCGCCACGGTGGTCACAAAGCTTTCCGCAGTGAGGTACTCGGTCAGCATCTGCGCCAACTCGCGGTCATCATCAACGATCAGTACCGACGTGACATTACTCATGATTTACGACTCACTATAATTTACACTACGTGCTGATAAAACAGCTATTGATTGGGTGGCCTGACAGCGACATATAAAGCTACTCGGCATTTGAAAGCCTTATTCAGCCTGCGCCAATCACCTTGTCATGACTTTGCGGCAATTGGCAAATCTTTGCACCCCAGACAAATGCTGGACGAATAGGGTCAGGTCAAACCGGGTCGGTTGCGCCAATAGCTGAGCATCAGAAAGCCAGCCAGCATGCCGCCAAGATGCGCAAAGTGCGCCACGCCCTGCTGGGTACCAAACACACCCATCGCCAACTCGATCAACCCATACAGGGTAACGAACACCCAGGCCTTCATGGGAATCGGCGGAATCAATAACATGATGCGACGCTGCGGGAAGAACATACCGAAGGCCAACAACAGTCCAAAGACGCCGCCCGAGGCACCAACTGTAGGCACCAAAGCGCCACCCATTACCTGCATGACCAGCACTTGCATCACTGCGGCACCGATGACACTTACCAAGTAGTAGTTCAAGAAACGTTGCTTGCCCAGTACTCGCTCAATCTCCGGGCCAAACATATACAGGGCAAACATATTGAAGAACAGGTGTCCTACGCTTCCGTGCAAAAACCCGTAACTCACCAACTGCCAAACATGAAATAACGGCGTTGCCCATGGCCACAACGCAAAGCGATAAATGATTTCATCACCACCAAAATATTGCACCACAAACACGCCTATATTGGCGAATAACAAGGTGCGAGTAATCGCTGGCAGTGAACTCATTTTTATTAAACCAGCACCCGTTCAATACCGCCGTTGTTGGCACGCTGTACGTAGTCCACCAACCAGTTATCGCCCAAGACATGCTTGGCGATTTCCACCACGATGTAGTCGGCTTCAGTACCAGAGTCATCGTTGTAACGCTTCAAACCCTGCATACAAGAGGGGCAAGAGGTCAGTATTTTTACGTCGCCAGCAAACCCGTCACTACGCAACTTGTCAGCACCGGCACGCATTTCTGCTTCCTTACGGAACCGTACCTGCGTGGAAATGTCGGGCCGCGAAATAGCCAGCGTGCCGGACTCGCCACAGCAGCGATCATTCTTTTCGATCTTGCCATTGAGTGAGTCATTCATCAGCTTATTGACTACTTTCAAGGGGTCGTAGCTCTTCATCGGTGAATGACAGGGGTCGTGATACATGTAGCGCGTACCCGTGACGCCTTGCAGATGTACGCCCTTCTCCATCAGGTATTCATGAATATCGATGATGCGGCAACCAGGAAAGATGTCTTCAAACTTGTACCCCTGCAATTGGTCATAGCACGTGCCACAACTAACCACTACCGTCTGGATATCCAGATAGTTAAGTGTGTTGGCGACACGATGGAACAACACTCGATTATCAGTCACCATCTTGTCAGCTTTGTCGGCTTGCCCGGCACCGCGTTGCGGATACCCACAGCATAAATACCCTGGCGGCAGAACCGTTTGCACGCCGACATGCCACAGCATGGCTTGTGTCGCCAACCCTACCTGCGAGAACAACCGCTCCGAACCACAACCCGGAAAGTAAAATACTGCTTCGCTATCTGCCGCGCCCTGCTTGGGATCACGAATCACTGGCACATAGTTACTGTCTTCAATATCTAGTAGTGCGCGCGCGGTGCGCTTGGGCAAGTTGCCCGGCATCTTCTTGTTGATAAAATGAATCACCTGCTCCGTAACTTTCGGCTTGCCGCCGGTGGTAGCAGGTGGGCGTTTGGTCTGTGTTTTGGCGAACAAATTCAGTACGGTGTTACCCAGCCGCTGCGCCTTGTAGCCCCAATCAATCATCACTTTACGGGTGAGCTTGATGGTTTCCGGATTGGTCGCATTCAGGAACAACATGCTGGCCGACGTACCAGGATTGAAGCGCTTCTTGCCCATGCGTCGTAGCAGATCGCGCATCGCCATTGATACTTCACCGAAGTCGATATCGACTGGGCATGGCGTTAAGCATTTGTGGCACAGCGTGCAATGGTCAGCTACATCGCTGAATTCGTCCCAATGCTGGATAGACACACCACGACGAGTCTGTTCTTCGTAAAGGAAAGCCTCGATCAGCAATGAAGTTGCGAGAATTTTGTTGCGCGGTGAGTACAACAAATTGGCGCGTGGCGAATGCGTGGCGCATACCGGCTTGCACTTGCCGCAACGCAGGCAATCCTTGATGGCATCCGAAATCGAACTGATGTCGGATTGCTGCATGATGAGCGATTCATGACCCAGCAAGTTAAAGCTGGGCGTATACGCAAAACGTAGATCCGCGCCGGGCAACAATTTGCCTTTATTGAATCGCCCTTCCGGATCAATGCGTTGCTTGTAGCTGCGAAAATCAGCCGTTTCTGCCTCGGTGAGGAACTCCAGTTTGGTAATACCGATACCATGCTCACCAGAGATCACACCATCAAGATTGCGCGCAATACCCATGATGCGCTCCACCGTATGCGTAGCGGTCTTGAGCATTTCATAGTTATCAGAGTTCACCGGGATATTGGTGTGCACATTGCCGTCGCCTGCATGCATGTGTAGCGCCACCCATACCCGACCACGCAGCACTACTTTATGGATGGCATCGCACTCAGCCAGCACCGGCGCAAACTCCGCACCAGAAAAAATGTGGCGCAACTGATTACGCAATTCCTGCTTCCAGCTAATACGAATGCTGCGATCCTGTACGACATCAAACACGCGCAGCACTGATTCCTGGGCAAGCCGTCGCTCAAAATCTTTGTGCAAGGATTCATATCCATGCTCTGTCAATGCTGGCAAGGCCGTATGCAGGCTGTCATCCAGATGCTCGGCAAGATACGTCCAGCGGACACGCACCCTGGCAAGCAAGGCCCGTGCTTCTGCAGGTCGCTCACCCAGTATTTCTGCAGCGGGCAAGCGATTCAGCTCTGCATCATCAGTGGCAGCTAGCTTCAAGCTACCAGAGAGGTACACCTCAAGCTTGTCGAGCAATTCCAGCTTGTTTTTGAACGACAGTTCAATATTGATGCGTTCAATCGCATCGGTGTATTCGCCCATACGCGGCAAGGGAATGACCACGTCTTCGTTGATCTTGAACGCATTGGTGTGTTTAGCAATAGCCGCTGTCCGTGAGCGATCAACCCAGAATTTTTTGCGCGCATCGGCATTCACAGCAACGAAGCCTTCGCCAGTGCGTGCATTGGCCAGACGTACTACTTCGGATGTCGCCAGACCAACGGCGCTTTCATCTTCGCCGACAATATCACCAATCAACACCATCTTTGGCAGCGTGCCGCGCTTGGACTTGGTGGTATAGCCCACTGCTCTCAAATAGCGCTCATCCAGATGCTCAAGACCGGCCAGCATCACACCAGTGCGTTGCTGATTGACATCGAGATAATTTTTGATCTCAACAATTGACGGCACTGCATCACGGGCCTGGCCAAAGAACTCCAGACATACTGTACGTATGTGCTTGGGCATGCGATGCACCACCCAGCGGGCCGAGGTAATCAAGCCATCGCAGCCTTCTTTTTGTACGCCGGGCAAACCGCCGAGAAATTTATCGGTTACATCTTTGCCCAGACCCACCTTGCGAAAGCTGGCACCTTTGATATCCAAGCGTTGAGTGCGCAAGGTGCGCGCTTTATCCGGGTGCTCGCGACCATCCTTCCATGTCAGCTCGAAGCTGGCGACTTCGGCATCGTGAATCTTGCCTAGGTTATGCCCAAAGCGTTCCACTTCCAGCCAGTTACCTTCGGGATCCACCATGCGCCACCAGGCGAGATTATCCACAGCGGTGCCCCACAACACGGCTTTTTTACCACCCGCGTTCATCGCCACATTGCCGCCGATACAGGAGGCATCGGCCGAGGTGGGATCGACTGCAAATACGTAACCCGCACGCTCTGCGGCTTCGGCAACACGACGCGTCACCACCCCTGCCTCACTGAATACCGTTGGCACGGGCTCGGTCACATCAGGCAAGCGCTTCAATTCAACCGGCGAAATAGTTTCCAGCTTTTCGGTATTGATCACTGCTGAAAATGGCGTCAGTGGAATCGCACCGCCGGTATAGCCGGTGCCACCACCGCGCGGAATGACCGTTAAACCCAACTCGAAACAGCTGCGTACCAGCTGGGGAATTTCAGCTTCGCTATCCGGCATCAACACCACAAAAGGAAACTCAACGCGCCAGTCGGTCGCATCAGTGACATGCGAAGTGCGCGCGTAGGCATCAAAGCAGACATTGTCTTTGCGGGTGAACTTGGTGAGCAGCTTGCGTGCCCGCGTTCGCAATTGCTCAGTTTGCGTGAAATCCGCCTCGAAAGCTTGCACCGCCTTGCGCGCAGCGGTGAGCAACTCGCCCACTTTGCGATCACGTTCCGCATCGTCGCGCTCACGCCGCTTGTCGATTTCGCCAAGCCGATGATGCAGCGCCTCGATCAGCAACCGCCGCCGTTTGGGGTTATCCAGCAAATCGTCCTGCAAGTAAGGATTGCGCTGCACTACCCAGATATCGCCCAGCACCTCGTACAGCATGCGCGCCGAACGGCCAGTACGACGTTCCTCACGCAGCTCGTGCAGCACCTGCCACAACGGCTCACCCAGCAGCCGAATAACGATTTCACGATCCGAAAACGAGGTGTAGTTGTAGGGAATCTCTCGCAGCCGCGCATGCGGCTCGAAATTCACGCGGACAGGCTCTAACTCATTGTCTACAAAGGGCAACGGCAGGGAAGCGTTCATCTAAACAGGGTTACCGGGGGCTGAGTGGGTGACCATTGTAAACGGTGTGAGGCCGCTATGCGCGTAGCTTCAGCTTACACCCCTGCTACTCAGCTACAAATTTATAGCCCACCCCACGCACCGTCAGTAGATGTTGTGGCTTACTCGGCTCAACCTCAATGTATTTGCGCAGGCGCACAATGAAGTTATCAATGGCGCGAGTGTCCATGTCGGCGGGTAAATTCCATACGTCTTTGAGAATCTGCTGCCGTGATACTGGTGTGCCCTGATGGCGTATCAGATAACGCAGTAAATCGACTTCCATGAGCGTGAGTTTGAAGGTATTGCTGGCAGCATGCAGCTCTAGCGCACGGAAATCGACCACCTTGCCATCGAACTCGAATGACGCCAGTTCGGTGTCGTCCTTGGCAGGCGCTGGCGTGTCACCAACCCAAGCACGGCGGCGCAGCAGGCTGCGAATGCGCGCCAACAGTATGTTCAGATCAAATGGTTTGGGTAGGTAATCGTCAGCACCGCTCTCGAAACCTTTGAGTACATCTTCAGGACGATGTAACGCGGTTAGCATGAGCACTGGCACAAAATTGCTGGCTTGGCGCAGCGCACTGACCACTGCAAAACCATCTTGTCCTGGCAGCATCACATCCAGCACCACCACATCGACCACGCTACCGCTGTGCAACAGTGTCAGCGCCTGTTCACCATTGTCGCAAACCGTTACCTCGTAGCCCTCGGCTTCCAGATTGAAACGCAACCCTTGAGCCAGATGCGCCTCATCCTCCACCACCAGCACTCTATTCACCAAGCTATTCACACACCAGCTCTGGGGACTCGCAGGGTGAGGGTTGCACCTTTACCTTCACCGGCACTATCCGCAGTGACATTGCCACGATGTTTCTTGGCAATTGATTTGACGATAAACAAGCCGAGGCCTGTGCCTTTTACTTTGTTGCGCGCCCGACCGGTACGAAAAAACCGTTTAAAAATGCGCTGCAAATCATTGGGTGGAATGCCTACACCATGGTCGCTGACCCGCACCAGCACCTCGTCACCACTAGCGAATACCTCGGTAGTGATATGCACGCCATCAGGAGAATACTTGACCGCATTGTCGAGTAAGTTGGTAATGGCGGTACGCAGCTCTTCCATATCACCCCGCACCATCACCATTTCTTTTGGCAGCTCAGTTGGTGCGAGCACCAGCGCATCGCTGCCCAGCTGGTGGCGCTGCCGCGCCAACTCTACGCACTCTTGCAACAGAGTCTGCATATTCACCGGGGCCCAGTCGCGATGTTTAAGGCTTTGCACGACTTCTGCGGCACGCAACACTTGTTCAACGGTGGCAGAGAGGCGATCAGTATCCTTGTGCATCACCCGATAGAAGTCCTGCCGCTGCACTTCGGTAACATCACGCGATTGCAAGGTTTCGAGATATAACCGCAGCGACGCAATCGGCGTCTTCAGCTCGTGCGTGACGGCGTTGATAAAACTGTCGTGCTGTTCGTTACGACGAATCTCGCGCACTAGAAAAATAGTATTAAGAATAAGTCCGGCAATAATCAGTGCGAACAGCACTATGCCGACCACCAGCGACACCACGCTGCGCCATTGAATGATCCAGTAAATATTGAGGCCAACGGCAATGGCCACCAGCGTACTGCACAGTACGATGAAGAACGCGATGGCATTGCGACGGGTAGTGATCTGCATGGAAAGGCGAGTGTACCTCGCGCGCTTCAATTGCAGCAGCTCAAGTAGCAACTGACCCGTAGGCCAAGCAGATTGCTGACCTACGGGATGCATAGTTGTTAAGCCCGCTCAGACCGCATAGCAACCGGAACCAGCGCTGCCGCAGGCAGCACGCCACCAATTTCCTGCACCTTGCTGTCTTTGCGCGGCAAGCGAATATCGGTAACCAGACCCACCCAGCTCAACACCTTGACGGTGTACCAGGTCAGGTCTATTTCCCACCACATCAAGCCATGGCGTGCTGATTGCGCATGGGCATGGTGATTGTTATGCCAACCTTCACCGAAGGTCAGAATCGATACCCACCAGTTATTGCGCGAATCTTCACCTGTTGCAAAGCGCTGACTGCCCCACAAATGGCAGGCCGAATTCACCAACCAAGTGAAGTGCAAACCCAAAGTGACACGCAGGAATATTGCCCACAATGTCACTGGCCAGCCGTAAATGGCCAAAATAGTAAAGCCAAACACCGTTAGCGGCACCCAGTGGTACTTACTAATCCAGACATGAAACTTATTGTTTACCAAGTCGGGTACATGCGGCGCCAACTTGGTCGTGTCGCCATTCATGGCCGTGCCGTTAACAATCCAGCCCATGTGGGACCACCAGCGGCCATCGCGCGGCGAGTGTGGATCGCCTGCTTGATCCGTGTATTTGTGATGTAAGCGATGTGTACCCACCCAGAATATCGGGCCGCCTTCCAGCGTCATGGTACCCAGCACGGTAACGGTATACTCAAGCCACTTTGGCACTTTGTAAGCACGATGAGTGAGCAAACGGTGATAACCGAAGCCAATACCCAGCCCAATGGTCAACCACCACAACACCACCGCGAACCAGAAGCCAGTCCAGGTAAAGTTGAATAGCGCCAATACAGCACCGATATGGAATACAACCAAGGCGAGCTTGGTAATCCAGTTGGGATCTTTGACCTTCAGCGGATTCAACCAGTTAGAAATTTTACTGAGCACTACTTACTCCTCGACAAGTACGTTCGAACAGATGCGACAGACGATAGCAAGCCTGCTGCGACGTCAATGTAATAGTTGTGTAAGAACCGCCGATTTTCAGCGGATTTGTGTGAATTGATCGATATATTCAGCGGGACAACGCTGGCCAGCCTAGCTGGAGAGGCTACGCCCATCACCTTTGCACTACCCTGCTGAAACCACGTCAACGCACACATCAGCATTCAGCGAGCAGTTATCAACCAGGCATCACCGGCGAGATATAGGTCAAGGTTCTGCCCAGTATCCACAACAGCAACAGCACTAACGGCACGTGCACGATAAATTGCACAAAGGTATAGCCAATGAGATCACGCGCCTTCAGCTTCAGAATACCCAGCACCGGCAGCATCCAGATGGGATTGATTAAATTCGGTAATGCTTCGGAAGCATTATAGATCTGCACTGTCCAGCCAAGGTGATACTTCAAGTCATTGGCAGTCTGCATCACGTAAGGCGCTTCAATGATCCACTTGCCACCGGCCGAGGGGAAAAATAAACCCAGCACCGCCGAGTAACTGCCGGTAATCAAGGCAAAGGTTTCATGAGTGCTGATGCTACTGAAAAAATGACTCATGCCATTAGCCAGTGAAACGCCATTACCATTGGCGGCATTGATCAATATCGCCGCCACGCCGCCATAAAAAGGAAACTGGATCAGCACTCCTGCAACGCTGGGCACGCTACGCGCCACCGCATCGAGAAAATTGCGCGGCCGCCATTGCAGCAACAACCCCACCATCAAAAACAAAAAATTGTAGGTATTAAAACTGGAGATAGCAGAAATCATGCCCTTGTCTCTGAACTCCAGAAACAACCAAGTTACACCCAGCGCCACAATGCCCAGATTCAGCAGTGGACTGTACTCCAGCCATTCACCTGGCCGGGTACGCAGTGGCAACTTGTGCTCGACGATGTCCATCGGTATGCCCAACTGCGTTGCAGTACGCGCTTGCGCATCAAGTGGCGTGGAATACCAAGCAATCATCGCACTGACAATAGTGAGGATGAGTGTCAGTACGATTGACTGCCACAGGAATATGGTTTGCTCAAAGGGAATCACACCCGTGATCGCCAGCATGTTGACAGGCATGCTGGCGGGATTGGCCTGCAGTTGCGCAGCAGAGGATGATAAGCCCATGGCCCACACCGAGCCGACACCCAGATACGCAGCCGCACCTGCCGCGTGATAGTCCATCTGCAAATCAGTACGCCGTGCCAGTGCCCGCACCAACAGGCTTGCCAACACCAGACTCAAGCCCCAATGCAGCAACGACAGCAGCATGCTGAACACAGCCACCAGCATGATGGCACCACGCCCACTAGTGGGTACTCGCGCCATCGCAAAGGTCAGTCGCTCAATGGGTGGTGAATCGGCCGCCACATACCCACCAATGATGATGAAGCACATTTGCATGGTGAACGGAATCAAAGTCCAGAAACCATCGCCAAAGGTCTTGGCAACCTGCACCGGAGCAGCACCATTGAACATAGCCGCTACGGCAACGACACCCACCGCCAACACGGCGAATGCAAACGCATCTGGAAACCAGCGTTCAGCCCAAGCGCAGCTGCGTTGCGCAATTCGAGTTAGTAGCGTGCTGTTATTTGCGGCCATGATCACCTATCCAACCGGTTTATTTTTCTGCAGCTCAAAACAGGCGGATGTTAAGAGCTGCGCTCACTGGTGACAAGCCGATAGCACAACCATAACTAAGCCTCAAGCGTCGGTGCCAGCAGCTTGTACATCACAGGTGTCACTAATCGCGCCAACAATGTGGAAGTAATCAAGCCGCCAATAATTACCCACGCGAGCGGCGAATAAATACCGGTGTTTTCTAATGCCAATGGTAATAGACCGCCGATAGCCGTTGCTGAGGTAAGCAGAATCGGCA
The DNA here is from genome assembly GCA_050181835.1 of Steroidobacteraceae bacterium. GTDB lineage: Bacteria > Pseudomonadota > Gammaproteobacteria > Steroidobacterales > Steroidobacteraceae > CAILZL01. The sequence continues at coordinate 577,004 of JBFXCU010000001.1, read as the reverse complement.
AAAAGCGTACTTCACCTGCTTGCTCAATAGCGTCATCCAACGGCACACCATCGCGCCGCAGCTGACTAGTGAAGTCCACCAGCAAAATGGAATTTTTGATTTCTATACCGATCAGACCAATAAAGCCAATGCTTGCGGTGAACGAAATATCGTTGCCAGTAATCAGTAACATCAACAGACCACCGAGCACACCCAGGGGCACTACGGTCAAGACAATCAAGGTGCTTTTGAAGCTACCAAACTCCAATACCAATATGGCAAAGATGCCGAAGATGGCGATAATGATGGCGGTACCAATGCCAGAAAAGCTCTCGGCACTGGAGGCGGCTTCACCGCCCAGCGCATAGTGATAGCCAGCAGGCCAGTTGAACTTATCTAATTGTTGCACCACAGCCGTCGTGAGCTTGCCGACATTCTGGCCGCGCTCAGCGCTGGCATCGATCACCACGGCGCGCTCACGACTAAAGCGCTGAATCAGGATGGGTGCCGTTTCAAACTGCAGGCTCGCCAACTGCGCTAGTGGCAAGCTTTCGCCCGTAACAGTCGAAACACGCGCTTGTTGCAATGTATCCAGCGTGGCGCGTTCGCCTACCGGCGCGCGTAGCATGATGTCGTACTGTTCGCCTTTGGCATCGCGGAATTTTCCGGCAGAAATACCGCTAACCGCCAAGCGTACGGCACGATCAAATTCGACAGTGGGCACGCCTAACAAATTGGCTTTAGCCGAATCCACATGCAAACGAAGATTGGTGCGCGCCACGCGCATGGTGTTCTTTACGTCGCGGGTGCCCGGCGTTGCATTAACCAGCGCTTCTATTTGATGGCTAAGCTTTTCCAGCACATCCAGATTGGGGCCAAGTATGCGCACTGAGATTGGCGCTGAAATCGGAATGCCATTGGTAAATTCACGCACATAAATGCGCGCATTGGCGTACACATCCAATTGATCTCGCAACGCATCCAGCATCAACGGCGTTTGTTTTGCATCATAGTCGTGCAGCTGTACATAAATTTCCGCATAGTTCGCCGAGTCTTCAGTAGGAATGTGGTTGTAATAAATCTGTGGATTACCATGACCAAGATTGGAAAAATAGCTTTTGACTTCCGGCACGTGCTGCAATCTGGCTTCAACAAAGTCGAGTGCCTTGCGTGTCTCTGCAAAGCTGCTGCCGTTGGGCGTAGAGATGCCAATTAGAAATCGCGGCGTATCAGCCTTGGGAAACAAACTGGAACCTAATATTGGCACTACTAATGCTGACAACAGTAACGACCCACCAATCGTAAGCAGCGCAGTCGTCCTGGGACGCGCCAATGAAGCGCGCAATGCCGGCTGATAGTAACGATGGATAACCGCCATTACCTTCTGCAATAGCGGACTGCCTGCGTTTTTCCCTTCCTCCTTGAGCATGCGGCTTGCCAAGAAAGGAATAACAAACAGCGCCACAACTAACGAGCCAATTACCGTAGCGACAATAGCCGTCGGCAATACTCTAATGAACTTTCCCGCATCACCTGGCAGCATCAACAATGGTAAAAAGGCAAACACCAGCGTGGCGGTACAACCAAGAATCGCTTCAAATATTTGCTTGGTAGCACGCAACGCAGCGTCGGTTCGCGAATGACCCTGACGCAAGTGTCGCGAAATATTTTCCACCACCACAATCGAGTCATCAACCAGTAACCCTAACGCCACCACGAATCCTGCAATGGAAATCTGGTTAAGCGAATACCCAACGAAGTACAGCACTGTCAAACCAAATGCCAACGACAGCGGCACAGCAATCATGACGATGCCCGCAGCACGCAAACCCAGAGGCAGCAGCGTAATCAACACCAACGCCACCGCGATACCAAAATCGACATACAGATTGTTTAGCCGATGCGCGACATTATCGGCCTGCTTGAATCCCCACTCGAGCTTGATCTCTGTCGGCAAGTTACTGCGCTTAAAGACATCAATTGCAGCTGCAATGCGCTCATTGGTTTTTAGGATGTTCTGATTATCCTGCTGCTGCGCCGTGACAAATACGGCGCGCTCACCATTGTAGCGTCCGATATAGCTCAATGGCGCATTATCCCAGCGCACCTCCGCCACATCTTTAACGCGCGTAGTTTGACCGTTACTAACCGTTACCACGGTGTCACGCACGTCATCTATCGAATTGTAGCTATCCGACGCTTTAAGGCTGAAGCTGCGCGCACCCAGATCAATAAAGCCCGCTGGGATGGCCGCATTTTCGCTTTGCAGGGCGTTCATCACCTGCGTAGTGGTTACCTTGAGTTCAGCCATGCGCGCCAAATTCAACGCCACACGTAGCTCACGCTTTGGATACGCCCAGGTTTCCGCAGTGCGCACACCACTGACAGCCTTCAGCGCATCAGCAAGATCGCGCGCCGTATCTTCCAGCTGACTGTAGGTGGCCGTCTCCGATACCAACGCAAATTGCACGATATTGACGTAGGCCGGACTCCACTTGCGCACAGTAATGTTTGCAACGGAATTACCAAGACCATCACGCACCACCGCCACTTCGCGCGTGACTTCATCGTACTTTTTGTCTGCATCTGCGCTGACATCAAATTGTACGAAGATAATGCTGACGCCATCAACGATGGTGGTTTCCAGTTTGAACACATGATCAAGTGCGGCAATACGATCTTCAACAGGCTTGACGATTAGCCGCTCAATCTCCTTGGGATCAGCACCGGGGTAAATTACCGCTATCGAATACGCTGGCGTTTTGAAGAAAGGATCTTCTTCACGTGCAATATTGACAAAAGCGAACCAACCAATGGCAATCAGGCACAGGAAGGCCACCAGTGCGAACTGGTAGCGCCGAATCGGAAACTCAAGCAGCTGCATGAACTACTCCGTCTGTACGCTGACAGTTTCGCCGTCACTCAAGTACAGGCCACCATCGGTAATAACTTGCTCATCGGCAGTGAGACCGCTACTTAGCGCCACTTGATCGCGAGTGAAAAAAGCCACCACCACTTCGCGCTTCTTTGCCGTTTCACCCTGCAACACGTAAATGCTGGCTTGTCGGCCCACACCGGCGACCACAGCACCAGTAGGCACATACAACAATGTTGAATTACTGGCAGCTGTCGATTGAATACTCACTTGTGCAACTAGTCCCGCAACCAGATTGGCATCGGTGGCGTCCAGTTGAATTTCAACGGGGAATAATCCATTCGCCACCTGCGCCGCGCCACCCACTTCACTTACCTGCCCAGTAAGTGGCTTACCGGGCAACGCATCCAACAACACCGCTGCCGCATCACCCACCTGTACTTGCACGGCTTCACGATCAGCCAACGCGGAACGCACAACGTATCCTTTCTGACTGGCGCCCAGCACCAGCACTGGCTGACCGGGCGCAACGATTTCATGCTCTTCAACCAGCTTGCGCATAATGATCCCGGCACTGGGTGCAGTAACACGTGCGAAACTGCTGTTGAAGTTCGCTGCCCGTAATTGCGCTGCCGCTACACTCGCCTGAGTACGCAAACTCTGCACCTGTTCCAATGCAATCACTTGATCCACGAACAGGCGCTCACCACGCACTAACTCACGCTGCGCTTTGTCATTCAGCTGCTGTGCCTGCGTTAACTGCGCATTAATTTCCGTTGGTACCAACTCTGCCAATATTTGCCCAGCTTTGACTCGCTGACCTTCGCGTACTGGGATAGCCTTGATCACACCACCCTGCTTGAACGACAGCTTCAGCTCTTCAGCTGCAGTGACGATGCCGGTACTGACAATCGCCGCAGCGCCGGGGCCACTGGTTGGCTTGACGACACGCACCAGAGTTGGCGGTGGCGCTTCGGGCGCAGGCGCTTCGCTACACGCGCTACCTAGTAACGCCAGCAGAGCAACAAGCAGCAATCGTGTGAAAACAATAGAACGCAGCATAGCGCAGCCCTTTAACCATTCGATGGCAACTCATTCACTATCAGTCAATCACCATTGGGGCAACACCCCATTGGCGGTGGTGTAATCCAGCTGTGCTGCTTCGATCAATGCAGCATAGCGAGTAACACTCAAGTTCAATTCGGCGCTAGTCAGTGCTGTACGTGCGTCGAGATACTCAGTCTGGTTGATCATCCCTTCATCACGTTTACGCCCGGCAATACGAAATGCAGCGCGCGCAGCTGCAACACGCGCTTGTGCGGTTGCAAGCGAACGAGCTGCAGTATGGTAACGATCCACCGCCTGCTGTACTTGCAAGGCAATCTGCTGATCCAGTAGCTCACGCTGTGTCTGTAAGCGTCGCTGTTGTGCTTTTGCGCCATTAACTTGCGCACGCAAACCGCCGCCCGCATAAAATTTCCACGTTAGCAGCAATGACGCACTGGCGTAGTTGTAGTCCGAACCAACGCCATATTTCTCACCCTGGATACCTGCATCAACACCTAATGCCAGCGTTGGCAGCGCCTCAGCACGCGCAATCCTTATCTGCTCACCCGCAGCCGTCACGCCTTGCTCCAATTGTTTAAGCTCTGGCCGCTGTGCTGCAGCCTGCTCACGCAATTGCTCCAATTCAAAGGTCTGCGTGACAACCGTTACCGGGGCACTGGCATTTTCCAACGGCGTATTCAACGCGCGATTGAGTAAAAAATTCACATAGCTCTGCGCTTGATTGACGCCATCATGCGCCTGCTGCCACTGCTGTTCGATAGACAGCAGCTCCGCCTGCGCACGCAAGGGTTGATCTTCCGTCACCTTGCCATTGTCATACAGCGATTGATTAATGCGCAGATTCTCTGCGAGTAACTCATGAGTACTGGCAACAATCTGCACCGTGTCGGTAGCCTGTAACCAGTTGAGATACGCCACCGTGACATCACGCTTGAGCTGCCGCGCTACCGCAATACGTTGCTGCTCACTGGCACTCAGCAACGCTTGCTGAGCGCGCACAGCAGCGGTTATGGCCGGCGCATACAACGGCTGGCGCGCACTGAGATGCGTATCTTGTTCACGGTCGCGCAGGAATGCTATGGATTGATTGTCTATCTGCGGAAGGCTGGCTGGCTGGCCTTGCGCGAGCAACATGCTATTGAGCGTGGAGTAAACCGGATTCAACAAGTCACCTACTGGCAACTCAATTTCACGACCGCCCTGATTCACCGTGTACCGTGCTGACAAACTGAGCTCTGGCAGAAAGCGCGCCCGCGCCGCATCCAGTGCAGCACGTGATTGCGCAACCGCAAAGGACTCACTTTGCAACGCCAGATTGCTGCGCATGGCTTCGGCAACGTAATCATCCAGTACATTTTCCAATGCTCTTTGTTGCGCCGGCACCGACGAACTTAGCATCAAAGCCAGCAACAACACTGTCTTGGCTGGTGCGAGTACCGGGTTAATCTTCAACCTACGCAAAGCAACAACATTTGCTATGAGATAACCCATGACCACTACCCTGACTGTAACGAGCGCGTACACATCAACAACGCCTGATCCACCAGCTGCTTGGATTTAACTCCTTTGAATTCCAGCATCGCGCCCTTGGTAGCAATGATCTGGATAATGCCGTGCATAAAGCCCCACAGTGTCACCGACACCAACGCCGGATTACCCAAGTCAGCACGAATTGAGCCATCCTGCACTCCTGCTTCAAGCGCTTGAATCAACTCACCATGCACCAGGTCGCCGCCCTGCATGCAGCGCAGTACATTACCCTCCGGCTCGGCGGCCTCAGCTGAGTGTGCCGCAAAGCATGCGAGCGCTTCGAAATACACCGGGCTGTCTTCGGCAAAGCTGACGTATGCACGCCCCATGCCCTGAATTTTCTTGATACCCAGTTGTTTGCGTTTGCTAATCACAGCAAAGCGTTGCTGCAGCATGGCATGGGCGCGGTCTGCCAGACCGAGCAGCAAATCCTGCTTGTCGGTGAAGTACACATATAACAACGCGCGCGATAAGCGCGCTTGCTGCGCCACCTGCTCCATAGTGAATGCAGCCATACCGTGCGTAACCGCTACCACGGCTGCCGCATCGAGAATTTCTTCACGACGGCGGTCTTTTTCTTCCTGCCTGCGGGTTGCCAGTCGGTTCATGGCTGGACGGTAGTCCAGTTATTGACATGGCGTCAATATTAAGAAGACATATTAAGCTGAGTGCACGGCCAGTTTTAGTCTGATTTGCCTTCCTTAATCCATTCAATTAAAAAGACAAGAGTCCGTTTTCGGAGCATCGGCAGGGAATCATGAATCAGTCGCACAGGTGGCTATACAGTACAAAAACCTTCTATGGTGCTCCCGCCGTTTACTAGAGCCATCACAGCGCTGATAGAGTGCAGCAAAATATATTAGACTGAACGTAGTGGCTCAGAATGAATTACAAGCTTTAATATTGGTTAGGACTTTACGCACTCGCTGCCAGCCCAGATACAACGCCACAGAATGAGTGGGGATATGTCATGCAGCTACTTTCACAAGCTTTGATCCTGCTGGTCGCGCTACTGCATGTCTACTTCCTGATACTGGAAATGTTTATGTGGGATAAGCCAATGGGACGCAAGGCCTTCAATCTGACACCGGAGTTTGCAGCATCCACTAAAGCTATGGCGGCCAATCAAGGTTTGTATAACGGCTTTCTGGCAATGGGCTTGTTATGGGGACTGAGTCTAGGCACAGCGGGAACACATATCACAGCGTTTTTTCTGGGCTGCGTGATTGTTGCAGGCGTGTTTGGCGCAGCAACCGTGAATCGTAAAATATTCTTGGTGCAGGCGCTGCCAGCTATTGTGGCTCTTGTTTTACTTTTGGTTTAACTACATTTTCTAATTTGGCTCGATCTGCAGCACGCCACATATACCAACTGGCAATACTGCGATAGGGCGCCCAGCGTTCACCATAGGCTTTAAGTTGTTTGGGTGTGGGCATTTCGCGTTTATTGTAGGTCAACATAAACCCCTTGCGCACGCCGAAGTCATCCACTGGCAGCACATCCGGTCGACCCAAGCGAAACATCAGTAACATTTCCACCGTCCAACGACCGATGCCGCGCACGCTAATCAAGCGTTCAACGATACGTTCATCATCGAGCGTATGTAGCTCCGACAGGGCCGGCACGCTGCCATCCAGTGTTTTTTCAGCCAGATCACGCAACGCCAGCAGTTTGTTCTGCGACAGACCCGCGCCACGCAATTTATCGTCGGCGCAGCGCCAAATATCCTTGGCAGTAAAATACTCACCGGAACGAGGAAATAACTCGCACACCCGTTTGAAGATAGTGGCCGCTGCCTTGCCATGTAGCTGTTGATAGACAATGGACTCTGCCAGCGCCAAAAACACATCTTGGGTTTGATTGATGGTCATGCGAAATGGCCCGACTTGATCCATCAAGCTAGCCAGTTGCGCATCAACGGCGCGCAGGTACACAACTGCCTTGCATACATTGAAGGAATATGTGAGTTTTGTTTTTGCCTTGCTGCTTACCTGCGGGTTACCACGCTGACTGGCTGACTTATCGGCAAGAATCACCCCTTCTATCTGCAACAGACGCCGCTTGGTATCCGTCCCGCCATTGGCGGTGAAACCACCCAGCTTGCCACCGGCGGCTAGCACGCGATGACAGGGCATGATGATGGGAAACGGATTGCGCCGCATTGCCTGCCCCACCGCACGGGCCGCACCGGGTTTACCTAAGCGCGCGGCGACCTCACCATATGACAAGGTGCTGCCAGCTGGAATCTGTCGGGCAAGGGTATAGACCTGCTGATGAAATGGCGGCAGGCCATGCGTATCGAGTGGCACGGCAAGCAAATCGGCTTGCTTGCCATTTAGCAACGCAACCACCTTGTTGGTGATGCGTTTAATTTTGCTAGAGGGAGCAGATTCGAGCGCCAATGGATATCGCATACGCAGGCGCATGATCGTGGCCTTCGCAGTCGCCTCTGGCAGCTGGACGCCAACCACCCCCACCGCATTCCAAATCAACCCGCAGCGACCGATAGCGGTTTCAAAAAGAGTGAAATGCTGTGACATAGTGACGTTGAATATCTCAGTGCAACCAATGAGGTGTGCTGGCCGACCGCAGAATGCATGGTAATCGTACCTGCGAGCAAGCCAAAAGCCATAGCTGGCAGCCACTACTTCAGCGATCTACCGCTAGACAGAAGCGGCCACCGCCGGTAGCGTAGCGGGCTAGCGCGTAATCATCGCGAACCAGTACCGCCCTTGCTGGTCTATTACGCCCAATCCCAGCCTCGGTTCGCCTTGGCAAGCCTCCTAAACGAGAATTGCAGCAGAGTCATCTATGTCAATCGCAGCCCACACCTGCTTCAACCGTTCACTTATCGCCACCATCAGCATTGTGCTGCTCCTCGGCGCGTGCCGTTCCACCCCCAAACCGGCGGAATGTGATGACAACAAAAGCGCCTATCTACAAGCGACGGACAATGGTGCATTGACCATCCCTGCTGGTCTGGAAACACCCGAGCAACGCAATGCGCTGAAGGTGCCAGTCAGCAACGGCAAAACGATTGACCCCAAAACCTGCCTGCAACAGCCGCCCAGCTATTTTGGTACCGCTGGCCGTATCGCCGCATCACCAGAAGAAATGGTGGCGGATTGGGCACAAGCGTGGGCAGATCGCAATGCGGATGCAGTCATGAGCATGTACTCTAGCGAATTCAGCAGCGATGCTCCGGCGGGCAGCGCCGCTTGGTTGGCACAACGTCGCGTCGAAATCAACTCGGCACCACTGCCTAATTCACGCGTAACCGACCTGAAAGTCGCGTCACTTGGCGACGATCAACGCGTTGCCACCTTCGCGCAGCGGTTTGCTGATACCACAGTGCGCAAGGAACTCCGGCTAGTTCGCGATGCTGGACTATGGAAGATTTCAGAAGAACGTGTCATCACCGCCAAATAGACCACATTGAGCAAACCATCTCTTATGAGTGACCTACCTGTAAACGCCATCGCTCCGAGCGTACGGCTGTATAGCGGCCATGTACGCGAAGCCATCGTTAACCGCCTCCAGCGACGCCTCGGCCACGACCTTGCCAGCGCCTCCCGCCGCGACATTTACGATGCACTGGTATTGGCGGTGCGCGAAGAATTGACTGATAAATGGCTGTCCACCTGGCAACGCGCCAATGCCGCGCATGTCAAACGAGTGTGCTACCTGTCAATGGAGTTCCTGCTGGGTCGCAGCTTGGTCAATGCACTGTCAACGCTGCCGCCTATGGTGTTGAACGAAGTACGCGAGGCACTGCACGACATGGGCCATGACCTAGAGTCAATCGCCGCAGAAGAAGAAGACCCCGGATTGGGTAACGGCGGCTTGGGTCGATTGGCCGCCTGTTTTCTCGATTCGTTAGCGACGCTGGGTTATGCAGCAACCGGTTACGGCATTCGTTATGACTACGGCATTTTTGAACAATGGATCGGCCATGATGGCGCGCAACGCGAACTGGCCAGCTCCTGGTTGAAGTACCAGAACTTTTGGGAAAGTGGCCGTGGCGGCATACGCTTTCGGGTACGGTTTGGTGGTCGCTGCCAATCAGAACGAGACGCGCAAGGCAGCATGCGTCATCATTGGGTTGAAACCCAAGATGTGTGGGCCGTGGGTTACGACATGCTGATTCCCGGCAACAACAGCCCAACCGTCAATCATCTACGCTTGTGGTCAGGCCGCGCCATCGTGCCGTTCAAAATCGAACAGTTCAATGCCGGTAACTACGCAGCTGCCGTCACCGAGCAAGTTGAAGCCAAGAATTTATCGCGCATTCTGTATCCCGATGACACGACGCCGCAGGGCAAAGAATTGCGCTTCAAGCAACAATACTTTTTTGTCAGCGCCTCGATACAGGACTTGTTGCATCAACACCTGCTTAATGAACGCAGCCTGCATGACTTGCCTGATGCCATTGCCATTCAATTGAATGACACGCATCCGGCGCTGAGCATTCTCGAATTAATGCATCAATTGATGGACGTGCATGGTCTGGTATGGGCCGAAGCATGGGCTATTACGCAACACACCTGCGCTTACACTAACCACACCTTACTCCCTGAGGCACTGGAAACCTGGGCAGTAGCATTGTTCGAGCGACTGCTGCCACGACATCTGCAAATTCTGTATCAGATCAATCGCGATTTTCTCGAGCAGGTCAGCAAACAACATCCACAGGATATGGATATGCGGCGGCGCATGTCACTGATTGAAGAAAATGGTGATCGTCGTGTACGCATGGCCTACCTGTCAGTGGTTGGCAGTCACAAGGTCAATGGCGTTGCCAAACTGCATTCACAGCTAATGCGCGAAACCATCTTCAAGGACTTTGCGGCGCTATGGCCAGATCGCTTTACCAACGTAACCAATGGCATCACGGTACGTCGCTGGCTGAAGCAAGCCAACCCGGGTTTGTCGCAGCTCATTTCCGAACATCTGGGCAGCGCCTGGGAAAATGATCTGGAAGAGCTGGAACGTCTGAAATGGGCGGTTGAAGATGCCGACTTCCGGCACCGCTTCCGCAATATCAAGCTGGCTAACAAACAACGTCTGGCCAATACCATTAACAGCCTGATCGGTGTGGATGTTGATGTGAACTCCATGTTCGATGTGCAAGTGAAACGCATCCATGAATACAAGCGTCAATTACTAACGCTGCTGCATGTGCTGGTGCGTTACCAGCGCATCATTGATCATCCCGATGTAACCGTCATCCCACGCACTGTCATTCTGGCCGGCAAAGCCGCGCCGGGCTATGTAATTGCCAAGTCGATTATCAAGCTCATTAATAACGTTGCACACACTATTAATAATGATGCCCGCGTTGGCAGTAAGCTGAAGCTATGCTTCTTGCCCGACTATGACGTGTCGCTAGCTCAGGAAATCATGCCAGCTGCCGATTTGTCCGAGCAGATTTCGACTGCTGGCATGGAAGCATCGGGCACGGGCAACATGAAGCTGTCACTGAATGGCGCACTCACCATCGGCACTCTGGACGGTGCCAACATCGAAATCAAAGATGCAGTGGGCGATGACAACATCTTTATCTTCGGCATGAATGCAGCTGAAGCCGTGGCACGTCGCGCACAGGGTTATTCACCCGTGGCCGTGGTGCAGGAGTTTCCGGAGTTAAAACGTATTTTGGACTTGCTTGCCGCAGGCAACTTCACACCAAGCTGCATCTCGGAAGCGAACTCGGTGGTAGACCGCCTGCTGAGCGATGGTGAGCACTTCTTGGTACTGGCCGACTTCCGCGCCTATCTTGAAGCTCAGGAACAAGTCGATGCGCTGTATGCAGATCAAGATGCATGGAGCCGCAAAGCCCTGATCAACACACTGAGCATGGGTATGTTCTCCAGTGATCGCAGCATTCGCGATTACGCGGATCGCATCTGGAACATCAAGCCGGTGCTATAACGCAGTGACAATCAGTACCGACCCCGTTCTGGATACGCTATTCCTGCCGTTTCAGACCACCCAACTGCCTTGGCCCGCTGCTAGCCCGCTGTTTCTGCGCGCACGCCTCGGTACGCCGATGCGCAGCCCTGAGTGTGCGAAGCTGCTGTGCGAGCAAAGCTTCAAACCGGATGCCGATGCCCTGCAAACCGCAGGCTTTAAGCTACAAGATAGCAATGCGACTGACACCCATTCACTGGTGCTGGTGCTGCCACCACGTCAGCGCGACGAAGCGCGGGCGTTGCTGGCGCGTGCCGTCAGCCTCACGCAACCGGGCGGGCGCGTGGTCGCCTGCTTGAGCAATAACGAAGGCGCTCGCTCGGGTGAAGCTGATCTGGAAAAACTGGTCGGCCCAGTCACCAGTCTGAGCAAGCACAAATGCCGTGTGTTCTGGAGCGCGCCACTTGAGTCACAGGTCAATCAGTCGTTGCTAGCAGAATGGCTACAGCTGGATGCACCGCGCACCATTAGCGACCCGCGCTTTGTCAGTCGCCCCGGCGTGTTTGCCTGGAATCGCATTGATCCTGCCTCGCAACTATTGGCGCAACACTTGCCGCCAGGGCTGAGCGGCCATGCCGCCGATCTAGGCGCTGGCTTTGGTTATCTGTCAGTGGAACTACTGAATCGTTGCGCTGGCATTACTGCGCTGGATTTATTTGAAGCAGAAGCCCGCGCACTACAGTTAGCCGAACACAATCTGCGTGACTACCGTGGCCGCGCGCAACTGAGCTTTAATTGGCAGGATGTCACCCAAGGCTTAACGCAGCAGTACGACCTCATCATCAGCAATCTACCGTTTCACACCCAGAGCCGCGCTGATCGTCCTGACATTGGCCGACGCTTTATCAGCGTGGCAGCAGCAGCCTTGCAGCCCGGCGGACAACTGTGGTTAGTCGCCAACCGACATCTGCCCTATGAAGAAATACTGAACAGCAACTTCGGCCTGACACGTATCGTCGCGCAACAAGATGGCTTCAAAATTATTGCTGCCACCAAAGCCAGCAACAAGGCAAGCAAACCCTCCATGCACACCAAGCCACGTCGATGAAACTGGTCAAGCTCATTGCCAACCTAGGCTACGGCAGTCGCAAAGAAGTCACCACCATGTTTCGCGATGGCCGCATTACCAATGTACAAGGTGAAGTGCTGTACGCCGACGACAAAGTTGAACACGAACAGATTCGCATTGACGATGAACCACTCGATCCACCTGCCGGTTTAGTGCTGATGTTGCACAAGCCTATTGGCTATACCTGCTCCACCAAGGATGCAGGTGAGCTGATTTATGAATTAATCCCACCACGGTTTCGCGTGCGTTCACCCATCGTCGCCAACGTAGGGCGACTGGATCGCGACACCAGCGGCTTACTGTTGATGACTGATGATGGCGTGCTACTGCATCGCATCAGCTCACCCAAACACAAGCTGGCCAAGATTTATGAAGTCACCCTAGCGCGCGATCTAAACGGCGATGAGGTGGAAATATTCGCCAGCGGCAAGCTGATGCTGGAATCGGAAAAGGAACCACTGGCCCCCGCGCAGTTGGAAGTGATCAATGCTCGCCAAGCACGCATCACAGTTGGCGAAGGTCGCTACCACCAAGTACGCCGCATGTTTGCCGCAGTAGGCAATCATGTCGAAGCACTGCATCGCTCACAGGTAGGTGGGTTGACGCTCGGTGATTTGATGGTGGCCGAGTGGCGAATACTGAATGAAATGGATCGCCAGCAATTGTTTGGACGCTAGTCTCGCTGCCAGACAAATTCGCTAACGGCCCTAAGCGGAATTCAGCGCTACTTCAGAGCAGTCAATGAAAGCCATCGAAGCGGACGCTTACGCAAATAGCCCCTAACCCGGTACCGTTGATGGTTACCTCTCTGCACGTGGATCAAAATTTTTCTATCCATGTGCGTATGCCCTTCATGATCATCTCCACTGCCACGGTGCCGACATAAAGCGCCATGATACGACCGGTGATCTCGATATAGCGCTTGATGAGCGGTTCGCTGCGCGGGCGCACGATGTCGTGAATTTTTTTCAATGCTAGCATCAGGATGATTGATGCCGCGACGGCAGTAAATATGATGGTGCAAGCCAAGAGTGGCGTGTGTCGCTGGCCGATGACGACGCTGGCGCTGATGGTGCCGGGTCCGATAAGCACAGGCATGGCAATGGCGCCGGCAAGGTTGGGCGAGTGGCCACGCAACATCTCAATGGCGTTGGGGCCACGAAATACGAACTGCATGCCAATCAGCAAAAACACCAAGCCACCAAATATCTGAAACGAAGCGAATTCAGCCTGAACTACGCTGGTGAACACGGCATCGCCGAGTAGACCGAAGCAACAGAACACGACTGCCGCAATGAGGCCACCTTGCACCAGTACGCGCAAAAAGCGTTGGCTCTCCAACGTCTCCACCAGATCGACCAAATAAATAATTACCAGAAACGGATTTAACAATACAAACAGCAGGACAGTAGATTTGGCGAAGTCAGACATTTGTGGTTCCGAATGCAAAAGAAGGCACTCTACAGCGATGCTGCAGATGATGTATCGAACCTATTCTGATTCACCGCTGCAACGCCCGTCCGAATCAGGTCGCCAGATCCGAATGTGCAGTTCTGCTTGATAAGGTGGATAGTAGGCACGTCGTCAATATCTGGAAGCGGTCGCGATACTGACAGGTTCCAACCACATCAACTTTGTTTCCTCTGACGGCTTCAGCTGTACTGATTGTCAGTTGAGGACATCTTAGTCCTGCGTTTCTTGACTCAGGTTCGGTTCACGTGCACGCGTCGCGCGATGTGCCGATCGCACCCAACAGCGGTGCGAAGTAAAAACAATCAACGCAGCCAACATGCCAGGCATTCCCTCGAATACATAGTCATGTAGTCCCATATATCGCCACAGCAAGCTGACCGTGGCTCCCGTCAGCATCGTGATCATGGTGATCGACTGTGTAGGTTTTTCGCCGATGGCCAAGACCAGCAACACCGGCACGAATACCGCCCCCAAAATTGACCACGCCATGAGGACTAACTGAAATACACTTTCCGGGCCGGTCACTGCGATTGCCAGCGCCATTGCCGTCACGAGCAGCGTCGCTGCTTTGGTCAGATACCTCTTGTTGCCTAACGACGGCAAAAGATCGTTGGTCAAACACGCGGAGCAACTCAGCACCAGCGAATCAGCCGTCGACATGGTTGCTGCAAAGATGCCGGCAAGCATGAAACCTACCAGCACCGGCGGCAACAGTGATTGGGCCATGGTTGGCAATGCGAGTTCTGGATCCAAACTGACCAGTTCCGGTAGATACACGCGCGACAGCAAGCCCACCACAGTCGCCATGACGTAGAACATCACGAAAAAGCTGTAGTACCACCAGCGCGCGTTGGTTAAGTGTGCAGGTTTGTCCAACGCCATAAACCGGATCATGATGTGGGGCTGCCCTGCCACACTCAGTCCCGCGAACAACCAGCCAATAACAAACAACATCATGCCGCCAATACCTGGCAACAACAGATCGCGAGGAAACCAGTCCATCTGTCCCGGTATCTGTTGCAGTCTGGACAGACTCGCGGCGATGCCGCCCAGACCATTTATCGCCGTGACCATCAACAGTGCCATGGCTGCAAGCATTACCGCTGACTGTGCAACATCAGTCCAAATCGAAGCGCGAATGCCGCCGGCTATGCAATAAATAGCCACCACCACTGCAACCAGCATCGCACCACTGTGCAAATTCCAGCCGAACAAGGCATGCAGAGCCTTGCCGCCAGCACTAAACTGCGCCGCCGCGTAGGCACCTAGGAAAACGATACTGAATACAGCGCCGAGGACGCGTACGTACGGCTGCCGTTGTCCGGTCCAAGCGCTGATGACGCCGGAAAAACTGAGTTCTCCGGTTGCCGCAGTCGCCAGCCTCAAGTGGCGATGGACCCACAATGAAGCAAGCAAGTCACCGAGTATCCAACCCACCATCAACCAGACCGACGCCAGACCGGTTGTATAGGTATAGCCGATAACGCCGATAAACATGTAGCCACTGTTGTTGGTTGCCACTGCGGACAGACCCACCATCCAAGGACTGACACTGCTGCTCGCTAGGTAGTAGTCTGCCGCGGTACCACGGCTGCGCGTCGCCGAGTAGATCCCGATCAACAGGAACAGCAGCAGACAAAAGCAGAAGCTCAACAGAATCATCACATAGCCTAAGGGCATTGCATCAGATGATATTCCCAGCCACTGGCACGAGTGCTGTAGTGTTGTCACGAACCGCAACGAATTCAGGCCGTGGAGCAGTACCACCAAAAGGCGTAGTCAATTTGTTGCTGGTGCCATTGTAGACAATGAATACATTCGAACGCGGCAGCGGCGAGATATTGCTGCTGGATCCATGCATGATGTTGCAGTCAAATATCGTGATGGTGCCGGCCGCGCCCATCGAGGCTGCTATACCACCGCGCTGGTGCAGGAACCGCAGTGACTCCTGATCCGGCACACCGTACTCCTGACGCCGCAAGGACTGCTTGTAGTGATCATCGGGGGTGGTGCCGACACACCGCACATACGTATTGTGTGAACCGGGCATCACCAATAGTGGCCCATTGTATTCGGTATTCTCGGTCAGCGCGATTGACATACTCAGCGCGCGCATACGTGGCATACCATCTTCAATATGCCAAGTTTCAAAATCAGAGTGCCAGTAAAACTCCTTGCCGGAGAATCCTGCTTTGTAGTTAAGCCGCGACTGATGGATGTACACATCGTCATTCAGCAGTTGCTGTGCCACACCTACCAAACGACTGTCCATGACTAATCGCCGAAACAACTTACTCTGTTCGTGAATGTGAAACACCGATCGAACAGCGCTCGAATCTGGCTCCAAGATCAAGGTCTCGCTGTTCAACAGCGAATCGCTTCGCATCAGACGCTTGGCCTCATCCATCATCGACGTCAGCTCTGCTTGCTCGAACCAGAATTCAAGTTCTACATATCCGCGACGATCAAATGCGGCGCACTGTGCCGCACTGAGTGGACCCGCAAGGGAATACATCACAGGATCCACGCGGGGTACCAATGCCGGCTGCGATTCGCAACGCGAACGATAGATATCCTCAGAAGAAGCTGGAGCGGTGTGAACGGCGGCACCGGTCATAGTTGATCACTCCCCACTGATACGACTGCATCAGCATCGGGCGGATAAGCCCCCGTCGCGTCGTGAACCTCACTGCCCGTCAAGGCAGGACTGAATACACAGGCCAGCAGCAAATCTGTGTGCGCGATCAGTTCGTGCTCGTCATGTTTATCGAGTGCGTACAGTGTTCCCGGAGAAATATCATGGCGATTTCCATCGACGAGAATTTCGATTTCCCCACGTCCGGCAATGCAGTACACCGACTCCAGATGGTGGCGATAACAGATTCGGGTGCGCGTGCCAGCATAGATGGTCGTAATGTGAAAGGAGAACCCCATAGCATCACTTTTCAAGATCAACCGGGTGCTTTCCCAGTTTTTCGACACTACCCGACGCGCCGTCTGGCGCGCATCACTCAATTTACGCACGATCATGCGCGGCTTCCTGTTTTACGCAGCCGTGCATTGGACATCAATTCATGAACACAGTCGGAGACGATGTCGATTCCTAGTGCCAAATCCTGGTCACTGATGGTGAGTGGACACAGGAACTTGAGAACTTCATCGTTCGAACCACTGGTCTCGATGATCATGCCTCGCTCAAAGGCCGCCTTACTCACTGCACTGGCGAGCTCGTGTCTAGTGAATGACACACCCTGCATCATTCCACGTCCCTTGTGCAGCAAGGATGCCGAATAGGTGCCACATAACGCCTGCAGACCACGCTCGAGCAGGTGGGCCTTGCGTTGTACCTCGCTGGCAAATACATCGTTGGACCAGAAGTGGTCAAAGGCACATGCTGCCGTAACAAATGCATGATTGTTGCCACGAAACGTGCCATTGTGCTCACCGGGTGACCAGATGTCGAGATCGCGCCTGATCAGCGTCACCGCGAACGGCAACCCCATGCCACTTAATGATTTGGACAGCGTAACGATGTCCGGCACCAGTCCTGCCGGTTCAAAACTGAAGAATGTGCCGGTTCGGCCACAGCCCGCTTGAATGTCGTCGACGATCAGCAATATTTCATGTCGTCGGCAGATGGCCTGAAGTTCCTGTAACCAGGCCACGCTCGCCATATTGAGACCGCCTTCGCCTTGCACTGTCTCGAGAATCACCGCTGCTGGTTTGTCGATACCGCTGCTGGAATCGTTGAGTGTTTTCTCGAAATAGGTAAGCGTATCCAGCTCCTTGCCCATGTAACCATCAAATGGCATACGAATCATGCCTTCCAGAGCGACCCCAGCACCGCCACGATGATGCGAATTACCCGTCATCGCCAGTGCACCGAGCGTGACACCATGAAAACCATTGGTGAAACATACAACCGGATGTCGCCCCGTTATCTTGCGCGCTAGCTTTAGCGCCGCTTCAACGCAGTTGGTGCCGGTAGGCCCTGTAAACTGTGCCACATAGGGCAAATTTCGCGACCGCAAAATGCGCATTTCCAGTGCTTCGAGAAAATCTGCTTTTGCACTCGTATGCAGATCCAGACTATGAGTAATGCCGTGTTGCTGGAGATAGGTCATCAACGCCTTGAGCAGTACTGGATGATTGTGTCCGTAGTTCAAGCTTCCAGCACCAGCCAGAAAATCCAGATAGCCATTGCCATGCTCATCGAATATGCGAGCGCCTTCGGCGCGTGAAAAGATCACTGGAAAGTCACGTGAATAACTTCTGACCCTGGATTCCTGCCTCACAAATACACCAGCTCGGGTCGGTAATGTGCGAACCAAATTGTCGTTCTTGATCATCAATTTCCTCACAGATTAATTAAACGCCGGAGACGCGCCTTCAGCGAAGCTCAAGCAGCGGCGCGGGGCGTGAAACGCCCAATCGTTACCAGCATCTCGGTATCGTGTAGATTGTTCAGATGCTGCTGACGCTCAAACAGAACTTTGCTAATGAGCTGCGTACCCAATGCTTTGGCTACTGATTCAAACAATGCCCATGACGCGGCATTACCGGGGGTGATCGAAGTTTGTAGCTGACTGGTACGCTGACACGCAGGTCGGTTCAGCAGCTCCAGCACCATAGCGACGGCAAGGCCCATCCCGCGTGCAGCAGGCGTCACAGCAACCTGCCAGATAAACAAATTATCGGTGCTGTCTGGCGTCACGAACCCTGATATGAATCCGACCAAGTTGCCGTCCTGCTCAGCTACGACGCAGGTAGCCGAAAACATAGAACACTGCAACAGATTGCAGTACAGTGAATTCGTATCGAGCGGTGGGCAGTTAGCGATCAACGCATGAACAGCCGCCCCATCGAGCGGCATGGGTCGCCGAAAGTGAATCTTGCCGACGTGAGCTGACGGTGAAGCTGGTTTTGCATTAGACCGCATGAAGGGTTGGAAGGTCCGTAAAGTAATTAGACTATCGAATTATTATTTTGGAAGTCTAGGGTGTGATCTAGGCATGTCAAGCAATAACTTGGCGTTATTTACTGTTTTCAGGTATTTACATTCAAAGCGCCCCTCCTTATGTCGCTGAATATTATTAGATAATCTAACTATTTATGGATCTGATCAGAACGAACCGTTGCCCAGACATGATGTTAACAACCGCTGAACAGGTGCTGACCGAACTACGACGCGTCATCCGCGCGACGCAAATCAACGCCAAGACGCTGGCTGCTCACAGCCAACTGACCGTCTCACAGCTCATGATCCTGCAACTACTGAGCGCTAACGGCGAGATGAGTCCTCGACAGCTTTCCCAGCAGGTCAACCTGACCCAAGCGACAATTACCGCTCTTCTTGATCGCCTTGAAGAGCGCAGTCTGATTTCCAGGCGACGCAGCAACCAAGACAAGCGACGTGTTCACGTGACGCTCACCAACGAAGGCACTAACCAGCTGGCACGGGCACCACAGACGTTACACAACCGCTTCATCAGTCAGTTCAATGTACTGCAGAGCTGGGAACAAACCCAGATACTGAGCACCATGCAACGAATTGCACAACTTCTGGATGTGGCATCCATAGACGCGTCGCCGATTCTCGATGTGGGATCGCTGGACAGAACAGCAAGTCGGGCTACACCGGAGACGGAAAACAGCTGAGACGGCAATGGTGCCACACAGAAGCATTATTTTTCCGGGCATTACGCGCGTGCCATTCATTGCAGGCACTGTGATGGTAACAACACAGCTACCAGTGTGAGCGCTCGCAAAAATACGGGATTCGGAACGGAGGATTAGATTAAACGCACTTTTCAGCAGAAACCCATTTGCCGAGTCGCACGCAGTAGGCCATCCATGCCGACGCTTATCCACCCGGGCGTAACAAAGCAGTCGTTCAAATGGTCGCTTTGTGGAAAGTTTGAGGATTGAACTATTTGTCCGACTCGGGTTAGAAGCCACTGCCGTCTAATCACATCATTACTGCGGCAATCGCAAATGCTCCAGCAACAATCTGGCTGCCGCATGCAACTCGCCCTTGCGGGTACATAGCAATAACTCGCGCTGCGCCCAATCATTACTCAAGGGAATACTAACCAGCTTGAGTGACTGCACGTAAGGCGTGGTCGCCGCACGTGGCACAATGCTGATACCCAGCCCGGCGGACACCATGGCGCACACGGCATCAAAGCTGGTGACTTGAATACGCAGATTGATTTGCTTGCCCGCATCCGCTGCCGCACGCGTCAGCAGCAGGTGCAATGAACTATCGGCATGCAAACCGACAAAGGGATGATCCAGCACTTGATTAAAAGACAGCTGCGCATATTGGCTTAAGGGATGCTCCGATCGCGTCACCAGCACCAGTTCATCAGCACGAAACGGCACGGTCACCAATCCATCCAGCACGGGTTGTTCGCTAACAATGCCCAAGTCAGCACGATTGTCTGCCACCGCTTGGGCAATCGTGCTGCTTACTCGTTCCTCTAGCTGTACCTGCACTTCTGGATGCAGTTTCAGAAACCCGGCCAAGGCATCGGGTAAAAATTCAACAATCGATGAGATGTTGGCAAACACCCGTACTTGGCCGCGTGTGCCGGATGCATGTTGCTGTAGCTCACTTTCAAGTTGATCGGCCTGATATAGCAGCGCGCGTGCTTTCTCTAACAAGGCATATCCGGCACTGGTTAACGTCACGCCCTTGGCGCCACGTACCAGCAAGGCAGTACCAAATTGCGCTTCCAATTCCGACAGCCGTTTACTCACTGCTGAGGCCACGGTATGGGTACGCTCAGCCGCTCTGGCAATGCTGCCGACTTCGGCCACAGCTACAAATAACTCCAAATCGCGAAAATCAAAGCGCATGCGCGGGCTCGCTACGCGTTACAGGTGTCAGTAGTGTGCAGCAGCCAAATACCACGGCGCTAGTCACGGTCAACAGCATGAAGACGCTGTGATAACTGTCGCTATGATCACGCACCCAACCGGCCAGCACTGGCCCGGCAGCGGCAATCACGTAGCCGCCACCACACATCATGGCGGTCCAAGCCCCGGCGGCAGTGGGTGATTCGGTGTAGTCCAGCGGCAAGATCAAGGTCAACGCAAACAAACCCGCCGTGCCAGCACCCAACAGGCACATCCATAACTGCGGCACAAACAAGGGCACTAACCACAGCCCAATCAGTCCCGCCAGTGTCGCACCGCCGCTGAGCAACAACGCAGGACGACGCTCCCGCTGTAAATGAGGCAGAGCGCTGACCAGCAACGTACCCGTCACCTGCATCAGGGCAAACAAGCCAAGCAGATGTCCGGCATCGGCGGGACTCATCCCATATTCAACATAGGCTGGCGCCAGCCAGGCAAGCAACACATAAAACACCATGCCATGCAGGCCAAATACCAGTACCAGTAACCACGCTCGCGGCTGCCGCCAAGGCAAGGTACGACCAGCTCTATGAACAGGTAACGGTAGCGTGTCTGGAATCGTCCGCCACCATAAGGCTGCCGCCGTAAAGGCCAGCATGCTCCAGCACGCCAATGCCTGCGGCCACCCAAAGTAACGCGCCAGAATGGCACTGCTACCTGCCGACACGGCGGCACCCAAGCATAGGGCACTGGTAGTCCAGCTACTTACTCGCGCACTACGGGATGAAAAGGTCTGTTTGACATACATACTGAGCAACGGATTCAGCACCGCAATGCCCGCGCCCGCGCCCAAGGCACTCAACCAGAGACTGGCGAAACTGCCGTGGCCACGTAGCAGGGTTGCGCCACCGATCAGCAACGTGCTGAACAGGACGGCTCGTTTCAACCCAAGCCGCTCACTCAGCAACAACACCAGCGGTGCAAACAGCCCCATACACAGCACCGGCAACGTGGTAAGCAGCCCCGCCGCACCATGCGAAAGCTTTAAATCAGTTCGCAGCGTTTCCAGCACTGGCCCCAACGAAGCCATCGCCGGACGTAGATTTAGTGCAATCAGAAATACGGCACCGAGAATACTGGCCTCATTACGCGCAGTGATTGAAGTATTCATGCACTGACTACCACCGCGTCGCGCAACTCGAAATCATGGCTGATGCTTGCTAGCGCCCCCAGCATCGCCGACGCGGAACAATATTTTTCTGCAGATAGCTTGATCGCGCGCGCTACCTTGTTTGGGTCTAACTGGCTGCCAGTGACAATGTAGTGCAATTTAATTTGACTAAACACCTTGGGATCGGTGTCTGCGCGCTCGGCGTCGATCTCCACTTCGCAATCGGTCACAGCGACGCGACCCCGCTTGAGAATCAGCACCACATCTATCGCGCTACACCCACCCAAGCCAAGCAACAGCATTTCCATCGGGCGTGGGCCAAGGTTGCGGCCGCCAATATCCGGCGAACCATCCATGACCACCGCATGCCCAGAGCCGGTCTCGCCGACAAACATCATGCCCTCTACCCACTTCACCCGCGTCTTCATGCACCTATCTCACTCGCACCCGTAAAGTAGCTGAGGTTAGCAGTTGCAAATCCTGCAGGCGAAAAAAAAGCCCCTACGCGGGGCTCCTTTAACGTTGTTTTTATTTTCTACTGCTCGAATGGGCCGGGTGTGTTTTTTATACTACAGCCCTAGGTTATTCCTCTCCCGCAAACTACGTGCCGATCCCTCGATCATCGTCAGCCTTTCGGCTTTTCCCCCTATTTTGTGCAGCTTTTGCTGCAACAATCCCCGTATCTCCGCTGTCTGGTTTGAGAGACTACGGGCACAATCACGGTTTGTAAACAATTTTTTTACATACGCCGCAGATCACAAATAGCTGCAAATACAGCTATTTAGCTTCGTCGCCAATTCTCTGCTACCCCAACACGACAAGCGTTGCTTTTACGCACTAGCGCATGCTGCTCTTCGCAGCCGTAGCACGTCACCCTCAAGTCACAGCTTGAGTTAGCGGCAGTCCTTAAAGTTATTCACCTCTAGGCCAGCTGGTTGTGGTTATGATTCAGCCAGCATCGCGACAAGCGGCCTTCTCAGCACACAATACTGAGACTGTTTTTTCTTTTGAGTTCTGAACGGTTCGAATCAAACACCAATGCAAGGCGGTTATTTGTGAATAAAGTCATGAGTGGAATATTGGGTGCGTTACTGACGATTTCCTTGGCCCCTGCGGCCACTGCGCAATCTACGGCGCCTGTAACCAATGATGAGTCGGCCCGTATCCTGAAAACACTCCAAGCACGCCTGCCTGCCAAAGTAATGATTGAAAAAGTGCAGCCATCGCAATGGCCCTGGTTGTACGAAGTCATTACTGCAGACGAAATGTTCTATGTCGACAGCAGCGGTGATTACCTTTTCTACGGCCAGGTAATGGATACCAAAACCCGCACTGACTTGACGGCCAAACGCTGGAATGAATTGTCCAAGGTTGAATTCAACGAGTTGCCGTTGAATCTGGCCATCAAGCATGTAAAAGGGGATGGCAGCCGCAAGATTGCCGTGTTTTCCGATCCACACTGTCCTTACTGCGTTCGCCTTGAACAGACCTTACAGGACATGACCAATATCACTGTGTACACCTTTCTATATCCGCTGGAAAGCATTCACCCAGGCGCGACTAACACGGCAAAAAATATCTGGTGCTCGCCAGATCGCGCCTCCACGTGGACCGCATGGATGGTGAACAAGCAACAACCAGCAGCGATAGAGTGCAAGACCGACCAGGTAGCTACAACAGTAAGGTTGGGCGAAAAGCTCAAAATTAATGGCACACCCACTATCTTCTTTACCGACGGCCATCGGATTCCGGGCGCGATCGACAAGCAACGACTTGAAGCAGAATTCAGCGCAATAAAATAACCCCGATGCATCAGGGCTGTGGCGCACACTATTCGCGCGTCAGCTTGCGGTAAGCAAGGCTGCTGCGATACCAGACAGGCCGATCAGTATCATTTGCAAGTTCCAGCAGGGTCGCTAGGTTCAAGCTGGTCAGCTCACGCGTAGCACTCACATCCAGCGGTACATTGTTCAAGTCGTCAGAAACTTGGGTGATGTGCTGCTGTAACCAAGTGCGTTTGGTACTTGCCACATTAACGCGGCTGTCGCGAGCACGATTACCGCTGCGCAGTGCCAAAGCGGGAATACCCGCGCGGAGCAGCGGCGCTAACGAATCCATTAACACAGAATTATCCGGCTCATCGCTGCGGACCAAGCGCAAATTCAATTGCTGCGCAGCGCTCACCAAAGGGTTGCCAACACTGGATTGATCCGCGCCTATTGTAATGACATCGCTGGTACGCGCCACCGGCATAGGCGTATCAATGACTATACTGGCGACGATATTGCGAATCGGGCCGTCTGCCAGCAGCGCCTTCAGACCTTGAGCCTCCTTTTCACCTGCAGTCAATGCGGCAAACAGAATCGACCGCTTGGGTTTGACAGGTAACGTCGCCACTGCGCGCGCCATCTCCAGCATCATCGCGACACCCACAGCATTGCGCTGCAAGCTGTTATAGATGTTGTCACCATTGAATGCTGCACCACGACCCAATCCGTCCAGATTGGCGGCCACCAAAATATATTCCTGCTGCAAGCGCGGATCACTGCCGCGAACGATCCCGAGGACGTTATTACTTTCTGTACGTCGGATTCCAGTTGTAGTGCTAAGCGTGATCGCACCGGGCAAGGCAAACCCCTGTGGCTGGCTCGCCTTGGCAGCCTGTAGAGCCTGCTCAAACGAATGACCATTACTGGTAAAGAGCTGCGCGGCCGCAGCGGCATTGAAGCGGAACTTGAGTTTGAGTTCTGGGAATCGTTCTTCTGGCTGGCCGTCTGCAGTCAAACGACGCATCTGCGAGACCCAGCTCATTGCAGCGGCACGCTCCCAGCTATTGGGTACTTCCTCATTGCTCTTATCGGCAGCAGGATGAATTTCAATCACACCAATGGCACCGGCTTTTGCCAAGCTTGCATATTTGGTGGTCGGCCTACCATAGTAATTGCTTACTTCAGCCGTCAGTCGCTCTGGCGCACCTTCCAGCACCACTGCAATTTTGCCCTGCAAATCCAGTTCAGCCAGATCGTTGTACTTGTACTCTGGTGCCTCAATACCATAACCAGCAAACATCAGTGGTGCGGTAACGCTGCTACTGGCATTAAAGAAATTGGCCGAAGGCAGGTAGTCCTTGCTGAAATCAAACGCTATGTTGACCCCGTCGCGACGCAAGACTGCTGATGACCCCGGCAACACCACGGTTGCCTCAACCAAGGGGACTGCACGTAGATAAGTGTTCGCATCCGCCGCGGGTGCCAGCCCATACTGACGAAATTGCGCTGACACATAGGCCGCCGCCATGGCGTAACCAGGTGAACCGGTTGCCCGACCTTCCAATAAATCGCTACTCAGAAATTCCGCATGAGCGTAAATGGCTTGCGCATTCAGCGTTGGAATGGCGATCACTCTAGGCAGTTCAGTGACCGCTGCTGGCGTCTGCGTCGCTTCTTGCGCGTGGGTAACACTCGAACTCAGGGCAAGAACGCATGGCAACAGAGTGGCCTGATACATATAAAATGAATTTAACAACACAGAGCGCATCGGAGATCCAAGCTGGTAATCAGTCGGTAATGCTAGACCAGTACACGCACGCAGGGTAGCGTTCGTTATCATTATCGAACCACCGAGGTTAATTGATGCCAAAGTCACCGCGAAATCGCATCGCACCACTGTTGGTTATGAGCATGTTAGCTACAGCCTGCAGCAGCATCCCATATACGCAACCCAGTGATGTAGCCGACTCCGTGGCCATCCCCGCACATAGAGAAAGCGTGGATGGCGAAGAAATCGCGCTGCGAGCACTGGCACTGGTGGGCAAGCCGTACATTTATGGCGGTGCCGACCTGCAAGGCTTTGATTGCAGCGGCTTGGTTTACTACATTCATGATGCGCTTGGCATCATGGTCCCGCGCACTGCAGCAGACCAACAGCGCGCGGCGACGAGTGTGGACAAATCTGCGCTGCACCCCGGCGATCTGGTGTTTTTCGCCACTACCAAGAATAGGCGCGTTTCGCATGTCGGCGTCTACGTGGGCGAAAACCGCTTTGTACATGCGCCCAGCTCGGGCAAGCTGATCGAGCTGCGCACGCTGGATGATCTTTACTATAGTTCGCACCTAGTTGATGCCGGGCGATTCTACAGCGATCTATAACGTGCTACATTCAATAAAAAGGGCCAAGTTTGCGCCCGGCCCCGAGATCATCCCTTAACTCTGTTGCTCAGCGTGAGTGCTCAGCATAGATCAGTCGTGCTGCTCCTCACTATCATTGATTTCACCCTAGCGATGATCGCGGTCATCATCACGATGGTCCTCACGATTACGTTGGCGATCAGACTCGATCAGATACAACTGTCCGCCTTCTATGAGTTCTGGGCCATTGGCATAGTGAGCCTGCATATCAGCCAGAAAATAGCGCCGATCCTTTGCAGCCCAGTGCGCTTCCGATACCAAGTCAGTTACTTCAATGACTCCGGAATTTTCTTCGTCTTGAGTCAGGAATGCGCCACCACCGGTTACAAAGCGTGAGGCGTCCGATTGCAGAATTTCCAAGGCTGCTCCCGTATCAGGATCAATCTGCCAAGTCTTGGCAATGTAGGGGCTATTGCCTGGATCTTCCTGCACGATCACATTGCCCTTGTTGTCTACAGTGATGTTGTCGAACGAACGAGCTGTCTGCCCATCGGGGCCGATCATTGAAGCACTGTCGGTGATCAAATCAATCTGGCCACTGGTTGGATTTTTGAGGCTATTCAGACGCAGCCGGTACAAGCGCGCAGTCTGCGTCGTACCATCTACTGTTGCGCCGGTAGTAACAAAGTAAAAATCTTTTTCGCGTTTAGTATCCCAAGCGCCATCTTCAGGGCGGGCGAACTCGGTCACGCTGCGCGATACGCTGGCTACCTGCAAAGCAGCACCAGTGCCGGTTGCAACGTCACTGAGATCAACCAGTGTGAAACTACCATTCAGTGCACCGGCATTTTCGCGCGGCACCGCAGCACCTCCATAGTTGCTGCCGCCATCGCTGATCTTTACACCGAATAACTTACCGTTTGAGAGTCCCGCGCGCTCTACGGCATTACCACTACGCTGCTTTTCACCCACATAGACATATATCTGACCGGGCGTAGAATCATCAGTGCCAACAACGATGGTTTTATCGCCGCTGTCGGGATGTGCCAACGAATTCTCCCAAGAGAATCGACCCAAATGTGGTAGCTGATAAGTATTACCACGCTCGCTACCCGCAACAACATGCGCAAACGCGCGGCCTTCGCTGCCGGTCTCCTCACCGTTCATGAAGATTGCGCCAGCGTAACCCTTGCCGCTACGTCGATTGTAAAAGGCTTTGATGCCGGGATAGTTAGCAGAACATAAACGACTAAATGCCGTTGTGCCGGTAGTATCGGTCCAGCCGTTATTGTCCCAAGTATAAACTCGCTGGATCAGATCAGCGCCATCTTCAACTTCGAGGGTATTTACATTGATGGTCCATTGCGAAACAAACGCGCCAGTTTGGCCATGCGCTCGCACTGTTCCCGCCGTCGATGTCAATTCATGATCCATCAGCACAGTCATATAGCGTCGGTCCCACAGATACCGACCTTCGCTGGTGAATCGTCCGGGCAGTGCACCCAGACCATCTGGAATGCCCACCATGGGATAGGTTACGTTGCTCGGTGAATCGC
Source organism: Steroidobacteraceae bacterium (assembly GCA_050181835.1). Lineage (GTDB taxonomy): Bacteria > Pseudomonadota > Gammaproteobacteria > Steroidobacterales > Steroidobacteraceae > CAILZL01. Next base: position 549,325 of record JBFXCU010000001.1, on the reverse strand, counting down.
CGACTGTTAGCAGTGATACCACTGACCAACCATCAGCAGTGGGCGTGACATAGGGTGACTGCGAACTACTCGGGCCGGTATTGACTTCGGCCATGGCGGGTGCAGCGGCGGCTAGTACTATGGCAATCGTTGCGTGAATCAAACGCTGTGTATTCATTGGTAATCCTCACGATAGGTGTTGAGACCGTGGGCATTACAGTGCACACAGATTTCACTAGAATTACGGTTGGGTTAAAGTTACGACATAGCTAGCAGGCGCGCATGATGACGCAGATGATCTTCAACAAAACTACTGATGAAGTAGTAGCCATGGTCATACCCTGCGTGGCGACGTAATACTAGTGGGTAACCTGCCTGCTGACAGGCTGCTTCAAACAACTGTGGCTGTAGTTGCGAATCCAGAAACTGATCACTCAAGCCTTGATCAATCAGAATTGGCGTTTTCGCATTGCCACTACCAACCTGTGACATTAACCAAGTGGCATCGTATGGCTGCCAAGTGGTTTTATCATCGCCCAGATAACCCGTAAATGCGTTGGCGCCCCACGGACAGTGCATTGGCGCAACAATCGGCGCAAATGCGGAGATAGAGCGATATTGTTCTGGATTTTTCAATCCAATAGTTAACGCACCATGGCCACCCATGGAGTGGCCGAAGATACCTTGCCGCTGCATATCAGCCATAAAGTTGCTGGCAATGATCTGCGGCAACTCAACGGTGGTGTACGAATACATACGATAATGCTGCAACCAAGGTTGCTCAGTGGCGTCCACATAAAACCCGGCACCCACGCCAAAATCCCAGTTGTCACTGTCGCCGGGTAATGGCACTCCACGCGGACTGGCATCCGGTGCTACCAACATCAAGCCGAGCTCTGCTGCGACACGCTGCGCACCCGCTTTTATCATGAAGGTTTCTTCAGTGCAGGTAAGACCAGCCAAGTAATACAGTACCGGCACCTTGCCATGTGCCGCCTGAGGCGGCGTGAATACGGAAAACTTCATTACACAGTTAGTGCTGCTGGCAGCATGCTGATAAAAACCAACATGGCCACCGAAGCAAGCGTGCTGACTAACGCATTTGAGTGGGGTCTTAGGCATAAGCTAGTAGACAACGACACTGCGAATAGATTCGCCACTGTGCATCAAATCAAATGCAGTATTGATTTTCTCCAACGGCATGACATGGGTAATCAGATCATCAATGTTGATCTTGCCATCCATGTACCAGTCAACGATCTTCGGCACCTCAGTACGACCGCGTACGCCACCAAAGGCTGTGCCTTTCCAGACACGACCGGTAACTAATTGAAATGGTCGAGTCTTGATTTCCTGACCAGCGCCCGCAACACCAATAATGATGGATTCGCCCCAGCCACGATGACAACATTCCAGCGCCGCACGCATGAGATCAACATTACCCACGCATTCAAAACTGTAATCCGCGCCACCGTTAGTCAGGTTCACCAGATAGGGTACCAGATCACCTTTCACCTCTTTCGGATTCACAAAGTGTGTCATGCCGAATTTTTCGGCGAGTGCTTTACGACCCGGATTGATATCGACACCAATAATCATGTTGGCACCCGCAATACGTGCGCCTTGAATCACGTTAAGGCCGATGCCACCCAGACCGAATATCACAACGTTCGCGCCGGGCTCGACTTTGGCAGTGTTGATCACTGCGCCAATACCGGTAGTTACTCCGCAACCGATGTAGCACACCTTGTCGAAGGGCGCATCCTCACGAATTTTCGCCAGTGCGATTTCTGGCAGTACTGTGTAATTAGCGAAGGTGGAACACCCCATGTAGTGATGGATCTTCTGTCCATTAATGGAGAAGCGACTGCTACCATCAGGCATCACGCCCTGGCCTTGCGTGCTGCGAATGGCGGTGCACAGATTGGTCTTCTGTGAAGTGCAAGATTTGCACTCGCGACATTCGGGGGTGTACAGCGGAATAACATGATCGCCTTTTTTTAATGATCTCACCCCTGCACCAACTTCAACGACGACGCCCGCGCCTTCATGACCAAAAATCACCGGAAACAAACCTTCTGGGTCGGCGCCGGAACGGGTGAACTCATCGGTGTGACAAATACCCGTAGCCTTGATCTCTACCAGTACCTCACCAGCCTGCGGCCCTTGCAACTGCACGGTTTCAATCGTCAAGGGCGCACCTGCTTGCCAGGCCACTGCTGCTTTTACATCCATCTTAATACCTCATGATGCGGGGTTCTTACTCAGACTGCTGCGTTGCGCTTGCACGCAATTTCACTACAAAATGCTGAATAGCGATTTTGGCGGCATCCAGCTTAATGCCGCTACTGTACCTGCAAGGCGATGTTACGTACCACCCACAATTTGTTTACTACCGCAACACAACCTGAATTTGTGTAGACAGATAAATAGTTTACGGTACGGGTATCTGACAGCGCCGAGGCTTGCTGAACTTTAGATCGCCCTATTCAAAAAATGGAGTCACGCAGGCAAGGTTTATCTGCTTATTCCGGCACCCGTAATTCAATGTCAATCTCGTTGCCGCACCTAAAACGGGTACCGCCAAACGCAATGACTAAACCAGTACATCCGACAACACCCATCACCTATAGAGGTAGACGCGTACCTTACATCGCCTTATCCAGTTAAGATTCAGCACCAACCCCTCCTATTGCAGAGAAATGTCATGGCCGCCAAAGAATCCACCATGCTTACACTTGGCACTCTTGCACCTGACTTCAATTTGTCTGACTTCGATGGCAAGTTGTTTCGACTTAGTGATTTCAACGCGGCTAGCGGCTTGGTCGTGGCCTTCATTTGTTGTCACTGTCCGTTTGTAGTGCATGTGCGCACCGAGTTCGCTCAATTCGCACGCGCCTATCAAGCCAAAGGTATTGCAGTAGTCGCCATCAACTCGAATGACCTACAGGCTTTTCCGCAAGACGGCCCTACAGGCATGCGAGCCGAAGCGCAAACTATTGGCTACACATTCCCCTATCTGTTAGATGAAACACAGGCCGTAGCCATGGCATATCAGGCAGCCTGCACGCCCGATATCTATTTATTTGATGGCGCACGCAAGTTGTTCTATCGCGGTCAATTTGATGCCAGCCGCCCGGGGAGCCGGATACCCGTTACTGGTGCGGACTTGCGCGCTGCTACCGATGCGTTGCTGGCAGGCGATCCTGCACCCAGTGCACAACGGCCCAGTATTGGTTGCAGTATTAAATGGAAAGCAGGTAATGAACCCGTTTATGCTTAAGCACAGTAACTGCACCCATCTATATAACTTGCACCTGGCAATCGCTCTCTGCGATCAGCACTGACCATCGAGGCATTTCATGTCCGAAGCAAAAACTGGCTGGCTTGCAACCAAACCCATTCATGACATGCATGAAGTTGATGCTGGCGTGCAATTGCATCGCACCCTGAGTGCAACTTCTTTGGTGGCATTGGGCATTGGCGCAGTGATCGGTACGGGAATTTTTGTGTTAACCGGCGTCGCTGCTGCACAACATGCTGGCCCGGCATTGGTATTGTCATTTCTACTTGCTGCCGTTGGCTGTGCTTTTGCGGGACTGTGTTATGCAGAACTGGCGGCGATGATTCCTGTTTCTGGCAGCGCTTACTCTTATTCATACGCAACTCTCGGTGAATTTTTCGCCTGGTTCATCGGTTGGGATCTGATCCTCGAATATGGCTTTGCGATCTCCGCTGTAGCCGTTGGCTGGTCCGGCTATGTGAATAGCTTGTTGAATCAGATCGGCATTCATCTACCGGCAGCATTAGTGAACGCACCGCTGGCCAAGGGTGAAGGTCACTTCGCGGTAGTCACTACTGATGCCATTATTAATCTGCCTGCCATGCTTGGCGTGGGGCTGGTCACGTGGCTGTGCTACATCGGCATTCGGCAATCGTCGTGGGTTAACAACGTTATCGTCATCATCAAGCTAGCAGTGATTCTGCTGTTCATTGGCTTCGGTGCGTTTTATGTCTCAGTTGATAACTGGACGCCGTTCATTCCTGAGAATGTCACAGGTGAATTCGGCAAATTCGGCTGGAGCGGTGTTGCGCAGGCCGCAGCCATTATTTTCTTTGCCTATATTGGCTTTGATGCAGTCTCCACCACCGCACAGGAAGCAAAAAATCCGCAACGTGATATGCCTATCGGCATTTTGGTGAGTTTGGCAATCTGCACCGTGCTGTATATCGCTATGGCAGCGGTAATGACCGGCATGGTGCCGTATACCGAACTTAACGTGCCCGCACCGGTAGCTGTGGCGCTGGATCATCATCCTGAACTGAGCTGGCTGGCTGGCTTAATCAAACTAGGTGCGATTGCTGGCATTACTTCGGTATTGCTGGTGATGACACTGGGCCAGCCACGCATTTTCTTTGCCATGTCGCGGGATGGCTTGCTGCCGCCACTGTTCCAGAAAGTGCATCCGAAATACAAAACACCCCATGTAGCCACATTAATTACAGGTGGGTGTGCTGCAATTATTGCTGGGCTACTACCCATCGGTTTACTGGGCGAGCTAGTCTCCATTGGCACGCTATTGGCTTTCGTGATGGTCTGTCTCGGTGTATTGGCACTACGTTATACCAAGCCAGATCAGCACCGTCCTTTCAAAGTACCTGCACCATGGTTCACGTGTTTGTCAGGTGTCGCTGTGTGCGGCTTTATGATGTATTCGCTACCCATCGATACGTGGATACGACTGCTGGTATGGACAGTGCTGGGTTTCATTATCTACCTCAGTTATGGGCGCAGGCATAGCGTGCTGCGCAAAGCAGCACGCGACTCTTAGTTTAGGTAAAGACTGACTAACCGTATTACCGTTATTCCCGTGAAAGCGGGACTGTGTGGCCATGGAGTTAATCAGAGGTTCTTTAGCAAGCTGCTTTGAATATACTGAGTTTTATCGTCAACGATAAAACTCATCCGATCTTCACCGCTGAACAATGTCCCCACACTTCAAATGGCATCGAACGACGACTAAAGTCTGGCGTAATCCGACCAGTCATTAACAGATCAGGAACATTCGTCGATGTGATCAGAGTGGAAATGACTGCGTCGAGACCACCAGCAGCTCACTGCTAACGAGCGCAGTGGGTATTTGAAATTCATTGGCTTACTCGGTTTATTCATCAGCAGTATTAAGCCAAATCATGACCAGCATAGGCCAGACGAATTGACGAAACGCTTCATCCAGCGTTGGGGATCCCCGATTCTGCCAGAGCATGAACCATTCACCACCAATGGCCAGAAAACCAAGACCGTATAAAATTGCACATACGGACAGACCCACTATGGCCGTCGACTTGGCTGAATTGAACGCAGCAGCCGTAGCTCTAGCCGACCACAGCCGAATTGCACCCCACAAGCACAATAACCCGCCAACTAATTCTGCGATGACAATGCCAGCAACGCACAACCAAACTAGTGCTGGAGATTCGATAGCGCGCCACATCAGAGTAGGAACCTTGAATGTAGCCTGCATGTCTACCGCGCCTTTTACTGCGCCAAATGCACCATCAAGTCCAAGCAGGTTGTTAATTGCGGCGAGCGTGAGAAACAGCCCCACACTCAGTACCAACACGACTTTACAAACTCGAATCATATTCATCTGCTACTCCGTCTCAATTATTTTCAGTTATTGCTTTAGTATCAACAGACCCATTGGTGACCAAGCAGTCTATTAGCTTAGACACCAAAACAGTTAGCTCTTAGCGTTTTACCGATTTCGTGTAAACCTTAATCTTGCCAATATTTATCCGGCCACTAGCTCCATAGCTACTACCTAGTATCAGATCCGCAACGCCAATCTCATTAAACGTACTGAGATCCACATTGGGCACCCGGAAAATAGAGCTGAAGTCACTGCGGCGCGGCATGTGCATGGTGTATCCCCACATTAATGAGTCATGCTGGTCGATCGGCAAGGCGGCGTGTAACCTTACTCTTCATTTTAACCGCGACATTAAACGCCGCAGCAAAGGCTCACGTCAATCTCGTCTGACCTTTCATTATCACAAAGACATTCTAGTTGGTTTGCAAAATCAAGGATCCACTGCTGGAAAATTTAGCTACCATCCTTCGATTAAAAAACCAGAGGCAAGGGGAATTGCATGGCCCAGACACTAGATCCAAACACTGCCAAGCCAGACAATCTGTGGCGGATCAATAATCCCAGCGGTACCGCTGGCATGATGGCAGTGGACAAGGTAGGCGGGGCAGTGCTGTTCTGCGATCCAATAACCCTGTCTGTACTTGCATCAGCAGCAGTGCCGGGCGCCCATGAGATGGTCATCTCTCCAGATCACCGTTTTGGCTATGTCGCACAATTTGGCAAATGGGGCCGCAACGCCGCTGGCGCCGGTGCGTTGCTCGAAGCTGCGTCGCTAATCTGGACGTTCGACCTGCAAACTCACGCGCCAATTGGCCGTATCGATACCTTTCCTAATATTGGCCCGCACGGCATGAAGTTCGATAACGATGGGCAACTGTGGGTGACTTTCGAAAGCAATGCACTAGGCTTGGTTGATACCAGCAAGCGCGCATTAGCGGGCGTCTGGAATTTGGGTGAACCCATGCAACCGCCCCGCACAATGGAAATAAACGACGCCGGAACAAAGCTGTACTGCTCCGGCAAGGGTGACGATATCATCGTGTTTGATTGTCGTTCACGCAAAGTATGTCATCGCATTGCCCTACCGGGGGGCGCAACGAGCTTAACGGCGACACCGGATGGACATCAGTTAATTACCTTCGACAAAGCGAAACAGGATCTGTTAATCATCAACATAGATGAAGACAAGATCATCGCTCGCCATCCATATAAGGGCGCGGTGCTGAGTAACAACAAAGCCAGTCGCTTCGTGCACGCGCGTTTTTCGCCAGATGGACGTCACTTCGCCACTTGCAACTATGCCGGCGGCACCGCCCACCTCCACGACGTCAATAACCCTGCCGAGCACAACATTATTCCCGTTGCCAAAGGTCCACAGGGTTTAGCCTTCTCACATGACTGCAAGTCTTTGTACGTGGCCAATCATGATTGCGGCATCATGACGATTATTGATGTCAAATCAGCGCAACCCACAAGCTGGTTGCCAGCTGGTGCAGGGATCGAATCCTTCAGCTTCTATTGATTCACGACAGCGAAAAAGGTCTGGGCTTGTCATACACCGCTCCCATCGTCGCAAAGATCCTTTGTGTCCACCTTGGCGGGTACATTTTTTGAGCTTCGCCTATGCCGTGAATGCGTGGGCACCCTCATTGCTCATCCGTATTTACGGCCTGTAATTACGCGATATGGATGTGGAACGTGCAAAAGACAAGGTATAACCTGTGTCGCTGAGTTAAACTTTTTAGATGACTCAAGCAACCAAAGACGGCGACTAGATCGTGAATGCAAAGCTGAACTTATTACCGTAACAAGTCATCTCTACCTGCCTATGCCATTACTTAAACAACTTGACCATTCGCTATTGAATCGACCCACTCAGGCGGCACTGGAATTTGTGCGTCCGGATGGTTCAGGCCTGACGTCATTCACCTTTGGTGACTTTGAACGCCGCAGCAACCAACTGGCGGCCTTGTTACGCGAACGCAACCTAAAGCCCGGCGACAGACTGGCTTTTTTTCTTCAAAACCGTCCTGAAGTCATCGACCTATGGCTGGCGGCGGTGAAGAGCGGCATTATCATCGTGCCGGTGAATGTGTTGTATCGTGAACGCGAGTTACGCCACATTCTTACTGACGCCGCGCCCATTGCCGTAGTAACCAGTCACAACCTGGCAGGCTTTATTCCCGATGATATGCCAGCATGGGATGTGGATGAGTTAAGTCAGGCCGCTGCACTGAGGGCAACGCATAGGGACACCCCTTTTGCTGCAGCGATGGACACACCACTGTCATTGATTTACACCTCAGGTACCACTGGCGCATCCAAGGGCGCGGTACTGACACATGGTAATTTTTTCAGCAATGGTCAGTCTCTCATTGAGGCATGGCAGTTTTCCGCAACAGATCGATTGCTATGTACCTTGCCATTGTTTCATGTGCATGGCTTGGGCAATGCGGTGCATTGCTGGCTGCTCAGTGGCTGCCACATGCGACTGGCAGAGAAATTCGACCATCACCAAGCGGTCGCTTGGTTCCTAGATTATCGTCCTACGGTATTCTTTGGCGTACCAGCGATGTTTATTCGCTTGTTGGAAACACCCGAAGTGCAGGCACGCACGATTGGCGAACAACTTCGCCTTGCTGTTTCTGGTTCCGCGCCACTACCTGCAGAAATCCATGAGCAATTCAGACGGTTGTTTGGCTCGATCATTCTCGAACGATATGGCATGACTGAGACGCTGATGAATATTGGCAACCCGTATGATGGCGAACGTCGCCCCGGCACCATTGGCCTACCGTTCGCACATGTAGCAGTCAAGATTTGCGATGAAGCAGGCAACCCTGTAGCCGATGGCAAAGATGGCGAGCTATGGGTGAAGGGGCCGAATGTGTGCGCAGGCTACTGGCAACGCCCTGATGCAACTGAAGCCGCATGGCACGATGGCTGGTTTCGCACTGGCGATCTAGGCATACGCGCTGCAGATGGATACATCACACTGCAAGGTCGTCGCAGCGATTTGATTATCTCTGGTGGCTTTAACATTTATCCACGCGAAATTGAGGAGGAAATCCTCAACCAACCCGGCGTGCGTGAAGCCATCGTAGTGGGCGTGGTTGATGCGGTGCGCGGTGAAGTGCCCGTGGCTTATGTTGTTGTTGATGTCAAGACATTTGACGCAGCAGCAACGGCAACACATCTGCGCTCTCAATTCGCTTCATTCAAACAACCGCGTGCGTTTGTACAAGTGGATGCGTTGCCACGCACCGCATTAGGAAAAATACAAAAACGTCTTCTGCCACCTTGGAAAGGGTAAATCATCGAGCGTGCTCAAAAATGAAGAGCAACATAACTCAGAAGTTAATGTGTTGCGCTGGGCAAACACGATCAGCAATTGAAGATCACTGAACGAGCGATGCTGCAGCTGAGTTTTGAGCAAGGCTAGGGCAGCTGGCTGCGTGATCCCGCAAAAGTCTTGGCTTCAAACTTCCAGCAGAGTTTTTTATGCCAGAATCATTCTGGCTTTCGTTCTCACTTCAATCAACTCGTTGCACGAGAGTTTGAAACCGCTCAGGCATTTCCATAGCTTGACTCAATTATTAAGAAACTACCCAGCACCTTGCCAAGTGCACTACTGCCCAAATACCCAACGCAGTATTTCTGCTTCAACATTAAAACCAGAACCATTCTGCGCACCGGGCTGATTCACCAACGTCACCACGACATAGTTCTTACCGGAGGCTGCATTGACAAAACCAGCAAGCCCCGCGACGTTCTCAATTGATCCGGTTTTCAATCGCATGCGACCGCGCATAGATGCTGCCTGAAAGCGCTGGCGCAATGTGCCATCAGTAGCCGCCAACGGCAACGAGGCGGCAAACTCGGGCATGTATTGATTCTGCCATGCTTGGGTCAGCAACCTGGCCATCCCTACTGCCGTACTACGCTCAAGACGCGACAAGCCGGAGCCATTATCAACCACGAATTGACCCAGATCTATTCGATGCCGCTTTAACCAATCATTGATAGCGCGCCGACCTTTCTCGACGCTGGCCGGAGCGCCATATTTTTCCGCGCCGAGAGTCAACAGCAATGTCCTCGCCATAATGTTGTTGGAATACTTGTTAACCAAGCGAATGATTTCTCCCAGCGTCAACGAGTCATAGCTCAGCAATAGCTGCGCCTGCGCCGGTAGCGTTGCGACGCGCAGCGTGCCATCAATACGACCACCCTGCTGCTCAAAGAATGTTTTGAAGGTGCCATAGGCATAGCTGGGTGCTGTCATGATGGCGCGCGAGCGGGTCCAGCTGCGGCAGCCTGGCACCATACTGCCGGTCAACGCCAGCGCATCGCCATTCGACCCTAGAGGCGTGGCAAGGCTGACGTTTTGATAGTCACGATTGCAATTACCACTGACGACGCGCACGGCATTGTCTACTTGCAGATTGGCCGGACTCGGCTGCACCACTAACTCCGGCTTACCTGCAGTAACATTGCCGGTAAGCGTGAAGCTGGTCGTCTGAAAATTGACCATCAATGCATCTGGAATCACGTTATAGGATTTTTCCGGTGCATCATCGAATGCCGACCGATCCTCAGTCAGCGGCTCGAAGTAGCTACGATCAATGATGATATCGCCAGTAATGGTAGTAAGACCGGTACGCCGCAGCTCGGTGACAAACGTCCACCACCGGTCAGATGTCATGTAGGGATCACCGCCACCTACCAACACCAGATCGCCGTCCAGCACACCATTTTTCATACCGCCACCGGCATAGGCGCGCGTTTTCCATGTGTAGGCCGGGCCCAGTTCGTCCAGCGCCACAAAAGTAGTCAACACCTTGATAGTGGACGCGGGTTGACGCAATTGCTCAGCATTATGCGAGAGCAGAATTTCACCTGTAGCCAAGTCTTCTGCATACACACTCAAACTGCTGGCAGCAATGCCCCGTGCCTTAAGCGCACTACTTACCGCAGGCGGCAACGGCGTATCGCGCGCCTGGGCTACAGGGCACACACCAACCAGCAGCAACAGCAATCCTCGATACCACTGCGTCATTAGTCTTGCTACTACCACTAGTTAAACAGTGGTCATTCTAGCCAGCCACGCCAACTAAATGTGACAGAAAACGAGCCATTAACAACATGCTAGAGTGGCGCTCCGTTGCGCCCACCAACTCATACCTTGGCGTAACTTGCGGAGTATCTATGCGACGTATCTGGACAACCTTCATCGCCGGCTTGGCTACAGTGCTGCCGGTAACCATCACCCTCTATTTGATTTTCTGGCTAGGATCGACAGCCGAAACGGTATTAGGCGATGCATTACAACTGGTAATAAATGAAGAATACTATAGGCCAGGCATGGGCCTGTTAGCTGGTTTCTTAGTGGTACTGGTAGTCGGCTCATTGGTCAACGCCTATGTGGTGCGTTGGTTCATTCGCAAAGGTGAGGCGTGGCTGGAGCGCATCCCGTTGGTCAAAACGGTCTATGGCTCGGTAAAAGACATCACCAAATTTTTACCCGGCCAAGGTGAACGTCGCGATAGCCGTCGCGTGGTGTTATGGATGAAAGACAACGTCTACACCATCGGCTTCGTCACCGCAGACCACGTTAATAAAAAGCTGCCGCAAGACGTACTAACCAATCGTCTTCCTGTTTATTTTCCCATGAGCTATCAAATCGGCGGCTATACGTTATACATACTAAAATCAGACTTGATTGAAACTGACTTGTCTGCTGAAGAAGCCATGCGTTTAGTGCTGATCGGCGGCGTGAATGCAGACGCCAGCAACAACTTACAGCGCGGTGCCGACAAACATTAGGAAGGCACGACTTTTATCTCGCGCAGCTCGCGCGCGCTTAATAGAACGTTAGCCAGGCTATCCAATTCATCGACCAGATTTTGCTGCACATAGGCGTGCAAGACGAGTAGATCGCGCTCGGCTACTTCGTTGAACTGCAAACCACGGAATACAATACTTGGAAATTCTGGCAGTGCGGGCTTGGCTTCACCTACTACGGTACACTTCAGCACTAGCTGCAGATCAAGATCCAGATGTAATTTTGGTTTGATTGACAGTTCCAACTTGCCACCAGCAGCCACCGGTGGATCGTCAAACATGGCAACTCTGGCGCCGGAAGTGCTCAGATCTACCAGTAATGCGTCTTGCTCCTGAGGCAGTCGCAACTCTACCAGCAGACTTACCAAGGCACGCGGCACAGTGCGCACCGGGCGATGCTGAGTTTGATCAGATAGACGCAGGTACAGCATTGGCTGCGGCTCAAGCACCACTTTGGTGATAACCGCATCAAAGCGGAACAAAGTGCTGGCACTGACCCAGTTACATTGCAGAGTTAGACCCTGATATCCCGCGATCACTCCCCCATCTGCCGCTAGCAGCGAGCTGATTATCAATTCGCGCTTGGCAGGCAACACGCCCAGTGCCGTCACTTTGTAGGTACGGTTGCTGCTACGGGGGGTGATCAGTATGCTGAAGCGCGAGCGATCCTGGGTGCCACCGTATGCCGTGGCAAAGGATTCCAAAAGTTCTCGTTGCGAGTCGCTCATTCTTAATTCCGCCGTACAGATTAAAACAGCGCAATTTGCGCTAGCGTCCAGCCTACATCGGCCATCTACGCTAATCCCTGAAGCACCACCATAAAAATAGACGCAGCACACAGAATGACTGTGGCCGCGTTAACAGTTCAGTACCACAATGAACCACACACTGCTTCCAAGCGTTAGGATGGCAAGCATCCATCTCAATCGAAGCCATACACGTGGGCGAACCTCTAGATAATCCGATTAAAGTGATGCACTTGCTCAGTGCGACGCACCAATATGTGAACAGCGCATCAGCCAACACACTGAGCGCACAACTCACACCATTGCTAGGACGTATCGACCCACAGCATGTACAGATGCAGGTAGTGAACTTCGCGCCGGGCGATAGACAAGCTGCGCTGATGCGCCAGCTGAGTGTGCCGGTGCATGACATCGAATTGTCAAGGCGACGCTTTGCACCCAATGCGCTGGGCGAACTACGGCAACGGGTCGGCAAATTCAAACCCGACGTAATTCATGCCTGGGGACACACGGCACAACTTGCGACACGCCTGTTACCGGGCGCAGGTCGCACCGTACCGATGGTGTGGAGCATGCCCGCTAAAATACCCAACCCGAACTTCGACCAGGAAAGTTGGCTAGATCGCTACAAACTCAACCTGCTCAGCAAACAGGCCAAGCGTCCCGCGCACCTGGTTTATGGCTCGGCTTCAGGCGCGGCCCATTATTCACGCATGGGCTTTCCCGAGAACACCGGCTGCGTCATCAATAACGGCGTGGATGTGGATCGCTTCAAACCGGACGCAAAACAAGGCCAGCAATTACGCGCACAACTGAAACTAGAGGCCAGCTCAGTCGTGATCGGTATGCACGCAGCCTTTATGCCGGAAAACGATTACGCCACCTTCATTCGTGCCTGCGCCGATCTCATCAAGTACCAGCCAAATATCCATGTCATTGTCGCGGGTCGCGGTGTCCAACGCGGTAATGCCGGCCTGATGGCAATGCTGGGCGGTGGCACGCTGGCCACTCACACCAGCTTACTGGGAGAGTGGTCGGATCTGAATGCGTTTTTCAATGCCTGCGATGTGGTGTGTTCCAGTGCGCTTGATGATGGTGGCGCGACCATGCTCGCCAGTGCGATGTTATGCGGCGTGCCCTGCGTCGGTACCGGCAAGGGCATGCAGGGAGAAGTACTTTTCAAACAAGGCATCACAATTGAATCTGGCAGTCCAGCCGCCCTCTCGCGCGGCATCACTCGCGTTCTTGAGATGCCCGCAGACAAACGCGCCTACCTGATCGACAGCGCCCGCAAGCACATCATCACTAACCACTCGACTCAGGGTGCAGTTCAAAAATATCTGGGCCTGTATTTAAATATGATGCACAAAGTGGAAGTCGCAACGGCCGCTCAGGCGATGAAATTAACGCGCGCTGCCAACGGTTGAAACAACCTCGTCACACAGACGAGGCATCCAGTAAAAACTGGACTTAACTGAATACCCAGTTGCGCGGGAATGACGATACCCAAGCCAATCAGACCTACCCTAAATTCAGATTCATCGTTTGCAGAGATGGCAATGACTCGCAGCTGTCGGTATCGTTGCATGATCACCAGGCACGCTGACTACCATGTCCAAATACCTCGGCTTCACAGATTACGAGCATCACACCCCCGATCGCATCGGCGTACTGCTGGTTAATCTGGGCACGCCTGCCGCACCAGACACCGCATCGGTAAGGCGCTTTCTGGCCGAATTTTTGTCTGATCCACGGGTAATCGAAACCCCGCGCTGGCTGTGGTGGTTAATTTTGCATGGCGTAATTTTGCGCATTCGTCCGGCTAAAAGCGCGCACGCCTATCAACAAGTATGGAGCGAGCAAGGCTCGCCATTACTAGTCAACTGCAAGGCACTAGCCAACCAACTACAAACACAATTGCGCAGTCACTTGCATGCGGATGTGCATATAGTGCTGGGCATGAGCTATGGCGAACCATCCATAGCTCATGCGCTTGAACAATTACGCGCAAACAAGGTGCAAAAGTTAATTGTATTGCCGTTGTACCCGCAATATTCCGGCACTACTAACGGCTCCGTATTTGATGCCGTCACCAAGCAATTACAGCGCTGGCGCTGGGTACCAGAACTACAATTCATCAGTCAGTATCATGATGATGATGGCTACATTACTGCACTCGCTGACTCGGTACGCCAGCACTGGCAAGCACATGGTAAGCAACACTTGTTTCTATCGTTCCACGGCCTGCCTAAAAATTACCTATTAAAAGGCGACCCCTATTATTGCCAATGCTATAAAACAGCGCGCCTAGTGGCCGAGCAACTGCAACTTGATAAGCACGAATGGAGTCTTGGTTTTCAATCACGCGTTGGTCGCGATGAATGGCTACGCCCTTATACCGAAGAACTATTGCTTAACTACGCAACACAAGGGCCAAAGCAACTATCAGTGTTGTGTCCCGGCTTCGCCGCTGACTGTCTGGAAACCCTAGAAGAAATCGCGCTGCGTAATCGCGAAGCCTTTCTCAAGGCCGGTGGCGAATACTTTGATTACATCCCGGCGCTCAATGCGCAACCAGCACATGTACAAGCTTTGCAACAACTGATTACACGCCATGCGCAGCACTGGTTACCTTTGAGCAATCGTCATGGCAGCGCCAACTTGGCCGCCCAACTTGGTGCAGCCCAATAACCATGCTAGGTCGTTTTCTGGAAATCAGCGTACACGCACCCAGTATTCTGGAATCGCTCTCATTCTACGAAACACTAGGTTTCCAGCAATTAGCCACCAACGAAACCTGGCCTTACCCATACGCAGTCATCTCTGATGGCAGATTATTTATAGGCCTGCACCAACAGCCTATCCCCTCTCCCACACTAACGTTCACTCACGCAGAGCTCGCCCACCAAGTGGCGCGACTGCATGCACTTGACATCGTCCCTGATCGCGAACATCTGAGTAGCGATAGCTTCAACGAGCTGAGTTTTCACGCCCCCAATGGTCAGCACATCAAACTACTGGAAGCACGCACGTTTTCGCCTGCAGACATTGAAGCCACATTCAGCTCAAGCTGCGGTTATTTCGTTGAATACGCCATGCCAGTAAAAGAATTTTCTACAGCGAAGGCGTTTTGGGAGCAACTGGGATTTGTTGCCATGGATGAAGAAGCCCATCCATTTAATCGCCTGTCACTCACCAGCGACTACTTGAATCTGGGGCTTCACCGCAGCCGTGCCTTACGCCACCCATTACTAGTGTTTGAAGATGACGAGATGCGCGAGCGACTGGCGCATTTGAAAGAACGCGGCATTGCACTCAGCGATGAAATGCCAGATTCGCTAGACGAACACTGCAATGCTGTGCTGATTGCACCTGAAGGCACGCGATTGCTATTAATGCAGAACGCAACAGACTAGTTCAACGGCAGCGCTACCAGGTCAAATTTGATTGTTATCAAGTCCTGTACTTGCAGTGCGCCCAACATGACACTCATTGGTTTCATGCCGAACTCGCTTTGCTTGATGACAAACTCCCCCTTGGCGCGTAGCTGCTGCGCAGCAACACTCAACTGCACAGGTATCGTCATCCGACGAGCTTTATCCTTGATAGTAAGGTCGAAGGTGACTTCTGGCATAGTTCGCCCACCATTGATAGTGACCGAGCGCAAACGCACCTGAGGATAATGCTTGCCATCCAGCCCTTCTGGCTTGAGCATGTTAGTTTTGGTAGCCGCCCGCGCCGCATCCGTAACATTCAACGGAAACTCTTCTCCTTCAGCGCTACGCGCTTCAGGGCTATCAACGATGAAATCATTAACTGGCAGACGCAAGTCAAACCCGGAACGTTGTATCAGCGAAGGATGCAGCCAGACATAGCCCGACAACGTACTAGAGCTCATGACATGGTTGTGACCTAGATGCGCCATGGTGCCAGCGCGATGTACCAGAATGCGCAATTGTGATTGTTCTGTATCAATTTGATACAACTGCGCACCGCGTAAGTCGGTAGGGAAAGCAGCCACATCGACGCTGGTTGATACAGTGATGAGCGATGGCTGTTTGACGACAGCAGCGCAACCACTAAGCAACCAGACACCTATCAGACACAGCATCACATGACGTAATTGCTGACATGTATACCGCTGATCCATTAGTCATTCATCAAACTTTAGTTCAACGCACGAGCAATCCGTTCGGCCTGATTACGCAACAAGTCGCCAAAACCCGCTGCTTCATACAGCCCATGCAAGCATGGCAGGTCGGGTTGCTGGCGAGCCACCGTCGCCAACTCCGCAGGCAACGGCATATCACAAGCAATCTCCGTCAGGCGTCGCGCCAACAATGCCGCCTCCTGATTTTCATGCAGTTGATTCATCACAAAGGCAGCATTACGCAATTTCAGCTGCAACACTTGGTCAAGATTGGCATACAGATGCGTTAGCGACTCAAAGTGAGCAAACAACATCGATGCCGACTTAGCACCCACACCGGGCACACCACGAATGTTATCCACCGCATCACCCATTACCGCCAGATAACAAGGCATGCGTTCTGGCAACACACCAAATTTCGCCGCAATATCTTTATATTGGTAACGCTTCTCACCCAGATAATCCCAGTACACATCACCGGGACGAATCAACTGGGTCAAATCCTTGTCACGCGACAGAATCACCACCTGCTTGCCCTGCGCACGCAACCGCGTCGCCAAGGTACCGATGATGTCATCGGCTTCATACTCAAGACTACTGAAACACGCTACACCCAATGCTTCGCAGACCTGACGACAGAGTGCAAATTGACGCTTTAATTCCTGCGGTGCAGGTTCGCGATTAGCCTTGTAGGCAGGATAAATCTGACTGCGAAAGGAATTACGCAGACTGGCGTCAAAGGCGACACCCAAGTGCGTAGGTTTGACCCGCTCCAGCACATCGCCAATAAAGCGCGCAAAACCATGTAGTGCATTAACGGGGTTGCCATCGCCATCCACCAGCGTATTCGGCACTGCATGCCAGGCACGAAAGACAAAGATTGAGGCATCAATCAGGTAAACAGGTTCGGTCAATTTCAGTCTCGTGTAGGCTGGGATGAAATCCCAGCAACTCAGGCATGATTAATATAAAGCTGAGATTGCACCTCAACCTACATCACTGGTCGTGCAGCGTAACGTAAACCCAGCGGTAATTGATAAGCACGCCGAGCCGCGTTCCACTCGCATCGTTCACATCCACCCTGCCTTGAGCCGCGCATGCAGCGGGCTGGATCGGGGAAAGTGCGCTAACAAGTACTCCATTTGATCGGCCAGTACGCGCCGCCCTTTCAGATAAATGTATTCCGCATAGGTAGGCGTGAACGGCACCGCCAGCAACTGCATGCGCGCCTGTTCAGGCGTGCGCCATGCTTTCAGATTGTTACAACGACGGCAGGCAGTGACCACGTTGGCCCAGACATCACGCCCTCCTTTGCTTAACGGCTTCACATGATCACGTGATAATTGATTGGCGGGAAGGTGTTCGCCGCAGTACAGACACAGATAGGCATCGCGTTTGAACAGGGTTTGGTTATTCAAAGGTGGAACATAATCCAGCCGTAAATTGCCGGGATTGTGACTATGACCAATAGTGGACAGGATGCTGGGCACATCAAGCACACTTTGCCGCCCAGTACGGGCATTAGTACCGCCATACAGCCGGTACAACGACGAGCCGCAGGCATAGGCAACCTGGCCGGTGTGGTAGAGGCGCACCGCATCGCGGTAGTCGATCCATTCCAGCGGCATACCGGATATATCCGTCCGCAGGATTTCCTGATTCAATTTCTGATTCAAAAAATGCACAGAACCCCTCACTGCCATGGCAAGCGTAACGGCTGCTGATCTCCTGACTGGCTAACCAATTTATGGCGTATTGTTCAGCACAGAAATCTGTTTTCGACCAATATCCGAAATTAGCTGTAAAATGCCGTCGTATTTATAACCCTCGCTTCTAGTCCACACAACTACAATGAATTTGGTTGCACCTCGCACGTAGCCGCCCATTCATCAAAGACCAGTCTTACCGGAGGATTCATGGCCCTTACCCTGGGTGTGCTAAAGGAAACCGCAGATGGCGAATGCCGCGTGGCGCTGGTTCCCGAAGTTGCTGCCAAGTTCATCACCGCTGGCGCGCAAGTCTTAATGCAGCGCGGTGCCGGCGTGCTAGCGCAGTTTCCCGACCACACCTTCAAAGATGTGGAGTTTGTCGATGCAGCCGCAGCTGTGTTGAGTCGCGCCGATATCTTATTGAAGGTACAACCACCAAGCTTAGAAGAAGTGGCGCAGATGAAATCCGGTGCGACGCTGGTGTGCTTCATGTATGGCCACCTGCGTCTGGACGTGGTTAAAGCGCTGCGCGACAAGCAAATTACGACTTTGGCTACCGAGCTGGTACCGCGTATCTCGCGCGCACAGTCGATGGACGCGCTGTCATCGCAAGCTGCTGCCTCCGGTTACAAGGCCGTGTTGATCGCCGCCAGCACCTTGGACAAGTTCCTACCCATGCTAACCACCGCAGCGGGCACCATTCGTCCAGCGCAGGTATTGGTAATCGGCGCCGGGGTGGCGGGTTTGCAAGCTATCGCTACCGCCAAGCGCCTTGGTGCCATAGTGGAAGCCTATGACGTGCGCAGTGCCACCAAAGAACAAGTGAAGTCACTCGGTGCCAAATTTGTCGAAACCGGCGTCTCGGCAGACGGCCATGGTGGTTATGCACGCGAGCTGACACAGGAAGAAAAAAACCAGCAGCAAGCGGTATTGGAAAAACGCATTGCCGCTGCCGATGCGGTGATTACTACTGCTGCCATCCCCGGCCGTCCGGCACCCAAGCTGATTCGCAAAGAAGCCGTGTATGCCATGAAGCCCGGCGCAGTCATTGTCGATATCGCCGCTGAAACCGGTGGCAATTGCGAACTCACCGTACCCGGCGAGACAGTATTGATCAATGGCGTGAAAGTGGTCGGGCCACTGAACCTTGCTAGCTCGCTGTCGTATCACGCCAGCGAAATGTACTCGCGTAATTTGTACAACTTGATCAAGCCCGCGCTCGACAACGGTGTATTTAATATCGACTGGACTGACGAAGTATTTGCCGGTGCGGTACTGACGCATGCCGGTACGGTTCGTCACGAAGCGACCAGCAAGCTGATTGGCTAAACCAAGGCTAATTAGCAAAGACTAATTTGGAGAAGAAATCATGACTGGAATGTTAGCTCTATATATTTTCATGCTGGCTGCCTTTACTGGCTACGAAGTAATCGCGCGCGTGCCGGTCATTCTGCACACGCCATTGATGTCCGGCTCCAACTTCGTCCACGGCATCGTGCTGGTCGGTGCGATGGTAGCGCTGGGTCATGCAGAAGGCACACTGGAACTCACCATTGGTTTTATTGGTGTAGTGCTCGGCGCGGGTAATGCAGTTGGCGGTTATGTCGTCACCGAACGTATGCTGGAAATGTTCAAATCCAGTGGCCAGAACAAGAACAAGGGAACTCACTAATGAACTTACTTTCCGACAACTCAGCGCGCCTGCTGATTGACACCAGCTACCTGCTGGTTGCGTTCCTGTTCATCATGGGCTTGAAGCAAATGAGCTCGCCGGTGACCGCTAAACGCGGCATTTTGTGGGCCGGTATCGGCATGGTGATTGCCACCGTAGTGAGCTTTGCCTATCCGGGCATGAGCAACTACGTGTTGATCCTCGCCGCCATTGGCGTGGGTAGCGCGATTGCATGGGTCACCGGCAAACGCGTCGCCATGACCGACATGCCGCAGATGATCGCACTGTATAACGGCATGGGCGGCGGCGCGGCGGCGGCCATCGGTGCAGTCGAGCTGTATTCCGGCGAAGTGCATGACACCGTCACGCTGGCGCTGGCGGTGATTGGTAGCATCATTGGCTGCGTGTCCTTCAGCGGTAGTTTGATTGCCTTTGGCAAGCTGCAAGGTTTAATCAAGAAATCATTCCGCTTTAGTGGCCAACAATTCATCAATATATTGTTGGTGCTGGGCATCGCCGCATGCGGCGTGATGGTGGCCTCGGGCAGCGCCTCTACTACTGTTATCACTTTATTGTTTGCAACGGCACTGCTGCTGGGCTTAACCATGACGCTTCCGATTGGTGGCGCCGACATGCCCGTGGTGATCTCGCTATACAACGCACTCACTGGGTTGGCGGTGGCATTTGAAGGCTTCGTGCTACAAAACGCCGCCATGATCATAGCCGGTATGGTGGTGGGTTCCGCAGGTACCTTGCTGACGCAGTTGATGGCCAAAGCCATGAATCGCTCGCTGGGCAATGTGTTGTTTAGCGGCTTTGGTGATAGCGGTGGTGCAGCCGCTTCCGGCGAAGCCGTCACGGGTTCCATGAAAGCCATTGAAGCCAATGACGTTGGCGTGATGATGGCCTATGGACAAAAAGTCATTATTGTTCCCGGTTACGGTATGGCGGTGGCACAAGCTCAGCACAAGGTGTGGGAGCTGACGCAGTTGTTGCAAGACAAAGGTGTGACTGTGAAGTTTGCGATTCACCCAGTAGCGGGCCGCATGCCCGGCCACATGAATGTATTGCTCGCCGAAGCTGGCGTACCTTACGACATCATTGCCGACATTGATGAAATCAATGCTGAATTTGAAACTGCCGATGTGGCATTGATTATCGGTGCCAACGACGTCGTCAACCCCGTAGCACGCACCGATAAGTCCAGCCCGATTTACGGCATGCCGATTTTGAATGCGGACAAAGCAAAGAATGTCGTGGTCATCAAGCGCGGCCAAGGTGCAGGTTTCTCAGGCATTGAGAACGCACTGTTCTATCTCGACAATACCCGCATGCTGTACGGCGATGGCCAAGCTGCTGTGGCGCAGTTGATTCATTCCGTCAAGGCGCTAGATCAATAGTAGCTGGCGATGGAGCGTAGCGTAATCCCGGCATTCTAGAGTCAGATGCTGGGATTTCATCCCGGCCTACCGCGCTGACATAGAGCGCAAGTATTAGTCGCATCTGACATTTGACGCCATGAGCCGCATAGATAAACCGTGACGATTTGTTTCGAACCGGTGGCCGACCTAAATACGCCGCTAGAATCTACCGCTGCAGCCGCCGCTCACGCATCCGTTTCAGCAGTTGCGTACGCTCCTGCGACGACAGCTTGTTCCATTCGCGTAATAAGGCCGCGCGCTTCTTGTCATCCAGTTGTTTGAATTTTTCGAAGTTGGTGCGAATGCGTGCCTGCTCCTCCGGTGGCAGTGCCTGATACTCCTGATAACGCTGACGAATCGCAGCGCGCTCGCTATCGGACATGGCACGCCAGTTGTTAAAGCGCTTGGCAGCAGCGGCACGTTCATCTTCGCCCATACTTAACCAGCGTTGTGCGCCATTCACCAATGCCCGCTGTCGCGCGGCAGGCAGGGTTGCCCAGTTATCCTGTTGTCGGCTAAGCACTTGCTGTTGCGCGCTGGACAAGGACTCCCAAGCAATCGCGGGCGCGGCTTCATTGGTGGGTTCTGCACTCATGGTGGACACGCTCAGCAACAGGCTACCAATCAATAAAAAACAATTGAGCAGCTGCCGTAGAGTTACCTGCTTGGCTTTGATCTGTATCACTTTCATTTCACCACCTTGCCACTGCTATGAACTGCGGCCTTGCTCATTGCACTACTGGATGCACTGCTCGCATTAGCTGGCGTCGCGGTGTCTGACTTGCTGCTACTGCTCTGCTTGCTCGTCGTCACCGCAGTGGCCGCAAAATCAGTCCAGTTGTCATCTGCGCCTTCAAGACTGCCCAGATATTCCAGAAAATCATCACTGAGCTCCAGCTGTTCGGCATAGACCAAGCCCGCCTGCATCAATAACAGCAGTGTGGTTAGCGACCACCATCGACCTAAATAACGGTGCATCACCCTTTTTCAGCCATGGTGAGTGAACCGGGTCGGCTATCCAGCCACACATAGAAATCCATGTTTTGCAGTAATTCCAGCTCGGTATTGGCAGTCATGATTTCCAGATCATCAACTGTGCTAACCGCTACTAACTGCGGCTCGCTGGTCGTCGCCACATCAACCGGTCGCAACAACTGCCAGCTAACCATCCCGACTAGCGCCAGCACCGCGACGCTACCAGTGGGGACTAGCCAACGCATGCTGGCCAGCTTGCCTTCCTCTCGACTATCACCACGCGCTGCCGCCAGTGCCGCTTGGCGGGCTTGATTCAAACGCGACCGAGTGTGGCCATCAAGGTTAGCAACCTGTTCATTGAATAGCGCACGGCTGCGCTGCTCAAGCGCCTTATCGCGAGCCGTATCGCCGTGATATTGGTCAGGTGTGCTCACCATACTTCTCCTAAAATTTCACGCAGCGAGTGAACCGCGCGCGAGTAATGCGTTTTAACACTGCCCTGAGTACAACCCATAGCGGTCGCAGTTTCAGCCACATCCATGCCTTCAAAGTTACGCAGAGTGAAGGCCTCGCGCTGCCGCTGTGGCAAGGCCGCTAGCGCTTGCTGCAATACCGTCATGGCATCGCTCTGCATCACCTGTTCCGTCGGTCCCTGACGAGTATCGGCAACCAATTCATAGGGGTCGCTAGCGGCCTTATCATCGTCATTGAAACTGGGCAGCCAACCAAACAACTTGTTGCGCACTACACGACGGCGGCGCCAATCATGAATGCGGTTGTTGAGAATGCGATAGAACAAAGGTCGCCATTCATCGCTGGGCCGCGCGCCATAGTTACGTGCCAACTTCAGCATGGCGTCCTGCACGATATCCATGGCCTCGTCATCGTCACGCAGCGCCATGCGCGCAATCTGATATGCGCGCCGTTCGACGTCGGCCAAAAACTTGTCCAGAGTATGAATGTGATCCAGAGTCGACTCCTCAGCCAACGACGCGCCAAGATACTCCATCGTGCACAGCGCAGGGAGCGGCTTCAAACCAGCGTACAGGGTAGCAAATCGCATACCGCCTCGTGCCAACACAGTGCATATCTGATAATCATGATTAGTGCCAACGCCGTCGGCGGCGATTGGTTGACAAGGCTTGCCAAAGATCGCTGCGCGGGTTGCAATGGGTTGCTCAAAATATATCCAAATTAGTAGTAGTTGGCCAAATCCATTCATGAAACACCGACTTGACTCATCTGTACCCGCGCCGTCCACAGACTTATCCACATCTTCTGTGGATAATTTTCGGGTAACGCTGCGCCCCTCAAGTCAAGCATGACTTGTTCAAAATGAATCGAATTCTGCGCATTGCCATCGACACGCCGCTGCGACGTCTGTTCGATTACCTACCGCCCACCCTGCTCGATACCGAGTTGCAACCGGGCATGCGACTGTGGGTGCCATTTGGCCGCAGGCGCGTAGTGGGTGTCGTAGTTGCATTGAGCGACCACAGCGAGGTGCCCACGGCCAAGTTACGACGCGCATTTGAACTGATCGACAGCCAGCCGGTGTTCGACCAGCAGCTGTTCACACTGCTGCAATGGTCGGCAGAGTATTACCGCCATCCCATAGGCGAGGTACTTGCTGCCGCACTGCCCGGTGCCCTGAGCACTGGTGCCGCTCAAGTCGCCAGTCATGAATACTGGCAGTTGACTACATTGGGCTTAAGTGATGCGAGGGCGCAAACAGCCAAACGCGCAACACGCCTGCTTGCCTTGATTGATGGCCTGAGTGATACGGCATGGCACGACGCAAGCTCGCTGGGAACCATGCATAGCGACTGGCGCGCTGGCCTGCGGACATTACAAGAGCGTGGCTATGTGCATAGCCAGCAGCGAGCCAACACCTTCGCAACGACTACCAACTGCAACACTGGCACGCAACTGCAACTCGGCGCGGCACAACACCAAGCGTTGCAACACATTGTTGCCAGTCTGGGCAACTTCACCACGCTGTTACTACATGGCGTAACCGGCAGCGGTAAAACCGAGGTGTATCTGCAAGCCATTGCGGCCGTGCAGCAACGTGGCCAGCAAGCACTTCTACTTGCGCCGGAAATTGCACTGACACCCCAGTTGGTGGCTCGCTTTACCGAGCGTTTTAAGGTGCCGATTGCAGTGTTGCATTCGGGCTTGAACGACAGCGAACGACTGAATGCATGGCGTGCAGCACGCAGTGGCGCAGCCAGCATTGTCATTGGCACGCGCTCGGCCATCTTCACCGCGCTCAGCAATCTGGGTCTGATTATTGTTGATGAAGAACACGATCCTTCTTATAAACAGCAGGAAGGATTTCGGTATTCGGCGCGAGATCTGGCCATCGCCCGCGCACAACGACATGGCATCCCGGTGTTGCTTGGCTCGGCCACTCCATCGCTGGAAAGCTTGCTGCGCGTGGTGCGCAAACCCAATGATCTACTGCGTTTGCCGGAACGGGCGGGTGGTGCGCAGCCGCCCACCATGAGACTGATAGATCTGCGCCAGCATGCTGCCAACCAAGGGCTGTCCACGCCAGTGATGCTGAGCATTCGCCAGCATCTGGATGCACAGGGACAAGTCCTGCTGTATCTGAATCGACGCGGTTTTGCGCCCGTGTTGTTTTGTCCCGGCTGCGGCTGGTCCGCACCTTGTCCACGCTGTGATGCGCGACTCACCGTACATCAGCGAAAGCAAACACTGCTGTGTCATCACTGCGGCCACGAACAGAAACTGCATGAAAATTGTCCGTTGTGTCAGTCGCCAGTGAAACCCGTGGGTCAGGGCACGCAACGCATTGAAGACACACTGCAACAGGTTTATCCAGATGCACCACTGGCGCGTATTGATCGCGATAGCACCAGCCGCAAGGGTGAGCTCGATGCGACGCTAGCACGCGTGCATTCCGGCGCGGTGAAATTGCTGGTGGGCACGCAAATGCTGTCGAAGGGCCATCATTTTCCCAATGTGACGTTAGTCGTCATTCTGGACGCTGATCAAGGCCTGTTCAGTACTGACTTTCGCGGTAGCGAGCGGCTGGCACAAAGCATCGTGCAAGTGGCCGGACGTGCCGGACGTGGTGACCGCCCCGGCGAAGTATTAATTCAAACCGAGTATCCCGATCACCCGCTGTTACAGCGTCTGCTGCACGACGGCTATAGCGGTTTCGCCACGGCGGCACTACGCGAACGCGAACAGGCGCACTGGCCACCCTACTCGCGCATTGCCTTGTTGCGCGCCGAAGCCACTGAACTGGGCGCAGCGTTGCGCTTCCTGCAAGCCACACAGCGGCTGGCGCAGCAGCACACGGCACAACAACACAAGAAAACCCAGGTGCTGGGCCCTGCTCCGGCACCCATGACACGCCGTGCCGGGGTACATCGGGCGCAATTACTGCTACAGGCTAGTACGGTGGGGCCATTGCAAAATTTATTGGCCGTGCTGCTGCCACAACTGGAAACCCTGCCCGAAGCCAAACGCGTGCGCTGGTCAGTAGATATTGATCCGATTGAGTTGTTTTAGTTGAGCGGAATCAAATTGAATTTTTCTGGACTGGCTTCTGGGCTGGCCGTTGCGTTGCTTGCCCACGTAGAATGTAAGGGTTATTTGCTTGCCCACCTAGTTGATTTACATTGAAACATCTTATCCAAACCTTGCTTGAAACCGCCTTAGGCAATTTGCCCACAGGCACGCTGCCGCCTGACCTCATCATTCCGGCCATCGAACTGGAGCGCACTCGCGACGCCAGTCATGGTGACTTTGCTTGCAATCTCGCCATGCGCTTGTCGAAAGCCGCCAAACGCAATCCGCGTGAATTGGCACAGGCGCTAATTGCCGCACTGCCAGCCAATGAATTACTGAGCAAGGTGGAAATGGCAGGCCCGGGCTTTATCAATTTTCATTTATCACCAACTGCCTATGCGCAAGAGCTCGGCGCGGTACTGACGCAAGGCGCGACCTATGGTCATGTTCCAAGCAACGCTGGCGACCGCGCATTGCTGGAGTTTGTCTCCGCCAATCCCACTGGCCCACTACACGTAGGCCATGGTCGGCAAGCGGCGCTGGGTGATGCGCTGTGCGCCTTGCTGGCCACGCAAGGAAAGCAAGTCACACGCGAGTTCTATTACAACGATGCCGGTGTGCAGATTCAAAATCTGGCGCTATCCGTTCAAGCACGCGCCAAAGGCATTAAACCTGGCGACAGCGGCTGGCCGGAATCGGCTTACAACGGTGACTACATCAACGATATTGCTACTGATTTTTTAGCACGCAAGACGGTCAGTGCGATGGACGGTATCGCGGTCACCGCTAATGGCAATGCCGACGATCTGGATTCAATTCGCCAGTTTGCGGTGACATATCTACGTAACGAGCAAGACATTGACCTGCAAACTTTCGGCGTGAAGTTTGATAACTATTATCTTGAGTCCAGTCTATATACCGACGGCAAAGTGAACGATGCCGTTGCAGGCCTGATCGCCAGCGGCAAAACCTACGAGCAAGACGGTGCACTGTGGTTGCGTACCACTGACTACGGCGATGACAAGGATCGCGTCATGCGCAAGTCGGATGGCAGCTATACTTATTTCGTGCCCGACGTGGCCTATCACGTTGGCAAGTGGCAGCGAGGATTTCAACGCGCCATCAATATCCAAGGCTCAGATCATCATGGCACGGTAGCGCGTGTGCGCGCCGGATTACAAGCTTTGAACCTTGGTATCCCCACCGGTTATCCAGACTATGTGCTGCACAAAATGGTCAAGGTGATGCGCGGTGGCGAGGAAGTTAAAATATCCAAGCGCGCCGGCTCATATGTGACGGTGCGCGATTTGATTGAATGGGTGGGACGCGATGCGGTGCGCTTTTTTCTTGCTTCACGCCGCGCTGATACTGAATTTGTATTCGACATCGATCTGGCCCTGGCACAAGGCGAAGAAAATCCCGTGTACTACGTGCAATATGCCCATGCGCGCATCTGTAGCGTGTTCCGCCAGCTGGTTGAAAAAGGTTACGAACACGATCCTGCGCTGGGCGCAGCCAACGTACAGCTACTGAACACTCCCCATGAAAGCACATTGTTGCGTCGGGTCACTCAGTATCCTGAACTACTTGCCACCGCAGCGGCAGCACTGGAGCCACATCAAATTGCGCACTACCTGCGCGACCTGGCTGGTGATTTCCATACCTACTACAACGCCCATGTATTTCTGGTCGAAGACGCCGCGCTGCGCAATGCCCGGCTGAATCTGGTTGCAGCAACCAAACAGGTCATCGCCAATGGCTTACAGTTACTGGGCGTAAGCGCACCTGAATCGATGCGCTCTACAGACAAGGCGGATCGTCATGGCGCGTGACTACAAACGCACTCGCACCAATAACAGCGGCAGCATGTCCGCGTGGGGTGGTTTTGCCATTGGCTTGTTGGTAGGTCTGGCAGTGGCTACTGCGGTATACCTATATGATCGACGACCAGGCGTTGAACTCAGAGCAGGTGCACCGCTGAGCAACGAACAAGCAAGTGATGGCTCGGATACGCCTACGCCTGAGTCAGCAAAGGCGGACACCCAGTTTGATTTTTATGATGTGCTGCCGAAGCTGGAAGTCGAAGTAGCTAATGACAGGAATCAACCTGCCAGCAATTCTTCTGCGGCGGGAGCCATTGACGCGCCAGGTTCATACACTCTGCAAGTCGGCTCGTATCGCAACTTTGCTGATGCAGATCGAGTACGTGCACGCTTGGCACTACAGGGCATTGAATCCGGCATACAGAAAGTCGTCATAGATAGCGAAACTTGGCATCGGGTGCGTATCGGGCCCATCAGCAATCTGAACAAGCTGGAAGATACACGCCGCAAATTACGCGAAGCGCAGATTGACACCATGGTGATCAAGCAAGGAACCAATAAGTAAGCCGCGCGGCGACTGACATCTTTTGCTTAACAGACCGTTTAACCGCCAGCTACTTCGAAACGGTTTTTGCCAGCCGCCTTAGCGCGATACATGGCGGCATCCGCACGCTGGTACATGCTATCAAACTCGCTGGAAGTACCCTGCTCAATACAGACTCCCACAGACAAGGTATAGCTATACCCCACCATGTCTTGCGCGATGGCATTCTCCTGAATACGCGCAGCGATTTCACGCGCCTTGGCTTCATCACAGGCAGGAGCAAACACTAGGAATTCATCACCACCAAGCCGCGCCACCACGTCACGACCCCGCACGCTATCGCGAATCACCTGCGCCACGCTCACCAAGACTGCATCGCCCGCCATATGGCCGTGGTTGTCGTTAATGGCCTTGAAGTTATCAATGTCGATCAATAATACCGCGTGGCTTTGACTTCGAATGGCACGTAGCACTTCCACCGCTTCGTACGCGCCACGGCGATTGAGTAACTGGGTAAGCTCGTCGCGCATTGATGAGTGATAGTGCATTGCCAACCGATTCTGCCACTGGTAGTGATAGCGTGCCGCCAGATAAGCCAACAGCAATGACATCAGCAATGCCGTCAAGATTGTGCCCAGTGCAATCCATTTGAAACGCTGCTCCTGCGCTTGGTAGTAACCAGTATCGAAGTCAATGCCAACAAAGCCACTGTAGCGTCCGGCGCTGTCATAAATAGGCGCATGTCCTGAAAGGAAGTAGCCATAGTTGTCATGCTGAAACTGTGGCGTTACCCAGGTGTTGCCGACAGCAATTTCTTGTAGCCAATTACTCGCGTACTCATCCTTGATAACAAATGGCTCCATATAGCCTGAAGCTTGCAGCGTGCGCTGGGTTTTCAGATCAGGCGACTGCGCCGTATCCAGCACAAAAAACACCTCACCCGCTCGCTCCAGCATGGTGTAGGCATAACTGATATCGGGATTGGCGGAATGAAAGCGTACCAACGGTGCCAGTGCTTTCTGGTACAACTCCGTGCTGTAGCCGTCTCTATCCAGCAACTGACGATGCAAGTCTCCATCAACGGTACTGGCCGCCAATTGTGCCACCGTACCTACATGCGCTCGCAGCACCTGCCAGCGCGCCTGTTGCGACAACCATTGTGGCACTACCACGATGGTAAACAGGATCGTTGCGACCAATAACGCAGCCAGCCAGAACACCCGCCATTCAAAATCTCTCCAACGCATGCCTGGCACACGACCCGATTTCGTCATGACAGCACCGCACTCAACCAGCTACTGATATCTTGCACCTGCTCGGCACATACCGAATGCGGCATATCGTAGTAACGAAAATCAACTGCATATCCCTGCGTCTGTAATACATCGCGTGAGCGCTCTCCCAGCTGTACTGGCACTACCGCGTCTTGACGACCATGGCACATCAAAACCGGAAGATCGCGGTTGGCAGCGCTGGCCTCTGCGGCCAACGAATCACGCAACGGCAAATAAGTTGATAGCGCCATCACTCCCGCCAGTCGCTGTGGGAAGCGTAACGCCGCCTGCAATGCGACCGCTCCACCTTGGGAAAACCCGGCGATCACAATCCGACTGGCGGCTATTCCTGCCTTTACTTCAGCATCAATCAGCTCACGCACTAGCTGCTCTGAGGCGCGTATTCCAACGGCGTCTTCTTCAGCCTGCAAGGCCGCCAGCGCCTTGATGTCGTACCAAGCTCGCATGACATAACCATTATTGAGGGTGACCGGTCGTTGCGGCGCATGGGGAAACACAAAGCGTACCGGCAGCGAATCCGGCAAGTGCAATTCTGGCACTAGCGGCACAAAGTCATGGCCATCAGCGCCCAACCCATGTAACCAAATAACGCTGGCAGAGGCAGGCGCAGCGGGCTGCAAGCTAACGGCAGCGGCAGATTCCTGTCGAGAGTAGTTCATTAGTTGGAAAAGCAAGCCCCATGAGCCGGAATAGAAAAAGGGTGGAAGGCCACGCCATTCTACCCCTATCTACCGGTCATGAGTCGAGCAGTGGCGAGTTAGTGCCTAGAAGCTAACTGTCGCTTGCAAGCTCAGTATATTGATACTGGTTTTCTGCGTGCCTTTCAGCAGGCCATTAGCGGCAGTGCTACCATCATTCTGATTGAGTGCTGCATCCTTGGCCTTAATATTGGCATAAGCCACATCCATGTTGATGTTATTGGTGACCTTCACCTGCGCACCTGCAGTCAACCAAGTACGGTCATTGTCAGGCAGGCGTGGTGTACGAGTGGAATCAGGCACTGGGGCCTCATCCTTTGCTGCACCAACGCGTAACTTAACTGCATCATTCAACTGAAAATTGGCACCCAGTGCGTAACGCATGGTGTCATCCCACTGCTCTGGAGTATTGCTCAACGTCACACCATTGGTGCGATTGATGCGTAATTCAGGAACGCTGCTCCATTGCGTCCACGACACTTCACCCAACAATTCAACCGAGTTACCCAATTTTTGTGTGGCCGCCAACCGCGCCGATGCAGGTAGCTTGATAGCCAGCGTGACCGGGCCGTTGGCCAAAGTGCTGGCGCTGGCAGCATTGATGATGGCCTGCCCCGTTGCATTGGTTGTCGTAGGCGGCGAAAACGCTGCATTACCAGCCACGTTATATTTTATCGCCGAACGATATGACAAGCCCACGTGAGTACGATCATTGAAATTGAACAATAGACCCACATCGTAACCCCAAGCGGAATCATTGCCCTTGATCTCAACCCCGCCTTGTAAGCCAGGTAACACCAATGCGCCGCCGGTATTGCTGGCAATAGCCGCAGTGTAGTTAATGTTTTTAGTCAGCTTTGCATCGATGGTTTGATAATTTGCACCCACACCCAGCGAAACCACGTTGTTTAACTTGAAAGCCAGCGCGGTGTTGATGTTGGTGGTTTTTACATCCGAAACAATGCCTTGAAAGCGACCGATAAAATCGTCGTTATATTCAGTCTTCAAGCCAAACGGCGCGTTAACAGCCAAGCCACCAGTAACCGTATCAGAAAGCGGTACAGCGACGTACAGCGCGGGCACCAAAATAGTACCGCCAGCATCACCGCCGTTGGTCCCCAAAGCTTGTCCAGTTGCGGCCACCGAACCGTTATTTTTGAATTCAGATTTAATCTGAATGGCGGCGCCAGTCATCACCAGTGAAGGACGTGTGAGTTGCGTCAAGCCAGCGGAATTAAAAAAGAGGGTGCTCGCATCTTCCGCCACTGCGGCAGCGCCAGCATAGGCATTCCCCAGACCCGAGGCACTCTGCTCTGCAATGGAGAAGCCAGACGCACCAGCCGATTGCACCGCCAGCAGTGCCGTGCCGGATAGTGCCGCCAGTACCGAAAGATGCAAAAACTTACTTCCGCTGTTCATAGTCACCCCCTCTCCACTAAACATTTGAATATTTGAATAATGGCCACCTGCTTTATACGTCCGCGCGCGCCAGAAAACCAGCCTCGGGACAAACGTAGCGGATGGTGATACCGCCCGACTTACGCGTTGGTGACCGCTTATTCAGCTTCCTGACGCGACTCTGAGCGCCGCCGCTTGTTACTACTTTTATGCTTGCGACACACCAGTATTACAACCACCCTGTCACCAGTAATACTGGCAGCATCAAATGGGTACGCAAGATGAAAAGGCACTCAGGGTATCGAAATTTTCTTGAATGCAAATCGACATTACGGAAAGCCATCTTTTACAGGCGTAGATTTGGCGCCGATCTGGCAAAATTTGACCCGGTATTTATGGGTAGCAATAACAACCCACGATGGAGGTAAGCATGTGCACTCAGTGCAGATTGATGAGGCTCACAACCACCTTCCTTATCTGCCTTGTCGTCGCCCCACCGCTACTGGCGGCCCCTATCGATGAGTTTCGCTTAACTGACATAGAGCAAAACATTCGCACGCTGGAGGCAACAGTGCGCGAACAAGCACGACAAATTGCTGAACTACAACGTCAGCCGAACAATTCCCCTATCCATACCACAACCAACTATGCCAACGGCAACGACCCGCGCTGGCTGTCCCATGCTAGCTGGACGCTCATCACGCCCGGCATGAATGAGCTGCAGGTAATTGAATTACTTGGCCCGCCAACGCAACAGCGTCTCGCTGATGACAGCACAACACGCGCATTGCTATACGCCCTAGAAATAGGTCGCTCAGGATTTCTCACTGGTCGCGTAACGTTAAGCAACGGCAAGGTCACCGCAGTGGAAATACCCAGTTTGAAATGAAGTTACGGCCAATCAACTCCAAAGATATAAACAGGTACAATCTACGCTCTATATTTTGGATGTCTGTTTTACTAATTCTGGGAAGCCCATGATCGAACGCGCCATTGAAAAGCTACTGTTTGCCAGCCGCTGGCTTCTCGCCCCCGTTTATCTGGGCATGTCGATTGCCTTACTGGCACTCGGCATCAAGTTTTTTCAAGAGGCATATCACGTCATCACTCATGTATTTACCATGGAAGAGGCTGATCTGGTGCTGACGCTACTCGCAATGATTGACTTGGCACTGGTAGGTAGCTTGATCGTGATGGTCATGTTTTCCGGCTATGAAAATTTCGTATCGCGTATTGATATCGAAGGTGATGGCGACAAACTAGGCTGGCTGGGCAAGCTCGACGCAGGAACATTGAAGCTCAAAGTAGCAGCATCCATTGTGGCGATCTCATCCATTCACCTGCTCACCAAGTTTGTCGAAGCCGATACCACTCCTAATGACAAGCTGATGTGGTACGTCATTATTCACCTGACCTTTGTGATATCCGCAGTATTAATGGGGGTTCTGGATAGATTGTCGTTCTCTTCGCACCGAGAACACTAAATACCCTAGTCAAATTCGGTGGCCAATTGCGGCTGCAAGTGATGCCGATGCAGCAAGCGCAACTGCTCGGCGGTAATGCGTCCAGTAGACAATTCCGGCACTGCATCCAGTGAAAAAAATGCCACGCCGTCAGTTTCATTACTAAGCCGTGGTGCACCGCCGATAATTTCGCAGACGAATAACAGCTTCCATAAATGGAACATAAACGCAGGGTGGTTGTGTTTATTGCGATCATGTACCGCAGCTAGTTTGAGTACGCGCGCGGTATAACCCGACTCCTGTTCGATTTCCTTTAAGATTGACGTGGAAGGGGGTTCATTCACATCCGCGAAACCACCCGGCACCGTCCATTTACCATCGCTGCGCTCACGCACCAGCAGCACTTCATCATCACGCTCGCCACGACGAAAAATTGCGCCACGCACATCCAGCTTGGGGGTTTGGTAGCCATCTTCCATTACCCATGCTTGGCGAATTGCAGTGACATCATAGTGCTCGCCGTTACCGAGCAGCTCGGCAGCGATCTGTGCAATCTCCTGGTAGCGCTCGCGCTCAAACTCACTCTTGGTGTAGTGCAATCCAGTTTGCGCCACCGCCAGCAAGCGACGCGCCTGGTCCAGCAATGTAATCATCATCCGTTCCTGTTGCGTTTAAGTTGGGGACAAAATCCATTTCCGGCCAGAAGCCGAATACGGTTATCGCTACACTACACCACCTTTTTAATCCATCCAGAATGCCAAGCTCAAGCCGCACCCCTGATGCCGCCGATCGCTCTGCCCGCAGCGGGCTGATAGCGGTATTCATTGCGTTCTTCATTTGGGGGCTGTTTCCACTCTATCTCAAGCCACTAAATAGTATTCCTGCGTTGCAAATTGCGGCGTGGCGTTACGTCATGGGCTGTTTGGTCGTCGTGGGGTGGATTGCTTGGCGCGGCGAACTGAAAGCCCTATGGCAGGCACTACTAACACCCGCCCTATTACGACGCTTGTCTGTGACCGCCAGCCTGTTGGCGGTGAACTGGACCACCTATGCTTGGGGTGTTGCACATGGCCAAGTATTGTTCACTAGTCTCGGCTACTTCATCAGTCCCTTGGTGAATGTGCTACTCGGCGTACTGGTGTTATCGGAGCGTTTGGATCGCGCGCAATGGTCTGCTGTTGTCATTGCCAGTAGTGGTGTAGTGGCACTCACCGTTCAAGCCGGACAATTTCCATGGATCGCTTTAGTACTCGCTGGCACCTTCAGTCTGTATGGGCTGTTACGCAAAACTTCACCGGTTGCAGCGTTACCCGGCTTAGCAGTGGAAACACTACTGGTATCACCCTTGGCTTGTGGCTACTTGATCTGGGCGCAGCAACAGCAAGGTGAGCTACTGCCGCACTCACCCTTAATGCTGGTATTGCTTGCGATGTCGGGCGTGGCCACGGTGGTACCACTGACCCTGTTCAACTATGGCGCACGACTCATCAGCTACACCACTGTGGGTATGCTGCAATATGTCGGCCCCACCTTGCAGTTTCTGCTTGGCGTATTTCTCTACAAAGAGGCGCTGTCGCCCGCTCGCCTCGCCAGTTTCGGTTTGATCTGGCTGGCGTTATTGATTTATGCAGCAGATGGCATGCGACGCACTAACATGCGGCCAGTCTGATTTTTATCAGTTTATTTTTATCACGCTGCCGCTTTATCCACCAAACCAAGTTGTTTCAACAGCGGTTCAATTTGTGGCTTGCGGCCACGAAATTCAACAAAGGCCTCCATGGCATCACGACTACCGCCCTTTTCCAGAATGGCACTGGCAAATCGCTGCGCAGTGGCGGGATCAAAAATACCCTTTTCTTCAAACGCACTGAAGGCATCTGCGGCCAACACCTCGGCCCACTTATAGCTGTAATAACCAGCCGCATAACCACCCGAGAAAATGTGCGAAAAGCTGTGTGGAAAGCGATTGAAGTCCGGCGGGATAATCACCGCGACTTGCTCACGAACTTGCTTAAGGGTTCGCATCACGCGCGCGCCTTGCACTGAGTCATACTCGGCGTGCAGACGCAGATCCAGTAACGAAAATTCCAGTTGTCGCACGGTTTGTAATCCCGATTGAAAGGTACGCGAGGCAAGTAGCCGCTGTAACTCGGCAGCGGGTAACGATGCACCCGTTTCTATATGTTTTGAAATCAATGGCAGCACGTCCGATTGCCACGCGAAATTTTCCATGAACTGGCTAGGCAATTCCACCGCATCCCAAGGCACACCGTTAATGCCGGACACGCTTGGGTAATCAACACGCGTCAGCATGTGGTGCAGGCCATGACCAAACTCATGGAACATCGTCACCACTTCCGAGTGTGTTAACAAGGCAGGTTTGGTACCTACCGGTGGCATAAAGTTACACACCAGGTACGCCACTGGCAGATAGCTATCACTGATCTGCATACGACCGACACAATCATCCATCCATGCGCCACCACGCTTCTTGGGTCGCGCATATAGATCCACATAGAAACTGCCACGAGGTGCGCCATCGGCATTGACGATGTCAAAGAACTGCACATCTGCGTGATACTTTTCAACATCGTGACGCTCGACAATTTGCACGCCATATAACCGTTCCGCTACGGCAAACAGACCTTGCAATACCTGTGGCGCGGGGAAGTAGGGGCGCAGTGCTTCTTCGGACAAATCAAACCGCTGCTGCTTCATCCGCTCCGAGTAGTAACCCACATCCCATGCGTTCATCGCGCACCCTGCAAAAGCTTGCAGCTCTGCCAGTTCACGTTGTGCAGCAGCTTTACTGTGCGTCGCCAACTGAGTTAGAAATTCGGTAACTTCGGTGACGGATTTGGCCATCTTGGTCGCCAATGAATACGTGGCGTAATTGTCAAACCCCACCAATTGCGCTAACTCATGACGCAGCCGCATGATTTGTTCAATCAAGTCGCTGTTATCCCATTGCGGATTGGTGCCTTGATCCGATGCACGCGTCACCCACGCCTGATAAAACTCGCGGCGTAGTGCAGCGTTCTCACCGTGCATTAACACTGCCATGTAATTTGGCGCATCCAATGTGAACAACCAACCCGCTTGTTGTTTGGCTTCAGCTGCCGCACGCGCACGTTCGATAATCGGCGCGGGCAAGCCTTGCATTTCTGATTCATTGCCAACCAAACGCGACCAGGCATTGGTCGCATCCAGTACGTTCTCATCGAACTTCGATTGCACCTTGGATAACTGCTCCATCAACTCTTTGTAACGGGCTTTCTTTTCGGCAGACAGCGCGACACCGCTTAATTTGAAGTCGCGCAGTGCGTTATCCAGCAATTTCAGTTGTGCCGCATTTAGCCCCTCCGCATCGCTCTGTCGCACCTGTTGATAAGCACGATACAAGCGCTCGTTCTGCCCCACATCGGTATACCAAGCGCTCAATAGCGGCAAACAAGCGTTATACGCCGCGCGTAGTTCGTCAGAGTTCATTACGCCATTCAAATGGCCGACCGGTGACCAAGTGCGACTTAAGCGATGCTGCATTTCTTCCAATGGCGCAATGGTGTTATCCCAAGTGGCTTGCGGCTGGGCCAAAATCTGCTCCAGCTGCGCGCGATTTTCGTCAAGCAATTGCCTGATGGCAGGCTCCACTTCGCTGGCGGCAATATGATTAAACGGCGGCAGGCCGGTAAAAGACAACAAGGTATAGGTCATGGTGCTGGTTTAACTGCGGTGAATACAGACAGAGGATATACGGGCTTAGGTGGCATGGTTCAAGTTCGTCACAATACTTTTCCTATGTTTTTTTCTGTGACCAACCAGCACTAACACTATGGGGCGACTAATTTTCGAAGCTCACCCATTAGCAAACCACGGTGACGCCACATAGCGGCCAATGGCACACATTCAGGTCGCTGCGCGAGGTCAAAGCATCCTAAAATGCATGCCAATCCAGTATCGGCCAGAAATAAGTAGAGGCTCCATGAACATTCGCCCCTTCCGCAACATTCAGCCGCAAATTGGGGCCCGCACTTACATTGACCCCAGTGCAGTCGTCATCGGCCGCGTAACCATTGGTGAGGATGTCTCGGTATGGCCCTGCACCGCGATTCGTGGTGACGTAAATACTATTCATATCGGAGCGCGCACCAATATTCAGGACGGCAGCATCTTGCACGTCTGTAGCCCCTACCCCGAAAACCCCGCCGGACTACCGCTAATAATTGGTGAAGATGTCACCGTCGGTCATGGCGTGATCCTGCATGCCTGCACCGTCGGCAATTTCAGCCTGATCGGCATGGGTGCCACAGTGCTGGACGGTGCAACCTTGGAAGACCATGTATTTATCGGCGCCGGGGCATTGGTTACACCCGGCAAGCGACTAGCAGCTCGCGGCCTGTATATGGGCAGCCCGGCCCGTCGTGTCCGCGAGCTTACTGAGCAAGAGCTTGTCGAACTACATGAATCAGCAGCGCACTATGTTGAGCTGAAGAACGAGTATTTGTAGTTTCGCCGGGTTCGTCCCTGAACCTTTTTGCCCTCAAAACTGCTTTACTTGCGACGGTCGAACTTTAGATTCAGCTGGTATACCGTGGTAGTACCACTGACTTCATTGCCGACCACCAATAGCGGACGGTAGGTCGGGCTGCGATACCAAGGCACGAAATTCAAACCCTCTGGACCTAAATCACCTGCCTCTGGGTTGGCAGCGACACAATCGCCACTCGCATCAGTGAGGCAGACCGGCACATCAAAATTGCGATTGCTCACGTATTCGACAAAACTCACATCCTGCGGATTAGTGATGTCGTAGACCATGATGCCGCTCATGCGCTCCAAACCAACAAACGCATAGGTGCGACCAAAGTACTCGCCAATGGCGATACCCTCAGGTTCCGGCCCCTTGTTGTCGCTGCGGCTATCTTTGCTGGGCTGCTCGTCATGATTACTGTTGAAATTATCGGGCAGCAGGTTGGCCGTGATGGACTCGATATCGCTACCGCTATCGAACACCTGCTCACCATCGCTAGACCAGATGGAGAATGAGCGCCCGCCCGGCACATACAGCGCGTCATAGTCGCCATCGCCATCCACATCGCCAAGACTTTTAGTAACCGTCAAG
Organism: Steroidobacteraceae bacterium; assembly: GCA_050181835.1. GTDB lineage: Bacteria > Pseudomonadota > Gammaproteobacteria > Steroidobacterales > Steroidobacteraceae > CAILZL01. The sequence continues at coordinate 511,292 of JBFXCU010000001.1, read as the reverse complement.
CGGCCTAATGCTGAGTTCGCCTTCAATGCGGCCGCATCAGGAAATGCAATGGGATCCAGCGCTAACGAACTCACCCGCGCCTCTTCTGAATAGCCATCGTAATCACGTGTATCGCCCTCGTTGGCTGTCACCAGAAAGGTCTTGCCACGATATTGATAAGAGTCAATTGCGTCGGGCGAGTAAATGCCGTGCACCGGCCAGTTACCAATCGCGATCGCGTTATCACGGTCGCTGGGATCCAGGCCGTTGCCCGGCATGCTGTGATCCTTATAACCCAGTGGCAAGATCTTCGTGACCGTGGCGCTGGGCAAATCAACTACCGCGATAGCATTGTTTTCTTGCAGCGTCACATAGGCTTGGCGACCGCTGGTCGTGATGTACTCCGGTTCAAAGTCCTGAGCGGCTGAGGCATTGGGGCCGTAAATACGCACGCCTTGCGCACGCAGCGCGGCCTCCTGTCCATTGAGCGCAGTAAAGGTGGCATGCCTCACCGTGGCCAACCGCGCACCACGTCGTATATCGATCACACTCACCGAGCCTTCCGGATCAATGGTGTAGTCATCATTGGGTTCACCCTCGTTCGCCACTACCGCATAGCGGCCAGTGCTATCGAAGGTAACCATGTCGGGTAATGCTCCGACATCGACGGTATTGATCAGACTCAGATCACTGGTGCGATAGAACGCCACCACACCATTGGCCTGCCTGTCGGTTGCTTCAATCGCGACGGCGAGCAAACCGTTGTACACCGCAACACTGTTCGCCGAACCACCCAGCGCAGAAGCGTCAATAACGCCCACTTTTTGCAATTGACGTGGGTTGGATGCATCCAGTACGTCCACCGCAACATCACTGGCATTGACGGTGAAAACGCGGCGTGTGTTGTGATCATAAGCAACGATTTCCGCAGCACCCTCGGCAAACTTGCCCGATGAGTAGGTGCCTAACTTGCTCAAACTCACATCCGGCTCGCCAAACCAGCCATGCGCGTGAGCCATGGGCACGCACAAAATCGAAATGGATAGCGCCAGCCTGAGTCGTTGCATTGTGTTCCCCATTCAGTAACCGATTTTCAAGACACGGAACCTTAAGCAAGACCCATTACCACTAAGTGACGTTTTTGTTGCGGATCGGTTAAGCCGACCCCATGACCAGGATCGCCAGTGGGTTTAGGTTGGACGCCTCGAATCTGGGCGCGGTCGCCTAAGTGCAAGGCAGTAAAGCTATTTTTGGCAGCCGACAGAAGTCTGGAGCGCCAGCTTTCAGTTGACGTGCCGCAGCCCGACCGGTTTAATACGCGCCCCGCCCGGATCGCCCTGATCTGCGCTAAAGATGGCCAAGTAGCTCAGTTGGTAGAGCAGCGGATTGAAAATCCGCGTGTCGCTGGTTCGATTCCGGCCTTGGCCACCATCTTTATCAATGACTTGTGCGCATCTTAATCGAATAACCACCTCTTCGTGTAGGCGCAGTGTAGGCGCAGTGTGGTCGCCACTTACTGCACTCAAAAGTACTGATTTGCGCAAATCGTTCTTGCTGACTAGGTAAGTCGAAGAAACTCGGTCACTCGCGCATTGAAAATTGCGCCCATGCTTTGAACTACCGATAAGATTGGTCTGATGGAAATCAATGGACGCCACAAGCTAATAAGCCTCTTCACTGGTGTTGGAGGGCTGGATTACGGATTTGAAGCAGCTGGGTTCGACACCGCTGTGTCCGTCGAACTTGACCGTGTCGCTTGCCAGACACTTCGTACGAATCGATCCTGGCCCCTTTTGGAGGGAAGCATCTGTGATTTTTCATCGCGCCAAATTTTGACCGCTGGCGGGCTATTGGCAGGTGATGTTGATGTTTTGATTGGAGGCCCGCCGTGTCAACCGTTCTCCAAGGCGGGATATTGGAACGCAGGCGACGCAGCGCGTATGCGAGACCCACGCGCTGGCACATTGGATGAATACATGCGAGTCCTTCGAGATACGCGTCCTCGTGCGTTTCTTCTTGAGAATGTACCAGGCCTCGCTTTTTCTGGAAAAGACGAGGGTTTGAGGCACATTTTCGCAGGCATACAGGAGATTAATAAGTCAAAAAAAACCAAGTACGTCGTTTCTCTCCACCGATTCAACGCTGCAGACTTCGGCGTGCCTCAACGGCGAGAACGTATCTTCCTAATCGGATTTCGCGATGGCCGACCATTTATTCCGCCAGAGCCCACGCATTCACACCCGGACTTCCGAGACAGCACACTGTCACCATACGTAACCGCATGGGACGCAATCGGCGATCTCGACGGAGACGAGGTAATTGAAGAGCTGAGCATCAAGGGGAAGTGGGCGGGATTGGTCCCAAGCATCCCAGAGGGCCAAAACTATCTCTGGCACACTGACCGTGGCGGCGGCTATCCCCTTTTCGGCTGGCGAACAAGGTATTGGAGCTTTCTGTTGAAGCTGGCGAAAAATCAGCCTTCATGGACCATTCAGGCGCAGCCTGGTCCCGCGATTGGGCCATTCCACTGGCGGAGCCGTAAATTGTCAGTTAGGGAGATGTGTCGATTACAGACGCTGCCCGATGACCTCCAGTTTCATTGTGGCCACCTAGACGCGCAGAGGTTAGTTGGGAACGCCGTACCTTCACTCATGGCCGAGGTTCTTGCGCGTAGTATTCGGAGCCAGTTAACCGGTAAACCGAACAGCCGTCAGAAGTATCGGCTGACCGTGCCGTATCGTGGAAGAGCACCTGCTCCCGAACGTCAGCGCGGCGTTCCGGCTAAATACCGGCAGCTGACTGGGACGTATGAAGCCCATCCGGGCACTGGAAAAGGTCGTGGAGCGCTCAGACGCAACGAAGATTGGCGTGAGATTTAAAGAAATTCTGAGAGCGTTCTCTCGCTAACCATGGCACCGGCTTTCATAAGTCCTAGTACTAGTCGCATTACGCTGTCAGGTGCAGGACTTCGCGAAACGGCCGCTACCAATCTGCTGCGCTCCTCCGGCGAGATCGGCCTCCCGACGCAGCGGGAGAGATCGTGCAGAAGGCGTGCGACCTGCGAGGTAGTCGCGGCTGCCGCGATCCTATCCGAGGGCTGAGAAAAGCCGACTACTGCCGCGTTCAAATCAACAATTTGCTCCAACGTTGGGGATAGCATTCCGTCTCGGTTTAAAAGAAATCCCATTTGAGCACGCTCTGACAACCTTTCTATGCCGATGGCTAATTTGGCTGAATGTCCGTTCGCAAATTGTAGGTCGTATGAAGCATCAGCATCCAAGGAGTCGATAGTCCTAACCAAATTGGTCCAAGACATTAGGATGCCATTAACTCTTCGAAGCGATTCAACTACTAAGAATTCCATCCCGAACCGAATACTTTTTGGGAGGAATCCTCGTAAGTACTTGTGGGCTCTCAGGTCAACGCAAATCCCACCAATCCATTCATACTTGGTTTGAACAGAAACGTTTGTGTCATCCTTCAAAAGATGACCGGAGCGCAGCTCCACTCTGCAATCCAAGTTTTTGGGCAGAGTGACTTGGCAAACGCGAATCTGCGGCGCGCCTGTCAGAGTACTGACGCGTGACTCGTCGACGGCAACGGGCGGCGCTAGTCCATCAAGCAAAGCGACGCCCCTATGAAAGTCAAACATAGTTCCCACTAGGAGGAGCGCGTCGCCAGGCACGGCTTCAGTCGCCGCCTCCCTAAAGAGCCAATAGTCGCCAAAGTCGCTTAGGGCAAAGAATGCGTAGCCCCGTCCAATCAATACAGCTTCTAGTTTCGCCTTAAGTAAATCTGGAGCATCAACTTTGCGAGTACCACCCCTCTCGACTAAGAATGCGATGTACGCTTCCGAAAGCCAATCCACTGCATCAAGTGCAATCGCCAAGTCGAGTAAGAGCGGCTTTTGAGTTAGCTGCCCCAATGTTGAAGTGCTGGTAGTGTCCACGCGTCGGGCATAGCGCTGCACCTGCTCGATTAGTCGTTCCCTAAGAAATCCGGTGTTAACTAGCCTCTGCCCGCGGCGCGTAAGGTGATTCCGCTCGCGACGAATCTCATCCCACGCTTGCCGAACAGAGCCTCCGCGCAGACGATTTGACTGGCATTGCTTGAGCAACTCCTGCAAGTCCGACTTGCTAAACAATGCCTGCGACATAGGAAAGAGCCGGGCTTTGTTGACGCCCGAATACGCTCCAAACTCAAACGTGATGCTTTCGTTTGAGCCCCCGGCAGTGCGAACAATTTCCCTAGCAAACGTCTGCCAAATAGATTCAAATTCACGAAAATAAAATGGGTTTGAATGGAGTAACGGTAATCTCGTCGACATCAGCTCTCTTAAGCGTGGGAAATACGAATTCTCTGAATATCGAGTGCCCTCATGAACCATTTGTTCAACCGCGAGCACTTGCTGGCATATGAGAATTATTGCCATTGATCGGCCATCCGGCCCAGCAGTTAAGGTTTCAGGCATTAAGAAAGCGAAGTCGCCTTCAACCTCGTAGCATCTGCGAGCGACTGTGCAGACTGTATCTAGCGGAGAGGTTGACACAAAGCCGTGCAGCTTCAACTGATCCGCAAGTGTTTCCTGACTAAAGCAAAAAAAGACTGGATCTCCACTGGCGATCTCATCGGAAAATAGCGCCCATAGACAACTAACAAGACGCTCCGTTTCATTCATGAGAAAGCACTCGTGAAAAAGAGCCCCAGGCCAATTTCTCACCATGGGAACGTAGGCACTGGAATAGATACGGCATACCAATGACTAAGTCATCCGCGAACAATACTGGTATAGAAAAAGTGACGGATATTTGCCTGTTCATATCCAAGACGGTTACTGAACGAGCTGAGTCAGTGCTGCACTTCGTTACATTGGTTACTACCCCCTCGCACAAGTATTGCTCACCGACAAGATCAAAATGCCTCTGACTACTCTTGAATGCTGAGCAGACTATTTGATTTCGGCACCATAGACAGGTTTTGGGATCGGGTGTGGCGAAGCTGTCGAGTGAGGGTTGATTAGATATTTTCTTATTTAAGGCTTCAAGTAAGTCGGAAACTCTTCTAACGAAGGCGTCAGCATCAAGTGGCCTCACTTCTGATTCATAATAATCTCCGTTGAGAGACTCGACTCGGGCGGTAATTCTCTCTACTTGATAGTTGTCGAATATTAACGCCGAGTAAAAAAGTACTTGCTCAATATGATCCGGAAAGGGCTCCCCAGCATCAGTACGAACACGACTTGTCTTATATTCGTACAGCTTCGCCACACCATTTCGTACGTTAAATCTATCGGGTCGACCAACGAGTACGCCGTGGCGAGAGCGAAGCTCAACCTCAGATGCGGTGATGGACTCGTTTAGCTCCGATGCTCGTGAGACGATTGCGGCGCGCGCAAGCGTTGCCGATTGATTTACCTCATGCCACCCGCTTGCCGATCCTTGTCTTTTTAATACGGTGCTAGCGTTTACTACGGCCTGAAGCTTGCGGATCTCATCTTCGATTGAGTTGTCCAGCTCGGCGAGCGACGCGCTCTTCACAGCCAATTCCATAAGGCGATGGTGAAACTTGCCTATAAGTTGGCTACGAGTCGGGGGTAGCTCCGGCAGCTTTCCGTTTAAAATAAACGCTTTGCTAAGGCCCTTCAGGTGACACTGCCCAAGATCCAACAATTGGTAGAACGTTACGGTTTCTACTTGATGAATGCCTAAAATCTTGGGTACCGTAAGCATTGCTGTTCACCGCGCACTGATCGCTTTTTGAAGGGCCGATATAGGACCGCGTTCGTATTCAAAAACGCTCAATGTCGATAGAGTCCATTTGGGAAAATGTCTCCTGAGTCCGTCTACGTTAGCCTGGAACGTTCGGTGGCTGACGTTTGCAAGGGGGTGTACTGGTAGCAGTGCCTGCCCGCGGGCTGACAAAAAGACCAATCCAAGCGACGAGTCTTGAATGGTCCAGTCGGTATTAGTTACTCCATTTAGTCTCTTGTGAAAAATATTCTTAATATAACTAGCCCACCATGTTGCTCTCAAGTCGAATTCCCTTCGACGACCCAACAGAGCTTCCGTCATGTCAAGCGCTAGCCGCCAATCTAAGGATTGATGACTTTGCCTGTTGCCGTAATGACGCAGGCAATGCTGACAGCTTGTCGTGCAGCTCTCGGCGTGAGTTAAATTCGTAAAATGATTGCCGAACGTCGATAGGGCATCTTCTAGCAACACGGAAAACTTTATAGCGGCACTGTAACTGGAGGAATATCCGGCACCGTTATCCAAGTTGTCGCTCACTACAATAGCCCAAGAATTCATGGGCGCGCCGTAGATATCAACTGCAGGGATAAACTGCTTTCCAACTGAAATTTCAGTAGCCTCGATATCTTCGCGCAATACAATGGTTTTTCCGATGAGTTCCGCCAATGACTCCCAAGCAGCGCGAACTTCAAATTCGGCGAATCCCTGCGAAATACCTAGGAGCGTTGATTCAGGGAACGGCTGGTCGTTGGTGGCAAGTAGGACATCAGTCACTAGTTCCGAGTATAAGCAAATTGGTGATCTGGAATTGGGCTCGGCACCATTAATCCAATCGGTAGTCTTAAGCCCAGCATTTAGCAGGTCCTCATTAATAAATACACCAGGCATAGTCTGAGTGTTGCCGATCTTTTTAAAGCGGTAGCCATTTCTAGCGTTAGTGTTTGCTCGGACAACACGTGCCTGAAAACCTGTTACTTTGAATCCAAAGTCAGCTTCCCAAGTTTTTGACGCAGGCGTTCCGTCAATTGGCGTGGCGTGAGACACGATGGGGATGTACTTTGAATCGACGTAACCAGCGTAAAACGTTTTATCAAATATGTCGGCGACATAGGCGTCTGGCCTCCAGCCGATATATTCGCGAATGTCGGCTCCAATGCTTTGGCATTCTGGGCACTGGTTTTCTGCTCTGAGGACGACTGAGCCACAAGCATCGCAGGTGAGTAGAGGCGGAGCATCCGGTGGATCCATGAATAGGATTTTATCCCCGCCAAAAGCACTCGCCGGTCTGCTTGGCCATGCGACTCCAACACTGCGGAGAATTCGCTTATCCTTCACGATCTCTTGATCCGGCGCGAATTCCGAGAGCGCGATATCTTCGCCGCGATCAATTACACCTTTTCGGATCGGCCATCTCGCACGATTCTCGCCATAATTTGGATCCTCATGCAGAAAGTTAGTGCTACGAACCGGTAACCCATAAAGTGGCAGATGACCCTCTTCAGCTAAAGCGGCGGTAAAAGAGTAAGAAGGTCCATAGCGTCGTATTATGGTTTCAAGAGAATCAAGAATGGCGAAAAAGCGGTTTTGTGCGGCAGTGACTACACGAGCGATGGAGACCGGGTCCATGTCTGTGCGAACCAGACTCAACAAGCGAGTCAGATGAGGGGCGGCATTAATAAATGCTGATCGTACTGAAGCCGAATTCTGCGACACGCCTGCAAGGGACCCAAAATCGCCGTTATTGGTATCGCCGTCTGGACGTTGCTTCGTAAGTACGTCAAGAAGTCCGGGATCGATAGTGCCAGAATAATAGATACCGTAACGCAGCAATACCCGCTCTAAAATTCTTTCGTTTTCAATATCCAGGGTCGGTGACGGGGTTTCCCATCCGACCATCAGGAGTTGATTGGCAAAGTAAAATTCGTCGTGTCGGTGACCCCGGCAGAACGTAATAGAAATGGAGAGCTTATCCAACCTCCGACCCGCTCGCCCGACTCGCTGCTGATAATTGAATCGACGCGGTGGCATGTTGGCTAGATAGACAGCTTTTAGGCCACCGATATCCACGCCTGCCTCCATTGTTGTAGTGACACTGAGCGCTTCTATGCCGAAGTATTGCTCCAGCTGCTCATTCGTCAGTGGCTTTTTGGCAAGTTCGCCATAAAACTTTCCTTGAAATGCAAGCTGGCGCGTACGTTGGTCAAGCTTATCCGTGTGACCGACGAGTTCTTCAGTTCGAATTGGGTATTTATGGCGACCAAGAGCGGATAACGATCTGTAGTAATTTGGCAATGCCAAGAGTTCGGTAATCGGATGCTCTATTAAGTCGCCACTACAGCCAACCTTGGTCTGGTCTCTGTCACTTCTGAATCGAACGGTGCGGCATCTACCATCAGCTAGAAAAAGATGGACTGCTCGGCAGCGATTGCATCGCCAGTATTTTGGACCTGCCGGATGTAAGTACAGGCCACTTTTTTGTATCCGAAATTGATCATCAATAACACCGCATGCAGTTAAAACCTCACGAAGCTCTTTGCTGTACTGAGACACGGTCAATCCCGACCAGAGTCCGAATCGGTTTTGCATCAGCCACGTAGCCAAATAGTTAGGCAGCTCTCCGTTCAGAATACCTTTGCAATTTTCATCTCGGGTTAAGTAGTATTTAGCGAAGAACCGAATTGCAACATCCATCATGCTCAAGAATCTACTGTCCATTCCTGAGACAGCAAGATGATTCCTATCGAATGTTAGCCACCCATATCCTAGAGACTCAAAATCTCGTCCCATTGCACTGGCTATGACTTCTCTAATCGACCGGGCGAGACGGTCCGTAAATTGATTCTTCGCTAAATCCAATTCTTGAAGCGCCGAAGCAGTCAGGCTTGGAGAATTAAACAGGAACGCGTCTTGCCATTCAAAATTTCGCCACGAATAGATTCCCGCAGGATTAATGCCAAGATCAATAAGGTCGCGTTTAACGAACTGCAGTATTGATTTCTCGCTACTAAAGAGGCGTACCAAAGGATCTTTGACGCTCAGCATAAGCGCCTTTGCACTATTAATGGCTTCGCTGTCAAAGAGCGGACTTAGGTCACCACGTGCATACTGCTTAAGATGTTGAAAGCCAATAGGATCGATTCTGCGGTACTCGTGGGAATCCACTTCCTTCCAGCTGCTAGTCGACTTTGCCAGGTCAAGTGCGGATAAAAGGGATACTAAGCGAGGATCCACCTTTATTCCCTCTGCTAGATGTTCCTCCGTAAGGCTGCGCACAGTGTCTAAGTAGTGATTGAGTTCCAAATCAGCAGAGATAAGGGCTGCATCGCGCCTACTGTCACTAAACATAACAATCTTTGACTGACTCGGTTCAGCCGAAATCTGACGTAGGCTTCCTACCAGCTGTTCAATGACAATTTGAGAGAACTTATTGTAACCAGTGCCCATCGACCGAATGGGAGATTTAACTTTTGGCTTCGTTGACCAATTGGCTGAACAGGCTACACATTCAGGGGGAACATCATACCGTCCCCGCAAGACATTCCACTGAGCATCAGATATTCGTATCTTTGCCGTACCGGGTGCTTGTCCGATGTGGACCTGCCCCGTGAATCCATTTATATAACGCTCCAGCCATATTGTGCCGTCGTAGGCGATGTCGTCACGCACGAAATGTATTACATGGCCTGGCGATTTAGTGTTCGGGTCAATAGCACTATCATTGGAGACAAAAACCTTTCCCGGAGATGTATTCCGATATCCGAAATAGTAGAGTTCGCCGCATTCCTGACAGTAATGCACATCTAAAGTCAGAGCAGCGGACGCGGAGCAAACGGACGTCGTGGCGTCATATAGTTGTTCTGGCCGCGCCAATGTTCCGGAGGAAGTATCAATCGCTCGCCGAATGCCATCTAGATTGCGGACGAAGAGGTGCATCCTCGTCTTTGCCCTCCAATTTCGTGTGCATTCCCAACTTCCGGTGACGCATTCCAAATAGCCAAGCGTGGCATCAAGATCGCCATCAAATAGCTCGGCAGAGATGGATTCAATAGACAATGGGAATGAAATTAGTCTTTTTGCATCCGGATGCAGCTTGCGCAATTTGGCTCCTGTTAATAAAAGCGCGTCATGCAATCCAATATGATCAAAAATATCTGTTGGTCGAGAGAGGGGTAGTTGCCTATCGGACGCGACGTCCTTTGCCAGCTTTTCGACAACATCGTTCGTTATGGCTGTGCGCCCCATCGCCGCGAACCTAGAGCGAAGTTGTCGAACATTAGAGACTGAGAGGGGGTCTGGACTGGCGGTTGGGCCATTTATTACCTCGAATTGCTTTTTGGCGGTATCGCAACCAAAGAAATCCCCGAGAAACTTCTGTCCTTCCGTTGGCGAAAGCGACGCGGAGGTTGTGATTATCTGGAGCTGCGGGTGGTCTGGCGCGAGTCCGATACGGTTTAAGAGTGCCCGTATTGTGTATGAAATCTCGGTACCTCCGGTTCCGCGATAAGAGTGCAGTTCGTCAATGACGAGAAAGAATCTATTCCCGGTGCTCTCTTGTAGCCATTGTCGGGTTTCGTCAAACAAATGTTGTTCTCGATCACGTAGCAGCATTATCGAGAGCATGCTGTAGTTCGTAATGAGAATGTCTGGAGGGGTATTTTGAATATCCCACCGGGTGATCAATTCCGATCCTTCGAGGGTTTGAATGGTGGGGTCGCTTTTCTCCCTCGTATGCTGGCTAAGCTCCGAAATACTTTTTAAGTCGTCGGCACATTCTTTGATATTTTTTGGCGCGACGGATCCTCGGCCTGGAGTTGAACCGCTATATTGCCCAAAGAAAATTCGATCGCCATCCAAGCAATTTGTATAGAGGTGATTAGCTGCGGGGGAATTGAGTATGCCGCGCAGACCATCCACTTGATCCTGCACGAGAGCATTCAGCGGATACATAAACATGGCACGGACTGCCGCGCGTCGATTGCTAGAGCATCGCTTATTTGTAAACGTTAGGTTTGCTTGGTCCCACCAATTAGTACCGCTTAGCGCCGGCCCTGACCATCGCCGGCGGCCGGAACTGCCAAGTGCTTCAGCCAAGATGCTTAAGACGACGGGAATCTGAAAGCAATAGCTTTTTCCAGAGCCAGTACCAGTGGTTACGACAACGTGATTTTTTTCACGTATAGCTGCCCGGATTGCGGCCTCCTGATGCACATACAGCGTTTTTGTGCGAACAGGTTCAAACGAATCCAAAAAAGCTTCAACCGAATTGGTATCCCGTGCATTTGAGTTCGATAAACCTGCAAGCTTGGCTAGATCTGGTGATGAAAGCGTCGAATCGACGTATCGAGCGGCTGGCTCGAACAGCGGGGGCCTAAAGATGGGGCTGCGCGAGGCGTCCATTAAGAACTTTGTGCGTTCTTGGTTGAACTCTGCATCGTTCGAGAGGTACGCGGTGTCTATATACTCGCGGACACGGTCTCTAAGTTCAGAATACATGGCCAACAGCGTCGTAGTCATTCTCTGTCCCCGGCTTCCTTAAAATATGCAACTAAAGATCTGCAGCACTCGGCACTAACATCCTGAAAAACGATCTCGGGTCCAATGCGTACTAGTTTAGAGGCGGCGAAGAGAGCCCTTAATATAAGAATGGGTAAGCGCATCATCCGTTTGATCCGGACTGTCCTTCCTTCGACTTTGAATAGGTAGGACAATCGCCATGGTAGAAGGTGATAGGCTACGACAAAGGCCCATTCGGGCTGCTTAATTCTGAATCTCACGCCGACAGAATCATGCTGGACATAATACGTGTAACCAGAGTATTCCTTGCGTACGCGACTCAGGGAGTAATCAATTCGATGGTCGCCGTGCTCAGTCTGCCAACGCCCCAACTCGCAGTTATATCTTTCGACACTTTCAGTTGGCCCATCTGATATGGGCGCTTCCGCGCACAGCTGCCTATCAATGTCCCGAAATGCCGGAACAAACTCAAAAATGGGGCGATCAAATATAGAACGCTGCTCAAAAGGGTCGCCATCCATATTCCGAGTTCCGAGTATGAGAGGAAGGCCCCCTGAGTCGATGATCAGCGGCGAAGCACTTCCCGATTCACTATCAACCCATTGTTTCGAGACCATAATTTCTTTTGGCGAATCGGAGCGAATCCGTACATCATCACTATGTGATACCCACCACTCTGTTAAACCGGTAGCATTGCTTATTTCGCACACACCGGCGATTTGGTAGGCAAGCAGCAGGTTTGCGGAGAGAAACGGGTAACGCGAGGTATCAGTGCAGAGGGCGAGATTCGCAGCCCTACAGAATGAATTAAAGTCTCCGTGGCGATAATATCGGAGAAGCGCACAAAGCTTGTGCTGAGAATCTGGAGTGATGCAATTATTCCGCATCAAAAATCCGTTTTAGAGCTTCATCAAGTTTTCCAGAAACCATCTCTCCCCTTGATTGTGCAATCCATGGCATGAGAATGGATTGTTGCGCTACAAATCCAGCATCACGCGATCTTAGGAAAGAGTGGAGGCCTTCGTACATGCTCACAAAATTTTCAACGAGCCGAGTTGGCAGAGAGACACCGTAGTTCGCTGCGTACTGTTTGAGTTGATCTTCGGAGGACACATTCTTGTTCCTCGAATAGCCCACTACTGTTGATGCGGCGTGGACCATTTCTAAAGTCGGTGGAAGATCGGAGATCGTAGAGGCCAGACGCTTCAGATCCCGAATATGTACGGCATCGTGAGTCAGCAGGGTCGCGATTTCGAAGAGCCGCGGGCTCACGGACTGGAGTTCAGTATCAGCCGGAACGAGGACAACGCGGTTCGCGCACTGATCGTTCAAACTGGACTGCCAGCCGACTAACGCGGGAACAAGATAGGCATCCTGTAACGCAACATCAAAATCTTCTATGATCAACAATTTTGGAACACCATCGTCCACGCTGATGAACGATAGGGAGTCCTTCCAATCGGCATCTGTCAGCCAAAGCGGAGATGCAACAATTCGACGCAGCTCGCCTACCGGTAGCGATGCCATCAGCGAAACGAACAGTGCAGGCTTATCTGTGATTAAGACTCTGGAGCGACGAATGAGTTCGAGGATAATCCAAGCAGAGGCCACGTTGTTGGCAACAATTCCCGCGTCAGCGTATGTTGGCAACCATTTTTGAATGGTTGCCAACGCGGTAGTCGTTTGGATGCCAGATCGTGAAGACTCCACTGCAGGATGCGCAGTTCGCATGGTGGGACGGTGTTGATTGCGAATTTCTTTCAGTTGTTTCCCTAGGCCCTCAACGCGTCTTCTCAATGCATCGACAGCCTCGATTAGCTGTTGCTGCTGCATGCGCGCGGGTCCCATGGCCACATTGTCAAGATTTGCTGGCTTATTCTGCGTGAGGGAAGGGTGCGAGGGCGACGGTTCGTTCGTCGTAGCAGAAGCGGCATTGGGGAGCGCAGCAACCGCGTCATGCAATTCGACCTGAACATCCTTTAGCTGAATTCGAAGAGACTCAATTTCGCTGGTATGTTGATCGATGGTCCTATAAATATCAGATTTTGTGGTGGCCATCGCTGAAGCGAACTCGCGGCGCACGATCCCGGCGCTTGAACTGACTACTCTGCGAAGTGCATCAGCATGAACATATGCATTCGCGAGAATTTCGTTGGCATGCTCTGTCCGGTCAAAACCCCATATCTCGTATAGTTCCCGAATCTGCTCTAATGTTGCGTCATAAAGTGGTAAGGATTTTACGACGGATCTAAGTACTTGCTCAGTGAGCGTCCCTGCGCCCGGCTGATAGTCCTCATTAGTTAGAAGAACATGCAGAGGAGAAAGATCGTGTGCTAGGTAGGCGTGGACCGACCCAATGTATAGAGGCGATATTTTGTACCAAGAGGCTTGGTTTTGTGGTCCAGATTGCTGCCGCACGTATTCGATGGCCCGGGTGATGACCATTTGAATAGCCATCGGATTGCCATCACGAAAGCCGCGCACTTTAAATTCTTTCTGAGCGCGGCGCCAAAAAACGTGATCATGTATAGAGGGCGCCGCAGTCGTAAAGACGCGATACAGAAGAGTATCGGAATCAAGAAGTGCCTTCGCTATGCGGTCCTTTTCGTGAACTGATGGCTCTATCGAAACGATCTTCTCGAATATCTTCACGCGCTCCCCTCGCTCCTGACTATTTTGCTCGCCTGGCACCCCGTGGCATCGTCGTAATTAATAGTAACTCAATTTTTTCGAGTGATTCCGCTAACGGTATCAAATTACTAGCCACGCGAGTAGATGCATGCCCACATTACTGCCTCGCTCCTTCACTAAGCCAGGAAGAGGTCGTTTAAGTATAGGATGTTGATTACCACGCAAAGTTGACCGGGGGGATGTGGACGAAAACTTGGACTACTTGGAGGTAGTTCATGTATTCATACGAAGATAGGATCCGAGCGGTCAAGCTTTACATCAAGCTTGGCAGACGGATAAAGGCAACCATTCGCCAGTTGGGGTATCCGACAAAGAATGCGCTCAAGGTCTGGTACCGACAGTACGAGCAAAGTTTGGATTTGCCGGTGAGCTATGCAGGGCGGAAACCCAAATACTCGCAGGTGCAACAGCAGACAGCTGTTGAGCACTATCTCAACCATGGTCGCTGCATTGCTGAGACGATGAAGGCGTTGGGTTATCCGGGGCGAGGAACGTTGACCGCCTGGATCCGCGAAGCGATTTCGCAGGTCAGGATGGCCCTCGTTGGGCGCACTGCGCCACCCAGATACCCCGATACCTTGAAGCAGGTCGGTGTCATAGAGCTTTGCACTGGGCAAGGAAGTGCGCAGGCTGTGGCTAATAAATTAGGTGTCTGCAGGCCCACGTTGTACAACTGGAAGAACCAGCTACTTGGCCGAGAGGCATCCGTATCCATGAAACGCAGCAACCACATACCGCCAGACCCTGAGCGGGTGGAGCTTGGGCTCCAACTCGAATCGCTGCGACGCGACATCCGTCAGCTCCAACTCGAACGCGATCTCTTGCAAAAGGCCAATGAAGTCGTAAAAAAAGGACTGGGCATCAATCTGCAACTCCTGACCAACCGGGAGAAGACATTGCTGGTTGATGCCCTCAGAGAGTTCTACACACTGCCGGAATTTTTTGCAAAGTTGGGTCTGGCACGAAGTTCATATTTTTATCATCGCACTCGGCTTCGGGCCGGTGATAAATATCTCGCCGTGCGCCGCGCTATCACCAACATCTTCGAATCGAACCACCGCTGCTATGGCTATCGCCGAATGCAGGCTTCGCTGACCAGGCAATGTGTCACCATCTCCGAGAAAGTGGTGCAGCGGTTGATGAAACAAGAGAGCTTGGTCGTTGCCAAGCCAAAGCGGCGTCACTACGGCTCTTACCTAGGTGAGATCAGTCCGGCCCCCGAAAACCTCCTTAAACGCGACTTCCAGGCGGCAGCACCGAACAAAAAGTGGCTGACTGACATCACTGAGTTCCAGATTCCGGCTGGCAAGGTGTACCTATCGCCCATCATCGATTGCTTCGACGGAATGGTCATCAGCTGGTCCATTGGCACGCGCCCTGATGCCGAGTTGGTTAACTCGATGTTGGACGCAGCTATTGAGACGGTGGCGCATGGCGCGACCCGTACTATCATTCATTCCGATCGTGGAGCGCACTATCGCTGGCCCGGTTGGCTAACTCGAATCGGACAAGCCAAGCTGATCCGTTCCATGTCTCGCAAAGGTTGCTCGCCAGACAATACCGCGTGTGAAGGCTTCTTCGGACGATTGAAAGCAGAGCTGTTCTATCCCCGCAATTGGCAAGGAACGACAATTGAGCAGTTCATCGCAAATTTGGATTCCTACATTCGTTGGTACAACGAGAAGCGGATCAAGATTTCACTCGGAGCTCTGAGTCCTATCGAATACCGACTGAGCTTGGGAATAGCGGCATAAACCGGTCCAAGTTTTACGCCGCATCCCCTTACACCCCGAAGTGGGTCAATTTTGGATGGTCCTCAACAGTATAGGAAACTGATAGTGGTGCAAAATTCTCTCGCTAATCAGCTACCGCTGCGCATACCCAACCGGAACGCAAAATCGAAAGCCATTGTTACCTATCTCACTGGCCGCCCTTTCGAGGCTTGAATATGCAAAGGAAGTTTTCAATTTCATGAGGCGCCAGAACATGAAGCTCAGTCGGGAGTTCATTTACTTTCACGATACGTGAAGCCCTAATTCCAATTGCTCGAGCCCCCTGTCTGGTGCCCGCATGAAGGTACACATCCACAGGCTCCAGACGCAAGAAAAAGCCGAGGCGAAGGGCCGTGTCGTAGGTGTACAGTGCACCGAGCCCGTGGATCTTTGAGAAAGTTGCTTTCAGGAACTTGTGCAGCTCAGTGAAGGTACGCATTTCCCAAAGTTTGGCAAGCGAGTGCGACAGGTACCAATGAGCCTTGCGCATGGGGCTGCGACGAATACGGCGTTGGTGTGAGTAGCGCTTTGGTGGCTCGCGATCATCTAGCGAGTATGCAGCATGATGAATGGCAAGCTCCAGCGAAGGCATGTTCGCGAAGAAAAGCTTCTCTCGGATCGCACTCGGTTGATGCACAGCTATGTAGCGAGCGATGAGCGCGCTTATACCGCCGCCGAGATCGCCCAAATTGAGTACATTACTAGAGCAGTTCATTTCTCTCACTCAGGGCTAAAATTCTGCGTAAAACGCCGCGAAGCAGTGTAGCTCACAAGCGGGTGTACACGTGATTCGAGTATTTGATGCGGTTGTTGGAGCCCACATTCAACGTGGCCACCCAAATTCAATAGCTGCTTGGCCGGAAACTTCAGCGGCTAAAATACACCGATTTGGCATAGGAATTGTGTAAGTGAATTCGCATAATTGTGGATGGTGGCGACAATGCACTATCTTCATGAGTCAATGCAACGAGCTTTCTATGCTCGTTCGTATCTCTTCTATTTTTGCTTCTTCGGGGAGCTGCAGCGCTTCCACGATAAGTGAGCATTTGACGTAAAAACCCGTAACCGCTGAATTCCTTTTCAGCTGACACGCTGAATTGTGATGCTTGTTCGCATTTGAGTACCCTGAGCGCAATTCAAGGTTGTGGCCAGTTTATTTTCCATATTCGCCAACATACACCGCTCAGCTCGGACCACCGAATGCATGGCGTGAACTTCGCGAGCACGCTCTTCATGCCTGCTACAGCAGACCCCGTTCCGCGAACGACTCGACCGTGCCACACGCCACAATCAAATGATCCAGCACGCGGATCTCCACTAGAGCGAGCGCGTCTTTGAGACGTCTCGTGATGAGCTCATCCGCATGACTGGGCTCAGCTACGCCGGAAGGATGGTTGTGAACCAAGATGACTGCAGCTGCATTACGGGCCAAGGCTTCTTTGACGACTTCACGGGGATGCACGTTGGCTCCATCAATAGTGCCGCGAAATAACTCACAATATTCAATCAACCGATGGCGTGTATCAAGAAACAAAACAGCAAAAACCTCATGGTCTCTGTCCGCAAGCTTTAGTCGTAGATAATCGCGTGCCTCAGCTGGCGAAGCGAATGATGTACCGCGACGTACTCGCCTAGCGATGACAATACGAGCTGCTTTTAGTATTTCATCGGCAGTCGCGGCGCGCATGACACCTGCTGTGTCACTGAGACACAGGGCATCGGGGTTGATAGAGTCGTTATGCTGGCTTTCGCTGGGCAAGCTGGCGCTAGGTGCTGACATTGTAGTTCTCCGAGTCTTTAGGGGGTGACCCTGGAGTCGTTGATCTCGACAATCCAGAAATCGAAGAACAGCTTTTTGGCGAGCGCGCTGGCGTGAGCGACTAAGTCACTTGGTCACTGAGTTCTAAGTGACATCGCGCGAAGTGACTAAGCACTAAGTTACTCAGTAGCTAAGTTAGATGTAGATGCACCCCCCTAGAATTTGAAAGAAGGTTCCTTTGCTTTGTAAGTTTTCGATTTTCGAAGGCGAGTGTAAAGTGACTTTGCGGATGGCGGAGTGGTTTCAGAAATTAGGTAGTGCCAATCAACGCGGCTGTTCTTCTCTATTATTTTTTCAGAAAATTCAGATCTTAGTCTCACTGACTGACATCAATTTAGTGTGCAATAGTAGTCACAGCATTAACGGATATCAATCATAAGTCATCTTTCTAATTGCTGCAGAAGCATTCTTTTCGAAATCTGCCATCTGTTAAGAACTTGTTTTATTCACTAAGGTTATCTTCAAAAGACTATGAGCTTCAGAATCATCACTCTTACTCAAGGAAACTTGACTCACGATCATTTATATCTGACAGATGCATGGGATCTTATTCCTGCTGACTCGGTCGGTGGGGGAAATGAAAACGAGGCAGCACCCACAGCCCTCGAAGTTCACTTCGGCCTCGGCAATCCTGTTTCAACGGATGTGGCAGGAGACAAGAAAATATTCCGGAAACGCGCTTGGGTGCGCGAGTTTTACCAAGCACATTCGCTTACGGCTGGATCACGCGTGGTTATAGAGAAGACCGGCCCTCACCGCTTCCACGTTTACCCGGTGCGCTGATACGATCCTTTCCTGCAAGCAATAGCTAACTTCGATTCGATATCGTGATGGCGTGACATCCAGTAAGTTGTCGGTACTCTTATCTGGATCCGCACTGCGGACGAAACTCATATGTGGTGATGAACATGCGGTACAAGGGCACTGTAAAAACCTGGAAGGACGACAAGGGTTTTGGGTTTGTAACACCCGCAGAGGGAGGTTCGGACATCTTTCTCCATATATCAGCATTCTCTCGCAGGCATAGACGGCCGAAACCAGGAGAGCGCATTACTTACGAGTTGGATCTCGCCGAGCCTCGACGTCCAAAGGCAAAAGATGCTGCGTTCACGGATGAGGTTCGGGTATCTCTACAGAAAGAATCGACTCCTATTTTTCCGATTTTGGCTGCCATTGCCGTGCTGGGTTTTATTGGATATGTGAGCTACGTCTATTTCACGCACCCAAACAGCTCCATACCGGCGAGTGCATACAAAATCCTTCTTGAAAGACCCGCTCTGCACAATGAGAATGATTTTCAATGTCAGCCAGTGAAGAACTTTTGCTCACAGATGACATCTTGTTCGGAGGCATTTTTCCATCAAGAGCGATGTGGCGCCTCCGAAATGGATGGTGACCATGACGGCATCCCTTGCGAGCAGCAGTGGTGTAAGTGACGGCTGAAGCCCGGAATATATATATCATCCGTTGCCGAGCTACTGAGTCACTTGGACACTAAGTTGCTGCGCTTGGGCAACTTTGATCGCATATCCGCAATGCCAACATCAACAAAGTGACACCGAGCTAAGTGGCTCAGTTACCCAGGGGCCAGTTGTAGGAAGGTGTGTATGCTCGTCCAAGCAGTCCAAGATGATCACAGATATTAATTTGGAAAAAGAAACTGCTCACAAATAAGCGATGCTTGCGAGGAAGGTCTTTCGGTGCAGTTTGATCTATGTTGACTACCTTGGACTGCTTGGATGCTTTATGGTGACTTCAAAAATGGGTTACCCAAACAGGGGTAATTGGATCCCCCCCCATTGGGGCTCCTCGCGGTTACCGGACATCATTTTTTTTAGCACGGTTTCTGGTAAAGAGCCCCATATTCGACTGCCTATTGAACGTCCCATTCAATTTCGCCACCTACATACAGTTCAAATGCTTGACGACATGCCGCCAAGCTCGGCAATTGTGCTGCACGCGGGCGTGGCCCCCCGCTTACCTCAGCAGGCCGACTAATGTCGATTGCAGGGCACATAATTCGCAGCCTCTTCCAAAAGATGTTGTCTTTCTTGGCGTAACGATCGTTTTGGTCTTGGCAGTAGGTCTTGTAGGCAGCGTAAATTGCCAACTTTGCGGTCAAGCCAGGCCATGGGGCATCGATATTATGAGACCGAAGAATGGAGCCGGTGTTTAGCACCAGATGCCACCAGCATTCTAAGTTGTCCCAGTTCTGCATCTTCTGCTCTAAAGCTGCGGCTTGTAGCTTTGGCGATGCAGGGAGCACGCGTGGGTCGAACCCAGCGATGTCCATTGTCATCAATTCATGCAGCAGCGCTGCCAAACCTACTGAGTTCATTTGGGCGTGAAAGGCGCTAAAAAATTCATGGCTCTTTTGGTAGCAATTACCGATTTCTAAGACCATATACCGACGGTCGTCATTGTCGATTGGGACAACCCAATCACTATTACTAGCAAAAATACAACGTTTGAAGTTTCTAGTACGTACCGTGTCTAAGCCCTTACGCTCAATTACATCTTCTTTGTCACTGATCATGCTTTTGAGCTTGCTAGCCACCGCACGATTTCCACCCCAAATCGCTTCATTTACAAAAACTAGAATCTTATGATCCAAGTGGCCATTGAACCGCCCAGTAAACTGCTCTTGAGAGTTAACCATGATGTAGTGACGCCTGTGGAGGAGCTTTCCAAGTGTTTCCACAAAAGCTCCTTTACCTGTGCCCTGTCCACTTTTTAGGACAATGGCAACCTCTGGCAATTCTTGAGGCTTCTGCACCATATGTGCTAGGTACTTACGGACATAGTCAAATATAATTTCGTCGCCAGAACATATTGCGTTCTTTGTCAATTTCCAAAAAAGCCCGCAGTCGCCAGGGAGGGGATCAACCGAGAAGCCTAGCCAAGCGTTGAGTTTTCCACCTGATTCAGCCGGAGCTCCGGGCTCAAATACAATTCCATCGTATTCTCGGCGATTCGGGTGCTTCCACCACAATTCTGCTTCCGTATAGAAGCTATGCGCTGACTTCGGGATTGGCGTTGGAGCGTTGGCGTATAGGTCAAAAATATCTTGCCTTGCACTGAATGTTAGATCTTCAGAATCGGATAAATTGGCCACACGGCATTTGCCGCTTAGCGACACAATCGCGTGATGTTGGTTGAAATGCTCCACGTGAGCACACGCTAAGTCGGCATCTTGAATCTCGTGATCGGGTCCCGCCAAAATCCCCGCATTGAGCCCGGACTTAATTGTGGCCGCGACTTCCGGCTCTTCCAGCCCACACGCATAGGCTGACTGAGATAGCTGTTCCACCATTTCATCATGGGAGATCTTGCCCATAGAAATTATTCGGCCGATTCGATGAGCTGCTTTGTTCAACATGTCGTTTCGCCTACCTTCGGGGGATGATTCTATTTCCCGTAGCAACCCGGCAATTTTGCTTTCAGCTGTGAGGCTAAGTGCAGGCGCGTTAATATGGTGAAGTCCGCCCATCGGTGCACGCGGCTTCGGTGGAGGTACGAGCTCATCCAGCCATTCGCGCATTTCGGGCGCCGAGTATGTGCCATCGGCCATACTTACTAAGCGAGTCTTAAAGCTTTCGCTCTTTTGGTGCAAGAAGCCTGGGAGTCTCATGATTCGCGGCAGATCGCACACTTTGGTATCACCATCGAACGCATTGGCGAGCTGCTTCTGTAGCTTCTTAAATTCACCAAGAGTGATGCCATCAACTCGCCAGTAGGCATGGTAGCGACCACGGCTAGACTCAATGATGACGTGTGGTTGTAAGCGGGATTCCCGCAGTGGCTCTATAGGGGCACCGTCCAAATCGACGAACAGAGCGCGCACCTTCGAAACATTTTCGGTCGTGCGTTTTCCGATGCACTCATTGGGTGTGAAAAATATGCCCGCGCCCGAGGAATTTTTCTCGAGCAATAATTTGCTTAGCACCGCAAAGGAAGCACATTGGTCGCCAGGTGGGGTATAGCTAGATTGCTTATCCTCTGGCAGCCAGGCGAAACAATGCACTTGATCGGCCGGTCCGAATGCTGACAAAAAATGCTCTGCTTCGTTGAGATCGACTGCCGGAGAAGTTTTGCACTCGGTGAGAAAATCGGCGCTTGATTCTGTATTCGCGCTGTGAAGAGGGTTGGTGTTCATGCGGTCTGTCCTTGATTGGAGGTGCTGTTCAATATCTCTTGCTGTGAGATCCAACTTGTCACCTTTGTATGCGGGTAGCGTACGCTGCGACCAATTTTTACGAAGCTTGGCCCTGTTCCGTGCAGACGAGATTTTTGCAGCCAGTACACTGACATCCCAACCATCGCGGCCACCTGAGTCTCAGAGAGAAGCTTCGGCTCATTGCTAAAATTATTGTGTTTCATCCCTATATCCTTACGTGCGTATTGCACCTGTTTGCACGCTCCGGTATGGACCGTGTGTGTATAGATTGAAACAAAATCTATCAGGGGCTGCTCTCGTTTTTGGAAGAAAAATGCCCTTGACACATAGGGATATTTGCATGAACTAAGCCGCGGCACGTAACGGCTCTGATCGAGGCGAGCTCACGAACTCTAGTAAACCATCTTCAATCTCCTGCATAGGCTTTCTGAGGCGTTCAACGTCATTGACGATGTAACCCGCTGTCACGTCATTGTTCATTTTGTGATTAAGCAGACGCTTAATTGCGTAACCAGATAAGTCCAACCTTTCTGCAGTCGTTGCAAATGTTCGGCGTAAGTCGTGCAAGCTGAAATTCACTCCGCTCAGATTTTTGATGCGGCGAATGTGTTTTGTTGGGGCATCTATCCCTTTGCCATCCCGTCCTTCAAACACGTAGTTGCCAATTGCGACACCATGTCGTTTTTTGATCATATCGAAAAGATAGTTTGGCAACGGAAGTGTGTGATCCTCGCGGTTCTTTGTGTCGTGCAGGGTAATTGTTCGAGCCTGTAGGTCTACATTCTCCCATTTGAGTTGAGCGGCTTCGGTACGTCGTAACCCTGTAAACAACAAGAAGAGTAGATAGTCCCGAGTGGTTTCCGCATATCGTGGAGAGTTTTCGTATGTGTAGTTAGTGACCGCTTCAAACCAAACTGGAAGCTGACCAACAGTAATGACCGTGTTGCGTCGACGAAGTCGATACCACGCGCGTGTCTTGGATAGACGCGTCACTGGATTCTGGGTCAGCAAGGACGTCCCATCAGTAAGCACGTAATTTGCTGATGCAAAGTTAAGCAGCGCGCGAAGGAATCTCATCGCCTGATTCGCTTGCGACTGACTACGTGCGCCAATAGTGGTGTGGCGACGAATGACCATCTCAGGGGTGATAGACAACAGAGATTTATCCTTCCAGTCGGCAAAGGTCACCTTCATATGGCGTTTGTAATCCAGTACTGTGCGCGGCTTAAGGTTGCGACGGAGCTCCAGAAAGCAGTTGAATGCAACTTGAAGAGTAACTGCCTTGAGCGCGGACTCTTGTTTCTTGGCCACTGGGTCAGCACCCATAGCGATCTCACCTAGGATTTGTTGAGCCTTTCTCCGTGCAAGCTCAGGTGTCAGATCCCCAAGACGGCCCAGCTTTATGCGCCTGGTATGCCCGTTGATCCGCTTCTCAACAACAAATGTCTTGGCACCGCCGCTTGTGATTCTTAGCGCCAGTCCAGTGAGATCCGAATCACGATATATGGCTTGCCCCTTTACTGGGGAAGGCAAGGCATCAACAACTGACTTGGTCAGCTTTAACTTGGTCGATTTCTGAGTCATCGCATCAATCCGTGTAGACGCTATGTAGACGCTAGCGGTCCTATTCAATACAAATGGGTAAGGGGCTGCTGATGCAACTTCGACATCAGACATGCCTAACTGATTGAATGGAAACGCTCAGTAAGTCTAGGTACGACTCAGAGCAAAGAGAAGAAATACTTCTTTTAAATCAAATAGATAATTGAAAATCCGCGTGTCGCTGGTTCGATTCCGGCCTTGGCCACCATCTTTTTCGGCACCCCCATACCAAACGAGCGAAACTCATTTTGGCTGGGGTATTTGCAAGCCAGTCAGCCCTGCCGCTTATTATTAGTTAATTGTCACAAACCGCTCGAGAAACGCGACTTCCTTTTCGCTCACATATTTTTTCATTTCACGACTAAAGTCTTCCATCGTTTTATACGGTCGATACTCTTCAAATTCGCGAGCCAGCCGTTTAGCAGCCATAGTTGAAGGAACCAACTCGAAGTCAGCAACATCTGCGGTATTCAAATTCACCTTCACAAACATGGCGCTATATACCTTGAATCGGTCTGCGTCACTCAAGCCTGCACCAATCGCAGCGTGCAATGCAGATTGTGTTGCAAACGGACGTCCATCAAGCACCGATTGCACTCCAGCCTCACTCAAACCAGCAATAGCAGCAAGCTGCTCACGTGTCGCGGTATTCGGATCAATCAGTGGTGCCATATTAAATTCAGTGGCGGTAGATTTTTCCATTTGAGCGGCACGTGCTGCTGCGCGCTCTTCAGGCGTCATTTGTGGCGGACCTTCAGCAGGTGCCTCCATCCCCGCCGCTGCAATGGCAGGTGCAGGTTCAGCTTGCTCTTGTTTACTGCAAGCAGAAACCATTAAAAATGCTGCTACAAAAACAACACTGTAAGTTGATTTGATTAAAATCATGGTACCTCCTGATAATTTATCGCGATGTACTAACTACGCTGCTGTTATTAAACTGGCGACCAAAGTGAAATAATCAGCAATATTCGTTGCGCAAGATAACACAGCAAAGAAAACATATGATCTCACTAACAAAACATCACAAACCAAGCAAGTACTGGATCTGGGCGATACTGACTGTGTCTGCAATTTATATCCTGACTCGCTATTTGACCGATGCAATCAGCTATGGGCAGGTTATTCACGAAACCGGTAATTGGAGTGTTGGTTTATTGTCGCTTGCACTAGCGGTTACACCACTGCGCAGAGTGCTGCCGGAAGCTAAGTGGCCCAGATGGTTAATGCAGCATCGCCGCGCGCTTGGCGTTGCAAGTTTTGCCTACGCTGCGTTGCATACGCTTACTTATCTACAGCGAAAATGGGGCTATGGTTATATTTTAAAAGAGGGCGTAGAGCCAGAGCTGCTCACAGGATGGATAGCCTTCGCTATATTTTTACTGTTGGCTATAACCAGCAATGACAAGTCGGTACGAGTGCTGCGTAAGAACTGGCAACGTCTACATCGAATGGTTTATATCGCTGCAGGCTTGACCTTCGCTCACTGGATACTGACTGCATTTGACCGCCAAACGGCATATATCTGCTTGCTTGTTCTATGCGCGGTTGAATCAATGCGGTTTTTCAGGAGAAATCGTACTTCCCAGTAACGTATTAGAAAACTCTGTTATGTGACGATTGTTCTGAATGTCAGGTTGATGCGTGGCCCGCAGGGGCGGCTTGCTTTGTCAATACCATGCTTCCAGTTCTGCTGGGTCGCGCCTTTCATCAGCAGCAAGCTGCCATTTGCTAGCGCCAGCCTTGCACGAAGGTCTGGCTGCTTTTTGTGTTTAAACACCAGCACTCGTTCTGCACCCAAACTGACCGAAGCAATAGCAGGGAAGTTGCCCAACTCTGATTCATCATCACTATGCATACCCATGCTATCGCGTTCATCACGATAGTAGTTAAGCAACACACTATTGAATGCTGTATGGCATAACGACTCGATCAGAATTCGCAGTTCAGACAACAAAGGAGTCCAAGGAAGCGGCGCAAACTTCACGCCTGAGTAGCTATAACCACAGCCATCATCTCCATACCAAGCGATAAGCCGTGGTTGCACATGGCGTTTTCCCCACAACACGATTTCTTCCTTGCGCCACGGAGTAGAGTCGATCAATTCATGCAACAGAGACTCTGGACGACGTGCCAACCGCAGCGAATGCAAATAATAAACCTCCGCATCCGTTATGGGTAACAGATATAGCTGTTGATCATCCGCAAAAAAATCAGCGGTCATTTTTCATGGCGTGCCGGAAAGTAGAACGCTGTATACAGGCCGAACCTCTGATACTGCAATTGTTAGCGACTGTTTTATTACCTTGCAGCAACCCTCTTGGCTAGCTTACTTGCTTTTGTGAAACTACGACGCACAAACAGGAGTAAAGAAATTAAGCGTAATCTCGTTTTGTCACTGCAAGCTGTACTGTTCTGTCAGCCGGTTGTAGCGCCAGAATAATCTGTTCGAGATCTTATCGGACTGGTCGCACCAATGATGCTGGATAGAGATCGTCGTTACCGCGCCAAAGCAGTCGTGACCACCGAACCAGAGCGTCCCATGCCCGGGGCACTGAAGTGGACCGGGCATGCCGACTTTCACTTCGAGCACGGCACCACTCCAGGACGGCAATTGTTCGGCGAGGCTCCCAGCCCGCTGCGCATTTTGCGTGAGTATTAGGGTATTAGCCGTCTCACCGGGTGATATGGCACACGGCAACGCACCCCGCTGTACGGCGGCAGAGTCACACAACTGGTTAATTGCTCGCCTCGGCTCTGGTTAAACAAGGGGGCAGTCATTAAACTGCCTACCCCACCCATGCTGCGTCGAGCAATTCTCAGGCAGCCCAAGTGGGCCCCTTTGCAGCCAGCGCGCGTAGCGCGCCGAGAATCATGAGGAACCTATGTTAGAAACTTATCGTCAGCATGTGGCCGAACGCGCAGCATTGGGAATTCCGCCCTTGGCGCTCACCGCCCAACAGGTCGCGGATGTTATTGAGTTGATCAAAACTCCGCCTGCTGGTGAAGAGACTTTCCTGATGGACTTGCTGACACATCGTGTACCACCCGGTGTGGACGATGCAGCCAAGGTGAAAGCGTCGTTCTTATCCGCCGTGGCGCATGGCGACCTCAAGGTGGGGCTGATCAGCAAGGCCAAGGCCACTGAGTTACTTGGCACCATGGTTGGCGGCTACAACGTCAAACCACTAATCGATTTGCTGGACGACAAAGAAGTTGCCGCCGTTGCGGCTGCGGCCTTGAAGAAAACTCTGCTGATGTTCGACTTCTTTTACGATGTGACGCACAAAGCCGAAGCAGGCAACGCCCACGCCAAAGACGTCATTAAGAGCTGGGCTGATGCCGAATGGTTTACTTCACGCCCTGAAGTCGCCAAAAAGATCACGGTTACCGTATTCAAAGTGCCCGGCGAAACCAATACCGACGACCTCTCACCCGCACCGGATGCCTGGAGCCGCCCGGATATCCCGCTGCACTATCTAGCCATGCTGAAGAACACTCGCGCTGGCGCGGCCTTTGTGCCAGAAGAAGATGGCAAGCGCGGCCCGATGCAGTTCATTGAAGACCTGAAAAAGAAAGGCCACTTGGTCGCCTATGTGGGCGATGTAGTCGGCACCGGCTCCAGCCGTAAGTCAGCTACCAACAGTGTTGTCTGGGCTACCGGTGAAGATATTCCGTTCGTACCTAACAAGCGCTTTGGTGGGGTAACGCTAGGCGGCAAGATTGCACCTATTTTCTTTAACACTCAGGAAGATTCTGGTTCTCTGCCGATTGAAGTAGATGTCGACAAATTTGAAATGGGCGATGTCATCGACATCTACCCTTATGAAGGCAAGATTGAAAAAGACGGCAGCAAGGTCGTCGAGTTCAAACTGAAGAACGACGTGCTGTTTGACGAAGTTCGTGCTGGTGGTCGCATCAATCTGATCATCGGTCGCTCGCTAACAGCAAGAGCGCGCGAATTCATGAAGCTGCCCGCCTCGACGACATTCCGTCTGCCGCTACCCCCTGCGAGCAGCACCAAGGGCTTTACATTGGCACAGAAAATGTTGGGTCGCGCGTGTGGCTTGCCAGAAGGCAAAGGTGTGCGTCCCGGCACTTACTGCGAGCCAAAGATGACTTCAGTTGGCAGCCAGGACACCACCGGTCCAATGACTCGCGATGAGCTGAAAGATTTGGCGTGTCTGGGTTTCAGTGCTGATCTGGTGATGCAGAGCTTCTGCCACACCGCTGCGTATCCCAAGCCAGTGGACGTGATGACGCATCGCGAACTACCGGCGTTCATCAGCACTCGTGGCGGCATCTCACTGCGTCCGGGTGATGGCATCATTCACAGCTGGTTGAACCGCATGGTATTGCCTGACACCGTCGGCACCGGTGGCGATAGCCATACTCGCTTCCCTATTGGTATTTCCTTCCCGGCAGGTTCCGGATTGGTAGCATTCGCTGCCGCAACTGGTGTAATGCCGCTGGACATGCCTGAATCCGTATTGGTTCGCTTCAAGGGCAAAATGCAGCCCGGCATTACGCTGCGTGATCTGGTGCATGCCATTCCGCTATATGCCATCAAAAACGGCCTGCTTACCGTGGCCAAGCAGGGCAAGAAGAATATTTTCTCTGGCCGCATAGTGGAAATTGAAGGCCTGCCTGATCTGAAAGTAGAACAGGCGTTTGAATTTAGCGACGCATCGGCTGAACGCAGTGCTGCCGGTTGCACCGTACTGTTGAACAAAGAACCGATTATTGAGTACCTCAACTCGAATATCGTATTGCTCAAACACATGATGGCCAATAACTACGAAGACAAACGCAGCATTGAACGTCGCATCAAGGCCATGGAAGCTTGGCTGGCCAAACCCGAGTTGTTGCAGCCGGACAAGGATGCAGAGTACGCGGCTGTAATCGAAATCGATCTGGCCGACATCAAGGAGCCTATCCTGTGCTGCCCGAACGATCCAGACGATGCCAAGTTCCTCAGTGAAGTAGCCGGCGCCAAGATCGACGAAGTCTTTATCGGTTCGTGCATGACCAACATTGGTCACTTCCGTGCTGCGAGCAAATTGCTGGAAGGCAAAAAGGACATTGCCACTCGACTATGGGTGGCACCGCCAACCCGGATGGATCAAGCTGAACTCACCAAGGAAGGTCATTATTCCACGTTGGGTGGTGCAGGTGCCCGTATGGAAATGCCGGGTTGCAGTCTGTGCATGGGCAACCAGGCACAGGTGAGAGAAGGCGCGACAGTTATGTCCACCAGCACCCGCAATTTCCCCAATCGTCTGGGCAAGAACAGCTATGTGTATTTGTGCTCTGCTGAACTGGCTGCAATCGGTTCCAAGCTGGGTCGCATTCCTACCGTCGCTGAGTACAACGCCGACATGAATGTGATCAACAAGGATGCCGCGTCAATCTATCGCTATATGAACTTCGACAAGATCGCCGAGTACGCGGATGAGGAGAAGGCAGCGACTGTCTGATGCAGCAGCCTCGCCGAAGTAAGCTGGGTTAGCAGTCCCTCCGCGTAACCCGGCATCTTCATGCCTTGAAACCAAACAGCCCGTCGAGCAATCGACGGGCTGTTTGGTTTGTTGCTTCGTTACTATAGGTTGACGCTTACACAAAGCTAGATCCCGACGCTAACATCAATTCCTTTAACATTTCCGGATGTCACACCACGATCTTGAGCAGAGTTTTCGCCATGGGCTGTGGCTGGCAAGCCTCGTGCTACTAGCTGCATGCACCACCGCGCCTGATCATCGCCCCACGCATTCTTCGTATGGCTGCATGCAGGCGGTGCGCCTACAGGTGCCGGCGACTCTTGATGACAAGCAGCAGCACTGCCTGGCCTCCGCCTTGATTGCGCAACAATGTAGTGTCATGGAAGCGTACCTGGCAGGGATGGGCAAAGAACTGAGCGATCTATTTGGTGCTGGCGATGCAGAATGGGCCGACTGGCAAGCAGATCGAACTGGCATCGCTTGCGCCAAAAATAATGACTCTCATGAAGCCATTGCAGATTGCTGTCAGAACCCGCTGCGCCAGTAATCAGCACAGCACTGCCGCGCAACTCACTGCCTGGTTAATGACATACCGGGCATGCGATTGTGTAATAGCGCATTGCGAGCTTGCCATTCATCCTCTGGCGTAAACTCAACGTGTAGTGTTGCTAGCCCACTAACATGCGTAGCAACTAACATTCCATCACGCAGCAATAGACGATTGCCAGTCAAGGCGGGAATGCGCGGCCCCGGAATCAGCACGCCACTTAAATTCAAGGGATCAGCCGCTGACAGCGATACTAACTGTCCATCAAACGCCCGCTTGCGCACTGCGCGCAATGCCGTTACCGCTTCTGGCAAGGCATATTGCTCGCCAGTCACCCCGCCAACGAAACGGCCACCACGAATCAGGCCTTGTGCTTCCAATTGCCTGAACACACGCAACAACTCATGCCACGCGGGGAGTTGCGTGCTTTCATGTACCAATAACTTGCGAAACACCACGCCATAACGACGCAACAAGATAAACGCTAGTTGTGTCAGCTTGTCTGCCACTTCAGAGTGGTGCTGTCGCCGTACTAACGTCCAGCGACCGGCATCTTCCAGGCCGAATTGCGCTATGCGCATACCGCGCGCTGCCAGCTTGCGCTTACGATCCATCGGCATCACCAGCGCACGCAAGCCACTGAAGCTATCTGCGCTCAACAACCCCGCTGCGACCAATTCACTCAAGCCTTGTTCCGCTTGCGATTGCAGTACACCTGCACCTTGTGCGATATCCGCAAAGAACGATGCACCATTTACCTGCAAATACTCACGAATACGCTGCGCCGGATGCGACAAGCGTAACTCTGTATCTATGGCCTGCGGGGTGTGCCACAACGATAAATGCTTGCGGGTCAACAATACAATCGGCGTCGCGCGTACTGGCGAGGCGCCAGTAGTCGATGCCTGTAAGCGCAACCACACGACGCGACCAGATAAACACACACTGTCCAGCCAATTAGGATCGTAATCTTGCAGGCGCGCGGGTAGTATATCGCTTTCCCACGCGGCGGCGGGTACGTCAATACCTTCGAGTTGTTCAATGATCCCCGACAAAGCTTCCACACCTTGTGGTCGCGGTGTGCGTATCACGCCTTGCCAATGCAACAGAAAGCGCATGAAGTCTGCCGTCGATACCGGTTCAATTTCCGCACGCAGACGTTGCACGGTGTAACGATGAATACGCGCCAGCAGGCGTCGCTCACACCATTCAAGCTCACGCCTATCTGAAGTGAACTGACCACGCATGGCAAAGCCCTGAGCTTCCAGTTGCAGCAATGCCATGTTGATAGCAGCGACCGGCAATAACAATGATGTCGCAAGCACCGATGCAGTAGTAGGGCCAAGCGCCTGCAAGCGACTGCGCAGTAACTCGACTAGCGCCGTTCCTGTATCCCATTGCTGCTGAGCAAACTCAGCAGGTAAGTTCAACATCGGCGCAAATGTAGCGTGCGGATACAAGACAGCGGACATCGGCATACGTTCGACAGCCAACCAGAAATCATTGCTCTCAGATTCCTTCTCCCGACTGTGGTAAAGAGTCTCTTCTTTTGCCACATCACTATTGTTAACCGCGAACGGCAGGGTCATCACTGTCACTCGATTGGCATTGAGCAAGTGCGCAAACATCGGCTGCCAGCTGTTACGTAGTGCTTCCTGCTCAGTACACAAACCCAACGACATCAACGCATCATGCAATTCATCAGCGTTCTCAACACTAGGCCAGGCTTGCTCACGCACCTGCGCAATAGCTTGTTCATCCAGCGTGCCAAACTCGTCGGCGGTTTGCGGATCAAGCCAGCGCCGACTCGCCACCGCTTGGGTGCGCCGCTCTTCCAATGGCGCATCATCCAGAAAGGCATAGGGCTTGGCGGTAAGAATTTCCTGTGACAATGGCGAGGGCGTTGGCAGATCACAGGCAATGACTTGAATGCTGCCTTGCTCAAGTCCTTTGAGCAGCTGCTCCAGCCCGATGACATCCATGGCTTCAAACAGACAATCATGAATGGCCTGATTGACCAGAGGATGATCCGGAATCTCGCGATCACCCTGAATATTTTCTAAACAGGCCAGCTGCTCAGGAAACACCACTGACACTAGGTCTTCCGCTGCCATTCGCTGCAACGGTGCGGGCATGCGTTTACCACCGCGAAAGCGCGGTACAGCCAGTGCGATGCTGGTTATCCAACGCCACCGCGTGGTGAACAACGGTGAATCCAGCATGGCCTGAATCAATAGCTCGCGCACCCCCTGGCTATTGAGATAGCGCACCACTTCTGCCAATTCAAAGCTGTGCGTTTCACCCAGCGACAGAATCACTGCATCTTCGGTAGCGGCCGCCTGCAATTCGAAATTGAAACTACGACAAAAACGTTTGCGTAGCGACAGCCCATAGGCGCGATTGATGCGCGCGCCGAAGGGCGAATGAATCACCAACTGCATGCCACCGCTTTCATCAAAGAAGCGCTCGAACACCAGGCACTGCTGCGTTGGCAACTGTCCGAGCATGGCCTTGGCCGCCCCCAGATAATCAACGATCTGTCGCGCGGCGGGCTCGCTCAATGCATGTTCTTGCATGAGCAGGGCAATGCATTGCTTGAGTTGCGCCTCGTCAGTGCCGGCCAATGCAGCATTGATCTCGCCACGCAGTCGCGACACCGCTTGCGATAATTCATCGGTACGCGCCGGGGCTTCACCCAACCAGAATGGCAACGTTGGTGGTTGGCCTTTTGCATCCTCTACACGAACCTTGCCAGCCTCGATGCGTTGAATGCGATACGAGGCATTGCCCAACTGGAAAATATCGCCGACCTGACTTTCAATGGCAAAGTCTTCGTTCAAGGCACCAATGAAAATTTCCTGCGGCTCGAGGATCACGCGATAGTCGGCCACATCGGGGATCGCGCCACCACAGGTAATTGCCGTTAGCCTTGCGCCTTTGCGCGCCCGCAATTGTTGGTT
Source organism: Steroidobacteraceae bacterium (assembly GCA_050181835.1). Classification (GTDB taxonomy): domain Bacteria; phylum Pseudomonadota; class Gammaproteobacteria; order Steroidobacterales; family Steroidobacteraceae; genus CAILZL01. Next base: position 478,986 of record JBFXCU010000001.1, on the reverse strand, counting down.
CACCGCATCTCGATGCAGGTACGCGCTTTGTCGACCCCGACGAGTGGCAAACCCTTCCGACAACATGCGCAGCACTGCATTAAATGCATCGCGCTGTAAATCACGATACGGCCAGGCACGCGTTACCAGCGAATAGAGTTCATCTTCTCCATATTCCTGCGCGGCAACTTCGGCCACTATCTGCTGAGACAACACATCCAGTGGCTTGGCTGGAATGATGAGTCGATCCAGTTCACCGCGTCGTACTGCGGCAAGCAATGCCGTGCATTCCACCAACTCGTCGCGACTCAGTGGAAACAAGCGTCCCTTTGGCACACCGGTAACCGAATGATTGGCGCGGCCCACTCGTTGCAAAAACGCAGCAATGGAACGCGGCGAACCCAACTGACACACCAGATCAACATCGCCAATATCAATACCGAGCTCTAATGAAGCCGTGGCCACCAGCACACGCAGCGAGCCTGCTTTCAGACGCTGCTCCGCATCGAAGCGCGTTTCTTTTGAGAGTGAGCCGTGATGCGCAGCAACGTATGCTTCACCTAGTCGCTCAGTAAGTTGCCGTGCCACACGTTCTACCATGCGCCGCGTGTTGGCAAACACCAACGTGGTGTGATGACCCTCAATCAAGCCAGCCAGCTTGTCATACACGTTCTGCCACACTTCATTGGACATCACCGCTTCCAGTGGCGCGTCCGGCAATAGCATTTGCAAATCACGTTCACGGACATGTCCAGTGTTGACGATGGTGCAGCATGGATCAGCCTCCTGAACATATAGATCAGTCTGTAGGTCAGGCTCCAGCCTGACAGCAATGTTGGCAAGTCCGACTGAAGTCGGACCCACAGGCGCAGCAGCAACAGTGCCACTTCCCACCAGAAAACTCGCAATCTCTTCAATCGGCTTCTGCGTAGCCGACAAGCCAATTCGTTGAACAGGATGTGCGCACAACGCGCTCAGCCTTTCCAACGATAACGCCAGATGTGCACCACGCTTGCTGTTAGCCACCGCATGAATTTCGTCAACGATAACCGTGCGCGTCGTCGCCAACATCTCGCGCCCGGAAGCACTAGTAAGCAACAAATACAATGACTCTGGCGTGGTGACGAGAATATGCGGCGGTTTACGACGCATCGCCGCGCGTTCAATCTGCGGCGTATCGCCCGTACGCACCTGCGCACGAATCTCGGCAGCGCCACTGCCTTGTTGCAACAACACTTGCGTAATGCCCGCCAAAGGTACTTGTAGATTGCGCTCTATGTCATTCGACAATGCCTTGAGTGGCGAGACGTAAACAACTTGCACTGCATCGTCAATGTATCCGCGCGCAGCTTGTCGCACCAGCGAATCAATCGCCATCATGAACGCCGCCAGCGTTTTACCCGAACCCGTGGGCGCAGCAATCAATGTGTGCTGACCACGTGCGATTGCCGTCCACGCATCTATCTGCACCGAGGTCGGCGCGGAAAATGCTTGATTAAACCAAGTCTTTACGGCGGGATGAAAGTGTGTGGTTGGCATGACGATAAGTCAGAAAAGCTGACGAGAAGAGAATACACCGAGCCGCTGAATTGAGCAGCCTAGATGGTCTATAGCACGGCTACGATCCGTAGCGACCCAGAAAACTCATCCGCACTGAGCTTCTGAAAACCGGCGACGATGGATCGCAAGAAATTCTTCGCGCGGGTGAAATTTTTTCGGTGCAGCTATTGTTTTACCATCATAGGCGATCAGGGCTGTGCCAAAAAAATGGTTTTTACTTTCAAGGTACTTCCTTGAAACCTTAACGGTCATATCCTCGCTGATAGTTATGATGCCAATATCAAATGCTTTGTCATGCATAACCGACAAGCAAAGCCCATTCATCGGATTCAATCGATTTTTCTCATCATCACGCCAAGGCACAATGTGGCTTGCAACTAGCAACTCCGGCATCGCCAACCCAGTAATACAACACTGATTGTCATATGCGCTTAGAACGGAGCGCCGAAAGAAGCCTTGGCCCATACGAATTGCCACCATCGCTGTCTTGTTCTTGCCTTCGTAGCTCGCCGACTCTAATGCTGATGCATCAATGCCGCTGTCAGCCTCATTATCCGCTCCAAATGAACTAAGTACTGCCCGAGATTCAAGCGCGAAATCTTCCCAATTTCTTTGCATTTCATCCCACATCGCCCTGTCTGCCGCTGAAGCACCATCCAGTCCTTTTCTACCTGACGATGTAATTACGGGGTCAAGACTCGCAATATTTGTCAGCTTCATCGCCAGAGCAGACTGCGTCCTGCCAATTAACTTGGCATACTTAATAATCTCAGGATTTCGGGAATGCATTTTCCCGAAAGGCATTTGACAATAGAGACTAAAAGCCACCAACAGTTGTTGTCGTGTCCATCCTGCGTTAACGGCCATACTTCGCTACCCCAACTTCCTGTTCATACGACGTGTTCTATCTATGTGGTATCGCTAACTAACCCCGCTTCTTCGCCTGCTGCAAGCCATCAAACATCGAGAACACCCAGGGACGGAAGGCTAGCAGCAAGGCGACGCTGCGTTTTTTTCTGACGGGCAAGTCACGATCGAGTTTGGCGAAATCGGCGAACTCATGGCCAAGCTGTTCGAGCTTTCTCGATAGCAATGCGGCAGAGGCTTCGGAGAGTTCGGCGGAATGGAAGTGCAGTACTTCGCCCTCACCCTGGAATTCGGATTGCAGAAACTCGGCTTTGACCTGACGTTCGTAGACACGCCGCACCGGTCCATCGCTGCGCCAATTCACCACGGGGCCCACTCGCAGACGGGCTTTCAAACCAGCTTGTAGTTCTGCCAGATGCGCATCGTCGAGCTTGACGTACAAGGAACGCAACTCGCGGTCAGTCAGATCCAGTCGTGCTTGAATTTCGGTTGAGGGCCGACCATTCAATAGCAAGTAGAAGCAGGCCAGCAAGGCTGGATTGGCCGCCAGTGTTTGCTCTTGCTCCAGGGTCAAGTATTGCGAGTTGAGCTCATTACCTTCGCTAGCCATGCGCACTAATTCGCTCACGGATATGCCGATGACGGTACAGATTTTTTCAAGACGTTGCAGGGTGAAGGTTTCCTCAGCAAAGACGCGCTTGATGGATGCCTCGCTCAAGGCCACCTTACCGGCCAAGTCTCGATAGGTCATGCCACGCGTTTTCAGTACGCGCTTCAGTTCGTCAATAATCCGGGCGCTCTCACTCACGATACATCTCTCCTCTACCAATGTCGCAGTGTAGAGGGTAGTCAGTCGCGAAATCCACTGCTTGTAGTACCAGCCTGATACACCGGTTGCCCAAGCGTTGCGGCACTCGTCGCAATGAGGATAACTAAGCCTCAATCGCCTTCATGGCGAGAGATTTTCAGGAGTTTCAGGTAATGAAAATTAAACACCTATCAACTTCCCTGTTGTTACTACAAGCAGTAACAATACCGGCGGTAATGGCAAGCGAAGGCTTTGAAATCAGCCCGCGCATTGGCAAGACCACGCTACGCATCGATGCCGATCAATTAAAGAGCAACACGCTTCGAGAAGTCGACGCATTGCAAACTGGTGTGCGGCTGGCCTATGTCACCCCCATTGGCTTTATGACCGAAGCGGGCTACAGCACGCAAGGTAACTGGAGCTGGTTTGGTACGGTGGACAAGTATCGCCTTACGGAATACAGCCTTGCCGTTGGCTATCAGTTTGAGACTGAACATGGCTTCAGAATTGTTCCCAAAGTCGGGCGTACGCGCTGGGATTTGTTCTCTAAAGAAAGCACCCTGCTGAATCCCGATACGGATCGCCAGAATACCATCCGTGACTATGATTATTTCTGGGAACTGACCTTGCAGAAAAAAATCAGTGACTCGGTGGCGTTGGGTGTCAGCTACAAGGACAACTCCTATAAATTCGGCAATGTACGTAGTATTGCTTTCACGGCCAGCTTTGGCCTGTAGCCGCTTATCGCACTTGGCGTAAGCGGTCGCGGAGTGCCCACCAACGTGGGTACTCCGCTTTTTTATGGCCAAAGCTTGTCCTTGAAAACCGGCACTGTTTTTGAAGTAACTGCCGCTCCGCTCTGCACGACTAATCCTCACCCAGTTGCCTGAAGTCCACACCCAGCGTACGCAGCTTGCGATATAGGTGGGTGCGCTCCATACCTACGCGCTTGGCCAGTTGGCCCACCTTGCCATTGCAGAGCAATAATTGTTGCTGCAAGTACATGCGCTCGAATTGCTCACGCGCTTCACGCAGCGGCAGCGCCAGCAAATCGTGTTTTACCAATGGTTCAGTATCGTCGGTTTGCGCCTTGAGTTCTCGCTCAAGTTCATCGAGACGAATCTCTTCTGAACCGCCCAGTATCAACAGACGCCGCACCAGATTACGCAACTCCTGAACATTTCCGGGCCATGGATAATTGCGCAGCCGATTTTGCGCCGACACACCAAAACGACGCAGCGGCAGGTGCTCTTCATCGGCGAATCGTTCAACGTAATGACGTAGCAATTCAGGTACATCCTCAGCACGTTCACGCAAGGGGGGGATATGCAGCGACATGATATTGATACGGATGAACAGATCGGCGCGAAACTGTTCCTGAGTGACGCGCGCCATAAACCCTGCTTGTGCCGAGCAAACCAGTCGAATATTCAATTCTGTTGGCGTAGTAGCACCAACCCGGGTGTAATGCCCTGTTTCCAGCGCAGCCAGCAGCATTTTTTGCAGCAACGGTGATGCATCTTCCAGCCCTTTGATAAACAACGTGCCGCCGTGTGCTTGATCCAGCAACCCATGCTGTACCTGATTATTGTGTTCTGTACCGTATAGTTCAGCGACCAGGCTTTCATCACTGATGCTGGCAGGCGTTAGTTGCACGAGTGGCTGCTCAGCACGTGGGCTATTCGCGTGCAGGTAACGCGCCATTATTTCGCGTCCCGCGCCCGCTTCACCCAGTAGCAATATCGATGCATCACTCAGCGCGGCACGCTGTGCCTGCTCACGTAATTGCTGCATGGCCTTGCTTTTGCCAGCAGGCGTAATAAGGCGGTTGCCCAATAGCTGCCTTACTTGTTTTTTATGACGCCCGCTTTCCAGTGCTTGCTGCACCACTTGCAGCAGCTTGCTAAGTGATAACGGTTTTTCAACAAAGTCGGTGGCACCCAGCCGAGTAGCTTCTAACGCCACCTCAATGCTGCCATGGCCCGACATCATCACCACCGGACACTTCAAGCCTCCATCGCCAGACCAATCACGTAACAAACTGATGCCATCGGTATCCGGCATCCAGATATCCAACAAAACCAAATCATGCGCTGTTGCCGCATAGGCACTGCGTGCTTGCTGGCCGTTGCCCGCTAACTCAACGTGATAGCCTTCATCGACCAGAATATCGCGTATTAAATTGCGGATTTCGATCTCGTCATCGACGATCAGGATATGCGCACTACTCATGATTGTTCTCTCTTTCCATCTCTAACGGATAGTTCATGACCGGGCATACTTGCACCTGCACGTGCAGCTGCCGACTTGACAGGCAGGTCGATACTGACAATTGCCCCACCTTCAGGACGGTTTGCTGCTTCAATACGGCCTGCATGCTCATCAACAATTTTCTTGACGATTGATAATCCCAGACCTGTGCCACGCGTTTTGGTGGTGACGTATGGATCGAACATACGACCGAGAATTTCCGGTGCAAAGCCGGGGCCGGTATCGAGTATGACAATACGCGCCCAGGCGTCGGCGGTAGGTGCAATCAAGCGGGTATGAAGTTCAATCACTGCATTGTCTCTAGCATCCAGAGCCTCCACAGCATTAGCGAGCAGATTGTGCAGCACTTGTCGGATACGATCACGATCCGCCTCTACTGCCTTTATGTCCGGATCTAGCATGAGGTGCAGTTTTAGCGATGGCGCCCTAGCTCGATATAGCTCGACCACTTCTGTCACCAACTCATTCAGTGCAAACGCAGCCACATTCATATATGGCGTACGAGCGTACTGACTGAAAGCATTGACCATGTCTTTCATGGCATCAACCTGCTGCACAATTGTATGCGTGGCACGATCCAGCAGCTGCGCATCCGTTTCATTCATGCCGGGCAGCAACTTGTGGCGTAGTCGTTCCGCCGAGAGCCGAATGGGAGTGAGGGGATTTTTGATTTCATGCGCCAAGCGTCGTGCCACCTCACCCCAAGCGGCGTCGCGCTGTGCTTGCAACAAGGCGGTGACATCATCGAATACCAACACATAGCCAGATACTTTGCCGACAGCCGCGCTGATCTCCATACCCGGCAATGCCGTACAGGCGCAGATCAGCACACAGCGCTGTACCTCAGTTTGCAAAGTAAATTGTTCATGCCATTCGGTATCGCCCTGATCGAGACGCTTGCGACAAGCAAGCACAAATTGTTCGTACAGGGACTGTGTTGAACTCGCCGTAAATGGCTGGTTCAGACACGTGGCCGTATCAATATTCAACAAGCTGGCGGCAGCAGTGTTCACCACTTGCATGGTGAAATTCGGGGTTAGTGAAATGACACCACTGGATAAGCGCGCCAGAATAACCGCCAAATTAGCGCGTTCCGCTTCTACTGCCTGTTGACTACGCGCCGTATCGGCCCGCGCCTGCGACAAGCGTTGCGTCATGTCATTAAAAGAATGCACCAGCAAACCTATTTCATCATTCGCTGGCAAGGGCAGCCGGGTTTCAAAGTCACCACGGGCCACGGCGCGTGTACCAGCCACCAGATCTTCAATCGGTTTCACCAAGTGTCGCGCCACCCGGAATGCAGCGTAAATTGCGCTCAGCACGGTAACAGCCAGCACCAGCGTCAAGCTAAGAATGAAGCCAGTCTTGAGTGGCTGGCGAGCGCGGGTCAGTTCAGCATATTGGCGAGTGGCGTTGTCCACCACATCGGCCAGCTCTGCAAGGCGGTGTTCCAGCGAAAAGCTGGCACTAAGGATCAGTCGGTCGGCGCCGGAAGTTAACGGCACGGCGATTCTGACCTGATAGTTACCAGTGCCCACCGGATCCAGACTGAGGTATGACTGGCCCTGCATGGTTTGCAACAGCATCTCGCTGCTTACTGGCACATCACTACTTGCCAGTAATGAGCCAGAACTCAATGACAGCACTCGACCATCTGCACCCAGCAGCGCCAGTTCAGCCGCGCCAGTTTCATTGCGCAGCGTATTCAGTTGCTGTACCAGTGTTTGCTTGCTCACGTCTTGCCAACCACTCAGCGGCAAACTTATGCGTGGCGCAACGCGTTCGATGCGAATCAGGTATTCGCGACTGCGCAAATCTAACGCCATCCGCGACAGATTCAATGCGTTGTTCAGACCTGCGCCAATCTCTGCACCAAACCAGCTGTCGATACCACGTGAAATAAACTGCACAGAAAAATAAAACACCACCAGAATTGGTAGCACTGCCAACAAACCTGTCATCCACACCATGCGTGCTTCAAGGCGCGAACCCGTTACCTGTTGCCGGCGCGCACGCACCAGCAACAACAAGCGGCGCATAATCAATAGCAGCAACACCGCCAAACCCGCGATGTTGATTACCAGCACCCATGGCAGCAGATTGGCAAAGCGGTTGGCATTTTGTACCGACTGTAGCAACAAATACACGGCCATTAGCCACAGCGCTACACCCAGCACCGCTAAGCCGACGAACATTCGTCGCAGCGGTACGGGAGCACTATGCGTCGCTACGGTTTCAGTGGCCATGTATACCAATCGCTGGTCAGAGAAAAATCATCCACCCAGAACAGCAGCATGCCAAGCGCTCTGGGGATACTGCGCTCTTCGAGATGTACGCGCAGGCTGATCACTCTGTCGGAAGCTGTACCGACCAGACTCTTGTCGAGCACGGGCAGATCCTCAATTTGTTTAAGTGTCGCCACCGCTTCGGCAAAGGTGGCAAACGAACTCTGCGCACCGCTATTGAGATTGCGCACCACGAAACGCTCAGATACGCCGTGATATAGCAATTGGTAGCGTTGTTGCAATTCAGCCTGCACTGCGTCGCGCCACCAGCGCCGCTCATGGCTGACTCTCAGCTGCAATTCCATGTTCAACACAGCGCCATCATGAATCGCCTGTTCGACTGATAGCGGCACATCAAACAGCAGCCGTGCGTTAAGCGCGTACACATTGCCATCCGGTTTTAGATACGGTGATCGAATCTGGATGTCGTCACTACTGCTTTGCGCTAGCACAGTAAAGCCGCTCAGCAAGCCGAACAGCAGCAGACACAGGCTGCTGATCATCCGCCCGCACTGACGCACTGGCAAACACATCGTGTTTACTCGCTATCCAGCAAGCTTGTGTAAACAAGCATAGTAAAAACCATCCATCCCCCCTAATCCGGCTGGTATGGCCCAACCTGGCTGTCTATCTGCTGGCGCCACCTCAGTTTGGCCTGCGTGAGCAAACCCCAACTGGGTAGCGACATCTGTTGTTATATCGCGAGCACCTGCCTGTGTCTTCAGAAAGGATGCCACGACTACAGCATTCTCGGCACGTAACGCCGAACAGCTGGCATAAACCAAGCGTCCACCCGGTGCCAATAATGGCCAAATCCGGCGCAACATTTGCGCCTGACGTACCGCCAAATTGTCGATATCAGTAGCTCGGCGTAACACCTTGATATCAGGATGACGACGAATCACCCCCGTGGCAGAACAAGGCACATCCAGCAAAATACGCTCAAATAGCTGGCCATCCCACCAACGTTCAGGATCAGCCGCGTCACCAACAATCAGCGTTGCTTCCAAGCCTAGTCGTCTGAGGTTACCGCGCACGCGTGGCATGCGCTCTGATGACACATCTAGCGCCACCATTTCACCCAGCTGCGGCTGCAGTTCCAGAATGTGACAGGTCTTACCGCCCGGAGCAGCACACGCATCCAATACCCGTTGCTCAGGTTCAGCTGCCAAAAAGTGCGCCGCTAGCTGTGCGGCAGCATCTTGTATGGCGACCCAACCTTCCTTGAAGCCGGGCAATGACAGCACCTCGACTGCTTGTGGCAATAGTAGCGCTTCGGGTGCGTACTCAGAGACGCTGGACTCCAGACCTTGGGCAGTAAGCAAATCACGATACGCATCGCGACCGATATGCCGGGTATTCACGCGCAACCAGAACGGTGGATGCTGATTATTGGCATGCAATATTTCTTCAGTCTGAGCAGGCCAGTCATGGCGTAGTTGTTTGACCAACCATTCTGGATGCGCCGTACGCTGCGCCAGATCAACATCAATGGCTGCCGACAAACCCTCTGATTCGCGCTGACAACGACGCAGAATTGCATTCAAAAAGCCCGTAGTGCGATTGAGTTTGAGTACGCGTGCGGCCTCAACGGTTTCTGCTACCGCCGCATGCGCAGCAATATCGGTATGCAGCAATTGAAACAACCCCACCAGTGCCAAGGCGCGGACTTCAGGCTGCAAGTCCTTGGGCGGTTGACTACTGAGTTGAGTCAACACCGCCAGCAAGCGCCAGTACCAGCGCACCGAACCATAACTCAACGAACGCAACAGGCCACGTTCTTGTGGCGCATCACTGCGATTTTCCAACAAGGCATCCAGCGACCGTCCTTCATCCACCACTTGCATTAACAGCAAAGCAGCTTGGGCGCGAATCTCGGCAGGGGTACTCATGAATGCTTGCCTGTGGACGCACCTAGTTGCACGCCGGTCAATGAATGGGATTTGATGAACTCAATTGCGCTGAGCGTTTTACGCCCAGATTGCTGGACGTGGGTGAGACTGAGTACGCCAGTGCCACAAGCCACTTGAATACCGTTCGCAGTTGCGGCCAGCACCGTACCCGGCACTTCGCGATGCTTGATGCTAATAACCTGCGCCTGCCATACACGTAACTGTTGGCCATGCAATTGCGTCTCGGCAATGGGCCAAGGATTGAATGCGCGGATTTTTCTATCGAGCTGTTCAGCACTTTGCGACCAATCCAACTGCGCTTCTTCCTTGCTGATCTTTTTTGCGTAGCTGATGCCCGCTTCAGGTTGCGCCGTAGCATGCTGCAAAGCGGCGGGTAACTCTGCCAACACGTCCAGTAGCAGCGTTGCACCCAACGCGGATAATCGATCATGCACACTCGCAGCTGTGTCGTGCGCAGTTAAGGCAAAACCCTGCATTTTAAGCATCGGGCCGGTATCCAATCCCGCCTCCATGCGCATAATAGTGACCCCGGTTTCAGCATCACCCGCAAGGATTGCACGTTGAATGGGCGCGGCACCGCGCCAGCGTGGTAGCAAGGATGCATGGATGTTAAGGCAAGCAAGTCGCGGGATATCCAGCACCGCCTGCGGCAGGATTAATCCGTATGCCGCCACCACCAGCACATCAGGCGCATAGCTGCGCAGGTGCTCAATGGCAGCGGGATCACGAAAATTTAGTGGCTGCTCAACCACCATTGAGTGTGCCTGGGCATATTGTTTTACGGCACTGGCAGTGAGCACGCGCCCGCGTCCAGCGGGACGATCTGGCTGCGTATATGCAGCAACGACTTGATGATCAGAGGCACACAACGCCGCCAACGCAGCGACCGCAAACTCGGGCGTGCCGGCATACACGATTCGTAATGATGTAGTCATTATTTGATTGTACTCACCAACATGGTGAGCGCTGCGCTTAGATAACCGGCACGGATTGCTTACGAGCCGTCTTGGCCACTCGTTCCTTATGCTCTTTATCCAGCTTTTTGCGAATGCGAGTGCGCTTCAAATCCGACAGATAGTCGACAAACAGCTTGCCCTGCAGATGATCCAGCTCATGCTGAATACAGACGGCGAGCAATCCTTCAGCCTGAAGCTCGAACTGCACACCATTACGATCCAGCGCACGCACCATTACGCGCTCGGCACGCTCTACTTCTTCATAGGTGCCCGGTACCGACAGACAGCCTTCTTCACTGATTTCCACGCCCTCACGACTGATGATTTCGGGATTGACGAAGGCCTGCGCCTGATTACGCTCCTCACTCACATCAATCACCACCAGACGCTGGTGCACATTCACTTGGGTGGCCGCCAAACCCACGCCATTAGCGGCATACATGGTTTCAATCATGTCGTCGATCAGCTGCCGCAGAGCGGCATCTACCTGCGTGACGACTACCGCCTTGGTGCGCAGACGGGGATCGGGAAATTCGAGAATGGGTAGCAGGGCCATAACAAGCTCTCAAGGTGCGCTGGTTCAAAGCAGCCCGTCCCGTCGCGTATACCAACAGAATTCAAATGAGAACCACGTCTCGACCGTTGCTAGCCAGCAGCAGAGGGTCGTGCACAGGCTTCAGGAATGCTGTTAGAGTTGGCGCGACATTGAACTTAATCGTGGGCCGGGTAGTGAACCCTGCCCCGACTGGGCCATCCGGTGCGGAATTATAGTCTGTTACGTAACGAATCGGCACCGGTTACTGTTAACTTATATATGGAGCGTGTGCTGCGCATGAATAAGATCAACTCGCCGACTCAACTCTGGCGAAGCGTATGCCTGAGTTCAGCACTCGGCTGCATGGTGGCCATCAGCGGCTTGGCTATCCATCACGAGGCACGCGCACAGACGACTGGCAGTCGCACCCTGGCCACTGGCACGCGCCTGCCGCTCTCCGCTACCGCGCCGGATCAGTACACCGTCAAGCAAGGTGACACGCTATGGGACATCTCGCGAACCTTTCTCAGCCAACCTTGGTACTGGCCAGAACTGTGGTACGTAAACCCACAAATCCAGAATCCGCACCTAATTTATCCTGGTGACATACTGTCGCTGGTCAATATCAATGGCGAACCGCGCCTGATGCTGACCGAACGCGGTGGTGAGCAGGTAACCGGCGGTAATGGCGAACGTCTGTCGCCCCAAGTGCGTAGTGAAGACCTAGGACAGGCGATCAGCACCATTTCCTACAAAAGCTTAGAGTCCTTCCTCGGTCGGCCATCGATCATCAGCAAGGATGAAGTGAAATCTGCACCCTATCTGCTACACATCCGCGACAAGCATATCGTTGGTGCCGCAGGCGATGAGGTGTATGCGCGCGGTATCAAAAATGCGGTGGTTGGCACGCGCTACAATCTGATACATGTCGGTCAGCCATTGCGCGACCCCGATAACAATGATCTGCTGGGCTATTACGCTGATTATGTAGGCACCGGCCCACTACTTAGCAACGGCGATCCGGCCAAGCTGCAGTTAACGGAAACCGTGCGCGAAGCACTGCCGGGCGACAAGCTATATCCGGAAACCTACCAGCTGAGTTTGGATTTCGTACCACACGCACCTTCCAGCACAGTTGATGGCCGAATAATGGCAGTGGACGGCGTTACAGTCGCCGGACAAGCCAATGTTGTAGCGATCAATCGCGGCACAAAACAAGGCGTGGAAGTGGGCCATGTGCTGGCCATTTATCAAGCTGGTGAAAAAGTGTCTGACTATTATAGCGACGGTCGCTCAGCCAATCCGATGCACAAGGGCAATGGCTTCGCCAAGAAAATTAAGATTCCCGACGAACTGGCCGGCAATGTCATGGTATTCAAAACTTTCGAGCGCATGAGCTATGCGTTGATTATGGATGCCAGTCGCCCGGTCGGCATCGGCGACTACGTACGCAACCCTTAACGCACAGCCAAAGTAACACGGCTCATGGATGAGCAAGCTGCACAACTGATCCTCATCAACGCCCCGGCACTGTCCGGGGCGAAGTATTTATCGTTACTGGCGCAGCATGGAACAGCTGCTGGCGTGATACAGGCCGGCCCCTCAGCGTGGCGTGCTGCTGAACTCTCGCCACGCTGCTGTGAGTTCCTGAGTGCGACAACCAGCACTAGCGTAGCCACACAGCAACGCTGGCTGGATCACCCGTCCCATCACCTCATCATGCTCGATGATTCGCGTTACCCTGAGCTGCTGCAGCAACTACCGGATCCACCGGTAGGCCTGTTCGTTAGTGGCAACCCGGCGGTATTGAAACGGCCGCAACTGGCAATGGTTGGCTCGCGCAATCCCAGTCCCTATGGCCGCCAGATTGCCGCCGCCTTTGCCAAACACTTGAGCGGCTGTGGTCTGAGCATTACCAGCGGTCTGGCCGCTGGCATCGATGCCGCCAGCCATCGCGGCGCGTTAGCGGGCGGTGGTGCCACACTGGCGGTTTGTGGTACCGGCCTTGACACCATTTACCCGCGCAGTAGCGAAGCGTTGGCCCGTGAGATTGAAGCAACCGGGGCATTGATATCTGAATTCCCGCCCGGCACACCGCCTCGCAAACATCACTTTCCGCAACGAAATCGACTGATTAGCGGTCTGTCGCTGGGCACACTGGTGGTGGAAGCGGCACTGCACAGCGGCTCGCTGATTACTGCCCGCCTGGCAGGCGACCAAGGCCGTGAAGTGTTCGCCATTCCAGGCTCCATCCACAGCCCAATGAGCAAGGGCTGTCACCAATTGATCCGCCAGGGCGCCAAACTGGTAGACGATGCCGCAGATATTCTCAGCGAGCTAGGCCCACTGGCCGCCAGTTTGACCAACCTAACCGCCATAAACAACACCGAACTAATTGATTTATCAGGATTTTCTCACGCGCTGTTGGACAAGGATTACAAAATCCTGTTAGATGCCCTCGGTTTTGAGCCGCTCAGCGTTGACCAATTGGTGCTTCGCAGCGGCTTACCAGCCGATGCAGTTATCTCCATGTTGCTGATTCTGGAACTGGATGGCTGCATAGAATGCTTTCCCGGCGGGCTGTACCTGCGGGCGCAAAAGTAAACAATATGAAGGCTGGGTCTCGGCCCAGCGGTGTAGCCACTGAACCAGGAATGATGAAGGAAAGCGTGCTCGATATTTTGATCTACCTATTCGAGAACTATGTCGATGGCGAAGTTGACGCTGCTCCCGAGCCCGATCATGAGACGCTGAAGACCGAACTGGAACAGGCCGGTTTTGCTGATCGCGAAATTGATCAGGCGCTGGCGTGGCTGGAATCACTATCCAGCGCCCCGGCTCGCGATCATCCTGTACCCACTTCACGGGCCATCCGGGTGTTTGATGTCAGTGAATGCGCACGCTTGGATCTGGAATGCCGTGGCTACATCATGCACCTCGAAAACTTGGGCATCCTAAGTCCAGTACAGCGCGAATGGGTGATTGATCGCTTATTGGCACTGGTGACGGAAGAGATTGATATTGAACAAGTTAAGTGGGTTGTGCTGATGGTACTGTTCAGCCAGCCGGATGAAGCGAATGCCTACGCACGTATGGAAGACTTGGTGTTTGAAGAACAGGCTGAATATGCCCTGCATTGAACGCTAGCCACCATCCACTAACCACGGACCGCGCCCCGACGCGGTTTTTTTGCGACTGTCGCTGGCTCACGTTGAACCAGCGAAACTAAATAAATTGAACGAGCCATGAGCCGGAATCTAGTCATCGTTGAATCGCCCGCCAAGGCGAAGACCATCAAAAAATATCTGGGCCCGGACTTTGAAGTTCTGGCCTCGTATGGTCATGTGCGCGATCTAGTGCCGAAAGAAGGCGCGGTCGATACCAGCAATCAATTTGCCATGCGCTACCAGCTGATCGAAAAAAACGAAAAGCACATGCAGGCCATCAGCCGTGCCATGAAAAAAGCCGATGCCTTATATCTGGCAACCGACCCGGATCGCGAAGGTGAAGCTATTTCCTGGCATCTGTTACAGGTGTTGCAAGAACAGCAAGTGCTCACCGACAAGGCCGTGCATCGGGTGGCGTTCTACGAAATCACCCGCAATGCCATTCAAGAAGCCATTAAGCATCCCCGTGCCGTATCGAGCGACTTGGTGAACGCGCAACAAGCGCGCCGCGCACTGGATTATCTAGTGGGCTTCAACTTGTCACCACTGCTGTGGAAAAAAGCGGGGCTACCCGGTGCCTCCGCTGGCCGTGTGCAAAGCCCGGCGCTGCGCCTGATATGCGAACGTGAAGAGGAAATTCTCAGCTTCAAGCCACGCGAGTACTGGAGCATTGATGCCGATGCCGCGAAACAAGCGGGAGCCAAGCAGAACTTCCCGGCACGACTGATCGAATATCAGGGCAACAAGGTAGAACAATTCACGATTACCGAAGCCGGTCAGGCAGCATTGGTTAAACAAACCATTGAAGCGGCTGCAGGCGGCCAGCTCACGGTTGCCAATATTGATAAGAAGCAGCGCAAACGTAATCCGTCACCGCCATTTACTACCTCTACCCTGCAACAGGAAGCATCGCGCAAATTGGGTTATGGCGCGCAACGCACCATGCGCCTCGCGCAGCAACTGTATGAAGGCGTGGACTTTGGCGAAGGCGCCGTCGGCTTGATCACCTACATGCGTACCGACTCGGTCAACTTGGCTGCGGAGGCAGTGCAGGAAATCCGTCAGGTGGTGTCACAGCTGTATGGCGACAAAGCCCTGCCTGACACGCCACGTCTGTACAAGACCAAGGCCAAGAACGCTCAGGAAGCGCACGAAGCGGTGCGTCCGACGTCGGCGGCCATCGCCCCCGATGTGCTGGCAGGCAAAATCGATGCCGATCAGCTCAAACTGTACACGCTGATCTGGAAGCGCACTGTTGCCAGCCAAATGGCACATGCTGTCTATGACACCGTGGCTGTTGACCTTGTGCCCGGCAACCAAACCACGCAACGGGCAGCGGTGCTGCGCGCCAATGGCTCGACTCTGATCGAACCCGGCTACTTGTCGGTGTACATCGAAAGTACCGACGAGGCTGTGGAAGAAGAGGATGACCGCATCCTGCCAGCCATGATTGCAGGCGATGTGCTGCAGCTATTGGAGGTGCGTGCGGCGCAGCATTTTACCGAACCTCCGCCTCGCTTCTCTGAAGCCAGCTTGGTGAAAGCATTGGAAGAATTCGGCATTGGCCGTCCCTCTACCTATGCCAGCATTATTCAGACTTTATTAGGTAAGAAATATTGCGAGCTAGACAGTAGGCGATTTATACCTACTGACCTAGGCAAAATCATCAATAAATTCTTGATCAGAAATTTCGAGCACTACATCAACTATGGCTTCACCGCCAAGATGGAAAATGACCTCGACGAAATTGCCGGTGGTAACGCCGAATGGATCCAGGTGCTCAGCCGTTTCTGGGATGAATTCAAGAATCAGGTAACCATGGTCAATGATACGGTCACCCGCGACGATGTCTCCGAATCGCGCGAACTGGGCATCGATACCGCCACCGGCAAACCGATTTCGGTGCGCTATGGTCGATTCGGGCCCTTCGTACAGCTGGGTACCAAGGACGACGAGGAAAAGCCAAAGTTCGCCAGCCTTAAATCCACACAGCGCATGGACACTCTGACGCTGACCGATGCGTTAGAGCTGTTCAAGATGCCGCGCACGCTTGGTCAAACTGCCACAGGTGAAACGATCAAGGCCGCCATCGGTCGCTTTGGCCCCTACGTGCAGTACGGTGCCAAAAACTACGTATCGATCAAGACCGATGACCCGTACACCATTGAACTACCGCGGGCACTGGAACTGATTGCCGAGAAGCAGGAACTCGATGCCAACCGTCTGATTCTAGATTTCCCAGAGGATGGCATTCAGGTGTTGAACGGGCGGTATGGCCCCTACATCACTGACAAAGTAAAAAACGCCAAAATCCCTAAAGATCGCGACCCAAAGACACTGACTCGCGACGAATGCCGTGAATTGATCGCCGCCGCCCCGGTGCGCCCCAAACGCGGCGCATTCGGTCGGCCAGCCGCTAAAACCGCCGCCAAATCAGTGAAAGCTGATAAGGCTGCACCTACCAAGACCAAAGCCAAAGCCACCAAGAAAAAGACCGCAACCCGTAAAACCACTAAGCGCAAGACCAGCACTAAGTAGGCAGTATTGGCTAATGAACACCTCTACTGAAACCAGCGCAGTGATTGCTTACCTGCGCACACTACACGACCAACTTAGCGACGCCATTGAGCAGGTAGATGGCAATCGCTTTCGCCGCGATGCTTGGCAACGTCCGGAAGGGGGCGGTGGCGAAAGTCGTGTGCTGACTAACGGCGGGTTGTTTGAACAGGCAGGCATCAATTTTTCGCATGTGGTCGGCCAGCAATTGCCTGCTTCAGCTACAGCGGCTCGGCCAGAACTGATGGGCGCCAGCTGGACTGCCACCGGCATCTCGCTAGTGTTTCATCCACGTAATCCGTATGTCCCCACCACACACGCCAATGTGCGCTTTTTTATTGCCGAGAAACCCGGCATGGAACCGGTATGGTGGTTTGGTGGCGGCTTTGACCTGACGCCGTATTACGCCTTTGACGAAGACGTATTGCACTGGCATCGCGTCGCGCAACAAGCCTGCATCCCCTTCGGGACAGAGGTGTACCCCAAGTATAAGGAAGAGTGTGATCGCTACTTCTTCCTCAAACACCGCAACGAAACACGCGGCGTTGGCGGACTGTTTTTTGATGACTTGAATCAATGGGGCTTTACGCGCAGCTTTGAATTCCAGCAAAGCGTCGGCGATCACTTTCTCAACGCATATCTGCCGATTGTCGAACGCCGCAAAGACATGGCCTACGGTGAACGCGAACGACAGTTCCAACTATATCGCCGTGGCCGCTATGTGGAGTTCAACTTGGTGTACGACCGTGGCACCCTGTTCGGCCTACAATCTAATGGCCGCACTGAATCCATTTTGATGTCCATGCCGCCGCTCGTACGCTGGGAATACGGCTACCAGCCCGCAGAAGCTTCGGCCGAAGCAAAGCTATACGACTACCTCAAACCACGTAATTGGTTGCAGGAACTGGCGTAGCCATCGACAGCCGCCCTTCCGGAAGTGGCTTTTCCGGATGGCTAGCTTAATTGAATCAAAATAGACGGCAGCACTGCTACATAGTAGTCAGACTTCATCAGTAGCGGACATGATCTAGATTTTTAACCGTCTTGTTAAGCGGTAGCCTATCAGTGCCGTCCACTGCAATGATGGGAGGACCCTTCCCTGATTTGAAAGTACATCATGTCCCCTGCTGTGCTCGTGTGATGTGGGTATCAACGTTAACCAGAAGGAATACTGACATGCATGCCAATACTGTGAAGGTCGATCTCGCAAAGAGTGGCTTTCAGATGGTGGGAGTCAATCTCACTGACGGGTGGTAGAGCAAGCATTGCTTGACTCGCTACCAGTTCGAACTGGCTCTGCGATAATCGGTCTGTCGGGTTGCTGGTGATGAAAGCCTGTGCCTCGGCGCATTATCGAGCAACCAGTCTCAATGAGGTCGCTCAAACAGATAATGTGATACCAGCCACTCGCGACCTTGGTTGTAGCCCCATAACTCGGCGCAAGACATGAAGAACACACGCCAATAGTTCCACCACTTGGTGGCGTTTGCAGTACCGTAAGTTTGCGCGAACACTGGAATGATTTGCTCGCTATGTGCATCCATATTGGCCAGCCAGGCTTCGGCCGTTTTTTGATAGTGCTGGCCATTTACCTGCCAGTGCTGCCGCAATTGCAGATCATCCTGAAAGTACAGCAGCAGATCATCACTGGGCATGATGCCGCCGGTGAAAAAATACTTAGCCATCCAGTCACTATCATCGCGCACTTCAAACGGATAGGCATACTCGCGATGCGTAAATATATGCACGAAAAAGGTGCCGCCTGGCCTTGTCCACGCAGCGATACGTTTTAGGAGCGTTTGATAGTTGCGCATGTGTTCGAACATCTCCACCGACACGACGCGATCAAAACGCTGTTCGGCTGGGAACTGTAATACATTGACATCGCAGGTAATTATTTTCAGGTTGGTTAAACCGCGCGCGGCAGCTTGAGCCATGATGAATTCGCGTTGCGAGTTCGAATTGGATACGCCAGTAATACGGCTATCTGGAAACTTTTCTGCCATATACAGACTCAAGCTACCCCAGCCACAACCCAACTCAAGAATATAGTCGCCATTGGTGAGCTGCGCTCGCTCGACCGTTAACCGCAGCATCTCTGCTTCGGCGTCATCAAGACTGGTAACGCCGGGTTGAAAATAACAACTGGAATACTTGAGATACTTGCCCAGCACGCGCTGATAAAATACCGCTGGTACTTCGTAGTGCTGCTCGTTGGCAGTAGCAGTGTTGACCGCAACGGGGCTGGCACGTAACTGTTCTACCAGATGCATCAAGTGCGCCTGCTGGGATTCTGGGTCACTCTTGTCCTCTTCAATCAATCGCTGCGCCAGTAAACGACGAATGCCGTATCGAATAACGGCATCAGGCAACAAGCTTTTTTCAAGCAGAGACATCGACAATTTCATAATTCACCATAAAAAGTCATCGCTTAGGCGGCAGCGGAATAAAAGCACTTACCGTAGCTTGATAGTGACGATACGCCTCACCCTTACTACGCAATGCCTGTTCTTCAGTGGCTTTAACGCCGGTAACGTTAAGCAAGAAATGCAACATCAGCAGCGGTAACACCAAGCATAGCCAGCCGTAGGGGGACGCCAACGCGAATAGCGTGTAGCCAATCCAGATAGTCCATTCAAAAAAGTAGTTCGGATGACGTGACCAGCCCCACAGGCTAACTGCACACACCTTGCCCTTATTATTGGCGTTTCTTTTGAAGGCATTAAGTTGCGCATCGGCAATAGTTTCACCCAACAGCCCCAAGGCCCAGACAGCAGCCCCGACAATCTCCAGCGCCATCAGTTGCTCAGCAGAATTCATTACTGCCAACAGCATAGGCAAACCAAGGATGATGTTGAGCAAGGCTTGAAATTGGAAGAAACCAAGAAATTTCAGATTCATGCTGCCTTTTCTGCCCCACTCAGAGCGCAATTGCACATAGCGCCCTTCTTCCGGCTCACCAATAATTCGTGTTGCCAGATGCAGCGCAAGGCGCACTCCCCAGAGCGCGTACATGGCACATATTAGAACACGCCGGGTCAGGTCACCTTCGCCCAACATGCCATAGATCAGCGCCAACAAAACAAAATTGGCAGACCAGCCCAGATCAATATAACTGAAATTGTGTTGCTGCAATCCGAGCAACCACAACAACAGCATGACCAGCACCACTGCACTAGCACCACTTAGTAATAGCATCAGCATTTTAGATCGCGCTTAATCATTTCGTCGCACCAGAAGTTGCGCCATATCATTGTCACTTTCCAGCTTGGCCAGCTCTTTGAGTATGTAGATGGCCATTGCCATGTTGCTCAATGTCATGATGGCAACAAACCATAGCACTCGCTTTGCCACAAATTGTTCTTTGTAAATCACCCAAACATAAAAAGTAATGAAACCAAAATAGGCATCAAACAACGTCTCAATAGCCCACGCATGATTGGGTGGTTGCGTGAGACCCGTCCATTGCCACACTGGCTGCACCAAACCAGCCCAGCTAGTCACGCACAGCATGCCAAAAAGAATAAAACTAAATAATAATTGCAGAGCATGTCGCTGGATCATTGCGTTTCCCTAAGTGCCGTAGTCTTAGGTACGCCATGACTGCACCATTGGATTCAAATATTGAGCAAAAGGATTGAATCCGGTTGAGTCATGGTCGCGTATCTGTTGGTAATACCTATTCGTGAGTTTGATCGTACGCCATGCCTGATCAAGAATTTTCTTCTTCCGCTGACTTGCCAAGCCAATCTCTGAGCGGCTCCAATGTGATTTGGCGGCTGCTATGTAACTTGAAGCTGTGGTTTATCGCAGACCCTAACCTGCTGGTTGTCGATGCTTCAGAGCCGGATCGAATTGAGTGGTCACGAGTGATCCCGTTCGTGGGCATGCACTTAATGTGCTTTGCGGTAATTTGGGTGGGCATTAGCCCAACAGCGGTGCTGGTGGCAATGCTTGCCTATCTAGTACGTATGTTCGCGATTACAGGTTTCTATCATCGCTATTTTTCGCATCGCAGCTTCAAAACTTCACGCATTAGTCAATTTATATTTGGCGTGCTCGGAGCAGCAGCCGTACAACGCGGGCCAGTATGGTGGGCAGCGCATCATCGCCATCATCATGCTCATTCCGATCAAACAGCAGATCCACATTCACCTTTACAAAAAGGGTTCTGGCGCTCGCATATGGGCTGGTTTCTGACGCGTAAAGGATTCGCACCGGACATGCAACGAGTACGTGATTTACAGAACTTTCCAGAACTACGCTGGCTAGATCGCTTCGATATCGCCGTGCCAGTGTTACTTGCTTATGGAATGCTGTTGCTTGGTAAATATTTGCAGACGCATGCGCCACACCTCGGCACGACGGGCTGGCAGATGCTGGTCTGGGGATTTTTCATCTCGACCGTGGCTTGTTATCACGGCACCTACACCATCAATTCGCTATCGCATGTATTTGGCAAGCAGCGCTATGCAACCGGTGATGACAGTCGTAATAACTGGTTCCTCGCATTGATTACGCTTGGTGAAGGCTGGCACAACAATCATCATCACTATCCCGCTGCCACCAGACAAGGGTTTTACTGGTGGGAACTAGATATTACTTACTACTTGCTTAAGTGCCTATCTTGGCTGGGCATCATCTGGGATTTGAAACCGGTACCACTGAATGTGCGTGAAAATCATATAGCACGACGTACCACCAGCGCTGGGGAACAATAATGCGTGTTGCCATCATTGGCTCCGGAATTTCCGGTATGACGGCAGCCTATCGGCTGTATCAGCAAGGCCATGACATAACGG
Organism: Steroidobacteraceae bacterium; assembly: GCA_050181835.1. Taxonomy (GTDB): domain Bacteria; phylum Pseudomonadota; class Gammaproteobacteria; order Steroidobacterales; family Steroidobacteraceae; genus CAILZL01. The sequence continues at coordinate 457,287 of JBFXCU010000001.1, read as the reverse complement.
TTTATGAAGCGAACAATTACTACGGCGGCCATACCGCAACAATAGATGTTGAACAACATGGCGTGCAATGGGCCATCGACACCGGTTTCATTGTGTTCAATGACTGGACCTATCCAAACTATATTTCCTTGCTTGATGAACTCGGAGTGCAGTGGCAACACTCGAATATGAGTTTTTCTCTGCATTGTGAGAAAACCGGTCTTGAATACAATGGCACATCGCTGAACAGCTTGTTTGCACAGCGATTAAATGCACTACGACCAAGTTTTCTGCGCATGATTTATGACATTCTGCGTTTTAATGGCGAAGCACGTACGCTACTCGACTGTCATGACAACAGTCTGACACTAGCGGCATATCTAGAACACAATAATTATTCACAGGAATTTATACAGCGTTACATCGTGCCTATGGGACGTGCTATCTGGTCGGCTACTGAAATCTCAATACTGAATTTTCCGGTGCGCTTTTTTGTTGAGTTTTTTGATCAGCACGGTTTTCTCAATGTCAGCAATCGTCCAGTATGGCGCGTAATCAAGGGTGGCTCGCGTGAGTATGCACGCAGGCTGGTCGCGAGCTATCAACACTGCATCCGCCTTGGCACGCCGATTGTTGGCGTGAAGCGTGAAGTGGATAGGGTGTTGACTCGAACGAAAACAGGCAACGTCGATGCCTATGACTATGCGGTGTTCGCTTGTCATAGCGATCAGGCATTGCGGATACTGGAACAACCAACATCAGTTGAGCGGCAAGTGTTAGGTGCCTTCCCATATCAGGAGAATGAAGTAGTCATGCACACTGATATGCGCATGCTGCCGCGCAAACCCTTAGCGCGCGCGGCGTGGAACTATCATTTGCTGGCCGAACCGCAGGATAGAGTCGCGCTTACTTATGATATGAATATATTGCAAAACCTGGTGTCACCAACAAAGTTCCTATTGACACTTAATCGCAGTCAGCACATTGATCCAGCCAGCGTACTAGGTAGTTATACCTACCATCATCCCGTCTATACCCCGGGTGCAGTGGCCGCACAGCAACGCTATGCGGAGGTGAATGGTCTGAATCGTAGCTTTTACTGTGGCGCCTACTGGGGCTATGGTTTTCACGAAGATGGCGTAGTCAGTGCGCAACGCATGTTGCAGGAGTTTGAACACGTAACAAGACATCGTGACTCCACGCAGCGACCGGAAAGACCTACTCCAGTCACCGAGTCGAATCGAGGTGTACTTGCTCCGGAAGTGGCGTCTCCATGAAAAGCTGTCTGTACATCGGCCACATCCAACATCGGCGCCATACACCACGACGTAACGAGTTTCGCTATCGCATCTACATGAGCTTTCTGGATCTGGATGAACTGCCAACGCTGTTTGATCACTTTTGGCTATGGTCGGCACGCAAACCGGCATTGGCGTGGCTTCGTCGCCAAGACTTCCACCGTCCGGAGATACGCTCATTGTCTGATGCAGTACGCGATACGGTGCTGCAACATACAGGTAGTCGCCCTGGTGGACCGATTCGCCTACTCACGCATTTGCGTTACTTTGGTTATAGCTTTAATCCGGTTAGTTTCTACTACGTGTATGACGCCACGGATTCATACGTTGAAACTATTGTCGCAGAAATCACCAATACGCCATGGAAAGAACGGCACTCTTATGTGTTGAGCACAACGGCTTCTTCTCTATCCACCTCATCCATGGGGGTCGTCCCTTCGGGGGCACACCAAGGTGCGACCAAATTCGCTCCCGGCGAATTTGTCCCGCAATCAGGAGAGGGAGTATCTGCATGGCGTTGGCAATTTGATAAGCAATTTCATGTTTCGCCATTTTTGCCTATGGACATGCAGTTTAACTGGCGCTTCTCTGCACCGGAACAGTCGTTGCGCGTACACATGGAAAACTGGCGTAACCAGCAAAAAAATTTTGATGCGACGCTGACGCTGCAGCGTGTACCAATCAGCTCACGCTCGTTAGCAATGGCATTACTAAGGTTTCCTTTAGTAACGCTGCAAGTGGTCACCTTGATTCATTGGCAGGCGTTAAAGCTGTTGTTCAAGCGTGTGCCATTTCATACCCATCCAGACAAACAAGCTGAGTCGATAACACCCTCAGGAAAATAACTATGAATTCGCCAACTTCAAAAACCAGCATCCTGGGTCAGGAACAATCAATCAGGTTGTCAGAGCAAACAACACTACTAGCACGACTGGGCCGAAAATTGTTGCTCACACAGCTGCAGCAACTCAAGCAGGGCGAATTGATCTTGATTGATGACCAGGGAACGCTCCGCTTTGGCAAGCCAAGCACGGCCTGCCCAATCTGCGTCACGATTCATGTCGACCACCTACAGATGTATGCTGATGTCGCATTTGGCGGCAGCGTCGGCGCTGGCGAAGCTTATATACGCGGGCTATGGCGCAGCGATAATTTGGTTGCATTGGTGCGTCTATTTATTATCAATCGTGATGTATTGAATGGCATGGATGGCTTCTGGTCATTTTTTAGTCAGCCATTTCTCAAGCTGTTTCATTTCTGGAATCGCAATAGCAAAGCAGGTAGCGCCAAAAACATCGCTGCGCACTATGACATCGGTAACGAACTGTATGAGTTGATGCTGGATGACACCATGGCGTACTCATGCGGCATTTTCGCCACACCGCAAACCAGTCTGCGCGACGCTTCCATTGCTAAGTTCGATGCCGCCTGTCGCAAGCTGGATTTACAACCCGGCGATCATCTACTTGAAATTGGCACTGGCTGGGGTGGACTGGCGATTCATGCTGCCAAGCACTATGGCTGTCGCGTCACGACCACCACTATTTCCAAGCAGCAGTATCAATTGGCCAAAGCTAAAGTGGACGCCGCAGGTTTAAGTGAGCGAGTGACATTACTACTGGATGATTATCGTGATCTCTCAGGTCAATACGACAAGCTGGTATCAGTCGAGATGATTGAAGCCGTAGGCGCACAGTATCTGGATACTTACTTGCGCAAGTGTGCCAGCTTACTCAAACCGGATGGTGCCATGCTGTTACAAGCCATCACTATCCAGGATCAACACTACGCACAGGCCCTGAAGTCAGTGGACTTTATCCAGCGCTTCGTTTTTCCCGGCAGCTTTATTCCTTCGATCACCGCGATCAGCGCCTCCATCAGCAAGAGCACGGATTTTAAGATCTTTGATCTGGAAGACATTGGCCCGCACTATGTCACTACCTTGAACCACTGGCGCCAGCACTTTATGACGCACCTGCCGACAGTACGCCAGCTGGGTTATTCGGACAGCTTCATTCGCCTGTGGGAGTACTACCTGTGTTATTGCGAGGGTGGTTTTACTGAACGGCAGTTGGGCACGGTACAACTATTACTGACCAAGCCGGGTTGTCGCCGTGCCGCGCTGTCGATGTAGCTATGGACAGTGGCCTTATCGTTGGCTTGGGTTTGCAATTTTCCAGGCTGGATACAAAGACAGGGAGCTTAGCTATACTCTACCGCTCAATAACAACCAGAAGCAGCGGAGTCCGGTTTGGCCGTAATCATTCATCAACATCTGTATGCAGTGGCCAGCGCTGCTGCCTCGCGTGCAGATATTGAGTCTGGCCAACCATGTTGCCAATTCCACCCCCACTACCGTCCTCATTGCTTGTTGCAGGCATGCTCATGAGCATGGAGTTGCTGGCACGTATTGCGCTGGGTGAACAGGGTGCGTTCAAACAATGCGTTGAGCAGTATGGTGGCATGATTTGGAGTCTGGCACGGCGCTGGTCAGCCACTCCCGCCGATGCTGAAGATGCAACTCAGGATGTGTTCCTGCATTTATGGAAAAATGCCAGACACTTTGATGCCAGTCGCGGTTCCGAAGCGATATTTATTGCGACCTTGGCGCGACGTACTTTGATTGATCGCTTTCGTGGTAAACAACGACAGCCACGCGAAATCTCTATTGATGAGTTGAGTGAAACCGATTGGGAGCCCAGCGTACCGGTAGGTAGCGGCGACCATGTTGCAGCACGACTGGCTAGCGAGGCGCTATCTACCCTAGCGCCAGAACAACAAAGTATTATCAAGCTATCGGTGGTATTGGGCTTATCACAAAGTGAAATTGCCACGCATACCGGTTTGCCACTTGGCACTGTCAAGACGCTGATGCGCCGTGGCCTTATATTGGTACGTGAAAAACTCGAGTTACAGCAAACAGACGACAGGTCAGGAGGTTGCGTATGAACGCACTACCTGAAAACGAGCAGTTGCTTGATTTACTGGCAAAGCACGCCACACAAGGACTGGACCCGGTCGAGGCGGAAGAGCTGAATACATTGTTGCGCGCCCATCCCGGGACGAATGCAACTGAATTTGATGCCAGTGTTGCGGCCATTCTGCTCGCCGGCAAAGCCGGACAGGTAGCAATGCCTGCCGAGCTGGCAGCAACCATTTTGGCTGCTGCGCCGGTGAAAACTCACAAAATAGTGAGTTTCACTACTCGACCTAGACGCCAATCGACGCGCTATACAGCCGCTGGGTGGTGGAGCGCCGCTGCGTGTTTGTTGCTTGCCATTACTGGCTGGTGGCCAAGACTAATGAATAAGTCGGTTGCACCACCCGTGTCAACAGCATTAACAATAGAACAACAGCGTGATGCATTAGCTAACAGTGGAGCTGCCATACAAGCCGTGTGGTCACCGGGCAATGAAGCGGCGAGCGAGGTGTTGATGGGTGATGTGGTGTTTGATCCAGTTACACAACAAGGATATCTGCGCTTCCGTGGCATACCTGCCAACGATCCACGTCTGGAACAATATCAATTGTGGATCGCTGATGCGGCGCGCAAACCACCACAGCCCGTCGACGGCGGTGTGTTCAACACACCGCAAGCCACCGAGGCCGGTGATGTGATTGTTCCGTTTACGGCAAAACTACCCGTGGGTAAACCTGCCGCATTCGTGGTCACAATTGAACAACCTGGTGGTGTCGTGGTGTCATCACAGCAACGCGTGCTCGCCGTAGCCAAGGTATCGTTTTAGGCTGCGTATATCTTGCCACGCGGCGACGAACAGCAACTGCGCCAGACCGTGACATCGGGTAGTGAATGCACAAGGAAAAGTTAGTCTGTGTTCTGAAGGCGGCGCCAGTTTACATGTTGGGACTTCTTACCGGCCTGCATGAAGAATCAATCATCTAAAAGGTCGACAACCCAGTCGCTTCCATAAGACGATAACGCCAGTAACGTACTGCCGAGTCGTCTTTATAAACACCAAATGGTGCAGTGTATTCGGTAGTGAGCGCATCGCCATTCCACAAGCGATTGAAGTAGCCTTGCATCTGCGTGGCTAGCTCGCTATTCACAGGCATGGTAATCGCTACATTCGCTTCCAGATTGTAATCATCCAGATTGCGACGAGTGAAATTGGCAGAGCCTAGCGTCGCAAATAACTGCTCATAACGCTGAACCAGCAATAGCTTGGTATGAAACTGTTCACCATGGGTACGATACCAGCGTACTTCAATGTTGCCATGTCCCTGTTCAATTAATTCGTTAGCAACGGGACGATTCGGCACACCATCTTTCTTGATGCCGAAGGCGTCTTTGTTAGGATCAAGAATAATACGAATGGCTACATCGCGGCTTGCCGCCAATTTTAATGCATCGATAACGCTGCGCTCACTGAGGTAGAACATCGCCAGATGGATCTGATCACCGGGCTTGGTTTGGTCGATCTCGCGCAGCAAGTGTTCAAGAATAGCGCCTTCCGTGACGTAGCTCAGTTCAACGTTACCCATACCGGTCGTTGTTGCTCGCCGTTCCGGCATCGCGATAGCACCAGTCCATCCTGAGAAACGTGCTATTGCCAGCTCGCTGTCAAACACCGCTTTAACCAATTCACCACTAAACTGTACAGCGACATTGGAATGGGCGCTGCTGGCGTCATGCGGGTTAGCCGAGGCAATCAGCGCCACCCATTCGCCATCCGCCCGGTCGCTGATCACGACTTTGCGATGATTGGCTTTGAAATTCATCAAGCTTAGCCAACTACGCAGAGTGATGTTGTCCGCCGCACTATCAAATGGATTGGGCAACCACCCACCCTGTTCGCTATTGCCAAACCATTGTGCCAACCCGCGCCAGATTGCCGAGTAGCCCGGATTGGAGTCACGCAACTTGGTTAGATCGGTACTCACCACAGCAATACCCGCCTGACGTAACTCGGCAAACAACGCCGATGATGCACCACCGTACACATCATTGATGGGGTCCGTAATCAGCAGCACTTGCAGTGTTGGCGCAGCGCGTTTGCGTGCCAGCAGATGATCAGCCAGCTCACGACTGATCGATCGCAGCGCCTTACCCGACGCGCCCATGCCATCGTTGACGAGAAAGTAGTCAAGCACGATGAAGTGCTGTGCCTCATCGACTTGTTTGAGCACCGCATCGAAAATATGCTGCTCAGCGACGCGTCGGTCTTGTGATGATTGATAGGTCAGATCAGTCAAAAAATGGGTTGCGCTTTCAGCCAGCATCACCGGCGCGGAATTTACATGCATGCCATCGGCAAGTGGCTTGTGGGTTTGCCACAGCATAGTTGACAGCCATAGCAATATCAGCACCCAGCCGATGTGCTTAATGAGCTGCTTCGCAGAATTATTTGAAGTGCGGCGAGTACGTATGGTCATGGGTGAAGCTTAGCAAGTTAAAGCTTTCGTTTGCGCCCTCAAGAGGGCACCCATTAATCAGCTCAACGCCTCACCCCCGTAAACCGCGCCATTCAATGGCCGTCTTGATTAGCAGTGTAATAATTGCCAGCACCATCAGTAACGACGCTACGGCAAACGCACCAACAAAGTTGTATTCGTTATAAAGAATCTCGATATGTAGCGGCATGGTGTTGGTCAAACCACGAATATGACCAGAGACAACTGATACGGCACCGAATTCACCCATAGCACGTGCATTGGTGAGGATCATGCCGTACACCAACCCCCAACGAATTTTTGGCAGGGTGACGCGGATAAAGGTCATCAGTCCACTCGCACCCATGGTAATCGCCGCTTCTTCCTCATCGTTCCCCAGTTGCTGCATCAATGGGATCAACTCGCGTGCCACATAAGGAAAAGTGACAAACATGGTGGCTAGCACCATGCCAGGTAGCGCGAAAATAATACTGATGTCGTGCTCTTGTAACCACAGGCCAAACCAGCCTTGCGAGCCGAACAACAAAATGTAAATCAAGCCGGAAATAATCGGTGACACGGCAATCGGCAAATCAATGGCCGTAATCAGAATACTCTTGCCGGTGAATTCAAACTTGGCAATGGCCCATGCCGCAGCAATACCAAACAGGGTATTCAAGGGCACAACAATGATAGAGATGGTTAACGTCAATTTGATAGCCGCATAGGTATCACCATCCATGAAGCTGTCGGTATAGGCACTAAGTCCTTTCGAGAAGGCAGCACCCAACACCATCATCAACGGCGCGATCAACAATGCCGCCAGAAATGTCATCGACAAGCTGATGTAAGCCCAACGGGCAAACTTGTCTGACCAGGTATTGCGTCCGGGACGCGTCGCCAGTTCAGTCAGCAATTGTTTAGAGGGGCCAGTAGCCATTAACGCTTACCTACAACCAACCGCCGCCGACCCCAAGCCTGCAACAAGTTGATAGATAACAACATGATGAATGACATCCCCAGCATGATGCAGCCCAGCGCCGCAGCACCCACGTAGTCGTATTGCTCCAGCTTGATAACGATCAACAAGGGTGTGATCTCGGTTTTCATTGGCAGGTTGCCAGCAATGAAAATGACTGAGCCATATTCACCAATGCCACGGGCAAAGGCCATGGTAAAACCGGTCAGCAGGGCTGGTAGCACAGTGGGAAATATAATCCGCCAGAAAACCGTGAAACGATTTGCGCCAAGGGTTTCCGCTGCATCCTCAAGATCACGTTGCACTTCCGCCAATGCTGGCTGTACCGACCGCACGACAAATGGCATGCCTATCAAGGTTAACGCCACGGTAATGCCTATCCAGCTGTACACCACTTGGATGCCGATACGTGCCAGCTGCTGCCCCAGCCAACCGTCTTGTGCAAACACGGCGGTCAGTGCAATACCTGACACGGCGGTTGGCAACGCAAATGGCATATCGATCAAGGCATCAAGAAATTTGCGGCCCGGAAAATCATAACGAACCAGCGCCCAGGCAATAATGAAACCAAACACCAGATTGATTATTGCTGCGAGCAGTGACGTACCAAATGTCAACTTATAAGAGGCAACCACACGCGGATCAAGCAACACCGCCATAAACTGTTCGGCACTCAGACTGGACGCCTTGATGACCATGGCTGCCAATGGCAACAGCACCACCACACTGAGGAAGAAGGTAGTGTAACCCACCGTCAAGCCGAACCCCGGCAGCACGGTATGCAGACGTGATTGACTCATGATCCAGGCGCCGTATAAATGCGATCGAACCGGCCGCCATCGGCAAAGTGTTCGGCTTGCGCTTGTTTCCAATTACCAAATGCCTGGTTGATAGTGAACAGACGCAAGCTCGGAAATTCATTTTGGTGGCGCGACATTACCGCTGGATCACGCGGCCGGAAATGATGCGTAGCTACCAACTCTTGACCCGCCGAGCTATACAGATATTGCAAATAGGCTTCGGCAACGCGGCGCGAACCTCTGCGATCCACCACCGCATCTACAACTGCCACTGGGGGCTCAGCCAGAATACTGGTACTAGGCACCACCAATTCGAGTCCTTGATCGCTGAGCTCTGTAATCGCAAGCAGCGCTTCGTTTTCCCACGCAACCAGTACATCACCAATACGACGCTGCGCAAACGTGTTGGTCGCAGCACGCGCAGCGCGATCAAGTACCGGCGCATTGCGATACATGGCAGCTACAAATTTCTCTGCCTTGGTCTGCGCTGCAGCAACTTCGGCAGCGGCTGCGGGATCTTGCAGCTTTGCCCACTCTCCGTGCAATTCACGATCAAGTACATAGCCCCACGCGGCCAAGTAATTCCAGCGCGCGCCGCCTGATGTTTTTGGACTAGGCGTAACAACTTGCACATCGGTACGAATCAGATCATCCCAGTCGTGAATACGCTTGGGATTGCCTTTGCGAACCAGAAATACAATCGTAGAAACATAAGGCGCGCTGTTATCTGGCAAACGCGCTTGCCAGTCTGCGTTGATTTTTTTGCTGCGTTTATAGATCGCATCAATGTCATAGCCCAACGCCAACGTCACCACATCGGCTTTCAAACCTTCAATAACCGCACGTGCCTGACTACCCGAGCCACCATGCGATTGATTGATACTGACATGCTGTCCGGTCTGCGCCAGCCAATAATTACTAAACTGTTCATTGACATCACGATACAGTTCACGAGTCGGATCGTAGCTGACATTCAGCAATTGAATGTTATTGGGATCAGTCGCCGTACCCGTGCCACAGGCGCTAAGCAACAGCATCACCAATAAGCAATTAATGCGTATGGACAACATCAAGCCTGCTTCCGCGCCACGACTGCGTCATTGCCGGAAAACACTAACAACACCGGCCAGCCGGAGGATTGTTGTAATAGCCAGGCAAAGCGTTGCCGGAAATCTACCGGATTAGTTATACCCAGAATCAACATCTGATCGGCGCGCTCAATCGATTCCTGCTGCAACAATGCGGCGGCATCACCGTAGTGCAACTCAGTGTGCATGTTCAAATCATCAACCGCCTGTAGATCGCTCACGCCGACGGGTTTATTGGCATCGCAAGCTTCACCCGGCAAGACGTTAAGATAGATGGCTTCAGCATGTACGTGGCGCAGCACACTGGCAGCGGCGGCCAGCGTGGCGCGCTGCACGGCATCGCCAGTCCAGTGAATGAGCACCCGAGTAGCTGGCGTAAATAACTCAGGCAGTACCAGCACTTCAGAAGCACCACACTGCAACAACCAATCCAGCTGTGCAGCCGCAGCTGCGCCTGCGGCTATCACCGCTACCCCTGACAGGGTTTGCTGTGGCGAGGTAGCAGTGGGTTGACCAAAGCGAGCGTCCACTTGCACGGTCACGCGGGTCTTCATGCGCTCGGCCAGCTCCACCAGTAACGGATGCTGTTTGAGCGCTTCAGCCGCCGCAGCAGTCGCGGCATAAACGCTGTAACTGGATAACGGAGTTGGCAAGACGTGAATGCGCCGCACTCCTACCACCACACTTTGACCAATACTCAATGGCAACTGGCGTTGCTCATGCTGAGTGCGGGTCACTTCCAGTACTGCCATGTTCTCCGGGTCAGAGTCGGTTGAGACAACCACTTTGTCCGTTTCTGTCATCCGCACGCGCAAGCGCTCGAAGGCACCAGTAAAGCCGGTGGCCTCCACCACCCCCGCACCCAGATATGTGCCATTCAGTGCTTCGCGCTGTGTGACCAGAGAAATCTCCTCCGGACGCAGCACGGCGACGACCTCTTGTTCACGGCGTAATTCGGCGCGCTGCTCACCGGACTTGTCCAGCGGTGTGTTCACCGGAGTCACGCCAACGTGAATGCCGGCGGCAGTTCGGCGCGCTAGCAGCAAATTGGCTGCGCCGAGGAAAGTCGCGACAAAGCGGGTGGCTGGACGCGCGTACAAGTCCTCAGCCCGACCCACTTCCAGCAAGCGGCCCATGTTCATCACGCCGATACGATCCGCCAGGGCGAAGGCCTCTTCCTGATCGTGGGTGACCAAGATGGTGGAAATTTTTAATTCACGCTGCACTTCGCGAATGGTGCGCCGCAGCTCCTCACGGATTTTGGCATCCAGCGCACCAAAGGGTTCATCCATTAACAACACCTGCGGCTTATGCGCCAGCGCCCGCGCCACCGCCACTCGCTGTTGCTGACCACCAGACAACTGCGTGGGCAGGCGGTCGCCCATGCCTTCCAGCGCCACCAGTCGCAGCAGCTCCTGACGGCGCAAGCGCCGTTCGGCCGATTTGACACCACGCACCCGCAACGCAAATTCAATGTTGTCGGCAACACTCATGTGCTTGAACAAAGCGTAATTCTGGAATACGAAGCCCACCTCGCGCTTACGCGGTGACACGTGAGTGACATCGCGACCATGCAACGAGATACGGCCATGATCCACGCCAGTCAGCCCGGCAATGGCGCGCAACAGCGTACTTTTGCCACTACCACTGGCACCCAGCAACACAAAAAACTCCCCGTCGCTCACCTCTAGCGAAACATCATTGACCACCGGCGTATTGTGGTAACGCTTGGTAATCTGATCGAGGGTAATAGACATGAGGCGAGCACCGACAAAAGGTCGCGTATCCTACCGTGGGAGGGGCATCAAGGTCAGTCACAGACTGGTTATAAACAGGTAACAATCAGCTTGGCTGACCGAAAATGGTGGCGTTAAATGACAAGTCGTTTAGAAATGTGCCGTTCCGAGCGTGCTACGGCACAATCATTACCCTATGAGATACAAACCCTATATGTTGAGATTCAGACTGCTCTTTCCCCTCTTCGCGTTGCTACTGGGCGCGTGCAGTAAACTGGAGTCACCACAGCCTGGTGACTACCGCGCCCACATCGAACTAGGCGGAGGCATCGTACCGTTTGAACTTAACGTCGATACAAAAGCACAGCTGTGGCTAGTACAAAATGGTGCAGCCCAAGCCGCTACTGAACTGAAAATTACAGATGGCGTGCTTACGGCACAGCTACCCAATGGTAGCGGCACACTACAAGCCACGATTGGCCACGCCAAACTGCAAGGCGAGCTAGTTGTTAGCGATAACCATGGCAAACAGCAACACCTACCCTTCGCAGCAGAGCTGAATAAACCGTATCGATTCGTTGCAAACTCCAGCACCGATAACGCCGACGTGTCCGGGCAATGGCAATTTGAAGCCCTTGATCTCGACCATTCCAATGCGCCAGTAACGCTGCGGCTACAGCAAAAGTTTGATGCCATTGATGGTGAGTTAGTGTTCGCCGATGGTGCGGGGCTGCTTATCTACGGACAGGCACAAGGCGATGATATCTATCTAGGTGGCTTGGGTCAGGGCTATGTACTGCTATTCAAGGGCAAAGTGGATACACACGGTGACCTACAGGGCCAGCTATGGATCAATTCAAGTACCGCGCAAACTGTAGTGGTTACACGTATGTCGGAAAAATCGACTGAAAGCGAAGAAATACTGCGTGAAGTGGCCTTGCCATGGGCGGTACCAACACGCTGACCATTGTAGTTAACTGTGACTTTTCGCAGCGGAAAGCCAGCCGAGCATTACTCCGCCCACTTGATATTGCTAGCCATTAGAGCTTTTCGGTGTCACATGATGCCAATACAGCAGATAACTGACTGCGATTACTGCGGTCATGACACTAGAAGCCAGCATTGCTGAAAACTGGAATTTGGCGAAGGCCAACGAACCAGCAATGCCACCTAGAACAAACCCTACAATAAGCGTGAGATACAGAATAATTTTTCGAGTGTCGGCTTTCTGCCCGCGAAGCCGGAAGCCAAGCGTGATACCAAGGTCGGTAAACAACCCGGAGACATGAGTTGTTCTCACCACTGCTCCGCTGTATGTGCTGGTCATAGCGTTCTGCAAGCCACACGCTGCGGAAGCAAAAAAATGGCCGATCAACAAACCATTATTCAGATAAAACATGGATACAAACAACAGAATAGATTCTGTCATAAGCGCAAGGCTATACCGCCGCCCAAGTCTTAAAGCCGTGTTTCCTATAACAGCACCACTGAATGCGGCGCCTAAAACGAAACTCAGCATCACCAGCAACAAGTGCAACATTTCCTGAAAGTCAGTTTTCGTTACTGCGAGCGATAGAAAGGTTGACGTGCCGGTTAGATGAGACACTGCCTGATGCTTGAAACCCAGAAGACCAATTGCATTAATAAAACCGGCGTTTAGCGCAAGAAAAAATCCTCCAACCTCTACCCATTTTGGTAATTTATTTATCATAAAACTGCATTCTGATGACCAAGATGGTTCTGTCAATGCAAAGTTAGCAAGCCAAAACTCTGCTTGCCAGATGCCCTTAACGACCGCACCGATCCTGCACTGGTATTTCTATTGAGCGAGCCAGTGCTGCGCGGCAAGCATGGCAAGCGCAAATAGCAACATCAACAACGCCATGGAATGCACGCCACCAGCACTGGTAAGCCCGACAACCACCCCGGCCAGAGTTGAACCGACTGATTGCACTGAACCCAACAAAGCCGATGCCGCACCCGCACGCTGCCCCTGTTTGGCTAGCGCCTCAGCGGCAGCATTGGGGCTGATGTGCCCTGCCCCGATAAACACACCCAGTTGCAGACCTATCAACAAACTCAAATAAGTTGCGCTTTGAAAATTCACCAACAAGGTAGCGGCCGCAAAGATGACCGGCACCCACACTGCTATACGCAAGATGGCAGAGGGCGAATGACGACGCAGGCGCCGCAAGTTGAACTGACTGGCTACCACGAAAGCCATGCCGTTCAAGCCCATCAACGCTGCCAGTTGCTGCGCGGTCAGCCCATAGGATTGCATTAACACCGTTGGCGCGCTGGCGATGTAGCAAAAAATCATGCCGATAACGCAGGCACCGATGAGTGCATGGCCGAGAAAGCTGCGTTCACGCAGTAATGCGGTATAGGTATCTACCACTCCTCGCACACTGAGGCTTTTGCCGCGTACTGCTGTTTCCTGCAGCGCGAAATGCATAATTACCAGCAGTAATAATCCCAATGCTGCTTGGCCATAAAATAATAGGCGCCAACTACTGGCCGCAGTAATCACGCTACCCACCAGCGGTGCCACAATTGGGCCTACCGCTGTAATCAATATCAGCGTCGAAAACACCCGTGCCGCTTCATGCGCTTCGCAACAATCACGCACGATGGCACGCGCAATCACCACCCCGGCACAGCCACCCAAAGCTTGCAGGAAACGGCACAGAATCAGGGTATGCATGCTATCCGCCATGGCGCAGCCCAACGAACCGAGGCAGTACAGCAGTAACGCCACATATAGCGGTGGTTTACGGCCAAACCGATCGCTTAATGGGCCGTAGAATAACTGTCCCAACGCCACGCCAAACATGTACGCCGCAAGGGTATTGGCAATACCTTTACCCAATTCGGCTTCGATCAAACTAAATGCCGGTAGGTATAGGTCAATGGAAACCGGCCCCAAGCTTGTCAAGGCACCCAATAGCAACAGCCAGCCCAGCGGGTGCCGTGCAATAGTGGATGACGTGGTCATGCGATACTCATTCTCGAAATCAGCCCTCAATTCTTGCAACCAGGTGGAACAGCCCAGCAGACTAGTCAATGACCTCCAGTGAAACAAGCCAGCAGATGCAAAAGAAACGTAAACTTTGTACTTTGCAGCCATTCAAGCCGCTATTACAGGATCAGGCCATGCCATCATTCGATATTGTTTCCGAGCTGAAGCAGCACGAAGTCGTTAATGCTGTGGATCAAGCTACCCGCGAACTCGGTACCCGCTTTGATTTCAAAGGTACTAACGCCAAAATCGAGCTGAGTGAAAAAACCATCACCATCAGTGCGCAAGCAGAGTTTCAATTGCAACAATTGCTGGACATTCTCAAGTTGCGACTCGCCAAGCGCGGTATTGATGTGCAATGCATGAAGATTGATGACCCTGTCGTCAATCTGGCCAGTGCCAAGCAGGTGATCACGCTGCGTGAAGGAATTGATAGCGAGCTGGGTAAGAAAGTACAGCGGGTGATCAAGGACTCAAAAATCAAAGTGCAGGCCGCACTACAGGACAAACAGGTACGTGTCACCGGCAAAAGCCGCGATGACCTGCAATCAGTCATGGCACTGATTCGTGCAGCTGATCTGGATATGCCACTGCAGTACACTAACTTTCGCGACTAACCTATGGTCATCAATCGCTACCAACTGGTGTCACTCGGGGCTGTGTCATGAATTTACGAGATTTACGCTACCTGGTCGCACTGGCTGACACCAAGCATTTTGGTAAAGCCGCAGTGCGCTGCCATGTCAGCCAACCAACCCTGTCAGCACAATTGAAAAAGCTGGAGGAGTACCTAGGGGTGGAATTGATTGAACGTCAACCGCGCCGAGTGACGCTGACCGACATGGGCGAACAAGTAGTGGCGCATGCACGACACATCGTCAACGAAAGCGATGATTTGCTGGCGCTGGCACGCAGCCAACGTGACCCGTTAAGCGGCAGTTTGAAGCTGGCACTGATTCCCACCATAGGCCCTTATCTATTGCCGTTGATTGCCCGACAGCTGCGCAAGCAATTGCCAAAATTGAAATTCATGTTGTACGAATATCAGACCGAACCACTGTTGCAATCACTGCGCGCCGGTGAGATCGACATGGGGGTGCTGGCGCTACCGGTTCATGCCGATGGCGTAGAAACCTGTCAGTTATATGAAGAAGAGTTTATGGTCGCCTTACCCAAGGATCACCGCCTTGCAAGCAAGGCAAGTATCAAACTAACTGATCTGACCGGTGACTCCATGCTGTTACTGGATGATGGCCACTGCATGCGTGATCAGGCACTAGATATCTGTGGCCATGCTGACCTCGACGAAGATCAGGACTACCGCGCCACCAGCCTGGAAACGCTGCGACAAATGGTGGCAGCTGGCATGGGCGTGACGTTGCTACCCAAGTTATCAACCAATGGCCCTTTCGGCATGGAAAAGCGCGTGCTCATCAAACCCTTCCCCAAGCCTGCACCCACCCGCACCGTCGGCGCAGTGTGGCGCAAAAGCAGCACCCGCAATGCGACCATCAAAGCGGTGTGCGAAGTGATTGCGGAGTGTATGGGAGAGAGGAAGTAGCGGCTTAACGTTAGAGCTGTGCGGCGCAAACGGAGCACAGCGTAGTTTGCGTCCGAACGAGCGACTTGTTATGTGGCGCTATATATTTACATTGATGATTCAAGACGTTTGATCTCTGCATTAATGTCATTGCATGTGGCTTCAATGCTATTGTTCATTTCATTTAGAGTGCGGAAAAAGTCCTCGAACATGTCTGCATCCATTTTGCGATGAAGTTTCAACGCCATTTCCACTTTTTCTTTAAATTGCCTCACAGTAGACCCTAGGATCATTGTCAGGGTAACCATTGAGTGAGGAACAGTGTGAAGTGGTATATCGCTCAAATAAGTATCGATTCTGACCATTTCACCAACATCGCAAGGGGCTAGGCCTTCTGCCGCATTGTGCACAGACTCACGATCATTCAACTGACTCGAGATGTGCTTCATCGCTTTTGATGAATTTACAGCAAGTACGGATAGTGTTTTCGTGATGTCAGTTTGTTCGGTGCGCTTTTCTGTTTTATGAAGCTCAAGTGCATTCTTGTGCTGTAGGCTCGCTTGATGAATAGCTATCCACGCTGCTGCGATAATAGCAATAACAGAGCCTACGGCCTGTACCCAGGCAGCCCATTCGGCGCTTGTTAGATTTGACAAGAAACACAACTCGTTCATCTCGTTCCTTCAAGCCACATAACGTGTTTTCGCGAACGTGAGTTTGATAAATAAAACCTGCCGTGATGGATAATACCGGTGCCGCTTAACAATTAAGTCTTTGTTGGTATTCATGTTTGTTCCAATATTGCTGGATAACACCAGTACTAACACTAGCCGTCAGAATCATCCTACTGAGGCCCCAAGAGTACGTCATTCCTTCGCCCCATAGCCACCGGCCTGTGGCCTGATTCAGGAAGAAGCGCGAATTTCCCCTTGCCCCCGACCCCGAGCCACTGCTAGATTCCGGCCATGCGTCACTTCCAGCCAACGAACACTTCTTTATCGCCCCGTCGCGGCGGTTCGTTGCTGGGTGCGCGCCTGCACCTGCGTCGCTAGACGCACATAACACCCTTCGCGCCCACCAACCGGCGCAGCAGACAATCCAGTTTTCCTTTTACGACTCAAGTCGTTATCAATCATGTGCCGAGATGTGGGAGAAACCACCATGTTGACTGACCCGAATCAGAAGTACCGCGCGTTTGCGCCGATCAATTTGCCAGATCGCCACTGGCCGAATACGACCATTGCCAAACCACCCATGTGGTGCAGCGTCGATCTGCGCGATGGCAATCAGGCGTTGATCGAACCCATGGACGCACAACGCAAGTTGCAGATGTTTGAGCTGTTGGTAAAAGCCGGCTTCAAGGAAATTGAAGTGGGTTTTCCTGCCGCCTCACAAACTGATTTTGATTTTGTTCGCCACCTTATTGAGCAAGACCTGATACCGGATGATGTCACCATTCAGGTGCTGACTCAGGCACGTGCTGAGTTGATCGCGCGCTCATTTGAATCTTTACGGGGTGCGCGACGCGCCATCGTACACTTATACAACTCCACCTCCACCGTGCAACGTCGCGTGGTATTCAACCTTGATATGACCGGCATCATCGACATCGCAGTGCGTGGTGCGGAGTGTGTTCGACACCACGCGCAACAACAGCCCAGTACGGAATGGGTATTTCAATATAGTCCGGAGAGCTTTACCGGCACCGAGCTGGAATTCGCCGTGGAAATTTGCAACGCCGTCAACTCGGTATGGCAGCCGACACCACAGCGGAAAGTGATTTTGAACTTGCCTGCAACAGTTGAAATGGCCACGCCGAATGTTTATGCGGATCAAATTGAATGGTTTGGCCGTCACATTAAGCAGCGTGATAGCGTGATTATTTCGCTGCATCCACACAATGATCGCGGCACCGCCATCGCCGCCGCTGAACTGGGCCTCATGGCGGGTGCTGATCGCATTGAGGGCACGTTATTTGGTAATGGTGAACGCACCGGTAATGTGGACGTTGTGACATTGGCAATGAACTTGTACACACAGGGTATACATCCGCAGTTAGACTTTTCCAACATCAACGAAGTGGCGCGCAGCGTTGAACATTGTAATCAACTGCCGATTCATCCCCGCCATCCCTATGTCGGCGATCTGGTATTCACCGCGTTCTCTGGCTCACACCAAGATGCCATAAAAAAAGGCTTTGCTGCGCGTAGTGACAATGAGCTTTGGGAATTACCCTACCTACCGATTGATCCGCGCGATTTAGGACGCACTTACGAGTCAGTCATTCGTGTCAACAGTCAATCTGGTAAAGGCGGCATTGCTTACTTGCTTGAACGTGATTACGGATTGTCGTTACCACGCCGTTTGCAAATCGAGTTTAGTCAGGTAGTGCAAGCGATTACAGATGCAAGTGGCAAAGAACTTGCTTCGGCAGAAATATGGGAGTTGTTTGATCGCGAGTATCTACAGCAAGCCGGCGCGTATGAATATCGGTCACATCAGCTGGTTACGGCACAGGATGGTAGCGATAACGAACGCATCGCCATCAAGCTCAGCTATCGCGGTCAGGGCGCAACCTTTAACGGAAATGGTAATGGCCCAATCAATGCGCTGATTGATGCTCTAGGCTTGCAATGTGATGTGCTGTCCTATGAAGAACGGTCAATGGGTAGTGGTAGCAACGCCCAAGCCATTGCTTTCGTAGAGATCACCACGGCTGCACGCACGACGCTATTTGGAGTTGGCATGCATCGCAATATAGTCAGTGCATCATTAGTGGCCGTGTTGAGCGCGGTGAATCGTGCCTTCAAACAAGGTACTTTGAGCGACGCCATGCCCGCAGCTGGAGCGCGTATCTAAAGGGGGTTGCGGCGATATTGTTAGCCTTGGTGCTGGTGAAAGCATGACCTCATAGCTCTACTTTCACCAGCTTCATACGACCTGATGCGCCGCTTTTGATCGAGACAGCCGCTTTCACGCAGCCAAAGTGTGCTGCGGTCAAGGCAAGCAATTCTGCATTGGCTTTGCCATCCACAGGAGGCGACTTGAGCTGCGCGAGCCATGTGCCATCAGGCAACTGCGCAAGGGAACTAGTTCGAGCCTTTGGCTTAACCTTTACCTGTATTACTTGGGTTGTCATACGCTATGAAAAACTCGCTCGCAACTGCTTCGCCATGCTGAATCTTGCCTGCGTCTACATCTAGTTGGCTTGATTGTTAACCGATCCTGAGAAGATAGATAATGCTAGTAATTAGCTGCCAGAAGCGCAGCTTGTGGCTTTAACTTCGAAATGCATCCTTCAGCCATTGTAGTTTGGTAAAGGGTTCATCACCTTCGAGGCTAACAACATCAAAGCGCGCGGCGTGTCGTTGATACTGTGGATGAGCTTGCAGAAAACGCTGTGCGGCAAGCAACAGGCGACGTTGTTTACCTTGATTAACTGATGCAGCAGCACCGCCAAATTGTCGATCTTGCCTGTATCGTACTTCCACAAACACCAGCGTTTGTTGTTCCAGCATGATCAAATCAAGTTCACCACTGCGGCAGCGATAGTTGCGTTCAATCAGTTGCAACCCGGCCATCTGTAAATGCCTGAGCGCATTAATTTCGCCTCGGTCACCTGCTTCCTTGCGGTAACGATTGTCCATGTGCTCAACGAGTGCGGCTCAAGTCGGGTAGAAATTGCGGTGCGCCATTAACGATTTGCGCCCACTCCAGTTGCCGATGTATGCGACCTACTTGGTCCAGTGCCAGCAATCCGGTAGTGCCTTGCAACGGTGCTGCCAGCTGTGGTCGTGCCGTGTATAGCCAGCCGCTGAGTTTGAAGGCATCAATACCGAACGCGTATAAGCGACTGCGTACACGCAGTGTATTGCCCCACGCGGCATTCATTTGCGTATACAGATTGGTACTTTCGCTATTGCGATTGATGATCCACGGCATGTCTGCCACACGTAGATCGTCGATATCCTTAGTATTACTGTCTGGATCATAGCTATCGGATATAGCGTAGATCGGCACGCTGTTATCCGCCATCACGAAGCGAATGGCGGGGCGTAGCTGCCGAGCTTGGGTTGCCTGCGCAGCCATGAAAATGAAATCAAAATCATGGCGGTTCTCATCAATTTTGTGTGCACCGTTTAACGCCGCGTCCAGTTTGCGTGCCGAGCTGGATTTGCGTGCGGCAAAAAGCTGTTTGACTAAGCTGACGTGGTCGTTTGAGTTGGCATCATAGCTGCGCGAATCAATAATGCTGCCACCTTGGGTTGTCAATGCGGTGGTAAATGCACGTTGCACTCGCTGTCCCCAGTCATTATTGGGCGCTAACACAATGGCATTGCGATGACCTTCGTCAAGCGCGCGTTGCGCTGCTTGGCGTGCTTCTTCTTCCGGATCCAGCGCAAACTGAAACATCAAGCCGGGCGGTTGAAGCGTATCGCTTAGCGTGTTCAATGCCAGCGTGGT
Source organism: Steroidobacteraceae bacterium (assembly GCA_050181835.1). GTDB lineage: Bacteria > Pseudomonadota > Gammaproteobacteria > Steroidobacterales > Steroidobacteraceae > CAILZL01. The sequence continues at coordinate 436,993 of JBFXCU010000001.1, read as the reverse complement.
AACGCTGACTTGTTGGCTGCTCGCCAGCAGTTCAACATCTTCTTTGAGCAGTGGTCCAATGATCATATTCGCGCCGCCTTGTAGAGCGCGGGTGTATGCATTCATTACGCCGCTTTCATTGGTGTCAAAAATATCGATATTGCCGCTGCCGTTGTTTGGTTGCTGTAGTGCTGCAGCGATGAACCCATCACGAATGGCGTTGCTGGCCGCCTGATACTTGCCCGACAGAGGTAGCAGTAGCGCCAGGCGTTGCACACCAGGCGTAGTGACTGCTCGCGGTATGGGATTGGCGGTGAGCAGGTCGCTACCCGGATGGTTCGGGTAACGTGTGCGCCAATCATTTAGTTGTCGCGTGAAGCCAAACGGATCTCGCTGACTTATAGTGGTGAGCTTCGCCAACTCCATCCAACCTGCAGTGGTGCTGGATACGCCGCCGGGTGGCGTCAAGTCGCTGCCTGCAGCGGCGGCCTGTTTCAGGCTGTTCCATAGTTGTTGGTGGCTCTCACTAATAGCGTTAGTGCTGGTTAATAAGCGCTCTCTGTCCAGCGCAGCTCTGACTGCCAGTGCAATGTGATCCAAGGAAAATAGCGCCTCCACCCGCGTTGCCAACAACTCGCTGGCGAATTCAGCAGGTAGTGGCAAAGCGATCTGATCCAATAGCGACAGCGCGCGTGCCGCTTGATTAGTGCGTACCGCCAAGGTCGCACTGATTAGTACCCGTAACGGGCTATCGCTGTTGTTTATGTTGTTACTGGTTGCCGCATCCAGCAGGGTTTGCGTTTTGCTGTCATTGCCTGCCAGTTGCGCGCTGCGCGCTGCCTTGAGTAACCAGTGATCGCGTTGCTGGCTACTGGCTTGTGTGGCCAGCGTTTCAAAGCGGCTGCTGGCGTCGTTGTACCTGCCCTGTGCAAACAGTTGTTCAGCTTCGTCGCTGAGTCGCGATTGATTGGCCTTAGTTAAGTCACTGCTGGTGGTAGTGGCGCTCGCAGTCAGCATGCAAAACAACAGCAGTCCAAATAACGTGGACATGATTGAAAGACTGGCTAACTTCTGTACTTGCATGTCGTTTGATTCCCCCGCAGCATGGGATGGCATTGAACTACTGCCGCATTATACGGAGCTTCGCCAAGGTCGCCGCATGTCACTCGCTTCAACCAATGGTACTTTATATGTGGTCGCGACGCCGATTGGTAATCTCGATGACCTCAGCGCCCGTGCGCGGCAGATTTTGGGTAGCGTACAACTGATTGCCGCCGAAGATACTCGTCACAGTGGCAAACTGCTGCAATTGATAGGGTGTCAGACGCCCATGTTGTCGTTACATGAACATAACGAGCAGCAGCGTACCGGCGAGCTGTTACAGCGGCTGCGCTCCGGTATGGATATCGCGCTGATTTCTGATGCCGGTACGCCGTTGATTAGCGACCCGGGCTATAGCTTGGTGAGTGAATTGACCCAGCAAGGTATTCGCGTCGTGCCCATTCCCGGTGCCTGTGCGGCGATTGCGGCCTTGTCGGTGGCGGGCCTGCCCACCGCACGCTTTGTGTTTGAAGGCTTTCTGCCTGCCAAATCCAGCAAGCGTCGCGAACGTCTGCGCGAATTGCTGAGTGAAACACGCACCTTGGTGTTTTATGAAGCGCCGCATCGCTGTGCGGAGACACTGGCCGATATGCAGGCGGTGCTGGGTGAGGCTCGCCGCATTGCCGTATGTCGTGAACTTACCAAACTCTACGAGACTTGCTACTACGGCAACGTGGCTGAGCTAGCGCAGCGCGCGGAGCAAGACACCGATATGTCGCGCGGCGAAATTGTGCTGGTGGTGGAGGGTGCCGCAGAAGTGGCAGGCGAGCAAACCAGCGTTGATGCGGAGCGACTACTCAGCGCTTTGCTGGAAGAGCTGCCCGCCTCGCAAGCAGCAAAAATTACGGCCAAGCTGACTGGCGTTGAACGCGCCACTCTGTATGAACGGGCAGTAAGCTTGAAGGGCAAGCAATAAGTATTCTTGGTGTAGGTTGGATGCCTCAGCCTACATCCACATCAGAATGCCGGGTGAGGTGCCCAGCCTACAAAAACGTCGCATATCTGCCATTGGGTATGACCAGCAACTTGGAATAATCGCTTGCTTGTTGGCGAGCGCCTCTGCACCATGCGCGCGGGGAGTCGGCCAGACAATCGCTGCAAGCGTCGCAAGATGCGAGTGGAGGAAAGTCCGGGCTCCATTGGGCAGAGTGCCAGGTAACGCCTGGGAGGCGCGAGCCTACGGAAAGTGCAACAGAGAGCAAACCGCCTACGTCACACGCAAGTGTGGCCGGTAAGGGTGAAAGGGTGCGGTAAGAGCGCACCGCGTCGGTGGCAACACTCGACGGCACGGCAAACCCCACTCGGAGCAAGACCAAATAGGGAGGCAGGCAACGCAAGTTGCCAAGTGTGGCCCGCACTGCTTCCGGGTAGGTTGCTTGAGGTGTACGGTGACGTGCATCCCAGATGAATGATTGTCCTCGACAAAACCCGGCTTATCGGCCGACTCCTTTTTTGTCGTCAGCAAGTCTCGGTGCGGTTGACCAAGGCCCAGCGTCATTGCTTGGCCGTGCGGACGAAGTGCATCTTTTGCTGACACAGCCTACGCTGATGGCTGTTATCATCCTGCTATGCAGCAACGCTGCAAACTACCGTCCACTAAGCCATCACTTATCCAAGGTAGAGTGTCGATGTTATCTAACGGACATGGTTTTATATTTTGCTAAATTGCGTTAGCGAAAACTCCGTACCGAATGCTGCATTGTTGAAATGCAAGTCATAATCTCACAACGCGCACAAAAGCACGCGTTGCTGCATGACAGCTAATCACCCATATCTACATAACCAGGCTGCTCATGAATGCGCTGCAACCAAGTACGAATCTTGGGGTAATTATTCAACTCAAAGCCGCCTTCATGAGCGACATGGGTATAAGCATACAATGCTATGTCGGCAATGGTGTAGCGCTCGGCCACAAAGTATTGATGTGCGCTTAAGTGCTTTTCCATGACATCCAATGCCTTGTAACCCGGGGCTACCTTGGCTTGCAAAATTGCTTCTTTTTCAGCAGGACGGCCCAGCGAACGAATAATAAAGCGTGAGGTGGCAATGTTGGGTTCGTGACTGTATTGCTCGAAGAACAACCATTGCAGCACTTGCGCATGTTGAAAGCGGCCATGTGGCAGTAGCGACGTGCCTTCTGCCAGATAGTGAATAATGGCGTTGGATTCAGCTAGGTATATACCGGGTGACAACTCCAGCACCGGCACCTTCCCGTTGGAGTTCTTGGCAAGAAACTCTGCGGTGTGTGTTTCCTGTTTGAGCAGATCGACATGAATCCATTCGTGCTTAATATCAAGTTGCTTCATCAGCAATTTGATCTTGTAGCAATTGCCGGAATACACATCGCCATAGACTTTCAGCATGGGCCAACTCCCAAGAATGAAACGATACGATCAAGATAACTTCTGCTTACCTACTGCGCCACGATTTTTTCAGCTGCTTCGATTCCACTCAATACTGACTGATCAGCGAGCGGAAGCGAGGCCGATTGTCACTCCACCTAGCTGTAAGACTAGCAAAGAAATCAGTGCGCTGGCTTGCGAAATTTGAACAGGAACTTATCGCTTTTGCCTTTGAACTCTTGGGCTTTAGCGGTGTGTGGATCATTGGCATTGCGCAGCACACTACTTTCACCTTCAAACACAAAACCAACACTGGTGACATCTTTCTTGACCTGTTCTGGATCAATGCGATGTAGCGTATTGGTATCGCGACCACCCGAACCGGCTTCGGCAACATGGTCTTCGATCATGTACACCCCACCGGGCAGCAGTGCATCGAAAATAACCTTGTTGAACTTGAGCATATCGGGCGAACCAAACATCGGGTTGTACAGGTCGTGGTAGTTCTCCGAGGTCCACACCATATTCAAGCCACTGGGCCAGGTCACTTCCGCCGCTGCTTTGGTATCAGCAGTAACATTGGCGCAGGGCGTACCTTTGGTAGCCGGGGCAGTAGAAGCAGTAGTAGCCGCTGCTGGTCTGGACACCATTCGGGTGAGGTCTATGGTGTAGAGGTGGCCCTTGTCGCCCACGATCTTGCAAAACAAGTGACTGAAGTAACCTCTGCCTGGCAACAACTCACCTACCTTGTCACCTGGTTTTACCCCGGCAAACGCCAGCACTTCGGCGGGTAAGCGGTTCTCATCGCGTTGCACATCGGCGTCGGGACGACTGGCATCGGCCACGGCAGCGTTGATGTAATCAGGAATAGCTGGTGTGGCAGCGGTAGCCAGCGTGGCAGACAGAATACCTGCTGTCAGAACGAAAAATTTGGAGCGCATGATGATCCCCTCCGAGTCTGTTTGATAAATGTCTTGTTTGTATCGCTGATCAACGAGGGGCTGATGGTAGCGCAATGAGCTGCAACACAGACTTTTGGCTGTGTGAAATTTTGTTGACCTCGCGAGGAGGTCAAGGATGCCTGGACATATCGAAGTACCCAGAGGATCAAAGGCATGCGAAGATAATGGCCGCCATCGGGGGATGGCCGAGCAACCAGAATAATGAATGTGCGCCTATGCAAACATCCGCCATCCACATCAGCACCGCCCGAGCCGAGTCAATTCCAGTACTGGTTGAGCTGATGCGCCAGTATTGGGAATTTGAACAAATTCGTGGCTTCTCTGCCGAGCATGCCGAACAGCTGTTGCGCGGCTTTTTCAGTCATCCCGAATTGGGCTGCGGCTGGTTTGCCTACAGTGATCAACAAGTGCTGGGCTATCTGTTATGCAGCAGTGTCTTCAGTTTTGCGCATGGTGGGATGACTGCGGCTATTGACGAGTTATACGTGGTCGCCGAAGCACGTGGCCAAGGCGTGGGGCAGCTACTAGTAAAAACTGTCGAAGACAGTATGCGTGAGCGAGGGTTTGTACACATTGAGATGGAAGTGGCGACGCACAACGTGCGCGCGCAACGTTTTTATTCGTTACTCAATTTTGCCACCCGAGCCGGTTACAGCATGATGCACAAACGACTGACTCCCTGAGTCAGCATCGTTATCAGGCTATAACCAACGGGAATAACCTGACCTGCAACGAATCCGGTTTTTTTAACTATGGGTTCGACTTCAGTCGAACCACTCACCGCCCGTAGTACGCCGTGAAGCTGGCCTTCGCCAGCAGGTTGCCCTGGATGTTGTATCCGGCGTAAGCGGCCGTTGCGTCAGCCGGTATGTCGAGCCTGGGCACCTTGAGCGCATACAGCGTGAATATATAGCGATGCGCTTTATCACCCGCAGGTGGGCAAGCACCGCCAAAGCCGGGCGCGCCGAAATCGGTACGCACTTGCTGGGTTCCCGCTGGCAGGGCCGAGCCCGCTGCGGTGCCCGCACCTTTGGCAATACTGGTGACAGAAGCGGGAATATTGATTGCCACCCAATGCCACCAGCCACTGCCCGTAGGCGCATCCGGGTCATACACCGTCAGCGCATAACTTTGTGTACCCGCAGGCGCGCCACTCCATGACAGTTGCGGCGATACATTGCCACCACTGCAACCAAAACCATTGAACACCTGGGCATTGCTGAGCGTGGCCTGGGGTGCGATATCACTGCTGCTGAGGATGAAGTCAGCAGCCGAAACTGCCGTACTGCCTATGCAACCAATGAGTAATGTAGCAAGCGTTTTCATGACAATCTCCATTACAAATTAATAAGGCCCCGGCCCAATTCGATCACCTGACCGGATACGAATATCCGACTTTGCGTGTCATCGTGCAAGTTTGGAACAGGTGTGCCGACGTACAGGTTCAGCACCGACGGACGACCCACTGCTGCACCTTGCATGATACGCTTGCTGACCGGCAACTCAGTATTGTTGGCAATGAACCAGCCACCGAGATTGGCGCAGGCTGAACCCGTCGCCGGATCTTCAGCAACAGCGGAGCCTTTGGCAAAGAAAAACCGAGCCTCAATCTCTTCTGCGTTCCGATGTGCCCATACATACACCAAAAACCGCTGCTCAGTCAGGCCTGCGTGCTGCTTGAGTAACGCTAGTTTGGGCTCGCAGCGTTGCACAGCCGAAACATCACGCAACGGTACTACCAACTGCTCGCTACCGGCATTCACCCACAGCGGCGTTGCCTGCACCTCGTCGCTGTGCAGGCCCAGCATCGCTGCAAGCTGCAACGCATTGGCAGTCACTGGCCGCCAGGTGGGCGCATTGGCTTGCAGCTTCCAGTTGTTCTGTTGTGCTGTTACCGGGATCACGCCCGCCTGCATTTGCAAAGTGAGTGCATCGCCTGTGCCGCATAGCTCACGCACAACTTGCGCCGTGCCGAGCGTCGGGTGGCCGGCAAAGGGCATTTCAAAGTTGGGGGTAAAGATGCGCACCTGCGCGGTGGCGCAATCACTGGGCAGAATGAACGTGGTTTCGGACAAATTGAACTGCAACGCCAACGCCTGCATGGTCTGTGTATCCAGACCACGCGCATCTTCAAACACACATAGCGGATTGCCCGATAGCGGTCGGCCTTCGAGGGCAAATACATTCAACAAACGGTAGTTATAGGCACGCACCTATAACGGCTCAAGAATTTAGTTTGTTAACGATACAAATTGATCTCATTGCGCGACGTTTGCACCACTTGTCGCGCAGCTTGTGCAAAGTCATCACTACTGCTGGCATACAGCACAGCGCGTGAAGAATTGATCACCAGCCCCGTACCATCAGCCGTCTTACCTGCTGTAACCAATGCCTTGACGTCACCTCCCTGCGCACCGACGCCTGGCACCAGCAACGGCATGTCACCTACCACAGCGCGCACGCGTTGCATCTGTTCCGGCCAAGTGGCGCCTACCACCAGCATACAATTGTTACTGCCATTCCATTCGTGCGCCACTTTCTCAGCCACACGCAAATACAATGGCTGACCACCAACATCCAAATCCTGTAAGTCCTTGGCGCCGCTATTCGAGGTGCGACACAGGATGACCACGCCTTTATCAGCATAACGGGTAAACGGCGAGATAGAGTCGGCACCCAAGTATGGATTAATCGTAACCGCATCTGCCTGAAAGCGAACAAAAGCCTCAACGGCATATTGCTCGGCCGTGCTGCCTATATCACCCCGCTTGGCATCGAGAATCACAGGTATGTGCGGATACTGATCGCGCACATAATCTATCGTCATCAATAACTGATCTTCAGCCGACTGAGCGGCAAAGTAAGCGATCTGTGGCTTGTAGGCACACACCAAGTCATGGGTGGCATCAACAATTGCTTTATTGAACTCAAAGATCGCCTGCGGTTGGCCGCGCAAGCAGGATGGTAGCCTGGCTGGATCCGGATCCAGTCCCACACAGAGCAGTGAATTGCTGGACGCCCAGGCAGCACGCAGTTTAGCAATGAAATTCATGATTGCTTCCGGCATGACGCGTGTATTAACCCAGAAACTCACGCGTCAACTTGGCCACATCAAAAAGCGCCCTTTCACTCACATGCAAGAGGGCGCTACCCGCAGTTTACGTAAGGCTAGCGTTTAGCCAGCAAGTTACGAATTTCTTCCAGCAGCACCTCCTGCTTGGGTGGTGCGGCGGGCGCAGCCGGTGCTTCAGGTTGCTTCATCTTATTGATGGCACGAATGGCCATAAAGATGACAAAGGCAATGATGATGAAGTCAATAGTTGCCTGTACGAACAGGCCATACTTGAGCAACACAGGCTGCTCATCGGTACCACCAATCTGGACAGCCAAGTCAGCAAAGTTGACACCACTGGTCAACAAACCCAGCACTGGCATAACCACAGCATCAACAAAGGCAGAAACGATCTTGCCAAAGGCACCGCCAATCACGACACCGACTGCCAGATCAATCACATTGCCCCGCATAGCAAAGTCTTTGAACTCTTTAACCATACTCATCGAGATTTCTCCATTTGATTTTTGTTGGGTTTCAGTAGTAACTGACTAACGGTCAAACTCAACTTTTTGAGGGTATCATTTTGCCCCCGGGGGTATTCAAGCATTTTCTGGCTGGCAACACTCATGAATAAGCTTGTTGAAGCCCATAAATGACAACAGCCCCACTGCAACTACAGTGAGGCCGTTAGTGAGTCAGCCTATACAGGCAAGCTCAGGGCAAATCAGTTGTGCCCATCAAGTAACGATCACACTCACGTGCAGCACCACGGCCTTCGTTAATAGCCCATACCACCAAGCTCTGGCCACGACGGCAATCACCGGCAGTGAATATACCCTTGATGCTGGTATTGAATTTGCCATGTTCAGCCTTGATGTTGCTACGCTGATCGGCATCAACGCCTAATGCTTGCACCAGTGGCTGCTCAGGGCCGAGGAAGCCCATAGCCAACAGCACTAGCTGTGCCTGAAGTGTTTTTTCAGTGCCTGCTTGTTCAACCGGAATGAACTGACCCTTGTCATTCTTTTCCCACTTGATCTGAACCGTAATCAGTTCCTTCACTGCGCCAGTGGTATCACTAATAAATTTTTTCACTGTAGTTTGATAGACGCGCGGATCATCACCAAACTTGGCCGCTGCTTCTTCCTGACCGTAGTCCATCTTGTACACCTTGGGCCACTCTGGCCAAGGATTGTCATCAGCGCGATCCATCGGTGCACGTGGCATGATTTCAATCTGCACCACACTCTTGCAGCCCTGACGAATCGAACTGCCAACGCAGTCGGTACCCGTATCGCCACCACCAATCACCACCACATCCTTGCCTTTGGCATGGATCGGCGCGCTAGCTGGCCCCTCAGCCAGTACCGCTTGTGTTGTCGCAGTGAGGTATTCCATGGCGAAATGCACACCGTGCAGGTTGCGACCTTCAACAGGCAGATCACGTGGCAGCGTCGCGCCAGTGCAAATCACTATCGCGTCAAAGTCTTTGCGTAAAGACTCAACGGATATATTGCCGCCAACATCGGCATTGCACTCAAACTTGATACCCTCCTGTTCCATCAGTTTCAGGCGTCGCTCAACCACTGCCTTCTTGTCGAGCTTCATGTTGGGGATGCCGTACATCAGCAAGCCACCCGGACGATCAGCGCGCTCAAACACCGTGACCAAGTGACCCGCACGATTCAACTGTGCCGCCGCCGACAGACCCGCCGGACCAGAACCAATCACCGCCACTTTCTTGCCAGTACGCACCTTCGGCGCATCAGGAATCACCCAGCCTTCTTCCCACCCACGATCAATGATGGTGTTCTCGATATTCTTGATGGTCACCGGCGGATTATTCAACCCCAATACACATGACCCCTCACAGGGTGCGGGACACACGCGGCCGGTGAACTCAGGGAAATTATTGGTCTTATGCAGTCGCATCAACGCTTCCTGCCACAAGCCGCGATACACCAGATCATTCCACTCAGGAATCAAATTATTGACCGGACAGCCCGACGCCATGCCACTAATAAGTGTGCCGGTATGACAAAAGGGGACACCACAATCCATACAACGCGCGCCTTGATTTCGCAGACGCTTATCGTCCATGTGATGGTGGAATTCATTCCAGTCTTTCACGCGTTCAGTTGGGCTGCGATCTGCTGGCAATTCGCGCAGGTATTCAATGAATCCGGTTGGCTTACCCATATCTCATCAATCTCAATCTATAAAAGCAAAAACAATACTGCGCATTGCTGACACAGGTCGGGCTTAAGCCGACCTATAAATCACCCTATCTGCTTAGCCGCCACCCACCCGCGCGACATCGCGTGAGTTTTCCTCGAAGGCTTGCATCACTGCGTCATCACCGGTGAGCCCTTGCTCCTCGGCCTTCTTGATGCCAGCCAGCATGCGCTGGTAATCCTTAGGGATCACTTTTACGAACTTGGGTAGATAGGTGTCCCACGCATCGAGCACTTGCTGGGCACGATCGCTCTTAGTGTAAGTGCGGTGCCTCTCGATCAACGCACGCACTTCAGCGATCTCCACAGGATCCACAAGAGACTCAATGTTAACCATGGCCTTATTGATGTGTGAGATAACCGTATCCGTACCATCCAGCACATAAGCAATGCCGCCTGACATACCGGCAGCAAAATTGCGGCCAGTACTACCCAGCACCACCACACGTCCACCGGTCATGTACTCACAGCCATGGTCACCCAACCCTTCAACCACGGTACTGACGCCACTGTTGCGAACTGCGAAGCGTTCCCCAGCGCGGCCACGAATGAATACTTCACCAGCAGTGGCGCCGTACAACGCCACATTCCCGATAATGATGTTTTCTTCGGCCTTGAACGTCGCCAGATCCGATGGATAAATCACCAGCTTGCCGCCCGACAGACCCTTACCTACGTAATCGTTGGCATCACCTTCCAGCTGGAAACTCATGCCTTTGGGCATGAAGGCACCAAAGCTTTGCCCTGCTGAACCGGTGAACTTAATCCGCACCGTATCTTCCGGCAGGCCATCAATTCCCCACTTACGGGTAATTTCGCTGCCTGTAATCGTGCCGGTAACCCGATTGACGTTACGGATACTCAGTTCAGCCTGCACCTTTTCACCGCGCTCAATCGCCGGCTTGCAGATATCGAGCAACTGCGTGACGTCGAGCGAATTATCCAAGCCATGATCTTGGTCAATCTGGCAGTAACGCCCTACCTCGGAACCCGCGTCGGGTTGGTACAAGATGTTACTCAAATCGAAGCCCTTGCCCTTCCAATGGTCAATGGCCTTCTTAGGCTCCAGCACATCGACACGACCTACCATCTCAAGGATGGTACGGAAACCAAGCTTGGCCATCCATTCGCGCAAATCCTGAGCAACGAAGTTCATGAAATTAACCACGTGCTCCGGCTTGCCGGCAAATTTCTCACGCAACACCGGGTTCTGCGTCGCGATACCCACCGGGCAGGTATTCAAATGACAGACGCGCATCAGGATGCAACCACTGGCCACCAGTGGTGCGGTAGCGAAGCCAAATTCTTCTGCGCCCAGCAAAGTGGCAATCATCACATCGCGACCAGTCTTTAACTGGCCATCGGTTTCCACCGCGATACGACTGCGTAGATTGTTCAACACCAAAGTCTGATGCGTTTCGGCCAAGCCCAATTCCCACGGCAGGCCTGCATGCGTAGTTGAAGTGAGCGGTGATGCGCCCGTGCCGCCATCGTAACCGGAGATCAACACGACATCAGCGTGCGCTTTGGCAACACCGGCAGCGATGGTACCCACGCCAACCTCAGCCACTAGCTTGACGCACACTCGAGCCTGCCGATTGCTGTTCTTCAAGTCATGAATCAATTCAGCCAAATCTTCGATGGAATAAATATCATGATGCGGTGGCGGCGAAATCAAGCCCACGCCCGCAGTGGTATGCCGCGTTTTAGCTACCCACGGATATACCTTGGTGCCAGGTAACTGGCCACCCTCACCGGGCTTGGCACCCTGCGCCATTTTGATCTGCAACTCACGCGCATTAACCAAGTAGTTGCTGGTGACGCCAAAGCGGCCCGACGCAACTTGTTTGATGGCAGAGTTCTTTGAGTCGCCATTGGGCATGGGGATAAAGCGCTCCGGATCTTCACCACCCTCACCGGTATTGCTCTTGCCACCAATGCGATTCATGGCAATTGCCAGGTTTTCATGTGCTTCTTTGCTGATCGAGCCATAGCTCATCGCACCAGTTTTGAAGCGTGTGACGATGCTTTCTACGGACTCCACTTCTTCGATGGGAATTGACTCGCGTGGTTTGAAATCCAGCAATCCACGCAATGTCGCCAACTGCTTCGATTGGTCATCGATTAACGCAGCATAGGATTTATAAGTGGTGTAACTGCCGGTACGCACCGACTTCTGCAAGCGATGAATCGATTCCGGATTGAACATGTGATACTCGCCTTCCGAGCGCCACTGATACTGTCCACCTGCGGGTAATGCATCGCCATTAACTTGTCGTACTGGAAACGCAACCGCATGGCGCATCAGCGTTTCACGCGCCACTAAATCAATGCCGATACCACCGATACGCGAAGCAGTGTTGGTGAAATATTCATCGACTACTTCTTGATGCAGGCCCACGGCTTCAAACACTTGTGCACCGTGGTAGCTCTGGATGGCCGAGATACCCATCTTCGACATCACTTTGACCACGCCCTTGGTGGCAGCCTTGACGAAGTTCTTACAAGCTGTCTTGTGATCCACATTCGGTAGCATGTCTTCGCGAATCATGCCGTCAATGGTTTCGAAAGCGAGATACGGATTGATCGCACTCGCGCCATACCCCACCAGCAAGGCGAAATGATGCACTTCACGCGCCTCGCCGGTTTCGATGACCAGACTGACACGTGTACGGATACCTGCACGGATCAAGAAATGATGCAAACCCGACACCGCCAGTAGCGACGGCAGTGGAACTAAATCGCTATTTACACCGCGATCACTCAGAATCAAGACATTGATTTCGTCGGTTTCGATCAAGCGCTGCGCAGCCGCGCAGAGCTCTTCCATGGTCTTGACCAAACCCAGTTCGCCGCGCTTCACCTTGAACAAGGTTGAGAGCATGCCAACCTTCAGACCCGGCAATTCCATGCGGCGAATCTTGGCGAAATCTTCATTGGTAAGGATAGGGCCGCTCAACTGCACGCGACGGCAATCGCTTGCCAATGGCTCCAGCAAATTTCCTTCTGAACCCAGCAACATTTCTGACGAGGTGATGATTTCTTCGCGGATAGAATCAATCGGTGGATTGGTCACCTGTGCAAACAATTGCTTGAAGTAATCAAATAATAAACGCGTCTTCGATGACAGCACCGCCAATGGAGTGTCATTACCCATTGACCCAACAGCCTCCACACCATCGCGTGCCATGGGCGCAATCAACACGCGCTGATCCTCAAAGGTGTAGCCAAAGGCAAGCTGACGCTGCAGCAGCGTGTCGTGATCCGGCTGTGGTAATTCTGGCGCCGTAGGCAAATCCTTCAGCTGTACCATGTGCTGGTTAAGCCATTGACGATAGGGGCGTTCACCGACTATTGCGCGCTTGATTTCCGCATCATCAACAATACGGCCCTGCTCCATGTTGATCAGGAACATTCGGCCTGGCTGCAGGCGGCCCTTGTGAACGATATCCTGCGGCGGAATATCCAGCACTCCCGCTTCGGATGCCATCACCACCAGGTCATCCTTGGTGACGTAATAACGCGAAGGACGTAGGCCATTTCTATCAAGAATCGCACCAATCTGCGTGCCATCAGTGAACGCGATGCAAGCCGGCCCATCCCATGGTTCCATCAGACAAGAATGGTATTGATAGAAGGCACGGCGATTGTCGTCCATGGTTTCATGGCCCGACCAAGGCTCAGGCACCATCATCATCACCGCGTGCGGCAGTGAACGCCCACCTAACACCAGTAGTTCAAGCGTGTTATCGAACATCGCCGAATCAGAGCCATTCGGATTAATGATGGGCGGAATTTTCTCCATGTCCTCGCCGAACAATTCCGAACTGAAACGCGATTCACGCGCCTTCATCCAGTTGAAGTTGCCACGCAAGGTGTTGATCTCGCCGTTATGCGCCACATAACGATAGGGATGCGCGCGATCCCAGCTTGGGAAGGTGTTGGTACTGAAACGCGAATGCACTAGTGCCAGCGCAGTTTCCATGCTCGGATCGCGCAGATCCAGAAAGTATTCATCTAGCTGAGAAGTAGTGAGCATACCTTTGTACACCAGCGTGCGGCTGGACAGACTGCACAGGTACCAGAACTCCGCGCCGCCAATGGTGGAAGTGCGAATATCGGAATAAGCGCGCTTGCGAATCACATACAGCGCGCGCTCAAATGCCTGCTGATCCTTTAACCCATCGCCACGACCGATAAACACCTGTCGAATGAATGGCTCGCAAGCCTTGGCGGTATCACCCAGCATGGAATTATTGGTGGGTACGGTACGCCAGCCGAGCAACTCCTGCCCCTCGGACTGCACAATCTGGCCGAACTTGGCTTCCAGACGACGGCGTAGATTCGGATCACGCGGCAGGAAAATCAGACCGCAGCCATATTCCCCTTCTGCGGGAAGCTTGATGTTGTTTTTGCCAGCTACCTCAACCAGAAATTTGTGCGGCAGCTGCAGCAGCACACCCGCACCATCACCGGTATTCACTTCGCTGCCGCTGGCACCGCGATGATCGAGGTTTTTTAGAACCTCAATGCCCTGTTGCAGGATGCGATGTGTTTTGTGGCCTTTGATATTCGCGACAAAGCCGACGCCGCAGGCATCGTGCTCGAATTGCGGGTCATACAAGCCTTGCTTCACTGGCCGAGTCACCCGGTGAGAATGACCATGGGCGGTGCCGTCGGTGGCATCGACAGCAGAAACGATATCGAGCGCCATTGTAGGCACCTGAGCAGTAGGAGGCGTAGTCGCGGACATCGGGAATACTTACCGGTTTGCAAATCGGGGGCTGTCGAGTTTACGGGGCCGACCGCGTTAGCTAAAGCTTTTTCAGCAAAATGCCAAGGGATAAACACCACGTGAGCCTGACTACGGCTTGCTTTTGCAGCAGTTTGGGGCACGCACCTTATGGCAACGGAATATGCTGCACAAAAAAAATGCGCCGCATGCGGGGAAGACGCATAGTGGCGCTCAAAGTTAAACTGGTAGTCAATCATGCCACCAGCCTCATTCAAGTTAGCACGGTGTCAAGAAGCGATCGGCCACTCCTGTGCTTCCATCTCATAACCCATCACTTCGCGCGACACCGGATCGAGAATCGGTGTGCTGCTACGAAAACATCCGCTCACTACCGCCCGATCTTGCCAATTGCTGTGCCACGCCGCTTGTTGACTGACCGACTCCAGTGCCAAGCGCCCATCGGGATAGCGCAGTAGCAACATGGTGCCGGTGGCCACAAAATCGTCGGCTAAGTCGCCCGGGGAACCGTCCGGCAAGACCACCGCCATGATTTCCGGATCAAGTGTGTGAGGGAGCTGCATGGAACGACACTCGCTATCAATTGCTTTAACTAAGTAATAGCAAGCCCTATGCCAAGCCAAGTCAGACCTACATAGAAGTAAATTTTTTATTACCAATCAAATAGTTAATTATTTTCATGGTATTGCTGGTAACGACCGCCGGGTGACAGAGTTTGTCGCTTTCCGACAAAGTTAATATGTGCTCGGTGAGGCAGAGTGAGACCTGCCGCACAAGGGTATGCCGACTCAAACGGCACCATCAACACCCACTTACCACGATCCAAGCAACCTCATGGCCGACACTCCAGCACCAGACGCAGCACCCACCCCAGCCCGACGCTTTCTTGATCGCGGCAACAGCTCCCCCACCTTGATTAGCGCTGGCACCCGACTGGAAGGCACCGTGAACTGTGCCGCCGATTTAGCGGTGGCGGGCGAGGTGATTGGCCCCGGTCAAATTCACGGCATGCTGACTCTAGCCGAAAAAGGCAACTGGCAGGGTGAGGTTCAATGCGGACAAGCGCTACTCGCTGGCAACTTCAGCGGCCAACTAACCGTCAACGGCAAATTAGAAATTCGTAGCGGCGCGCACATCCAAGGACGCATCAGTGCACAACACATCGCGATTGCCGAAGGTGCGATGGTCGAAGCCGAACTCAGCGTACTCAGCGGTGCGGAGATTCAGCGCTTTGCGGAAAAGCGTGGGCGGTAGATTCCAGTGATCACTGATTAACGTCATTCCTGCGTCCCACGGAATTTCCTGCGGTCACGACTTGCGACAGCGTACTGCTCACGACACTGGCCCAGTCTGCGGGTTGTAGCTTGCCATCGCTACGGATGGCCGCACAACAAATCAGCGCGAGTGATCGCGCAGTGCTTGCAACATGACCATGGGTGCAGCAAACGCTGGCAAGTGGGGAGACGTGTTGGCCTAGCTACTCACGCGGATGTGCTGGAGCTGGAACCGCCACCACATGCCGCTAACACACTACGGCCACCCCGAACAGCATCAACGCCTGCACGGCCAAGCACATGCACGCATTGAATCTCGCATGACTACCCCGGCTGGGGCTGCATCAGGCTGCCTGAACAGTCAAGTATCCACCGCGCAGCAAAACAAACCGACCCAGAAAAACGACACCCGGAAATGATGAATAGCCCTCGCCGTGCCCGCCTATATCTCAGTATCATGCACCCGGTTTATCGATTTCGCTAAAGAGGCACGGATGTCAGCCCAGCTTGATCCCGCAACACAATTGGTTGCCCATCGCGGCAACGCATTTGAGTTTCCCGAAAATACCCTGCCTGCTTTGCAGTCCGCACTGGAACTGGGTGTACGTCACATCGAATTTGATGTGCATCTCAGTGCCGATCTGGTGCCAGTGGTCATACACGATGCCAGTCTCAAACGTTGCGCCGGCATTGATCGCGATGCGCGCGACATGAACTGGGAAGAACTGCGGCAGATTTCAGTTCATGAACCCTCCCGACTGGGTGATCGCTTTGTCGGCACCTGCATTCCCTCACTGGCCGACGTAGTGAAATTACTGGCACGCTATCCGCAGGCCACTGCCTTTGTTGAACTGAAGCGCACCTCGCTGCGCAGGTATGGCCCGGAACTGTTCGTGCAGCGGATACACGAACAGCTCAAACCGGTGGCGCGGCAGGTAGTCATTATTTCGTTCGATCTGGCGGCGCTGAAATGCGTAAAAAACAGCACGCAACTCCCCATCGGCTGGGTAGTGTCCGAGTACAGCTCACTCACTGCCATCAAGGCGGAAGCGACGCTGCCTGAGTACCTGTTCTGCAATCAGGACAAACTGCCAGTGGATCAATCACGTCTGTGGCGCGGTCCGTGGCAATGGGCGATTTACGAAGTGACCGGTCGCGCGCAAGCCCTGAATCTGCACGCACGCGGTGCGCAGTTGCTGGAAACCATGCAAGTGCGCAAACTACTGGACGAGCTGCAACCCGCAGCGATGCCTTGAGGCTGTCATTAGCTTGGTTTATGCGTACATCTGAATCATCACCAGACCCGTGTTAACAACCTTTCAATCATGACGGCGTTCGATGTCATCGTGGTGGGCGCTGGCATTCATGGTGCGGGCGTAGCACAGGCCGCTGCGGCAGCCGGTCAACGGGTATTGATACTGGAACAACAACATCCCGCCTATGGCACCTCCAGTCGCTCCAGCAAATTGATTCACGGTGGTTTGCGCTATCTGGAAACCGGCCAGTTGCGACTGGTGCGTGAAAGTCTGCATGAACGCACTTTGATGTTGAAGAATGCGCCGGAACTGGTGCAACTCAAACCGTTCTACATTCCTTTATACAACCGCACGCGGCGTCAGCCCTGGCAGATTCGTACTGGCCTGAGTCTGTATGCCGTGCTGGGTGGTTTCAAACGCGGCTGTCGCTTTGGCACGCTGCCACGCAGTGAATGGGCGCAGCTGGATAGTTTGAATACGGACGGCCTGCATAGCGTATTTCGCTATCACGATGCGCAGACTGATGATGCGCTGCTGACGCAATCGGTATTGCGTTCGGCACAGCAACTCGGCGCGACTGCCTGCATTCCAGCCATGCTGCAACACGTCGAACTGCACGCCACGGGCGTCGCGGTCAGTTATCTTGAACACGGTCAAAGTCACACGACCCATGCACGGGTGTTGGTGAACGCCACCGGCCCGTGGGTGAATCACACCTTGAGCAGGGTGACGCCGCAACAACCGGTGCGCCTGATTGAACTGGTGCAGGGAACTCACCTGATTCTGCCGGGACAACTTACACGCGGCATTTACTATGTGGAAAGTCCGCGCGATGGCCGCGCGATTTTCGTCATGCCCTGGTATGGGCAAACCCTGATCGGCACCACTGAAACCCGTTATCGTGGTGATCCGGCTGAGGTGCAGCCACTGCAATCTGAAATCAATTATTTGCTGCAAACCTTGAAACATTATTTTCCGGCACACCGCAACGAGACTCAGGCAAGTATCAGTCGCTGCTTTGCCGGGCTGCGGGTGCTGCCTGCGGGGAGTGGCCATGCCTTCCGGCGTCCGCGCGAAACGCTGCTGGACGTGGATCGCACTGACAAGCCACGCCTGCTATCCATCTTCGGCGGCAAGCTCACCGGCTGGCGCGCCACCGCCGAGAAAGTAATGCAGCGCGTAGCCCCCTCATTGCCTGCACACATCGCCCTGGCCAATACACGCGATATCCGCTTGTTGCCTGAATAAAGACCCACCATGCACGCTGATGAGCTACAACGACTCACCGCCAGTCTGAGTGAGCTGGCAACCCAACTCGGCGATTTGCCGCACCGCGAACAGGGCCCATTGTGGCTGGCACTGGATCAGGGTGGTCACGCCAGTCGCGCGCTGGTGTTTGATAACCAGGGTCGGCAAGTGGCGCAGGCCTATGCGGCCATTGGCACGCAACATATTGGCACTGACCGGGTTGAACACGATGCCGAAGAAATTGTGCAATCACTGCGCAGGGTCATTTATGACGTTGCGCACTCACTGGGGACTGATGCCGGGCGCGTGCAGGCAGCGGGCCTGGCGACGCAACGCTCCAGCATTGTTTGCTGGGATGCACGCGATGGTCATGCACTGTCGCCGGTGCTGTCGTGGCAGGATCGGCGCAATGTGGCATTGACTGAATCACTGCATATCTATCGCGACGCAATTCAACAACAAACCGGCCTGGTGTTATCGCCGCATTACGGGGCCAGCAAGTTGCGCTGGTGTCTGGATGAACTGCCCGCCGTACAGACTGCCTGTCAACAAGGCCACCTGCAATGCGGGCCACTGGCCAGTTATTTATTGCATGAATTACTGAACGAACGACCGCATGTCGTCGATCCGGCCAATGCCTCACGTACCCAGCTGTGGTCACCGACCAGCGGTGACTGGTCAACCAATCTGCTGGAATGGTTTGGGGTGCCGCTGAGTATCTTGCCGCATAGCGTCACCACTCGATATGACTATGGCTCATTGCCGTTCGCAGGCAGAACCCTGCCGCTGCGCGTCTGCACTGGCGATCAGGCCGCCGTGCCCTTCGCCAACGGCCCACTGCGCGCCAATACGATTTACACCAACCTGGGTACGGGTGCCTTTGTGCTGGCCCCCACCAACCAGAACATCGAAGACGCCGCGCCGCTGTTACGCAGTGTGTTGTGCTCGGATGCCACCCATATCACTTATGCACTGGAAGGCACCGTCAATGGCGCGGGCAGTGCCTTGAGCTGGTGGTCCGAACGCACTGGCATTGATGTCTGGCGCAGCGTCAACACCCTGCACCGTGCGAATCTCGGCTCAATGAATCCGCCGCTGTTCATCAATGCAGTGGGCGGTATCGCTGCACCCTACTGGTTGCCGGAGATTGAATCACGCTTCATTGATGCCACTGCCAACGATGAATTGGGTCATTTGATGGCCATCGTGGAAAGCATTGCGTTTCTGCTCAATGCCAATCTGGAGTTGATGCGCCGGCACCTGCCCGAGCTGCACACACTGCTGGTGGGGGGTGGCTTGAGTGCCTGTTCTTACTTGTGTGAATGTCTGGCTGATCTGAGCCAGCTCACAGTGATGCGCCTGACCGAGCGCGAACTGACGGGTCGCGGGCTGGCGTATCTGGTTGCTGGCGAACCCGACTCTTGGCGTGTTGACCCGCACAGTCAAGTCATCATGGCACAGACAAACCCGGCACTGCTGAGCAGGCAAAGCCGCTGGCGAATGCAACTCGAACACTACAGGACACTCACCCGCGACTGATTCTGTGACGCAGTCAAGGCAGCGCTAGTGACGATCGCTGTGCTGACTCAAGCCTGAAAACCTGCTGCCGATAGCATGAAGAGCCCACTACCACCATGACTCCGGGCCCTATCCAGTCCAGTCGAGGCAGTACCATGTCCAGCCCCTTGTCACTTCGTAAAGGCGTTTCGCAACAGACTGATGCGCGTGCCGCAGCCCACGAACTCTTTGCCGCGCTTGATCAGCCCGACATCAAACTGGCCATTTTCTACTGCTCACCCGACTACGACTTGCCTGCCCTGGCGAGTGCCCTGCATGAGCTATTCGGTACGGTACAGCTGATTGGCTGCACAACCGCCGGCGAAATTACGCCGCAGGGATATCTCGCCGGATCCCTGACAGGCTTCAGTCTTGCGGCCGAGGATCTTGATGCCGTGGTTGAGGTCATCAAACTGGATCCGCTGGACAGCGCGGCCACGGGCGTTGCCGTAACCAGCCTGCTCAAGCAGCTGGGCGACCGTGACGGACTGCCCGCCAGCGCCACCGACACCTTTGCCTTTCTGTTGCTGGATGGACTGGCCATGCAGGAAGAGATTCTGGTCAGTGTCATCCATACCCATCTGCACGGCATTGAACTGATCGGCGGCTCGGCTGCGGACCAGACCAATTTCAAGGCGACACACGTTTATCACAATGGCAAGTTTCAGCAGAACCTTGCCGTACTCAGCCTGGTGCGCACCAATCTGCCCTTTATGGTGTTCCGCACCCAGCATTTCGTGAATTCCGATCAACGCATGGTGGTGACCAAGGCCGATGCAGCCCGACGTCGGGTTTATGAAATCAACGGCCTGCCCGCTGCGCGTGAATATGCACGTCTGATCGGCATGGAAATCAGCGCACTGTCACCCTTGATCTTTGCCACTCATCCGGTAGTGGTGCGTGTAGGCGGCCAGTATTTCGTTCGATCCGTCGGCTTTGTTCAAGCAGATGAAAGCCTGCAATTTTTCTGTGCCATTGATGAAGGCGTAGTCCTGACCATTGCCAAGGGCGTGGACATGGTTGAAAACCTGAATCAGGCCTTTGCCGAGGTGCGTGCCAGCATCGGTGCACCGCAACTGGTGCTAGGCTGCGATTGCATTCTGCGCCGACTGGAAATTGAGCGTGAAGGGTTGACCGATAAAATCGGTCAGATTTTCATGGACAACAACGTCATTGGTTTCGCCACCTATGGTGAGCAATACAATGCCATGCATGTGAACCAGACATTCACCGGCATCGCCATCGGCAGTCGATAACTCAGACCAGTACGATGCGTCATCCTGACGATCCCGCCAATCCCATTGCACAGGTTGCCGAGCTCACTGCTCGCTGTGCGGAACTGGAAAACCGCCTTGCACAGCTGGGACGCATCAACGCATCGCTCATGGATCGCGTCGAACGCGACATGGATGCACAGGGCAATTCGTTCTCGATATTTCAGGGTGCCATTGCGCTGGAAAGTCAGGTAAAGGAACGTACCATCGCGCTGCAACAGGCCTTGCATCGACTGGAGCAGACCAACAGCGAATTGCACGCATCCAACCTCGCCGCGCAACAAGCCAGTCGCGCCAAGTCGGCCTTTCTGGCCGCCATGAGCCATGAACTGCGTACCCCCATGAATGGTGTGATCGGCATGACGGAGATCCTGCTCAACACCCATCTGGATGAATACCAGCAGCGATCCACCAGAACCATACGCCACTCCGCCTTGTCACTGCTGCGCATCCTCAATGACATTCTGGATTTCTCGAAGATCGAAGCCGGGCAGATGCAAACTGAAGAAGCGCCGTTCGATCTGCGCCAGACCTTCGACAGCAGCCTGTCGATACTGAAGCCGCAACTGGACAAGAAGGGTCTGGAGTTGCGCCTCGACTGGCCCGCTGAACTGCCGGTTGCGGTATTGGGTGATTCGATCCGCTTTGCACAGATATTGACCAACCTGCTGGGTAATGCCATCAAGTTCACCGCACAGGGATTCATCGCGGTGCGGGTTCAGACAATGACGGTTGACGCAGCCTCAATTGAATATCGTTTTGAAATTACCGACTCCGGCATTGGCATCAAGCCGGAGGCTATCGCTCGTCTGTTCAACCCGTTTACCCAGGCCGACAGCTCTACGACACGCCAGTTTGGCGGCACCGGACTAGGACTGGTGATCGTGCGTCGTCTATGTACCCTGATGGGAGGCGAGTGCGGTGTGCAGAGTGAATATGGCCACGGCTCCTGCTTCTGGTTCACTCTTAAACTCAAGCCCAACCTGCTGCCGGATATCACCCAGCTGCTGCCCGCCGATCAGTTGTCTGCGCCGCTGCCAACCCACGCGCAGCACCTGCAACCTCTGGAAATACTGCTGGTGGAAGATAACTTCATCAATCAGGAAGTCGCCACCGCGCTGCTGGAAATGCTGCATTGCCGCTGCACGGTGGCCGACAATGGCCAGTGTGCCGTGGATATATTGCGCGAGTCATCACACTTTGATCTGGTGCTGATGGATTGCCAGATGCCGGTGATGGATGGCTTTGAAGCGACGCACCAGATACGTTCAAGTGAAAGCGACTCAGGCCGACATACACCCATAATCGCCCTGACTGCGAATGCCATGGTGGGCGACCGGGAAACCTGTTTAGCCAGTGGCATGGACGATTTCATGAGCAAGCCCTTTCAGTTGCATGAACTAGCGACCATGTTACGCAAATGGTGCCCCGTGAATGATTTGCCTGACGAGTTTGAAGAGCAGCAAGCATGAATACTGCAAAGAACCATGACGAGATGAGCGACGCCCAACTGGATCAGGTACAGATAAAGATGTTGCGCGGCCTGCGTAATGGCAGCTTGCTGCCGCAGTTGCTGCGTACCTATCGGATCAGGCTAGCAACCAGTTGGCGGGTATCAGGACAGCGGTAGCCAATGGCGATGCGGTGACACTGAAAACCATTGCGCATACGCTCAAGTCTGCCAGCTTCAGCATTGGCGCCAAACAGATTGGCGAACTGTGTGCGACGCTGGAAGCGGCTGGACGGGCAGGCGAAATCACTGGCATCGAATCGCCATGCACTGAGCTCGACCGGCTGTTTGCGGCGCTGCTTCCTGAAATCGAGCAATACCTGTGACCAGCAAAATGGATAGCGTACCCGGTGCCGAAATCGTGCTGGTGGTCGATGATGATGACACCACTCGATTGATGATCAGCGCGGTCATGAGCGATGCCGGCTATACGGTACTGTCCGCCATCGATGGCGCTGATGCACTGGAAAAAGTGGCCGAACACAACGTCGACTGCGTCGTGACCGACGTCATGATGCCCAATGTAAACGGTTTTGATCTGTGTAACATGGTTCGCATCATGCCGGATGGTGACCGCATCCAGGTGCTATTCATGACCGGCCTTGATGATTTTGAGTCGATCCAGCAGGCTTATTCCGTCGGTGCCAATGACTTTGCCGCCAAGAGTATTCATCCGGAGCTGCTGGTACAGCGGGTGCGCTTCCTGTTGCGTAACCAGCAAATGCAGGATGCATTGCGACAAAGCGAACAGCGCCTGAAATACGCTCAACGCCTGGCCTCGCTCGGTCACTGGGAACGCACGCTGGACGGCCAAACCAAGGCGATTTCTCCGGTGGTGTGTCAATTCCTGGATACCGATGATCCGCAGCAGCTCACCTGGGACTATCTCTGTGAGCGCACTCATCCGGATGATTTGTCGTTGCTGCAACTGTCCATGCAGCGCGCCACCAGCCGGCGTACCAATTTCCAGCTTGAACATCGATTTCTGAGCAGTCGGGGTGTGATGCGCATCCTGCGTCACCAAGGAGAATTCAATCGCGACTCGAATGGCGACTGGCTGATCTACAGCACCGTACAGGATGTAACAGAAAATCGTGCACAGGAAGATCGCATCCGCTTTCTGGCCTTCCACGATCCGCTCACTGAACTGCCTAACCGCGCAGCGGCAACCCGCAGTCTGGCGCGGGTCATCGCCAGTCAAGGTGCGCAGCAACGACTCATTGCCGTGTTTGCGCTGAGTCTGGATGACTTCAGTCGAATCACCAGTTCACTGGGCCAGAACGCCAGTGACACGGCACTCAAGACGGTCAGCGAACGGCTACGCAGACAGATTAGTGACTCTGATCAGATTGAGATCAATGATACTGGCGAAGCAACCGACAACTTCATGGTCGCGCACGCTGAAGCTGACAAGTTCATTTGCATAGTCAACAATTTGCAGCTCGCTGATGCAGCCATGAGCATTGTCAGGCGGCTGCAACGCGCGCTTGCTGCGCCCATGCTACTGGATGATGCCGAACTGCAATTGACAGCCTCGGTCGGTATCAGCTTGTATCCGGGTGATGCACTGGCGGCTGACAAGTTGATTGAAAATGCGTTTACCGCGTTATCGCATACCAAGGATCAGAAAGCCGCGTGTCAGATGTTTGCAGCAGAAATCACGGATAACGCCCGGCAACGGTTGAGTCTGGAAACACAACTGCGTCAAGCAGTAGAAAAACAGGAATTCGAGCTGTTCTTCCAGCCACGCCTGCATCTGGCAGACAACACTATTTATAGTGCGGAAGCTTTGGCGCGCTGGCGGCATCCGACGCGCGGCATTGTATCGCCCGGTGAATTCATTCCGCTGCTTGAAGAAATGGATCTGATTGCGCCCATGGGTAATCTGGTTATCAGCATGGCGGCACGTCAAGCCGCACGCTGGCACAGTGTGCTGGACAAGGACTTCCGTATTTCCTTCAACATTTCACCCTTGCAGTTTGGTGTGGTGGATCTGGTCGCCAAGATTGATGAGGCGGTAGCGCGTGAAGGAGCACGATATGCAAACCTGGAAGTGGAGGTAACGGAAAGCGCGCTGATGTCCAATGCTGATCTGGTCATCAAGACCTTGCATGCATTCCGTGAACGCGGCCTGTTGTTGGCGCTGGATGATTTTGGTACCGGTTTTTCATCGTTGGGTCTGTTGCGCGACCTACCGCTAGACATTCTCAAGATTGATCGTAGCTTCGTCGCCAATATCGGCGTAACGCAAAGCGGTAGTGCTCTGGTCAACGCCATTCTGCTGATGGCACGCGCGCTGGATCTTGAATGTGCTGCAGAAGGTGTGGAGCTGGAATCACAACTCAATTTCCTCACCCACAATAAATGCCACGAAGCACAGGGTTTTCTGATGGCGCGACCGATGGCAGCAGTCGATTGCGAAAACTGGATTAAAGATTGGCAGGCAAAAAATCATCACGCCGCTTACGGTTAAGCCTGCTGCAAGCAGTGTAATGCCCACTCATCGGCCCAACGCTGGCCACTCACATCACTCATGAATCCACAGTGCCCACCGTACTGACTGATTGTGATGTGTAGCTGTGGATTCGTCGCAATAAACCGCACATCATCAATCGGCACGATGGGATCATCCTTGGCCAGCAACAAATAACTGGGCACTACCACCGTGCTGAGCACGGTGCCCAACAGTGAATAGCCATCGTAGTAGTCGCGAACACCACTGAACCCGGCATGATTGCGCACCAGCACATCAGTCAATTCGGTAATGCTGTTGGTAGCCATCATCTCGTCGAACCGATACTGACCGGGAAAGCACTGCTGTTTACGCTTTAGCACCTGCTTCCACTTGCTTAAAAAATAATTGCGATACACCCCCGGCCCGGTTGCCAACGCGACATCGCTGGCATGTGGGTTCAGCGCCGGACAAATGGCTAACACCTTACGCAAACAGATATCGGCTGCCGCAGCGCGTGCGGCTACTCGCAGCACAAAATTTCCCCCCAGAGAAAATCCTGCTAATGATAAATCGCTAATCGCATAACGTTGCTGAATGACATGCACCATTTCCACCACTTCATCCAGCAGGCAGGAATGAAACAGACCCGGATTCAAGTGTTCGGTATCGCCATGGTCACGCAAATTCAACCGGCAGATGTTATAGCCTGCTGCATACAGCTTGGCCGCTAACGACAATACATAGGTGGAATCGGCATCACCTAACCAGCCATGCAGGATCAGTACCCAAGGATTCGCTGCATTCTGCACTGAACAAGCCGCCAGTAAGCGCACTCCCTGAGCTGTTTCAAACACTTCTCGCTGTGCTACTGCGCGTAACTGCCGTGAACGTAGACGGATTGGCACACACCATGGGTAAAGTGCCGGTAACGTGGATTGCAAATGGCCATTGCGCAACCAAGCAGGCGGATTAAACGCCGCCAGCATATGGCTTGCGGTGGGTGCTGAAGCCATCATCACACCTACTGTATGAGCTGCACTGAAAACTCTACGCGCTGGTTCCGTTCAGCAACGTGATTCCATTCGCCTGCGCGCAGGGTTGCGCTACGCTCAGGGTAAGCCACTAGCATCTGGTGTCCGCCATCCACCAACTGTACTTTGACATCACCACTAGACTCTTGATTGATGCTATTGAGCAAATTGGCAAACGCCAGTGATTGACGTTGTGACACATTCAGCGCATCCCCGAACGGGTTGCCTACCAAGTCGCAGCTGGAAAGCAATGCCTCGTCCGAGGCCGCCACATAGCTACCGCTAGCCAACAGACTCAAGCAAAAGTCGGCCATAAACGTCTCGATACGAATAACGACTTTACGCTGCTCGCTACGTGCAGTGGTTACCAAATCGCGCAACCGTTCCAGACGTGCACCAGCCAACGGCACTTCGCCATATGCCACCGGCAAGGAATCCGTAGCCGCCAACGGCGTACTGGGCGTACTGACTGAGTTGTTACTCAACGGGGCTATGGGTTTTTGGTTGGCAGCCGCAGCAAGCAGAGCCAGTTTCGCCTGCTGCTGGTTATACAGTGCCAGTAGCTGATCCAGCTGTTGTTGAGTCTGGTATTGCAACGACAGCATCACCCCCAACAACACAACACATACTGCACCACTGACTGCAGCCAACCCACGCCATAGATTCAAGCGCCGGTTAGCCTGAGTGCTCAGTTGCAGCAATTCATCGCGGACTTCAACCGCTATCCGGTGCGCCAACTGCGCCAGTGACTGCGCTGAAAGCTGAGTA
The DNA here is from genome assembly GCA_050181835.1 of Steroidobacteraceae bacterium. Classification (GTDB taxonomy): domain Bacteria; phylum Pseudomonadota; class Gammaproteobacteria; order Steroidobacterales; family Steroidobacteraceae; genus CAILZL01. The sequence continues at coordinate 410,194 of JBFXCU010000001.1, read as the reverse complement.
GCGGCAACATCAGAGGCATCATCTGCCGGTGTATGCACCTGAACCACCGCAACATCGGCCGTCTGCAAGCTTGGCGTAGCGACCGTTGCCGCACGTTGTGGTGCTGCTGCCTTGCTGACGTTGTCGGCCGTCAATAAATTCAACTGTTGTAACGCTGCGGCTACATCCGCATGTTTCAAGGTTTTGGGTAACACGCCAATTGCGCCCAGTGCCCGCGCTTGACTCAAGTACAGCTCGCCTTCCTGCGAGGTGTACATCAATACCGGAATCGTCACGGTATCGGGATTGGCCTTGAGCACACGCACGGCGGCAAAGCCATCCATGCCGGGCATCAGGTGATCCATGAAAATCACATCCGGCCTGGTGGTTTGCAAATACGTTAGTGCCAGCTCCGCCGATTCCACCGACGCCACTTCCAAGCCAAAGCTTTCCAGCATCCGTGTCAGAATGTGTCGGGCAGAACGCGAGTCGTCAACGATTAGTGCAAGTCGATTGGTCATGAACTGGAACCTGTCCGCAAGTACCCTCCTTGTAACGGTAATTGGCGTCGTTGCCAAGTTGGCCGCCACCGACTGCGTACCCACCCTTCAGGCCAGCCAGCTACCTACTGGCCCACTGGCGAGGAATACACTGAGTTTGCACCAACCGCCGTCGCTAATTGTCTTCGGGATAAATCCCGTAAGGATTGCCTATAGTGGGACACACGCACCGTACCTTTCGACTTGTTGTTGCCACGCTCGAGCCGCATGATCTGCTTATGGTTCGCTCACTCACCCTCAGCCTCGCTATCGCGACACTGCTATGCAGCGGCACTCAGACCCCTGTCTGGGCACTCAATCGCAGCACGCTGCACATTGCACAGCTCAGCGCCGCCGAGTGGCAGGCGCAGCAAATCACGATTCAAGTCGATCTTGGTTCATCCAGCCCTCGCGCCACCATCAACATCAAAAAACTATTGCTGACGGGTAATCCGCAACCCATCAGCAATGTGCAAATTATTTGTCCGCAAGTGGAGTTGTTGGCAGAAAGCTTTGCCTGTGCGCAAGCACAGGTGAGTGGTGTGTTTCCTTATGTTGGTCAACAGCAATTTATAGCCGCTACGCGCTATGGGCGTAGCGACGGCACGACCAATATCGACCTACAACAACTTAAGTTCGCACACGCCGAGGTGCAGCTACAGGCAGAAATCACTACCAACGACTGGCAAGGTACAGCCACAGCACAAGCTGCTGATCTGAATGCACTACTAGCGTTGCTGCAACAGGCTGGAATCAAGCTGGATCTCAGTGGTAGTGGTCGCCTGGACGCCACCCTGCAAGCTCAAGGACAACAAGGACAAGCACACACAGTGGCATGGCAAATCAACACCAGTCAGGTCAGCCTCACCAATAGCGCGGGTACATTGGCCAGTGATCAACTGGCCGTTACTACTCAAGGTCAAGCCACTGCCCAGCAAAATGGATGGCTGATTGATGCGAGCATCAATAGCAACAGTGGGCAGGCCTATGCCGAACCAGTGTTTGTCGACGCGGGTAAACAGCCTGTAGCACTCAACCTGCAAGCGCAGTGGGACGGCCAAAACTCGATACAAGTGCGACAACTAACACTCCAACAACAGGATGTCATCGCGGCAAGTGCGACAGGTCGCTTGCAACTGGATACAGAAAATCCCGCACCTGAGCTTGCCATACACATCAACCAGCTACATTTTCCCGGTGCCTTCATTACCTATCTGCAACCCTTCTTGTTGGACACCGCGCTCAAAAATCTGCTCAGCAGTGGCAGCATCAACGGCAGCATCCTCATCAATGACAGCTGGCCGACGCAGGTTGATTTACACCTCACTGATCTGCACGCAGACACCGGCAATCAGCAGTTTGCGCTGGATAAAATCAATGCCGATCTGCACTGGCGCAACGAACTCATAGGTGACAACAAACCGCCGCGCTCCACATTCAGTTGGCACAGCGGCACACTGCTGGGCCTGCAATTAGGCCGCAGCGACATTGCACTGGAGCTATGGGGTAACACGCTGCGTTTCGCCGATCCAGCACGCATCCCCATCTTTAACGGCGCACTGGCAATTGATGCCTTGCGTATTCGCAAGCTCGGCACGCCACAGATGGCATTTCTGCTTGATGCTGAGATCGAACCCATCAACGTGGCACAAATTTCCAAGGCCTTTGGCTGGCCAGAGTTTGGTGGCGAACTATCTGGCAAGATCACCAAGCTACGCATGGAAGACGACGTAGTCAGTTTGGGCAGTACGCTTGGCGCCCAGATTTTCGGTGGTGAAGTCAGCATCAACGACATGCGGCTGGAAGGGGCGTTGAGTGATTGGCCGCGCTTCAGCGCCAACATCATGCTGGATCATCTCGATATGCAGCAGGTCACGCAGGCGTTTTCGTTTGGTCGCATCACTGGCCAGTTGTCGGGCGAGATCAAGCAGCTTGATCTGTTCAATTGGCAGGCCGAGTCTTTTGATGCGCGCTTCTATACCCCTGCCGACGATCGCAGCAAACATCGCATCAGTCAGCGCGCCGTGCAAAACATTGGCAGTGTTGCTGGCTCCAGCGGCGGCATTACTGCCGCGTTACAGAGTGGGTTTTTGCGATTCTTTGAAGACTTTAATTACGACAAATTGGGACTGAGCTGCAAACTTGCAAATGGCGTGTGCCTGATGAACGGTGTCAGTCCTGCCAAGGGAAATAGTTATTACTTGGTGAAGGGTAAAGGCGTGCCGCGCATTGATGTCATCGGCAATAACACGCGCGTCGATTGGCGCCGCCTGATGACACAGCTAGAAGCCGTCACGGAATCAGCAGGGCCAGTAGTCCAATGACGCGCCAGCTCCTGTCTATAACGGAACCCTTATTGATCGTAAAAGGTCTACCCTTCCAGTTATCTTGGTGTGGCGGTTAGTATTGCCAGTGCCAACCCACCTTAGTAAGAGGAATTACATCATGCGCCGCTCATCTATCCTGAAATTTACCGCTTGGCATCTGGGCTGGCTGACGTTGCTGCTGATTACTGCCTGCGTCACCATCAATGTGTACTTTCCGGCTGCTGCTGCCGAGAAAGCAGCGGACCGCGTAATCAATGAAGTGCTGGGGCCGGATGCCGCCAAACCGCAGGCATCGCTACTACTGCTCGATGGTACCCGCGCGCTGGCACGGGCTGCTAGCAATGTACTGGACTTCATCGTGCCTTCTGCCAACGCGCAAGGCGCTGATTTGAACGTGGATAGCCCGGCAGTACGCCAGATCACTCAGTCAATGAAAGTTCGCACCGAAGAGCTGAAAAAATACTATGACTCCGGCGCGGTGGGCTTTAACAAGGACGGCTTGATTGAAGTACGCGATCAAAATGCAATTCCACTGCCGGAACGGAACATCGCGAAAAAGTTGGTCAGTGATGAGAATGCCGATCGCGTTAATCTGTATCGCGAAATTGCCAGCGCCAACAATCATCCCGAATGGGAGAGCGAAATTCGCAGCACCTTCGCGCAACGCTGGGTAGAGAAAGCCGCCAGTGGTTGGTATGTGCAGGATGCCAGTGGGTGGAGAAAAAAGTAGGGCTTGTGCTAATACAGCATACCTAACGCCACTGTGCCCCTCTCCCGCAACCGGGAGGGGGATAGAGAATTAGCCCCATGCCCGTTGCCTCCCGCGCCATTCTGCATGTTGATATGGACGCGTTTTATGCCTCCATCGAACAGCGCGATAACCCGCAACTGCGAGGCCAACCAGTTATCGTCGGCGGCACCAGCAATCGCGGCGTGGTCGCGGCGGCAAGTTATGAAGTGCGACCATTCGGTGTGCACTCCGCCATGCCGATTCGCGAAGCGCTACAACGATGCCCACATGCCATCTGTATACGACCACGTATGACGCATTACCGCGAAGTATCGCAACAGATTTTTGCGGTGTTTAATCAGTTCACACCACTGGTGGAAGGGCTGTCGCTGGATGAAGCGTTCCTTGATGTCACCCATAGTCAAACCGCCTTGGGTAGCGCCGAGCACATCGCGGCACAGATAAAACGCGACATTCGTGAGCGCACGCAATTGACGGCATCGGTCGGTGTCGCACCTAACAAGCTGGTGGCCAAAATTGCTTCTGATCTGCGCAAACCCGATGGACTGATGGTGGTGCGGCAAGAGGACGTCACGCAGGCGCTTGACGCGCTGCCCATCACGCGCCTGTTCGGCATCGGTGCCAAGACCGCACCAAAACTATCAGCTCTTGGCATTCATACTTTTCGTGATATGCGTTTGGCACCTGAATCCTTACTGAAATCGATCTTTGGCAAGTACACCGCACAACAACAGGCGCGGGCTGCCGGTATTGATGACCGTCCCGTCATCGCCGATTGGGACGAGCGGCAGATCAGTGCAGAACAAACCTTTGACACGGACATCCACCAGCCACGACAACTACACAACGTGCTGAGCAGCTTGGCAGATCGTGCCGCCACACGCTTGCGTGCCCGCAAGCTACAAACAGCCTGCGTGGTGATAAAGATTCGCCGTGATGATTTCAGTACCTATACCCGACAGCAACATTGCCAGCCTGCCACTCAGGAAACTCAGGTCATCAATCGCATTGCCAATCAGTTATTAAACACATGGCTCAAGGAACATCCTCGTACTGCACTGCGCCTACTGGGCGTAGGTGTAACGGTTTTAACTGAGGTTCAGCAACTGGAGCTGTTTGCTGCACCGGAATCGCAACGCAATCGGGCATTGGATAGCACGATGGATCAAATACGTGAACGCTATGGCACACAGGCACTACGCCGCGCCGGTAACGTAAAGCCGCCAACGCCATAGTGACACAGCATGGCATCTACTGCTGACAACAGGCATCATGGTCGCCTCATTGCTACCGGTTAACTCAGCATGTACACGAGCTTTTTCGGCCTGAGCGAAAAGCCGTTCGCCATTACCCCCAATCCGCGCTACCTCTATATGAGTGAACGGCATGCGGAGGCGTTGGCGCATCTGATGTATGGCCTCAATGAAGCAGGCGGTTTCATTCAACTCACCGGTGAAGTGGGTACTGGCAAAACTACCGTGGTGCGCACGCTACTGGAACAACTGCCGCAGCATACGGATGTGGCGGTCATTCTGAATCCCCGCATGTCACCGACCGAACTGCTGCTCACCATCTGCGAGGAGCTGGGGCTTTTTCTTACTGACGAAAACACCAGCAGCGTCAAAGACTTGGTCGATGTGTTGAATTCACGCTTGCTGGCCACTCATGCCAAGGGCCGCAAAGTAGTGGTCATTATTGATGAAGCACAGAACCTGCTACCGGAAACGCTGGAACAAGTACGCCTGCTCACCAATCTCGAAACCGCCACGCACAAGCTGATGCAGATTATCCTGATTGGTCAGCCTGAGCTGCGTGAGTTGCTGGCGCGTAGTGATCTACGCCAACTGGCACAACGCATTACTGGCCGTTATCACCTGGCACCGCTCAGCACTGATGATACTGCTGCTTACGTGCGACATCGTATGCGCGTGGCGGGCGCTACACGCGATATCTTTAACGAGCGTGCCCTGCAAGCGGTGCATCGCGTCAGTCGCGGTATACCACGACTGATCAACATCATTTGTGATCGCGCCCTGCTCGGCGCCTACACGCAGGCTGAATACGAAATCGGCCCGACGTTAGTGCAGCAAGCGGCAACAGAAGTATCTGGAGAGTCGTCACCCGCAACTCACTGGAAGTGGGCAGTATCCGCAGCAGCTGTGATTCTCGTGGCTGGGTTGGTTAGCTTTTGGTATTGGCGCGGCTTGCCCGCCACACCGGTAAAACAAGCCGTTATTGAATCATCCTCCAGTTCATCGGCCATATCCGTGATCGTCCCGCCTGCCGCGCTCGACGCGGGACAAGTTTTACAACAACACGCTAGTAGCACCGATACCAACAGCGCGTTCACCACGCTGTTGGCGCTTTGGGGTGCGAGCTATGCACCTAATGACACGCGCTCCTGTGAACAAGCTACGCAGCAGGGACTTGAATGTGTTTTCCAGAAAGGCTCTTGGGAGCTATTACGCAGCCTGAATCGACCTGCCATATTGCAACTGACTGACGATCAAGGCGCAGCGCATCAAGCCGTAGTCACGGCACTGGACACCGCCTCGGCGCAACTGATGCTGGATAACCAAACGGTCAGCGTGACCATAGCCTCGTTATCTCGTTACTGGAATGGTGACTTCTTGGTGTTGTGGCGACCCAAAGTTAAAGATCAAAAAGTATTGAGTGCTGGCATGCGTGCTGCTGAAATTTTGTGGTTACGCAGTAGCCTGAGCAAACTCAAAGGCGAGGCCGTGGCTGGCAAGGCCAGTAACCTATTTGATGATGAACTGGTGGCAACACTGGCAGACTTTCAGCTTACGCATCGTCTGCATGCAGATGGGATCGCCGGACTGCAAACGCAAGTCGCCCTCGATGCAGCGATTGCCGATGCGGGTAGTCCTACCTTGATTAACGCAGCCACGAACAACGACCCAGCGCCGTCCAAGACAGGAACCACACCATGAGTTTCATTCTGGATGCCTTGAAAAAATCCGAGCGCGAACGCGAGCTGCATCAGACACCGAGCGCCGTCGAAATCACCTACGGCCGACAACCACGTGGCAAACCCTGGTGGCTATGGCTGGTGATCGGTTTGCTGGTATTCAATTGCGTGTTGTTGTCAGTATTGTGGTTGCGTAGTAGTAATACGCCCGTACCGGTAGAAGTCAGCGAAACGACCAGCAGTGCCAGCTCGGTTAGCACGGCAACGACGCTGGTCACGCCACCCATCCCCGCATCCAGCCGTGAAATGCGGGAACTGCAAGACGAAGCCAGCGATCCCGCTGATCCGCAAGATCCGACCAGCGTGCTACTCAGTGCAGCAACGCTACCGGAAGGTACACCGCTAGTAAGTGCTGCACCCCTGACTGCAACTGAACAAGGTATAAAAAATTATCCCGGCAACACCGAATCAGGCCTCACCCCGACCTTGGATGGCGTCGGTGGTAGCGCCGCAATGAACCTGCCCGACATTCGTCTGGATTTGCATGTGTACTCAAGCGATAAGACCAAGCGCTTTGTGTTCATTAATAGCAACAAATACACAGAGGGCCAGACAATGAGTGAAGGCCCGCAGGTAGAACAAATCACCAATGGTGGCGTGGTGCTGAGTTATCGCGGTCAGAGGTTTTTGTTGCCGAGACGGTAGGGGTTGGCGCATTGGCGCCGGCGCCAATCGAAGTGAGGCTCCGTCCAGTGGAGTGCGTTGTTAGATGTGTGTTTATGCATTTTTCCTCTCGCGATCCCCATACCGGGCAAATAGGCCGGGCAAGGTCCCAGACTGCATTACTAATTTAGTCAGAACGGAAATTAGGGAATCTGCGGCTGTATAGAACTCCACCGCCAAGCCAAACACCTTTCGTTCGTCGAGCTGAGTAAATCGCCTTGTACTGCGCCAGCGCATCGTGATCACGGTGTGCAATCGTTGCATTTCGTAGGAATTCATACTCGCTTTCGACCTTCTACTGTATCTTCCTGATTGTTCGTAATGTTTCGGTGACAGTTGCCTTCAATGAATCGGTTGCCTTAATCGTATCGAGCGCCTGACGCAATTTCTGTCCAGTGACCTTGTCCATGTCACGCCCATGAATGGTTAACAAGATGAGCCGAGCGCACAACGACCTATGCCATTGGTCTGAATGGGTGAGTGCATCTATCTTTACGGCTTGAATATCGCGTTCGGCAATCAAGAAGAACAAAGCCGCATTCATGATCACCGTTGACGCCTCAAAACCACAAATCATGCTCTTTTCAGTTTGAAGAGCTGCTGTCTCCAAGGCGTCTTTCAACGCGTTACGGCGCTTCCATTCACGCAGCGGAAGGACGTACCTCATCACAAAGCGCGCCACATCTTTAGGTGTATGGACTCCTCGCATCTAGCTTATTTTTGCTAAAGTGATTTTGATCAAAAACATCGAAAGGATCTTGCTCGTAAGCAACTGTTGTTCCCAAATTCTTTACTCCCTCCCAAGAGACAACGCTTCCCCACTCAGCCGATACACCGTCCACTCTGACATCGGCTTAGCGCCCATCTTTTCATAGAACTCAATCGCGCGTTTGTTCCAGTTCAACACTGACCATTCGTAACGACCGCAACCGCGCTGCACGGTCAACTGCTTAACTGCCTGCAACAACGCGGTGCCGACGCCTTGTGTGCGCCAGTGACTCCGCACGTATAGATCTTCCAAATAGATATCCGGCTTGCTGAGAAAAGTAGAGTAGCTGTGAAAGTACAGCGCGAAACCCGTCGGCTGGTCGGCCACCCATGCCAACAACACTTCGGCATAGGGTCGGGCACCGAACAGATGCTCGCGCAACTGTTGCTCGGTAGCAGTGACTTCATGGGCCAGCTTTTCGAACTCGGCCAACTCACGAATCAACTCAAGCAGTGTGGGCACATCCGCTGCTGTGGCGGGTTTGATAAGGCAGGGCGACTGAGTGTTGTTCATACGATAAACCTCGATTGTCGAGCGGTTATCTTGCACAGCGTTTTAGCAGCATCAGTCTTATTCGATCAATCAAATTAATTTAACGATTCGGCTTGCAGAGCAAGCTTATTGAGGCGTACCGTGGCCGCTCTAGCGACAACATAGAATATCCAATAGGTATTATTAACAATGAGTGATGCCAGCAAGCTGCCTTTGAATGCATTACGAGTGTTCGTTTCAGTAGCCGAGCATCTCAGCTTTACCGATGCCGCGCGCGCACTGGAAGTCACGCCAGCCGCAGTGAGTGCGCAGATCAAGACGCTGGAAGAAACGCTGGAAACGCCTTTATTTTATCGACACAGCCGTTCGGTACGCCTGACACCACTGGGGGCGCAATTGCTGCCCGGTGCGCAACGCGGCTTTGGCGAACTGGAGCGCGCCGTTGAACAACTGCGTAGTCATCGCAGCAGTGGCCTGCTCAACATCAGCCTGCTCAATTCGTTTTTGCAAAAGTGGCTGTTGCCGCGTTTGAGTGACTTTTATCAACAGCACCCGGAAGTTGATTTACGCTTCAACGTCAGTCGCGCCTTGGTCGATTTTTCTATCAGTGATTTTCATGCCGCTGTTCGTTATGGCAATGGCAATTGGGCCGACCTGCGCGCCGAACATGTGATGGACGAGTGGCTGTTCCCGGTCGCCAGTCCAGCACTGGCAGCACGGCTGGGTCCCGTACATACCGTGGGCGAGTTACAAAAATACCCGCTATTACACACGCAGCACGAACCTTGGTCAGATTGGTGGCGACAACTTGGCGGTGACACCACACGCTTGGAACCGGCACCCATGCTGGAGGATTCCATCGCTGCCCTGAATGCAACCGAACAAGACAAAGGTCTGGCGCTGGCGCGCTGGTCATTGGTGGCAGATGATCTGGCAGTAGGTCGGCTGGTGCGCGTGGGTACGCAGAGCGTGCGACAGCGGGCAGCGTACTATCTGGTCGCGCCGCCAGAGCATTTCGCACTGCCCAAACTACAGCGCTTTCATGCTTGGCTAAGCCACTGCTGCCAACAGTTTTTGCCACCAGAAGGCGAACGACTGGAGCCGATCGAATAAACCCTATGAATAACCGCATTGCCCGCCACCGGACGAGAACCGCTCAGTTACCCAGAAAAAACTGGTACGCCGGATTGGCGGTTTCATCCTGATAGGGATACTTCAACTCAAGCAAATGTAGACGCAAATCTTCCAGTTGCTCAGTCGGCACCTGCACACCCGCCAACACCCGCCCATAATCGGAACCGTGGTTGCGGTAATGAAACAAACTGATATTCCACTGGGTACCGATGGCTTTCAGGAACTTGAGCAGCGCACCACGTCGTTCAGGAAATTCGAAACGCAGCAGGCGCTCGTTACTAATTCCCGCAGCATGCCCGCCCACCATGTAACGCACATGCAGTTTGGCCATTTCATTGTCAGTCATGTCCACCACGTTGTAACCACCGCCCTGTAGTTCAGCCAATAACTGCTGGCGCTCCTTACGGCCTTCAGTCAGACCTACGCCGACGAAAATATGGGCGCGGTCGCCACCAGCGTTGAAGCGATAATTGAACTCAGTGATGCTGCGCTGACCAAGCGTTTCGCAGAAACGCATGAAGCTACCCGGCTGTTCGGGAATTTCCACCGCAAATAGCGCTTCACGCTGCGCACCAATGTCGGCACGTTCTGCCACATGGCGTAGACGATCAAAGTTGATATTGGCACCGCAGTTAATACCCACCACGGTCTTGCCTTGCCAGTTTTCACGCGCAATATATTTTTTGATGCCCGCCACCGACAGCGCGCCAGCTGGTTCTACAACAGTGCGATTCTCTTCGAAGATGTCCTGAATCGCCGCACAAATTTCGTCGGTGCTGACCAAGATTACTTCATCAACGTATTGCTGGCACAGACGGAACGGCTCTTCGCCAACACGCCGTACCGCGACGCCATCAGCAAAAATACCAACCCTATCCAGAGTCACGCGTTTGCGCGCCGCCAGCGATTGATGCATCGCATCCGCATCTTCCGGCTCGACGCCGATGATGCGAATGCGTGGAAACAATTCCTTCACATACGCCGCAATGCCAGCAATCAAGCCACCACCACCAACCGCGACAAAGATGGCATTGATGTCATCGCCGGCGTGCTGACGCAGGATCTCCATGCCCACTGTGCCCTGTCCCGCAATTACATCGGGATCATCAAAGGGGTGAATGAAAGTGAGCGAGCGCTCGCGCGCCAGTTGCATCGCATACTCATAGGCCTGATCGAAATCTTCACCCTGCAATACGGCTTCGCCGCCGAGATCCTTCACTGCCTCAACCTTGATACTTGGCGTGGAAACCGGCATGACAATCACCGACTTGATGCCGCGCCGCTGCGCGCTCAACGCCACACCTTGGGCATGATTACCGGCGGATGCGCAAATGACGCCCCGCTGCGCAACGGCTTCGGAAAGGTGGGCAATCTTGTTATAAGCACCACGCAGCTTGAAAGAAAATACTGGCTGTTGATCTTCGCGCTTGAGTAGCACCGTGTTGCCCAGCCGCAGGCTCAGGCGCTTGGCCAGCTCTAACGGTGTTTCGACCGCCACATCATAGACACGCGCTTTAAGAATTCGCTGTAGGTATGAATCAGTCATGAATCATGAATCCGAAAACAATAGACTGCGTACAGTAGCAGGCGGCAGGCAGTCGAGCCAGCAAGTCACTGCTAAACTGATCTCTACTTCGGCAGCAGTGACTAGTCAACAAACCATGGATCTACCACAAGCAACTTTATCGCGACGCCGATTACTGACTGGCGCGATATCCGGCACCATCATTACCCAAGTCGGGGCACAAACTGTTGACACAGACGAGGTAGTCACCAGCTGGACGCAGCTACGCTCGCAATGGGTACTCAACCCGCGCCTTGCCTATTTCGATACCGCTCGAATGGCACCACGAACTCGTGCCATGTTGGTTGCGGAATATCGGGCACTGGAAGCATTACATAGCGACCCGGCAGCCTTCTTTCGCGACCGATACAGCGCCGACGATATCAAAACCCTCTGTAATCGCTTGGCAAACTGGCTGGATTGCACGGCGGATGAGTTGTGCTTCGCTACGGATGCAGCTTCTGGCCTGCAAGGTTATGCACAACAGGTACCGCTGCAAGTCGGTGATGAAATCGTCCTGCATACGCAACTGCCACCTGCACTACATGAATTCTGGCAGCAACAAGCACGCAACCGTGGCCTAGTGGTGAAACTCGTTAACCTGCCAGTCCCATTACTGAATTCAGCACAGGTGGTAACAGCTTTCGAGAATGCTCTGAGCGACCGTAGCCGAATATTGATGTGTAGTCATGTACAGAAGTTAGATGGGGCGATTTTACCAATCAAGGAATTAGCCGCACTGGCGCGCAGCCGTAACGTATTGAGTTTGATTGATGGCAGTCTCAGCTTGGGCGCCTTGCAGTTTTCGCTAAGCGACCTAGGCTGCGATGCCTATGGCAGCAGCTTTGCGCACTGGCTGAATGGCCCGGAAGCCGGATTGCTATACTTACGGCGCGATCTTCACGCAACACTCAATACAAATTCGGTCACTCAACCACAACTCGACACACATGACTGGCCGTATCTGGCTGGCCTATTGCCTACCGTGATTACTACTAATGCCAGCCAATTACAGGTCTTGCCACTAGCCTTGGGCTTGCAGGAACGGATAGGGCGAGCACGCATAGAAGCGCGGTTGCTGGAACTACAAACCTATGCGCGGTTGCAAGTACAAACCCTGGCTGATGTAGAAACTCTCACGCCTACTCAACCGGGTATGTACCTACACCTGCTGTCAGTACGCCCGCTACATCGCAACGCCGAACAATTGGCAAATTGGCTGCGCACTAATGATCAAGTGCTGGTCTCGGCTATCGGCGCAGCTTCTATTGATCCAACCCTGACCAACGTACTGCGTATTTCGTTGAATTTGTACAACTCATTCGATGACATTGATCGCATGGTGATGGGTCTGCGACGCGCCTTGCGTAGTTGACTACTAGGAGTTACCGTCGGTGAATCCCTTGTTATTAATCAGTCCTGGCATGGCTGCCGGTCTAGGTGTCTGTTTACTGTTGCGATTCGGCTGGGCAAAGCTGGCTGACCGCACAGATAGTGGCGCTTGGCGCCAAGCCGGTGGGTGGAATGAAGTTCTGTATGTATCAGCACATGCTGCGTTGGGTGGCGGCATCGGATTGCTGTTCTGGCTAAGCTGGGGCTTTACTGCATTGGTACACGTGTCATGGTGGCAACGCGGATTGATCTTTGGACTGGCCAATGCATTAGTGTTTAGCATCCTGCCACTACTGATTGTGCGCAGCCTGCTGCGCACACCGCCATTTTTCATTCGGGTAATGTTAGCTGAAGCCCTGTGTACCTGCGTTACCGTCGGCTTGGTATGCAGCTGGGCTTGGTCACAGGCACTGTAGACATCCAGGCGAATTAGACCCCTACGTTTAATGAGCCAGCATTATCTATCCAAAAACTGATGCACCAACTGCAACACACGCTGCGCATTGTGACTGAATATATTTGAGCCGGATTCCGGCAATTCTTCCAGTACTGCCTGTGCGAATGAATTTTTCGCACGCAGGCTGTGTTCATAGAATTCATCACGAGGACGCAGGATCAACCCGTTTTGACGCAGGGCAGCCAAACGTTGCGCACTGGGATACGCCAACATAAGCCGTTGCGCCACTACATCGCGCTGACGACTGGGTAGTAACTCAGCCAGCTCATTGGTCAATTGTTCGGGACTGAGCGTCGGGCCACGCGAGGCCTGCAAACCTTGCCAATCCTTAAGCAGGTGTGACCCGTCCGCTACCGGTGTAGCTGGTAAAGCAGTCCACTCGGGCGAGTTAGACTCCTGAGCGGTGAAATGCGGTACTGAAGCCAGCACGATGCGCCGTGCCTGTTCGGGCTTAAGCGCAGCCAGCTCAATAGCAGTCAGCGCACCCAATTGCACACCAAACACGTCAAAATTACGCAGCCGCAGCATGTCGGCAAATTCGCCAATCACCGTGGCGATGTCGGTCAGTGACCATTCTCCAATCGGCGCATCCGAGCTACCGTAACCGGGCAAATCAAACGCATACACACTGCGATCCCGACCCAGCTCTGGTAATAGCGTAGAAAAATAACCGGAAGAACTAGCTGCCGGATGCAAACACAACAACGGCACGCGTTCGTCAAAACCGCCGCCCGATGGGTAGGCCGTATTCATGTGCAGCTGCCCGTACTGAGTTTCTGCGTAGCTACGACGAATATGCACAGTGCTTGGCATGACCAGCGGCATACGACGACGAGAACGGGCTTGCAGCACAGTAGGGCTCCTGAATTAGTGGCTGGATCGAAACATTGACCCAGTGCCTAACTGTAAGCAGCCCCTCATTGCTCGACATAGAACTGAGTCTCAGCTTGATACTTCGGCAACCCAGCTTTTTCTCGATTGTGTGATCTGCGCCAGCCAACAAGCCGCGCCACCTACACTATGTTTAAAACATCTGTGATTGATCGAGTTTCTCAGCTGCCTTTACCTCTGCACGAGTGGGAATGAAATCACCCGTAATCATTTGTTCATAGGATTGACCCGGGCCGACCATCGGGTACACCCCCGCATCGGTATCGATGACCACTTCTAGAAATGCTGGCCCCTTGAAGTCAATAAACTCCTGCACCACCCGCACCACATCTTCTTTACGGTCAAGACGCACCGCGAACGGAAAGCCATCAGCCTGGGCAGCCTTGATGAAATCTTTTTTGTGAAGTGACTTGTCGCTGGCGGACAGACGGCCCTTGAAGAACAGCTTTTGCCACTGCTTTACCATGCCATCACCGTTATTGTTCAGAACCACAACCTTTACCGGCAGCTCATAGGTTGTAACCGTTTCCATCTCACCCAGATTCATGCGAATGCTGGAATCGCCATCGATATCAATCACCAACCGATCGGGCTGCGCAAACTGCGCACCAATAGCCGCTGGCAACCCGAAGCCCATGGTGCCCATGCTGCCTGAGGTTAACCACTGACGCGGGTTCTCAAAATCGAAATACTGTGCCGCCCACATCTGATGCTGACCTACTCCAGTACTGATGATTGCCTTGCCCTTGGCGAGGCGATTGATCTGTTCAATCACGTAGTAGGGCTGGATCAATGAACTATCACGATCATAATTCATTGCATATTTTTGCTTGAGATCATCACAGTGTCTTAGCCACTCAGCGGTATCTATCGTAAATTTTTTCTTACGTGCATACGCCATCAATGTAGCCAGCGCCTGCGCCATCGAACCGACATGCGCCCACTGGGTGGCTTTGACCTTATTGACCTCAGAAGCATCGATATCTATTTGTGCAATAGCTCGGGCATTGCCAGCAAATCGTTGCGGATCGCCCGCTACACGATCATCAAAGCGCGCGCCCAGCGCCAGCAAAAAGTCGCAATCGACCACGGCATAGTTTGCATAAGCGGCTCCATGCATACCTAGCATGCTCATCGACAAGCGATCAGTTGTATCCATTACACCCAACGCCATCAGCGTGGTAACAACGGGGATCTGGAACTCATGTGAAAACTCACGCAGCACCTGCGCTGCTGCGCCATTTACCACACCGCCACCAGCGTAAATCATGGGCCGTTTGGAACGGCCCAGTAACGCCCAGAAATCAGCGCAGTCTTGATCGCTCAGTACCGACTTGGCTAATTTATTCATGCGCTGCCGGTAACCGGGAAAAGGCAGCCGACCCTCGCCTTGGAACACGCCACGCCAGTTCTGTACATCTTTGGGGATATCCACCACCACCGGGCCCGGACGACCAGTACGCGCAATTTCAAACGCGGTGCGCAAAGTCGCCTCCAGTTTCTCTGGATCTGTCACCAAAAACACATGTTTGGCTACCGCGCCCATCACCCCCGCCACCGGGGCTTCTTGAAACGCATCGGTACCAATGGCAGCAGTGGGCACTTGGCCGCAGATGACCACAATCGGGACTGAGTCAGCCATGCAATCGCGCACCGGCGTAACGGTATTGGTTGCGCCTGGACCTGAAGTCACCACCGCCACACCAACCTTACCACTGGCACGGGCATAACCCGCTGCCATAAATCCCGCGCCTTGTTCGTTGGCCGGTACGACCAATGGCATGGGCTGTTTGCCGCCATGGGTCGCCACATGTTGCTGGTTATGCACGAAAATCGCATCGTAAGTTGGCAAAATGGCCCCGCCAGAATAGCCAAATACGACATCCACACCCTCGTCCGCCAGTACCTGTACGATGATTTCTGCGCCCGACAAGGACTGTCCGGCCAAGGGGTTCATGCGAGAATTAAGTTGCTGGGCGTGCATAAGTAGGCTTTGAGCTGAGCGATAAGTCACGGGAGTGTGCCGCATACAAAAGGGATTAGGGTAGCAGAGACTAGCAGTTAGGTCGGGCGCGCACCACTTTGACTGCTGGCGACGCATATTTGCCTTTAATTTTTCCGCCAGCGTCAGTTACCCTGTGCGATCCTAATTTCCAGCAATGCCCCAACGCAGCCAGCACCAGACATGAGCAACAAGCGACACATAATTTCCATCCTGCTGCAAAACGAAGTCGGCGCACTATCCCGTGTCGCAGGACTGTTCTCCAACCGCGGCTACAACATCGAATCCCTGAACGTCGCGCCAACTGAGGACCCAACCGTATCGCGCATCACGCTGGTGACTACCGGCACCGAAGGAGTGTTAGTCCAAATCGTCAATCAGTCGCTCAAGTTGGTAGACGTGGTCAATGTCGATGATGTAACTCGCGACGCCCATATCGAGCGCGAGCTACTGCTAATTAAACTCAAACACAGCAGCTCACAGGCCGAAGCGTTGCGCAAGGCTCTCTCTCAGGCCGGAGCAACCATTCTCAGTGATGACCCCAACAGCTTCGTAATTGAACTGACCGACAGCGAAGCGCGAATTAGTCATTTCATTAGCACCATAGGCAACTATGGCGAACTGCTGGAAGTAGTTCGCAGTGGCGCATTAGCGGTATTACGCGGCATGGAAACATTGCGCAACTAAGTGGCAAGGCACGTACCCATGACTAGCATGGGTACGCCCGGAATGAGGAACTGCCCGCTACCTTCTGTTTCTGTTCACTAGAGGGCCTGATCGTCAGCTTCACCGGTTCGGATGCGCAACACACGCTCCAGATTGGTGATGAAGATCTTGCCGTCGCCAACCTTGCCGGTTTTGGCGGCACTAACAATCGCTTCAACCACTTGGTCAACCAAAGATTCCTTTACGGCAACTTCGATTCGGGTTTTGGGCACGAAATCGACCACGTACTCGGCTCCGCGATAGAGCTCGGTGTGACCACGTTGACGGCCAAAACCTTTAACTTCGGTAACGGTCATGCCCGAGACGCCGATTTCCGATAGCGCTGCGCGCACGTCGTCTAATTTGAAAGGCTTGATAATTGCACTTATGAGTTTCATTCCCCGGGCTCCTGTCTCGAACTGCGTGGGCTTGGAAGATTAAATTTCTGATCTGCTAACCGGCACAAACTCAGGCCACGTAACCTAAATAAATGCGCCAGATGAGCGCTCGTATACAGATGCAGATTTCATGCCGCAAAGGCATATGTTGGTATTTGCACGTTTGCTGCGCATCTGCTGCCATCACCGCTCAACTGATTGCTCCAAAATGGCGCGCACAATCTGCTAGCTGCTCGCACATAGTGCAACAAAAACCCTCTTGGTATCCAGTCCCAATACCTTGGGCAACTAGCAACTTGTCAACTTCAATCAAGTCGCTTGCGAAAACGCAGCATCGCCGCGCCCAGCATTAACACGAAGAACGCCAGCAGCTTGCATATCGGTAACCACAACTCCAGCAACGGCGCGCCGCGTAGCACGATACCCCGTACCAATATCACAAAGTGCGTCAGAGGTAGCAGCTGCGCCAGATACTGCACCACCACCGGCATTCCCTGATAGGGGAATACAAAGCCGGACAGCAGGATGGAGGGCAGCAAGGTAAACAAGGCTGCCTGAAAAGCCTGTGCCTGAGTTTGCACCAGTGTTGAGATCAGCAGCCCAAGGGTCAGGGTGGCGGCGATAAACAAAGCCGCTGCCAAGTACAAATCTAGCAGACTGCCATTGATAGGCATATCGAACAGCCAGTGCCCTACCGCCAGAACAATACTGGTTTGAATCAAACCAATGCCCACATAGGGCAACAATTTTCCCGCCATCAACTCGGAGGAGCGCGTCGGCGTGGCAATCAATAGCTCCATGTTGCCGCGCTCACGCTCACGCACCACCGATACCGCCGTGAACATCACCATGGTCAAACTCAAGATAACCCCGATCAGTCCTGGCACCACCTGTACTGCAGTACGTTTCTCTGGATTGTATTGAACACGTACCGCGAACAGAGGTTGCGTATTGCTATAGATGCCAGCACGTATGCCAACCGTCATGCGGTTCAAACCGCTGGCAAGATTCTCAATACTGGGCTCACTACCGTCTATCAACAATTGCGCCAATGGTCGATCTCGCTCCAACAGTCGTCGTTCAAAATCCGCTGGAATAACTAATCCCATTTTGATGACGCCCTTTTGCATTCTTTCTTCCAATTGCGCGGGCGAACCATAATGGGACTCTAGCGCGACAACCTGCGTCGCCGTGAGTGCGGCAACCAACGCCCGCGACTGGGTAGTTTGCGCCTGATCCACTACGCCCATCTGCACATGACGCACATCAAAATTAATGGCATAACCAAACATCAGCATCTGCGCCAATGGCAACCCAACAATCATGCCCAGGGTAAGACGATCACGGCGCAACTGCCGCACTTCCTTGCTGGCAATGGCAAACAAACGCATGAGCCCGGACATCATTGCCGACCACCTACGTGCCCGAGACCAAAGCCAGTGGCGGCAACAAATACATCTTCGAGGCTGGCTTCGATTAGCAATAGATCGGCGCTGATACCCCGTACTGACAAACAACTACGCAGCGCTTGCAATGGATCAACAACATGTGCCGCGACCAGGACATTGAGGCGATTACCCAACTGTGTCACCGCCTTAACCTGCGGATCAGTGAGCAATGCGGCGCGTGCCTTTGTGTTGTTAACACAGCGCACCTGCACCACGCTCACGCCGATGTCCTTGATCAGTTGCGCCGGTGCACCACAAGCTGCCAACTTACCTTCGTCGAGAATCGCCAACTGATGACAACGCTCGGCTTCGTCCATGTAGTGTGTAGAAACCAGAATCGTCGTGCCGGCATCTGCCAGATCAAACAGGCTCTGCCAAAAGTCACGGCGACTTTGTGGATCGACAGCACTGGTAGGCTCATCGAGTAACAGCAACTCAGGCTCATGCAAGGTTGCAGCCGCTAACGCCAAGCGTTGTTTTTGTCCACCACTCAAGGTACCAGCGCGTTGCTGCTGTAATTCTGTGAGTTGATAACGCTGTAACCGCAACTCTATGCGGGTTTTTAACAACGAGTTGGCCAGTGAATAAATGCGTCCCATGAAATCCAGATTTTCGCGCACCGTCAAATCCTCCCAAAGGGAAAACCGCTGCGTCATATAACCTAGCCTGCTGCGAATCGCATCGGCATGCTCTGGCATGCTCTGGCCTAACACCACACACGCACCTGAAGTCGGACGCAGTAAGCCACACATCATGCGAATGGTAGTGGACTTTCCTGAACCATTCGGCCCGAGAAAGCCAAATATCTGCGCGCGCGGCACCGCAAGATCAATACCCGCTACAGCCAATGTGTCACCAAAGCGTCGCGTCAAATTGCGCGTGGTAATTGCGTACTCAGCGGTCATGGATCAATAGCAGACAAAACAACCTGCACTGGCAACCCTGCCGGCATCTCTGCCGTATTGGGCAAACTAATTTCGGCGAGGTAACTAAGCCGACCTCGATCCTGTTGGGTCAGTGAGTAGTACGGCGTGAACGCGGCCTGCGCTGAGATGTATCGCACCTGCCCCGTCAATGCCTGCTCAACGCCATCTGCATGAACCTGCACTTGTGCACCCGAGTGATAGCGGCTACGCAGCACCTCCGGAACATATACGCGCGCATACACATTCCCAGCAAGCATGACCACCAGCGTCTGTGCAATCGGTGGCCGCTCACCTTGCTTGTATGGCAAGGCCTCGATGACTCCCGCGCGAGGGGCGGTAAGTTCATAGCGATCCGCCGATATCTTGAGTTCCGTGAGAGCAGCCTGCGCAGCCTGAACCACAGCCTGTGCCTGAGCAATCTGTTCCGCACGCGTCCCTTCGTTAAGTAACTGTAAACCTGCCTGCGCCTGCTTAAGGCTTGCCGCAAGCGCATCACGAGTAGCACGCGCTTGATCCAGCAGTGACTGACTTTGCAATTTGGCTTGCACCAATTGCTCGGCGCGCTGAAATTCAAGCTCAGCATTTTTCAGTGCGCTGGTGGCTGACTCTACGGCTGCTCTTGCCTGAACTTTTTCCTGAATTCGCGCACCTCGCTGCAATTCCCGTAATTGCTGCTGCGCTTTATCCACCTGCGCCTGCGCCTGTTCGATACGTGGTTGCATCGCACCTGCGCTTTGACGCAACAACACCTGCCCGCTACTCACATGATCGCCTTCATGCACTAACAATTCAGCAATCGGTTCGTGCGCTTCCGCAACCAGCTCCAGTCGGTCACGCTCAATCGTGCCCAACACTTGCGGATCCGCTGCGGGCTGACACCCAACGAGCAAAGCACATGCACTAATTAGTGTGAGGTGCGTCACACTAAATTTGCCTTTTTCATTCATTGACCCTTGCTGGTAATACATAAGCGTTTCAATTTCGTGCATATGTCACGTTTGCTTGCTGCAACGGTCTGTAGTGTGCGACAAAGCATTCAGTCATTCCACACAGACATTGCATGTCGACACTGCGCACCACTTTGTACACCTTAAGTCAGTTGCCCCTCTGGCTGGTAGCACTTGGCGCAATGTTCGTCGGCACTGGTTATGCAGCACAACCAAGCGCCCTCCGCATTCATCGCTTCGTTAGCATTGATGATCCGACGGAGATGGAGCGCAAGCATGTTAACTCAACATCTAGCGGTCATACATCGCGGCTTACCCAACTGAATATATTCGGCAAGCAACTCAAGTTTTCATTGCAAGACAACCAGCAACTGCTTGAATCACTGCCAGGCAGCATAACAACACCTCGATTACTGCGCGGCCAGCTGCAAGACAATGACCGTTCATGGATACGCCTTACTCACACCAATGATGGGACCCATGGCCTGATCTGGGATGGATCGGAGTTGTACGTAGTCGAACCGAGCAACAGTGTTCGCAGCGCGTTGACCGCTGCTGCGGGCCAACCCAGCACTGATACTGTCATTTTTCGACTGTCTGACACTGAGATCGATCTGGGCACGGAGTATTGCGGTTCTGACGATGCTGACACGCAAAGCACAGCAACAGGCACCCCCACCGGACTAGCTACCTACCAAACCCTGACGGATGAGCTACAGGATCAACCTCATACCACCGGTACCCCGACACTGCGCCTGGAAATGCAGGTACTGGCGGATGCCGCCTTTCGGGCTCAGTTTGCCTCTGACCAAGAAGCATTGGATGCGGTGTTGGTTCGCATGAATAACATTGATGGCATATTCAGTGATCAACTAAGCCTGCAAGTACAAGCTACTGACATACAAATCTATGCCAACGATCCACGACAGCTGGGTAACAGCAACAATGCAAGCACGCTACTCACTGCGCTTGGACAACTACGCAATAGCTCCGCATTAATGCGTAGTTATGCAATAACTCATTTGTTTACTGGCCGCGATCTGGACGGCGACACCATGGGCATTGCCTACATTGGCAAAGTCTGTAATTCACGCTACGGTGTCAGCTTGTCGGAAATACGCAATCGTGGTGCCTGGATTGATTCATTAGTAGCAGCGCATGAACTGGGACACCAGCTGGGTGCGGTACACGATGGTACCGAAGCCTGTGCAAGCACTGCTGCATCTGGTCACTTGATGGATGCCAGTATCAATGGCAGCAGTATCTTCTCACTGTGCAGCCAAGATTCCATACGCGCCACCATCAACGTGGCTGCCTGTCTGGTGCCAATCAATTCCGTAGATTTATTTGGCGAACCAGCCTCATTCACTGCCACAGATAAAAACAGTGATTCAACTAGCGGGGGCGGGAGCATCACTCCAGCGTGGTTATGCTTGTTGCTGCTCGGTGTACTGCGTCGAAAATTTCGTATTGCCTGTTGACACCATTCAAGTCCAGACAGCACCTAGCCAGCGGCCGATGTAAAAAGTTATCACTCCTGCGGCAGCACCAATCGCCAACATGCGCAGCCCACTAAGCCATGCACCGCGTCCGGTAAACAGGCTCAATGCCATACCCACACCGTATAGACTGATACTGGCGACCACACACGACCAGAGCAATGTTTGTTCACCAAGCCACATCAGGAATGGCAGCAATGGAATTGCAGCGCCTAATGCAAACGCGACAAATGAAAATAGCGCCGCGCCCCAAGGCGAGCCAAGATCATCTGGATTCAATCCTAGCTCTTCACGCGACAACACATCCAGCGCGTGTTGGGGATCACTCATCATTTCTGTGGCGAACTCACGTGCACGCGACAGCTCCATACCACGCGCCGCATAAATCAACGCTAACTCTTCTATTTCCTCTTCTGGATATTCAGCTAATTCGGCGCGTTCCAGTCCGATTTGATATTCATACATTTCACGCTGCGAACGCATGGAAATATATTCACCCGCCGCCATCGACAAGGCCCCTGCCAACAACCCCGCGAGCCCAGCGGTCAACACCGGTTGGTTACCAACACTGGCCCCTGCCACCCCCATGATCAAACAGGTATTGGACACCAGACCATCATTCACACCGAATACGGCGGCACGCAGATTGCCGCCACCGATCGCGTTGTGGCTGGCGCCCACCTCTGTCAACGTAGTGGGCATAGCATGGCCGCTAGCACGCATCTGGGAGTGGCTATCGTAAGCAGAAAAGCCACGCAGCTTCATCGCCGCCAGGACCGGGCGCAGTCGACGGGGCGGAATGATACCAAGTAATCCTGCCACTACTCGAGCACGTAACCCTGGTGAAAATACAGCACTGGTATCTTTATTCCATATAGCGGCCTGCTCATCTGCCCCATCAGCCAGTTGCTTAAACAACTGGCTGATGCGTTTGTCAGGCTCAACCTGTGCTGCCCGGCGATATAACCAGGCCGACTGTTTTTCTTCAAACCAACTCATATGCGCACCGATGATTTCCACACTTCGGCGCCCATGATGCTTGAACAGCATCATGGGCGTCTATCGCCAGCCAGTCAGCTCATCACCAGTAGTAAATCCTTGGTATCAATACTTTCACCAAGACGCGTAATCACTTCTGCTACCTCACCGTCATATTCGGCACGCACAGCAGTTTCCATTTTCATGGCTTCGATTGTCACCAATACATCGCCTTTGCTAACTTTGGCATTGGCCTTGACATGCACCACGGCAACCGTGCCCGGCATGGGCGCTGCGACATGCCTGTCGTTACTGATTTCTGCTTTGCGGCGTGGTGGTTTGGCCGCAACTTGGGAACGATCAGCCACCTTAAGTGAACGGGGCTCGCCATTGAGTTCGAAGAACACAGTGCGGGTACCATCATCATGGACATCGCTCATGGCGACAAACCGAATAATCAAGCTCTTGCCACGCTCGATGTCTACCGTCAATTCATCACTCGGCTCCATGCCATAGAAGAAATAACGGGTAGGAATACCACTTACTGGACCGAACTGTTCACGCTCCTTCAAGTAAGTGATAAACACCTTGGGGTACATCAGATATGAGCAAAGATCATAGTCATTCAGTGGTCGGCCGACGTTACTCTGCATTTGCTCGCGTATGTCATCCAGATTGACCTCAGGCAAGGATTCGCCCGGACGAGTGGTCAACGGCGTTACGCCTTTTAGAACCTTCTTTTGTAGTGCTGCTGGAAAGCCACCATATGGCTGACCCAAGTCGCCTCTGAAGAACGACACAACTGACTCAGGAAAACTCACATCGGTATTCGGATCAAGCACCATCTCGGGCGTCAAACTACTGGTAACCATAAAGATCGCCATGTCGCCAACCACCTTGGAGCTAGGTGTCACCTTGATAATATCGCCAAACATCTCGTTAACCTTGGCATAGGCACGTGCGACTTCGGGCCAGCGCACATCATCAATGCCTAACGCTCGCGCTTGCTCTTTTAGGTTGGTGAACTGCCCACCGGGCATGCCGTGTAAATAAACTTCTGAAGCACTAGCACGCATATCGCTTTCAAACGGCGCATAGAGTTGTCGCACTTGCTCCCAATAACCAGACAGGACACGCAGGTTCTCAGGTGAGACACCAGTATCGCGCGGACCATGGCGTAACGCTTCGACAATAGAACCCAGATTGGGCTGTGAAGTAAAACCGCTCATTGAATCGATGGCACCATCCACGGCATCTACGCCAGCAGCCACGGCTGCAAGCACGCTGGCTGCGGAGATACCGCTGGTATCATGCGTATGGAAGTGCACTGGCAATCCCACTTCATCTTTCAACGCCTTGACCAGCGCATAGGCGGCAGAGGGCTGACATAGACCCGCCATATCCTTGATACCGATGATATGCGCGCCCGCTACTTTGAACTCGCGCGCCAGCTTCAGATAGTAATTGAGATCGTACTTAGTACGGGTGGGATCGCTTAAATTGCCTGAATAACACAGCGCCGCTTCGCACAACTTGCCGCTGTCATTCACCGCTTGAATGGCCACTTTCATATTGTTGAACCAATTCAGCGAATCGAACACACGAAACACATCAACGCCAGCTTGCGCTGCATTTTTGACAAAGTAGCGCACCACATTATCGGGATAGTTGGTGTAACCCACCGCGTTCGCTGAACGCAGCAACATTTGTAGCAACAAATTAGGAATTTTTTCACGCAATAGCGCCAACCGCTCCCATGGATCTTCCTTGAGAAAGCGCATTGACACATCAAACGTGGCACCACCCCAACATTCCACGGAGAATAGATTTGGAGCCAAACTTGCGTAGTATGGTGCGATCGCCACGATATCAGTGGTACGCATACGCGTCGCCAATAATGATTGGTGTGCATCACGCATGGTGGTATCGGTGAGCAACACTTGCGGCTGATCCAGCATCCATTGCGAAAATTTCTCTGCGCCGAGCTCACTCAGCAGTTGCTTGGTGCCAGGTAAGGGTGCTGGCAAGGCAGACATCAGCTTGGGCAGGCGCGGTGTCTGCAAACGAGCCGGAAGCGTGCGCCCTTTGACTTCTGAGTTGCCGTTAACAATGATCTCGCCCAAGTAGCTAAGTAATCGCGTCGCACGATCACGCTTGCGCGGAATGTTGAATAACTCTGGAGTATGGTCGATGAACTTGGTGGTGTAATCGCCATTGAGGAAATGTGGGTGTGTAACCACTTGATCGAGGAAACGTAGATTCGTTACTACGCCGCGTATACGGAATTCCCACAACGCACGATGCATACGTGCCACCACTTCAGTGGTAGTTGGTGCCCATACCGTCACCTTTACCAGCAGCGAATCATAAGACCGAGTAATGATGGCGCCGGAATAGGCCGTACCCGAATCCAGACGCACGCCATATCCTGCTGGGCTGCGATAGGCAGTAATGCGACCATAGTCAGGAACGAAATTATTCTCTGGGTCTTCGCTGGTAACACGGCATTGCATGGCAAAGCCATTCAAACGCACCTCGGTTTGGGCGGGAATACCGCTCTCCACGCTACCAATGCGCGCACCTTGTGCGATCAAAATTTGTGCGCGAACCAGATCGACGCCTGTGACCGCTTCCGTCACGGTGTGCTCTACCTGAATACGTGGATTCACTTCGATGAAGTAGAACTCGCCGGTGTCGGCATCCTGCAAGAACTCCACGGTACCGGCATTCACATAGTTGACTGCCTTGCCGATCTTGAGTGCAGCGTCACACAGTGCGGTACGCTGTTCATGGGTAAAAAAGTTAGCAGGGGCGCGCTCTACTACTTTTTGGTTACGACGCTGCACCGTGCAGTCACGCTCGAACAAGTGCAACAGATTGCCGTGTATATCACCCAGCAATTGCACTTCAATATGACGCGCGCGACGTACCAGCTTTTCTAAGTAAATCTCATCGTTACCGAACGCGTTTTTGGCTTCGCGGCGCGCTACGGCAACTAACTCCAGCAGTTGCGACTCATTTTCCACCACGCGCATGCCGCGCCCGCCACCACCCCAGCTAGCTTTGAGCATGACCGGATAGCCAACCTCGTTGGCCAAGCGTTTTACTTCAGTCGCATCGCCAGGCAGCGGTGGTGTCGCTGGCATCACCGGCACTCCGGCGCTCACTGCCAATTGTCGTGCCGAAATCTTGTTACCTAAACGCCGCATGGTATCGGGGGTCGGGCCAATAAAAGTGATGCCAGCAGCGGCGCAAGCTTCGGCAAATTCGGGATTCTCCGCTAGAAATCCATAGCCCGGATGAATTGCGTCGACTTTGGCATCGCGTGCGATGCGGATGATGTCAACAATGTCGAGATACGCATCAACGGGCGCCTTGCCTTCGCCCACCAAATAGCTTTCATCTGCCTTCATACGGTGCAGGGAAAAGCGGTCTTCCTGCGAATAAATGGCTATCGTACGGATGCTCTGCTCGGTTGCAGCGCGCATGACACGAATGGCTATTTCACCGCGATTGGCAATTAATAGGGTTTTGATCGAACGCGGCTCGGTCATTAACCGTCTCCACTAAAAGTTAAGGATCTCACCAATTAGGTGCAAGAATCATGCTGGCGGGATTCCCTACCAAACCACCTGCCAACAACACGCGTCATTATGTGCTGCTGCCACAAGATAGTAGGCGTAATACAAAATTGACAGACTATGTGTCGCTACTAGCCATGCACTGGTACAGCACTATTCCAGTGCATGGCCAAGGACGATCTGGTTTAGTATCTGTGCGAAACCGACTATGACCCGAGACGTCTAACTTGGTTGTCAGCATTACGAAAAGCACCGGTAGACAAATCGGCGTATTCAACATCCCGGATAACAACTTGATCACGCCCAGCCGCCTTGGCTGCATACAAGGCCTCGTCGGCCAGCTGCACAATGCCATAACTACTGCGCGCTGTTTGCGGGGTCACAAAGGCTACCCCTATGCTCACAGTCAGGGAGGGAGCAGGTTTGTTCAAAGGATTACTAAGACCAAGCTGTAACAAATCAGCCTGAATTTTGCCAATCACACTCTCTATATATTCACGCGTGACGTTATGCAGCAACACGGCGAATTCTTCACCCCCATAACGCGCGCTCATGTCTAACGGGCGACGCGGGGACTCCGCTATTGTTGCAGCCACTTTTTGCAAACAGTAATCCCCTGCTT
This sequence comes from Steroidobacteraceae bacterium, assembly GCA_050181835.1. Lineage (GTDB taxonomy): Bacteria > Pseudomonadota > Gammaproteobacteria > Steroidobacterales > Steroidobacteraceae > CAILZL01. The sequence goes on along the minus strand of JBFXCU010000001.1, from coordinate 383,138 downwards.
GATGGCCGTAGCAATCATTAAAAGCCTTGAAATGATCAATATCAATCAGCAACAGCGCAATGGGCTGCTGGTCGCGCAAGGCCTGTTCCCACAATCGGTTGAGATGTTCGTCAAATGCACGACGATTGCATATCCCTGTCAAGCCATCCCGATTTACCATTTCAGTCAACATCCGCGACTCAAGAAACTCTGTACGACGCAGCTTTTCCAAGGCATAGGATGCGGTAACACCAATAATGTTAGTAAAGACCAACACTCCACCATCGAAAATCATTTCAGGTAAAGGCACTGTCGTATAAGCTGCGCCCACTAAATACGTGAACAATATACAGCCCCCGACAGATAACGCCGCAATGAAGCGCATTCCAACAAAGAGGTATAGGCTTAGCGTGGTCAACACCACAACCGCCATGTATGAAATATTGGCAGGCTTATCGATCAGGGCACTCACAACGATAGCGACGCCAACTAATGGTGCCATCAACTGAATAACTCTTGGGTAATAACCTGGCATACGCTTGGTTGTTAACACAATAACAATGCAAGCCAGCAAAGCGACAAACACTGTGGATCGAACAATATTTAGCAGCGCACTGCTAGCACGATGCAGTACCCACACGTCCATGGCAGTCAGCGCCAGCAACAGCAACAGTGCTAATGTCAAATGTATGCACACCATCCACCGGGACTGTTGGTGGTGGCTGCGATGGAACTCCCGCTCTAGCGTTGGGTCGCTGAAGTTCAACCATGAGGATGCCTGCTGCAATTCCCGAGCAGCGGCAGAATTATTTGCGAGCGAGGATTTGAAATTTACTGGTGGCTGCGACATGAAGATCAAAATCCGGTTTCCAGATCGTCTTGCTGCAAATCCTAGCGTAGGCCAGCAACCTCAGCTGCGAATAAGGTAGAGGCATTCAGTCCCGTACAGCAAGCCAGTTGCTCAATTGGCAGACAATTTTGTGAACCCGGTGATGCTTTGGTGCCTCAAAGCTATCTACCTCAGCTTAGTTGGCGAAATATGCAGCCAAAAACGTATCGAAATCGACATTATCGGCCGCTTCTATTTCCTGCTGCTGCTGCAACGAACGCGCTGCCTCAGCACGAAATTCTTCCAGGCGGGGTTTATTGGACGCATGCAACTCCAGAAAGTACGACTTATGTGCTGCCGACATATTCAACGCAAAATCGGCAAACGACTGCTCACTACTTTGTAACTCAAGCACGGTGCGTGCCGAAGGAGTCAGAGTTGGGTCAAGCACCAGTGCTGTTTGCGCTTCCAATGCACTGGTATAAGGACGGCGACGGTTACCTTGATCGAGCAACTCACAGATACCCAGCATTGAATCAAGCAACTCCATCGCCCAATCACGCAGCGGAACGGCACGACCGGCGCGGTTAAGTTTTAAACCGGGCTCTCGACCGCGATGAGCAACGGTTAGGTGGTTGCCATCCAGCAGGTTGGACATATTGGTGTCAAGCAATGGGCTGTCCTTCAGCAAACATAGCGCCATGAATGCTTCCATAAAACGCAGGCTATTCTGATTCACGCCAACCGGATCAAACGCACTGACATCCAGTGCGCGCACTTCTATGTATTCAACCCCACCGCGCGCCAACGCTTGCGTCGGATGTTCACCGGAATGCACTACACGCTTGGGTCGTATAAAGCTGTAGTACTCATTTTCGAGCTGTAACAAGTTGGCATTAAGTTGTCGATATTCACCCTCCACTTTCACGCCTATTTCCTGATAAGGAGCATGTGGCACAGAAATCAGCTGCGACAGATCACGCACGTATTCATCGAGACTGTTAACAGAAATGCATACGCCGGATTGACTCTTGTTGCGATAGCCAAGATCGCTCATGCGTAATGAAGTGGCGTAAGGCTCATACCAAGTATCAGTAGTAAACCGCTGCAAACCATGCTCGCGACCCGCGACAAACGAATCGCTGACACAAGGAGAGTTACCGAACAAGTACAAAATCAACCAGCCGTAACGTCGATAGTTACGCAACAATGCAAAATATTGTTCCGATTGAAACTCTGCCCCGTCATTAGCACGCTGCTGCACCTCGGCCAGCACCGGCCACAGCTGCATTGGAAACGAGTAATTGAAGTGCACCCCGGAAATTGCTTGCATCATGCGACCGTAACGATGTCCCAACCCGCGCCGATACACTTCCTTCATCTGGCCAATGTTGGAACGGCCATAGTGCGCAATGGGAATCTCCGCATCGCTGCCGATTTTACTGGGCATGCTGGTGGCCCACAGCAGCTCATCATCAAGGTGCTGATAGACAAACTGATGTAGATCACACAGGTACTGTAGCAGCTCCCAAGTTTCCTTGAAGGCAGGCGTCACCAGTTCAATCAGCGACTCGGAATAGTCGGTGGTGATCATGGCATTGGTCAGCGCCGACCCCAGCGCCAGCGGGTGCGGAGTTTGCGCAAGGTGGCCATTGCGCAGCACACGCAGCGACTCTTTTTCCGCGCCTTTACGGCCACCGATCAACACACCGGCTTCCCGGGCATTCACCAGTCCCGCCAGGCGGCGCTCAAACACTCGATCAATACCGCGACCCACCACAGACACCGGCGCGTAAACAAAGGAGCGTGGATGTTGCGGATACGGTTCAGTCAGGTCAAGCGCGACAAGCTATCGTTGATTGCTGTGCAACCGTCACCGCTAGCGTTACAGTTGGCAGCACAGCCAGTGCGGTGTTTCCCGCTCTGGTCATCACCGGGGGTGCTTATGCTGGTTGGCTCAACAGTGAATCGCGTTGCCATTATTGGCGCAGTACGCATTCCATTCGCACGTGCCATGGGTGCTTATGCGCAGTACTCAAACCAGGAGTTACTGACGGCAACACTGACGGGCCTGGTTGAACGCTACCAATTGCAAGGCTTGGCACTTGGCGAAGTCGCGGCCGGCGCGGTAACAAAGCATTCGCGCGACTTCAACCTGACACGTGAAGCAGTACTTGATAGTGGCTTGGCACCCGAAACACCCGCCTACGATCTACAGCAGGCCTGCGGTACCAGCCTGGAAACCACCATAACCGTCGGTGCCAAGATTGCACTGGGTCAAATTGAAGTCGGCATTGCCGCTGGCGTGGATTCGGCCAGCGACGTGCCCGTGGTCTATCCACGAAGTTATCAGCAATTGCTGTTAAAAAGCGCGCGTGGTCGCAGCGTCATGGAAAAACTATCCCCGTGGTTTGGCCTGCGCCCGCAACACTTCAAACCACAAACGCCCGGTGTGACCGAACCCCGTACTGGTTTGTCGATGGGACAAAGTTGCGAACAGATGGCAAAACACTGGGGCATCCGTCGCGAAGATCAGGATGCACTGGCCGCCAGCAGCCACCACAAAGCCACCGCTGCCTATGATGCGGGTTTCATGAATTCCTTAGTCATCCCCTTTGGTGGTTTGCAGCAAGACAATAATCTGCGCCGCGATACCAGCATTGAAAAGTTAGCCAAGTTGAAACCGGTGTTCGATCGGGGCCCCAACGGCACCTTAACCGCTGGCAACTCCACCCCGCTCACCGATGGCGCAGCGGCAGTATTGCTGGCTAGTGAAGCGTGGGCTGGGGCGCGCAACCTGCCGGTGCTGGCGTATTTGAGCTACGGCAAGACCGCTGCGGTCGATTTCGTTAACAAGGAAGGCCTGCTGATGGCACCCGCCTATGCCGTACCACGCATGTTGCAGGATGCTGGACTAACATTGCAGGACTTCGACTACTACGAAATTCATGAGGCATTTGCGGCGCAAGTGCTATGCACACTGAAAGCCTGGGAGTCAGCCGAGTTCTGCCGTGAAAAACTCGGTCTGGCCACGGCGCTAGGCAGCATTGATCGCAACAAGCTCAACGTAGTGGGGAGTAGCCTGGCAGTAGGCCACCCATTTGGCGCTACTGGCGCACGTATCGTCGGTGTGATGGCAAAGTTGCTCGCCGAACGCGGCGGTCAGCGCGGCTTGATTTCAGTGTGTACAGCGGGAGGCATGGGAGTCACCGCGATTATCGAAAAAGCCTGAACGGCGAATGGTTGACTTGCAGTAAGTAAGGGCATCCTTGCCCTAGCATGTCCCTATCCCCTCCGGGTCCTTGTGAAAACTCCGAATCCACTCACATGCAACTCCGTAATCAGGTTAGCGACAAATGTCAGTAAATCCTGTCACGCTTTTTAGAGTTTTTAGTTATTTGTTACTAATTTTAAGAGACGGTGAGCTATCTACCCTGCAAACCACACCTTATAACCACCGATATTTGTTGGTACACCCCACCTAACATTGAATTAGCTGAACGGCGGCATCATGTAACGCGTTATTGGCAAAGGCACCACTCTAAATTTTCTGAAGCCATATCTGCGCTAAAATCCATTTTTGAATGAAGCATAGAGAGCCCGATCATGAACCTGAAAGACCCTTCGCTATTTATCCAGAAATGCTATATCGGTGGGAAATGGCTCTCAGCCGCTTCCGGCAAGAGCATTTCCGTCAGTAATCCCGCCACCCAACAAGCCATTGGCAATGTACCGTCGCTGGCGACCGAAGAGGTCAAACAGGCCATTGAGAGCGCCAACCAAGCGCTCGCCCCTTGGCAGGCAAAAACCGCCAAAGAACGCGCCGTCATCCTGCGCCGCTGGTTTGAACTGATGATGCAGAACCAAGACGATCTGGCCGTACTGATGACCTCGGAACAGGGCAAACCACTGGCAGAATCCAAAGGCGAAATCGCCTATGCCGCCAGCTTCATCGAGTGGTTTGCCGAAGAAGCCAAGCGTATTTATGGCGACGTGATTCCCGGCCATCAGGCTGACAAGCGTATCGTCGTGATTCGTCAGGCCGTCGGCGTCGTCGCCGCAATCACCCCGTGGAACTTCCCCGCCGCGATGATCACCCGCAAAGCCGGTGCCGCATTGGCAGCCGGTTGCACCATTGTCATCAAACCTGCCTCGCAAACGCCTTATTCGGCACTGGCATTGGCGCTCTTGGCAGAACGAGCCGGTGTGCCAGTCGGCGTGTTGAACGTAGTAACCGGCAGCGCAACAGTGATTGGCGCCGAACTGACCCGTAACCCCATCGTGCGCAAACTCAGCTTTACCGGCTCCACCGAGATTGGCAAATTACTGATGACGCAATGCGTGCCAACCATGAAAAAAGTGTCGATGGAACTGGGTGGCAACGCGCCCTTTATCGTCTTTGACGACGCCGATCTGGATGCAGCCGTGCAAGGGGTGATCGCCAGCAAGTACCGCAACACCGGACAAACCTGCGTGTGCACCAATCGCCTGCTGGTGCAAGAAGGCATTTACGATGCCTTTGTTGTCAAATTGGTCGAGGCAGTGAAAAAACTACGTGTCGGCAATGGTCTTGAAGGCCCCACCGAGCTCGGCCCAATGATCGACATGAATGCAGTCAATAAGGTGAAGGAACATATCGACGATGCCGTAGGTAAAGGCGCCAAGCTCGTACTGGGCGGCAAGCCCCATGCCCTTGGCGGCACCTTCTTTGAAGCCAGCGTCATTACCGACGTCACCCCCAATATGTTGGTGGCGCGGGAAGAAACCTTTGGCCCACTCGCCCCCGTGTTCCGTTTCAAGACCGAAGCCGAAGCCATTCACATGGCCAATGACACCGAGTTCGGCTTGGCGTCTTACTTTTACACGCGCGATCTCGCCCGCAGCTGGCGTGTCGGTGAAGCACTGGAATACGGCATGGTCGGCATCAACACCGGCCTCATCTCCAACGAAGTCGCCCCCTTCGGCGGCATCAAAGAGTCCGGCTTGGGTCGTGAAGGCTCCATGTATGGCATTGAGGATTACACCGAGCTGAAATACATGTGCGTGGGTGGCATTTGAACCACTAGCCATTTACTTTGAGGCCAAGGATGGCAAGTAGGATAAGAAAGCCCTCTCCCCTAACCCCTCTCCCGCAACCGGGCGCTGGTATCACTTGCGCGCCAATCGCTTCATGTGCCTGAAATTCAAGCGTCAGAAACCTGTTGGGCCGTACATTGCCGACTTCATCTGCAACGAATACAAGCTCGTCATCGAATGCGATGGCAGCCAACATGGTGACTCACACGACACAGTGCGTGACGCATGGTTAAACACCAACGGCTACACCGTACTACGTTTCTGGAACATCAGGTGTTACAACAAACCGAGTCGGTGCTGGAACAGATACGATTAGTTGTGATGAAGATTGGACGCTGAGCGTCAACTCCCCTCGCCCGGTTGCGGGAGAGGGGCCGGGGGAAAGGGCTCCCAGCTTGGTCGACGGCACTTTGACCAAGCGCCGTGCTGACAACTTCAATACTATTCACAGAGTCCTTTAATCAAAACTAACCATGACTGAACCCACCATCACTTGTCCGAACTGCAAGAGCGAGATTCGGCTGACCGAATCGCTGGCTGCGCCGTTGATTGCCACAACCCGCCTGCAGTTTGAACAACAGCTAGTGCAAAAAGATGTCGAGGTAGCCAAGCGTGAAGCAGGGTTGCGCGACAAGGAAAAGCAGCTACTGGAATCACAGCGAACCCTAGATAGCAAAGTGGCGGATCAGGTGGCTGCGCAATTGCACACTGAACGCGCACGCCTGATTGCTGATGAAGCACGCAAAGCCAAGCAAGCCAGCGCTGCAGAACTGGAAGGCAAGGCACGCGAACTGCTTGAGCTACAAGAAGTGCTCAAAAGTCGTGAGGTTAAATTGGCTGCCGCACAACAGGCTCAAGCCGAGTTGCTGAAAAAAGAACGTGCGTTAAATGACGCCCAGCGCGAGCTGGAACTCACCATTGAAAAGCGGGTTACCGATGGCCTCGGTGAAGCGCGCACGCAAGCGCAACGCGCTGCGGAAGAAAGCCTCAAGCTGAAAATGATGGAGAAAGACCAAACCATCACCTCCATGCAGCAAAAGATCGAAGAACTGAAACAGAAAGCCGAACAAGGTTCGCAACAACTGCAAGGTGAAGTGCAAGAACTGGAGCTGGAAAATCTACTACGCAGTAAATTTCCGTTTGATTCGATTGAGCCAGTAGCCAAAGGCGAATTCGGTGGCGATGCGTTGCAGCGCGTGGTGAGTAGTAGCGGTCAATCATGCGGCTCCATATTGTGGGAATCCAAACGCACTAAAAACTGGAGCGATGGCTGGCTGGTGAAGCTGCGCGAAGACCAACGCAACGCCAAAGCTGAAATCGCGGTGATCGTCAGTCACGCGCTGCCCAAAGACGTAGACAGCTTCGATATCGTCGATGGCGTATGGGTGACGCATCCACGCGCCGCGCTACCTGTCGCTACCGTGCTGCGTAACACTTTGTTGCAAGTGAATATGGCCCGTCAGGTTTCCGAAGGTCAGCAAACCAAAACCGAGATGGTGTACCAATACCTCACTGGCCCCCGCTTTCGGCAACGTGTTGAAGCCATTGTTGAAGCCTTTTCCTCTATGCAGGAAGACTTGGACAAAGAACGCAAAGTCATCATGAAACAATGGGCCAAGCGTGAAGAACAGATCGAACGCGTGATGAGTTCAACCGTCGGCATGTACGGCGACTTGCAGGGCATTGCCGGCAAGTCGTTGCAGGAGATTGAGGGGCTGGAATTGAAGGCGCTTGGCTTGAATGGTGATTAATTTAGCAGGCTAGCAAGGTTTGAACTCGGGCCGCCGCCCATAGGGATCGTGCCTGCAACGAATTGCTATCCGCCGACACGCAAGCGCCAATAACCCGGTTCTTGGTGGCAGTGCATGACAGCAATTACCAGAATGTATTCCGGCTCCACGGTATAAAGCACTGCGTATGGAAATACTCGGGTTAGCCGACGCTGAACGTCTTGTGCCAGGAACAGCCCTGTCTCTGGATTTTCACGAATGCTGCCAAAGGTCGCTTCGACGGACACAATAAAGCGGCCACCCAACCCAGGCTGCCGATCTTCGTAATAGGTGACAGCGCCCTCGTACTCCAACAGCGCTTCCGGATGAAGCTCCAGCCTCATTTCTTGAGAAGGGCACGCACTCTCGCCAGCGCCACCTCTGCGGGAATGGTTTCTACTTTCCCGGAGCGTACTTCGTCCCGGCGGCGCAGGGCCTCTGCGGCCCAAAGGGCACGAATTTGATCGTCCGCGAGTGGATCAAGGCTCTCAACCAAACGGTCAGCCAACAGCGCCCGCGCATCGCTTGGAAGTGCCAATACTTCCTTTGTAAGTTTTTCGACAGGCATGACCATGGATCAGAGAATACTTCGCCTGGATATAGGTGACAACGGATAAGTGACCGGTCGTTTGACATGAACGACCGGCCAAGACGCAAACTGGAGGAAGTCCGTTCGACCGTTGACCGAATTTTCAACATGCTGCCTGAGAGGAGTCCGCCTACAGCACACATCAAGACTGTCGAGAAACGCAATCCGCCAAACGCGAGGAACAGATTGAGCGTGTGATGAACTTAACTGGCATGTATGGCGACTTGCAAGGCATTGCTGGCAAGTCGTTGCAGGAGATTGAGGGGTTGGAATTAAAGTCGCTTGAATTGAGTAAAACGAAATCGATTATCGATAATTTATTATGCTGCATGGCTACCAACGCAACTCTAGATAGGCACGAATGCCATCTGCATAGCGCTTCAATGCCGTATGGCTCTGCCCGTTAAGGTAGCCACAAATTGGGTCTTGCGAATAGCGGGTAAGAAGCACGTCATCAACACGTAGCATCGCTAAATGGTGTTGATAAAGCGCCCTCTGGTTCGCCGAGAATACCCGCTTGATCACACTGATGTGTTGTTTGACACTGTTTGATGCGGCTAGCACAAGAAATACCGCTGCCGCAGCTGAACTTATCTCGAGACTTTTGGCGCGTACAAAAGCCTCTTGCCTTAACTCACGTGGGTATAACTCCAAAGACCTCTTCTGCCTAGCGCCAGCGTCGGTTATTCCCAATATATAGCTAACGAGTAACTCAATCGCTTCATCTAGTTTCTCCGAAGATGCTACTCCTCTCAGCAGCGAGGAGGAAGGATACGAGTCAGCAGGGACCCCTGAAGAACCGAGACGTGCTGCAGCATAGTCGAACCACAAACCAAGGAGAGTATCAACGAAAAGCGGAAACACGACGGGGTCATAGCATTGGCTCAGGAATGGGGTTACACCAGCTGCCATTTTCGAATGCAGGTCCAATAGTTTGGCGTCCAAACCTTGCTTCTTAGCTCTATCTGCCTCTAGCGTGACGAGGTATGCAATGGTGACATCAATATCGAGATTCAACGAGAGTCCCGTATCTGCTGCTGCAGTCAGCATCTCGGGCGCATAGAGCAGACCAATTATTGTGGGTGACGAAGAAGCAGGCACGTCCAGAATTTCTGCGGCAACCTTTGCTAGCACCGGTGCAAAGGCACCACGATAAGCAGCGTGCTTGATGGCTTGTTCGCGAGGATCAAGCATGTGGCATCACGTGACGGCCTAAGCGCCGTAGAAAGTTACCGACTGGGACCGACAAGCCCAACCAAACGGCATAACTTCGTAAGTTAGTCGGGAGCGCGGTGTGTGCGAGCTTGGCGTACTTGTTGTATTTCATGACTGACGATTCGCAGGGTCACTATCACTTTGACTTATAACTGACCAAAGGGATTGGGGAAGCAACCGCTGTCCTTCGGACAGAAACACTTTTCGGTACTCCGGGCTTGTGAAGCGAAACGTGACTTCGTTTCCCGCTCTCTGCCAGTCTTCGTTTTTTGTACCGCCCCAGGGAATGCGATTGTTACCAGTGGATTGGCTGTACTGTGAGAGCGCCCGGAGGCAATTAACGACTGCAAGGTCGTCTGAATAAATAGTAATGCTAAATTTGTATGCGGCATGCACGCTCACTGTCTCCTTATAAAAATCCGAAATGTTTCGGATTAAGCGATTTAGCAAGATAAAACTATAAATCACATATAGCATTAGCTTTGATTCGCCAAGCACTGGCTCCCATAAGCCTAAGAGGGTCAGTGTCAGATTGCACGCCGTTTTAACGGTAAACGTCAGAATCTGGATACCATTGTGGTGCGTCAAAATCCCGAAATCCCCACCAATTCAGCCTTTTAACCCTTGGAGATTCGCCCTCCCGCACCCATAATCCGCGCCCTATGCAAGCCGCGCGCGAATTGTTCTCTTACCGCAAGTACTGGGCCTCCCGTTTCGGGACGGCGCCGTTCTTGCCCATGTCGCGTGCGGAAATGGACGAGCTGGGCTGGGATAGCTGCGACATCATCATTGTTGGTGGCGATGCGTATGTGGATCACCCCAGTTTTGGCATGGCGATTATTGGCCGGGTGCTGGAGGCGCAGGGATTTCGTGTCGGCATGATTGCGCAGCCGGACTGGCGTTCGGCGGAGGCTTTCAAGGCACTGGGCAAACCCAATCTGTTCTTTGGCGTGACCGGCGGCAACATGGATTCGATGGTGAACCGTTACACCTCGGATCGCCGTGTACGCAGCGATGATGCCTACACGCCGGGTGGCGAAGGTGGCCAGCGTCCCGACCGTTGCGTGATTGTGTATTCGCAGCGGGTGCGTGAAGCCTACAAGGACACACCCATCATCATCGGCGGCATCGAGGCCAGCCTGCGGCGCATTGCGCATTTTGATTACTGGTCGGAGCAGGTGCGCCGTTCGGTGCTGCTGGATGCCGCTGCCGATCTGCTGGTGTACGGCAATGCCGAACGCCAGATTATTGAACTGGCGCATCGTCTGGGCAAAGGCGAGCCGATTGAAGCGATTACTGATTTGCGCGGCACGGCCTTTCTGCGCAGAGAGTTGCCGACTGACTGGATCGAGATTGATTCCACCAGCATTGATACGCCCGGCAAGTTGAATCCACCGATTGATCCATATGCGATGGAGCCGAGCCAATCGTCCCCTGAGCCTGTAACCGAAGGAACTGGTTTATCCAGCGAAGGGTGCTCAACACAGAGCGCTTCGACACGCTCAGCGACCGGCGTGGCGGATAAGAAGCCAGTAGCGCACGTCGTGAAGTTCTATCGCGACGTGCCCAACAAGGATCGCAGTAAATCCTACATCCGTATGCCGGCATTCGAGCAGGTGCGTGATGATGCGGTTCTGTATGCGCATGCGTCGCGCATCCTGCATCTGGAAGCCAATCCGGGTAATGCGCGTGCGTTAGTGCAACGTCATGGCAAGGCCGAGCTGTGGATCAATCCACCGCCGATTCCGTTGCAGATGAAGGAAATGGATGCGTTGTATGACCTGCCGTTCCAGCGGGTACCGCATCCGGTCTATGGCAAGGCCAAGATTCCCGCCTATGAAATGATCCGCTTCTCGGTTGCAATTCAGCGTGGCTGTTTTGGTGGCTGCACCTTCTGCTCGATCACTGAACACGAAGGCCGCATCATCCAGAATCGTTCTGAAGATTCCATCATTCGCGAGATTGAAACCATTCGCGACACCGTGCCCGGCTTTACCGGCGTGGTGTCTGATCTCGGCGGCCCGACCGCCAACATGTATCGCCTGGCCTGCAAGTCACGCGAGATTGAATCGGCGTGTCGTCTGCCATCCTGCGTGTATCCGGGCATTTGCCCCAACCTCAATACCGACCACACGCCATTGATCAAACTGTATCAACGCGCGCGCACCTTGCCGGGCATCAAGAAAGTATTGATCGGTTCCGGCGTGCGCTACGACCTAGCGGTTGAATCACCTGCGTATGTGAAGGAGCTGGTGCAGCATCACGTTGGCGGCTATCTGAAGATAGCGCCCGAAGCCATTGGCGAAGGCCCGCTGTCGAAGATGATGAAACCCGGCGTGGGTTCGTATTACAAGTTCAAAGAACTGTTTGAGAAGTTCTCGAAAGAAGCTGGCAAGGAACAGTATCTGATTCCGTACTTCATCGCCGCGCATCCCGGCACCACCGATCAGGATATGCTGGAACTGGCGCTATGGTTGAAGACCAATGGTTATCGTGCCGATCAAGTGCAAGCCTTCCTGCCTTCACCGATGGCAACTGCCACAGCGATGTATCACTCCGGCAAGAATCCGCTACGCAAAATTGCGCGCGATAGCGAAGCGGTAACTATTCCTAAAGGCATCAAGGTACGTCGGCTGCATAAAGCTTTCTTGCGCTGGCATGACGCCAACAATTGGCCTTTGATTCGCGAAGCCCTGAAAAACATGGGTCGCGCTGATTTGATCGGCCCGGGGAAAAAACACCTAATTCCCGCCTGGCAACCAGTGGGCACCGGCGATATGGCCGAAGGTGCGCGGCGTCCACACAAACTACGCAATGGTCAGATTGCGGGCGCTAAAAAAGCCGCAGTCACGACGCCGATGCGGACGCAACATACGGGATTGAAGGGTGTGAGTATTCCGAAGCTGTCTACCATCAAAGCGGGTCGCACTCCAAGCAGCAGCAAACGACAGAGCAAGCGCTAACTCAGCGCCACGGCTGCTGCAACTCCCATTGCAGCACTTCCACTTCGCGCTTGATCAACACCCCGTTGCCGATGTGGTTGAAGTGTTTACGTAACCGCTGTTGATACCAGCTGGCTGATCGCACGTATACGTTAGCGTCAGTGCCGCTGGGGTCCATCAGCGTTTGCCAATCGTGTTTGGTGGGCACATGCAGATATAGCGCGCCGCGACATAGTCGTGCCAGATTGTTGATGGCGCGAGTAGCGTCGCTATCATCCAGGTACTGCAACACATCGCAGCACACCATCAGATCAAACTGGCCGCGCCCCTGATAATCCACTACCGAGCCATGCTGCCAACCATGTTGTTCACATAGGTACTCGCTGTATTCGACGCCGGTATAACTGGCCTTCGAGAAGACAGTGAGTAAAGGCTGTTTGAACCAGCCCAGACCACACCCCATGTCGAGCATGCGTTTAACGGGCAGCTCCAATTGCGTTACCACGCTGGCGACCACTGCGGCACGACGTTCGGTTTCTGGCTGACTCATCGCGCGCGTGGCGGCGCGTAAGTAAAAGCGCCGATAGTAGGCAGCGTCGAAGGTTTGCTTAGCTTTCATTGTCGCAGTATAGCCAGCCGACTGTCCTGCTTGTAGCAACCCTCCTGACAGGCTGCATTAGGCCGCGTCACTAAAGCAGGGGGCGTGTTTTTCTCGGTCGCACTGAACTGCCCGGTGACATGGGCTGCTATGCTCACATTATCGATACTGAGGGCAATCGCGTGGGGCCACATGCCACGAGCTAATCGCAATACCTCCGAGCCACCTATCGCCCGCTTACGCAACCTTGGACCGAGGTCGGCGGCGATGCTGGCGAGCATCGGCATCACCACGCTGGAACAGTTGCGTAAGCGCGGTGCAGTAGCGGCATATGTTATGGTGAAGCATCAGCAACCCTCCGCTTCGCTGAATCTACTTTATGCATTGGTCGGTATGCTCAGTGAGGTTGATTGGAAAATCGTGCAGCGCGAGCGCAAGCTGGAATTGATACTGGCGGTGGAAGACTATGAGCGTCAGCACCCCGTTTTATCTACCGGCAAGCAGAATGGTCGCATGCAAGATGCGTTGTTGAGCCTGCGCAATATCGGTAAAGCCATGCGCGCGGATTTTGAATTGCTGGGCATTAACAGCATTGAGCAACTGGCGCGATGTGATGCAGATGAGCTGTACGTTCGCATCCAGACATTGACGCACTCACGCCATGACCCCTGTGTATGGGACACCTATGCGGCAGCCATCCATCAGGCCAAGACCGGCGAGGCGCGGGCGTGGTGGGAGTTCACCAAGGTGAGGAAACAGCGACAAGCAAATTGCAAGTTCATCCTTCCAGCCGACTCTTTCGCAGCAGGGAAACAGAGAAAGCAGGCAATACGTTAATCATGCGCCGCCTGGACGATTACGTGTACGCAGTAAGTGGAGCTTGTAAGTAAGTCCGCATTCTATTTGACAGGCAAAGGTATGACCGCACGTTCTGTTCTTAAAATGGGTGACCCGCTACTGCTACAGGTAGCAACACCTGTACAGCAGTTTGATACACCGGAGCTGCATGGGCTGATTGTTGACATGCTGGACACCATGCAGGCGCATAACGGTGCAGGCATTGCCGCACCACAAATTGGCGTATCGCAACAAGTAGTAATTTTTGGTGGAGCAAAAAGTACGCGCTATCCTGACGCAGAGGCGATTCCATTCACGGTGTTGATAAACCCCACACTGACACCACTGACTGAAGAACAGGAAGAGGGATGGGAAGGATGTTTATCAGTACCGGGGTTGCGCGGGGCAGTACCGCGCTATACGCAGCTGCGGTATCAAGGTTACGATCAGTTTGGTAAGCAAGTTGATCGTGCCGTGAATGGCTTTCATGCCCGCGTGGTGCAGCATGAGGTAGATCATTTGCTTGGGATTCTCTATCCCATGCGTATTCGTGATTTGAGTCGATTTGGCTTTATCGAGTCGCTGTTTCCGGGACAAGATATCAGTGATGATTGATTAAGCTGAAGGGATGAAATCCTCATCAGCCTGATGCGCCCGCTCGAATTTCAGGAATGAGTAGTAGCCACATTGATTGCCATATGGATACTTGCGGCACACTGCAGGTCGAGCTGTGTATATCGTGCAGCGGCGCTCCTGCTGATCAAAAAACTGGCACATGCTTTTGTAAACATGATCCTTGCGGTGGCGCATGATCCACTCATCCGCTTCTTTGGTTTTGTAGTGATAGGTGAATTTCTTACGTGCCGCCGTTTTTGTTAATTCAAAGTGGGCCGCCAGTCGTTCGATATCTTTATCAGTCACTTCAATTCGTGGGTGACTACAACAATATCCGGGGCATTTTGTACAATCAAAACCTGCTTTCACGACGCACCGCTGATAATCACAAGTGAATAAATGTGCGCGGCATTGTAGATTGAATCGCTACACTAGCCCAGCATCACGAGAACCTCCGCTCGATTTCCCTGCACTAATCTAATGACTGCCAGCCACATACCTGCCTTCAACCCGAATTATCTGGATGAAGGCACCATTACCAAAGCCTTGGCCGACGGCACGCACGCACCGGTATTGCAGGCCTACTTTGGCGCTCCTGCTTATGCTGAATTGACGCTATTGGCGCAACAAGCTGTGCAGACCAGATGTGATAAGCAGGCGCCGTGCGTTTATGTGCTGCCGGGATTATTAGGCAGTAAATTGGCAGTGAGCACTGCCAAGCATTCAGAAGTGCTATGGCTGGATCCCAGCAGCGTCATGGCCGGGAAACTAGTGCAACTGGCGATTGGTAAACGTCGCTCAATCCGCGCCACCGGCGTAATGCTGGCAGCGTACCTGAAACTCGGCCTGACACTGCAAGCGGCAGGCATGCCGGTCAAACTGTTTCCCTATGATTGGCGCCGCAGCATTATCGAGCTAGGTAAGCGATTAGCAGAAGAACTACGGCATGAGCCCGCCAAAGAAGTCATGCTGGTAGCGCACAGCATGGGTGGTCTGGTAACGCGCGTGGCGCTTAATCATCCGGCGGCAGCGAAAGTCAGTCGTGTAGTGCAGTTGGGCACACCCAATCAGGGATCGTTCGCTTTGCTGCAAGCCTTGCGCGCCTGCTATCCCACGGTACGCAAGCTGGGTGCCCTAGATCACTTGTACTCTGCTGAGCAATTGACGCAGCAGGTATTCCGCAGCTTTTACAGTTTTTACGAGATGCTGCCCGGCCCGGCATACACTCCCGACTTGAATTTGTTTGATTATCGGCAGTGGCCCCAGGATGACTTCACGCCAAGGCCAGATCGCCTTAATTTAGGCAAACGAATTACTCGCCACTTGGCCAAGGCAGATCGACGTTGTCATGCGATTGTCGGCATTGAGCAAGCCACCATAACCGGGGTGCGACGCGTGGCAGATGAGTTTGTTTTTCAAGTCACGCCTGAAGGTGATGGCACAGTGCCCGTGGCGTTGGCAAAATGGCAGCAAGCAAGGCACTGGTATATCCGTGAAGCGCATGGCCTGTTGCCACGTAACACACAGGTATGTCAGGCGGTGGTTGAGTTATTGAACAACGAAACTACCCGCATCCTGCCCACTGAGTTTGCATCAAGCCAAACTGATAGCGTGGAATACAGTGAAGCAGAGATGAAGCTACTGCCCAATTGCACCGTACGCTGGGACAGGTTGCCGCTGAGTGAACGCCGCGACCTGTTGGAACCGGTCATTTCTGCCGCATTTACTGCCGCCTGTCACTCTAAATAATTCAGCGTCTGCAGCTCGCGCACAAAACAGCGCCACATTCAATTTGTCTTAATACGTAATTTTGCATGGCAAACTGCCATGTAATCCGCAGTTTCACTGGCTGCGCACTAATCACTTACCACCAGTCCTCAAGACCACTCCCGTCGGGACGATAGCCATACTAGGCAATGTGTTGCCATTGGAGTGGCAATGTATTGCCGCCACTCGCGACACAGCGCCCGATTCGGTTCTAAACGACGGGTGAGTGCGTCATGTCTGTACGAACAATTCCAAGTGTCTGGCTATCCTGCGCTATTGCAAGCTTGTTGTGTGCCTGTGGTGGTGGCGAGAGTACAGCGAGCACTACACCTACCGTGCAAGCCGCCAGCGCACCACGTCCTGTCACTCAATCCAACAGCGAAATTGCCAATCTGATTTATAGCGACAGCCAGCGCACACCTTCTGGCTTCTATGGCGAAACCGTACCGGTATTTTCCGGTTACGTGGCCACCTCGCATTTAAAGACTCGTGACATCAACAGCAGTGCGGTACTGCAGTACGAGCTATGTAGTGATGATTTCAATACCGCTCTGCAATGGTCTGAAACCTACAACACCAACAGTGGCGATAATGCAGCACTGACTGGCACAGAAAACACTGATCGTTACTTCCAGTTTGACCGCTTGCGATCCGGCTCTCCCATGGGCTACCTGCAGCAACGCGTTTACAAATGCAGTTACCTCAGCCGCAACACGGTGGATTTGCTGGCCAGCAGTGGTGAAGCGGGTACATTGAATGCGCGCCCCATGGATGCCACCACACTTAAAATACTAAGTGAATATTTATGGCAGTTCACCAGCTACAACAATTTCGGTAATGTCGTATTGAAAAGCAGCGGTGACTCTAGCAACACAGGCTTGTCACACTCCATCGTCATCGCCAGCTTGACGCGCGCCAGCAGTGCTAATAGCTGCGATAGCATTGCGCTCAATGAATGGAGGCATACTGCCAACATGACCACTGGCGAACTTGAGCTGACACTGACGCCACTACTCAGCTTTCAAGCACAGGAGAGCAATGGCATGGTCGCGGTGTGCTGAGATGCAGAAGCTACTTTCTCTGCAGGGCTTGCCCCGCATACGCAATCCCATCCCAACCGTACTTGATGAAGTTGCGAATATTGCCGTGATCCGTGCCCTGCGGATACACAAGCACATCCTGACGATAGTAAGCACCAAAGCAGGCTAGTGTTTGTTGCTGGTTCAAGCCTTGCAACTTGGCAAAAGCGAATAGCTTGCAGGAACCCGAGTTCTGGCCTGCGGCGTTTTCCAGCTCACCATTTTTGAACGCCGTCGGCGTGAAGTGGTAATAAGCCTCAATTGCCGCCATGGTGTCAGTGAATTCAATTGCATCGGGAGTGGCGTGCAATTTTTGCAGGAATGATTCTAGCGTCATGTTCTCGTGCACCTTAACTCAAAAGATGCACGCTACACCCTTGGCATTAAACGAGCAAATATATGCCGGGCTATTTTTTTGCACGCATGCTCGACAAGTTCAGATCTTTGAAGGTGTCCTGATCAAACTTGATACGGAACTTCAGATACGGACCTTGCGACAGATAGTGGGCATCGTCGAAGTCCTTGTCGTTATATCCTTGGAAGTTATAACCGAGTGACACCCAGGCATTCTTCATAAAGCTCACACCGACATCCGCGCCCAGTGATGCTGTGCTAACGCCGGATTTAAATGACTGCATCACCGAGCCATGCATGCCCACATCAAATGTCTTGTTCAAGTCATGACGGTAGTCAGCGCCGAGTAAAGCGGATGTGCCACGGTATTCATCACCATCAAAGCTGGTGAGTACATAGCGCGCGCCAAATTGCAGGCCAAGCTGGGTGCGGGTATTGAGCTGCCAGTTGGTATGCGTATTGTTCACCAGACGCGAGCTAGTCACCTTTTGGCTGGTGCTGTCAGTGCTCTGATGTTTGAGGTCAAACTTGTCCAGCACAATCCAGCGACTGTCTACCGGACGATAAGCCCATGACAACTGCAAATTGGCCGTAAGACTGTCACCAGTCGTATTGCTGTGATTATTCAAATACTGAGTAATAAAGGCAAAGGCGTGGCCTCTTACGGCTTCGCGATAAAAACCACTTACCAATGACCAGCGATCTTCGTTTGAACCATTGCGGTATTCAACACGCTCGGTAACGCTCCATAGTTCACTACGATACAGGCTGGCTAATGACAACGCCAGGAAGTCACCAGTCTGAAAATTAGTTACCGTACCTTGGCTGTAAGTACCGGACGCAGGCGTAGTGTTGGTATTGAAGTCATAGCTATCATTGCCGCGCAGAGTCTTGCTTTGGTCGACACCAAAATCCATCGCCCAACGCTCATTAACTTGCCAGCCCTGCGTCAAACCCAAGTTGGCAAAAGTACGGGCACCGTTCTCGGTGAATTGCTGCGTCATGCTGGATGACAGCTGGGCGCGCTCCCACGGGCTGGCGCGTAGGCCAATGCGAGTCATGTCAGCATCAATGGTGGCACCATTGGCGTGTTCATAGTCAGTAAACACGCTGGTTTCACGAGTGAGTTTGTAATCCGCGCCAATCAATGAGCGATCCGGATAGTCTGTTACTGCACTTGGCGCACTCAGCGCCACATCTTGCTCGGCGCGCAGGGTCAGGCGCTGATCCAGCAGCTTGACGCTACCACTGACAAACCCCTGTTCACTGTTGCTGTTGCCGATACTGGTATTGCTATCGGCCACATGCCGCACACCCACACCCACATTGGTTATCTGCGTATCGCGCTGCACCTGCACACTGGCCAGTTCGCGAGTGGCATCACTGCTCAGCCGTTCCTGGTGCTGGCCTTCAGCACGCACTGACCACTTGTCGTTGAACTTGAGACGAGCATCTACACCGGCCTTGCGTGAGCCATTTTCGGTGCTGAGCTGCTGACCGAATCCAAAGTTATCTTCTTCAACACGGAAGTAGGCATTGGCATCAATATGGTTACTGACATGCTTCAATTCGGTGAAGTACGCATCGGCGGTAGCCGCACGTGCAGGATTATCCGAGTCACTGCGGGCTACTTCGGCGCGGAATTGCGTGCCTTCTGCAAGCTGGATGCGAGTGTCCAACGAAGCGACGCGGGTGTCGCCTACTTGTGCGCCCTCGTTGATGAAGCTGATGCCCACTTCGGTCTTGCGCGACTTGCCAAGCTTGGCATAGGCGCGACCACCGGCACTGACAGCCTCGTTCATTGCCGAATCCACTTCATAATCAACGATGATGAATTGTGGGTTGAAGTTAGCGTCACGGCTCATCACCGGCTGCTTGAAGTAAAGCGTCCCGTTGCTGTAATCAATGTCGTAATCAATATAACGCGACAATGTGGTGGTGCTCACCACCGTACCGGTATTAAAACGATCACGTACTTCAATGCGAAGCTTGTCGGAACCGGCAATAATGTCGCTTTGTGTAAGTCTATATAAGCCAGAAGTACCATCACCCTGCAGTTCATCCTGCACGTAACCCTGATCGGTATTGGCAGCAAATGCGGTGTAACCAAAGCGCTCACCCGCAAACTCTGATTTAAGACCATTCAAGGTACGGCTGTATCGACCCAGCTCAGTGACAGTCATTCCGGTGTTGAAATCACCGAACATGGCCATGAACTGACGGCGTTCCAATTTGATATATAGCTTGCGCGAGGAAGCTGCTTCAAACAGTTGTTGGCTGGCATCGCCGTACAACGAGTAGTACTTCTCCGGATCAATCACACCCAACAGGCTTTGTTTGTCTTTATTGGTATCGCGCGCCGTGTCATACGCCAGGGTCAACAGGAAATCGCCCTTGATACGACCTTTGGCGAAAAAAGCCACACGACCATCCTGTTCATAGCCATCCTCAATGTCATCAGCGCTGGCCGCCTCGGCATTGTTACTGATCGTGTTGTAACCAACGGTTCCCTCAGCCAGGCCGACCAATACCCAATCACGCGCTTGTGGTTCCAGCCACACGCGCAGATCCTGAACTTGTCGCTCATTGAATTGCAGCTGCACCACCGCCATACCGCTGCTAGTAGTAGGTTCCAGTTCAATACGCGCCAAGCCGTCATCGTCGACCACAAACTGTGCATCACGCGGTGCCAAACTCGCCAGCTGCTTGTCCTGTAATTGCTGCACTTCCCACCAGCTACGATACGGCGCTTCCACACTGTACGACCCCATAGTGCCGGGACGGGCTGGCTGACCAGCGGCATCAAACATGCGCAATGCAATAACGGGTCGTGAACTGCCATCGGCACTCAGATTGGATTGCTCTTTAACTAGCTCACCCCGTACCGCACCACCAGAGTAGTGCACGGTACGTATGATGCGTTCGACTTCCACATCGTTAGCATCGCGCACAATAACGATTAACTGATTATTACCGTTCTTTAAATCCACACCGCGCCAGCGGCTTAATGACAATGAGTTATCGCTCTTGGTGGATTGACCATCAAAATTCAGGCCGCTTACTGGTGCGCCGTTCAATAGCAATTCGACTTTCTGCGTCGGTAAATGCTGCACGGCAATCTTGATACTGGGAATAGGGGGTACTTCATTAGCAGCGGGACGTACTAATGCAATGCCACCGTTCATACCAACACTAAGGGTTTCCACATCGACATCCGCAGTAAGCTTGCGCACAATACTGCTAACGTCAGCCAGTTTGGCGGCATTCAAACTCTGCTTGCTGATGACCGCGCCGGTTGTATTCAGCAGCGGTGCCTCATCACGCGATTTGATGACAGACACTAGACCCAGCTGCTTGATGCGTACACCATCAATACTGATTTCGACCCGACGGTTCTTCGCCAAACTAGCGGCGTCATCGCCGACTGCAATAGGCTCATCCGGGCCTTTACCGTCGGTTTCGATCTGTTCTGGCATCAACGCCAGTGCATCGCGCAAATACTCAGCAACACTATTGGCACGCGCGAGCGACAACACATAATTGTCCTCAAATAAATGCTGTTTGGATGGAGGAATAACATTCTTGTCAGTATGGCCTACTGCTTTAATACGCAGGTTCTGCACACCGCGCCATTCGGTTGCCAACTTGTCCAATTGAGCGCGATCATCCGCACTGAGCTCGGTGCCCAACACGGAAAAGTGCGGCGAAAAGCGATAGCTGGCGCTTTCGTAATTCATCTCGCCACGAGTGGCGCGATTCTCGACAGAACTACTGCGTTGGTTTTTTTCTAAGGGGGTATCAAACAGCAGTACCGACTTGATGATGAAGCCACCAGCGGCAGCATCTTTTACCCGTGTCTTGAAGCTCAGACTATGTTGAGCGCCTGCTGCAAGCTCATCAACACGAAAAATCAGTGTGCCATTCATGTTTTGTGGGTCAGCAATGACCTGACCTGTCACTTCGGCACTACCAGCTACATACTCAATGCCATCCGGCAAGGTCACCATCAGTTTTATATTGCTGATAGGCAAGGCGCTGACTTCAGTATTCAGCGTATGCAGCAATTCCGTATCACCCGCAATACGCGTGGTCATGCCGTAATTGACCTGGCCTACTGGTGGCGCTTTTTCTTTCAGTACAAAGTCTGCGCGCCACAGCGCACCGGCACGTATATCAACAAACTGTGAATAACTACTTCCAGCATGACGCACACGGTCGTCACATAGCTGAGGCTCCAATGTGTCCGGCACGGTAACGGTATCTAGTTGCACCACATGTGAGCCTGCTGGCACACCTTCAAAATGATACTTACCTTCTTCATCAGTGACGGCATAGCGGCCATCTTCCAGATAAATGCGTACACCGGGTACGCCGTTGAGCGTCTCGCTGTTCTGCTCGCAGGTTCCCGTTACGACTCGGCCCATGATGAACGATGTTTCAGTGAACAGTTCATTGCGCAAACGAATGGTCGCCTGTGCGGTATTGGACGATGCTCCAGCAGTATTGGCAGCCTGCGCACGATTAACCAGTTTGTCGTCACGCGCTGCTACCGTCACTTCAACCACGTAACTGAGTTTAAGGTTGGCCGCTGCTGCCAGCGTTCCTATAGCAAAACGTAGGGTACGACCATCGCTGCTGATAGCAGGATCGGCAACCACAGCACCGTCAAGCCGCGCCGAGCCAGATTGATAACGCAGGCCATGCGGCAACACGTCGGTTACTTCCACATTGCTGACCTGAATGCTGTTGCTGGCATTCTGTATACTCAGCTGGTATTGCACAAAGTCACCCTGCGCCGCCGTCGTAGTCGTGGTGCTCTTGGTGAGGAATAATTGCGTACCAGAGGAATCAAGTGGCAGGTCAATTGCTACCGCAGCCGGAGTAGTCACACTGAATGGTGCGCCAAACGATGCCGTGCTCAACCGATATGGAGCACCTGGCAATTGGTTGAGTTCGGCAATGCTACGACCCGAGGCAAAGGTATAGCCAGTGGGTGGCGTAATCTCCAAACGATATTGACCGAGCGCTACCAGGGGAAAACGAAATACACCGGCTGGCAGGTTGTATACCGTGCCACCGCCGTCGGTAACAGCACTGCCAGTGGTCATTTCCGCCGGATAAGTGCTGCTGCCGTTGTCACCAAACACGGCAGCAGGTAAGCCGGTGGCAACATTGATAAGTCGCACGCGAGCACCATTTACAGGTTGTCCGGTGAGCGAGTCGAAGATGAGGCCATAGGGATCTACTAGCACCGACACATTGCTGGTATCGGTGTTGTTGTAACTATCAGTGTAAGCGGCAGTGATCAGCGAATCGCGATCCACCTGCAACGAGCAGTCACCATTATTAGCCGTAGCTGAACTGCGTGTCTGTATATAGCCGACAAACACACCGGTATTAATTCCGGTTTCACGTAGACGAATAGTTTCTGTATCACCAATGGCGCTGGTTACAATCAGGTCAGTGGTATCAATCACGCCAGCATCGCGATTCTGATCAGCATCGCTGACTTGCAGGAATACGGCATCATTGGCGTGCACGATATCGGTACGAATCAACGCCAATAATTGTGATGCATCGACGCTGCTGCCATTGGCAAAAGTTGGTTGCGGCAAATTATTGAAGCTACCGTTCTGCAAGCACTGAGATGGGCCCGCAGTAGTAGTTTGCGTGGCGCTAGTCGCATCAGTAAAACGAAACACTGATAACGAAGAAGCAGAAGGTACCGGTACTACCGTTGCACTTACCGTATTGCTATTTACCGTTTCCGTAGTACTGAGACCAGATCTGGCAAACTCTAATTGCGCCGTATTGCTGATTACTACACCGGAATCAGTAGCGGCAACAGCCATCATTGGCATCATCGCCAGCGCCGCAAATAACGACAGCGCTCCGGCCATTTCCTTGAGTAGATCGAGCGCACGCAAGCCTACCGACGCAGTAAAGGCGTGGGGCGTAAGCCCCACGCCTCCATCGTCTGCAGAAGCTTTCATCTTGTTACTGCGTAGTCTTTTTGCTTGTGTAAAAAGGTATGCAGAGATCAATGCGTGCATTTTCTCTGTAGCCGTTTAATTCACGGTTACATTGAAGGTTACAGTGGCATTGCCCGCAGCGGCCACGGTACCCGCATTGACACTGACAGATGTCACTACCGGCGCGCCAGTCGTAGTACCAGCATCGGCATCGGATGCATCAGTCAGTGCGGCGGCATTCAACGTCATGCTGTTGGCCACATACGTGGTGTTGGCAGGAATGTTGTCCGTCAAAGTCACTGCAGTAGCAGAAGCCGTACCGCTGTTCGTAACTACAATGGTGTAACGAACGGTTGCACCGGGAAGGGCTTTGGGCAGATTAGTTCCGCAGCTACCAACGCCAGTCGGACAGTTAATCGGATCGGCAAGTACAGCTGCCGACTTCACCACTGCCAAGGTGGCGGTGACGATGGTATAGGTGTTGGTATCCACTTCCGTACCATTGTTACCGGCATCGGCAAACACTACATCCACTACGGTGGGCGATTCTGCGCCGGTAGTAGCAACAGAAGTGGTAGTTGCAGTCAGCGTCATGTTGGCTGTATTGCCGTTGACCACTCCGCCAGGCATGGTCGAAACGATGATCACATTTAATGCCGTATCACGCGCAATGGTGACCGGAGCGGTGACCAGCGTGTCGCCAGCGTCATAGGCGTTGTCATTGTTGACGTCGATATATATGGCATAGCTGGTGACGTCAAACTGATCGCCCGTGGTGACATTCGCCGCAGCCAGCGTGAACGTATCCGACGCGTTACCCGTATTGGTTACCGTAAACGGCAGGCCAATCAGAGTGGCACCCGGAACAGTGGTTGCGCCACCATCATTAGAAACCGTAAGGTCAACTTTCTTGTCGACCAGAAAAGTTGTGGCAACACCGTTATTACTTGCCACCTGTGCTTGGGGAACGGTACCTACCGTATAGTTGACTGTCGCGGTGTTGCTGATGGTGGCACCAGCCGTGGTTTCACCCACTGCTGCAAATGCACTTGGCAGCAATCCTACCGACGACAGTGCGATCAGCGCGAGACCGACTCGCTTGATATGCTCTGTTGAAAACTTCATTTGATAAACTCCTGCATGTTTGACGATAGTAGATTTCACTTAACTCACACTGACATCTGCCAGATCAGCATGAGGTTTGCCTTGCGGCAAATTAGAGTTGCTTATTGCACTGTGGCGTAAAAACGCACGCTGCTGGATTGACCGGCATTAATCGCGGTATTGAATACCCAGCGAATATGTTTGACTTCATCGGCACGCGGCGCACGTGTGCTGCCATCCGCGTTCTTGACAGTCAGTGCTTCCAGTTTGGCGAAGCTCTTGCCATCTAGTGAATAGGTCACATCCGTGCCAGCACCTGCGGCCGAATTGGCCACGTAATTCATGTGTTCTGGCACGGGGTTGTTGACTACCACTGCGCTCGCAGGCTTGTCACAGACATTCTTGGCAGTCAGCGTGTAAACAATTAGGTTGCCGGGAATCACTTTGTCCGGTGCAACCAGGCGCTTGGCTTTGTTGCCCTGCGCGTCGGTGTATTCCTGTTCCAGCTGCGCGACATTATTCAACTCAACACAGGGTTTGGCGACAGCCGTATTGGTTGACTGGGCGTGTACATTCATAGTGCTCAGCAACAGCAGCGACAACGCAACGTAGCGATAACTCAACATGGTCTTGATATTCATAGTGGTACTCTTCTTCAATGGATATGGTTCTTTCATGGAAAGCGTTAATTCTTATTGCTAGTTGATCTTGACGGCGAAGCTGACTGTCTGTGCTGCACTAGCAGCAGTGAGCGCACCAAGATTCACGGAAACTCGTGCAGTAGGCGTACTGATGAACTGACCCGCATCCGTATCGGCTGCATCACTCATCGCCACCACACCGGCACCTGTATTCAAGGTAATGCTGTTGGGTACGTAAGTAGTGTTGGCCGGGATGGCATCACTAAACACCACGTTATTGGCGGTACCACTGCCACTTGGTGTAATTACAACTTGATAAGTTATGGTCGCGCCCGGTACCGGTTGATTATTACCGAGGGTATTGGTAATCACTTGTGATTTGACTGCGGTCAGCGCAATCGAACCAACTACATAGGCACCACTATTGTTGGCTCGGCCTGCCGTGGTACCCAGTACCGCATCCACCCCGCCGACACCCTGGCCAGTGAAAATCTGGCCCACCGTGCCGCTTACCCCGCCGGTAACAGAAGTCGCACTCAATTCACTACGACCAGTGGCCCCGTTGGCTAAACCAGTGGGAATGTCGTTAACCACCAGTACCACAATGTATGCATCAGCGTTTAGCGAGGGATCATTGCTACCCGGGGCATACAATGTGTCACCAGGAGATAAACCGGGCGTGCCATCGGCATCAAAATAGATGCGATTGGTTGCCAAGGCTGGGTCGAAGTCGTCGCCCACCAAGGTGCTGTTAGGTAGCAGGCTGAATTTTTCCGGGCCATTGCCAGTGTTGGTCAGACGATACTGCAGTACTTGATTGGTCGCACCGGGCGTAACGCTGACGGTGCTGGTCAAGGTGATGATGTTGGCATCAATGATTTCCGCTACCGTCAACGTCGTAGCGTTAGACGACGTAGTCAGGGTGCTGCCGCCCAAGTCATAACTGACCTGCGCAGTGTTCTGAATGCTACTGCCTGCTGCGGTGCCTGTGGCATGGGAAAGCTGTGGCAGACCGAACGCACTCAGGCCGAGCAGCAGCCCAGCCTTCATCTGAAATTTGTTATTACGCACTCGCATGTCTTTAATCAACTCATCTCATCTGATCATCTGGCGCGGCAACTGATTCGCTGTGCTCGTCAAGGTCATCGCTCACGGCAACCCTGATGCACACCAAATCCCGTTAATTAAGGGAAAACGTCAATGGGTGCGATTTTTGTCAAATACTTGACGCGCGTTGTGAGATAGCTCGCACTTTTTCTTGGAAGCCCTAAAGTATTCGAATGACCTGCCGAGGCCATCGCACTTTTCATACGTTCAACACATCGTGACGTAAAGAAGTGTGACGCCATTAGCATCACGACACCAATCAGGCGTTACCCTGCGCCCTTAAGTCAACTCGGCGGCTGATGCGTCAATATATTGTTCAGATTCTGACAAATACCCATTCGATGAAACGTATTACCCAATTTATTGTGGCGCTGTTGCTGCTGGCTACAGTCTCAGGTGCGTCAGCGACGACCATTAGCCGCTACCAGCGCTTTACTGGCAATTACAACTATGTCGCTACTGGTGGATCGCTGCGTGATAGCGATACCAACACCTGCTCACTCAATTCAATTAGCTCGCAAGCACTAGCCGGCATTCCAGCGGGCGCGACGGTTGCAGCCGCCTACCTCTACTGGGGTGGCTCTGGCTCAACGGTGGACAGTGTGGTCAGCCTGAATGGAAGTTCGGTAACAGCAAGCCGCACCTTTACCAGTACGTTTTCCAACGGTGGTACCAACTATCCGTTCTTTGGTGGTTTTGCCAACGTCACCAGCCTTGTTAGCGGAAACGGCTTCCTGACATTCGGTGGACTGGCGGTCAACAGTGGCAACCCTTTTTGTAGTGCAAGCGCCGTGGTTTCTGGTTGGAGCCTGATTGTAATATACCGATCCAGCTCTGAACCTCTTCGCGCTATCAACATTTTTGATGGACTCGAGTATTTCCGGGGCAGTGCAGTAGCGCTGACGCCCGATGGCTTCCGTATTCCGAGCAGCAGCATTGATGGCAAGATGACCGTAGTGACCTGGGAAGGTGATCCCGGCAACTCTGATGCCCTCAATGGTTTCTCAGAAAGCCTGTCCTTCAACGGCTTCGCACTGGACGATGGCATAGTCCCAGCGGGTAGCGTGCCAACGGTGCAGCAGTATGACGGTACGATTAATACGCTGGGGCTGAATAACACCTACGGCGTTGATGTGGATACCTATGACGTCTCGCCTTATCTGAGCGCAGGACAAACCACCGCCACGACTAATTACTCCGCAGGTGGCGATCTGGTACTGCTAGCCGCGCAAATAGTCAGCGTTACGAGTGAACCGGAAATTGATCTGTCTATTACCAAGACGCATGTCGGTAATTTCAGCGTTGGTAGCAACGCCAGCTATACCTTACGTGTGGCTAATGCATCAGGAGTACAGGCAATTGATTACTTGACTACGGTTACCGATACCTTGCCTGCGGGGTTGACCTATGTGTCCGCCAGCGGAACAGGGTGGAATTGTAGTGCGGCGGCACAAGTTGTGACGTGTACACATGCCGCGCCACTGGCAGCGGGTAGCGCCTTCCCAGACATCACTTTAACCGTTGCCGTTGGTAACGCGGCGTATCCCAGTGTTAGCAATATCGCCACGGTCAGCAGCAGCGGCAGCAATGACATCAACTCAACAAATAATTCGGCAATGGATGTTGCACCCGTACTGGGTTCCAACCTGAGCACTTCGACCAAAGTGGTGATTGATCAGAACGGGGGTGAAGCCAATGTGGGTGATACGCTGCGGTACACCATCAATATCATTAATTCTTCTACGATTGCGGCTACCAACGTAACCGTAACTGACAATGTGCCGAGTAATGTCAGTGGCTTTAGCGTTGTAAGTATTCCCGGTGGGGCAATCAATAGCTCTACGGGTAACGGCACAGGCAATAATAATAGCGGTTACTTGAATATTACCGGTATCACGGTACCGGCCAGCAGCAGCGTCACCATTGTATTTGATGTAACCGTTGCACCCGGCACATCCCCGGGCGCAACCATTAATAACACAGCAACCATCACCAATCCGACTGGCCCAGGAGCAGTTCCGGCTACACCGCAGATTATTGTTTCACCTTCTTTAATTGCCGGTAGCGGTACTAAACAGCTATATCTATGGAGCAATCCGGCAAACAGGCTGTCACGAACTCGTCCCAGTGGCACTCACACTGCGGCAACTATTGATGGTGCAAGCGCTTCTAGCAGCTGGACGATTTCTCCTGTACTGCAAAAATCCGTGTCGCTGCAATCTGGTCCATTTGCGATACATTTGTTGCTGGCAGGTACTGGCAATAACACAAGGCAATCCCGCTCAGTATCGGTAACGCTTAGCAACTCTATTCTGGGTCAGCTTGGTTCAACGATTATTAATGACGTACTTTCGACCACACCATCATTGGTGACGTTCAATCTCAATTTACCTGCGGCAGTAACCGCACCGATTGGCTCGACGTTTACGCTTACTGTGACCAACACCACCAGCCAGAGCAATCGCAGGATAACTGTGACGCCCTATAGCGGCTCAAGCTATTCACTGGTGGAACTCAACAGTGCAACTGTCATCAACGTCGACAGTGTGCAACCCTACAGTGCCGCCTATGCAGGTGGCGTGGTCACCGGCAGTTTCGTACGCGGTTCTACCGTCTACGTACGCGCCGTGGTCAGCGACCCCTTTGGTAGCTTTGATATCAGTAACGCAACCATCACGCTGCGCAATCCATCCGGTACTGACGTTGTGACCTCAGCCACCATGACGCAGGTGAATGACTCTGGTGCAGCACTGAAAACTTATGAGTACACCTATGCGGTTCCCGCCAATGCCCCGGCTGGCGTATGGACAGCTCGGGTTACGGCTAACGAAGGTGTTGAAGGCACCATTTCCGATCTTGGAATAGGCACCTTTACCGTTACGATCCCGATGCCCTCATTGCAAGTCACCAAGGTTTCGCAACTCATTTCCGATCCGATCAACGGCACGACCAACCCTAAACGTATCCCGGGCAGCATTGTCAGTTACACCGTTACAGTTACCAACGCCGGGCCAGGTGCTGTCGATGCCAGTAGTTTGGTGATAACTGATCCTATTCCAGCCAATACGAGCCTGTGTGTCAGTAACACCGGGCAGTGCGCAGTGGTACAGTTTGCCAATGGCTCACCCGCGAGCGGGCTGGGCTATACCAGTAGCAATAGTACATATTCAAATACGCTTGGCGGTGGCGCTCCATTTACTTACGCCCCTACAGCCAATGCCGACGGTGTAGATTCGGCTGTTACTGGCATTCGCATAGCCCCGACTGGCTCGATGCTGGGCAATGGCAGCGGGAATACCAGCTTTACAATCAGTTTCCGCGTCAGGGTTAATTGACTCATTGCCTTTTTGCTGTTGAATCGACTACCGCATCTGTAACAAACTCATCGTTTGATGTGTTTTGCTAAGAATCTCAGTAGCTATCCTCAAGGCAAATCCATGAACCTATCTGAAGAACTGGAACGACTGCAGTCATTGCATGAACGTGGCGTATTGACGGCTGATGAATTCGCGCGCGCGAAAGCCAGATGGCTTGGAAACGCTGCAACACCAGTATCAGCGCATGGACTCAATCAACTGCGCCGCAGCAAAACCGATAGGGTGCTGGGTGGCGTATGTGGCGGATTGGGCCAGCATACCAGCCTGCCGAGCTGGATATGGCGCGTATTATTCTGCCTGAGCGTCATTTTCTTCGGCTTTGGCTTTCTGGCGTACTTCCTGCTGTGGCTGTTTATGCCACTGGAAAATTAGCCGCCTGTCTTGAGTGGTGGCTGAATCACATATTCAGCTTGTAGTCATTCTACATTCGCATCGCGCTTGCTCGTTTTGCCAACCCGGCGATGCGAGGTGTCGTTGCGCGCACAGCGCACATCGTGTGCCCATTGCCGCGCATAAATAGTGCCATTCCCAATCGTAAAATCAAACCAAAGACGCAATTCAACTTCACGTACATCGGCTAGATCTATATCAACTTGAATAACAAAGTGTGCGGTATATACATCTGCTATATCTGACTTATCGTTATGTGCTGTAGATCGCTGAATTGTGTGCTGGATGGCCGCACAGTCACCACAAATACTGACCTTATATTGTGAACCCATGGATCGAGAACAGATCAAGATTGAGCGATTTGTTGAGCGCTACCTGACCGGTGATCTGCTAGTGCGTGAGGCATGGGATTTCGAGCGCTACTGCAAGGAACACCCGGAAGTACTGGACACACTGGATATTCCCGCACGCATTAAAGCGCGACTGAAGGTCAATACATTCGACGGCATGGGTACCAGTGTCTTTGAAGCTATGCCAGCTGATGTAACGCGGCTAGCTGCCGCCACTGGCTTGCAACGGGTTGATCCTGCCACCGCAGGAAAACAGAAGCAGGATGAGGATGAGGATGAGGATGACTATGATCCTGCACCGACAAAATCCGGTATCAACAAAATATTGCTGCTGTTATTGATACTCACCCTGCTCGGCGCAGGTTGGTTGTATTGGGGGAATCAGGATCAGCAGCGACAGTTGAGAACCATGAGCGTGGCTGCCAAAGTAAGTGGTCTGCGTGCCACCACCAGTGTCCAAACTATTCGTGCCACCCCCGCTACCACCCAAGCCAGCGAACCTACAGTAACGGTGTCAACCAATCTCGCCGAATGGCTGGATGTACATCTGGATGTCAGCAACAGCCGTTATAAAGTATTTGGCATTCTTATCAGCAAAGTGAATGAATCAAGGGTGCTGGAGATACGGCGTATTTCGGTTGACACCAACAAGGAGCTGCGCTTTAGCCTGAATTCCACGGCGTTTGGCAGTGGTGAATATGAAATTAAACTGCAAGGTTACAACTACAAAGGTCAGACCAGTGACGTGGGCTGGATGTTGTTGAATTTGCAATAAAGAGATTATCGCGCCAGACACCAAATCCCATCATCGCTAAACATGATGTAAGATACTGCCGTTTTCCCCGTAAATAGTGGAGGAATTATGGCTGGTTGGTATGAATTAACTAAGAACGACAAGGGGCAGTACAATTTTGCTCTCAAGGCGGGCAATAGCGAAATCATTTTGCGCAGTGAACAATATGAAAGCCGTGCAGCAGCTGAGAACGGTATTGCCTCCGTTCAAAAAAACAGCGCAACTGATTCACTTTACGAGCGTAAGGATGCCAGTGATGGTCGCTGCTACTTTAACCTCAAAGCAGCTAATCATCAGGTGATAGGCACTAGTCAAATGTACAAGTCAGCTGCCAGTCGGGATGGTGGCATTGAGTCGGTTAAAACCAATGGTTCAACAAAAACCATCAAAGCAGACGTTTGAACTGCCACGAAGTACTATGGGGCTACCCCCGCTTTGATACTTTAGATCCAGCAGCATGAATCAATTTAATGAACTAGTAAGCCAGTATATTGGTATCGCTCCGTGGATAGTCTCACTGATGGTGATCGCATTGATCACTGTCGTTCTTAACCAGATTGCGCAACTAATACTACGTCATGCCATCAAGGTGGCCGACCGTTCCACAACGGTATGGGACGACGCGCTGCTGCACACGGCTAATCGTCCAGTGCTGGTGGCAATGTGGGTGATCGGCGCTGGTTACATGGCGCGCGTGGTGCAACGCCAGACTGACGAAGCGTTTCTTGAACAGGCGCTGGAGCTGCGTGACGTAGCGTTAGTCGTTTGTGTTATGTGGTTTGTATTGCGGTTTATCGGTGAAGTAGGTCGCAATGTATTAGCTGCGCGTCATGAGCGGGGCGAGGATATTGACCAAACGACGATTGATGCTCTATGCAAACTGGGCCGCCTAGTCACCGTGATTGTGTCGATACTGATCATTGCGCAGACGTTGGGATTTCAAATCACCGGATTACTGGCACTGGGCGGGGTGGGCGGCCTTGCAGTAGGCTTGGCAGCCAAGGACTTACTCGCCAACTTCTTTGGTGGCCTGACCATTTATCTGGATCGCCCTTTCAGCGTTGGCGAATGGATTCGTTCGCCCGACAAGAGCATCGAAGGCACGGTGGAATACATCAGCTGGCGACATACCCGTATACGCGGCTTCAACAAGAATCCGATTTACGTGCCTAATGCCGTGTTCACCACGATTGTGGTGGAGAATCCCTCGCGCATGAGCAATCGGCGCATCAAGGAAACCATTGGTCTGCGCTATGCGGATTTGTCGAAAGTAGCAACTATCGTCAGTGATATTGATGCCATGCTGCGTGCGCATCCAGAAATTGATACTAATCAAACACTGATTGTTAACTTCGTGCAATTCAATGATTCATCGCTCGACTTGATGATCTACACCTTCACCAAGACGATAGTCTGGACGGAATTTCATGTTGTGAAGCAGGATGTACTGCTAAAGATAGCCACTATCATAGAAGACCACGGTGCCGAAATCGCCTTTCCCACTCGCACACTGCATATTGAGTCTGAGCCGGATGCAGCTCATGGAGCTGGAAAAACTGCGGTTAAGTAGAGTTAACAGAAACACTACTTTCAATTCCGCAATTAATGGAAAGCTTGCGAAGCGGTGGCTTGCCTCTATAGCCGAGGGTCTTGACATAGACCTTCGGCAAGGCACTGTATGCGTTGCTCAATCCTTCGATGCAAAGAACACTAACATTCACCCCTCTCTCAACGTCGCGGCCGGTGGATAATTCACCACACTGCGTGTAACCGCAATGCCGGTTAAGCCAACCAGCAGCACTCCGCTTAGCGTACCAATCCACCAGACATTGAAGTTAAAGGTGTACTTGAGATTAAACACCTCGGTGGCGAGGTAATAACCCACCGCGCTGGCGGCGCAGGCACCGAGCAAACCAGCGAGCAAACCCAGCACGATAAATTCTGCAGCCAAGCCTTGTAGCACGACGCGACGACTAGCACCGAGGGTGCGCAACATGGCGCTTTCGTAGCGACGTTCATCGCGAGTGGATTGAATCGCCGCCAGCAGCACGACAATGCCTGCCAACAGGGAAAATGCAAATACATATTGAATTGCCAGTGAAGCGCTATCCATCACGCTGCGAATCTGCGCCAGCACCGCATCAATATCAATGGCGGTAACTTCGGGAAAACTACGATAAAACTTGCCCATGATGTTGCGTTGTTCGGAGGTGATATGCACGCTGGTGATGTAGGTGCCGAGCGCGTTGTCCAAAGTGCCCGGCGAAAACACCATAAAGAAGTTGGGACGGAAGCTATCCCAACGTACTTCACGAAAGCTGCTAACGGTAGCGTCAATTTCCTGGCCAGCAACATCGTAACGAATCACATCACCCAACTTCAGGCCCAAATCGTTGGCCATATCGACCTCAACCGACACTCGCGTGCCTTCTCTATCACCGTCTCGCCACCACTCGCCCGCAACAATTTTGTTGCCTTCTTGCAGATCGCGCGACCAAGTAAGGTTGGTTTCGCGTTCCAGAAAGCGTTGGCCGCGATCACCTTTACTTTGCAGAGTGCTGACCGGCTTGCCATTTACACCAGCAATACGGGCACGCAGCATGGGCACCAACGTTGGCGCTGTAACGCCGCGCTCAACAAAAAATTGCCTAAGTGGTTCAGCTTGATCAGGACTGATATTGATCAGAAATTGGTTTGGTGCATCGTCTGACAAGCTCATTCGCCAGTCGTTGAGCAAATCGTTGCGTACCACTAGCAATAGCAGCAACACCATCAAACCCATGCCAAACGCAACCAGTTGCACGATGCTCTCACTACCGCGTCGGGCAATATTGGCAACACCATAGCGCCACGATATGCCCACGGCTCCGCGTAACGAGCCTAGGCCGCGCACTAATACATAGCCTGCCACACCTAGTATCAATACTGTCGCAAGCATACCTGCTGCCACATAACTCACTAAGCGGATGTCACGTACCAATACCAGTAGCAACGCCAGTAGCGCAGCGATGGCAATGCCATACACGCTGAGATATCTCAGTGGCGGTGGTGCAGCGTTGTGACGTAGCACCCGTGCTGGCGGTGTGCGCTTGAGTTGCAATAACGGTGGCAGCGCAAACCCAGCCAGAATAATCAATGGCGTGAGCATGCCCAACACAGCCGGTTGCCAATTGGGTGCGGGCAGAACAGTGCTCAAAAAATCTTGCGCAGCGATAGCCAAACCCAGTTGTGCCACGTAGCCGAGCGCCGTCCCCAGCAACCCCGCCAGTACGCCCAGCATCAGTAATTCGAGACTACATATGCGCAACACCAAGCCTTGACTTGCACCCATGCTTTTCATCAAAGCCACCGTATCTAAATTCCGTGTCACGTAACGCCGCGCGGCCATGGCTACCGCTACACCGGCGAGTAGTACGCTGGTCAAAGCAGTGAGATTCAAAAATCGTGATGCTCGACCAATCGAAGACTGTAGTTGCGGACTGGCTTCATCAAGTTGCTGCATGCGCTCGTTATCTTGCAAACGAGTACTCAACCAGTCTTCGAATTGCGCCAAGGGGCGCATTTCACCGGCAAACAATTGTCGATAACGAACGCGGCTACCCAAGCCCACCAAGCCCGTTGATGACACATCTTCCCTTCGCATCAACAGCGTTGGCGCCAACTCAACAAACTGGGTACCTTGGTCGGGTCGATAGTCGAGCGCCTTGCTTACCGTGAACTGGCGCTTACCCACTTGTAGCAAGTCACCCACCTGCGCATTGAGTCGTGATAGCAAGCGTGGATCGGCCCAGACTTCTCCGGATGCTGGCAACTGTGTGGTTTGGTAGGCAGGCCCATTAAAGGTATCGGTAATCTTTAACTGGCCGCGCAGTGGATATCCCGCTGTGACGGCATACACTGAAGTAAGTGAGCTTGCCTCATCCAGCACCACCACGCTATTGAATACCAGCACTTGCGCAGTTTGCAGGCCGAGACTGGTTGCCTGTTGCAGGTAGCTATTGGATAGCTCCTGACTGGACTGCAGGCGAATATCAGCTGCCAGCACTTCATTGGCGCGCTGCGCCATGGAGCGTTCGACACGGCTAGTGAAAAAGCTTACCGCCGTCAACGCACTGACTGCGACCACCAGCGCCAGCACCAGTACAAAGTGTTCTCCCGCGCGCCATTCGCGACTGAGCTTGAGCACGGCCAAGCGTAGGCTGTTCATGGCACCACTTTGCCCATATCGAGTCGAATCACGCGTTGGCATCGTTCCGCCAATCGCGCATCATGCGTTACCAATACAAGTGTCGTTGCCGATGCGGCATTCATTTCAAACAATAGATTCATCACGCGCTCGCCAGTAGCGGCATCCAGATTGCCGGTAGGTTCATCGGCAAACAGCAATGCAGGTTGTGTAACGAAAGCACGCGCGATGGCCACGCGCTGTTGTTCACCGCCCGATAACTGATTGGGGTAGTGACCACTACGACCAGCCAGCCCAACATGATCCAGTGCTGCCAATGCAGTGGCGCGCACCTGCGGCTTATCCGCCAATTCCAGCGGCAGCATGACATTTTCCAGTGCCGTGAGTGACGGTACCAAATGAAAACTTTGGAATACGAACCCAACATGCTGGGCACGCACTGCGGCGCGACCGTCTTCATCCAGCGTGGTCAATTCAATGCCATTTACCTGCACTTGACCCGAGCTGGCTACGTCCAGACCGGCCAGTAATGCCAGTAACGTCGACTTGCCCGCTCCTGATGCCCCAATGATGGCCACCGTTTCGCCTCGATGAATCTGTAATGCTACGTCGTTAACAATGGTCAGGATTCCTTCTGGGCTGGTAACCTGCTTACTCAGTTTGTTTGCGGCTAATACGGTGGTGTTATTCATGCGTTGCGTATTCATTAGGTTCCTATGCATTTCGCTGCTCTTGACCAGCTCAGGCAGCATCCAAGCCGCCACCCTGCTGGTGATGGGCGATAGTCTGAGCGCGGGTTATGGCATCAGTATCGAAGACGGATGGGTAACCCTATTGAGCAAACGCCTTAAAGCTCAAGGTTACGGATATGAAGTCATCAATGCCAGTGTCAGTGGTGAGACCAGTGGTGGTGGAAAAGTTCGGCTACCAGCGCTGTTAAGAATTCATAAGCCAACGGTGGTAATTCTCGCATTGGGCGCTAATGATGGCTTGCGTGGTCTGCCGACCAAGCAATTGCGTAGCAATCTGGCTGCCATGATTACCACGGTACAGGCCAGCAACGCCAAGGTGCTGTTGGTAGGCATGCAAATTCCCCCCAATTATGGCGAGCAATATACCAATGCCTTCGCCAACACCTTTACTGAACTGGCAAAAACTTATCGGTTAACGCTCGTGCCGTTTTTGATGGAAAAAGTGGCACTAGATGCTACGCTGATGCAGGCGGACAATCTGCATCCAAATGAACGCGGGCAGCCCTTATTACTTGATACAGTATGGCCACAACTCAGCAGCATGATTAAACGCTGAATCAACGCGCTATGTCGGGGAGGTTATCGTGGAAAAAATCTGGTTGAAAAACTATCCGGCCGGACGACCTGCCGAAATCAATCCTGATGAATTCAGCTCTCTAGTCGAGCTGATGCAAAGCTGTTGTAGCAAGTATGGCGACGCAGCTGCTTTTACCAATATGGGCAAGAGTATTAGCTACCAGCAATTAGAGCCGCTAACCCGCGATTTTGCTGCATGGCTACAAGATGTAGCGCATCTAAAACGTGGTGATCGCATTGCCTTGATGATGCCAAATTTGATGCAGTATCCCATCGCCATGCTGGGCGCGATGCGCGCCGGGCTTACGATTGTTAACACCAACCCGCTGTATACCGCGCATGAGTTGCAACATCAGATGCAGGACTCTGGTGCCGTTGCCATCGTGATATTGGAAAATTTTGCGCATGTGTTGCAAGACATCATCACCACTACAGCCATCAAGACCGTGATTGTTACCAGCGTCGGTGACATGCTGAGCTTCCCCAAGAAAAGCATCGTCAACTTTGTGCTACGTCATGTGCGTAAGCAAGTGCCTGCTTATGATCTCCCCCGCGCAATACAATTCAATACCGCACTTCGTAGCGGTCGTTTTCTACGCTTGGAGGAAGCTTTACTGACGCATGATGATGTAGCGTTTCTACAGTACACCGGTGGCACTACTGGTGTGGCTAAAGCAGCCGTACTGACTCAACGCAACATGGTTGCTAACTGCCTGCAGGCATCTAGCTGTATCGGCATGTGGAGTCTGCGCGGAGAAACTGTGGTTACAGCCTTGCCGCTGTACCATATTTTTTCGTTGACAGTGAACTGCTTCGTCTTTATGAATCTAGGTGCGCATAACATCCTGATTACTAATCCACGTGATTTCCCTGGCTTCGTCAAGGAATTAGGCAAGTATCCATTTGCTGCCATCACAGCCGTGAATACCTTGTTTAACGCCCTGCTGCATACCCCCGGCTTCGATAAACTGAATTTTTCACGGCTGAAAATTTCGTTGGGTGGTGGTATGGCCGTGCAACCCAGCGTCGCAAAGCAATGGAAAAAGACCACCGGATGTATCGTAGCGCAAGGGTGGGGTCTGACCGAATCATCACCGGTAGCCTGTGTCACGCCACTGGATGCTGATTTTGACGGCTCTATTGGCATGCCAGTACCGTCAACGGATCTTACCGTTCGTGATGATGAAGGTAAGGAACTGCCACTGGGTGAGAGTGGCGAGCTATGTTTGCGTGGTCCGCAGATCATGCGTGAATACTGGCAACGCCCGGATGAAACGGCCAAGGTGATGTTGCCTGGTGGATGGTTACGTACCGGCGATATTGGCCGCATGGATGAACGCGGCTTTGTTTTTATTGAAGACCGTAAGAAAGACATGATCATGGTATCTGGCTTCAAGGTGTTCCCCAATGAAGTTGAAGCAGTGATTGCCGATCACCCCGGCATACTGGAAGTTGCTGCTGTTGCACAGCCTGATGAACGCTCTGGCGAAGTAGTAGCGGTATTTATCGTACGTAAAGATAAATTATTGACTGAAGAGCAAATCATCGAGCACTGTCGTAAAGAGTTAACCGGCTACAAGGTACCTAAACATGTCTACTTCCGTGACGATCTCCCCAAATCAAATGTTGGCAAGATTTTGCGTCGCCCGTTACGAGATGAATTAGCTGGCTAAGTAATCATGAGTAAGCACATTGGCGCGTGTACTTCAGCCTATTGTGCAAATAAAATACTATCGAATCTTTATCTCAACTTTACTGGACTTCATGAAAACACCTGCTGGCCTACAACCACTGATTGACGATGGGATCATTGACGAGGTGCTTCGTGCCTTGAAAAGCGGCAAAGAAGCATCAGTGTATGTAGTACGAAGCGGCAGCGAGATTCGCTGCGCCAAAGTGTATAAAGACATGGGGCAACGTAGCTTTCAGCAACGCGCGCAATACCAGGAAGGCCGTAAAGTTCGTGGCAGCCGTCAGACTCGCGCCATGGCGAGGAGCAGCAGTTATGGCCGCAAGGAACAGGAAAGTGCGTGGAAAAACACTGAGGTCAATGCACTATACCAACTGGCTGCGGCAGATGTCCGCGTACCGAAGCCTTACGGCTATTTCAATGATGTCTTGGTGATGGAATTAGTTACCGATGTCGATGGCCACTCCGCGCCACGACTAGGTGAAGTAGAGCTGTCTGCAGAACTGGCACGCGAGTATCACCAATTTCTGATTCGCCAAGTGGTTCGTATGCTATGCAGCGGACTTATTCATGGTGATCTGTCGGAATACAACATCCTCATCGCCGCCGGTGGCCCGGTAATTATCGATCTACCGCAAGCAGTTAATGCGGCTGGCAACAACAATGCACTGGCAATGCTGGAACGCGATGTAAACAACATTACTACCAGTCTGGCGCGCTTTGCCCCTGAGCTACTGAACACGGACTATGCCAATGAGATGTGGGCGTTGTTTGCCCAGGGCGAATTGAAACCTGATAGCCAGTTGACTGGCGTGTTTGTCAGGGATGAGAACAACACCGACTTGGATGTAGTGATGCTGGCCATCGACGACGCACGCGAAGAAGCGTTACGGCGACAGCTCGGACTGGAACTTGCGCAAGGCGCGGCTGAGAGCTGAAGCCGTAATTAACCGTAGACAGGATCAGTGTGTCTATCTCACAAACCCCAGCCCAACCCGCCACACGGATGATTTGCGGTCATAGGCACGCAGACTTTCACCATAGCCATTGAAGTACTGCAACTGCAGATAGGTCTCAAGGTTGATGAGTGGAATTTGAATTGGCTGGTTCAGATCGATCTGCATACTGCCCTTGCCCCTGTCACTGCCGAGACGCGCGGCAATGCTCAACTGCAAGGAATTATTGCGGGCCAGTGTTAATTGCAGTTCACCATAGCCGCGATAGCGTGCAATATCGGCATTCTGCTGCGATATTTCCGTGTAGGTGAATGCTCTGGGAGACACGACCAGATGCCATCCACGCAATGAACCGAACGCGATAGCATGGCGTAGATAGGCAATGTTCAGAGCGCGTGAGTCGTCACCGGCCTGGCCGTTGGATTCGTGCCGGAAGCCAGCCTGCAGGCCCAGCCAGTGAAACCATTCATCGGCACTTTCGTTATCCGGAGCCAGCCATTCATAGAGCAGTTCCGGCATATAACTGGTGTCATAGAACGGACTTGAATCTGCGCCCAGATCCCACAGGGAGCGTTGTGTGTATGCAAAGTAGAACCCGCGAAAGGGTGGTGCCAGATCGCCAAATTTGCTGTTCATGCCAATCAGCCGGTATTTGAAGCTGAACTGAAACTTTGCTGCGGGTGCTTCCGGGCCATACAGAAAGTAGATTGGCTCATGGAAGGCAAAGCGATTGGCGAAGGTACGTTCGATGCGTGCCGTCGCGGGAAGCGTCTCGGCCTCCTTCTGTTTGAGTGCGGTCGT
Source organism: Steroidobacteraceae bacterium (assembly GCA_050181835.1). GTDB lineage: Bacteria > Pseudomonadota > Gammaproteobacteria > Steroidobacterales > Steroidobacteraceae > CAILZL01. Next base: position 342,794 of record JBFXCU010000001.1, on the reverse strand, counting down.
GATCGATGCCATTGGCGATACAACAGGTGCCGCCACCTGAGAAATATCAATGACAGCACGCAGTCCAGTTACCGTTGATACTTGCAGCAGCAGTCGGCCACTGACATCACCCGGTAAAGGCAGCACATAGGGAATGCTGATAAAACGACCTGAATCTATCGTGATCGCCGCTGCTGGTTGTGCCGGATGCAAACTGACTGCCCAGCTGCGTTGATCGTCTTGCAGAATACCGTCCAGTATTTCTGGCGGATCATAGGTGAGCGGCTGGCTATCTGAATTGAGGATCAGCAGTTCAACCGGCACGTCGGTCGCAGGCGTTTGCAGCGCTGCGACAGTACGCAAGCTCATCATGAAGGGCATGCTCTGCTGCGCCTGCGCCTGCAGTACGCAACAGCCAATCAGCCAGGCACAAAGCAGTTTCATGCGGATTCCGTGTTGATTACAGTCAATACTCGTTTGTTGTCCGGATCTGTATAGCATCATACTGGCAGGCCACCGCTGCGTTGTAACTTATCAACGCTAGCAGCAGAGACCACGCCAACCATGGGTCGCAGTCAGGCACCGTACACAGCCGTTACTCGCGACGAAGTGCTATGGGGTCAATGAATACCCGTACAAGGTGACCTGCCTTGGTGATGAACAAGGGCGATCTGAATAAACAGATCGCCCTTGTTTTCAAGTCTCATTCGCAGTGGCTAACCACTGCATGAATGATTAGTTGGTTACGTCAGAACGGACGAACACTACACGACGGTTTGCAGCACGGCCTGCTTCGGTACCGTTGTCAGCAATTGGACGAGCTTCACCAAAGCCCTTAGCTTCAATGCGAGATGCCTCTACGCCCTTACTTACCACGTAGGCTTTCACTGCGTCAGCACGACGCTGCGACAGGCGCAGGTTGTAAGTATCTGAGCCAGTGTTGGAGGTATGGCCTTCCATCACACCCTTGGCTGATGGCATATCGTTCATGAACTGCACAAAGGCATCCAGTTCAGCATAATCTGCAGCCTGGATATCAGCCTTGTTGGTAGCGAAGTTCACTGCCAGAGCGATGCTCAGACCACAACCAACACTGTCTACCTTGTCGCCCGCAGGAGTCGTTGGGCACTTATCGAGACGATCTACTACGCCATCCTTGTCACCATCCAGTTCGCAACCAGTGGCATCCACTTTCGCCCCGGCAGGAGTGTTTGGACAACGATCAGCTGAGTCAATCACACCGTCCTTATCGCTGTCGGCAGGAGGTGGTGGCGCAACAGAGGCGGGAGTCGGCGCGGCAACAGAGGCAGGAGGAGCTACAGGCATCGCTTTGGCAGGAGCACCAAAGTTGAAGCGTAAGCCCAAACCCGCAAATACGTCTTCCAGGGGATCGATGAAGCCATCCGAACGCTTGCCAATTTCAGCAGACAGCTGCAAAGCGCCGCTCTTGCTAAGGTTAGCCAGCACACCAACCTTGATTTGTCCGCCAATGTCTTGGTCTTGATCATCAACACCAGCAGCAACAGCGCTAGTCTTCATGCTATTTAGACCAAAGCCGATGAATGGATTCACCACGCTATCACGCATGAATACGCGGTTGAAATTCAGTTCCATACCACGGAGCTTCAGTTTATTACCACCACCGGTAACATCATGGCGTGTATCAACATAGCCCAACTCAATATCCCAAGCCTGGCTGACTACTTTACCAATGGACAGGCTGCCACCAATACTGTCATCAGCTTTGAACGCTTGGTCTGGATCAACATACACAGCTTTGGGAGCCACATACCAGCTACCGACTTCAGCGCCAGCCTGTGCGGTGTTAACGCCAGCGAGTGCAGAAGCGGTCGCCACGGCTAACAATAAAGAATGCTGCTTCATGAATATCTCCTTGAGGTTTATATTTAAGTTTCGATTTTGGCCTTGGCCCCTACCAAAGCATTATGTCATTCTATAGGATCAGCAGCGGCAAAGCACTTACACCCGTTGGGTAGCAGCTAAGCTGGCTAAAAGTCGTGGAACTTTCTACTTCCTTGAAGTTTTCAGAAAAACACATCACAACTACATCAATAACGGCCTCTATCCCAAATGGTATTGGGGGCTGAGCTCATGAACTGCGTTGACCATGGCAGCAGCATGGTCGGCAGGAATAGTCGGGTGTATGCCATGTCCTAAATTGAAAACGTGGCCATTGCCGTGGCCATAACTTGCCAGCACTCGCGCCACTTGTTCTCGTATGTGTTCGGGCTGTGCATACAATGCACAAGGATCAAGGTTGCCCTGTAACGCTTTGCTGTCTCCTACCAGTTGTCGTGCTTGTGCCAAATCCGTCATCCAATCCACACCCAAGGCTTCGCAATCCAGTCTAGCCATATCGGTCAGTAAACTGCCTGCACCTTTGGTAAACAGAATACGCGGCACAAGTCGGCCCTCTGCGTTACGAGTTAGGCCAGCTACGATCTGCTCCATGTAGCGCAACGAGAATTCACGATAATGTGTCGGTGTCAGCACGCTACCCCACGTATCAAATATCATGACAGCCTGTGCACCAGCGGCTATTTGCGCATTGAGGTATTGAGTCGTCACTTGTGCAAGTATTTGCAACAGAGCATGCAAGCTCTTGGGGTCGTCATACATCATACCCTTGATACGAGCGAAGTCACGACTGCTGCCACCCTCAACGCAGTAGGTGGCTACCGTCCACGGGCTACCGGCAAAACCAATTAACGGCACGCTGCCATTTAACTCGCGCCGAATCAATGAGACTGCATCCATGACGTAACGCAACTCCTGTGACGGGTCAGGGACTCTCAGCTTGCTCAGATCCGCTGCATTACGGATCGGCCGCTGAATTACCGGCCCCTCGCCCGTTTCAAACTGCAATCCCAGCCCCATAGCGTGGGGGATAGTGAGAATGTCAGAAAATAAAATAGCGGCGTCCAACGGAAACCGCGCCAATGGCTGTAGGGTGACTTCGCAAGCCAGCTCTGGCGTCTGGCATAACTGCAGGAAACTTCCTGCACGAGCACGCGTAGCACGATACTCAGGCAGATAGCGGCCTGCCTGACGCATCATCCAGACGGGCGTGTAAGGTACGGGCTGGCATTGCAGTGCTCGCAGGAACACATCGTTACGAAGCGGAGTTTGGATATTCATGTATCCGCAGATAATAGCGGAGAAACGGCAGTTGTGTGCTAGCTGCGTTTGCCTGGGTCGAACATCCGCTCATGCTCCAGCACTGCATAACGATCGGTCATCCCGGCGATGTAGTCAGCAACGGCACGTGCCCGACTTGCCGCATTGGTTTCGGCAGGTATGGATTTAGCAGCGTATTGGTACTCAGGTGGCATCAACTCCGGTGCCTGCATGAAAGCGTCAAACAGGCTCTTTACGACTTGCTGAGCTTTGTTGGTCATGCGCAGCACACGGTAGTGTCGGTAGACACGTTCACGCAAAAATCGCTTCAGTTCCAGATGCTGTTGCGCCGTATCGGCACTCAGTTGAATCAAGGGCTTTGGATGGGTACGGACCGCGTTGATATCTATGGGCGCTGCCTGTTCAATAGCTTGACGACTGATGTCAACTACGTCAGTAACCACTTGGTTAATCAGTCGACGTACTACCTCATGCACCAACCGTCTCCCGGCTAGAGCCGGATAAGCCTGCATGACAGCGGCGTGCTGTATCCGGAAAGCCATACACTCCTGTGCGTCATCAAGACTGATTAACTCAGCACGCAGGCCATCATCCAGATCATGGTTGTTATAGGCAATCTCATCGGCTAGATTTGCTACTTGCGCCTCCAGCGAAGCCTGTTCACGACGAATAAACCGTTCGCCCACCTCACCCAGCTGCTGCGCATGTTTCAAGGAACAATGTTTCAAGATGCCTTCGCGGGTTTCAAAGCACAGGTTCAAACCATTGAACGTGGCATAACGCTCTTCCAGTTCATCAACGATGCGTAATGATTGCAGATTGTGCTCAAACCCACCGTAATCACGCATACATTCGTTGAGTGCATCCTGCCCAGCGTGACCGAATGGGGTATGACCGAGATCATGTGCCAAGCAAATAGCTTCGGTAAGCGTTTCGTTCAGATGCAACTCACGAGCAATGGTACGAGCAATTTGCGCAACTTCCAGTGAATGAGTCAACCGTGTGCGATATAAGTCGCCTTCCTGATTGACGAACACCTGCGTTTTATATACCAGACGTCGAAACGCAGTGGAGTGGATGATACGATCACGATCACGTTGGAATTCACTACGAAATGTCGGCAGCTGCTCGACATAGCGACGCCCACGACTTAATTCATCATGTACTGCATAAGGAGCTAGCGCAGCGCTGTATATGGTATCCACCAAATCACCCAAACCCCTGTTGCAGAGTGGCTGCAAATACAGCTTCAGGATAGTCATTGGTGACGATCGCGTTACCTAATTCTTGCAGTAACACCAATCGCAATTGACCAGCCAGTACCTTTTTATCCATACCCATCAATTCGCGTGCCTTGTTGACCCCAATACGCGGCGCTTTGATTGGCAAGCCACTGGCACTTATCAGCGCTATGATGCGTTGATTATCTGTTTCAGATAAGTAGCCTAACCGCACTGACATATCGGCCGCCAACACCATGCCTGCAGCTACTGCCTCACCATGTAGCCATTCACCATAGCCCAATGCATTTTCAATCGCATGACCAAAAGTATGGCCGAAATTGAGTATGGCGCGTAATCCATGCTCACGCTCATCGAGTCCCACTACTCCTGCTTTTAACTCACAACAGCGTTTGATGGCATAAGCCAGTGCTTGTGAATCACGCGCTAGCACCAGTTGAATATTGTGTTCCAACCAAGAAAAAAATGCCGGGTCACGCACCAATCCACATTTAATTACCTCGGCAACGCCAGCGCGCAATTCGCGATCTGACAAGGTATTCAACACTTGGGTATCAGCTAGCACACACCGCGGCTGATGGAAGGCGCCAATCAGGTTCTTACCACCAGGATGATTGACTGCCGTCTTGCCGCCGACGGAGGAATCGACTTGTGATAGCAGAGTGGTCGGTACTTGATAGTAGTCTACGCCGCGTTGATAACACGCTGCCGCAAAGCCGGCCATATCGCCGATCACACCACCACCGAGAGCAATGACAGCTGCATCGCGATTCAATCGCGCAGCAATCAAGGCATCGAACACCTTATTTAAGGTCTGCATAGACTTGGTGTGCTCACCATCAGGTAAGATAATCTCATGAAGCCGTTTATCTGATAACGCTGCCTTTAATGTTTGCAAATACAGCGGGGCCACTACTTCATTAGTAACAATCATGAGATTGCTGGCCGTAATGTACTGATTCAATAGCGCCGCATTAGAGAGCAAATTTTGGCCAATTAAGATTGGGTAGCTGCGCTCACCCAGTTCAATTCCGAGCGTTTCTATTGTTTGGTTATCCTTGCTCATCGATTGGTGTGCCAACTTGGCCGGGGTTGTTCAGATGTAACTGGTTGATGATTTCTTCCGCTACCGCGCTAACGCGTCGATGGTCGGTGACTACTATAATAGTCGCTATAGCTTCATAGAGTGGCGCCCGAATTGCAAACAGACTGCGCAACCGCTGCTCTGGGTTAGCGACATTAAGGATAGGACGATGGCGTCCATGCTTGGTTCGATCCAACTGTTGCTCAACCGACGTGTGCAAATACACCACTGTGCCACGCACCTTTAAATGCTGACGATTCTGCTCGGCCAGAATTGCTCCGCCACCGGTGGCCAGAATGATGCCGTTTAGCTGGGTCAGATTATCAATGGCCTCACATTCGCGCTTGCGAAAGCTGTCTTCACCTTCTTTCTCAAAGATAAAGGGAATGTCCACGCCAGTCACCCGCTCGATCTCGGCATCGCTGTCATAGAACTGCACGCCCAACAGCTTGGCCAGCTGTTTACCCACAGCGGTTTTGCCAGATCCCATTGGTCCAACCAGAAAAATATTTGCTGTGTTCATGTAAAAATAACGGCCGCTCAAGGCGGCCGTTACACTCAATAAGTGTCTTCAGTTGCCGTGATAACTGTGTCAGTAAGTTGACGATTATCACGGCATTGGCAGACAGAGATCAATAAATGGCACTGCCCTCACGCAAAATTTTCGGTGTCACAAATATGAGTAGCTCGTCCTTGTTGTCAGATTTTGTGGTGCTCTTGAACAAGTAACCCAGCACGGGGATGTCGCCCAGCAGCGGAACTTTCTTGGTCGAATCGACTTTTTCCGTTTCCAGAATGCCACCAAGTACGACTGTTTGACCATCGTTCACCAACACTTGGGTAGTAATGGTGCGAGTATCAATCGACGGGATTGAACTGGTACCACCGCCAGAAGTCGCGACCTGCACCAATTGACCGACACTGTCCTTGCGCACCGCCAGATCCAGAATAATCCGATCATCAGGCGTAATTTGTGGCGTCACCTTGAGAGACAGCACAGCCTTTTTGAAGGAAATGGTAGCCGCACCACTGGAGGCAGCTTCCAGATAAGGAATTTCTCTACCCTGCTCAATAGTGGCCTCCTTCTGGTTGGCGGTGATCACCTTTGGTGCTGACACCACTTCACCACGGCCTTCGGCCTGCGCTGCTGACAATTCCAGATCAACGATGTAGCTGGAGTCGAGCAAGGTCAGTGCAATTTTGCCAGCCGCATTGGAAACTGGCAGGTTGACCATGTATCGGTTTGAAGGGTCTCCTAGTACGGCGCTGTTAAAGGAGCTGGCATTTCCGCCGGAACCAATTGTTACCCCTTGATCGCCAGTTACGTATTGAGAGCCACCGACAACGCCAATTCCATTTGAGTAGTCAAACGCCTTGTTAACACCAAATCGCGCACCTAACTCACGGCTAAAGTCGTCACTGACAATAACAATGCGGGCTTCGATCAATACTTGTCGAATTGCAATATCCAGCGTACCGACCAGCCGACGAATATTGGCCAGATTCTCAGCAGTATCCTGCAGCAACAAAGTATTGGTGCGAGCATCTACCGCGACGCTACCGCGTTCGGACATCAGCGAGTTGCCCTTGCCTTTAATTAGTTCGGCTAGGTCAGAGGCCTTGGCATAGTTGACCTGCAAGTAGTCGGAACGCAGTGGCGCGACCGCCGACAAGTCTTTCTGGGCTGAAGCCAATTCTTTCTCACGCGCTGCAATTTCGGCCGCAGGTCCAATCATTATCACGTTGCCATCCTGACGCATGTCCAAACCCTTGGTCTGCATCACGATATCCAGCGCCTGATCCCACGGTACATTCTGCAGACGTAGTGTAACATTGCCTTGCACGGTATCGCTGATCACCATGTTCTGACCACTGGTGTCAGCTAACAACTGCAATACGGCACGCACTTCAATATCCTGGAAATTCAGGGTTAGGCGCTCGCCCTTGTATTCTTTTTTGTCTTGAGTGGCCGCATTTTTTACCACGGGTTTCACTTCGACGGTGTATGTATTTTCAGACTGATAAGCTACCGGCTCCCAATCACCACCAGCACTGATCACCAAGCGAGCACCATCAGTAACACGCAAGGTTTCAATGGTGCTAACCGGGGTCGCAAAATCAACCACATCTAGGCGACGTAACAGGGTATCGGGCACTGATGCCTTGGCAAAGTTGACAACAATCCGTCCACCTTCTTGTTTCAGGCTAGGGGTGATATTGGCATTGCTCAACTGCACGATAACTCGACCTGATCCATCCGTACCGCGACGGAAATCTACTTTGGTTAGAGCCGAGCTGGTCGGAGGTGCGCTCGCCTGTGTGGGCGTTGAAGTTGCTACAGCCGCATTGGCTTGCACACCACTGCCAACAGTAACAATCAGCGTGTCGCCTTCGATTTGAGTTTGATAGGGAACCATGCTGTTGAGATTCAACACTACACGGGTTCGGCCATTGGCCTCGGCAACATTAACGGTATCAAGCACACCACGCTTCACATCAATGCGGCGTGATGGCAAAGCGATGCTGGTATCGGCCAGATCCAGAGAGATACGTGCTGGATTGTCGACAGTGAAGCTCAGTGGTTGCGGTGCCGCCTCGCTTAACTTCAAGCGCACCTGCACTCGATCCCCAGGTAGTGCTTGGGTATCAATTTGTTCAAGGCGATTGGCCGCCACTGCACCGTTCGCAAATAGCAAGACCCCCACCAGAGAAACCGCCCACGCGCTGGCTGATCGCCAGCCATGCAAAGCGTGGTGCCGGGTGGCGCTTATTACATTAAATGGGGACGACATTAATTTCTCCCTAGACTCATTCTTTCAAGGTCAAAGCTGCAGGACGCTCGATGTAACCACCAAGACCGTCGGCAACCAATTCAGTTACAGATACTTTTGTATTGGTAATACTGACGACCCTGCCATCAGCCTGGCCAACATAACTACCCACCTGGACACGATGTACCAGCCCATCTTTGCCTTGCAACAGGCCATAGTTTTTGCCCTGTAGTTGCAGCGTGCCCACCATCTCCAGCGTATCCAACGGAAATTGTTCCAAGAATTCGCGTGCTCGCTTCACGTCAGGTCGTGCCGATGTAGCCAGATTGGATTTGGCGGAAACGCTGGGTATAAATGGCGACCGTTCACTCGACGCATCATATTTGAATGCATCATAGGGCTTAATCTCAGGCAACGGCTCAATGCGATTGCCAGGTCTGGCGCGAATTTCTGCCACTTTTTGCTTGAGCTCATCCGTCTCATTGGCACAACCAGCCAGGCTCAGTATGGCTGCAGCCAACAAAAGCTTCTGCCAAGGGATGTACAAGCGGTAATTACTGTTCAAGAACTGCATTGTTGATAGCCCATTTAGTTCCTAGTTGCCGCTCTTCTTGTTCTTGCGCTGCAGCTCCGTAGCTGCGGCCTGTTCTTCATCATCAAGATACCGATAGGTCTTGGCGGTAAGATCCAGTTGCAACTGATCCCGCGTTGCTTTGGCATCAGCTGGCGCAATGTGGATATCGTGCAAAGTGACGATACGCGGCAAGGAGGCAATGCCACTGACAAAATTGCCGATGGCGTGATAACTGCCTGTCAAGCGAATCTTGATCGGCAGCTCAGCATAGAAATCCTTCTTATTTTCACCAGTAGGCTGAAACAACTTTTCTTCCAGACCTGCTGCCAGACCAGTCTGCGAAATATCAACCAATAGGTTGGGTACCTCTGTCTTGTTAGGTAACTGTCGCAGCATGGCACCGAAAGAGCGCTCCATCTCTTTGAGCTGATCCTTGTAGGCATCGAGGTTCGCCGCCTTACGCGACTTGGCTTCCAAGGTAGACAACAGCGTTTGTTCCTCAGCACGCGCTTGCTCTAACAATGGCTTTTGATCCTTAATGGCAATTAAATAGGCGCAAAGCCCCACGGCCACCACGAATACCAGGCCAATAGCGCCCAATCGAAATGGCAAAGGCCAGCGACCCGGATCATTTGGATCCAGCGCTTGTATTTGTTCGAGAATTTTTTCCATTACGCAGCCTCCTTGTTCTTGCCAGCAAGTGCCGCTGTTTTATTATTTGTCGCAGCATCGCTGGTACCGGGTTCACTAATGGCTACTTGATTGGCATACAAAGTGAAGCTGGCCCCCGTATCGCCCGTACCCTTGGTTTCGACAATCTCCAACGATGGATCTTGTAACCACTCAGAACCATCAATGTTGCGCATAAAGGCCGAAACACGAGTGCTAGATTCAGCGATGCCCTTGATTTGGATACGCCGGTCGGTTTGCTTGACCTCGGTCAAGTAGACGCCATCGGGCAGCAAACGCACAAGTTGGTCGAATATATGCACAACTTCAGGACGACTACGTTGTAACTGTTCAATGACTTGGATACGTGATTGCAAGCTTTGTTTCTGTGCTTCCAGTCCGTTAATTTCCTCAATCTGTTTGTCTACCTGCTGAATTTCTTCCTTCAGGTACTGATTACGGGCATTTTGATCATCAATAATTGAGCTGTACTGCCAACGCAAAACGAAGCCAGTCAGAACCGCCAGTCCAATCGCAGCCACTGCCGCCACCATGAACTCTTGTCGTTTGCGCTTACGCTCAACATCGCGCCAAGGAAGCAGATTAATACGTGGCATTAGTCGAAGCTCCTCAGCGCAAGACCACAAGCTGTTAGCAGCGCCGTAGCATCCTTACTGACATTCTGATTCCTGGCGCGCGTGCTGATTTTCATCTGTCCGAGCGGGTCACCACGTTCGGCATTGATTCCAACGCGACTGGCGATCAGTTCGGCCACGCCAGGAATATTTGCGCAGCCACCGCAGATCAGGATTTTTTCCGGTTGTTCACGCGCAGCGCCCGAGGCCAGAAAGAACTGCAAAGAACGACTGACCTGCTGGCACATATCATCAATAAACGGATCCAGCACTTCAGTTTGATAGTTAGCTGGCAAACCACCTTCTTTCTTGGCGCGCCCAGCATCTTCCATGTTGAGGCCATAAGTGCGCATGATTTCTTCCGTGAGCTGTTGACCACCAAAGGCGAAATCACGCGTGTAGATGACGCGTAAATCACGCAGCACACTGAAAGTGGTGCTACTGGCACCAAAATCCACCACCGCGACAACACGATCCAAACCACCATCCGGCATTTGATGCGTTAACAAGCGACAGGCATTTTCAAGCGCGAACGCTTCCACATCTACCACGCGTGCAGATAAACCGGCACTTGTGCACGCCGCTACTCGCTGCGCCACATTGTCGCTGCGGGTTGCTACCAGCAACACATCAAGCATGTCTGGCTCTTTCTCGGATGGGCCGATGACTTCAAAGTCATAGCTAACTTCATCCATCGGGAACGGAATATATTGATCTGCCTGTATCTCTACCTGCTCTTCCAGCTCGCCTTCGGACAGATTGCGCGGCATCTGAATCACTTTGGTAATAGCCGCATCACCACTAATGGCGATGGCGACTTCTGTGGCGCGTGCGCCAGAGCGCTTCATCGCACGCTTAATCGCTTCACCGACCAAGTTAGCGTCGACAATCGCTTTTTCGCTAATGGAGTTCGCCGGCGCCGGCTCAGCCGAATACGACTCAACGCGATACTGTCCACCGCTCATGCTGAGTTCAATCAGCTTGACGGAGGAGGTCGTTATGTCAAGACCTATGATCGGTCTCGCTTTAGGTTTCAAAAACACGCGCGCGCCCTTTTTCTATTTCAGCCAGTTGGAAGTTAAGCCAAGTTCGGCGTGAAGTCCGGAGACGACTATAGCCTCGCGTCTAGTACGTTGAATGTGAGGATGCTCACGAAACACCACTCTAGGCCTCCACTAGCACTACCCTGATTTTCGCCGTATTGGTCATGACTCACGCAACATAAGATTAAAATATTGATGGATCAGGCCCAATCCACTCTAAAATTCCCCCACTTAATCGACATCGAAGTGAAGCCAGATTAGCTTTGCCAGTCCCGCATCCAGATGAGCTTGCTACCTCGTAAGGGTATCCAAGCCTGTCGTATTAAGTAATATGCACTGATATCCCTGTGGCAGCAAGCACTTAGGAACTCCTTCTGTGATCTCACCTGACAAAACCACTCTGTTTCGCTGGCTACTGATCCCGTTAATCCTGCTGATTACCGGAGTGTCGCTATTAGTAGCGGGGGGTCTACGGTATTTGCAGCCGGAAATCCCCGACGTAGCGACGTTGCGCGATGTTCGCCTGCAAGTACCTCTGCATATTTTTTCCCGCGATGGAAAATTGCTGGCGCAGATCGGTGAACAACGCCGTATTCCGTTGCGCTACGACGACTTTCCACAACAGGTAATCAATGCCTTTCTCGCCGCCGAGGACGATCAGTTTTTTGAGCACCATGGCATTGATTACCCGGGGTTGGTACGTGCCTTGGCAGTCAACCTATCCAGCGGTTCACGTCGTGAGGGCGGCGGCACCATCACTATGCAATTGGCTCGCAACATGTTCTTGTCACCAGAACGCAGCTACCAACGTAAGGCACTGGAAATTATTAGTGCCTGGCAAATTGAACATGCCTTTTCCAAACAGGAAATCCTGACGCTGTATCTCAACAAAATTTTTCTTGGTCAGCGTGCTTATGGCGTTGGTGCCGCTGCTCAAGTGTATTTTGGCAAGTCGGTCGCGGATCTGACCCTGGCTGAAAGTGCATTACTGGCCGGACTGCCGCGCGCTCCATCCAGAGAAAACCCTATTACCAATCCAGCCTTGGCAAAAAGTCGCCGCAGCTATGTATTGCGACGCATGAGTGAGCTGAATTTCATTACTGCAACCGAACGTGCGGAAGCGGAGCAGGCACCCCTTGAATCAACCTTACACGGCTACGACGTGGATCTCGACGCGCCGTACATAGCTGAGATGGCCCGACTTGAACTAGAGCAGCGTTATGGTCAGCGTATCTATACCGATAATTTTTCGGTGTATACCACTATCGATAGCCGACTACAGCAAGCTGCTAGTCAAGCCTTACGACGCGGTCTGCTGGACTACGATAGCCGCCATGGTTATCGGGAGACAGCGAGAAAGCTGGATCTGGAGGCGTTCACTACAGACTCGCAGCGCGCCGCTGCAATGAACAAATATCCCACTGTGGGCGGTCTGCAAGCGGCAATGGTGCTACAAACAACCACCGATCAAGCCATGCTGTACAGCCGTGCGACTGGTCACGTCCAGCTTGATATTAGCGGCCTGAAGTGGGCTCGGCCCGCATTGGCCGACGGGGCTGTGGGCAAGGCCCCGGACAAGGTTACCGATGTACTGCAACCCGGTGAGGTGGTTTACCTCGCCCAGCAAACAGATGGTCGGTGGCGACTGATGCAAGTGCCACAGGCTCAAGCAGCGTTTGTAGCGATTGATCCAGTCGATGGAGCCATCGTTGCGCTGCAAGGCGGTTTCGATTTTAACGCCAGTCATTTTAACCGCGCGGTTCAAGCTAAACGACAACCCGGCTCTTCATTTAAGCCTTTTTTGTATTCTGCCGCGCTCGAGCAGGGCTATACCCCGGCATCACTGGTTAATGATGCACCGCTGGTGCTGAATGGTGGCGATGCGGAAACCAGCTGGCGTCCACAAAACTCCAATCTTGGCTTTATGGGTCCGCTACGCCTACGCGAAGCGCTGGTACGTTCACGTAACTTGGTATCGATTCGCTTGATGAATAGCATGGGCACCTCGTTGGTTACCAACCACATGAAAAATTTTGGTTTTACCGAAGAGGAGCTGCCACAAAACCTGTCGCTCGCGCTCGGTGCAACGCAAGTAACGCCACTGGAAATGGTGCGCGGCTACGCCATATTCGCCAACGGTGGAAAGTCGGTTGATCCTTACTTGGTTGAGCGTGTGTACGGTAGTGAAGGTGAATTGATCTATGCCGCCGAACCTGCTCTTGCCTGCGCCGACTGCGCCAGCGGCTTTAACTACGATAGCAGTGAAACCACTCATGCTACCCAGCGCACAATCAGCAAGGAGCAGGAAGCTGGTGTCATGCCGTCATTCAAACTTGCACCGCAGGTCATCCCCGCCGCCAATGCATTCTTGATGACTGACATGATGAAAGAAGTCATTCAACGCGGTACCGCCACCAGGGCACGGGTGCTGAACCGTACGGATATTGCTGGTAAAACCGGCACCACCAACGATCGGCGTGATGCGTGGTTTGTCGGCTTCAATAGCGACTTGGTTGCCGCTGCCTGGGTAGGATTCGATCAGGAGCGTTCGTTAGGCCACGATGAGGAAGGGGGACGCACCGCATTGCCAATCTGGATTTACTTTATGCAAGAAGCCTTGCGCGATCAGCCCGAACACACGTTAGCGCAACCTGAGGGTGTTGTCAGCATGCGTGTCTCAGCGGAAACCGGTAAAGCCAACTTTGATAGTAGTGAGCGCAGCTATTTTGAATACTTTATGGCTGAGCATTTACCAGAAGGCGCCGGCAAGGCCACCGCTCTCACTACGTCATCAACTGCTAACAATGATGGTCTGTTTTAGTCGCCTGATGAATGACTGATATGGCTCACCGTCAGCAAGACCGTAAAGATCAACTGCGTCGTGCGTTGGCGGTCGAGGCGGCGCGCCTTATGGCCGAGCAAGGACTGCAAGATTTTTTATCCGCCAAACGCAAAGCGGCCGAACGACTTTTAATAAACGATAAATCCATGCTGCCAAACAATGCCGAAATTGAAGCTGCATTGCTTGAGCATCAACGTTTGTTCGGTGGATCGCGGCATGCGCAGCAGTTACAGGATTTACGTACTACCGCATTGCGCTTGATGCAATTGCTGACCGAGTTCAAACCGCACCTGGTGGGTTCGGTATTAAGTGGTAGTGCCGATGTACATACGGAAATTACCTTGCATGTATTTATCGATCAGACAGAACAATTAGTAATCCGGCTACTGGAACACGGTATCGAAACACTTCATACAGAAAAAAAACTCCGCTACGAAGCGGAGCAATTCATCAGTATGCCGAGCTTCAAATTTATTGCTGGTGAGTACGCTGTAGAAATTGTCGTATTTCCCCGCAACGGGCTTCGTCAGGCACCACTCAGTCCAGTCGACGGGAAGTCTATGGCACGCGCTGATATCAACGCAGTGCGGACGCTGCTGCAATAAACAAGCCCTGTCACATTGAAGTAACAGGGCTTGTTTTGTCAGACACCAATTTGATAGGACAGACCGTTAGCCTCGCTTGGTAATGTCCACGTAATCGCGCTTGGTCGGGCCGGTATAAAGCTGACGCGGACGTCCAATCTTCATGCCTGGATCAGCAATCATTTCCTGCCAATGTGCCACCCATCCCACGGCGCGCGCGATGGCAAACATCACTGTGAACATGGAACGTGGAATGCCTAACGCGCTGTAGATAACACCGGAGTAAAAGTCCACGTTCGGGTACAGCTTGCGTTCAACGAAATATTCGTCTTTCAATGCCACTTCTTCCAAACGCAGTGCCAGTTCGAACAGCGGATTATCAGACTTGCCGAGCTTGGCCAATACTTTGTGGCACATACCACGAATGATAGTGGCGCGTGGATCAAAGTTCTTGTAGACACGATGGCCAAAACCCATCAAGCGGAAACCATCGTTCTTGTCCTTAGCCTTGGCCACGTATTTTGGAATGTTATCCACCGTGCCGATTTCTTCCAGCATGGTCAGCACGGCTTCATTGGCGCCGCCGTGTGCCGGCCCCCACAATGCCGAAATGCCCGACGAAATAGCCGAGTAAGGATTCGTACCGGTGCTACCAGCCAAGCGTACCGTTGAAGTACTGGCGTTCTGCTCGTGGTCGGCATGCAGAATGAACAACAAATCCAGTGCCTGTGCCGCAACCGGATCAACTTGGTAATTTTCGCAAGGTACCGAGAAGAACATGTTGAGCAAATTCGAACAATAATCCAGATCATTACGCGGGTAGATAAACGGCTGGCCTAGTGAGTGCTTGTACGCCGCAGCGGCAATGGTGGGGATCTTGGCAATAATGCGGTGCGAGAAAATTTCGCGATGGCGCGGGTTATTGATGTCCATCGAATCGTGGTAGAACGCAGACATTGAGGCCACTACGCCCGACAACATGGCCATCGGGTGCGCGTTGTAATGGAAACCGTTGAAAAAACGCAGCAGCGATTCATTCAACATGGTGTGATACTGAATCGCGTGCGAGAATTCGTCAATCTGCTTACCAGAAGGCAATTCTCCATTCAGTAATAAGTAAGAAACTTCCAGGAAATTGCTTTTTTCAGCTAGCTGTTCAATCGGAATGCCACGGTGCAGCAGGATGCCATTATCGCCATCAATGTAGGTGATCTTGCTTTCACAAGCAGCTGTCGACATAAATCCCGGATCAAAAGTGAAAACATCGTGATCCATTGACAGGGGTGCGATATTGAGCACATCGGGGCCAATGGTGGGAGATTTCACATCGAGCGTAGATTTCTTGCCCGTAGCTAAGTCTGTCAGCTCGAATTTCTTGTCTGTCATAGGCGTAGGTTCCTGCGAGGGATCACGACGAAAGCTGCCGTTGTATACGGTCGCTCAGGGTTACATGTGAAGCGGCTTGAATCAAGTCCCAATTATGGCTCAACGAGCCTATGACGGATAGACCAAGCATGCATTTGTGCTGTTTCGGTGCGCCAGTGTAAATCCATCTGGAAGTCATCGCGGTTGTCGGCGCCACCCGATTAATCTGCGCTACTCGAGTTCAGACAGAGCTGCGATCTACCAGTAAGATTGAGTCGTTCACTCCCGCCACACGCACTCGCGCACCGACCGGTAGATTTGGACCACGCACCTCCCAGTCACGATTACCCAGACGAATGCGCCCGACACCATTCTGAATCGGCAACTGTAAAGTCAGTACTTCGCCAATATAACGCATGCCGGAACGATGTTCGGCGGTCGGCCGCGACAGCTCGCGTTGACGGGCACGGTACTGCATCCAGAAGTAAAGTCCAAATACGGTACTAGCAAAAATTAGGAACCACGTCATGGATACGGCTAGCCATAGATTCAATAGTGCGCGCAGGTTAACAAGTCTTGACCATATGAATGATGAACATGGTCACATCTGTGAAGTTAAACCTAAGCCAATGCCAGCGCTCGATCACGCTTGAGGTGTACCAACAACAGCGACATGGCGGCCGGGGTAACACCTGGAATGCGCGCCGCCTGACCCAGCGTAGCGGGCCGTGCTTCACTCAAACGTTGCCGTACTTCATTGGACAAGCCACGAATGGCTTTGTAATCCAAATGCGCCGGTACAGCCGTTTCTTCGTTACGGCGTTGTCGTTCGATATCGGTGGTTTGACGCGTGATGTAGCCATCGTACTTGGCTTGTACATCCAGCTGGATGGCTACCTGTTCGACCAAGCGGTCGTCATCCAAATAGGCGGCCGGACCCACCGTAGCAACAGCAACCAAGGCATGGTAATTCACCTCGGGACGGCGCAGCAGCTCAATTGCGTGAACTTCACGAGTCAACGTTGTACCCAGCAACCCCTGCTGTTGGTCGGCATCTAGGTGATAGGGCTGCACCACGGTATCGGCAAGGCGCTGCCATTCACGCGTCACGGCATTGCGCTTGGAATCAAAAAACGCCCAGCGCTCATCGTTCACCAAACCGAGTTCACGTCCAATCGGTGTCAGGCGCGTGTCAGCGTTATCCTCACGTAGCAACAAGCGATACTCAGCGCGACTGGTAAACATACGGTACGGTTCACTGACACCGCGAGTAATCAGGTCATCTATCAACACTCCCAGATAGGCTTCACTGCGCTTCGGCCACCAAGCATCACGCTGTTGAGCTCTGCGTGCGGCGTTGATGCCCGCCAGCAGACCCTGTGCGGCCGCCTCTTCATAACCGGTGGTGCCATTGATCTGACCGGCAAAAAACAAACCCGCAATGTGTTTGGTTTCCAGGCTGTAATTCAGATCGCGAGGATCAAAATAGTCATACTCGATAGCATAACCAGGTCGAGTGATATGAGCATGCTCAAATCCCTTGATGGAACGCACCAATTCGAACTGCACATCGAATGGCAGGCTGGTTGAAATACCGTTGGGATAAATCTCATGGGTATTGAGTCCTTCCGGCTCAATGAATATCTGATGCGAGAGCTTGTCAGCAAAGCGCACTACCTTGTCTTCAATGGACGGGCAGTAACGTGGCCCCACGCCTTCAATCACTCCGGTGTACAAGGGAGAACGATCAGTACCGCTGCGGATAATTTCGTGCGTACGCTCATTGGTATGCGTGATGTGACAGGGCAATTGGTGCGGATGGTCACTGCGTCGACCTAGGTATGAAAACACGGGCCTAGGTTCATCGCCCGGCTGCACTAGCAGGTCGGCGTAATTAATGCTGCGGCCATCAATGCGCGGCGGCGTGCCGGTTTTCAGACGACCGATGCGCAGCGGCAATTCACGCAGACGCGCGGCCAGCCGGTTCGAAGGCGGGTCACCTGCTCGGCCCCCAAGATGATTTTCCATGCCGACGTGGATCTTTCCGGCCAAAAAAGTACCGACAGTCAATACCACGCTGGGTGCGCGGAACTCCAGCCCAACCTGAGTAATCACACCCTGTACTGAGTCTTGCTCAATAATCAGGTCCGCCACTTCTTGTTGGAACAGAGTCAAATTAGGCTGGTTTTCCAGTAGCGTCCGAATAGCCTGCTTGTACAGTTGCCGATCTGCTTGGGCACGGGTGGCGCGAACCGCCGCACCTTTACTGCTATTGAGGGTACGAAATTGAATACCAGCTCGATCTGTGGCAACCGCCATCGCCCCACCCAAGGCGTCGATTTCTTTCACCAAGTGGCCTTTACCAATGCCACCGATGGCCGGGTTGCAACTCATCTGCCCGAGGGTTTCAATGTTGTGCGTCAGCAGCAGGGTTTTGACGCCCATGCGTGCCGCAGCCAGCGCGGCTTCGGTGCCGGCATGACCGCCGCCGACGACGATGACTTGAAATTGAACGGGATAACGCATAGCTGTACCTCAGGGGCGGCTAGTTTAACTAACTATCTTGGTTATCGCTTGAGTTGGCTTGGGACGCGTAGACTGACGTTGAGGACAGCGCCATGAAAACACTCATTCTGAAATCTCCCGCCAGTCACATTGGCCATAGCTGGCTGCAGTTAGTCCACCTGCTACTGACCCTCACCGTGCTGACGCTAGCCGGGGCGCTGATAAGCGGCGTCCACGCCCAAGACGCCGATCCCGCCAGCCGCGTCGCCCGCATCAGTTATCTAAAGGGGCGCGTGTTTATGCAACCGGCCGAAGCAGATGCGTGGACCGAGGCACGTGTTAATCGACCACTAACCAATGGCGATCAACTGTGGACCGAATCTCACTCGCGCAGCGAGTTACAGATTGGGGCAGCGACATTGCAGATTGATGCGAACACACAATTGCGTTTGCTGGAATTGAGCGATGCGGTAATTCAGGTGGAAGTCACACAAGGCTTGGTTAACGTGCGTGTCCGCAGCTTAGAAGCGGATGACATCGTGGAGCTGGATACGCCTAATGCGGCGATCAATGCGCTACAACCGGGTACTTATCGTGTGGAAGTCAGTCCAAGCAATGATAGCACGATAATACAGATTCGTGCTGGCAGCGCTGAAGTTGCCGGTGAACGACAGACTTTCTCTCTGCGTGAAGGTGAACAGCTCAATCTACAAGGTAGCGATCGTTTATCTGCAGCCTATGACGATGTACCCCGCATGGATGAATTTGATCGTTGGGCCAGCGCGCGCAACCAGCGTGCCGAGCAAGCAACTTCGGCACGCTATGTAGCCAACGATGTAATCGGCTATGAAGACTTGGACGAATACGGCGACTGGCGCTGGTATGCAAACTACGGCTATGTATGGCGGCCTACTCGCGTTGTCAGCGGCTGGACGCCTTATCGTTATGGTCATTGGACATGGGTTTCACCTTGGGGCTGGACATGGGTAGACGACTCACCATGGGGCTTTGCCCCATTTCACTATGGCCGTTGGGCAACGATCAACAATCGCTGGTGCTGGGTACCTGGCCCGCGCACGGTACGCGCCGTCTATGCACCGGCGTTAGTGGCTTGGATGGGTACCCCGGGCCTGAGTATCGGGGTCAATATTGGCACCCACCCTGTGGGCTGGATTCCACTTGGCCCACGTGAAGTGTATCGACCGAACTATCGGGTCAGCGAGCGCTACTTGGTCAACATTAATATCAGTAATAGTTTGTTGAACAATACAGAGTTTGAACGTAGTTATCGACGTCAACCACACGACATGGATTACGGTAATCGCCGTGCCATGTCGGTGGTCACGGGGCATTCACTGAGCGGTGCGCAGCCAGTGAACAATCACTTGCTGAATGGTGAAAGCAGTAGATTGCGAGCTATTGAAACCGCGCCAATGCCGCGTCCCGATACCACCAGCATGCTGGGCGGTGAGCGTCGAGCCGCACCACCGCAGCTTATTGCGCCTGATGTCGTTACGCGTCGTCATCCTACCCGAGCTTCGACCAATGCTGGCAATAGTAACGACGTGG
Source organism: Steroidobacteraceae bacterium (assembly GCA_050181835.1). Classification (GTDB taxonomy): domain Bacteria; phylum Pseudomonadota; class Gammaproteobacteria; order Steroidobacterales; family Steroidobacteraceae; genus CAILZL01. Next base: position 322,774 of record JBFXCU010000001.1, on the reverse strand, counting down.
GGATCCAAGCTTCGCCACGTACTTCAGGTCGTGATCTGGTAATACCGGAACGTAACAACATTCGTGTCATCACCACCACGCCGCGCCGTGGAGAATCTATTAGTGGCGAGTCAGGTCAAGCGACTGACGATACACGTACAAGTAACCGACCCAGCGTTGCCACCCCATCGCGTAATCAGCGTTCCACGGTGAATAAGCCATATATACGCCCGAATATCCCCTCAGCGACTCGCAATGAACCAAGCAACGAAGGCGCTCGCCGTGCTCCGATTGAAAGTCGTGGCCCAGAACCTGTCACACCTGAGTCGGGTGAAACCCAGCGCGGCACCGCCAAACCAGAACCACGCACAGCACGTCCAGATACATCTGGCACCGAGCGTGGTAGCCGTAATAATACGTGGGTACGTGATGAAGCACCGCTGCGCCGTGGCTCTGCACCGTCTGTGCAAACACCGAGCTCACCCGCTACGGTTACCACTCCACGCAATGAACTACAGCCCACAAGGCCAAGATTCAATAGTCAGTCGCCAACAAACAGTGGCGCATCCAGAAATAACCAACTCAGGGAGAAAGGCACCCGCGTAGATACCCGTTAATTCGTAACCGAGAAAGATTGCACTACGTCAATCACCTCAAACTGATCACGTAGCACTCCAACTTGGCGTGGTACGGGCGTGTGGCTCCAATCATCTGCCTCAAACGATTGACTCGCCCCCGCCGCCAACTTAATTCGCTGCGTGTGCTCACCTTGCCATAGCACCTTACACTTGGTGAGCTCGGTTTCAGCGGTATCACAGGTACGGCGCGTTATCAGGATTTTCACTGCTCCAATGTCAATCGTTGCGGTGTTGGTCACCTCGCCACTCAACCGCCAAGGTGCACCATTACCACTGAGAATCATATGGCTCAACTGCACTGCGCTAGCAGGGAGAGTTACTATTGACGAAACACTGGAAGTTGATAAGGAATCAGTTACAGCCTGTGATGACCCAGATACCGAATTCACTGTCTGCCATAAAATCAAACCCATCAGCACCACGCTCAGTGGTACACCGATACGCCGATAGCGTTTGGTCAGTGCCAGCAACACCGTGATCATCAACAGGATCAACAACACTCTAGCGTTCATTATTATTTGCCAATGCAGAAGCTTGAAAAAATTCGTCCGAGCAAATCATCAGAGGTAAATTCACCAGTAATTTCGCTCAAGGCGAGTTGGGTATAACGCAATTCCTCAGCACACAACTCACCGGCTTTTTGCACCAATAAGTTTTCCTGCGCCTGATTCAGATGCTGTTGCGCACGCTGCAACGCATCGAGATGTCGACGACGTGCCAGAAAACCACCAGATTCACTGCTGTTATACCCCATACAGCGTTGCAAATGGCTGCTGAGTAGCTCCATGCCTTGGCCGGTGATTGCCGAAATTTGCAGGTGAAGTGGTTCGTCAGCGACAACCAATAACTCATCACCAAGCAAATCCACTTTGTTGAGTATCACCGTAACTGGCGTTGTTGGCGTCAATTGCTGCAGCTCATGTTGAAGCGCGACCGCATCGTAATGACTGGCATCCACCACATACAACAAGCGATCGGCTTTAGAAATTTCTGCATGAGCACGCCGCACACCTTCCGCTTCAATACGATCATCCGTATCGCGCAACCCGGCAGTATCAATCACGTGCAAGGGCAAACCATCGAGATGAATGCGTTCACGCAAGACATCCCGAGTGGTGCCGGGCACATCAGTGACAATGGCTACATCATAGCCGGCCAGTCTATTTAGCAAGCTAGATTTACCGGCATTAGGTTTGCCCGCGATCACTACCGTCATCCCTTCACGTAACAAACTTCCCTGCTGAGCGCGTTGCTGGATCGATCCGATCAAGCCCTGCGCATGGGCCATACGTTGCAACAATAGTTGATCCTGTAATAGATCTAGCGCTTCATCAGGAAAATCGATAGCCGCTTCTACATGCAGGCGAGTAGTAATCACTGCTTCAGTCAATTCATGCAAGCATCTGGAAAACTCTCCTTGCAACGACCGTAGCGCGGCGCGTGCAGCCTGCGCGGAATCAGCCGTAATCAAGTCGGCAATGGCTTCGGCTTCGACCAGATCGAGTTTGTCGTTGAGAAAAGCGCGTTTGCTGAATTCACCGGGTTCGGCCAATCGTGCACCCAGTTGCACTACTCGTTGCAGCAATAAATCGAGCACAACTGGGCCGCCATGTCCCTGCAATTCCACTACATCCTCACCCGTAAAGGAGTGCGGTGCTGGAAACCACAGCACGATGCCCTGATCAATACAGCTATTATCAGCTGCACGAAATACGCGCAGGCTTGCGCTGCGCGGGCTGGGTAGAACGCCCAGCAACTGTTGCGCAATGTTGGCAGCAACCCGTCCCGAGATGCGGATGATACCCACCCCGCCGCGACCGGGTGGGGTGGCTATCGCGGCGATCGTATCTTGTTCGCTGTTCATGTACTCAGCGAAACGGCAACGTCACGCAGCGGCTGCTTGCTTACCATCAGTTGCAACCAATTTGTTGATGCGCCATTGTTGCAAGGCAGAGACCAAGGTGTTGGTGATCCAGTACAGCACCAACCCGGAAGGAAACCACGCCATCATTACAGTCATCATGATCGGCATGAAGGACATGATCTTAGCCTGCATCGGATCAGCCGGCGCCGGATTCAACTTGAACTGCGCGAAGTTAGCTGCACCCATGATCACCGGCAAAATAAAGAACGGGTCTCGCGCAGACAGGTCGGTAATCCAAGCGAAGAACGGTGCTTGGCGCAGTTCCACGCTTTCCAACAACACCCAATAAAAGCCCATAAAGAAGGGGATTTGAATCACCATTGGCAAACAGCCTGCCACCGGATTGATTTTTTCCTTCTTGTATAATTCCATGGTGGCGCGACCCAGTGCTTCGCGGTCGTCCTTGTAGCGCTCCTGCAGCGCTTTCATCTTAGGGGACACCGTGCGCATCTTGGCCATTGAACGCCCACTGGAAGCCGTCAGTCGATAAAACGCTAACTTGATCAACAGCGTGGTGATGATGATCGCGAGGCCCCAGTTACTGACAACCTGATGTACTTTTTCCAACAGCCAGAATAGCGGTCTGGCAATGATACTGAGCTTGCCGTAATCGGTTGCCAAGTTCAGTTCCGGCCCGGTAGCGGCTAATTGATGCTGCAATTTTGGACCGATGAACAGCGATTCTTTCAACTGCGCTGAACTGCCCGCTGCTACCGTTTGTAACGGGCCACGATAGGTCAACGTGTAGTCGTTATCGCCATCTACTGCCAAGGAATAATCGTAAGCTTTATCAGTTGCGGGTACCGCAGCGACTACAAAGTAGTGTTGCAACGCAGCCATCCAACCACCGGTAGTCGATGCTTGATACTTGCTATCTTCACTGTCAGTTATTTTTAACTTCTTGTAACCCTTGCCGTTATAAATGGCTGGGCCACGATAGGCGATGGTTGATGCATCCAGCATTGAATATTTTACTGGCAATTGATGCCTAAACAGTTGCACATAGGAAGCGCCCTGCCACTCAGTAGTACTGTCGTTATTAATAGCATACGCGACCTCAAGCGCATAACTACCACGCTTAAGGGTATAGGTCTTGGTGACATTCACGCCGTTGGCATCGATCCATGTCAGCGGTACGACCAGCTCATTCTGGCCTTCGGCCAACTTATATTCAGTGGTAGCACTGCTATAAACAGCCAAATGACTAGGTGCCGATGCGGCATTGGTGGCCAGCAACCCGGAGTGCACAACGAAGAAAGTTGCCGGCGTCTCACTCAGTAATTGTACGGTGGTATCTGGTTGTTCCCTGCTAATGGAATACTGCAGCAGGTTAGCACTTTCAATATCACCGCCACGGGTGTTGATCTGCAGATCCAGCACGTCAGTCACAACATGAATCTTGTTGCCTGTGTTCACCTCCGTAGCAGCCACAGGGGCTGGCGAGGTCACGGCAGCGGTTGAACTGCTAGCTGTGGCTGCAGGCAGGCTTGGCAAACTAGTTTGCGCACTGATATTGCTGGAGCTGGCCTCCACAACCGCACTGACCTGCGGATAATCGCGCTGCCAAGTTACAAAATTAAGCCAGAGTAGTACGCCTGCAGCGCCCCACAAAAATATGCGTTTCTTATCCATGGGAACAATTGCCGGATTGAGTTGAATGAGCGCCCTGCGCAATGGGCTTATTTGATTTGTTAGGTGGCACGGGATCGTAGCCGCCCGCGTGCCACGGATGACAACGCAATACACGACGCACGCCTAGCCACAGGCCTTTCATGCTGCCATGTTCGAGCAATGCTTGATGTGCATAGCAAGAACAGCTGGGATAGAAACGACAGTTTGATCCCAACCAAGGGCTGATTAAGTAGCGATAGGCGGTGATTAGGTTGCTTAGGAAGTAGCGCATCGCTTCACCAAGTTCTGCCAATGTTGCGCTAGGCGCTCAGCAAGTTGGGCATTGGGAGTTTCACGGGCCCCAGATCGAGTGTTGACTACAATATCTACCGCCGGTAGGCCGCTTGCATTGCAACGAAAGGATTCACGTATAACGCGCTTGATGCGATTGCGATTCACTGCGTTGCCCACCGTGCGTGCCGATACTGACAGTCCCAACCGGGCCATGTTCAGGCCGTTAGGCCTGATCAAAATCAGGAAACAGGAGTCTCCGAATTTGTTACTGCCCCGCTGGTAAACAGCGTCAAACTGGACTTTGTGTACCAGACGCTGCGCCGGGGTAAAGTGTGACGCCCGGCTCTGGCAAATACTAAACGACGAACGTGGAACCAGCGTCGTGCTTATTACACGCAAAGCCGCTTGCGGCCCTTGGCACGACGGCGGGCCAATACCAGACGACCGCCCTTGGTAGCCATGCGCGCACGAAACCCGTGAACACGGTTGCGATGCAGATTGCTGGGTTGGTAAGTGCGCTTCATGGGAACATTCCTAAACTCTGGTACCCGATCTCGTCGAGCCCATATCTAACGGGGCGGCAAGGTTACGGGCGGGGTGACATGGTGTCAAGACAGTTCAATCGGTTGATCGCTTATTCTGTCTGACTGCACCCTCATTACCAGCTTAACTCTGTGGATAAGTTCTCTGGTCTGGGTATACTCTTCGATTCTTTACCTCCCCTCACTCACTAAAAAATTACAGAGATCACGAACCGTGTCTGGGTCGTTGTGGAATCGTTGTTTTCACCAGCTTGAAGCCGAGATGCTCGAGCAACAATTCAACACGTGGGTCAGACCGCTGCAAGTGGTGCTGGATGACTCAGGACTACGCCTGTTCGCTCCAAACCGGTTTGTCGCTGAGTGGGTGCAACAAAACGTGCTGCCTCGCATTACTGAACTATGTGCGCGCCTGGTTGACAGCGCGGGCGGTGAACGGATCCCGTCGATCAGTTTGGAAGTGGGCTCACGACCTAGTGAGCCGGATCGGGAAGTGACGCAAACACGTACATTCGCACCAGTACAAACTCCAGCGAAATCTGCCTTCAGCATGCTGGGTGGCCGCTTGAACCCTGATTTCACTTTCACCAATTTTGTTGAAGGTAAAAGCAATCAACTGGCGCGGGCGGCGGCGCAACAAGTAGCGGAAAATCCCGGTAGAGCCTACAACCCGCTATTTATTTATGGCGGCGTGGGTTTGGGTAAAACCCACCTAATGCATGCGGTAGGCAATACCATTCGCAGTAATCGGCCCGACGCGCGTATTGCCTATGTGCATTCCGAACGATTTGTCGGCGACATGGTAAAAGCATTGCAACACAACACCATCAATGAATTCAAAACCGCATATCGGTCGCTGGATGCGCTATTAATCGATGACATTCAGTTTTTCGCTGGTAAAGACCGTTCGCAGGAAGAATTTTTTCATACGTTTAACGCCCTGTTTGAAGCACAACAACAAATCATCCTCACCTGTGATCGCTACCCCAAAGAGGTTGATGGTCTTGAAGACCGGCTGAAATCCCGCTTTGGCTGGGGTCTGACGGTATCAGTCGAACCGCCGGAACTAGAAACCAGTGTAGCTATCCTGATGAGCAAAGCGGCCTTGAGTAACGTGAGGCTGCCGGAAGAAGTCGCTTTTTTTATCGCCAAACGCATTCGATCCAATGTGCGCGAACTCGAAGGAGCGCTGCGCCGAGTGGTGGCAAATGCGCAATTTACCGGTCGGTCAATCACTCTGGATTTTACCAAGGAAGCATTGCGTGACCTGTTAGCCTTGCAGGATCGCTTAGTTACCATAGACAACATTCAGAAAACGGTGGCTGAGTACTACAAACTACGGGTTGCAGATTTGTTATCCAAAAGGCGTAGCCGCTCCATAGCTCGACCAAGACAGATGGCGATGGCAATGGCTAAAGAGTTAACCACTCATAGCCTGCCAGAAATCGGCGATGCGTTTGGTGGTCGTGACCACACAACGGTGCTACATGCCTGCCGGGTTATGAAAGGGCTGCGAGATACAGATACTCGAAGCCGCGAGGATTACTCAAATTTGTTGAGGACACTGACAAGTTAATACTGTTTAGCCTGTGGATAAGATGTAGAAAAAGTTAATTCACTTTTTATCCACAATTAGTAAACAGGTTGCCAGATGACTTATAACGAGTTTGTACTATGGTTTTTAATTTGTTTAAAACATTGATTTTATTGATATTATTTTAGTTACCCACAGAAGTGAGCGTGCTTAATAATAACAGTAATAAGATTTAAGATTTATATATATTTAATAGTACTGATTAAACGATGGTACCGACTATGAAGTTCAGCGCAGAACGCGAAGTAATACTTTCGCCCCTACAGTCCGTGATTGGGGTAGTTGAGCGTCGCCAAACCATGCCCATACTGGCCAATGTGCTGGTAGTGGCAAAACCAGGTGGCCTTACCCTGACAGCCACTGATTTGGAAGTTGAACTCAGTGCGAATGCGAATGCTCAGGTGCAGGAACCAGGTGAAATAACACTTCCTGGCCGTAAGCTGTTGGACATCATCAAGGCGCTGCCTGACAAAGCTACGGTGACTCTGACCATCGAGGGGGAGCGCGCCATTATCCGCTCAGGTAAAAGCCGGTTTGTCTTGGCCACGTTGTCTGCCAGTGATTTTCCAATTATCGAAAATATCGATTTCAAACAGAAAATCAGTCTAGCGCAAGCAGACATGAAAACGCTGCTAGACAAAACCCATTTCTCAATGGCGCAGCAAGATGTGCGCTACTACCTCAACGGTTTGCTGTTTGAACTTAGCGAACAACAGTTGCGCTTGGTAGCAACCGATGGACACCGACTCGCTTTGGCAGAAGCAAAATTATCCGAACCAGTTTCGGCGTCACTACAAGTTATTCTGCCCCGGAAAGGTGTGCTGGAATTGCAGCGAGTACTAGGTAGTCAAGGTGATGTAGAAATCAGTATCAGTACCAACCATATGCGCATCAGTGTTGAAGGGGTACGCTTTACGTCCAAATTAATTGATGGTCGATTCCCTGATTACAGCCGCGTAATTCCACAGGATCCAAATCGAATTGTTGGTGCCGATCGAGTGGCATTACGTACGGCGCTGCAACGTGCCGCGATTCTTTCCAATGAAAAGTACCGTGGCATTCGCTTGACCCTCAAACCAGGTGTTTTGGTGATGCAGGCGCACAATCCGGAACAGGAAGAAGCGGAGGAAGAACTGGAAGTCACCCATACGGGTGAAACGATGGAAATTGGATTTAACGTTAATTATCTGATGGAAGCGCTCACTGCGGTTGATGGAGAGCAGGTAGAACTAGGGTTTACGGATGGCAATAGTAGTTGTTTGATTAAATCGCCTGGAGTCGTTGCGTCGCGCTACGTCGTCATGCCAATGCGGCTCTGAGCCGTGATTGTGCTTGTTTAATGGGCTTATTGCAGCTTGATATTGAGCATTTCCGGTGTATTGAGCAGGCTCGCTTGGTATTGGCACCGGATGCCAATCTGATTTTTGGTAGCAACGCCTCCGGCAAGACCAGTGTGCTTGAGGCTATATTTTTAATGGGTACAGGGCATTCTTTTCGTACCCATCAAACGGATCTGTTAATCCAGCACGGCCAAACCAGCTTTACAACCGTAGGCCGAGTTCTGGGTAAGCAAGGGACAGAAGTGATCGGCATTCGCGGCACTGGCGATAACAAGGAAGCAAGAGTCAATGGCGAAACAGCGCGGAGCCTAGCGGAGTTGGCACGACGACTACCGGTACAGGTTATTGATCCAGAAGTTCATCGTCTACTGGAAGACGGCCCTATTCGCCGCCGCCGCTTTTTAGATTGGGGCGTGTTTCACGTGGAACATCGGTTTCACGAAGCATGGCGACGCTACCAGCGTGCGCTTCGCCAGCGCAATGCGGCCTTAAAAGCTAAGCAGGTACTGAATGCGCTGCGGATCTGGGATCAAGAAATTATTGAACAAGGTGAGCTAGTGGCTGGATACCGAGATCAGTATTTATCGGATTTGCGTCCCTTTGCGGTCCACTTGGGCCGACAGTTATTGAATCTGGATATTGATTTAGAACATCAGAGAGGCTGGAAAAGGCAAAGCAGCCTTGAGGCGGCATTGGTGGATAATCTGAGTCGAGACCAACTGCGGGGTGCGACCAGCGTCGGGCCGCATCGTGCGGATTTGATCTTGAAGGTAGGCCATGTGACGGCGAAAGATAGAATTTCGCGTGGCCAGCAAAAAATGCTGGCCTGCGCTTTGATTTTAGCTCAGCAGGCACAGCGGGCGGCCATTGGCACCAAGCCTGCGTGTTTATTAGTGGATGATCCGGCGGCTGAGTTGGATGTAGATAACTTAGGGAAGTTATTGGCAGCAGTGGCGGCTATTCCTACCCAACTGGTTGTTACTTCCCTGACCAAGGACGTACTAGAATTCTTTCCGCGTGCCCGTTTGTTTCACGTGGAACACGGCGCGGTGCAAGCAGTGGCATAATGCCACCTCGACAAACTGGGATACCTGCATGAGCGACACTCCTCCGAACGATAGCGTATACGATTCGAGCAAAATAAAGGTTTTGAAAGGCCTAGATGCGGTTCGAAAGCGCCCCGGTATGTATATTGGTGATACCGATGACGGCACCGGTCTGCACCATATGGTGTTCGAAGTGGTGGATAACGCTATTGATGAAGCGTTGGCTGGTCACTGCACCCTAGTCACAGTAATCATTCACGCTGACCAGTCCGTTACGGTGACTGACAATGGCCGTGGAATTCCCGTGGATATCCATCCCGAAGAGGGCGTTTCTGCCGCCGAAGTGATTATGACTGTGCTGCATGCAGGTGGTAAGTTTGACGACTCCTCCTACAAAGTATCGGGTGGCTTGCATGGCGTAGGCGTATCGGTGGTAAACGCACTTTCTGAGTATTTGCTACTAACCGTTCATCGCGATCAAAAAACCTACCAGCAAGAATATCGGTTGGGTCATCCACAGGCACCGTTGGCGGTGGTGGGTGCTTCAGACAAACGGGGTACTACCGTTCGCTTCAAACCGAGTGCTGAAATCTTTACGCACATTGAGTTTGTTTACGACATTCTTGCCAAGCGCTTGCGCGAACTTTCATTCCTGAATTCCGGCGTAAAGATTGCTTTGGTTGATGAGCGCGACGATAAGAGTGAGGAATACATGGCCGAGGGTGGCCTGCGTGAATTCGTGCGTCACCTTAACCGCACCAAAACTGCGGTACATCCTGTACCGATCTACTTTCGTACCGAACAGGGGCCGATTAGTGTTGAGTTGGCCATGCAGTGGAATGACTCCTATCAAGAGAACATGTACTGCTATACCAACAATATTCCGCAGCGAGATGGTGGTGCTCACTTGGCCGGGTTTCGTGCCGCGCTGACGCGTACCGTCAATAGCTATATTGAGCGTGAATTTTCCTCCAAGGATAAGTTGTCAACCTCCGGCGATGACGCTCGCGAAGGCTTGACTGCAATTTTGTCCGTCAAAATGCCGGATCCCAAATTCTCCTCCCAAACTAAGGACAAACTGGTTTCTTCGGAGATCAAAGTAATTGTCGAACAGTCTGTCAGTGAAAAACTTGATGAGTTCTTGCTCGAAAATCCAGCGAACGCGAAGGTAATTGCTGCGAAAATCGTCGATGCTGCTCGGGCCCGTGAAGCCGCGCGCAAAGCCCGTGAAATGACCCGACGTAAGGGCGCGCTGGATATTGCAGGACTGCCCGGTAAGTTGGCTGACTGTCAGGAAAAAGATCCTGCACTGTCCGAGATGTTCTTGGTTGAGGGTGATTCCGCAGGCGGCTCGGCCAAACAGGGTCGTGATCGCCGTACTCAGGCCATCCTGCCGCTAAAAGGCAAAATTTTGAACGTGGAAAAAGCACGCTTTGACAAGATGCTGTCATCTGCTGAAGTTGGCACACTAATCACCGCGCTGGGTTGCGGTATAGGTGCCGACGATTTCGATGTCGCCAAGCTGCGCTACCACCGCATCATCATCATGACCGACGCCGATGTGGACGGTTCGCACATCCGCACCCTATTGCTAACCTTCTTTTATCGGCAGATGCCGCAGCTAGTGGAACGTGGCCACATCTATATTGCACAACCACCGTTGTACAAGATTAAAAAAGGCAAGTCGGAAACCTATGTGAAAGACGACGACGAACTCAATGAGTTACTGCTTAAGTCAGCCACTGAAAACGCCACGTTATTGCCTAATAGCGATGCCATGCCACTTACAGGTAACGCACTGGATGCATTGATGCGGCAGTGGACGGAAGTGCAGGGAATCATTCGTCGTTCTTCACGTCGCTACGATCAGCGGGTGTTGGAACAATTGTTATACCTACCGGAGGTCACTCTGGCATTACATGATGATCCAACGTGGCTGAGTAATTGGGCAGCGCGGCTGGAACATGAATTGAGTGCGGCTGATTCAGCAGTGCGTCGATACAAAGTACGCGCCGAACTGACGGAATTGCATGCAGGGTTGCGTGTAACTCGCACTGAACATGGCGTCAACAATGATAAACACATTCATCGCGAGTTTTTCGCTTCCTCGGAATATAGGCACATTGCCGCACTCGGCAAGATTTTGATGGGGCTTATTGGTGAAGGTGCAGTGGTCAGCAGAGGAGAGGCCAAACAGGAAATCAGTTCATTCAAACAAGCGATGATCTGGCTACTGGATCAAGCACGCCGTGGGCAAAGCATCCAACGCTATAAGGGCTTGGGTGAAATGAACCCCGCACAGTTATGGGACACTACCATTAATCCCGCCACACGGCGTTTGATTCAAGTGCGTATTGAAGATGCTCAAGGTGCCAATGATATCTTTTCCACACTTATGGGTGATCAAGTGGAGCCGCGCCGCGAATTTATCGAACGTAACGCTCTGTCGGTTACTAACCTGGATATTTGATGTTTGTGAACGCCATCATCTTTGACGAGATATAGTGGGCTCCAATAAGTTATGCAGCTTTGGTTTCGTTGCTTCTATCGCCCAGAAATAAACCACCCTTAACAATTAAGGATGGTTTTCAGTTACGGATAGTTCCAGAAAATGACCGTGGCTACGCTTTTTTCACGAACGCGGATTTCAATTGCATCGCGCCAATACCGTCGATCTTGCAATCGATATCGTGGTCGCCTTCCACCAATTTGATATTTTTGACTTTGGTTCCTACTTTAACCACTAGTGAGGTGCCTTTGACTTTCAGATCCTTGATGACGGTAATTGCATCACCATCGCTCAACAAGTTGCCATGCGCATCGTGCACTTCCACGCTTTGTTCTAGTGCATCTGCTACCGTAGTGGTTGACCATTCATGCGCACATTCAGGACAGATATATTGCTGGCCATCTTCATAGGCAAAGGCTGATTTACATTTCGGGCAAGGAGGCAACATGCTCATCTAATAAACCTGTATGGAAAAAGGCAATCGACAGTATAAGTTAGAGCCCCCTTTTTGGTTTAATCAGTCAGTACAATTAAGACATAACTCAAGCAGTCGCCGACTGCCATTATTGACGACTCTAAGGGAGCGCGGATGACTCCAGATGAAGGCAGGGGCCAAATTGATACTCGTGACCTGCGTCGAGCTTTCGGGCGATTCGGTACGGGCGTTACTGTGATTACTGCGCTAGCACCAAATGGCCAACGGCTCGGTGTAACTGCCAGTTCATTTAACACCGTCTCGCTCGAACCACCGATTGTGTTGTGGAGCCTCTCAGCTAACTCAGCCAGCTTGCAAGGTTTCCGCGATGCAGGTGGCTTCGTGGTTAATGTGCTGTCTCTAAGGCAGATTAACTTATCTAGGCGATTTTCCAGCCCCATCGAAGATAAGTTTGACAGCGTTGAATATTCTGCAGGATTGGCGGGTATGCCCGTACTTAGCGGCTGCGCAGCGACGCTTGAGTGCACTGTGTTTGGCGAACACGTAGTTGGTGATCACGTGCTGTTTCTTGGCAAGGTTGAGCGTTACGCTCATGACGAGACCAACACCCTGTTGTTCTGCAATGGTACCTATATGCAGGCGGTTGATATTGACCTGTCGGTTCGCTCGAACAACAAAAGCTAAGGATTGTCCTGCTTCTTGGCAGCCGAGCGAGGGTTGCCTATCACGGCACGTTGTTGGCAATAGTTTGTTCGATCCATGTTTGTAGTTCGGCATTGACCGCACGCGCATCGCGGCCTGTGGTGGCAATAGGTTTACCGATAATGACGCGAATGGTGCCGGGCCGTTTCAGCCAGCCGCGGCGTGGCCAGAAATACCCTGCAGTGTGCGCCACGGGGACGATGCTGACACCGGCCTCGATGGCTAACAGTGTGCCACTGATGCCGTACTTGCGCTGTTCACCAACGCCAGTGCGAGTGCCCTCCGGAAAGATCACCACCCAGCGACCCTTTTGCAAAAAGGCTTTACCCTGCGCGATAACTTGTTTTACGGCTGAGCTGCCTGCCGAACGATCAATGGCAATCGGCTGCATTAGGTGTAATGCCCAGCCAACAACCGGAATCCTCAACAGCTCTCGCTTCATCACCCAAGCCTGTTCGGGAAACAGCAATGCTTGAGCAATAGTTTCCCAAGTGGAAGCGTGTTTCACCATTGCAACGTGGCTACCTTGTGGCATGGTGTCGCGGCCTTCAACTTCGTAGTCTAAGTTACATAGCACTTTAAGCATCCATAAATTGAGTCCAGCCCAATTACGTGCGATGGCCCACCGTGCGGAAAATGGCAAGGCCCAACCTACTGCCAACATCACCACGGCATACAGTGTGGTGCTGATAAAAAATCCGCTGGTGAATAGTATCGAGCGCATTAGTTGTAACAAACGCATGAGAACTAACCTGGCAGTCGCGACAAGTCAGCCACATGTAGGAACACATTACGTAAGCGTAACAGCAGCGCCAGACGATTATTACGCACGGCTAAATCATCCGCCATCACCATGACTGACTCGAAAAAATGATTTACCGCCGGACGCAGTGTTGCAAGTCGAGTTAGTGCATCTTGATAGTTACTGGCCGCAAACAAGGGTGCCGTGTCTTGCTCGGCGAGTTGCAGCTGCTTATACAAGTTACGTTCGGCGTCTTCAGCAAATAGTTCTGTATCGACTTCGTCGCCGAAGTCGCTTTCAGCTTTCTTCAAAATGTTATTAATGCGCTTGTTGGCTGCAGCCAGCACTTGTGCATCACTTAGTTTCAAGAAACTTTCCAAGGCGCGCAGACGATGGTCGAAATCCAGTGGTGAGGCTGGACGATTGGCCAGTACTGCATCGAACATTTCAGTTGTGACGTTAAGTTTCGTTTCGCCTTCAAGGTAGTAACCACGCAGGCGTTCCATGATGTAGTCGTATATTTCTGCCGACGTTCCGGACTTGGCAATAACGGGCTGTAACTGCACCGTTTGTTCTATCAGCCCCATTAAATCCAATGGCAACTGGCGCTCAATCATAATGCGCAATAAGCCAATGGCGGCACGCCGCACACCAAAAGGGTCGCGTGTGCCAGTGGGTTTTTGATCGATTGCAAAAACACCTGTGATGGTATCGAGTTTGTCGGCTAATGCCACTGCCATGCCAGTCGGCGTTAACGGCAACTCATCTCCCGCGCCACGTGGCAGATAGTGTTCGCGTATCGCTTCCGCGATCTCAGCAGATAACCCATCCGCCAATGCGTAGTAACGTCCCATGATGCCCTGCAATTCAGGGAACTCGCCGACCATATCGGAAACTAGATCAGCCTTGGCAAGTTTCGCAGCAAGATTGGCATTGCGTGACAGCGTATCTGTATCGATGCCCAAAGTAGTGCTGATCACCGTGGCTAGTTCGCGTCGGGCCAACTTGGCAAGACGCTCAAGCCGATCCCCTAGAGTGCCTAGTTTGTTGTGGTAAACAATCTTATCTAATTTAGGTAGGCGTGATTCCAAGCTCCGCTTGCGATCCTCATCAAAAAAGAATTTTGCATCAGCTAGGCGTGGCCGGATAACCCGCTCATTACCTTGAATAACTTTGCTCGGATCAGCGGGACGAATATTGCTGATCACCAAGAACTTGTTGGTCAGCTTGCCGGCTGCATCCAGTAAGGGAAAATATTTCTGATTGGCCTTCATGGTCAGGATCAGACATTCGGCAGGCACGTCGAGAAACGCTTTTTCAAACTGGCAGGTGAGTACATTGGGGCGTTCCACCAAGGCCGTGACTTCATCCAGCAAGGCTTCATCGGTGATGGGCTGCAAATTTTCTTTGTTCGCTGCAGCTTGCAGTTGGTTAACGATTTCGGCGCGACGTGCGGCAAAGTCGGCGATGACTGCGCCTTCATTTTCCAACTGAGTCGCATAGCTATCCGCATCTTTTAATTCAATGACAGACTTGCTGGCTTCAAAGCGATGGCCATGAGTGGTACGGCCAGCATCAAGGCCGAGCGCCGATACCGGTACGATCTCGGTACCATGCAAGGCGACCAATCCATGAGCGGGCCGCACAAATTTGACGGTGCTCCAGCCATCGGCCAGCTGGTAACTCATGGCCTTGGGAATGGGTAAGGAGCGAATTGCTTCATCGAGGGCTTCTTGCAGCCCTTCCGCTAGAGTCATTCCTGATACCAAGCGTTCCAGAAACAATGTTTCAGTTTTTCCATCAACAGTTTTTCGGAGCTGTGGTACGACTGACTCATCAAGATTTAATGTTTGAAGTTTTTTGAGTAGAGCAGGAGTAGCTTTTTCCTCTGCCGATAGACCAACCGCTACAGGCATAAGCTTGATCAGTTCAGGGTTGTCGCGACCCTTCTCAGAGACATTCTGGATGAGTACACTTAACCGTCGTGGGGAAGAAAAGACGGTCATGGTGAGTTCTTCCCCAGATGGCAGTAGTCGACGTCGAATCAGATGCAGGCCGATTGAATCCGCAAAGGCACGCCCGAGCATTGCCAGCGCCTTAGGTGGCAGCTCTTCAACAAACAATTCAACTAGTAGATTCTTGGTCATGACTCAGGCAACCTTCTTGTTCTTTTCTAATTGAGCCAGCACTTCGGCAGCATGCGCTTTGTCTGCCATCGGGAAGCCCAACCGCGCCCGACTGTCGAGATAACTTTGCGCGACGGCGCGGGCGAGGTTGCGAATGCGGCCAATATAGGCGGCGCGTTCGGTGACACTGATGGCACCGCGTGCATCCAACAAATTAAAGGTATGTGCAGCTTTCAATATCTGTTCATAAGCGGGCAGCGCCAAGTGCTGTTCCATCAAGTGCTTCGCTTGTTGTTCGTGGCTGCTAAATGCGCTAAACAAAAAATCCACGTCGCTGTGCTGGAAGTTATAGGTGCTTTGTTCCACTTCATTTTGATGGAACACATCGCGATAGGTGATACCGGGGGCATAGACCAAGTCGAATACGTTATCGACGTTTTGTAAATACATCGCCAAGCGTTCTAAACCATAAGTAATTTCGCCGGTAATCGGTTTGCAGTCGATGCCGCCTACTTGCTGGAAATACGTGAACTGGGTGACTTCCATGCCGTTAAGCCACACCTCCCAACCCAGACCCCAGGCACCTAGGGTGGGATTTTCCCAGTCATCTTCCACAAAGCGGATGTCATTAGATTTCAGGTCAAAACCCACGGCTTCCAGTGAACCCAAGTACAACTCAAGAATGTCGGCTGGGGCGGGTTTGAGCACCACTTGAAACTGGTAGTAATGCTGTAAGCGATTCGGGTTGTTTCCATAGCGACCATCTTTGGGGCGGCGACTAGGCTGCACGTACCCCGCCTTCCATGGTTCTGGCCCGAGCGCGCGCAAAAAGGTGGCGGTATGACTGGTACCAGCGCCCACTTCCATGTCGTAGGGTTGCAGGATGGCGCAGCCCTGATCCGCCCAGTAGCGCTGCAGAGCCAAAATCAGATCCTGGAAGGTTTGCGGTGTATGACTGGTTGGGCTGGACATAAAGGTATCCACTGGGTAACGCTTGGCTACCATTTGGGTGAGTGTTAACGGAAAAGGGCGCGAGTATAGCCGAGCGGACCACTGCCTCGCAGGTTGGCTGGGCGCGCATTGATGGTGCGTAATCTTGTTATGACCGCACCATACCAGTGCTAATATCGTGCTGTTGCATTGAAGTTGATAAAGAAGAACCCAGCACTGGCACTAGGTTGCGCTAAGGCAGTGCGATGGCATGCTTCCTGCACTTCCGTGAGACAGAGCAATACACCATGGCTGGCGCAACCAGCAGCTGGGTGGTTCATTCCCTAATTAAAGTATTAATTGTTTTCCGGAGGAGTACTCATGACAACCGGTGCTGACGTTCTCAGCTTGATAAAAGAAAAGGAAATCCGCTATGTGGATCTTCGTTTCACGGACACACGCGGCAAGGAACAGCATGTGACCATTCCGGCTTCCCAAGTGGACGCCAAGTGGTTCGTTGAAGGCAAGATGTTCGACGGTTCGTCGATCGCTGGCTGGAAGGGCATTAATGAATCCGACATGATTCTGATGCCAGATCCGACCACTGCAGTAGTTGATCCATTCTTTGAAGATCCTACACTGATCATTCGCTGCGACGTGCTTGAACCCACCACCATGCAGGGCTATGACCGCGACCCGCGTTCGGTAGCCAAGCGTGCTGAGGCCTACTTGAAGTCTACCGGCATTGGTGATGGCTGTCTGTTCGGACCTGAAAATGAATTCTTCATTTTCGACAGCATTCGCTACAACAACGACATGCATGGCTGCGGTTATTCGGTTGATTCCGAACAGGGCGCGTGGAACTCCAACACGGTTTATCCAGATGGCAACACCGGCCATCGCCCCGGCGTCAAGGGCGGTTACTTCCCCGTGCCGCCCGTGGATGCTTCCCAGAATATCCGCAGCACCATGTGTAATGTCCTTGAAGAAATGGGCATGGTGGTGGAAGTGCATCACCACGAGGTGGCCACAGGTAGCCAACACGAAATCGGTGTCGGTGCTGGCGGCTTGGTTCGCAAGGCTGACGAAGTGCAAATGCTGAAGTATGTGGTACTCAACGTTGCTCACATGCATGGCAAGACCGCGACGTTCATGCCCAAGCCATTGGTAGGTGATAACGGTTCCGGTATGCACGTACATCAGTCCATTCAAAAGGCAGGTGTCGCGCTGTTCGCGGGTGACAAATATGGCGGCCTGTCAGAGACAGCGCTGTACTACATTGGTGGCATTATCAAGCATGCCAAAGCTATCAATGCCTTCACCAATGCCAGCACTAACAGCTATAAGCGCTTGGTACCAGGTTTTGAGGCGCCGGTCATGTTGGCCTATTCAGCCCGTAATCGATCCGCCTCGATTCGTATTCCATGGGTAGCTAATCCCAAGGCACGCCGTATCGAAGTGCGCTTCCCCGACTCGACGGCGAACCCCTACTTTGCCTTCGCTGCCATGATGATGGCCGGCTTGGACGGTATCCTGAACAAGATTCATCCTGGCGATGCCGCCGATAAAGATCTTTACGATCTGGAGCCTGAAGAAGCCGCACAAATCCCACAGGTTTGCCATTCGCTGGATATGGCGCTGGAAAGCTTGGACAAGGATCGCGAGTTCCTCAAGAAGGGCGGCGTGTTCACCGACGATGTGATTGATGCTTACATCAACCTGAAGATGCAGGATGTCACCCGTCTACGTATGTCCACCCATCCTGCGGAAATGGAGATGTACTACAGCTGCTAATTTTGCTGGAGGGACTGAGCTGGGCCTCGCGGCGTAGCTCAGTCCCCGCAACCCGATTGATATTTGAACGGCCAAGTGATGGTTGTCGCGAATTTGGCGCAATTACCTTAACCGGCTTTGTCCCCAGGAGATCTTGCGGGTATGCTTCCCCACCATGCGTTACCTGCCCTACCTTGTGTTGCTAATAGCCACGCCCCTGATGGCTACAAATGTATGGAAGTGGCGCGACGCGAACGGTGTGGTACATTTTTCCGATCAGCCAGTCGCCGGCGCCGAGCAAGTCAGTATTCAGAGTTCCAGCACCTTCATTGCACCAGCCGTCAGTACCGAGAGAGCGGCCAGTTCCAGTTCAAGTGCAGTGACGGTCAGCTACAAGAACGTCGAAATCTGGAAACCCAGTACCGAGTCCACCATTCCCAACCAATCAGGTTCGGTCAGTGTGGGAGTGAGAGTGGAGCCCGCACTGGCTACGGAACATCGTCTCGCACTGTATCTCGATGGTCGGTTGGTGTCTGGATTTCCCGAACGCGGTGCGGAGTACGAACTCAACGATGTGTCACGCGGTGCACACACATTAGATGTGGTAGTGATAGATATGAAAGGCACACAAGTTACCGCCAGCGCGCCAGTCAAGTTCTACGTGCAGCGCCCAACCGTGTTGCGCTAGTTGTAACGCGCCACTTTTTCTCTCACGCTTCCTGCTTATTTGATCTAGTTGGCATGTCGAATCGACATGCCAAGGTTGGTCTATGGTAGCGTCACCGCGAATCCCCATGGAGCAAACCATGAGTGATTTAGACAGTATTCTCGATCACCTCAATACCAGTGTCCTGCTGGTTGATCGACGTCAAGTTGTGCACTATATCAATGCCGCAGCAGAAACCCTGTTAGGCGTCAGTCGTAATCAGATGCTGGGTCGCACTGTTTCTGAGCTGCTACGCGAGGCGGGTGAATTAACTGCAATTATTGATCGTGCTTTCGCTTCTTGGCAGCCTTATGCGCGTCGTGAACTGGAATTACATAGCAGCGGCACTCCCGAAGAATTGATCGTAAATTGTGCCGTGTCGCCGTTTGAGGATCGTGGCGATCACGCGACGGTGTTACTGGAGATCAGTGATGCCACACAACATCAACGTATCTCACGCGAAACTGCCTTGATCAATCAAGTTGGCGGTAGCCGCTTAATGGTGCGCCAGTTAGCGCATGAGATAAAAAATCCACTTGGTGGATTACGCGGTGCGGCGCAATTGCTGGAGCGTCAACTCAGCGATGCATCAATGCGTGAATACACCTCGATCATTATCAGTGAGGCCGATCGTCTCAAAACACTGGTTGATTCACTGCTGGGCCCGGGGCACACACCGCATAAAGAACTCATTAATGTGCATGAGTTGCTACAGCATGTACGGCAGCTTCTGATGGCTGATGCGCCCGACGTCATCATTGATCGCGATTACGACCCCAGTTTGCCACTACTGGAACTGGATCGTAATCAGCTGATTCAAGCCATACTTAATCTGGGCCGTAACGCAGTGCAAGCCATGCAGGGAATGCCAAATACTGCACGTCTAATTCTGCGTACCCGCGTATTAACTAACGTCAGTATTGGTACGCGGCGGCATCGCTTGGTGGCCTCTCTGCAATTTGAAGATAACGGCCCCGGTGTACCCGAGCAGTTGCACGACACGTTGTTTTATCCCTTCGTCACCGGACGCTCCGAAGGCACGGGGCTAGGTCTTGGCATTGCGCAGGATCTGGTTAGTCGCCATGGCGGCCTGATTGAATTTGAAAGTCGTCCCGGACGCACTATCTTCACTTTATTACTTCCCTTTATTTCCAATGATGCAGCCGATGTCCACAAAGCCACTTAATGTTTGGTTGGTCGATGATGATTCGTCCATACGCTGGGTACTGGAGCGTGCACTCAAGCAAGGGGGCATGGTGCCCACTGTATTTGAACAAGCTGACACGGCGTTGTCGGCGCTGCGCCGTTCACGACCAGATGTACTGATGACCGACATTCGCATGCCCGGTCGTAGTGGTCTTGAGTTGTTGTCAGAGATTCGCACTGCACATCCGGATTTGCCTGTCATCGTCATGACCGCTCACTCCGATTTGGATAGTGCTGTCGCGGCCTATCAAGGTGGCGCATTTGAATATCTACCCAAGCCTTTCGATATAGATCAAGCAGTGGATCTGGTACGACGTGCCGCTAACCAGACCAAACAGATTAACGAAGAAATCACTACTGAACCGAAGACCATTCCGGAAATGCTGGGTCAGGCACCCGCCATGCAGGAAGTATTTCGTGCCATTGGCCGCTTGTCACGATCCAGCATGACAGTGCTAATTAACGGCGAGTCCGGTACAGGTAAAGAGTTGGTAGCACGGGCCTTGCACCGACATAGCCCGCGTGCCACCAAGGCATTCATCGCTTTGAATACCTCGGCATTCACGGCTGATTTGCTTGAGTCTGAATTGTTCGGTCACGAAAAAGGCTCTTTCACCGGGGCGGATGCACAGCGTCGTGGTCGCTTTGAACAAGCCGATGGCGGCACATTATTTCTGGATGAAATCGGTGATATGTCACCACAATTACAAACGCGTTTACTGCGCGTGTTGGCTGAAGGTGAGTTTTATCGAGTCGGTGGACAAATCCCGGTGCGGGTAGACGTGCGGGTAATTGCTGCGACTCACCAAGATCTGTCCGAACGCGTTAAACAAGGTTTATTCCGTGAAGACTTGCTGCATCGCCTGAATGTCATTCGCATTGAGGTGCCACCATTGCGTGCGCGGCGTGATGATATTCCCGAGCTACTGCATTTCTACATGAGTTCGGCTGGTACTGAACTAGGCGTGGATGCCAAGCTACTAACCAAGGAAGCTGAACTAGCTCTGATCGCTTATGATTGGCCTGGCAATGTGCGGCAATTAGTCAACACTTGCCGCCGACTGACGGTGACAGCACCCGGTAGAGAAATCAAAGTCGCTGACATTCCGGCCGATCTGGGTGGCGCATCCAGCTCCACCAGCTTGCAGGAAGAATGGTCACGACAACTCACCGCATGGGCGGATAAGCGACTGGCTGACGGAGGCGCACCGTTACTCGACGACGCAATGCCTGAGTTTGAACGCACTCTCATTCGTTGCGCGCTACGCAAAACCGAAGGCGGACGTCAGGAAGCCGCTAAACTGCTGGGCTGGGGTCGCAACACATTGACACGCAAGCTGAAAGAACTTGATATGGATGATGTATAACGCGAATAAGGCACTTGGTAATCAGCACCGTCATGAATTGCAAATAAAGGTTGCCAACCTCTGTTTACTATGTCGTCGTCAAGCGCGTAGCCAACTCGATGCAACTACCGCAAGTGGAATACAGTCATCATCGGCGAGTTGAGCAGAATTTACCTATGAGCTGGTAAATGACATCACCATTAACTAACTGTCAGCATTTGTAGGCCAGCTATCGCTCACAGGCTCCTGTCTACTACTACTACTAGTAGTACGCTAATTTCACAGACCAATGCCACCGAGCAACTACGCGGGGTTCCTTAATGGTAATCGCCCTGTCGGTGCTGGCAAAAAGCGCTGGAAAATTTTCCGTATGTAAAACAAGGCAATTTTTTGCGGAGTTGGTTTCGTCAATTAGCAACGCCATCAGACTCGCGACATTTGTTGTTCATGGCAAAACAAATCCATAGCGCAATAACACCACATATCGACAGCAAGGAAGGAATAAGCCAGTTCCAGATGCCACGATCGATGACAGCGCTTTGTTGTGGAGACTACTCAGCGTAAAGGGCTGTAACCAGGATGAAAACGTCAACTATATCGAGCAGAGTGCTGATACCATCAGCATAAATATGGCGTTATGTGAGTTGGGCTCAGCGGTAAAAACGACATTCGTCCGGGATCGACAGTTGAGGCTGATGCCGCGTTGACGGCTTGAGTAGCTGCCTCCATATCTGCATCCAACAACTGAACTAATTGATTGCGTTAAGAGGCTTGCGATTCACTAATGCTGACGGACAAAACGGGGACAGCCCAACAAATCGGATTCAAAGAGTTTGTGGCATTGGTGGCAGCAATGATGGCGTGTCAAGCGCTGGCTATCGACGCGATGCTACCGGCATTATCTACCATTGCCCACGCACTCGATGTCAACAACGAAAATAACGCACAGTGGATCATTACTGCTTACGTGGCAGGCATGGGTTGTGGGCAGTTATTATGGGGTGTACTGTCGGATCGTTTTGGCCGACGCGTAGTGTTGTTAACAGGTCTGGCTTTGTATGCAATCGCTGCGCTGTTGTCTGGCTTTGCCGATAGCTTCACCTCATTGTTGACATGGCGGTTTGTACATGGCTTGGCCGCTGCCAGCATGGTGGTTACCCGATCTGTGATCCGGGACGTCTATGAAGGGCGGCAGATGGCGCGGGTGATGTCATGGACATTTATCGTGTTTATTATGATACCGGTCATCGCGCCCACCATCGGCCAGCTCATTCTGCTGTTTGCGCCGTGGCGCTATTTGTTTGTGATGTTCGGTGTCTTTGCCATGGCGGTCTGGTTATGGGCATTACTGCGATTGCGAGAAACCTTGCATCCGGAGTTCCGGCTGAGTCTCAACCTGTCGCACATTACGCAAGCAGCCAAACAAGTATTAGGCGAGCGGTCAGCCATGTCATATACCTTGGCATTAACGGTGGTATTTGGTTCGCTGCTTGCTTACATCAATATGGTGCAACAGATTTTTTCAGAAGTATTCAATCGGCCCACATTAATGCCGGGTATGTTTGCGCTGTGTGCGGCGGCCATGGGCGTTGCGTCATTTGTTAATTCAAAGATTGTCGAGCGTCATGGCATGCGTAAAGTTTCCCAGATAGGTTTGCTGCTATTCATCGGCACTAGCGCTCTGCATGCGTTGATTACGGTATTAGGGTATGAAACCTTGCTGACCTTCGTTGTGCTGCAATCCGCTACGATGAGCTGTATAGGCTTGATGTTAGCGAACTTTGGCACCATGGCCATGGAACCTATGGGCGCAGTGGCAGGTATTGCCGCCTCTTTGCAAGGATTTATCAGCACCAGCGGTGGAGCGTTGTTGGGCGCATTGATCGGTCGTCAATTCAATAATACCACCCTACCATTGACGGTCGGCGCGGCGGTGTGTGGCGTACTGGCACTGCTGCTTGTATGGTTTGCAGAACGAGGTCGGTTACTTCATCCCCACGATAGGGTTGATTGATCCCGTGACTGTGAATGCGTGATGATTGACACCGAGACACTGCGTGTCGCATCAGCTTAGCGCCGCTGCGCGTAAAAAAATTGGCCGCAAGATAGCTTGCGGCCTGATCGATTGGAGCTAATTTGACGACCCGCCCTAGGGCAAGTGAAATTTTATAGTGCCTGTGCTTCGAGTAATGATCGCTCGATCAGTTCAAGCCCTTCAAGCAGTTGATCGTCGGGAATCGTTAATGGTGTAAGTAGGCGCAGCGCGTTGCTGTACAAGCCACAGGTGAGCAGAACCACACCGTTGGCCAATGCGCGCACCGTGGTGGCTTTGGCTAGCTCAGGTACGGGCGTGCGCTTCTGACGATCCGATACCAATTCGATGGCACGCATTGCACCTAAGCCGCGAATATCACCGATGCAAGCGAGCTCGGGGCGAGCTGCCATCGCGCGAAAACGCTGATCAATGATTTCGCCAATATGATTGGCGCGAGCGCAAAGATTTTCTTCCTGCATCACATTTAGTACTGCCAGCGCGGCAGCACACGCGACCGGATTGCCGCCATAGGTACCACCCAGTGCACCTTGAGCGGGGCCGTCCATAATCTCGGCTTTACCAATCACGCCCGATAGCGGCAGCCCACCTGCCAGCGCCTTGGCGACGGTAATTAGATCTGGTACCACGCCGGAATGCTCAATGCCAAACATTTTGCCAGTACGCCCGAAGCCACTCTGGATTTCGTCAGCGATCAGTACGATGCCATGCTTATCGCACAGTGCGCGCAGGCGGCGTAGAAAATCGAAGGGGGCCATGTAAAAGCCGCCTTCTCCCTGCACTGGTTCGATAATGATGGCGGCTACACGTGCAGGATCGACATCGCCTTTGAACAGATATTCCAGCGCTACCATAGAATCATCAGCAGTGACGCCATGGTACTCAATCGGAAATGGTACGTGGTAAACCTCACCCGGCAGTGGGCCAACACCTATCTTATAAGGTACGACTTTGCCGGTTAGCGCTAATGCCATCATGGTGCGTCCGTGAAACGCGCCGGTAAACGCAATAACGGCAGAGCGACCTGTGGCACCACGGGCGATCTTCACCGCATTTTCCACCGCTTCGGCACCCGTGCTGAATAGGATGGTTTTCTTGGGAGAATCGCCGGGAGCGAGTGCATTCAAGCGCTCTGCAAGCTCTATATAAGGCTCGTAGGCCATGACTTGAAAGCCTACATGGCTGAATTTCTTGAGCTGCTGTTCTACTGCAGCATGAAGCTTTGGATGCTGATGACCGGTATTAACCACCGCGATGCCGGCGGCGAAATCCAAGTATCTGTTTCCATCTGCATCCCAGAGTTCTGCGTTTTTAGCGCGCGCAGCGTAGATGGGAAATGCTTGGCCGACGCCGCGTGGTACAGCCGCCTGTCGACGGGCCAGCAGTGCAGTATTTGCAGCTTGATTTTTAGATATTTCAGTGTGTTTCATGATTGTCGACAAGAATAAGCTGATCGCAGTTGAAAGGCCACCGCTCGCGCTCATTCGAGTTGCCACAGGTGCGCTTGTTCAGCCCCTAACGCTTTCAAACACACTGAGTGTTGAATGATGTGCAAGCGCCGTGTGACCAGCAAGCGGGCTTGTCAGCAGTAAAAACAATGCACGGAAATATGCCGCTGTTATTTTCAACATTCCGCCCTAATTGGCTGGTTAATTATAGATTCTAAAGTTATGCCAATCTGGCATGTTAGATACCAATAGCACCATAGGCATCTGCGCAGCGCTTGAGTGCTATTGAGTAAGCAGCAGTACGCAGGTCGGGTAGACCGCCAGACCATGCGGCGCGAATCTGAGCATAGGCAGCGCGCATCATGTCGTCCAGGCCGGATCGCACCAGATCAATCTCATTCGCGCCTTGCAGGAATGAGCCAGCGGTATCCATAGGAAAGGAGTTGCCTGTCATTTTTTCTAACGAGCGCGCTAATAATTGTCGACCAGCCTCATGATGTCGGCGTTCCATCAAGCCGAATGGAATGTGAGTCAGATTCTTTACCCATTCAAAATAGCTGACGACTACCCCACCGGCGTTAACGTAAAGATCTGGCATGACAACAATGCCGCGCTCGCGCAAGATGGCATCTGCTTCAAAACTGGTTGGCCCGTTCGCCGCCTCGACGACCATGCGTGCTTTTATGCGCGGCGCATTGTCTGCATGAATAACTCGCTCCAAGGCTGCTGGAATCAGCACATCGCAGTCGCGCTCCAATACTGAGGCACCATCTGCAATGAACTCTGCATCAGTAAAACCTTGTACTCCCCCAGTGGCAAGCACATGTTGTTTGAGTTGTTCAATCGCCAACCCGTTATTGTTCCAAAGCGCGCCATCCCGTTCGATCACGCCGACAATTCGGCAATGGTCTTCTTCGCTCAAAAACTTGACCGCGTGATAACCAACATTGCCCAAGCCCTGCACAATGATTGCTTTGCCCTCCAGGGAGCCGCTTAGCTGGGCGCGCGCCAAGTCTGCATCGTGGCGAAAAAACTCACGTAGTGCGTATTGCACGCCTCGACCCGTTGCTTCGATCCGCCCTTCGATACCGCCCATTGCTAGCGGTTTACCGGTCACACAGGCCAGTGCATTGATGTCATTAGGTGTCATGCGCCGATACTCGTCGGCCATCCAGACCATGGTCATCTCGTTGGTGCCCATGTCGGGTGCCGGTACGTTCTGGCTTGGGCCCATGAAGTTATGCCGCGCCAGCTCTTGCGTGAAGCGGCGTGTAATGCGCTCTAGTTCATCACGCTGCCATTGAGCGGGATCAATACGCAGGCCTCCTTTGGAGCCACCAAACGGCAAGCCCATCAAGGCGCATTTGTAAGTCATCAGTGCGGCCAGCGCCTCAACTTCCTCTTGGTCAGTTAACAGCGAATAGCGAATACCGCCTTTCGCCGGAGAAAAATGCGTGCTGTGCACGGCGCGCCAGCCGACGAAGGTTTGCATACGCCCACGTAGTCGCACACCGAAGCGGGTGACATAGGTGGCGTTACAGATGCGGATTTTTTCGGCTAACCCATCCTGCATGGGTACGAACCGTGCCGCAGAATCGAACTGTCGATTGACATCATCTAGGAAAGATTGGCCGCTCATCCCGCTACCTCGCTTTTTTACGGTCTGTTCATCGTATACCTGATGCTATTGAACAGCACGGTTACGCGCACAAACATTACGACATGAATGCCAGCGTGCTACCACCACAAATTCCACTCGCGACCCGAACGCTGCTGTGGTTTTGTGTTACTGACATTAGTTGAGCGCGGCACCGCCACAAACAAGCCGAGCGAAGCGTTCATGCTTACAGCCTGGCAGTGATTGATCTGGATAATCAGTCAGAAATTCCCACCGCGAATGGTCATGAGGCAGGAAACCGAGTGCTGGGAGCCCAACCTGTGCAGCACTCGATTCGCAGCGCCGGCACTGCGACGCGGTTGGGTGGCAATGAACTGGTTGCTGTTACAGGGCGTGGAAGCCAGCGTTGCCAATACCGTTGTGCAGCGGAGCGCAACGCGGGTTGCAATGTGTACAATGGCGACCCGCACCGTAAGAAGTTTCTTTGATGAGCACTCTAGCCGCCACCAACAACGCCACTTGGCGTGATTACTACGAACTCGGCAAGCCGAGGGTGGTGATGTTGATCGTGTTTACCGCGTTTGTCGGCATGTTGTTGGCGGTGCCGGGCTGGCCGCCATTAAATGCATTGATTTTTGGCACCCTCGGTATCGCGCTGGCGGCTTCATCAGCAGCGGCTATCAATCATGTACTGGATAGGCGTTTTGATATGCACATGAAACGCACCCAAGGTCGGCCCATTCCACTAGGGCATGTCAGCGAAGCTCAAGCAACCAGCTATGCCGTGGTGCTAGGAGCATTGTCGATGCTGATGCTGGTGCTATGGGTAAACGTATTGACCGCAGTGCTGACTTTCGCGTCCTTAATCGGTTACGCCATCGTTTATACCGTATGGCTGAAACATGCTACGCCGCAGAATATTGTCATTGGTGGTGCGGCAGGGGCAGCACCGCCAGTGTTGGGCTGGGCTGCTGCGACCGGTAGCGTCGATCACAATGCGCTGTTGCTGTTCCTGATTGTTTTCATCTGGACGCCACCGCATTTTTGGGCGTTGGCGATTGCGCGCCGCGATGACTACGCCAAAGTGGGTATTCCCATGCTGCCGGTGGTCTATGGCGTGGAGTTCACTAGCCTGCATATCCTGCTGTACACCATCCTGCTGCTACTGGTTTCACTGCTGCCCTACCTAACCGGATTGTCTGGGTTGCTTTATCTGGTCGCGGCGGTGATTCTTGGCCTTATCTTTATTGGCTATGCACTCAAACTAAAATTACGCCCGACGCAATCCTTACCCATGCGTACCTTTGGCTTCTCCCTTACCTATCTGGCACTGTTGTTTGCCGCGCTATTGGTCGATCATTATTTGCGTCTGGCCTGGTAACGTGATCAGGTAATGGCGCGTCAACATTCTTCGGGTTTGATTCTGTGGCTATTGCTCGGCGTGATTGCGCTGATTGGTTACGGTTCTCTGTATCCGTTTGATTTCAATTTCGATAGCAACCACCCGACCTTGCGTGCAGCATTAGCCCAGCTTAGCTGGGCACGCGCCGGTCGTGCGGATCGCGTCCGCAATGTATTGCTGTATTTACCGCTGGGTTTTTGTCTGATGCTGTGGTTGCGGGATCGGCTAGGTGCGGTATGGGCCGCTGCCTTAGCCACCTTGCTGGGAACACTGTTGTCACTGAGCATTGAGCTGGCGCAGGTTTACTTGAGTATTCGTGTGCCCAGTTTGATGGATATTGCGTTAAATACTATGGGTACCTTGCTGGGCGCGATTGGTGGCACGGTATGGCGTAACTTGAATGCACTAGTGTATTTACCGCCTCACACCCGCAATCGTTCGGGGGATCGCAGTGCGCTGTTACTGATCTGTACGTGGGTATTGTGGCGGCTGGCAGAATTTAACTCCAACGTCAGTTTGACTCGCCTGAAGCTAGCATTACAACCATTGTTAGAATGGAATTCGTCGCTGCTGTTGATGTTGAAGTACTTGCTGTTGTGGCTGGTAGTCGCCCAAGCTGTACTGAGCTTTGCTAACCGACAGCGTAGTAACGAAGTGCTACTGACGGTGATTTCTGTGATCTTGATCGGGCGACTGCTGTTCGTAACACCGGCTTTCACTGTATCGGAACTACTGGCGTTGCTATTGCTATTGCCAACCATGGTGGTGTTACACAAGTTGCGTAGAGAGCCGCAAGGTGTGATCTTACTGCTACTGTTTGCAGCATTGTTCGTTTACGAGCGGTTGGCACCGTTTAATTTTTCGAGCAGCATGCATAGCTTTGATTTTTGGCCATTTATGCATTGGTTTGCGCAAGGCGTGCCGATTGATGCAGATGCTGTGTTGCGTAAGTTGTTTATGTTTAGTGCGCTGATGTGGTTGGCAAAAGATGCGGGCTTGCCCATGCGCAGTGCGGTTGTGATAGTCGTGTCGACGGTGCTGGGTATAGAAGTGTTGCAGCTGTGGCAAGTCGGCCGCCATAGTTCATTGACCGATCCGGCATTAGCGTTGGCCATGGGAGTGTTGATGTTGTTGGCCAGTGATGTACATAAATCAAAGCATTCCCGTAAAGCCATTCACTTTAGACGTTACTGACAGCGCGCGTCTTTCTGTTCCAAGAGCACGATGGATATTTCACATCTGATTGATAAGTTGAATGATGCGCAGCGACAAGCAGTCACCGCGCCATTGGCGCCAGTGATGGTGTTGGCTGGCGCAGGTAGCGGTAAAACCCGCGTACTGACACATCGAGTCGCGTGGCTGGTGGAAGTGGAAGGGGCTTCGCCACACAGCATCATGGCTGTTACCTTTACTAACAAAGCAGCAGGCGAAATGCGTGCACGTATTGAGCAAATGCTCAACATGCCCACTGCGCCACTATGGATCGGCACCTTTCATGGCATTGCCCATCGCCTATTACGCTTGCATTGGCGCGAAGCCCACCTGCCGCAGTCATTTCAGATCATCGATGCGGATGATCAGCAACGTGCGATCAAGAAGCTTCTTAAAGCCATGAATCTGGATGAAGCCCGCTGGGTGCCTAAAGAAATTACTTGGTTCATCAATGCACAAAAAGATGCGGGTCTGCGTCCGCAAAACATGAAGGACGAGGGCGACTTTAATCGTCGCCAACTGATCCATCTTTACCAAGCCTATCAAGATGCCTGTGAGCGTGCTGGTATGGTGGATTTTGCCGAGCTATTACTACGTGTGCATGAGTTGCTACGCGATAATCCATTGGTACTCGAACACTATCGCCGCCGTTTCAAGCATGTGCTGGTGGATGAGTTCCAGGATACCAATGCGATTCAGTATCAATGGCTGCGCTTGCTGGTTGGGCCGGAAGGCAATCCACTAGTGGTGGGGGATGATGATCAGTCTATTTATGGTTGGCGTGGCGCTAAAGTAGAAAATCTATTCCAGTTCAAGCGCGACTATCCGCGCCTGCAAACTTATCGGCTCGAACAGAATTACCGTTCCACCGGCAATATTCTCAACGCTGCCAATAAGCTGATTGAAAACAATAGTGGTCGGCTGGGTAAAAACTTATGGACCAGCGATAGTGACGGCGAACCTATCAAAGTGTATGCCGCATATAACGAACGTGATGAGGCAGATTTTGTCGTCAATCGTATTCGTGAATGGGTAAACAAAGGTGGTCAGCGCAGTGAGTGCGCGATCCTGTATCGTGCCAATGCCATTTCGCGCGTGTTTGAAGAATCGATGATTTCAGCGCGCATGCCGTACAAGGTGTACGGTGGCCTGCGCTTTTTTGAACGTGCTGAAATCAAGGATGCGTTAGCTTACTTGCGTTTGGTACAAAATCGTAATGACGATGCCTCGTTTGAGCGCGTAGTGAATCTACCGACGCGTGGCATTGGTTTGAAGACTCTTGATATCGTGCGCGCCTACGCACGCGCCAATGCCTGCACCATGTGGACTGCCGCTGCTGCTAACTTGCAAACGCTAGGGCCGAAAGCAGGCTTCGCACTGCATTCTTTTCTGCAACTGATCGACCGTATGGATACAGCAACCAAAGAACTGCCATTGCATGAGCAAGTCGATCATGTGATCGCTCACAGTGGTTTGATAGCGCTTCATCAAAAAGAAAAGGCCAGTAGCCGTGGCAGTGCCGAAGCGCGGGTCGAAAACCTGGAAGAGCTGGTCAGTGCGGCGCGCGGTTTTGATGCCGAAGCCATCAGTAACGAAGAAACTGCTGGCATGACACCGCTAGCCGCGTTCCTGGCACATGCCGTATTGGAATCCGGTGAAGGTCAGGCCGATGCCGGTGAAGACAGTGTGCAAATGATGACCTTGCACACTGCCAAGGGACTGGAGTTTCCTGTGGTTTTTTTATGCGGATTGGAAGAAGGATTGTTTCCGCATCAGCGTTCCAGCGCCGATCCTTCCGGCATGGAAGAAGAGCGTCGGCTATGTTACGTGGGTATTACGCGTGCCATGCGGCAGTTGTACATCAGCTATGCCGAGACGCGGCGCTTGCACGGTATTGATAGCCATGGTTCGCCTTCACGTTTTATTCGCGAATTACCTTCCGCGCTGCTTGAAGAAATCAGGCCGCGCATACAAGTGTCACGACCGGTGTATACGCCGCAAGCGCATACATCGCGTTCTGCCAGCCTACGTGAGGAAGCGCCCAACGGCATGCGTCTTGGTCAGCGAGTACGTCATGGTAAGTTTGGAGAAGGCGTTGTACTAGAAATCGAGGGACAAGGTACGCATGCTCGCGTGCAAGTGCGCTTTGAAAGCCAAGGTACCAAGTGGTTGATGCTGTCGTATGCGAATCTCGAAGGTCTGTAGGCAACTACCAAGTCCACATTGTTTTATGGAATCTCGTTGCCCGAATTAGGGTATTGAAACTGGCCGGGGTATATGTAGCGACATCAACACCAGCGTGCCATCAATAACATTGAACCAATGCGGAACGGTCTCGGCAACTAAAAACATGTCGCCCTTGGCGACTACGCGGGTAACGCCGCCTTCAATGGCGGTACCGGACAGGTTCTCGGCATCGCGGCGAGTTTCGTTTACCAGCTTGCCACCTAGCACGACACTGCCAGAACCCTCGATAACAACAAATAACTCAGCTTCCTTTTCATGCATGGCCGCCGCGCCAATGCTGGTGCGGTATTCAAGGTTTGCTGTGTAGGGATCAAGTTTCAGCATTGGGCTATTGGGGACAGGCTTACCTGGTTGGCGGACTGCTTCGGCCTTGGCCATCATCACGGTGATATCGGCCGCCGATACAAACGTTATCGGTTCTGCTGGAGCGGCTGCGGGAGCAGGCGGGGTTTGTGACCACGCCGATCCTGATAAACAAACAGTGAGTGCTGCTGCGGTAAGGTAGGGAGTACGGCAAATCATGGTCTGCTCCGTGATCGATGAAATCAGTAAACACTGTACCAGCTAGGTAGAGTACCAACCCTATGCAGGTAATGGATTAGTTGCATCACCGCAGCGAAGACGATAAACCAAAACACTTCCGTCAGGAAGCGGCGAAAGTGGCGGGCGCAGATTGGATATTGATCAGATTCAACAAAATGAAATGATTGTGGCCAGAACAGGGGAACGTTATGGCGGAATTTCTCGAATTTTTCACCATGTAAGCGTCGCAGAGTGTGTTCTTCGCTACGCATCACCGGCTGGTAGTAACTGAGAAATATCGCCACAAATACTACTGGGAAAAATAAAGTCTGGGTCACGAGCATTGCGCCAAACCCGCCAATAAAACTGAATAAATAAAGTGGGTTGCGACATACTGAGTAGGGTCCCACCATCATCAGCTGTTCATTCTTGCGACCACAAATGTAACTGCCTGACCATACCCGACCCAGTACGCCTATTGCTAATAGTGCCCAGCCGAGCAGCGCCAACAGTGAACCCACCAAGGCATTGTCACCTGTCCAGCGACTGTTTGTGACGCATAGTGCGCCAATGAGTATCAGTGCAGCGAGACGCGATAGGTTGATGCGGGCGGCTGCGTAGCTGTTTGCGTTGAACATGCATGCTCTTAATAAAGAGTTATTTTCGAAATACGTGTCGTTAGACGGGGGCTGGCAAATAAATCATAAGTTCGTCGCTAGCCAATATAATCATCCCCAGCTTTAGCTTTTTTATCATTAGTTGACATGTAGGCAACATGATGTACTGCACTATCGCACAATCATTAAGTCAGTTGGGCTAAGTATCACGCGCTTTTACTTGCTTCAACGTGATTTATGCGCCGCGCGCGCTAGTCCCCACGCTTCAATTTGTGCCACGCCAGCTTTGCTGAACGTGGCGACAATTTCATTCATGGTGCTGCCGGTGGTGATGACATCATCCAGTACGGCAATGTGTTGTGGCAGGGTCACAGTTGTGGTGCAAAACGCACGACGCAAATTTTTGCGTCGGCTTCGCCGGGAAAGGCCGGTTTGTTCAGTGGTTGGTCGAATGCGCTTGATAAGATCCAGACGTAACGGTACATCAATACGGTGTTGTAGATACCGACCCACTTCGATGACTTGGTTATAGCCTCGCTGTTGATAACGCTGTGCATGCAGTGGCACCGGAACAATGCACTCGGGCCAGGCACCTGAGTGATATTTCTCCAAGTGTTGTGCCAGCAATTCGCCTAACACTCGAGCGACGGCAAGTCGCGCACCATATTTGAGATTGCGAATCAGTGACGCGAGTGGATAGCTGTACTCAAATGCACAATGGCTGCTCTGGTACAGCGGTGGTCGGCGCAGGCAACGACCACAGATCAGGTTTTCGGTGCTGCCATCCAGAGGCAAGCTACAGCGACCGCATGCGTGAGTGTTGAACGGCAGTTGCCGGTAACAGTGAGTGCACAGATCGAGTGACAGCGCAAAGGGTGGCGAACTACGAGGAAGCCGCATCCCACCCGGTCCACCGCAGGCGATGCAGCGTGACGGTAGCAGCCAATGCTGGACTCGATGCAGCAGTGGCGGAGTCAGTGTCTTCAATGACGTGTAAACCATAATGGCTATCCTTAGTTGACAGGTGCGATGCCGGTCTCAATACTCTGCATCAGTTTTTATCATCGGATTTGTCATGTCCACTACCGCACTTGATTTCGACTCACTAGGCAGCAGCCGACAGGACTGGACGCTTCCTGAAGTACGCGCCTTGCTGACGCTGCCGTTTGCCGACTTGGTGTTTCATGCACAGCGCGTGCATCGCGCTAACTTCAACCCTAATGAAGTGCAGGTGAGCACGTTGTTGTCGATCAAAACTGGTGCTTGTCCAGAAGACTGTGCTTACTGCCCGCAAAGCGTGCGCTATGACACGGGACTGGAGCGAGAAGAGTTGATGGCCGTCGATGCGGTGTTGGAAAGTGCACGCGCTGCGAAAGCCAAGGGCGCGACGCGGTTTTGCATGGGTGCAGCGTATCGCAGCCCAAAGGAAAAACAATTGGCGGTGGTGGCGGAGATGGTACGCGGTGTACGCGCACTCGGCATGGAAACCTGCGCCACATTGGGCATGCTCACGCCAGGACAGGCGCAGACGTTGAAGCACGCTGGTCTGGATTACTACAACCATAATCTCGACAGCAGCGAAGAGTTCTATAAAAAAGTTATTACCACGCGCACCTATCAAGATCGACTCGATACCTTGGAGGCTGTGCGCGATGCGGGAATCAATGTCTGTTGTGGCGGTATTCTTGGCATGGGTGAAACTGAACGGGATCGTGCGCAGCTACTGCATACGCTGGCGACGCTGCCCAAACATCCGGAAAGCGTGCCAATCAATCAGCTGGTACAAGTGGCGGGTACGCCATTAAAAGGCGCGGCACCACTCGATCCGTTTGAGTTTGTACGCACCATTGCGGTGGCGCGTTTGCTCATGCCGCAATCGCACGTGCGACTGTCAGCAGGCCGTACCGAAATGAGCGATGAAATGCAGGCGCTATGCTTTCTGGTTGGTGCCAATTCGATTTTCTACGGCGAAAAGCTGCTTACCACTGATAATCCTGAAGCGGATCGTGATCAGGCTTTGTTCAAGCGTCTGGGTATCACACCTGAGGCACCAACTCTGTGTGCCGAGGTAGTGGATGCCGAAGCCCATGCTACAACTCAGCGCCCA
Organism: Steroidobacteraceae bacterium; assembly: GCA_050181835.1. Lineage (GTDB taxonomy): Bacteria > Pseudomonadota > Gammaproteobacteria > Steroidobacterales > Steroidobacteraceae > CAILZL01. The sequence continues at coordinate 288,107 of JBFXCU010000001.1, read as the reverse complement.
CAGTTGGTTGAGCACGCGCTCAACGCGTAAACTGCAATGTCACAACTGGATGCCCGATTGCGCGATGAGCTAGCTACCATCGCCGCAGCTGATCGCTATCGGCGTCGCCGCGTGGTGGAGGTCATTGATATTGCTGCACCAACCCGTGTGCGGGTGGATGGTCACGCTTGCGTGAATTTCTGTAGCAATGATTATTTAGGTCTGGCCACGCATACCGAGGTATGGCGTGCGATGAGCGTTGCTGCTGAGCGTTATGGTGTGGGTAGTGCTGCCGCGCACTTGGTGACAGGACATAGTCCTGAACATCAGGCGCTCGAAGCCGAATTGGCCGAGTTTGTTGGTCATGAGCGTGCACTGTTATTTTCCACCGGATATATGGCAAATCTTGGCATTGCCTCCGCTTTACTCAAGCGTGGTGATGCAGTGTTTGCTGATCGCTTGAATCACGCTTCGTTGCTGGATGCAGGCTTATCCAGTGGCGCACGCTTTTTACGCTATCGTCACAACGACACGGCTGACCTACAAAAAAAACTGCATCTCCTCAGTAGTGCGCAACGCAAGTTGGTAATGAGTGACGGCATATTCAGTATGGATGGTGATACTGCACCATTGCATGACTTGGCTGCGATTTGTGCGCAGCAGCAGGCGATCCTGATGGTTGATGATGCGCATGGCTTTGGCGTACTGGGCGATCGGGGTCAAGGATCAGTGGTCGCCGCTGGTTTGTCAGCTACACAAGTACCTATTTATATGGCAACGCTGGGAAAGGCGGCTGGTGTGGCGGGCGCATTTATCGCGGGTTCGGATGAATTAATAGAAATATTGATTCAAAAAGCGCGCACCTATATCTATACCACTGCTATGCCGCCTGCGTTTGCCGCAGCGACGCGCACTGCCTTGCGTTTATTGCAACATGAATCTTGGCGGCGCGAACAGTTACAACTGTTGATTACACGGTTTCGGTTGGGTGCCCAGCAATTAGGATTGCAGTTGATGAATTCGGCGACTGCTATTCAGCCTGTTTTGTTGGGCAGCGAAGCGGCAGCCCTGTCCGCTAGCAGCGCGTTATTGAAGGCTGGCTTTCTGGTTGGTGCTATTCGGCCACCCACGGTGCCGGTGGGCACCTCACGTCTGCGTATTACTTTGTCTGCTGCACATAGTGAAACCGACGTAGATAATTTGTTACTGGCGTTGAGTGTGTTGCCACGGGTCGCAGCATGAGCTTGCATGTAACCATACAAGGTCAGGGGCCGGATTTGGTATTGCTGCATGGTTGGGCCATGCACAGCGGCGTGTTTGATGAGCTACTACCGACACTCACGCAACAGTATCGTGTGCATTGTATAGATCTGCCGGGGCATGGCCAAAGTGGCACTGTCAGTATGAGTTCGTTGGCGCATATCACTGCAGTGGTGCAGCCCCACCTGCCTGCGCACGCGGCGCTGATGGGTTGGTCATTGGGTGGGCAGGTGGCGTTGCAATTGGCGCGACAGTTGCCTTTGCGTGCCTTGATATTGGTCAGTACGACGCCACAATTTGTCGCTGATGCCAGCTGGGCACATGGTATGCAGCCAGCCGTGTTTGCCAACTTCTTTACACAGTTGCAACAAAGTATTACCAGTACTGTTGAAGGTTTTTTGCGCTTGCAGGTACGTGGTGATGCACATGCTGAGGCAGCGTTATCAAGCTTAAAGACCAGCTTGTTACGCTATCCTGCACAAGCACAGGCGTTACATGCAGGTTTGGATATTTTGCGTGATACCGATCTGCGTCCGGTACTGCACACGATTTCGTTACCCACACTGGTGATGGCAGGAGAATACGATCGCATCACACATCCAGATGCATCCCGCTATCTCGCTGAGCAATTGCCACGGGCACAGCATCAGCTCATCAACCGTGCAGGCCACGCACCATTCATTTCGAATCGCGAGCTGTTTTTGCAACAGCTACAGACTTTTCTAGCGGCGTTGCCATCACTATGAATCAGGATCCGCATCACATAGATCGATTAGCGGCGCGTCGTGCGTTCGGTGCTGCCAGTGCGGATTACGATCGGGTTGCTGTATTGCAAACAGAGGTGCGTGGTCGGCTGTTAGATAGATTAGCCTGGGTCAAGCTGGAGCCTGTTGCCATTCTTGATCTGGGCTGCGGTACAGGAGCTGCTAGTCAGTCATTGCAGCAGCGTTATCCACGTGCACAGGTGATTGCGATGGATGCGGCCTATGGAATGGTGCAGCAAGCGGGTCAGCAGCGTAGTTTTATGCAGAAGTTGCGACGCAACGGTTTTGCCAGAGTGTGTGCTGATGCGTATCACCTACCGTTCAAAGACGCTTCGTTAGACTTGGTATTTAGCAATCTGATGTTGCAATGGTGTGATCCACCCGACATGGCGTTCGCTGAAATTCGTCGGGTGTTAAAACCTCATGGTGTATTCCTGTTTGCCAGCTTCGGCCCGGACACTTTGCATGAACTACGTGCGGCGTGGGCCAGCGTTGATGAGCACACCCATGTGAATCGCTTTATTGATATGCATGATCTGGGTGATGCAATGACGCGCGCTAGCTTGGCCGAGCCGGTGCTTGATGTTGAGCGCTTTACCCTGACCTATACCGATGTGTTGACGCTAATGCGCGAACTCAAAGCCATCGGCGCTCACAACGTGACAGCGGGTCGTCGCGGTGGACTAACGGGCCGCAGCGCACTTAGAAATATGACCGCTGCCTACGAAGTGCACCGACGCGACGGCATACTACCGGCCAGCTATGAAGTGGTCTATGGACAGGCGTGGGGGTCTGACAAAGTGACGCGCGGCCATGTCGGTGAGGTACGTGTTTCCCTCGATAAAATCGGACGACGAGTTTAACCAAGTGTTCGTTCTTGCAGCTGTTAGATGTGTCGTTAGGCGACAAAATATGAGCTATGCTGACCAGCGATGCAAACTATTACACATGCCTTTCTTGACCGAGTCATAAAGTCGCTGCAAGCTTTCCTGCGCTTTGAATCTGCAGGCGGACTGATTTTGATGGGTGCCGCATTGCTGGCACTACTTGTCGCTAATTCGCCGCTACTGGTCTACTACAATGCACTGCTGAACCTGCCCTTCGAGATTCATCTTGGTGGTGCCGGTATCGGTAAGCCCCTATCGTTGTGGATCAATGACGGCCTGATGGCAGTGTTCTTTTTTCTAGTGGGCATGGAACTCAAGCGCGAGATCATTGAGGGCCACCTATCCAGTTTACGTCAGGCTGCACTGCCTGGATTCGCTGCCATCGGTGGCATGTTGGCTCCCGCACTATTCTATGCACTATTCAACTGGGGTGATGCCAGTGCGATGCAGGGCTGGGCTATCCCAACGGCGACTGATATTGCATTCGCTTTGGGCGTGCTATCGCTGTTGGGTAATCGAGTGCCAACAGCGCTCAAGGCGTTCCTGCTCAGCGTCGCTATTTTTGATGATCTTGGCGCGATCATTGTCATTGCATTGTTCTACACTTCGCAGCTATCTGCGTTGTCGTTGTTGATTGCGCTTGGTTTGATTGTAGTCCTTGCCTGTCTAAATCGCTTTGGCGTAACTAAGTCGGCCGCATATATTCTGGTGGGTATCGCCTTGTGGGTGGCGGTGCTCAAGTCAGGTGTTCATGCCACTTTGGCGGGCGTGGTGTTGGCGTTGTTTATTCCCTTGCGTGCAGCGGCAACCACCGATGAACAAGCAGATGCATCAATGCTGCATCGCCTAGAACATGCCTTACATCCGTGGGTAGCCTTTGGAGTGTTGCCAATATTTGCCTTTGCGAATGCGGGGGTACCGGTTCTGGAGTTGTCGATAGCTGATGTGCTTCATCCGGTATCACTGGGTATCGTCACGGGGTTATTTTTCGGCAAACAGCTCGGAATCATGGTGTTTTGTTGGTTGGCGACGCAGCTAAGACTGGCGTCTCTACCCAAGGGAGTGAGCTGGTCACAGCTTTATGGTGCAGCATTGTTGTGCGGCATTGGCTTTACCATGAGCCTGTTCATCGCCTCGCTGGCATTTGAGCAGGGTGCTGACGCGGCCTATCTGGGGTTGGAGCGACTGGGAATATTGATGGGCACAATGGTGGCAGGGCTGGCGGGATATTTTGTTCTACGTGCCACGTTAAGTAATCGCCCTACGACCGAATAATTTGTCGCACGCGTAAGATAGAGCACGACAATAAATCACAACGGATACCTACCTATTGCTGCGAAGTGTTTTTATTACTGGAACTGATACAGGTGTAGGTAAGACTTTAATTTCCTGTGCTTTATTGCATGCCCTTGCTGCTCAAGGATTGCGGGTCATCGGTATGAAGCCGGTGGCCAGTGGTGGTCATGCCACTGCACAAGGGTTACGCAATGACGATGCGTTGGCTCTGCAGCAAGCAGCCACTGTGACGACTGATTATTCGCTGATAAATCCCTACTGTTTTGCACCCGCGATCGCGCCGCATTTGGCAGCCAGGCAGGTTGGGGCAAGCATCGATCTCTCTGTATTATTGTCGGCGCATCAGCAACTGCAGCAACGCGCTGATGTGGTGGTGGTTGAGGGGGCTGGCGGTTGGCGGGTGCCCTTGGAACCAGCCGGTTATCTAAGTGATTTTCCTGAACAGCTGGGCATCGGTGTGATTTTGGTGGTCAGGCTGCGGCTGGGGTGTTTGAACCATGCTTTATTAACGGCAGCAGCGATTGAGTCAGGGCCCTGCCGCTTAATTGGCTGGGTCGGTAATAGTGTCGATGCAGAATTCCCGTACCGGGACGAAAATATTGCGACGCTGGCAGAGCGGCTAGCTACACCTTGTCTGGGTATCATGCCGCACGCTCCTTATGCGACCGTCGCTGAATTAGCAGAACATTTTCGGCTGGATACGCTACTGCAAGCCTGATTGCTGTAGTGTGAGTGGGGTACTACTATGCTCGTGTTTCTCTCAACCAGAGTGGCAGATGTCTCTGCTTATATCGCCCGCACCACCGGATCAGTCGGTAAGTCATGCCATGGCCTCCAGCAGGTATGGTCATGGACGCACGGTGGAACAAAGTGGGCCGGGTGCCGTACATATAGAGTTACGCGCGCATAATTCCCTGACCCCCAGCGGGATGCGGCTGTTTTTGGCAAGCGTGGCAATTGGCCCATTGTTGATGGCCGGGTTCTGCGTTGCACGGGGGTTCTGGCCGGTGCTGCCAGTCGTCGGTTTGGAGTTGGCGTTACTGTGGTTAGCGCTGCGTTGGTCGTTACTTCGTGGTCAACGACGAGAATCAATCACAATAACTCAGGATTTTGTGACAATTGCGGCGCAACCGGCGGTCATGCAAGCAAATTCTAGGTTTCCTCGGCACTGGACCAGAGTTAAACTACTCGTTCCCAATGCCGGGCAAGAACCCAGTCGACTCTTTTTTGAGTCTGGCGGGAGACTCTGCGAGCTGGGCAGCTTTTTGACCGATGATGAGCGGCGTGGTCTGTGGCTGCGTCTACGAGAGTTAGTTGGCAATATGAATGATTCTCCCGCGCTGAGTTAACGAACGGTGCGGGTGACAGTGATGCGCGTGTGAGGCGTGGCGCTGGCGGCAGATTTACTTTCAGGAGCAGTGGTGCAAATGTCGAAGATTTTTCAACCTGTGGTTAGCGGCGCAGGCGCAACCTTGGCCTTGTTGCTGGCCAATCCTGCGTTTGCAGACTGGCAGCTGAATATGCGTCCCGGTGTCACTGAGCTGAGCCGTCAGGCGTACAGCATGCATATGCAAATTCTCTGGGTATGCATACTGGTGGCGGTGGCCGTGTTTGGTGTGATGTTATATTCGATCGTCAAGTTTCGCCGTTCTCAGGGTGCGGTGCCTGATACCACGCTGTTACATAGCACTAAGGTGGAAATTATCTGGACCACAATCCCTATTCTTATACTGATCATGGTGGCCATTCCTGCAGCCAAGGCGCTGATCAAGATCGAAGATATGCGCAATTCCGACATCACTATTAAAGTCACAGGCTACCAGTGGAAGTGGCAATACGAATACTTGGATCAGAAGGTGGATTTCTTCTCGACTTTGTCACGCGATAGTGATGTCGCGCGACAGCTAGATTCTGGTATCGATGTGTATGCCGTGCCAGATTACTTGTTGAGCGTCGATCATCCGTTGGTTGTGCCAGTAGGCAAGAAGATACGAGTGCTGTTAACCGCTGCCGACGTGATCCACTCTTGGTGGGTGCCGGCGCTGGGCATGAAGAGAGATGCGATTCCCGGCTTCGTCAATGAGATGTGGTTCAAAGCGGAGGAAGTTGGCATCTATCGTGGTCAATGCGCGGAACTGTGTGGCCGTGATCATGGATTCATGCCAGTTGTGGTCGAAGTCAAGTCGCAAGCTGATTACGACACCTGGTTAGTCCAGCAGCAAGCGGTTGATGCACCTGCTGAAGCAGCACCCGTCGATCAACCTGCCACGATCTGATTATTAGATTTATCGCGAGATCTATTCAATGAGCGCAACTTCTACGCATAACGATGCACATGCCGCACACGGCCACGATGATCACGGTCTTATGAAGGGCTGGCGTCGCTGGGTGTACGCCACCAATCATAAAGACATCGGTTCGATGTACTTAATCTTCAGTTTGGTCATGTTCCTGACCGGCGGCCTGATGGCAATGGTCATCCGTGCTGAGCTGCTTAAGCCAGGCATGCAATTGGTGGACCCGGGTTTCTTTAATCAAATGACCACCATGCATGCTTTGATCATGGTGTTCGGAGCGGTGATGCCGGCTTTTACCGGCTTGGCTAACTGGATGATCCCGCTGCAAGTGGGTGCGCCTGACATGGCGCTACCGCGTATGAATAACTTCAGTTTCTGGCTGTTACCATTCGCATTCTCTCTGTTGTTGCTGACGCTATTGGTGCCGGGCGGTTCGCCCGCCGGCGGCTGGACGTTGTATCCGCCTCTGGTATTGCAAACTGGCGATGCTTTTCCCATGGCCATTTTTGCTGTTCACTTGATGGGCGCTTCGTCGATTATGGGTGCGATCAACGTAATTGTTACCATCATGAACATGCGCGCTCCAGGAATGACCTTGCTGAAAATGCCGCTGTTCGTCTGGACTTGGTTGATTACGGCATACCTGCTGATTGCAGTAATGCCGGTGTTGGCGGGTGCGGTCACCATGCTACTCACCGATCACTACTTCGGCACCAGCTTCTTTAACGCAGCAGGTGGCGGTGACCCGGTGATGTTCCAGCATATCTTCTGGTTCTTCGGTCATCCCGAGGTGTACATCATGATTCTGCCTGCGTTCGGCGTGGTGTCAGAAATCATCCCAACCTTCTCGCGCAAGCCATTGTTTGGTTATGACGCGATGGTGTACGCCACTGCCTCAATCGCGTTCCTGTCGTTCATCGTCTGGGCGCATCACATGTTCACCACCGGCATGCCGCTGGTGGGCGAGATGTTCTTTATGATGGCGACCATGCTGATTGCGATTCCTACCGGCGTGAAGGTATTTAATTGGACCGCCACCATGTGGAAAGGCTCACTGAGCTTTGAAACGCCGATGTTGTTCGCATTGTCGTTCCTGTTCCTGTTCACCATTGGCGGCTTTTCCGGATTGATGTTGGCCATCGTGCCGGCAGACTTCCAGTATCACGATACCTACTTCGTGGTTGCCCACTTCCATTATGTGTTGGTGCCTGGTGCGATCTTCTCGATCATGGCGGCAGTGTACTATTGGTTGCCGAAGTGGACTGGCCACATGTACAACGAAAAACTAGGTAAGATACATTTCTGGCTGTCCACTATTTTCGTTAACGTGTTGTTCTTCCCACAGCACTTCCTTGGCTTGGCGGGTATGCCACGGCGTATACCCGATTACTCGACGCAGTTTGCTGATTGGAACTTTGTCTCGTCTATCGGCGGCTTCTGCTTCGGTGCGACGCAATTGCTGTTCGTGTACATACTCATCAGTACCGCTCGTGGTGGGGTCAAGGCGACTAGCAAGGTGTGGGATAGCGCTGATCCAAAGGGTTTGGAATGGACGGTGCCGTCGCCAGCACCACACCACACTTTTGATGTTGCTCCAGAAGTGAAGTAAGCATGTCCGTAACGACTGATAGGCAAGCAGCTGAACGTCAACGTCGCATTCGCCGCAATGTGTGGTGGCTGGCGGCGTTGGCACTGGCTTTTTATGCTGGATTCATTTTCATGACTGTCAGTGGTGCACGTGGCTGATTCACCTGACACTGGTCAGCAGCAACTGCACCGTCAGAATAAAAAACTGACGCGTAGTCTGTGGTGGTTTGTAGCGGGGAGCTTTGCCTTCGGTTTTGCGTTGGTGCCGCTATACGATGTGATGTGTTCGGTGACGGGGTACGGTGACAAGAAAGAGCTATTGCAGGCAGCGCAAGCCTCGACAACAGTGGATGTGAATCGCATTGTTACTGTTGAATTCGTTTCATCCATGCCTACCGTTGGTGCTTGGGATTTTAAGCCTGAGCAGTCCGAGCTAAAAGTGCATCCAGGTCAGCTATATGAGGTAACTTTCCGCGCCAAGAATTTGGTGGCGCAAGCTGTCACCGTGCAGGCTATACCCAGTATCGCGCCCGGCTCAGCGACGCAGTATTTTCGCAAAACGGATTGTTTCTGTTTTACGCCGCAACATTTTGCGGCCAATCAGGAACGTGAGTTGAAAGTACGTTTTTTTGTTGATCCGGCCTTGCCGCACAACGTTGATCGCATTTCCTTGGGCTATGCGATGTTTGATTTGCCACAGACGCAAGTAACAGCACGCTGAATTTGTTTGTAACGCTAACGATTGATTAAGTATCAGTAGGAAGTTTTCATGGCTCATGCACATCACGACCACACTCCGGCCGGCAAATACTACGTGCCGCATGCCAGTCACTGGCCCATTGTTGGCTCTGTATCCATGTTCATCACCATGCTGGGTGCGGCACAGTGGTTCAACAACGGCTACTCATGGCTGTTCTGGACCGGCATAGCAGGCGTCCTGTTTCTGTTCTTCGGCTGGTTTCGCGATGTCATTAATGAAAGTGTGAGCGGCACTTACAATCAAGCGGTGGATCGCTCTTTCCGCATGGGCATGATGTGGTTCATCTTCTCCGAAGTTATGTTCTTCGCTGCATTTTTCGGTGCGCTGTACTACGCCCGCGTTATTGCCATGCCATGGTTAAGTGCGGAAGGTGTTAAGGTTGTCAATAGCGTGATCTGGCCGGATTTTTCAGGTAGTTGGCCCAACAGTGGCCCCGGTCATCTGGGTGGTATCTTTGAAGTTATCCCGGCGTTTGGTCTGCCCGCCATTAATACTATGTTGTTGCTGACCTCGGGCGTGACCATCACTATTGCCCATCATGCGCTGAAAGAAAACAAGCGCGGTATGCTGCAAGTATTCTTGGCGCTGACCTTTTTACTTGGTTTTATTTTCGTCTATCTGCAGGCCACCGAGTATGCCGAGGCCTATCACGAATATAACCTCAAACTCACTAGCGGCATTTACGGCTCAACCTTCTTTATGCTGACCGGTTTCCACGGCTTTCATGTGACGCTGGGCGCGATCATGCTGACCATCATCTGGCTACGCACCTTGAAGGGCCACTTCAGTGCTGAAAATCATTTCGCATTCGAAGCCGTAGCTTGGTACTGGCACTTCGTCGATGTGGTGTGGCTGGGCCTGTTTATTTTCGTGTACTGGTTGTAACAATCAACAGTAACAAAGGGAGTAGGTTTGAACGTGCTGCTTACCTACTCCCTGACGCCTATTTGGCAATCCCGTGCGGCTGTATCAATCCTTGCTGCCAAGCAATAAACAGCAGCACAAATAACGCTACGGATAGCGCAACGCGTACCGTAAGCGCATTAACCATCTTTTTGGAGTTACCTTTGTCATTCACTAGGTGAACCAAGCCGGTTCCCAGGCTCAGGACGATGCCAATCAAACAGACGACGATGAGGAATTTGATCATGGCTTACCCTTTACAGAAAGGACTTCAATAATGACGAGTAGTATATCGTGAAGCTGAGCGTGGGCCGTCGCGTGTTTGCACCGACCTGGTTGCCCAGCTTAGTGACTATAGCGCTGTTGCCGGGATTGATCAGTCTCGGTTTTTGGCAGCTTCGTCGTGCTGACGAGAAGCGTGAGCTAATGACCCAGGCCGAACAGGGTCGGCAACAAACCGTGGAGTTAAACACTGCCACTGCCGGGCAGCTCCAGCGTTATCAACAGGTGCATGTATACGGACATTACGATAGTGCTCACCAAATCCTTCTCGACAACATGCCTTCCAGTAATGGCCAACCTGGATATCGAGTGCTCACACCATTGCTGTTGAATGACCAGACAGTAGTGATGGTAGCTCGCGGTTGGGTATCGTTGGGGCGAAAGCGCAAGCAACTGCCGCAGTTGTCTGTGACCGAACAGTTACGAGATGTGTCTGGCATGCTGGATGAGTTGCCACAGCCCGGTGTGCGTGCCGGTGATGCCGGCATTCAAGCTACTGTCTGGCCTCAGGTATTGAACTACCCCACTTCTACTGAGTTACAGCAGTTGTATGGTGCCAGCTTGTTGCCACGCGTGGTGTTGTTGGATGCGGACCAAGCTGATGGTTTTGAACGTCGCTGGCAAATAGATGTGGGATTTACTCCTGAGCGACACGTGGGTTATGCAGTGCAATGGTTCGGTCTGGCACTGACGCTATTGATTATTTATGTTGTGGTTAATCTGAAACGTGTTGAATCCAAATGAATCAAGCTGCTCCCACTGAAAGCACACCCAATCGTCGCCCCTTCTACGCGGTGCTCGGCTTGTTTTTTGCGCCATTGTTGCTTGCCTTTGCGGTTTACTATGGCAGCAGTTGGCGGCCTAGCGGTTCTACCAATAAAGGCGATCTAATTTCGCCTGCCGTGCCATTACCGGAAGCAGAGTTGATCACGGCACAAGGCACAGCGACTAACTCCAGTTTTTTGCGTGCTGACTGGACGCTGGTGTATGTGGGTATGGGTGCTTGCGATGAACTCTGTCGTCGGGCTTTGACCGATATACAGCAAGCGCGGCTGCTGCTGGGTAAAGATTTGCCACGCGTAAAGCGGGCGTTTCTGTACTCTGGATCGTGTTGTGATGCGGAGTTCTTCGATCTCCAGCAGGATCTGGTTAGTGCCAGTATCGACAGTGAAGCGGGCCAGGCTTTGTTGGCCAAGTTTCCTGACAACAATGGCAAACCATTGCACGCTGGCAAAATTTACATCGTTGACCCCTTGGGTAATTTGATGATGAGCTATGCGCCGGGTAGTGATCCTCGTAGCCTGTATCAAGACTTGAAGAAACTGCTGGGCTTATCCCACGTCGGTTAAAAGCAGGAGCGAAATGAATGAGATCTGCTGATCACCTGACCGTATTTCGTCGCTTGAGTGCGCTAGCCGCAATGCTAGCCTTATGTGTGGTGGTGCTCGGTGCTTGGGTGCGTTTGAATGATGCGGGCCTAGGTTGTCCTGACTGGCCGGGTTGTTATGGCCATGTGTCGGCAGGGAATGCGGAACAGAACTTATCGGTTGCACAAACTCTTTATCCAGACCGCCAGTTTGAATACGCCAAAGCCATGAAGGAGATGCTGCATCGTTATGTGGCTAGCACCCTCGGCTTGTTGATCGTGGTACTGGCGGTGTTGGCCTATCGCAATCGCCGCGATCCCAATCAACCAGTAAAGGTGCCGCTGCTGCTAGTGCCATTGGTTGTATTGCAAGGGTTGCTTGGGATGTGGACGGTCACCTTGTTGCTCAAGCCATTGATCGTCGTACTACACTTGTTAGGTGGACTGACTACGATGTCGCTGCTGAGTTGGCAGTCTATTCGGGTGAACTACAGTGCACGCCCATCGGCCGAACACGGTCTGCGCAAATTCGCACTGCTGGGGTTAATTGTGCTGAGCATACAGATACTTCTCGGTGGCTGGACCAGTAGCAACTACGCAGCCGTATCCTGCCCGGACTTTCCCACCTGCCAAGCGTCTTACTGGCCCGCTATGGATGCCAAGAATGCGTTTGTATTGTGGCGTGGACTGGGTATTGACTATGAGGGGGGGGTACTTAATCACCCCGCTCGTGTTGCAATTCATTTTGTGCATCGTGTCGGCGCGTTAGTTACCGCGCTGGTGCTGGGCTGGCTGGCGTTCATGGCTTGGACCCGCGCGCGCAGTAGTACGCTACGAGTGACAGGATTATTGATTGGCTGTGCTTTGTTGGCACAGCTGATTCTGGGCCCGATGATGGTGTTAAAAGGCTTTCCGCTATGGTTGGCAACGGCGCACAACGGCATAGCCGCATTGTTGCTATTGAGCGTGGTGCGCCTGAATCGCCTGATTTGGGTACGGCGAGGCTATTGATGAAGTACAAGACCGTTTTACAGTTTTGTCTGCGCGCTGCCTTTGCGTCGCTAGGCTTGTGGTTCGCAACTGGTGTACTGGACGGTCTGCATTTTAGTGATGCGCAGACCTTGGTGATGGCTGCCTTGTTGTTGGGTGTCATCAACGCCGTGGTACGGCCATTGGTGTTGATACTCACCTTGCCCATTACCGTGGTGACACTCGGTTTGTTTTTATTAGTCGTTAATGCCGGCATGCTGGGCTTGGTGGCTTATTTACTCGAAGGCTTCACTATCAATAGTTTCTGGACCGCTGTCGGCGCATCATTGATTGTGAGCTTTTGTTCCGCTGTTGTGGCAGCGCTGCTAGGCGGAGTGACGATTCAGTTTCGTAACCATCGCGACTAACAATCAGTCAATCGTGAAGCGATTTGTGTGGCACTACAGCGCCTATTGATGGTCTGTTTCAATTTGTTGCTTTTAAAGGCGATACTGATGTAACGGTGACCATTATGATGGCCGCGACATTCCCGATTACAAACAGAGCGATAAATCAGAAGGTGATTCAAGCGCCCATGAGCAGTGCCTCTGGTACCGCCGATAACAACGTCCGGGTATATTCATGCTGTGGTAAAGCCCAGAGCGTTTCTGTATCAGCTGTTTCCAGTATTTTTCCGTTACGCATTACCATGACTCGGTCGCACAGATGGCGCACCACCGCTAGGTCATGCGAAATAAACAGCATACTCAGGTTGTGTTTTTCAACCAGTGCCAATAATAGTTCGAGAATTTGTTTTTGGATGGTCACATCCAGTGCTGACACAGGTTCGTCAGCGACAACAAATTCTGGTTTGGTGGCAATGGCTCTGCCAATGGCAATGCGTTGCCGCTGACCACCGGAAAACTCATGCGGATACTTGCGTACAAATGCGCGCGCCAGCCCGACATCATCCATCAAGTTCAGCACGTGTTTATCCACAGTGGCTGTAGTGGCAATGCCATGCAGCAGTAACGGTTCCGCCAGCGCGTCGTAAATAGTCATACGTGGGTTCAGCGATGCGTAAGGATCTTGAAAAATCATTTGCATGCGGCGTCGCCATGGCTTCATTTTCGCAGCATTCTTACCAACCAGTTGCTCCCCATCAAACTGAACCGAACCGCTACTTGGTGGTATCAAGTTAAGAATGCTACGCCCCAACGTTGATTTACCGGAACCAGATTCACCCACTAACCCCAGGATCTCGCCGTGATTCAAATTGAAACTAGCTTGCTTCACTGCGATCAATTCACCATGCTTGCCGTGCTCAAAGGTCTTGAAGCGGGTTGTTAATTCGTTGACGATCAACAATGAATCACTGGTAGACCGGTTTGCAACGGACTTGGCACCATGCGGTATGGCAGCTAATAATTTTCGTGTGTAATCATCTTTCGGTGTGTCAAACAGGGTGCGCACCGTACCTTGTTCAACCATCCGTCCTGCCTGCATTACCAGTACGTGATCGGCAACATCGGCGACCACACCGAGATCGTGGCTGATAAAAATCACACCTAGATTACGTTTGCGACGCAGATTTCTAATCAACTCAAGAATTTGCCGTTGCACAGTCACATCCAGTGCCGTAGTTGGCTCATCAGCAATCAGCAGTTGCGGTTCGGCGATCAAGGCCATCGCGATCATCACTCGCTGGCGCATACCACCAGAGAATTGATGTGGATAAGCATCTATCGTTGTGGAGGGATCGCGTACGCCTACTTCATCCAGAAGCTCAATGGCGCGCGTGCGCGCCTGAGCGCGGCTTTGATGACGATGATAAATCAGTGGCTCAATTATTTGTTCGCCAATGCGCAGGTAAGGATTCAGACTGGTCATCGGATCTTGAAAAATCATGGCTATCTTGTTGCCGCGCACTGCACGTAGCTGTGCTTCACTACATTGCAATAAATTCTGCCCGGCAAATAAGACGCGACCAGAATCAATACGACCAGGCGGGCATGGAATCAAACCAAGCAAGGCGTAACAACACACGGATTTGCCAGAACCGGATTCACCAACGATGCCAAGCGTTTGCCCTTGTTCGACAGTAAAACTTACGTTGTCTACGGCTTTGCTAACACCATTGCGGGTGTGGAAACTGACACTGAGGTTGCTGACTTCGAGTAAGTCCATGACTAATCCTTGGCAGCACGTACATCAAGTGCATCACGCAGACCATCGCCAAAAAAGTTAAGCGCAAACAACGTCATGCTTAGCGCCAATCCGGGAAAAATCAGTAGCCAGGGAAACTCTTCCATGGTTTCTACGCCATCGGCGATCAATGAACCCCATGAAGATTGAGGGGGTTGCACGCCGAGGCCAATAAATGAAATAAAGGCTTCCAGTAACATTACCGAGGGAATGGTGAGCGTGGTGTACACAATCACTGGGCCAATGGCATTGGGTATCAAGTGGCGTCGAATAATCGACCAGCGCGACAGTCCCAACGACACTGCAGCCTCAATAAATTCCAGTTGTTTTAACCCTTGTACTTGACCACGGACAATACGTGCCATGGTCAGCCATTCGACAGCACCAATGACGAAGAACAGTAATAACAAGTTACGCCCAAACACTACCATAAGCAGCACCACGAAAATCATGAACGGTAGTGCATACACGATATCAACAAAGCGCATCATCACTGCGTCAATACGACCACCGGCATAACCGGCGATGGCACCCCATGTCACACCAATTACCAACGCCACACCAGTAGCAATCAAGCCCACCATCAGCGAAATACGGCCACCATATAAAATACGTGTTAGCTGATCGCGACCAAATACATCAGTGCCTAGCCAGTGCTGTGCAGAAGGGGCAGCGGCACCCAATACCAGATCCTGTTGTTCATAGCCATACGGTGAAACATACGGTGCGAAAAAACACAGTAATGTAACCATGATTAAGGTCACGCTACCGATTACGGCCAGTTTGTTGCGGCGCAGGCGAACCCATGCGTCATGCCACAGCGAGGAGCCTTCTTCAAATACTGCAATGGTCTCGGCGTTCATCGGCCGCCACCCAGTTCATCACGCAGGCGTGGATTAAGCCATGCTGCCAGCACATCTGATAACAAATTGAATATGACAATTAGCGCGGCAAAGAAAATAGTGCTGCCTAGAATCAGCGTATAGTCGCGATTGAACGCAGCTTGCACAAAGAAGCGACCCAATCCCGGAATTTGAAAAATGGTTTCAACTACGAATGAACCGCTTAGTAAGCCGGCAAAAGCCGGACCGAGAAATGCCACTACCGGAATAAGGCCGCCGCGTAGCGCGTGTTTTAAAATGATGATTCGCTCCGGCAGGCCCTTGGCTCTGGCGGTGCGAATATAGTCTTGCGATAACACTTCCAGCATGCCGCTGCGAGTAAGCCTGGCTATATAGGCTGCGTAAGCTGCGCCAAGCGTTAAGCTGGGTAGTAACTTGTCGCCCGGCACCTCACCCCATCCTGATACCGGCAGCCATTCCAACCATAAGCCAAACACCAGCACTAATAACGGGCCAAGCAAAAACGCGGGCATGCAAATGCCAATCATTGCGGCTGACATAGGCACATAGTCACGCCATGTGTTTGGTTTGAGTGCTGCAATAATTCCCGCACTCATCCCCACCAGCACAGCAACTAGCAAGGCATACAAACCCAGCTCAGCGGTGGCGGGAAACCCTGCGGCAATCAACTCATTTACTGTGCGGCCAGGATACTTGAAAGACGGGCCTAGATCACCGTGCGCCAGATCATCAAGATAATTCAGATATTGTGAGAACAATGGCTTGTCTAATTGGTACTGCGCTTCCAGCGCGCGTTTCACTTCGGGAACCACTGCTTTCTCAGAAGCGAACGGCCCACCCGGTGCAAAACGTACTAGAAAGAATGTGAGTGTAATGACAATAAACAGTACCGGTATAGCCTGTAGCAAGCGTGAGCCAATAAAACGCCACATCAGTGTGTTGACTCCAGATATACATTCTTGAACGAATAGTAGTCCATGATGTTAGGCGGCATACCTTTGACGCTGGAGTCGACCAAATGCCGGGTCGAATAAGAATAGATTGGAATAATGGGCATCTCTTCCAGCAGAATGGTTTCTGCTCGCGTAAATCCTGCCATGCGTTCGGCATTAGTTTTCATGGCGGGAATTTTACGCATGACAAGATCATCGTATTCAGCATTGGACCAGCCGGTATCGTTATTCCCCCCACCAGTTACCCACATGTCTATAAATGAGTTCGGATCTACATAGTCACCAATCCAGCCAGCGCGACACACGTCGTAGTTCAGCGCGTCGCGGCTATCGAGATACACTTTCCATTCCTGATTGATCATGGTCACGTCAATATTCAGATAGGTTTTCCACATCTGTTGTATCGCAACAGCAATTTTTCGATGCTGTTCTTGTGTGTTGTAGAGGATTTCAATTTTTGGGAATCCTTTGCCATTTGGATAGCCTGCTGCAGCCAGCAATTTGCGTGCTCCCTCAGGAGCGAAGCTGAATAATTTGGGTGGTTGATAGCGGCCAGTGCCCGGTGGCGTCAGCGTGTAAGAAGGAAGGTTCACACCATTAAGTACATTGTTTACTAAAGTATCGCGATCAATCGCCATGGCCAAGGCACGACGCACCCGTGCATCGTTAAGTCCCGGACGGGTGACGTTCACCATGTAGTAGTAACTACCCAAGTAGGGATCAAGCCGCAATTCGTCTGGATGAGTGGCGCGATATTCTGCTACCTTGTTGGTAGGAATGTCTGCGGTTAGATGCAGTTGTCGGGAGCGGAACATGCGTTCTTCAGTAATGATGTTCTCGGTAGGATAGAACACGATGCCATTAAGCTTCACATTGGCAGCATCCCAGTAGTAAGGGTTTTTCTCTACTGTCACGTTCTTGTACAGTTTCCATTCGGTGAGCCTGAAAGGACCGTTAGTTACCATGTTGCCCGGCCTGATCCATTTCGAAAAACGATCAGTCGGTGCGCCAAACTTTTCAATTGTGGCGCGATGAACGGGTGAGTAGCTTTGATGATCTAGTAACTGCAAAAAATACGTAGTAGGTTCATTTAGCTCGACAATGAGTTCATGTTCGTTGATAACCTGAATACCCACTTGCGAGAAATCGGTGAGTTTACCCGTGGCGTAGGCTTCGGCATTCTTGATTGGATACAGCATGTAGGCATATTCATTCGCCATCGCTGGCTGCAAACCGCGCCACCAGCTCCAGCGAAAATCTTCGGCAGTCAGCGTCTCGCCATTAGACCAGCGCGCGTTATGCCGCAAATAAAAATGATAAGTACGACCATCTTCGCTGACCTCCCAGCGCTCTGCAACGCCCGGCATAGGTGCTAATGTGGTTGTATCCTTGGTGACCAGATTTTCAAACAGTGCCAATTGAATGTGATGTTCTGGAAGGCCGGTAGTGACGTGCGGGTCAAGGCTCTGCGGCTCAGTACCATTGCCAAAATGTAGTATTCCATCGCGATTCCCCTGATCCACTCGCCGCTCACCGCCGGAGCAGGCAGTCAGTACCATCAGGCTGAGTACGAGCAAGGCACGTATCGGATTCATTCTTTACGTAGTATGGGGAAGGTAAGTAGGCGTTGTGCGTACGTTAGCACTTCTTAAAACAAAGTGACGGCTTGAAATCAAGGCAGAAAAATCCAAACGCTTGGTTCGCCAGAATCAGCGAGTTTACTCGGTTGCTTCTTCAGCTTCGTCCTTCGCCCGCTCAGCAAGTTTGTCCTTAAGCATGATGCGTGCAAAGACGATACCTAGTTCGTACAGCAAGTACATGGGCCCGGCCATCAAGGTTTGTGATAACGGATCCGTGGTAGGTGTCAGGATCGCGGCAATTACAAATACGACAATCAGCACATAACCACGATTCTCGGTAAGTTGCTTGATCTTCAACAAGCCGGTCCATACCAACAGGAAAGTGGCAATTGGTATCTCAAACGCGGCACCGAAGGCAAAAATCAACATGGCCACAAAATCCAAATACAAAGTCATATCCGGCATCATGATCACGCCCACCGGCATATATGTGGTTAGGAATGCAAACATCACCGGGAACACTACAAAATAAGCAAAGGCTGCACCGCAGTAGAACAGCACGATGCTGGATACCAGTAGTGGTATGGCGAAGCGTTTTTCGCGTTTGTACAGACCAGGCGATACAAATGCCCAAATTTGATATAGCACGTAGGGAATGCCAATGAATAGCGCTACCAGCGCGGCTAGTTTCAAAGGTGCCATCACCGGCGCCGTGAGGCTGGTTGAAACCATTGATGACCCGCTGGGTAGTTTGGATAGGAGCGGTTGGGCGATTAGCGTGAACAACTCCTGGCTAAAGTAAGCGCAGGGTGCAAAGATCACCAGCACCACGATTACTGCGCGGAGCAAGCGATCGCGTAATTCTAATAGGTGAGAAATCAATGAGCCTTCGGCCAGCGACTCGCTACCGGAAGAGTCGTTCATGAAGAAGAACTCACCGTGTGTTTCTGTACGGGATCTGCGGGTGATTCGGTAGCGTGTGCTGCTGGTTTGGCGTCGTTGTCAGTCGCTTGTGCAACTGGCTCGATCTCTGCCTCCGCCAGAGTGGTATCTATGGCTTCACCTACCTTGTGGTGAAAGTTCGTGGGCGCAGAAGCGGCCTTGCGCAGTGCTTCTTCGGCGGCTTGCTTTTGCTTGACCAAATCATCGTAACTGACTTCCTGTTCTAATTGCTGGCGCAAGTTGCGCGCCATGCTACGGGCGCGACCGGTCCAGCGACCCAGCTGTGCGGCCAGCTTGGGCAATTTTTCCGGGCCCAGCACGATCAGCGCCAATAAGGCGATCAGCACCAGCTCCTGAAAACCAACTTCAAACATCGGTTTGGCCTAATCAGGATTGATCTGATTTGTTACTGGCTTTGTCGCCGCTGGTGGAACTGAAATCGGCATCCTTGTCCTTATCAGTTGGTGGCTGTAATTGTTTGCTGTCGGCCTCTTGTTCGCCTTCCTTCATGGCGCTTTTGAAGCCTTTTACTGCGCCACCTAGATCAGAACCGATGTTTTTCAGTTTCTTGGTGCCGAATACCAACAGGGCAATCGCCAAAATGATCAGTAATTCTTTAATGCCAATACCCATGAATCTCTCCGGGTGGGTTGAATGGGGTAATCAAGGGGCCAAATAATACGCTAATTGATAGTACGCGACTGTGACATGAAGATCCGTTAATGAGTTGATTTATGGCTCATCAGAATTTCTCGGTGCTACTTGCAGCCAGAAGGTTACCGGGCCGTCATTGCACAGTGTTACCTGCATGTTGGCACCAAAAACCCCGGCTGCAACCGCTGCATGTTGTATATGTGCCTGACTAACCATGTAGTGAAATAGCTGGTTGCCCACATCGGGTGGTGCGGCAGGGCTAAATCCGGGTCGGGTGCCGCGCTGGGTGTCGGCGGCGAGGGTAAATTGCGGTACCAGTAGCAAGCCACCGCCTTGATCGCGCAGGCTGAGGTTCATTTTGCCATCGGTATCGGCAAACACCCGATAGCTGAGTAGCCGTTCCAGCAAGCGATCTGCCTGAATTTCGTGATCACCGCGTTCAATTCCCAACAGTACTAGCAGGCCAGCATCTATGCGACCTACTACCACTCCATTAACTTGAACTTGCGCATGACTTACCCGCTGCAACAAGGCGATCAAGCGGGGTCTCCTAACGACCTATCAGCTCGTTGGCCGTGGCCGTGGCTCGCTGCGCTTCGGTGTTGTTGTCGCGGGCTCGGTAGCTATCGGCGATCAAGCGCCACGCAGCCGCTTGGGCGCGCAGATCGCCGCTGGCATTGGACAGGGCCTTGCGTCCCATGTTCTCGGCTTGGGCAAAATTGCTTTCATCCATGCGCAGTGCGCCATATTCCAGCCATAACAAGGGGTTTTTAGGTTCGATGCGCAATGCTCGTTCCAGTGTGGCAGCGGCTTGGACAAAATTACCACTTTTGCGTTGTGCGTCGGCTTGATTGACCAAGGCGCGACTGGCGGCGTTCAGCTTGTAGCTGCGAGTCGGCGGCAGCGGAATACTCGGTTCTACTGGTGCAATCGGCTCTACCGCCTGGGTTTCCAGCACTGTCTCCTCCGGTGCTAGCACCGCTGATCCCGATGGTGGCACCACCACGGGTGCTGACTGGTAGGGGTTGATGCTGGAGCACGCAGCCAGGCTCATTAACAAGCCGATGCCGAGAACTCTAGGTAGGCGAACAGGAAGAGCAATCATTTGCCGATTATACCGCGCAACCACCCAGCAGTGCGTTCACCAATAGAAACTCCCTCCGCTATACAGTCGTCTCGCAGTGGGATCTCGGCAGCAGTCGGCACGGCTACGCTCACCGCATTGCCGGTGCAGCTCGAATTCAAACCCAGACCAGTGGCAAATTCGATTTGTGTTTCGCGCAGACCATCGGGCAGTGGTTGATCCCAGGAAGTGCTGTCGATACCCGCCATGATCTTGGTCCAGATTGGCAGTGCACCGGATGAGCCAGAAAAGCGAGTGGGCTGGTTGTCGTCATAGCCCAGCCATACCACTATCGAATCACTGCCCGAAAATCCAGCAAACCAACTATCACGATAATCTGAAGAAGTCCCACTTTTACCTGCCACCACTAAATCGCCCAATTGCGCCCGTGCCGACGCGCCCGTGCCGCGATTCATTACTTCCACCATCATACGTTGCAGTTGGTATATCGCTGCGGGTTCGGCAACTTGGGTGACCTCAAGTGGAAAGGACTTCAGCGATTCGCCGTGACTATCGATCACCGCACGTACTGCACGCAGTGGGGTGCGGAACCCCCCATTCGCCAAGGTGTTGTATACTTGTGCAACTTCCAGCGGTGCGGCGGTGACACCACCCAGTACCATGGCGGGTACCGCTTGCGGCTGTTCGCTCAGGCCCAGAGCGACAAATTTCTCGGCGATTTTTTTAAGACCTACTTCCTGACTAAGATTGACCGTGGCTAGATTCAGTGATTGTGCCAATGCGCGTACCAGTGGCACCGGGCCGTTTACTTTCTTATCGTAGTTTTGTGGTGACCAGCTTTTACCGGTTTCCAGTTTCAGCGTGATTGGTGCATCGTTGATGATGCTGGCGGCGTTGTAGCGACCTGTTTCAAGTGCGGTGAGATATACCACCGGTTTGGTTAATGAGCCAATGGAGCGCTTGGCATCAAGGGCACGATTAAAGCCGCTATAGCTGACATTGCGACCCCCGACGATGGCCAGCACTTCACCATTGGCGGGCGAGGTGACGATCACGGCACCTTCTAATGGCACATCTTTGCGCTTGCTGCTTTTGTCGAGGCGATCAAGTTCAGTAACCAGCGTCGATTCGGCTCTGGCCTGCACATGCGGGTCGAGGGTGCTAAATACCACCAGGCCCGCTTCAGTAAGGTCAGATTCCTGATAGTCACGTCGCAAGGTGCGACGCACGAAATCCAGAAACGCCGGGTAATACGTACTGTGTGAGGCGCTGGCATTGACCAGACCCAGTGGTTTGGCCTTGGCTTGCTTCGCTTCCTCTGCGGTGACCACGTTGAATTTCGCCAGCAGGTCCAGAATCATGTTACGTCGGGCTAGAGCGCGTTCTGGTTGCCGACGCGGGTTGTAATAAGTGGGGCTGCGTACCTCGGTAACCAATAGTGCGATCTCATGCAGACGCAACTCAGCTAGTGGTTTACCAAAGTAAAATTGGCTAGCCAGACCAAAGCCCTGAATGGCGCGGCCACCTTCCTGACCCAGATTAATTTCGTTGATGTAGGCATTCATTAAATCGGTTTTATCGAAATGCACTTCAAGCAGGATTGCCATCATGGCTTCGGTTATCTTGCGACTCAGGGTTTGCTGATTGCTGAGAAAGTAACTACGTACCAGCTGCTGGGTGATCGTTGATGCGCCTTGATCAAAACTACCACTGCGAATATCGACCCAGATGGCGCGCAGAATGCCCAGCGGGTCAATGCCGAAATGTGAATCAAAGCGACGATCTTCAACCACTTTCAGCGCTGTTGGTAATAATGCGGGCGTTTGCTGTGGCGTGACGATAATCCGGTCTTCGCCCTGAGTTGGATAAATGCTGCCGATCAATAAGGGGTCAAGCCGGAATATCGGCACATCCTGGCCCTTGGCATCCCATATTTTTTCAATGTGATTACCAGCAAAGCGGATCGACACAGTTTGTTGGGCGCGAGCTTCGTCGGCGAAGCGAAATGGTCGCGACACTAGGTCAATACGATTGTCGCTGCGCTGGAAGTTACCGGCGCGGCTCACTTGCGCACTACGCAAGTAACCCAGACGTTCCAGTTCGCGCTGCATTTCATCAATCGACAGCGCTTGACCTGCGTAGAGTTCTACCGCCTGTGCGTATACCTTGGCAGGTAAGGTCCAGCGGCGGCCCTCAAACTGTTGGCGGACTTGACGATCCAGCGACACGATCCAGATGGTCAGCGCCAATAGCAGCATACCCACTGCACTAAGTGCATGGGGCCAGTAGGTTTTTAACAGTTTTTTGGTGCGCGCTTTCATGAATGGAGTAATCTCAGAACGGGGATTGTACTGCTTTAGCTTGTCGATGTTGATGGCATGAAGTTCGCAGCATCGACACGCGAGTGTTGGTGTTGCTCCCCATGTAAATTGCAACTGTGTAAGGAATTGGCATGACGGAAGAGTTCTCGTTAATCATCAACATTACCGTGGTATTGGCCCTTGCAGGATTGGGCGGTCTGCTGGCTACCTTTCTGCGCCAGCCTCCAGTAGCAGGCTATTTGGCGGCGGGCGTGGTCATCGGGCCATTTACCGGGGGCTTCTCCGGTAATGTTGAAACCATTGCGGCGCTGGCCGAAGTGGGCGTGATTTTCCTGATGTTCGCCCTTGGTGTGAGTTTCTCGGTCAAAGAATTGGCACGGGTGGGACGTGTTGCGCTGTGGTCCACGCTTGCACAAATGGTGCTGACTATTGCAGGTGGCGCACTGATGTTCAGCTGTTTTTTCATCTTCCTAAAAGACGATGTCGCTGAAAGCTTGTTTATCGGCTGCGCGTTGGCGGCCAGCAGCTCGGTGGTGATGCTTAAAACATTAATTGATCGTGGTGAAGCCGCTGCCGCGCATGGACGGTTGGTGCTATCCATGGCTATCGTCCAGGATTTGCTGATTGTATTGCTGATCGTGTTGTTGCCATTATTTGCACCAAACAGCGCCTTGGTTGGTGGTGATCTGCAAAGCTTGCTACTCACGGTGACCATTACGGTAGCCAAAGTGGTCGCGTTTATCGGGATTGGCCTGTTTGTCGGTATGCGGGTGTTGCCAGTGGTGATGGGCTATGTTACCCGACTGTATTCACCAGAACTATTCATCTTGGCTGCAACAGTGATTGCATTGGGCTCTGCCGTGCTCAGCGCTAGTCTGGGGCTGTCGGCTGCTTTGGGTGCATTCCTTGCCGGACTGATGTTGTCAGAGAGTGAGTTTGATCATCGCGTATTGTCAGAAGTGGTGCCACTGCGCGACCTGTTTACGACCTTGTTCTTTGTCTCGGTTGGGATGCTGATTGATCTACCCTTTGTTTTCGCGCACTGGAAAACCGTTTTGTTGTTTGCTGGTGCGGCGCTGTTATTGAAGGTACTGGCAACATTAATCGGACTGTTGCCGTTCCGATTGACGCCCAAAACTGCTGCATTCACCTCATTGTGCATGATGCCCATCGGTGAGTTGAATTTTGTGCTGGCTCAGAGTGGGTTAAGCAATGGCAGTTTATCCGTCGATAGTTACAGGTTGATCCTTGCAGCGGCGCTGGTCACCATTGTGCTGATGCCGGCACTGCTGCGTGCTGCTCCTTGGTGTGGTCGACGCATGGCGTACATGCCGTTGCTACGGCATTGCTTTGATCCGGATGCACATGTAATCGGTCATGCCAGTGGTGTGGAAGCACACGCGGTGGTTGTTGGTTATGGCCGTGTTGGTCACAGTATCGCGGCTGGGTTGCGCGCAGCTGGCATGCCGCTGGTGGTCATTGACACACGCCTACCACGGGTTCGGGAAGCCATGAGTGATGGCGTTGAGGCTATATATGGCAGCGCTGCGTCGGCCACTGTGCTGCAGGCTGCCTTGATCGAGAATGCTCGCTTGGTTGTACTAGCGCTGGTAGATCATGAATCCACCTTGGCAGTTATTCGACAGATACGAGCATTGAACACCACGGTGACTATCACTGCGCGTGCCGAGCAAGCCGACGATGAAGTGTCGCTTAAGCAAGCCGGTGCTTCGCTGGTTATTGTGCCTGAGTTAGCTGGTGCGGATACGCTGCTGAATGACACGCTGGACATGTTGGGTATGCCAAGGTAAACCGTGCTGTTTTTGTTGGCTTGTCTGTTGCGCCGGTGTATTTGGCATCGTGATGCTGCCATCATTGGCAGCTGTATTCGCGTGCGCTAGTGAAGTGCGATTATTGGCGGGCGTATTTGTCGTTGCGGCACCGGTGGTCGCAGCAGAATGTAGGGCACTAGCTGCAGTTGATTGAGTCTTCATTTCAGTCGAATTGGTTGGTGTACATAGCGGCGCGATCGATATGCGACTGAATTAACACGTTAGTGCACACATGAAACACAAAGATGGTTTGAGTCTGATAATTATTCTCAGTGCTACGGTGCTGGTAGCCGGGCTAGGTTCCATCGCCTCGATCAATGCGGTGGAGTTTTACGCGCAACTAACTCAACCAGCTTTTGCACCCCCTGCCAGCGTGTTTGGCCCAGCTTGGACTACCTTGTTTGTTTTGATGACGATATCAGCCTGGTTGGTAGTACGTGAGCGCGGCTGGCGAGGCAGTCGCGTTGAAATGTGGGTGTACCTTGTGCAACTGCTACTCAATGCGCTGTGGAGCTGGCTGTTTTTTCACTGGCACCTCGGTATGGCGGCGTTAATTGAGGTTGTTGTGTTGTGGGTCGCTATCTTGATCACTTGCGTAGTGTTTTGGCGAATTAAGGTGCTGGCAGGAGTGTTGCTAATCCCTTATCTACTGTGGGTCGGCTTTGCCACCGCGCTGACTTACGCCATGGTTAGTTTAAATCCTCAATCGTTGTAGCTCCTAATCTAATCTCCGTAATGACTCTGCCCTACATCGTATCATTAAATTTCGCTGGATGAGTCAGCTCCAAAATGATGTGTCTGCTGATCGTTAGGTAGCTCGCCAGTTCCAAGCTGGTGTAGATCTGCGTAAGCAATGTAGCTCTATCGCTCTTGCCACCTTAATGTGCGCGATTGAATATTTCCTGCACCGTGTTGAGTCACTCAACACTCCATGTAGTGCATCAAAGACAGTCACCGCTTGATGGACGCATACTGGCCCGTGTCTTGCAAAGCTTTCAAGTGCGGCTTGTGTCTTGCGGATCTGCGTCTGCGCCTGCCAGCTCAATAACTATTTAATTCGTTCCAACACTATGAGGGTCACGTTAATGCATTTGCGTAACAGATTCGGTAAGCGGCTGGTTCCGGCGTTGACGCTGGTTGCCAGTATGGGTATGGCGACGCTGGCGCAAGCTGCGGAAAGCAATACCATCAAGGTGGGTGTGCTGCACTCACTTTCCGGCACTATGGCTATCAGCGAAACTACACTGAAAGACACTGTGTTAATGATGATCGAAGAGCAGAACAAGAAAGGTGGCGTGCTGGGCAAGAAGCTTGAGGCAGTGGTGGTCGACCCAGCTTCCAATTGGCCCTTGTTTGCTGAGAAAGCCGAGCAATTGCTCGTAAAGGATAAAGTAGCCGTGACCTTTGGTTGCTGGACTTCCGTTTCGCGTAAGTCAGTATTGCCAGTGTTTGAAAAGAACAATGGCTTGTTGTTCTACCCGGTTCAATACGAAGGTGAAGAGTCTTCCAAGAATGTGTTCTACACCGGCGCAGCGCCAAATCAGCAAGCCATTCCTGCCGTGGATTACTTGATGAAAGACTTGGGCGTGAAGCGCTGGGTGCTGGCGGGTACTGACTATGTGTACCCACGCACTACCAACAAAATTCTGGAAGCCTACTTGATGTCCAAAGGCGTGGCTAAAGCTGACATCATGATCAACTACACACCTTTCGGTCATTCTGATTGGCAGAGTATTGTGTCTGACATCAAGAAATTTGGCTCAGCAGGTAAAAAAACTGCCGTGGTATCCACCATCAACGGAGATGCCAACGTGCCTTTCTACAAGGAGCTTGGCAACCAGAAAATCTCGGCTGAAGATATTCCTGTTGTAGCCTTCTCGGTGGGTGAAGAAGAGCTGGCTGGTATTGACACCAAGCCATTAGTTGGTCACCTCGCTGCATGGAACTATTTCGAGAGCGTAAATACTCCACTCAACAAGGAGTGGATCAACAAGTGGCATGCATTCACCAAGAATCCTAAGCGCACCTTTAATGACCCGATGGAAGCCACCGTCATTGGTTTTCAGATGTGGGTGAAAGCAGTTGAGAAAGCCAAGACCACCGATGTCAACAAAGTGATCGACGCGCTGCCGGGTACTGAAGTACCTAATCTCACCGGCGGTATGGCAAAGATGTTGCCTAACCATCACCTCACCAAGCCAGTATTGATCGGCGAAATACTTGCCGATGGTCAATTCGATACCGTATGGAAGACACCTGGATTGGTGCCGGGAGATGCTTGGACTGACTTCCTGCCTGAGAGCAAGCTCATTGAGGCTGATTGGGTCACCCTGAAGTGCGGCAACTACAACACCAAGACCAAGGTGTGCAGCGGTCAGAACTACAAGTAGACTCTTTCAATCAGGCTCCTTGATTCGGTCTCGCTCGTATCAAGGCATGGCATTCACCGCTTCATTGTTGAAGCGGTGAATGCTGCTACCAACTTTTCCGACTGAGGGCTTTCATGCCTTTTCAGAATTGCATTATGCGACACTGGCTATGGATGCTCTGTTTGTTGACGTTGACCTTTGGCGCGTTATCTGTACAGGCTGCCGGGCTTGCTGTCGAACAGGCGAGTAGCGAGCCTGTTAGTTACGACGCACTGGTAGCGCGTTTACCCACAGCGGATTACGCTGACAAAAATGAAATCATTCGCAGTCTATTACAGCTGCGCGCGCCAGGTACCTACGAACTTTTGAGTGCCTTTCTTCAGGGTAATCTTTACGCGCGCAGTAGCGATGGAAAGGTGTTCATCGCGACCGCCACTGCTGATGCTTCAGCCAATGAATTACAACTTACTGACGCCATTAGCGGCCAGCCAGCTGGCACTGCGTCGGCAGCTGACTTTGAAACTATCGGTAGTAACAATCAATTACGCAAAGCGTTGCGTGCTGCGGTGGCGCAGTTTGAACTAAGCAGTGACTCGGCTGCAGCTCGACTTGAAGCGGTTGCTGAAATGTTGCGTTCACTAGACGATGACTCGGTCGTAGTGTTGCGTGAGCACTTAAAAGACGAAACCAACGTCAAAGTGCAAAGTGAAATTCAAATTGGGTTGGCGCTGGTGGATCTGGATAACAGTAACGCAGCGGTGCGACTGGCGGCTATCGATACCTTGCAAGGCAGTCTTAATCCCGATGTATTCAATCGCCTGACGCAGTTAGTCGTCACTAATGAAGATGGTAGCTATGCTGAACCCGATGCGCAGGTGCGTGATGCCGCGCGCAAACTGCTGGCAAACATGACTACGTGGCGCGGCATATATAGCGCGAGTGAAACCGTTTTCTTTGGCTTGAGTCTTGGCTCAGTGCTGGTGTTGTCAGCAATTGGTTTGGCGATTACGTTCGGCGTGATGGGTGTCATCAATATGGCGCATGGCGAGCTGATGATGCTGGGTGCCTATACGACTTACGTGATCCAATTACTTATGCCGAATCATATTGGCGCCTCGGTATTGGTAGCAATACCTCTGGCGTTTGTGGTGTCTGGATTGGTTGGCGTGTTGATCGAACGCGGACTGGTGAGGTTTTTATACGGCCGTCCATTGGAAACGCTGCTCGCGACATTCGGTGTAAGTTTGCTGCTGCAGCAAATCGTGCGTGATATCTTCAGTGCCAATAATCGTCCGGTGGAGGCTCCGTCATGGATGGCTGGCTCATGGCAAATAAACGAGGCCTTCTCGCTGACTTATAACCGGTTATATGTTGTGTTGTTTACGGCAATGGTATTCATCGCCTTGCTGCTGATTTTGAAGCGCACCACGTTGGGTTTGAATGTTCGTGCAGTGGCGCAGAATCGCGCCATGGCAAAGTCGATGGGTATTCGCACCGCGTGGGTGGACGCCATGACCTTTGGGCTCGGGTCCGGTATTGCTGGCATAGCGGGTGTGGCGTTGAGTCAACTCACCAATGTTGGCCCTAATCTCGGTCAGCAATACATTGTCGATTCGTTCATGGTGGTGGTGTTTGGTGGCGTGGGTAACTTGTGGGGTACGTTAATTAGCGGCATGTCGTTGGGCGTGATTAACAAAATACTTGAGCCTTATGCGGGCGCAGTGCTAGCCAAGATTTTAGTTCTTATATTTCTGATTCTGTTTATTCAACGTAAGCCGCGTGGGCTGTTCCCACAAAAAGGCCGATCGGCGGAGGGCTGAGCATGAGCACCACTGCTGCCAATTTACCAGCCGCTAGCGCATTTGATGACACTCGTTTTACTGGTCGCTTGCTACAAGCAATAAGCGCGGATCGCGGCGGCCAGTTTTTATTATCAGCATTGCTGTTACTTGGCATTGCTGTACCTATATTGCATCTCGCCGTGCCAGATGGTTCTGCGCTGCATATGTCCAGCTACACCGTTACCTTGCTGGGCAAGTATCTGTGTTACGCCATGCTGGCCATCGCGGTGGATCTGGTTTGGGGGTACTGCGGCATTCTGAGCTTGGGGCACGCCGCGTTTTTTTTCGCTGGGTGGCTATGCCATGGGCATGTACTTAATGCGTCAGATCGGGCCGCGTGGTGTATATGGTGATCCCATCTTGCCGGACTTCATGGTGTTCCTGAATTATAAGCAGCTACCGTGGTTCTGGCAGGGCTTTGATATGTTCTGGTTTGCCATGCTGATGGTAGTGATGGTGCCAGGGTTGTTGGCGTTCTTGTTCGGTTGGCTGGCATTCCGCTCGCGTGTTACCGGCGTTTATCTATCCATCATTACACAAGCACTCACCTATGCGCTGATGCTGGCATTTTTCCGCAACGACATGGGCTTTGGCGGTAACAATGGATTTACTGATTTCAAAGAGTTGCTGAATTTTGATCTGGCACAACCCAGTACGCGCATCGGTTTGTTCGTGTGTACGGTGTTCGCGTTGATGACTGCGTATCTAGCCTGTCGCTATATTGTGGCTTCGCGTGCCGGCCGGGTGGTCGCAGCAATACGCGATGCAGAAAGCCGCACTCGCTTTATTGGCTATCGTGTCGAGTCTTACAAGGTATGGATATTTACCTTCTCTGCGGTGCTGGCTGGCATCGCGGGAGCGTTATATGTGCCGCAAGTTGGCATCATCAATCCAAGCGAGTTTTCGCCCATCAATTCCATTGAAGTGGTGATCTGGGTGGCCGTCGGTGGTCGCGGAACTTTGTATGGTGCGGCAGCCGGTGCGGTGCTGATTAATTATGCCAAAACCTATTTCACTGCGGCGCTACCCGAGTTCTGGTTATACGCGCTTGGTGCACTGTTTGTGCTGGCGACGCTATTTCTGCCACGCGGCTTGGTCGGCTTAGTGACCAAGCCCAAGGAAGGTCCATGAACGCGGCAGCGCTAGTCAAGAAGCAGTATCAACGTTGGATCGGTGCCGATAAGCGTAGTCGTGAGCCCGGCGTGGATATCTCGCATGAGTACATTTTGTATCTCGAAGAGATTACAGTCAGCTTCGATGGCTTTAAGGCGCTCAATGCGCTGACCCTGTACATCAATGTAGGTGAACTACGCTGTATTATTGGTTCCAATGGCGCTGGTAAGACCACCATGATGGATGTGATCACTGGCAAAACCCGGCCCGATAGCGGTACGGCGTATTTCGGACAATCAATGAACTTGCTAGAACACACCGAACCAGAAATTGTTCAAGCTGGTATTGGCCGAAAATTTCAGAAGCCCACCGTGTTTGAGCAACATAGTGTGTTTGAAAATCTGGAGCTGGCCATGTCAGGCCATAGAGCGGTGTGGCCGACGCTACACGCTCGTCTGAGTGGAGCGCAGCGCACCCGTATTGATGAGGTTTTGGAAACCATCGGCCTGCAAGATCAAGTGCAGCGACGTGCTGGCGCGCTTTCGCATGGTCAAAAGCAGTGGCTAGAAATCGGCATGCTATTGATGCAAGACCCGCAGCTGTTGCTGGTGGATGAACCCGTGGCAGGCATGACTCCGCAGGAAACTGAGCGAACCGCTGAGTTGCTAACGTCATTGGCGGGGAAACATTCAGTGGTAGTGGTTGAACACGACATGGTGTTCGTGCGCTCAATTGCCAAGACGGTAACGGTGTTGCACGAGGGTAGCGTTTTAGCCGAAGGCAGCATGGATGAAGTACAAAACAACCGCAAAGTCAGAGAGGTGTATCTCGGTGAATAGCTTACTGAATTCACTCTTTGCTAATACTGACCCTTGCCCGGTTGCAGGAGTGGGCAGGGAGAGGACTGTATCGTGCTAACCGTTAAATCTCTTAATCAATTCTATGGTGGCAGCCACACTTTATGGGATGTGGATATGACGGTGCCAACTGGGTCCATCACTTGCTTGATGGGTCGTAATGGCATGGGCAAGACCACGTTGCTTAAATGCATCATGGGTTTAATCAACGCTCAATCAGGTCAGATGGAATACGAAGATAGTGAGTTGCGTGGTCTCGCCGCCGAAAAGCGCGCGCCACTGGGTATTGGCTATGTGCCGCAGGGACGCGAGATTTTTTCGCAATTAACAGTTGAAGAAAATCTACGCATCGGCTTACCAATTCGCAAGGATAAACGCCGCACCATACCCGAGCATATCTTTGAGATGTTCCCGGTACTCAAGCAGATGCTGGGACGACGCGGAGGCGACCTTTCTGGTGGTCAGCAACAACAGTTAGCGATTGGTAGAGCACTGATTATTGAGCCACGGTTTTTGATACTCGATGAACCTACCGAAGGTATTCAGCCCAATATCGTCTATGAAATTGGCGAGGTTATTCAGAAGCTCAATCGCGAAACTGGTTTAACAGTGCTGTTAGTGGAGCAAAAACTGCCGTTTGCACGCCGGGTCGCTACTGAATTTCGCATCATCGACAAGGGCCGTCTGGTTGTTGGTGGCAAAATCAATGAGCTTAGCGACGTGTTGGTCAAACATCATCTAACCGTATGAGACGGCTTATTAAAGATGAACTCATTACCCGTCTTTATGTTCTATCATTAAGGCATGAACGCCCTGCTCGCACCCGCTCCTTCCAATTCAGTCAATTGGCATGCGGAATTGCAGCTGGGCTTTACGGTTGGCGCCGGGAAAACAGTACTGAGTCACCGCAAACATATCGGTCCATTACTGGTACAGCGACCCTTTTATCCGGAAGGCTCGCCTTGCCACGTGTATTTGATTCATCCACCCGGCGGTATTGCCGGTGGCGATCACTTGCAGCTTCGCACGACGCTCGACACGGGCACGCATGCGGTTATCACCACACCAGCAGCAACCAAGTTTTATCGTGCGGCGCCAAATCGACAAGCTGTACTGCAGCAGTATTTACAATTACGGTCAGCAATATTGGAATGGCTACCGCAGGAAGCCATTTTTTTTAACCAAGCGCAGGCGCGCACCACAACACGCATTGATCTGGATGCGCAGTCGCGCTTTATAGGTTGGGAGCTGAGTTGTTATGGGCGTCGCGCCAGTGACGAGTGGTTTGATGTCGGTGAGCTGGCGCAGGGTTTTGAGTTGTGGTGCGATGGCAGGCCGTTGCTACTAGATCATTTGCGTATCAATGGCGGTGCAACTATGCAGCAATCCGCATGGGGTTTGAATGGATTGAGTGCGCTGGGTAACCTGCTGGCATATCCGGCCACTGCAACAGATGTACAGGCAGTACGTGAGTTGCCTCTGGATGCCAGTCAGCTAAGCTGTACATTGGTTGATGGTGTGTTGCTATGCCGTTGTTTGTGTGCTGATGGTTCGCAGCTGAAGCAATCCTTGCTACAAGTATGGCAATGCTTGCGACCACGACTGCTGGGCAAAGCGGCAGTTACGCCGCGCATCTGGTCGACGTAAGATTGATAGGGGCATAAAGTGGAATTGACACCCAGAGAAAAAGACAAGCTGCTGTTGTTTACCGCTGCGTTGGTGGCTGAGCGGCGTAGAGCGCGTGGCGTTAAGCCTAATTATCCAGAAGCAGTAGCCTATATTTCAGCTGCCATCATGGAAGGCGCACGCGATGGTCGTACCGTCGCCGATCTCATGAGTTATGGCACTACATTATTGCGTAGTGATGAAGTCATGGATGGCATTCCTGAGCTGATTGCAGAAGTGCAAGTAGAGGCCACGTTTCCGGACGGAACCAAGCTAGTCACTGTACATCGTCCCATCATATGAAAATCTGTGAGTAGAGGCGTCAATGATTCCTGGTGAATTAATTGTTGAACCCGGCGTGATTGAGCTCAATGCGGGGCGGACTACGCTAAGGGTAGAAGTGGCCAATACTGGCGACCGCCCCATACAGGTGGGGTCGCACTACCATTTTTTTGAAACCAACAATGCGCTGCGATTTGATCGTGCTAGCACGCGCGGATTTCGTTTAAACATTGCTTCGGGTACCGCAGTACGTTTTGAACCAGGACAAACGCGCGAAGTAGAGCTGGTCAGCTACGCTGGTGAACGCAAGGTATACGGCTTTCAACAGAAAGTGATGGGGCTACTATGACTAATGGCGTGCGTATCATGTTGAGTATACTTTCATGAAAACTATCGATCGCCATGCCTATGCTGAAATGTTTGGCCCCACTACCGGTGATCGGGTGCGCTTGGGTGATACTGAGCTGATCGTCGAAGTGGAGCGTGATTTCACCATTTATGGTGAAGAGGTGAAGTTCGGTGGCGGTAAAGTAATTCGTGATGGCATGGGCCAGAGTCAGCGTACCTCGGCGCATACCGTGGATACGGTAATTACCAATGCCCTGATCATTGATCACTGGGGCATTGTTAAAGCGGATATTGGATTAAAACAGGGGCGGATAGTTGGTATAGGCAAGGCTGGTAATCCCGATGTGCAGCCGGGTGTAACTATTGTGATTGGCCCAGGGACAGAAGTGATTGCAGCAGAAGGCTTGATTGCGACCCCTGGGGGTATTGATGCACATATTCATTTTATCTGTCCGCAGCAAGTGGAAGAAGCGCTGATGTCGGGTGTCACTACCATGATCGGTGGTGGTACCGGACCTGCCACCGGCACCAATGCCACTACCTGCACGCCCGGCCCGTGGTACATCGAACGTATGTATCAGGCGTTGGAAGATCTGCCTATGAATTTTGGCTTGTTAGGCAAGGGTAACGCCAGTCTGCCTGAGGCATTACAAGAGCAAGTTGAAGCCGGTGTGATGGGTTTGAAGCTGCATGAAGACTGGGGCACCACGCCAGCGGCAATTGATTGTTGTTTAAGTGTAGCTGAGCAATATGATGTGCAAGTGGCCATCCACACCGACACGTTGAATGAGTCTGGCTTTGTTGAAGATACGTTGGCTGCCTTCAAAGGCCGCGCCATTCATACCTACCACACTGAAGGCGCAGGTGGTGGTCATGCTCCCGATATCATCAAAGCCTGTGGTGAAGCGAATGTATTGCCATCTTCGACTAATCCAACACGTCCATACACCATCAACACCATCGATGAACACTTGGACATGCTGATGGTCTGCCACCATCTTGATCCCGGTATTGCCGAAGACGTGGCCTTTGCGGAGTCGCGTATTCGTCGTGAGACCATTGCTGCCGAAGACATTCTGCATGACCTTGGGGCGTTCTCAATGATTTCTTCTGACTCACAAGCCATGGGTCGGGTCGGTGAAGTCATTATTCGAAGCTGGCAAACTGCACACAAGATGAAAATTCAGCGGGGCGCTTTGCCGCAGGACTCTAGTCGCAATGATAATTTTCGGGTGCGTCGCTATGTGGCCAAGTACAGCATTAATCCTGCCATCACGCATGGTATCGCGCACGAAGTGGGTTCTGTCGAATTAGGCAAGCTGGCTGATATTGTTTTATGGCGGCCGGCATTTTTCGGCGCTAAACCAGCATTGATTATCAAAGGTGGAATGATTGCTGCTGCACCGATGGGCGATGCCAATGCGTCGATTCCTACGCCGCAGCCAGTACATTTTCGACCCATGTTCGGGTCGCTCGGCGGCGCCCGGCATGCTACTTCGGTGAGTTTTGTTTCGCAGGCAGGGCTGGATAACGGCATGGCCGATAAGCTGCAACTGAAAAAACGACTGGTTGCAGCAAAGAATACCCGCACCATCGGCAAAAAAGATTTGCTGTTGAATGACTATCAGCCACATATCGAAGTCGATTCGCAAACTTATGAAGTGCGTGCCGATGGTCAGTTACTGACATGTGAACCTGCTCAGGTATTGCCATTAGCGCAGCGATATTTTTTGTTTTGAGACGGGACGCTGATTTTTCGAGTTAATAATTTAAGACGAGCGCAATTGCATGGCCCTTACTCTCACACAACGACTGACCGAACCACAGCCAGCACAAGCACGTTTGGTGCTGCCGTTTGAATCACGACAAAAAAGTCGCTTACTGACCAAGCTGGATACTGGCGAAGAAGTCGGTTTGATACTGGAACGAGGCACAGTATTGCGAGGCGGTGCTTGCTTGCTTGCCAGCGATGGTCGAGTGATCAGCGTCGTAGCTGCTGCGGAAACGGTCTCAGTCGTCACCGCGACAGACCCATGGCAGTTGGCTCGTGCCGCTTATCATTTGGGCAATAGGCACATCGCTGTGCAAGTTGGTAGTGGTTGGCTACGCTACCTGCATGACCATGTGCTGGATGACATGGTGCGCGGTTTAGGCTTTACAGTAAGCACCGATGAGTTGCCATTTGAGCCTGAAGTGGGAGCGTACTCGCATGCAGGTGCAGATAACGCGCATGGACATTCTTTTGTACTGAGTCCGCAGCATCCGCATGCTTGACAACCACAGCAACTCACGGGCGATGTTAAGGCTGTACCAATTGGTGAGTCCGGCGTTACCCATTGGTGCCTATAATTTTTCGCAAGGATTAGAGTACGCAGCACATTGCGGCTGGATACACGATGAAACAAGTAGTCTTGAGTGGATAGCAGGCGTTGCTGAAAATTCAATAACAACATTAGATCTGCCTCTATTGCTGCGCATGCATGACGCATGGCTGGCTAACGATGCAGTAACAGCGCGCAATTGGAGTGGCTACTTGCTGGCAGCACGAGAAACCGAAGAGCTGCGTGCTGAAGAGCGGCATCTAGGCCGCTCGTTAGCCAAAGTGCTGGTGTCACTACAAATTGGCGCCGCTGCTGAATGGACCAAGGATATAGATGCAAGTTACGCCTGCATGCTGGCATTGGCGGCCAGTCACTGGCAGCTTGATCGAACTCAAATCGCTACAGCTTATTTATGGGCTTGGTGTGAGAATCAA
The DNA here is from genome assembly GCA_050181835.1 of Steroidobacteraceae bacterium. Taxonomy (GTDB): domain Bacteria; phylum Pseudomonadota; class Gammaproteobacteria; order Steroidobacterales; family Steroidobacteraceae; genus CAILZL01. Next base: position 252,093 of record JBFXCU010000001.1, on the reverse strand, counting down.
GTATTGGCTACGCTCAAGTTGTTACCAGTGGGACAGTCTGCTGGTCAGCGCATGCTAAATGAATTACTGATGAAAATTCCTGCGCTGGTTAGTATTACATTAACCATTTCTGATGAGAATATTTGTGTGGCCGCGCCATTGCAAGGCATGGCCTGTGCTTGGCACGAAACACAATACACCCGTTTATTTCGTTCTTAGGAGTCCGCTATGAAAGCTCGCTGGCTGATCGCTATTTTAACACTGGCGCTACCTGCATTGGCAGGCGCGCATCCGGGGCATGACTCGAGTGCAGGATTAATAGCTGGTATCGTCCATCCATTGTTTGGTGTTGATCATCTGCTGGCTATGTTTGCTGTCGGCGCTTGGGCCGCACGCATGAAGGGTTGTTTGCGTTGGCAGGTGCCGATGAGTTTTATGACGCTACTTTTAGTTGGTTACAACGTGAGTATGACAGGGCCATTGCTAGGTGCGGTTGAGCAAGGTATAGCGGCCTCAGTGGTTGTATTGGGTATGTTGGTTGCCACTACGGTACGGCTGCCTGCACTATTCTGCGTGGCTATCACAGGTTGCTTTGCCTTGTTGCATGGTTTCGCCCATGGCGCAGAATTACCATCGCAGGCTAATCCTTTCCTATATATAAGTGGTTTCACGCTCAGCAGCACAGCGTTGCTTGCTGGTGGATTTGTGCTGGCCTCGTCATTAATACGTCATCAGCGGTCAACCTCGCTGCGCTGGATAGGTGCGGCGTTAACTGCTGGTGGTTGCCTGATGTTGGTGAGTTGAGATATTCATTTGTTTGATTGAAACCTGGCAGCGGAGCAAGATTCATGTCGAGTAGTGAAGTATTAAGAGTAGGTGTGGGCGGGCCAGTGGGTTCCGGCAAAACGGCACTGGTAGATGCGCTGTGCAAGCGGCTACGTGATCGCTATCGCATAGCGGTAGTTACCAATGATATATACACTCGCGAAGATGCTGAGTTTCTCATTCGTAGTCAGGCGCTCACTCCCGACCGTATACGCGGGGTAGAAACTGGGGGCTGTCCACATACAGCCATTCGTGAAGATGCGTCGATGAATTTATCGGCTATTGATGACTTGATGGCTAATTTCCCCGATCTGGAAATGATCATTGTCGAAAGCGGTGGTGATAATCTGGCTGCGACATTCAGTCCGGAGTTATCTGACCTCACCTTATATGTGATTGACGTTGCCGCTGGTGAAAAGATACCGCGCAAGGGTGGCCCCGGTATCATCCGTTCCGATTTGCTAATTATCAACAAGATAGATTTGGCACCGTATGTAGGCGCCTCGCTGGAAGTGATGGATCTTGATGCCAAGAAAATGCGTGGTGAACGACCTTTCGTATTTACTAATCTAAAAACCAGTCAAGGACTGGATGTGGTTATCGACTTCATCATCAAGCAAGGCATGTTGCGCGCAGCGTGAAGTCGCTTCGATTGAGCTATACCTGTCATCTGTGCTATGCAGATGAGTCGATTGAGGTTGTGCCGTTTGATTCCAGCAAAAAAGCGTTAGCTATTGTTCCGTAGTGAATGTCGGTATGCATGATTCTTGTCGAGGACGGTTACTTAACTGGAGGTAATGACATGCAAAGTGTGACTATAGATGCCGTAGTTGTCGAACGCCAAGCATAAGCACCGCTATTCAAATACATCAACCTCGGTTCGTTAGCGTCTCCAGAATACCGGAGTAATCAGGATTAGCAGCGGATAGATTTCCAGCCGTCCCAGTAACATGGCCAGCATGCACAGCCATTTGCCGCTGGTGCTGATGCTAACGAAGTTGACCGTTACTTCGCCTAGCCCGGGACCAATGTTATTCATGCATGAAGCGATCGCCGAGAAGGCAGTGACCTGATCAACCCCGGTTGCCATCAATAGCACCATCAGTAAAGCAAAGCACACCACGTAAATAGCGAAAAACCCCCAAACCGCATCAATAATTCGCCACGGTACCGGTCGCCCACCAATCTTGACGGGAAACATTCCATTGGGATGAATTAATCGGTTGATCTCTCGGTTACCTTGATTCCACAGTAATATCCAGCGAAATGCTTTCAATCCACCGGTAGTAGAGCCGGCACAGCCACCAGCAAACGTAATCAGAATCAGCATGACTGGTAATGCACCGGGCCATACCGAGAAATCATGGGCAGTGAAGCCAGTGCCGGTCATTAATGCCAGCACATGAAACAAAGCGCTGCGCACGGCAACAGTGCCGCTATCAAAGGTGCCACTGATGACTAACACCAGAGCACAAATGGTGACACTGATGAGCAGTAGGCCGGTATAAGCGCGCAATTCGGAATCACGCCAATAGTCACGCATGCTTAGCTTTCGCCAGGCAACGAAATGTAGTGTGAAGTTAATCCCACCAATAAACATGAAGATAATGGCGACGGTTTCAATTGCGGGGCTGTCGAAGTAGCCGAGACTGGCATCGTGACTGGAAAAGCCAGCGGTTGAGATCGTGGTAAAGCTGTGGCCAATGGCATCAAAAGGCGTCATACCGGCAATCCAATAAGCGGTAGCGCAGGCAATCGTCAGCAGTACATAGATCACCCACAGGGCTTTGGCGGTTTCTTTGATACGCGGCGTGAGTTTGGAGTCTTTTACCTGTCCGGGTGTTTCTGCTTTGAGCAATTGCATACCGCCGATACCCAACATGGGTAGCAACGCGACAGCCAAGACGACAATGCCGATACCACCCAACCATTGAATCTGAAAGCGGTAATACAGTAATGACTTGGGCATATCGTCCAGCCCCACCAGTACGGTAGCGCCGGTAGTGGTGAAGCCGGATACCGCTTCAAACACCGCGAACGTTAGTGGAATGTTTGGGTTGTCTGATAGCACCAGTGGCACTGCGCCCGCGAGACTTAGCACCACCCAGAACATCGCCACCACTAGAAACCCATCGCGCAGCCGTAGTTCCCGCTTCTCATGTCGCACTGGCCACCAGATCAGTAACCCCGTTGCCAGCAAGCCGAAAAATGCATCCAGAAATGGCGCAAGATTATCGTCCTGATAAAACAGCGAAACTCCCGCAGGTGGCAACATGGTGACGCTAAACAGTATCAATAAGATGCCGAGAATGCGCTGTACAACCAACAAGTTCATAGCAGCAAACACCCTTCATCATGAAGGAGTGACTCATCATCACCTCGGAGCTGGTTGCGCTGAACTGACTGCTGCCATCTACGCAGCACAATATGTGGCATGCGTGGTTTCATTGTTTCCAGAATGCAGGGGTGATGAGAATGAGCATGGGGTATACCTCCAGTCGTCCCAGTAACATGGCCAGAATGCTCAGCCATTTACCGGTGATACTGAGTGTGGTGAAGTCCATGGCGACATCGCCCAGGCCAGGGCCGGCATTGTTGATGCTGGTGGCGATCGCCGAGAATGCAGTGACCTGATCCGTTCCGGTGGCAATGAGCCCCACCATCAATACCGCAAAGCAGCCTACATATACGGCGAAGAAACCCCATACCGCATCAATAATTCGCCACGGTACGGGTCGGCCACCGATTTTGACCGGAAACACGGCACTGGGATGTACAAGACGGTTGATCTCGCGAGCACCCTGTTTCCACATTAACATCCAGCGAATAACTTTCATGCCGCCCGCAGTAGATCCTGCGCAGCCACCCGCAAAAGTGATCAGTATTAGCATCACCGGCAACGCACCCGGCCACAGCGTGAAGTTGGTGGCAACAAAGCCGGTACTGGTCATCAACGATACGACGTGTAGCACCGCGCTGCGAATAGCAAAGCCTTCGTTGGCGAATACATGGTGTGTAATCAGGCCAAGGGAAAGGATGATGGAGAAAATTAGCATCAGGCTGATAAAAACCCGTAGTTCGGCATCGCGCAGGTAGTCTTTAAAGCTGAGATGCCGCCACGCGAGGAAATGCAAGGAAAAGTTGATGCCACCGAGAATCATGAACACGATGGCGATGACTTCTACTGCGGGATTATTGAAGTAGCCAAGATTGGCATCGTGGGTCGAGAAGCCACCAGTTGAAACTGTGGAAAAGCTGTGACAAATCGCATCAAAGGGAGTCATGCCAGCCAGCCAATAACAAGTGGCACACAGTACGGTGATCAGTACATACACTAGCCACAATGCCTTGGCAGTTTCAGTAATGCGTGGTGTCAACTTGGAGTCTTTTACCGGGCCGGGGGTTTCTGCTTTTAGTAACTGCATGCCACCGATGCCCAGCATCGGCAGTAGCGCCACGGCCAACACAACCATACCGAGACCACCCAGCCATTGAATCTGATGGCGATAGTAAAGCAGTGATTTAGGTAGCTCATCCAGCCCCACCAGAATTGTTGCACCGGTGGTGGTGAAACCAGAGACGGCTTCAAACACCGCATTAGTGAGGGCGATGTGAGGGTTGGTGGATAACACTAGCGGTACCGCACCTGCCAAACTGAGCACTACCCAGAACAACGCGACCACCACGAAGCCGTCACGCAGACGCAGTTCACGATGCTGTTTACGTACTGGCCACCATACCAACAGGCCGGTGATCAACAAGCCTATGAATGAATCAATGAAAGGAGTTTGATTCGCGTCCTGAAAATACAGTGAGACCCCGAGGGGAATCAGCATGGTGGAACTGAACACCATCAGCAGGATGCCCAGAATGCGTTGCACAACCAGCAAATTCATGGCGTTGCTTAATGACGACGACGAGGCGCATCGAAGAGTCGTTCGACTGCATCAATCTGGCGCCGATCAGTGAGAAACAGAATCACATGGTCGTCGCGTTGTACTACGGTATCGTGATGTCCCATCAGCACTTCTTCGCCGCGCACAATGGCACCGATGGTGGCACCCTCTGGTAGCGGAATATCAGCAATCTTGCGGCCAATTACCCGACCTTCACCCTCAATGCCGTGCGCCACTGCTTCAATGGCTTCAGCTGCGCCACGCCGCAATGAATGTACCTGTACCACATCGCCGCGTCGGACATGTGCCAGCACCGTACCAATGGTAATCATCTGTGGCGAGAGCGCTACGTCCAGATTGCCGCCTTCCATTAACTCGGCATAAGCAGGCCGATTGATCAATGCCATTACCTTCTTGGCACCAAGCCGCTTGGCCAGCATCGCTGAGAGAATGTTGGCTTCCTCGGCGTTGGTCACTGCAACAAACACATCGGCGCTATCGATGTTTTCTTCCAGTAGCAGCTCTTCATCGGCGGCATCGCCGGTAAGCACGATGGTATTACCCAATTGTTCGGAGATACGTCGTGAGCGGCGCGAGTCACGTTCAATCAGTTTGACTTGGTATGTCTGTTCCAGAAGTTGCGCCAATCTGAAACCGATATTGCCACCACCGGCAATGACAATCCGGCGTACCGGGTCTTCAAGATGCTGTATTTCGTTCATTACCTGACGGATGCTGCCACGAGGCGCCAGAAAAAAGACCTCATCGCCCTGTTCAATGATGGTTTCACCAGTTGGCTTGACACTCTGGCCGTTGCGATAAATGGCAGCAACGCGTACATCGATATTCGGTATATGTTCACGCAGCGTGCGCAAGCGCTGTCCCACCAACAGACCACCAGGCAGGGCGCGAGCGCATACCAGACGCACGCGACCACCCGCAAAATCCAGTGCCTGTAATGCGCCCGGATAGTGAATCAGGCGAGCAATGTGTTCCGTTACCAACTGTTCTGGGCTTAGCGTTACATCCACTGCGAAGGCGCGATCTTCGTCGCTAAATAGCTTGCTGTGCTTGGTGTACTCGGTGGAACGGATACGTGCAATCCGGGTGGCGTCCTTATTGAAGACTTTCGACATGATCTGGCAGGCGACCATGTTCACTTCATCGCTATTGGTCAAGGCGATGAACACATCGGCGCGGCGGGCACCGGCTGCTTCGAGAATGGTGGGTTGCGCGCCATTACCCAAGATAGTGCGAATGTCGAGACGATCCTGCAAATCGCGTAACAGTTTTTCGTCGAGGTCGATAACGGTGACTTCGTTGGCTTCTTCGCGCGCCAGCCGATACGCTGCAGTGCGTCCCACCTGTCCCGCACCCAGAATGATTATCTTCACGCCTTCACCTCGAAAGAATACTGCGTTGCTATGGTTCTTACGCTGTTCGCAGCGTCGGCATTGTAGCTGAGAACCGCGGCATAGCTCGCCTAACTAACGCCACACTTAAGTCTTGAACAGATATTCCAGAGCAATGCCGACAAACACACTCAGGCCAAAATAGTTGTTGTTCAGGAAAGCCAGCAGGCAATCATCTGGTTCACGGCGACGAATCAGATACTGCTGATACAGTGCAAAGCAGGCGGCAGCGACCAAGCCGCCGTTATACCAGCCGCCCAGCTGTAATTCACTACCCGCCAGCCATAGCGCATACAGTGCCATCAGCTGCATGACTCCGATGATGATCCGATCTGCATCACCGAACAGAATGGCACTGGACTTGATGCCGATGCGCAGATCGTCTTCGCGATCCACCATCGCGTACATGGTGTCGTAAGCCGCCGCCCAGAGAATGCTGGCAGCGAACAGTAGCCAGCATAGCCGTGAAGTGCTGCCGGTTTGCGCCACAAAGCTCATTGGAATTGACCAGCTGAAGGCCAGGCCCATGTAAAACTGCGGCGCGGGAAAGAAACGCTTGAAGAATGGGTAGCTGATCATGATGACGATACCCACAAACGACATCTGCACTACTTTGGCATCCAGCGTCAGTACCAGCGCAAAGGCAATTAGCGCCAAGGCGGCAAACAACAGCAATGCTTCTGGCGGTGACACGGCGCCGGTGGCAAGCGGGCGGTTTACCGTGCGTTTTACGTGACCATCAAATTTACGATCGGCAAAATCATTGATTACACAGCCTGCCGACCTGGTCAAAAACACGCCCAACACAAATACGATGAATACTTGTTGCTGTGGTTTGCCGTTGGTTGCCAGCCACAATGCCCATAGAGTCGGCCACAGTAATAAGAAAGTCCCAATCGGACGATCCAGTCGCATCAGTCGTGCATAGGCACCCAGCGCCTGCTTCAGGCTGGGTCGATTATCGGTCGACCAGTTGGTCGTAACGCGGTAGCGTAGCCAGCGAATTCGTTCGCGGAGTGAAGGACTAGATGAGCGCATGGGTGCGCAGTGTAGCAACCCCTAACACAAAGTTGTTATTCACTAGTGCGGCTATCTCCTCTCGCGGTGGCAGCAGACTAGATAGAAAAATATTGGCATGTGCCAGCAATGGAAGACCATGTCTAGCGAGATCGACCTATACTTATAGGCCGCCTTACTGGACGAATGATGCGGAGGTGTACAGATGGCGATTGGTTGGTTTACGTTATTGAAGAGCGTTCCGTGGTCTACCGTCATTAGCAATGCGCCGGTTATTGCCGAAGGCGCCAAGAAACTCTGGAGTGCGGTGGCAAGCAAATCTTCAGCATCAACACCGGTGTCAGTTATTCCGCTGCAAGTAGATGCGGGTAATCAAACTGTTGCGACGCTACATCAACGAATGGTTGCGCTGGAAGCGGCTGCCACAAAGCTGGAGACGCAAATGCTGGCATCAACTGAGATCATCAAGGAAATGGCTGAACAGAACACTCAGCTAATCGAGTTGATAAAAGTGAATCGAATTCGCACTCGCTGGTTGGCAAGGGCAACCGGCGTACTGATTATTGTTGTCATCTGGGGAGTCGTTAACTATTTCAGTAGTTAAAGTGGCTTCAGACTTTGCCGAATCGGTCGCCTGAGCCTACCCAGCGCTTTAATAACGGTTCAATGTGATCGGGTAATGTATTCAACAGCGCATCCGCAGCTTGTTGTACCTGCGGCAGTAAATCTGCATCACGCATCAGATCGGCGACCCGTAGTTGCACCAGACCCGTTTGGCGAGTACCGAGCAATTCACCGGGGCCGCGTATTTCCAGATCGTGACGAGCGATTTCAAAGCCATCGTTGGTTTCTCGCATAATGCGTAGACGGGTGCGCGCCACTTCACTTAAGGGATGCTGGTACAGTAGTACGCAACTACTTTGCGCGCTGCCACGGCCAACCCGGCCGCGTAATTGATGTAGCTGGGCTAAGCCCATGCGTTCGGCATTTTCAATCACCATGACGCTGGCATTGGGTACATCCACGCCGACTTCAATTACGGTGGTAGCAACCAAAACATCGGCTTGATGTGATTTGAACTGTTCCATCACCGCATCTTTCTGCTTGGACTTCATCCGGCCATGCAGTAACTGAATACGTAGTCCTGGCAAGGCATCGCACAAGTTAGCAAAGGTTTCTTCAGCGGCTTGTGCGGCCAGCAGCTCGGATTCTTCAATGAGTGGACACACCCAGTACACCTGCCGGTGCTGCAAGCAGGCTTCATGCACGCGCTGTACGATTTGATCACGCCGATTATCGGCTAGGGCTACGGTGTTTACGGGGGTGCGGCCCGGCGGTAATTCATCAATCACCGAGACGTCCAGATCCGCATAGGCGCTCATCGCCAATGTGCGCGGGATGGGCGTGGCGGTCATGATGAGCTGGTGCGGGTACTTGTGCTGGTGCAGGCCTTTTTCACGGAGTAACAACCGTTGATGCACACCGAAACGGTGTTGCTCATCAATGATCACCACCGCGAGCTTGCTAAACGTCACCTCTGCTTGAAATAAGGCGTGCGTGCCAATCGCAATACCAGTCTTGCCAGAAGCCAGCGATTCCATGATGGCGGCACGCGCCTTGCCAGTGTGCTTGCCAGTGAGTAGCACTACTTCGACGTTCAATGGTTGCAGCCACGCGGTAAAGTTACGCGCATGTTGCTCTGCCAGCAGTTCGGTGGGTGCCATCAAGGCAGCCTGTAGTCCACAGGCCACGGCTTTAACTGCCGCCAGTGCAGCAACCACTGTTTTTCCCGAGCCCACATCGCCCTGCACCAAGCGCAGCATCGGATGCGGCTTGCCAAGGTCTTGATCAATTTCCTGCCATACACGCTGTTGTGCATTGGTCAGTTGAAATGGCAATGAACTGCGAAACTGTTGTAGTAGTTTGTCGCCTTGCTGTAAGGCCCAGCTGGCATCGCGCTGAATGTCTTGTCGTAACAGGCGCAGGCTGAGTTGTTGTGCGAGTAATTCTTCAAAGGCGAGGCGGCGTTGCGCCGGATGCATACCGGTTGCCAGTAATTCCAATTGCGCATCGGGTGGCGGACGATGTACGTATTGTAACGCGGCCTGCAGGCTTGGCCAGCGTGGGTTGGGTAACAGCTCGGCGGGTAGCCAGTCGCGCACGCTATTGTGTTGTAACTCTTGTAGTGCGGCACTACTTAGCTGGCGTAGACGTGCTTGTTGAATGCCTTCGGTTGCGGGGTAAATGGCGGTGAGTGCGTCGCTATCTATCTGTGCACTATCAAGCGTAAGGCGACGATACTCTGGATGCACCATCTCCAGTGTTTGTGGGCCGGAACGCACTTCACCAAAGCAACGTAACCGCGCACCACGTGCCAGTTGTGTTTGTTGCGCGGCACCAAAATGAAAGAATCGTAGTGTCAGCGAACCTGAGCCATCACTGATACGCACCAGCAACTGACGGCGACCGCGAAATGCCACCTCGCTCAGCTGTACTTCGCCTTCGACTACCGCGCGCATGCCGGCTTGCAGACTGCCCATCGGCACCATGCGTGTCCGGTCTTCATAGCGGAACGGCAAATGAAATAGCACGTCCTGGATGGTGCGAATACCCAGTACAGTCAACTTTTCCGCTAGCGCATTACCAACGCCACGTAGTGCTGTTACAGGACGCAGTTCGGAAGGTGCTGGGCTGGACATGCCTGCAGATCAAAGCTCTACCACACAATCCATTTCAACCGCTGCACCTTTAGGCAGGGCCGCAACTTGAATGGCGGCGCGTGCTGGATAGGGTTGGCTAAAGTATTCGCTCATGATCTGATTCACCAGCGCAAAATGACTCAAGTCAGTCAGGAATATATTAAGTTTGGCGACCTGTGAAAAATTGCCGCCAGCAGCATTGATGATGGCCAGCAGATTGTCGAATACGCGACGAATCTGTTTATCCATGTCGCCCGTAACCAAGCTTGCAGTCGCTGGATCAAGTGGAATCTGTCCAGAGACGTACACTGTGTTGCCGCATTTCACTGCCTGTGAATACGTGCCAATAGCCTGCGGAGCATTGGGCGTACTAATTACGCTGCGTGACATAAAAAATCCTCGTTGAGTTGTTGCAATGACTTGAGGGTTGGTCTTCGGCTGCAGTGAGCTTGTCATCAAGACGGTGCGCGGGTGATCTCGCCAGCAAAGCCACTTACGTCAGGGTACGCGTCACGCTGACAACATCAGGCATTTTGCGTAAACGCTTGATCACCTGCGCCAGTTGCCGACGATCCGACACCTGTAGTTCAAAGGTTTCTATACCCACACCACCATCGTTATCGATAATGGAAACCTTTTCGATATTGGTGTGGGTCGCAGATATTTCCGAGGCCACTGCGGCGAGAATGCCAATGCGGGTTTTTACCTGTAACCGTATTTCGCAAGCGAATAACTTGTCGGGAGCCGATTGCCAGACCACTGATAACCATTTATCGGGTTGCTTGCGGTAGCTCTTCAAATTGCCACAGCGCTCGCGATGAATAACAATTCCATGGCCGCTGGTGACGTAGGCCATGATCGGATCATTAGGAATCGGAAAACAGCAGCGTGCATAACTCACGCTCAAGCCTTCGGCACCGGCAATGGCTAACGGACTACCATCAACGGGCACATGGTGGGTGGCGTTGTCACTAGGGAGTAGGCGTCGTGCCACCAGTGGTGCCAAGCGTTCGCCCATACCGATTTTTTCTAACAACTCATTAGCATTGCTTAACTGTAGTTCATGCGCCAGTTGTGTGAGTTGTGGCTCGGTGATTTGTTTGAATGACAGGTTCAGTTCGCTTAGTGACTGGCTCAACATACGCTTGCCGAGTTCAGCAGCTTCGCCTTGCCGCATGCCCTTTAGATACTGACGCACGGATGCGCGTGCTTTGGCCGTCACTACAAAATTTGCCCAAGTGGGGTTGGGCATAGCGCCTTTGGCCGTGATGATTTCTACCGTCTGACCATTGCGTAGTGGCGTGCGCAATGGCACTAACCGTCGATCAATCTTCGCAGCGACACAGCGATTGCCAATATCGGTATGCACGGCGTAAGCAAAGTCCACTGGGGTCGCGCCGCGCGGTAAGCGGCGGATATCACCCTTGGGTGTGAATACGTACACCTTGTCCGGGAACAAATCGACCTTGACGCTTTCCAGAAATTCTTCTGAATTGCCGCCATGCATGCCGACTAAGTGTTGTAACCAATCGCGAGCACGATCATGTCCGGCGCGATTGTCCTCGGTATCGCCAGATTTGTATTGCCAGTGGGCAGCCACGCCTGACTCGGCGATCTGTTGCATTGCTACCGTGCGCAACTGTACTTCAATGGGCATGCCATTTGGACCGAACAAGGTGGTGTGCAATGACTGATAGCCGTTCACACGCGGTATGGCGATGTAGTCTTTGAATCGCCCCGGCATAGGTCGATACAGGCTGTGGATTAGTCCTAGGCAGCGATAGCAAGTATCAACACTGTCAACCACGATGCGGAAGCCGAATACATCGACGATCTCAGCCAGCGAGGTGCGCTTGCGCTTCATTTTCTGATAAATGCTGAACGGGTGTTTTTCGCGGCCTTCAACGCGGCCTTGGATACCTGCCTTGGTCAGTGCCGCTTCGATCGCAGTTTTGATCTTGCTTAAAAATTGCTTCTGATTGCCACGAGCAATCTTGACCGCTTTCTCAATCACCTTGTAACGATTTGGATAGAGCGTTTTCAGGCCAATATCTTCCAGCTCATTTTTGATGCTGTAGATACCGAGCCGATTGGCAATCGGCGCGTAGATATCCAGTGTTTCTTTGGCGATGGCACGGCGTTTGGCGGGTGGCATTGCCCCCAAGGTGCGCATGTTATGGGTGCGATCCGCCAATTTGACCATGATGACACGAATGTCGCGCACCATCGCCAGTAGCATTTTGCGAAAACTTTCTGCTTGAGCTTCAGCGCGGCTTTTGAACTGCAGTTGATCTAGCTTGGATACACCGTCAACAATCTCGGCTACTTCAGCGCCGAATTTTTCGGCGATGTCGTCTTTTAGTGTGGGGGTGTCTTCGATGACGTCGTGCAGGATGGCAGCGATAATCGTCTGACCATCCATGTACAGGTCGGCGAGCAAGGTGGCGACTGCTACCGGGTGTGAGATATAGGGTTCGCCGCTGGCGCGCTTCTGGCCTTGGTGGGCGCTGGCGCCGAATTCATAAGCTTCGCGAATCTGCTCCACTTGATCCGGCGGCAGGTAGTCTTCCAGCTTGTTGAACAGCTGGGGGACGCCGAGGGCGCGGCGTCCGGTGGGCAGAAATCCAAAAAAAGAAGCGCTGTCCACCATGATGCTCAAACTGAGTTAACTGGGAGTCAGTTACTCGGCTGAATCAGACTCGCTCTTGGTTACCTTAACGTCGTCATTGAAGTCTTCCTTGAAGTCATTACTGAAGTCATCTTCGAGACCGCCTTTCAGCCCCAAGTGAGGCGCCCGAAAATCATCTGGCATCAGCATGTCCATGGAGCTCAGTTCATGAGCTGCTGGTCGATCCACTTCGTCGAGAATTTCTGGACCAACATGGCCGGCGGCAATTTCGCGCAGGGCAATCACGGTAGGTTTGTCATTCTCGCGCTCGACGGTGGCTTCAGCGCCATTGGCGATACGGCGGGCGCGTTTGGCGGCCACCAACACCAAATTAAACAAATTCGGTACGTTCTGTAGGCAATCTTCAACGGTAATGCGGGCCATGCGGACACCTGGAGACTTCAATAAGGAATGGGATTATAGCGGGCGAATGGCCTAGCCATCACCCGATTTATCAAATGACTGGGTTTGGGTGTTCTGCTGTGCAGTATTTGGTTCCAATATCAGGAGCTCATTATCGTGGCGATGATGGCTGGTAACCCGGGTCGCGACGTGACGAAGGCTGCACCCTGCCCCAGTACGATTGAGCGCAACTGGGTGAGTGCCTGCGCGAAATCCGCATTAATCACCACGTAATCGAATTCAACCCAATGGCTCATGTCACCGCTCGCATCGGCTAAGCGCCGCTGAATTACCGATTCTTCATCGGTGTTTCGGCTGCGTAGGCGGCGTTCCAGTTCAGAGCGGGATGGCGGCAGAATGAACACGCTGCGGCAGTCGGGCAGCACGCGGCGAATCTGTTGTGCACCCTGCCAGTCAATTTCCAGAATAACGTTAGCGCCCTGTGCCAGTAGCTGTTCCACCTGCGCGCGCGCGGTGCCGTAGTAGTTGTCGAATACCTGTGCGTGCTCCAAGAACGCACCTGCGGCGACCATTGCTGCGAATGCCGTATGACTGACGAAGTGATAATCGCGTCCATCGACCTCGGTGGGGCGCATCTTGCGCGTGGTGTAGGACGTGGACAGTTGCACACTGGGTTCCTGCAGCAGCAGGGCTTTGACCAGCGATGTTTTGCCGGCCCCAGAAGGGGCGGCAATGACGTAAAGATGTCCAGTAACGGGTTGCCGCATCGATTAACCCAACTATTCCACGTTCTGAATCTGTTCGCGCATTTGTTCGATAATCACCTTTAGCTCCACCGCCGCGCGGGTGGTATCGGCATCCTGTGATTTGGATGACAGCGTATTGGATTCGCGATTCAGCTCCTGCATCAGGAAGTCCAGGCGTCGCCCGGCGGGTTCGGTGGCTGCAATGGCGCCACGGATTTCTACCAAATGGCTGCTGAGGCGATCCATTTCTTCGTCCACATCCATCTTGTGCGCAAATATCACCAATTCCTGTTCCAGGCGCTCGTTATCCACTTGCGTATTGAGGGTGCTTAGCCGCGCCAACATGCGTTCGCGCTGGCGTGCAGCGATTTCCGGCAGGCGGGTTTTGACTAGCGCTACTTGTGTGGCAATGGCTGCGCAACGTTGCTCCAGCAATTCATGGATGCGTGTGCCCTCGCGGCTGCGCATGTCATTGAGTTGTTCCAGCGTCTGCTGCAGTAGTTCTTGTGTGGCCAGCAGCAACGGGCTGGCATCCCGTTCGACTTCCTTCAGTACGCCCGGCCAGCGCAACAGATCAAGGGCGCTGACCGGCGCATCGGCTTGCGCGGTGGTGCGGACGATTTCCAATCGTGAGCGTAGTTCGTTTAGTAACTCAAGGTTCAATTCCTGCGATTGTGCCGCGACGTTGGCGGACTTCAGATGCAGGCTGGCATCGACCTTGCCGCGTTTCAGCGCGCTGGCAATGAGTTGGCGTAACTCGCTGTCCAGTGACCGTAGATCTTCAGGCAGGCGTAGCGAGACCTCCAGAAAGCGGTGATTGACGGTGCGCATTTCGCACACCAATGTGCCCCACTCGCCGTGGCATTCCTGCCGTGCAAACCCGGTCATACTGCGAATCATGGATTATCCAATCTGGTCATAATGAGTGATGGAGTGGGTTCGACGACGACAATATCGCGTCGCCACCGCTTTTTTTCCAGTCATGGCACTGTTATAAAGCTGCCTTTCCCAAAGACGCCAAAGTGTAGCAGTATCGTTGCTGCAGCGTCCTTTTCTGGAGCGTTGCTTGCAAGTTGAATCAGCACAGATCAGTCTGCTCGGTGATCGTGGCGATAATCAGGATCGTGTCGGTATCACTCAGTCTGGACAGGCCACGTTGGTGGTCGTGTTGGATGGCATGGGCGGCCATTCCGATGGTAGTCGCGCTGCTGCAGTGGCGTTGAAAAGCATTATCGAGTCGTTTACCAAGCAAGTGTCTCCATTGCTTGATCCACTGGGCTTCATCCACCTGGCACTAGGGCGCGCCCATGATGAAGTGGTGCGACTGGGGCGTGATAAGCCCATCGAAGTGCGGCCGCGCGCGACAGCAGTGATCTGCCTAGTGCAAGAAGGCATGGCTTATTGGGCGCATGTGGGTGATAGCCGCATTTATCATCTGCGCCAGGAGGCGGTATTGGAACGCAGTCGCGACCATAGTCACGTCGAATTACTGTTACGGGAAGGCAAGATTACCGAAGCGGATATTGCCAGCCATCCCATGCGCAATTTTGTTGAGTGCTGCTTGGGGGGGGATGCAGCCATTCCGGAGATGAGCGTTGCCGGCAGCAAGCGGATGCAGTCTGGCGATATGCTGTTGTTGTGTTCAGATGGTATCTGGGCCAACCTGAAAGATGACGATATTGCCGGGTTTGCGCGTGGCCACAGCCAGTTACAAACAGCCTTGGAACAGTTGGGCGCACGCGCCGTGCAAGCCTCGGCACCGTATAGTGATAATTCCACCGCTGCCGTGTTGCGGTGGCTCTAAGCCAAAAGGTCTAAGTATGAATTCGAGTCACTCAACTACCCGGCCCAGTGGTCGGGCCGACGATGCATTGCGCGCGGTGCGCTTTACCCGTGGTTTTACCCGTCATGCGGAAGGATCAGTGCTGGTGGAGTTCGGTCAGACGCGGGTGTTGTGTACTGCATCGGTAGAAGAAAGTGTGCCGTCCTTTCTGCGTGGTAAAGGTCAGGGCTGGGTGACAGCTGAATACGGCATGTTGCCGCGTGCCACCCATACGCGTTCGCCGCGCGAAGCGGCCAAGGGCAAGCAAACCGGACGTACTCAGGAAATTCAGCGCCTGATCGGTCGCGCACTGCGCGCGGTGATTGATCTGAAGGGGCTGGGCGAGCGCACCATCACCATTGACTGTGATGTGTTACAGGCAGATGGCGGCACGCGTACGACGGCGATTACCGGATCCTATGTGGCGATGATGGATGCCGTGACTATGCTGCTGCGCAAGGGGTCAATCAAATCCAATCCGGTTCATGCGCAGGTGGCGGCGGTATCGGTTGGTATCTGGTCGGGCCGACCCGTGTTAGATCTGGATTACGCGGAGGATTCGCAAGCCGAAACCGATATGAATGTTGTTATGAACAATGGTGGCGCGTTTGTGGAAATTCAGGGCACTGCTGAAGGTCATGCCTTGCAGCGTCACGAACTCGACGAGCTGCTCAACTTGGCAGCGCAGGGCATCAAGCAATTGCAGGCGTTGCAATTGGAATCGTTGCAAACTGAGTCGTAGCATCATGCGTGTGGTATTGGCCACCAATAACGTCGGCAAACTGCGCGAATTAGAGACGTTGCTGCAACCACTGGACTTTGTGGTGCTGCCGAAGGCGCAATTTACTAGTGAAGCAGTCATCGAAAGCGGTGACAGCTTTGTTGCCAATGCCTTGTTAAAGGCGCGTCATGCAGCCTATGTCTCTGGGCTGCCGGCGCTTGCCGATGACTCCGGCATTGAAGTCGATGCATTGAATGGCGCGCCGGGTATTTATTCAGCCCGTTATGCTGGTGCGCAGGCTACCGATACCGATAATTTGTACAAGTTGCTGGATGCTATGCAGGCCGTTGCGGATGCCGAGCGCAGTGCTCGCTATCGCTGCGCATTGGTCTATGTGCGGCATGCTGATGATGTTGCGCCGGTAATATGTGAGGCTAGCTGGGAGGGACGCATCGCGCGCGCAGCCAGCGGCAATGGCGGTTTTGGTTACGATCCGATTTTCTGGCTGCCCGAACAGGGTTGCAGTGCTGCGGAACTTGATCCAGAGATAAAAAATAAACTCAGCCATCGTGGCCAGGCATTGCAATTGTTGTGGCGTGCGTTGGCGGTCAAATAATTATGCTCAGTGCACCGCCGTTGGCCCTGTATGCCCACTTTCCATGGTGCGTGCAAAAGTGTCCGTACTGTGATTTCAATTCGCATAAAGCCCCGGGGAAAATCCCTGAACAGCGCTACATTGATGCGCTGCTGGAAGATTTGGCACTGGATGTGGCTGGCCACGTAACCCAGCCGCTAGTATCAATTTTTATGGGGGGTGGCACGCCCAGCTTATTCAGTCCGGAGGCGATTGAGCGACTGTTGAATGCTATCAAACAGCGTTTGCCAGTTAGCCCCGATATGGAAGTGACGCTGGAAGCCAATCCTGGCACCATTGAGCATGGTCAGTTTGCAGCGTATCGCGCTGCGGGGGTGACGCGAGTATCGCTGGGTGCGCAAAGCTTCAACTCCGCGCAGTTGCAGAAACTGGGTCGTATTCATGGCAGTGGCGATATCGCCATAGCGGTCGATGAATTGCGCCGTGCGGGGATTGATAATTTCAATCTGGATTTGATGTATGGCCTGCCAGGTCAGGGGCTCGCCGAGGCGTTATCCGATTTACAGCAAGCGATTGCGCTGGCACCAGCGCATTTATCGCACTACCAACTGACACTGGAACCCGGCACACCGTTTTTTCATCGTCCTCCCGTATTGCCCGACGACGATGAGTGTTATGCCATGCAACTGGAGTGTCAGGCGCTGTTAGCAGCAGCAGGCTATCAACACTATGAGGTTTCTGCCTACGCGCAGACAGGACGGCAATCGATTCACAATCGTAATTACTGGCAATTTGGTGACTACTTGGGAGTGGGTGCGGGTGCGCATGGCAAGTTGACGCGTGGCGGGCAAGTGATCCGTACTGAGCGACACAAGCAACCACGTCAGTATCTCGGCGTTCCAGCAGCGGAGCGGCGAGTGCTGCATCAGGTCGTCGTACCGAATGAGTTGCCGTTTGAGTTCATGCTCAATGTGCTGCGCTTGCGCGATGGGTTTGATGTGCGGCTATTTGAAGCTCGTACCGGCTTGGCATGGGCGGCCTTGGCGCCGCAGATCGCGATGGCCACTCAGCGTGGTCTTCTGGTCTGCGAAGATGGGCTGGCTTGGCAGCCTACCGAGCTGGGGCGGCGCTTCCTGAACGATTTGGTCACTATATTTCTGGACGACGGCGCTGCTCAGTAGTGGTTTTTCGTTGCCACTGGAGAAAACAGGGGCAAACGTCCCAAGTGCTTGCCTAGCTTGGACTATGTGCGCCAGATCACTTTTTGCTTGACTTATTCCGTTGGGTTTGTAACTGCATAAAAAAATTATGCACACCTGCGGGGTGGTCTATATGAGATCAGGTCTTGGTGGCGATTGTGCAGGAGGCTTCTCAAACAGGACGCGTAACATATTGTTTTATATTGAAAATAACTGTGGTTAAGTATTGACCACAACCACAGACCCCGTGCAGTGACGCCTTTTTGACAGTCTTGTGACAAGTTCGTCCACAGACTTATCCACAGCTTTTGTGGATAACCAATTCATCCTGACCCACTGGCATTAACTGGCTTGGGTACACCGCTATAGAGTCCTGCCGCAGGTGCTGCTGCTACCGACTAGTGCTCCTCGCTGCACAAGCCCAGCTTTGCTTGCGGATCGAGGACGCCGCAGCTACACTGCGCGCCCCATTTTCTGGAACCGGGCCAAGCCCGAGACTGCAATGAAAGCCGGCATTCATCCTGACTACAAAGACATTAGCGTAACTTGCAGCTGTGGCAACAGCTTCGCCACTCGCTCCACTGGTAGCGATCTGCAGCTCGAAGTATGCTCAAATTGTCACCCATTCTACACCGGCAAGCAAAAGACGGTGGACACTGGTGGTCGAGTCGACAAGTTCCGCAAGCGATATACGCGCGGCTAATAACTAATCAGGTCGGTGGGGCTGTAGCTATTTCAGCCATCGATTCAGTCATCAGGCGCTTTGCATATCCAAAGCGCCTTTTGTTTGCCTGTGGCTTTCCGCTAAGATCGCGCATCTTTGTATTTGGTGTTTATGGGAATGGGTAGTTGGGCTCGCCAGCCACCCGCATGATTGCTTGGAGACTGGCTATGTTTTTTCGATTGATCTCGTTGTCAAGCTTGGTGCTGGCGTTGAGTGGCGTAATGACAACGGCACATGCCGAGGGTGATGCAGCGCGTGGTAAGCCGCTTGCCTATACCTGCCATGGTTGTCATGGCATTCCTAATTACAAAAACGCTGCGCCTGTTTACAGTGTTCCCAAGCTCGGTGGCCAGCAAGCTGCCTATATGGTCGCCGCGCTAAAGGAATACGCTGAGGGCAATCGTTCACATCCCACCATGCATGCGCATGCGGTCAGTAACAGCGAGCAGGATCGCGCCGATATGGCTGCTTTCTTCGCTGGCAAGGGGCCACGTAAGACTGCTGTGGTTGGTACGCCGCCAGCTGCTGCACAGGTATGTACAGCCTGTCACGGTACGGATGGCCAACCGGTAAGTCCTGAGTACCCTAACTTGGCGGGTCAGCATGCGGATTATTTGGCGCAAGCGTTGCGCGACTACAAGGCCGGCAAGCGCAAGAACGCCATTATGGCCGGCGTCATTGGTACGTTGAAGGATCAGGACATCGAAGCTATTGCAGCGTTTTATGCCAACCAAACTGGTTTGTGTGATACCAAGCAGATTTTGAATAACAGCGGTCAATGCAAGAACTAGCACCTAGTTATGGGTTGCTGGCAGGCACGCGAAGCGCACTGACAAAGGCCGGGTATCCCCGGCCTTTTGTTTCTGGCCAGAACGAACCCTTGCAAGAAGAATTAAAGATACGACGGGCATGAGCGACACATTAGTCACAGCAGCGGTGCATTTTGGGGTAACGCTTTCCGAGGGACAGTGCACCGCCTTACAGGCATTGCTGACTGAGCTGAATGACTGGAATCAGCGTATGAACCTGACCGCAATTCGTGATCCAGAGCAGCAGCTGCATAAGCATTTGCTTGATAGCCTGTCGATCCAGCCGTTTTTACGTGGTTCACGCATCGCTGATGTGGGTACTGGGGCAGGGTTTCCTGGTCTGCCGTTGGCATTGGTGAATCCGGATAAACAGTTTGTGCTGGTTGACTCGGTTAACAAAAAGCTGCGCTTTGTTGAGCACGCTGCACAGGTGATGCAACTGCGCAATGTAACCGTACTGCACGCGCGCGCTCAGGATCATAAACCCATACAGCGCTTCGATTGTGTGGTGTCGCGTGCGGTAGGATCAATTGAGAATTTCGTGCTGTGGTGCGGACATTTGTGTGTTGATGGCGGTCGTTTGCTGGCGATGAAGGGGCGTTACCCGGAAGCCGAGTTAGCGGCTATGCCAATTGGTTGGAAAGCGACGCTGATCCATGAGCTCAGTATCCCCGGGCTGGACGAACAGCGTCATCTTGTGGAACTCTGCAGAAGTCATGACAAGAATTGAATTAATAACCCACCGCTTGCAGCCGCATCCGAAATGAAACGCGTCATCGCAGTTACCAATCAGAAAGGCGGCGTGGGTAAGACCACGACTAGCGTCAATCTTGCGGCGTCACTCGCGGCAACGCAGCGACGCGTGTTATTGATTGATATGGATCCGCAAGGCAACGCTACCATGGGTTGCGGTGTTGATAAGCGCAGCTTGTCGCATTCCCTTACTGAGGTGTTGCTCGGCGAGAGTGCTGTCGAAGCAGCGCTGGTAGAGGTTGAACACAGCAGATTTACCTTGCTGCCTGGCAATCAGGATCTGGTTGCAGCGGAGGTACAGCTCACTGGTAAACCGGGCGGTGAGCTGCGCTTGCGTGAAGTACTGGCGCCATTGCGAGCCCAATTTGATGTGATTCTGATCGACTGCCCGCCGTCACTCAATATGTTGACCATTAATGCCTTGGTGGTGGCTGATTCGGTGTTGATTCCAATGCAATGCGAGTACTACGCATTGGAAGGACTGACTGCGCTGGTTGGCACGATTGAGGAGATCAAATGCAATGGCAATGCGGGTCTGCACATCGAAGGCATCCTGCGCACCATGTATGACCCGCGCAATAATCTGGCTAACGAAGTTTCCAAGCAGTTGATAGAGCATTTTGGTGAGCGAGTGTATCGCACCGTGATTCCGCGCAATGTGCGCCTCGCCGAAGCCCCCAGTTACGGACAACCGGCGCTGGTGTATGACAAAGAATCGCGCGGCGCGATGGCGTATCTAGCTCTGGCGGGTGAAATGTTGAGGCGCGAAGACGACCTGCAGGCAACGACACCTTCTGCTGATGTATCTGGCGTGTAATTAATCGAATGATAATGGCTGGAGTGTTACGGCTGCGCACGAGTACACTGCGACCCTCTTTGCAGTCATTCACTTAAAATAACTTATGGTCACCAAACGTCCCAGTTTAGGGCGTGGCCTCGGCGCATTGCTGGGCCAGACTGCCGCTACTCCCGAACTAGTTGCGGCGACGGTCGCTCGCGACGGCGATTTGGCGAGGCTGGCGGTGGATTTGTTGCAGCGAGGTAAGTACCAGCCGCGCGTGGACATGCATCAGGAAACCCTGCAGGAGCTGGCAGACTCCATCAAGGTACAAGGTGTTATTCAGCCGATTGTGGTGCGTCCGTTGGGTGAGGCGGTGCCGGGTCAGTCGCTGCGTTACGAGATTATTGCTGGTGAGCGTCGCTGGCGGGCTGCGCAAATGGCGGGCTTGCATGAAGTGCCAGCGCTGATTCGACACATCCCGGATGAAGCTGCGATCGCCATGGCGCTGATCGAAAATATTCAGCGCGAAAACCTCAATCCCCTAGAAGAAGCGACGGCTCTGGATCGGTTGATTAAAGAATTTGAGATGACTCATCAGGCCGCCGCAGATGCGGTGGGGCGTTCACGTGCAGCGGTTTCCAATTTATTGCGTCTGCTGGATTTGGCTGACGAGGTTAAGGCGCAGTTAGGGCGTGGTGAGCTGGAAATGGGTCATGCACGTGCTTTGTTGGGGTTAAGTAGTGCTCGCCGCCAGGTTGAGGTCGGGGCATTAGTAGCGAAAAAAAGCTTGTCGGTGCGTGATACTGAGGCGCTAGTGCGGCGGATGGAGAAAGCTCAATTTGAGCCCAGTCCGGCAGCGCCGCATTTTGATCCCAACATAAAACGTCTGGAGGGTGATTTGGCTGACAAATTGGGTGCCAAAGTACAATTGCAGCACTCCGCCAAAGGTGGAGGCAAGTTGGTAATCAGTTACAACAATCTGGATGAGCTGGATGGCATTTTGGCGCACATGCAATAACCAAAATGCATGAGTAATGCGCCATTTGCCAACAACAATCTCTTAACTTTGGTTGCTGCACTCGGAATCGCACTCTATAATTCTGCGGCTTCGGTCAAGCCAAACAGATTGATGTATTGGGTTTACCCTTGGCTGGGTCACCCATGGAGTCGCGTGCGAGCGTATGTTGAATTCAGCAATGCGGCAGGCGCTGCGAATTCTAGGGTGGCAGCTGGCGGGTTTGGTCTTGTTAGCGGCAGGCGCTGCGTGGTTTTACCATGGTCAGGCGGTGAGGTCGGTATTGGTGGGTTCCGGTATCGGCTTGGTTGCTACTGGGTATTTGGTGTTCGTGTTGGTCAAGCATAGTTTGCAGCCGACGCGACCGGCGACAGTGCTGAGTTTGTTCGGTAACTGGTTTATCAAAACGGGTTTGGTGGTGGCGCTGTTGGTGGTTGCATTACGATCCACGGCCTTGACTCCGCCCGCAGTCTTGATTGGTTTGGTGTGCAGTTTGGCGATTTACTGGCTGACTGTGCTGTTAGGCGGTCGGAATTTGGGGCAGGAAAGAGATTAAGAAGAATGGCTGAGATTGAAACAGCGGTACATGAAGGCGGCGCGGTTGAAGAAACCATGGCTGGCTACATCAAGCACCATCTGACTCACCTGTCCAACCAAGAAGCTGGTGGGCTGTTTGATTTTTCCGTATTGCATTTGGACACGCTGTTTTTCTCCTTTCTCTGTGCCGCGCTCGTGCTGATTCCCTTGCGCATGGCCGCCTCGCGTGCCACTGCGGGGGTGCCCGGTAAGTTTCAGTTGGCGGTCGAATTGTTGCTGGAGTGGGTGAACGATCAGGCCAAGAGCTTGGTGCACGGTAAGCTTGATTACGTGGCGCCACTAGCGCTGACCATTTTTGCTTGGGTGACGGCAATGAATGCCATCGATTTGTTGCCGGTGGACTGGTTGCCGTGGATTGGTGAGTATGTATTCGGTGTGCACTACCTACGTCCACTGGTTACCGCCGACATCAATGGCACTATGGGCATGTCGCTGGGCGTATTGCTGCTGGTGTTCTACTACAACATAAAAATCAAGGGCGTCGGTGGATACGTGCATCAGCTACTGTGCGCGCCATTTGGTATGGCCAAGATTACTGCTAACCCTTTGACTTGGGTTGGCGCGCTGCTGTTGGCGGTGGTGAACCTGGCGATGAATTGTGTGGAATACATTTCTAATACTCTGTCGCATGGTATGCGTTTGTACGGCAACATGTATGCGGGCGAGCTGATATTCTTCTTGATCGCAGGGCTGGGTGCCAGCGGCACTGTGCTGGGTATTGGCCTACATTTGTTTACCGGTACGATCTGGGCGGTCTTCCACGTCCTGATTGTCTTGCTGCAGGCGTTCATTTTCATGATGTTGACCTTGGTTTACATTGGTCAGGCGCATGACAAGCATTGATTCTTGCTGTTTTTTGATGGTTTTGGTTTCTTTCACTACTACTTAGGTTCTAACGGAGAACACACATGACGAATGTTGCGTTTGTCGCACTCGCCTGCGGTCTGATAATTGGTCTTGGTGCCTTGGGTGCGTGTATTGGTATCGGCATGATGGCCGGCAAGTACATTGAAGCATCGGCACGCCAACCTGAACTGATGAACGTATTGCAGACCAAAGTGTTCCTGTTGCTCGGTCTGATTGACGCGGCCTTCATTATCGGTACCGGTATTGCGTTGTGGTTCGCGACAGCCAGTCCATTCCCGGTCTAGGTATGTAATCGTCACGCATTACCTGCGTGGCTGATTCGCTTACTGGCCCGTTCGATTATGAAGTTGTGCCTTACGGCGCTGCCTAAGATAGGTCTCAGGTTCCTATGAATCTAACTGCAACACTCTTTATCCAGTCACTGGTCTTGCTGATCCTTGGTTGGGTCACGATGAAGTTCATTTGGCCGCCGTTGATTGCGGCGATTGAAGAGCGTCAACGCAAGATTGCCGACGGTTTGGCCGCAGCTGATAAGGGCGAAAAAAGCTTGGCTGAAGCACAGACTTCAGCAGCTGACATCGTCAAAGAAGCCCGTGTTCAAGCCAGCAAGATTGTTGATCAAGCGCATCGTCGTTCCACGGAAATGGTTGACGAAGCTAAGGGCACGGCAGTAGCCGAAGGTCAGCGGCTGGTGGCAGATGCCCGGCAGGAAGTCGCGCTGGAAAAAGGCCGCGTTCGTGAACAACTGCGTGCCGAGGTGGGTGCCCTGGCAGTGGCCGGTGCAGCGCAAATTCTCGGTCGCGAAATCGATGCGCGTTCGCACGCGGATTTGATTGAGCAGCTGGCGCGTTCCATTGAAACCACTGGCGTAAAGGCTTAAGAGGCTTGCATGGCTGAAAAAGCAACCATCGCTCGACCCTATGCGCGCGCTGCGTTCGAGTTCGCGCGCAGCCACGGTCAATTTCCACAATGGTCGGAATCGTTAGCGATTGCAGCGGCCGTTGCCAGTGATCCATCGGTCATTCGCTTACTAAATCATCCGCGTGTGACGGCGGCGCAAGTGGTGGAGTTGATCACTGATGTGGCGGGCGAACGTCTTGATCCATCGGCGCGTAATTTTATTACCACACTGGCGCAGAACGGGCGAGTTGGCTTGCTGCCGTACATTGCCGTGATGTATGAAACTATGCGTGCTGAGGCAGAAAGCGTCGCCGATGTTGAAGTCACTTCGGCCATGGCGTTGGATCAGCCACAACAACAACGCTTGATAGCGGCGCTCAAGGTTCGTCTCAATCGCGAAGTGCGTTTGCACTGCTCGATTGATGCCACTCTGATGGGTGGTGCCGTAGTGCGCTATGGCGATCTGGTGATTGACGGTACGGTTAAAGATCGTCTGTCACGTCTGACAGCTGTAGTGACGAATTGAATTTTAGTATTTGAATTTTTATTGGATTTATCAAAGCAGGCCACATGCTCAGTAATCTGAGTCTCTGCGAGGAATGTACATGTCCATCAAGGCATCTGAAGTTAGTGATCTGATCAAGAATCGCATCGCGAAGTTGTCCGCTGCAAGCGAGGATCGCAATGTAGGCACCGTGGTATCCGTCACCGACGGTATCGTGCGCGTGCATGGTCTGGCCGACGTGAAGTACGGTGAAATGCTGGAATTCCCCGGTGACAGCTTTGGTCTGGCGTTAAATCTGGAGCGGGATTCAGTCGGTACTGTGGTGCTGGGTGAATACAAACAGATCGTTGAAGGCGATACGGTAAAAACTACTGGTCGCATTCTGGAAGTGCCAGTGGGCGAAGGCCTTCTCGGTCGCGTGGTCGACGCCTTGGGCAACCCAATCGATGGTAAGGGTGCGATTAAGGCTACACGCCAAGCGCCGATTGAGCGCGTTGCGCCGGGCGTTATTTATCGTAAATCGGTGAATCAACCAGTACAGACGGGATATAAAGCGGTTGATTCCATGGTACCCGTCGGTCGTGGTCAACGTGAGTTGATCATTGGTGATCGCCAGACCGGCAAGACCGCCATGGCCATCGACACCATCATCAATCAGAAAGCCAGTGGCATTAAATGTATTTACGTTGCCATTGGTCAGAAGCAATCGTCGATTGCCAACGTGGTGCGCAAGCTTGAAGAGCATGGCGCGATGGGTCACACCATTATCGTTGCTGCTTCCGCTTCCGCACCGGCAGCCATGCAGTACCTCGCACCGTATGCGGGTTGCGCGATGGGTGAGTACTTCATGGATCAGGGCGAAGACGCGTTGGTCATTTATGATGACTTGACCAAGCAGGCATGGGCGTACCGACAGATTTCCTTGTTGCTGCGTCGTCCACCAGGCCGCGAAGCGTATCCAGGCGATGTGTTCTATTTGCACTCACGACTGTTGGAGCGCTCTGCACGCGTCAAC
Organism: Steroidobacteraceae bacterium; assembly: GCA_050181835.1. Classification (GTDB taxonomy): domain Bacteria; phylum Pseudomonadota; class Gammaproteobacteria; order Steroidobacterales; family Steroidobacteraceae; genus CAILZL01. The sequence goes on along the minus strand of JBFXCU010000001.1, from coordinate 226,185 downwards.
GAAGAATATGTTGAGAAAGCCACCAATGGCCGCGTTAAAGGCAAGACTGGTTCATTAACCGGGCTGCCAATCATTGAAACCCAAGCGGGTGATGTGACGGCGTTCGTACCAACTAACGTAATTTCGATTACCGACGGACAAATTTTCCTTGAATCTGATTTGTTTAATGCTGGTGTGCGCCCCGCAATGAACGCGGGTATTTCAGTTTCGCGCGTCGGCGGTTCAGCGCAGACAGATATTATTAAGCGTCTTGGTGGCGGCATTCGCTTGGCGTTGGCACAGTATCGTGAGTTGGCTGCGTTCTCGCAGTTCGCTTCCGATCTCGATGAAGCAACGCGTAAACAGCTGGATCGCGGTGTGCGCGTTACCGAGCTGATGAAGCAGAAGCAATACGCACCGATGTCGGTAGCAGAAATGGCGCTGTCCATTTATGCCGTCAACAATGGCTACATGGATAAGGTGGATCGCAAGAAAGTGGGTGACTTTGAAGTTGCCCTGCAGAGTTTCGCCAAGACTAGTTTTAAGGCCGATATTGATGCGATCAATGCTGAACCCGTGTTGAAAAAATTTGAAGCGACGCTGAAGAAGATTTGTGACGAATTTGCCGTCTCAGGGTCGTACTAATAGTTGGCGGTAAGCCTCCTATCAGTCTAAATGAAGCAACGACATGCCCGGCACTAAAGAAATTCGTACCAAGATCGCGAGTATCAAGAATACTCAGAAGATCACCAAGGCCATGCAGATGGTGGCTGCCAGCAAGATGCGCAAAGCACAGGATCGCATGCGCGCATCGCGTCCCTATGCGGAACGCATTCGGCGCGTCATCGGCCACCTGCGCTTGGCCAATCCGGATTTCAAGCATCCCTACATGATTGAGCGCGAAGCTAAATCAGTAGGCTTTATTATTGTGAGTACGGATCGCGGTCTGTGCGGTGGTTTGAACGCGAATTTATTCAAAACCACCTTGATGGCGATGCGTGAATGGCAGGCGCGTGGCTGTTCAGTATCGTTGAGCCTGATAGGCTCGAAGGCAGTGCAGTTTTTCCGTCGCATCAAAAATATTGAGACGCTGGGCACGGTGACGCATCTGGGTGATCATCCACACGTAGCCGACTTGATCGGTAATGTGAAAGTGATGCTCGATATGTATCGCGAAGGTAAATTGGATCGGCTGTTTGTAGTGAACAATGTGTTCGTCAACAGCATGACGCAGAAGCCAACGGTGACACAGCTATTGCCGGTGGTAACTGAAGACGAGGATAGGCTACAAAAGCTGTGGGATTACATCTATGAGCCATCTGCAGCAGATCTGCTGGACAGTGTGTTAATGCGCTATATCGAATCGCAGGTGTATCAAGGCTCGGTAGAAAATGTGGCCTGTGAAATGGCGGCACGTATGGTGGCGATGAAGAGCGCTACCGACAATGCGGGCGACATGATCGGCGAATTGCAGCAGATTTATAACAAGGCTCGCCAAGCCTCGATTACCAAAGAGCTCTCGGAAATCGTCGGCGGCGCAGCAGCAGTAGAAGGTTAGGCTTTAGGCCGTAGGCTATGGACTATCGGCGAAGCAGATTGAATATTCGAGTGTAGTTTTTAACGATTGGATATGTGGTGCTTGTCTTGGGTTTTGGCGACAGCCCACAGTCCAAACTGAAGAGGTTTTATTAAATGGCAACCGGCAAAATCGTACAAATCATCGGCCCGGTGATCGATGTGGAATTTCCACGCGAGAGTATTCCCAAAGTGTACGAAGCGTTAAAGCTCGTCGATAACGACTTGACGCTGGAAGTGCAAATGCAAATGGGCGACGGCGTGGTGCGCACCATTGCCATGGGTGTGTCCGAAGGTCTGCAGCGCGGTTTGGCTGTTGAAGCGACGGGTCAGCCAATCTCGGTACCGGTAGGTAAGGCCACCTTGGGCCGCATCATGGATGTACTAGGCGCTCCTCAAGACGAGCGTGGTCCAGTGCAAGCTGAGGCGTACTGGCCTATTCATCGCCCAGCCCCTGCTTACGATGAACAAACTGGCGGACAGGATCTACTGGAAACGGGTATCAAGGTGATCGACTTGCTAGTGCCGTTCGCCAAGGGCGGCAAGATTGGTTTGTTCGGCGGTGCCGGTGTAGGCAAGACCGTGAACATGCTGGAGTTGATTAACAACATCGCCAAAGCGCACTCGGGTTTGTCAGTGTTCGCCGGCGTAGGTGAGCGTACTCGTGAAGGTAACGACTTCTATCACGAGATGGCCGAGTCCGGCGTTATCAAGCTGGATGATCTCACTGAGTCAAAAGTGGCGATGGTGTACGGTCAAATGAATGAGCCACCGGGCTGCCGTCTGCGCGTGGCCTTGACCGGTCTGACCATGGCCGAATACTTCCGTGATGAAAAGCAAGCCAACGGCAAGGGCCGGGATGTGCTGTTCTTTGTCGATAACATTTATCGTTACACTCTGGCCGGTACCGAAGTATCCGCGTTGCTCGGACGTATGCCGTCTGCCGTGGGTTACCAGCCAACACTGGCTGAAGAAATGGGTGTGCTGCAAGAGCGCATCACTTCTACCAAAACCGGTTCGATTACGTCGATTCAGGCCGTATACGTCCCAGCCGATGACTACACTGATCCTTCTCCTGCCACCACCTTCGCCCACTTGGATGCGACAGTTGTGTTGGATCGCCAGATCGCCGCACTGGGTATTTATCCGGCAGTGAATCCTCTGGATTCCACCAGTCGCCAACTCGATCCGCTGGTGATCGGTGAAGAGCATTACAATGTTGCGCGTGGCGTACAGGCTGTGTTGCAGCGCTATAAAGAGTTACAGGACATCATCGCGATTCTGGGTATGGATGAATTGTCGGAAGAAGACAAACTGTCGGTATCACGCGCACGTAAAATTCAACGCTTCTTGTCGCAGCCGTTCCATGTGGCCGAAATATTTACCGGCAGTCCCGGTAAGTATGTGTCACTGAAAGACACTATCCGTGGTTTCAAGGGCGTTCTTGCGGGTGACTACGATCACTTGCCAGAACAGGCTTTCTACATGGTAGGTTCGATCGAAGAAGTGGCCGAGAAGGCCAAGACTCTGCAATAAGCTAAGACTAGGGTAAACAAGTAACACTAATGGCCACCATACAAGTCGAAGTCGTTAGCGCTGAAGGCGAAATATTTAGTGGCGAGGCTGCAATGGTATTCGCACCGGCGCAGCTCGGTGATATTGGCATTGCGCCGCGTCATGCGCCATTGCTGACAACCTTGCGAGCGGGCGAACTACGCGTGCAATTGCCCTCTGGTGAAGAGCAGCATGTATATGTATCCGGTGGTGCGCTGGAAGTGCAGCCGCACTTGGTAACCGTGCTGGCGGATACGGCCATTCGCGCCAAGGATCTGGATGAGGCAGCGGCATTGCAAGCCAAGCAGCGTGCCGAAGAAGCACTAGCGAATCGTGGTGACACTATGGAACTGGCCGAAGCACAGGCTGAACTGTTACGCGCTGTTGCACAGCTCAAAGCCATTAAGCGTTTGCGCGAACTTAAATAACGACAAAGCCTGGTCAAGTACCTTAGAGTAATGACAGCACGCGCCCGCAGAGTTTTTCCGGGCGCGTTTTTGTTTGCCACCATCTTTTGATGCCGATGGTACTGGATGCAAGCTCTAAGAGCAGGGGCGCAGTGGCCGACTTGTTCTAAGGAGCAGGGCGGCCTAAAGTCGCCAAGCAACTATTGAGTTAAAAGGAATCCCGCGATGTCTTTATCCATCGTCATTCTCGCTGCCGGTCAAGGCAAGCGCATGTGCTCGAATCTACCCAAGGTGTTACAGCCGCTGGCGGGGGTGCCTTTATTAGGGCATGTACTTAACACCGCCAGTGCCATGGGTGCGGCTGATATTCATGTGGTGTATGGCCATGGTGGCGAGCAAGTGCGCGCCGCCTTTGCTGACCAGTCAATCAACTGGGTGTTACAAGCCGAACAACTGGGTACTGGTCATGCACTGGCGCAGGCCATGCCGAAGATTGCCGATGAGCAAACCGTGCTGGTGTTGTACGGCGATGTCCCCCTGACTCGACCGCACACTTTACAGCCCTTGTTGGAGTCTGTGGCACGGGGAGCGTTGGGCCTATTAAGCGTGAAACTGGTCGATCCCACAGGTTATGGCCGTATCCTCCGTAATAATGCTGGGCAGGTCGTGCGCATCGTTGAACACAAAGATGCGAACACCAAGGAACGACAGATCGATGAGGCTAATACCGGACTGTTGGCCGCCAAGGCAGGACAATTGAAACGCTGGCTGTCGCAATTAAAGAATGATAACGCGCAGGGTGAATACTATCTCACTGATATTGTCACTATGGCGGTACGGGAGGACGTAGTAGTAGAAGCAGTGTTGGCCCCTAGCGAGGCTGAAGTGCTAGGTGTCAACGACAAACTACAGCTGGCACAGGTTGAAGCTTGCTTGCGCGGCTGGCGGGCACGGGATCTGATGTTGCAGGGTGCAACCTTGGCTGATCCTGTGCGCATAGACATTCGTGGTCAGGTTACGGTGGGCAAGGATGTGTTCATTGATGTGAACGCGGTATTGGTAGGTGAGGTGCATCTTGATGATGGTGTACGTATTGGCCCTAATTGCTACATTAAAAATAGCCGTATCGGCGCAGGCACTGAGCTGTTTCCAAATTGTGTTGTAGATACCGCCATTGTTGGCCCTAGCTGCAATATTGGTCCATTTGCGCGCTTGCGACCTGAAGCGCAGTTGGCCGATCATGTCCATATTGGCAATTTCGTTGAAGTTAAGAAGAGTCAGATAGGATCAGGCAGTAAGGCTAATCATCTTACCTACATCGGCGATGCCACGGTGGGTGAGCGAGTCAATATCGGCGCGGGTACCGTTACGGTTAATTACGATGGCGTGAATAAGTGGCGTACCGAGATTGGTGATAACGCCTTCGTCGGTTCGGGATCAATGTTGATCGCGCCCATAAAAATAGGTGCGGGTGCCAATACCGGTGCTGGATCCACTCTCTCCAAGGATGCTCCCGCCGGAAAGCTTACGCTAGCGCGCGCCCGTCAGGTAACGCTCAAGGGATGGAAGCGTCCGACATCCAAGGGTTAAGTGATTTAGATGGGGGTTCCGTGTGGTCAGTCCTGTATATAGCGGTAGGTCTCAAGCAAGGGTACGAGGTTAGTCATGTGCGGTATTGTAGGTGGCGTCACCAAGCGTGATGTGGTTCCAATTCTGATCGAGGGTCTTTGTCGCCTCGAGTATCGTGGCTATGACTCGGCTGGAGTGGCGGTACTGGGTGCGAATCAGAAGCTCAGCAGGTTACGTACTTTGGGTAAGGTAAAAAACTTGCAGGCAGCGTTGGATGACAATCCGATCTCGGGGCAAGTCGGCATTGGCCACACGCGCTGGGCTACGCATGGGGTGCCCGCCGAAAGAAATGCTCACCCGCACATTTCTAGGGATGGGATTGCTCTTGTTCATAATGGCATCATCGAAAATCACGATGCGTTGCGTACTGAATTGCTACAGCTTGGTTATCAGTTTGAGTCGGAAACTGACACTGAAGTAATTGCACATCGTATTCACCACCACATGGGCAAGTTTGCCGGTAACTTGTTTAAATCTGTGCTGGCAACTGTTGCTGAATTGCATGGTGCATTTGCGTTAGCAGTGCTGTCGGAAAAGTATCCAGACCGGATTTTACTGGCACGCGAAGGCTGTCCTGTGGTGATTGGCGTAGGCGATGGCGAGCACTTTGTTGCTTCCGATGTATCTGCGTTATTGCCTGTAACGCGTAACTTTATTTTTTTGGAAGATGGCGACGTCGCCGAAGTGCGACGCGATAGTTTGCATATCGTTGATCGCAGTGGTCAGTCAGTGGAACGAGTTATGCGCGCAAGTGAATTAACTGCTGATGCTACTGACAAAGGAGGCTTTCCACACTACATGCTCAAGGAGATTCACGAGCAACCCCGTGCACTTGCTCTTACGTTGGAAGAGCGAGTTGCTGGTGGGAAATTATTGGAAGCGGCGTTTGGCCCCACTGCGATGGAAGTGTTTCAGCGGGCTGAAGCAGTACAGATTGTAGCTTGTGGCACCAGCTATCACGCCGGTTGCGTTGCCAAGTACTATATAGAACAGATTGCACGCCTACCTTGCTGGGTGGAGGTGGCCAGCGAGTATCGCTATCGTAATCCGGTCGTGCCGAAGCACACCTTGTTCGTCACTATTTCTCAGTCAGGTGAAACGGCAGATACGCTGGCCGCCTTGCGTATGGCTAAGCAATCTGAGTATCTGTCGTCATTGGCAGTCTGCAATGTGCCAGAGAGTTCGTTGGTGCGTGAATCAGAACTGGTAATGCTGACGCGTGCTGGTCTAGAAATAGGCGTTGCCTCCACCAAGGCATTCACCACCCAATTAACAGCACTGGGTATGCTGGTAGTAGCGCTGGCCAAATTCCACAATACTGCCGCTAATCATGAGCGGACGCTGGTGCAACGACTTACCGAGATCCCGGCGCTAGTTGAGAAAACCCTGCAACTCGATACGCAAATTAAAGAGCTAGCAAAGCGTTTCGCAGACAAACAGCACGCGTTATTTCTAGGCCGTGGCCAGATGTATCCCATTGCTATGGAGGGGGCGCTTAAGCTCAAGGAGATTTCCTACATTCACGCTGAAGCCTATCCAGCCGGAGAATTGAAGCATGGGCCATTGGCGCTAGTGGACGCTGACATGCCGGTGATTGTGGTGGCACCTAATAATGATTTAGTGGAAAAGCTCAAATCCAATATGCAGGAAGTTCGGGCGCGTGGCGGTGAGTTGTTTGTATTCGCTGATCCGGATTCTGGTATCGAGTCATCGCAGGGTGTCACTGTGATCCATATGCCGCAGCATGTCAGTCATTTTCAGGCGGCGGTAGTTTACACCATTCCCTTGCAGCTTTTGTCATACCACTGCGCTTTGCTCAAGGGAACCGATGTCGATCAACCACGAAATTTGGCCAAGTCAGTGACCGTCGAGTAGCGCTTGGCGCCTAATTCGTTGACGTATTGCGTCACACATGATTTAGTGGGCGTTCAAACTCAACCAAAATTCAGCGTTCCGGAGCCGCCCATGCAGATTGCTAAAAATACCGCCGTGCAGATTCATTACACCTTGAAGAACGATGCAAACGAGGTGCTGGATTCATCCGAAGGAGCAGAGCCATTGGCTTACCTGCAAGGCCATGGCAATCTGATTCCCGGTCTGGAAAAAGCGCTGGAAGGCAAGCGTGCGGGCGACGCAGTGAACGTCAGCGTCCAGCCTGCAGATGCGTATGGTGTGCGCGACGAGTCCTTGATTCAGGATGTGCCACGTAGTGCCTTTGAAGGCATTCCAGAAATTGAAGCCGGTATGCAGTTTCAAGCCGACTCAAATCACGGCCCACGGACCGTAACTGTCACCAAGGTGGCAGATGACACAGTAACCGTAGACGGTAATCATCCCTTGGCCGATCAGACCTTGCACTTTGCAGTGCAAATCGTAGACGTGCGCGAGCCCAGTGAAGAAGAGCTGAGTCATGGGCATGTGCATGGTCCTGGTGGGCACCACCACTAGCTTCGGCGTGATCGCCTAAATTTTCCCGATTACAGCGGCTACTGTGGTGGTCGCTGGTATGGTATGTGCATTACCCAGCTATTTATTCTCCGCAACGAGGCATACCATGGTCAATGCTACTTCCACGACGACCGCTCGCCCACGTATGGTGCGAGCGACCAAGATGACTGAACCTAGACCGGGCAAGCTCAGCAGCCAATCTGGCCTCAACACAAAAGCCAAGAAAAAAGTCGAAATCGACACACCCGCCTTGATAAAGACGAAAGTCGCCGCGAAGCGCAAGTCGGCGGTGAAAAAAAGCGTAGTTATTGACACGCGTCGATTAGCGCTTGATGTTGCAGTGGCCGCTTACTACTTGGCTGAAAAACGCCATTTTGCGCCAAATCATGCATTAGAGGACTGGTTGACGGCAGAGCGGCAGGTGCTTGCTGATATGCCGGGCGGAAATTCTTAAGTAAGCAGTTGCGCAATACGCTTGCCCATCCTGCGGCTGGCGGCGCTAGAATTGCCCCTAGTCGGTCAAGATTGAAATTGACTTGGAGGGGGTGGCATGTTGCGCGTGAAGCATTTGTTGTCTGATAAAGAATCCGGTGGTGATATCTGGTTCGTCGAGGCAGAAGATCCAGTTCGTAAAGCTATTGAGGTCATGGCAGAGAAAGGCGTCGGTGCGCTGCCAGTGATGCGTGGCAACACTCTGGTGGGTATGGTGTCGGAGCGTGATTACGCTCGCAAAGTTATTCTGCTTGGCCGATCTTCAGCAGAAACACCCGTGTGGCAAATTATGGCGAGCCCGGTGGTTACCGTAACGCTGGACGATACGGTGCATCATTGCATGCAACTGGTGACTGAGCAGCGTATTCGTCACCTGCCGGTCATGGAGAAGTCTCAATTGATTGGCATCGTTTCTATTGGTGACTTGGTAAAAGCCGTTATGGATGAACAGCAACAAACCATTACGCAACTTGAACAATATATTGCCGGTTGAGCGTGTATGCAGCGGTGATTGCTGCGCGTTCAACTTCTGTCGCTCATCCTGCTGCTTAGTTGAAAACTTGGCGCCTTAGTGGAGGCTATAGTTGAGTCCGGTCATTACCAACTATCTCGAAATGACTTCGCCGCCCGAATTTGTTGAAAAACAAGGTGCTAATGAGATTGTGATCACTGAAGTGGAACTAAATTACAGGAGTTCAGTTTCAACCGGTACCAGTATTCATTGGTTGGTGCCAAGGTATATCAGTAGGGTAGGTAGCTATCTGCTTTCCAGCGCCATAAAATTTGCGTGGATAATAATGTAAGGCGAGGCGAGTCTGAGTTCATATGATAATTACTGCTTGAGCTCTGTCGGCGTTAGTTGCCCAAGGCATAGGTGAAGTCGCCGGTGTTCGATGACGGTCTTCGCATCGACTCTGTTTCTGAACCGCTCCATCGACAGGCATTCATTGCGGAACTTGCTGCTGAACGATTCGTTCGATGTTGTCTTGGTCTCTTCAATAGCCGAGGCACGCTTCCGGAAAGCGATATTTAACTCCTAGCGTCGAGTTGCAGTGATGTTACTGGTTGTGGCAGAAATTAGTCAGAATAAACTACTTCGACCTCACCTCAACCGGCTTCGATGACCAGACGAACCGTGTCGCTTTTGACGCGGGCGCGCAGCCACTCCTCAAGTTTTTTACGGTCAGCATTAGCTAGGCGCTTTGCTGATTTGATGTTCATTACTACTGTGTTCTGTTTGCTCTGGCCGCTTTCGGCATTCCAGCTTGGGGCTTCTGCTATCAGCACGTCGTTTATCTGCGGATACAACGCATGAAGTTCCATCGGGATATCTTTGAAGCGGTCTGCATTGGCCTTCAGTCCATTAATTTCCATTTGTAACGTATCCAGTGCTCGCTCCTTTTCTGCCAATGTGGCCTGACTCTCCTTATAAAGGTCACTAAGCAAGCTCGACTTGAGTGTGGCAACGTCAATACGTTGATCACCGGTCTGGAATATCTGCAGACGGGCGTCGCCAAGCCCGACTCGGGGTAGTCGGCCCAGCACGTCAGTAAGTACACTTTGAGGTACTACTTCACCAATCAGCGATACTTCAATACGCTTGGTTTTGGCATCAATATTGATGTTATTGACGTGAGTACCGGTAAGCTCCAGTTGCTCTTGTACAAACTGCGTGGCGCGCGTGCGAAAGATTTCTTCCCCGACCAAGTTATAGGCGAGATACAAACTTGGTAAGAGCGTTAGCATTACCACTACGATAATGGTATTTCGAACGCGCACTTCGGTGCGCCTGTCGACAAACTGCTTGCGTTTGACGTGAAAGGCGCTGATTACTAATGCTGAAGAAGCGGCAATGAATACGCAATTGATGGTGAATAAATAGAATGCGCCGAAGAAAAAGCTCCAAGTGCCCGTTGCCAGTCCGAATCCAGCCGTACACAACGGCGGCATCAATGCGGTGGCAATGGCGACGCCCGGAATAACATTGGATTTATGCTTGCGAGTGACACCGACGATGCCGGCTAAACCACCGAAAAATGCAATCATCACATCCCAGATGCTGGGCACGGTACGCGACAGTAGTTCTGGTTGCGCAGTGGTGAGCGGACTGATCAGGAAGTATGTTGTTGATGTCAGCAAAGCAATGATAGTGGCGATGCCGAGATTTTTCAGCGCACTGCGAATCAAGGCAAGATCAAGAATGCCCGCGCCATAGCCCACGCCCATGATTGGCCCCATCAGTGGCGATATCAGCATCGCACCGATGATCACCGCGGTGGAGTTAACGTTGAGACCGATGGAGGCAATGAATATGGCAAATATCAGCACCCACAAATTGGTGCCTTTCATGACTATGCCGGAACGTAAGCCGTCATCTATTTCGGCATCATCAGCACGGTCAGGAACTAGGCTGAAGCGTGCGCGAATCGCCACAATGGCGCGAGCTACTCGCTCGTTAATCGGTGTTTCGCTGTTGTTCGTCATGAATGCTTCTCGTTCATCCCGGTAGCTTGCTTGTCTAATTGTCCCAGTTTGCGCAGCAATGGTGTCATGGTCAGACCTTGGGCGAAAATTGAAAAGGCGACTACCGCAAATGCAACGGTAACCATGTCGTCGTGATGTGGCATGTCATCTGGCAGGCCCAATGCCAATGCCAGTGCCAGTGCGCCACGCAAGCCGCCCCAGAACAACACGTGCTGATGCCGCCTGTCTACTTTTAGACTGCTGCGAGCAAAGACCAGGCAAGCAGGATAAATTGCCAGTGCCCGGCCCAACGTAACCAAAGTGATGGCAGCAAGGGCAGCTGGCCAAATATCTGTGAAGTGCTGTTGCGCTTCACGACCGCCAATCAGCATAAAAATAATCGAATTCACTACGAAGGCGACATACTCCCAGAATGATTCCACGGCGTCACGACCAGCAGCCGAAATCGATCCGAGCGCACCATAGTTTCCTACTACCAAGCCCGCCGTCAACGCAGCCAGCACGCCGGAAAAATGGAAATGTTCGGCAGCGAAGAATGATCCATAGGCGGCTAAGGTGGTGAACGTGATTTCGACCAGATGGTCGGTGGTGCGACCGGCGAGAAACATCAGCACAAACCCCACAGCGGCACCGCTTAGTATGCCGCCGCCGATGGTAAGCAGCAGGGTTTGACTGATTTCTAGCACATTGCTATCTCCGCCGTTGGCCAGCGCGAGTACGATCACGAATGCAACTGCAGCCGTGCCATCGTTGAGCAGGCTTTCGGCTTCTACCAGCAAACGTAAACGACCATGTACTCCCGCTTCTTTGAAGGTGGCAATGACTGAGACCGGATCGGTTGCCGCAATAAGCACACCAAAGACACTTGCGCTGCTCCAGCTCCAGCCCACCAGATAATGCATGCCAACCGCAGTCAACGCTGCGGCCAGTAATACGCCGACGGTTGCCAGTAAGCCTACTACGGGCAAATCTTTCTTGAGTTCATGCCAGCGAATGTATAGCGCTGCTTCAAATACCAGCGGTGGTAGTAGCACTGAAAATATCAATTCCTTCGATAGCTGCAGGTCCAGATGTAAAGGCAGAAAATAAAGCCCCATTCCGGCAAGCACCAAGCCTACTGTGTATGGCAGGTTCAACCTACGAGTCAGCATTGCCACTAGTGCCGCGATGAACAGTAATAATCCAAGTTGTGATAGATTTGAAGTCATGGGCGTGTGTCCAACTGAAAGCAGTAGTGAAAATCTGATGAGTGCGTGCTGGCGACAAGATATACCAGCAGGAAATAGCTTGCCTTAAATCATAATGGCAATTGGTGGTAATGATCTGGTGCGTTACGAAGTCGATAGCAAGACAGAACTTGGTTACGTCATCGCGCTAGTAGCGTTTGGTTTTCTCGGCTCAGAGTCGAGTAGATTGTCGTTGTGTGGTTGCCAACCCGATATGCATCATGCGTAACGCTAGCATCATAACCGCGTTCTCGTCGTGTTCTCGGCTGTTGCTGCTGATACCACTCAATAAACTAAAGCACAGCCAGATCGCGAGTTTCAATTGGTGCGTATGGCGTATAGCAATCATCCACAGTATGGTGGCCGAAGAAACAATTAGCTGACTGATGCACCAGAGGCTGAGTGGCATTTCCTTTCGGTATCGACTACGTGCTGTACGCAATAACGTATTGATACCGTCTCCCCTAGCAGGTTACACAAAGCTCGCTGGAATCTCTTATCATTACCGCCCAATCAAGCCCTGATCGGGCAAATTTAGACAAGGTCGACTATGAGTCCCCATGATATTGAGCAATTGATCCGCGCCAGCATTGCTGGCGTACAGGTGCAAGTTGAATCGGACGACAACACGCATTTTTCCGCGCTGATTGTCAGCGACGAGTTCGCGGGTAAGCGCACCTTGCAACGACACCAGCAGGTATATGCGGCGCTGGGGACGCTAATGGGCAATGAAATTCACGCTTTGACCATGCAAACTCACACCACAGAAGAATGGCAGGCGTTGCAACAAGCCGCCCAACAATAACGACTCAATTAAGACCCTACCCGGAGTATTAACCGTGGATCGTTTACAAATAGAAGGCGGCATCAAGCTGTCGGGTGAAGTGCGCATTTCCGGTGCCAAGAATGCCGCGCTACCCATCATCGCTGGCACGCTATTGGCTGATGGCCCGGTGACCTTGGGTAACGTACCGCACTTGCATGACGTGACCACCATGATCGCGCTGTTGGGCAATATGGGAGTGCATATTACCGTTGACGACAAGATGCAGGTTGAGGTCGATGCGCGCGCCACCAGCAAATTTGTTGCGCCTTACGACCTAGTGAAAACCATGCGTGCGTCGATTCTGGTACTGGGGCCGCTGCTGGCGCGCTTTGGTCATGCCGAGGTGTCCATGCCCGGTGGCTGTGCCATTGGTGCGCGGCCGGTGAATCTGCATGTAGATGGTCTGCGTGCCATGGGCGCGGACATTCACGTCGAACATGGCTACATCCGTGCCAGCTGCGAGCGCCTGCAAGGGGCGCGGATTGTGCTGGAAACCGTCACGGTGACAGGTACTGAAAATTTGATGATGGCGGCGGTACTGGCTGAAGGCGAGACGGTTATTGAAAATGCGGCGCGCGAGCCGGAGATCGTTGATCTGGCTAACTTTCTGATTGCTATGGGTGCGTGGATTCAAGGAGCAGGCACCGACAAGATTGTGGTGCACGGAGTACAGTGTCTGCACGGCACTCATTATGATGTGATGCCGGATCGCATCGAAGCTGGTACCTACTTGGTGGCCGGTGCAATTACGGGTGGCAAGGTGTATTTACAGCATGCGCGCGCCGATCATTTGGACGCCGTGCTGCTCAAGCTCAAGGAGGCAGGTGCACATATTCAATCTGGAACCGATTGGATTGAGCTCGACATGCAGGGTCAGCGACCCAAGTCGGTAGATATTCGTACTGCGCCCTATCCGGCCTTTCCCACTGATATGCAGGCGCAGTTTGCGGCACTTAATTGTGTGGCTGAGGGGGTGGGGACAGTGATTGAAACGATCTTCGAAAATCGCTTCATGCACCTGCATGAGCTGCAGCGCATGGGTGCTGAGATGCGTATCGAAGGTCATTCGGCAATTATTCGTGGCGTGCCACAGCTAACCGGCGCGCCGGTAATGGCGACCGATTTACGTGCTTCGGCGGGCTTGGTGCTGGCTGGGCTGGTGGCGGAAGGCAGTACCATTGTTGATCGTATTTATCACATTGATCGTGGTTACGAACGCATCGAAGAAAAGTTGGCGCAGTTGGGGGCGCGTATCAAGCGCCTGAGTTAGTGCGCATCAGTGCGCGCATCGGTTGATGCGCGTTGATTTATTGACTGAAGCTGGTACAGCTGTTGCGCACATCATCAGCTGCTTTACGTTCGACCAGCGTTACCGTGAAGTCAAAGCGGGTATCTTTACGCAGCACGCTTAGCGAGATGCGTTCGCCTGCGGGCGTACTGGCCACCAGATTCAAGGCTTCACTCCAGCTGCGCGGCGCACCATTGATCAGGGTAATGATGTCTCCTGGTTGCAGGCCGGCTTTGGCGGCCGGGCTGTCTGTATATACTTGCTTGATACGCATAACTTGGTTGGCTTCGGTGATCTCGACGCCAAACCAGCCGCGTTTGACTCGCCCGTCGCGCAGAATGGCGTCCATTACGCCGCGCACCAGATTGACCGGAATGGCAAAACTGATGCCGCTCACACCCAAATTGCGCGCCAACACCGCTGTATTAATGCCGATCAGTTCGCCGTTGGTATTAATCAATGCGCCGCCGGAATTGCCTTCATTAATGGCGGCATCGGTCTGGATGAAGCCCTCAATCGCACTTACTCCCAGTTGGCCGCGCCCGATGGCGCTGACTATGCCTTGGGTGACCGTTTGCGATAGACCGTAAGGCGTACCAATAGCCAGCACGATATCACCAGTGCGTAAGCCATCAGACTGCCCTAGCAGGGCGATCGGCGGATTGTTGAGCTGGATTTGTAGTACCGCAATATCGGTGGCCGGGTCGGTGCCTACTACCTTGGCCTCTTCAATGCGGCCATCAGCCAGTTGCACATAAATTTCCTGCGCGCAGGCAACGACATGGTCATTAGTAATGACATGCCCTGCTATATCCACAATTACCCCTGAACCCAAGCCAGTCTCCAAGCCTTGGCGAAGTTGCCCACGCTTGTCGGGTGGTGATCCCGTACTGGACTGCGCCGACTCCGTTACCAAGCGTGCAGTAAAAATATTCACCACAGCAGGTGCTGCCCGCGCCACCGCATCGGCAAAGCTGGCTGGAGCGCTCATGGTGGTTGTGGTGTCAGCGCTGCTGACGGGACTAAGTCCTAGCCATTGGGGGCGTAATAGCACCGCGACAAAGGCAGCAGCCAAGCCGACCATCACCCAAGTGAGAATGAATTTGAGCGTGGCTACAATTCTGTTGGCAGCGGGCGACCCCGACATGGCATTTCCTGAAGATAAAAATAGAAAAATCTACCGCTGGTTCGGTTTGGCGCTTCTAAGCCTGCGGCAGTGTATGTGTATAATGCGCAATTACTTCAGTCTTTGAAATCCGGTTCGGTTTGCGATACTGGGTTGAGCTGGCACATAAAGCGGCGTGGTTTATTTTTTGGAGTTTTTGGATGAGCGCAGAAGCTGATCAAGTTGATGGGGCGCGGCGGCATTTCCTGCTGGTGGCCACCGCTGCAGTAGGTGCGGTGGGTGCGGTCGCTACCGCAGTTCCGTTTCTCGCCTCATGGCGGCCTAGTGCGCGTGCCAAGGCAATGGGTGGCCCGGTTGAGGCCGACATCAGCAAGCTGCAGGCGGGTGAATTAATGAAGGTGGAGTGGCGTGGCCAGGCCATCTACATAGTTCGCCGTACTGAAGCCATGCTAGCCGGTTTGGCAGCCAACGACGCCCACCTGCGTGACCCAAAGTCAGCTGAGTCCGAACAGCCGACATTCGCCAAGAACGAAGCCCGCGCACTCAAGCCAGAATACTTGGTATTGGTGGGGGTCTGTACTCATTTAGGCTGCGCACCATTAGGCAAGTTTGAACCGGGTGACGCTACGGTAGCGGCTGACTGGCCGGGCGGTTTTTATTGCCCTTGCCATGGCTCAAAATTTGATCTGTCAGGCCGTGTGTTCAAAGACGTGCCGGCACCGCTAAATTTGACTGTGCCACCTTATTCTTTTGGCGTGAATGACACGCTGGTGATCGGCGCTGAGACGGGAGCTGCTTGATGTCTACTGCCCATGCAAATGACAAGATGGCCCATAATAAAGTAGGTACTACCGGCCTGCTTGGCTGGATTGATGATCGCTTTCCGCTCACCAAGATGATGCGGGAGCACGTTACCGAATACTACGCACCGAAGAACTTCAACTTCTGGTACTACTTTGGTTCATTGGCGCTGGTCGTATTGATCCTGCAGATCGTTACCGGCATTTTCCTGACCATGAATTACAAGCCGTCGTCAGATGGAGCGTTTGCCTCGGTCGAATACATCATGCGTGAGGTCGATTGGGGTTGGTTGATCCGCTACATGCATTCCACTGGCGCGTCAGCCTTCTTCGTGGTGGTGTATCTGCACATGTTCCGTGGTCTGATGTACGGTTCGTACAAAAACCCACGCGAGTTGCTATGGATCTTCGGTATGTTGATTTATTTGTGCCTCATGGCTGAGGCATTCTTTGGTTATCTGCTGCCTTGGGGCAACATGTCATATTGGGGCGCGCAAGTAATCACTTCCTTGTTTGGTGCCATCCCCTATATCGGTAGCAGCTTGCTGGAGTGGATTCGCGGCGACTACTACATCTCCGATATCACTCTAAATCGCTTCTTTGCCTTGCACGTCATTGCGCTGCCGTTGGCGCTGGTGTTCTTGGTGGTTGCGCACATTCTGGCCTTGCACGAAGTGGGGTCCAATAACCCGGATGGTGTTGAGATCAAAAAACACAAGGGTGCAGATGGCAAGCCGCTGGATGGTATTCCTTTCCATCCTTATTACACGGTTAAAGATGTGATGGGCCTAGTGGTATTTGCGATTATTTTCGCACTAATTGTGTTTTTCGCACCGACCATGGGCGGTTACTTCCTCGAAGCAGCCAATTTTGACCCGGCCAGTCGCTTGCAAACACCTGAGCACATCGCGCCGGTGTGGTATTTCACGCCGTTCTACGCGATCCTGCGCGCCATTCCTGACAAACTATTCGGCGTAATGGGTATGGGTGCTGGCGTGATGATATTGTTTTTCTTGCCGTGGCTGGATCGCAGTCCGGTGAAATCAATTCGTTATCGTGGTTGGATATTCAAAGTCGCGCTTGGGATATTCGTAATCAGCTTTATTGCCTTGGGATACTTGGGGCTGAACGCAGCGACCACCACCAATACCTATTTATCGCGGCTCTTTTCGGTGCTGTACTTTGCGTTTTTCTTGCTAATGCCGTGGTACAGCAAAATGGATAAAACCAAGCCAGTTCCAGAGCGGGTAACTTTTCATGCCCACTAATTTCAGCTCATTCATGATGCAAGCAGAACAGTTACTACAGCCTATGAAGTCAGTAGCAAAATTCACGGCACTTTGCCTGTTTTTAAGTGCGCCGGTGTATGCCAGCGAAGCCACTTACGAGCATGCCAACAATGACGTTAGTAACAAGGCGTCGTTACAGCGTGGTGCCAGTAACTTCGTTAATTATTGTTCTGGCTGTCATTCGACCAAGTTCGTGCGATTTAATCGCTTGGCGGTGGATCTGAGTCTGACCGATCAGCAGGTTGAGCAGAATCTGATTTTCAACGGCGGCAAGATTACCGATACCATGACGATCAGCATGTCGGAAAAAGACAGCGCTAACTGGTTTGGCAAAGCCCCACCGGATCTGTCGCTGATTGCGCGTGCGCGTGGCACCGATTATTTGTATAGCTTCCTGAAGTCATTTTATGTGGACCCGGCACGGCCTACTGGTGTGAATAACACCGTGCTGCCTAGTGCTGCCATGCCGCATGTACTGTGGGAGTTGCAAGGGTTGCAAAAACCAGTGTATGAAGGCGAAAGCAGTCAAGATGGGCAGAGTGTAGAGCGGCACTTCAAGGGTTTTGAGCTGATTACTCAAGGCTCCCTCACTCCTGAAGAATATGATCAATTTGTGCGTGATACGGTTAACTTCCTCGATTACGTAGGTGAACCCAAGCAGTTGGAACGACGTGCGCTGGGTTTCCGAGTGCTGGGGTTTTTGCTGGTGTTGTTCTTGTTGGCGTATGCGCTGAAACAGGAATATTGGAAAGATGTGAAATGATGCCACCGGCGTTGAGTCCTCTGTGGATTTGACGCCGACTGGCCAATAGGCATGATTGCGCATCACTTGAATAATAAAAATCCGGAGCGCTGCCAATGATGACGCTCTTTTCCAATCCGAAAGACGTTGCCAGCCACCGTGTAAGGTTCGTACTGGCTGAGAAAGAAGTGGATATCGATATCGTGGATGTCGATGGTCATGCCTTGCCGGAAGACCTGCTCGACCTGAATCCCTATCAAAGCCTGCCTACTATGGTCGAGCGTGATCTGGTGTTGTTTGATTCGCGCATCATCATTGAGTATCTCGATGAGCGTTATCCGCATCCACCATTGATGCCTGTTGATCCCATTACTCGCGCACGTTTCAAGCTGACATTGTATCGACTGGAACGTGACTGGTACTCGTTAGTTGCCGATATCGAAGGCAACGAGCGCAAGCGTGCTGACGAAGCGAGTAAGACCTTGCATGAAGTGATTTTGGCAAACATAGAAGGATTTCGCAGTCATCCCTACTTTCAGTCTGCCGACTTTACCCTCGTAGATGCGACCATCGCGCCGGTGTTGTGGCGTTTGCCCAGCTGGGGCATCAAGCTGTCACCGCAGCAAGCGGATGCCGTCATGCAGTATGAGCGTCGGGTATTTATGCGCCCAGCATTCCGCCGTAGTTTGTCGTGGGCCGAGCGAGCCATGCGCACATGACACAGCAGAATTCGCCAGCGCCAATGAGCTCACGTCGTCCCTACTTGGTGCGTGCCATGCATGAGTGGATGACTGATAACTTGCAAACCCCGCATCTGATCGTTGATGCATTGGCGGCGAACTTAGAGATACCGCGCCAGTTTGTCCAAGATGGCAAGATTATTCTCAACATCAGTTTCAATGCCACGCAGAATTTGGTGATGGGTAATGAACGTATCGAGTTCAATGCGCGCTTTGGCGGCAAAACCCATCATGTGGTCGTGCCAGTGCCTGCGTTGCTCGGTGTGTATGCCCGCGAAAGCGGTCAGGGCCTTGTCTTTGGGGACGAAGATGTGCCGCCATCTCAACCTACACCACCAGATTCTGCGACTGATTCATCATCGTCTGATGGCGCACCCATTACCAAATCTGCACCGCGAGGTCGGGCGCAGTTAAAAGTGGTGAAGTAACGGAATTAATTCTCGTATTGGTTTGCAAACAAGTAGCCATGTCGAGCGGTATCCATTGCTATGACTCAAACATATGCAGCGTCGTAACTGCCAGCAGAAAAATCTCCTACGGGGTTCTTTGTTACCAGCATCAAAATAGGCAACGGGGTAATTTTGGTTGGTTGAAAGGAGCGGGCACACATCGCCAGAAATTGGCGGAGGCCGTTAGCTCAAATAAGCGTACATGGCACGCTTATTTGAGCACTCAGACAACTACGGATATACTTGATATCAATGCACGCGACCGCATAGAACAGTCAGGCCACGATAATGTTGGGATCAATCACTTTTTTCCAAGCTAGCAATCCGCCCTGTAAACTCTGTGCAGCGGTGCCCCGTGTTGCGGCCCACGTGCAGGCCTGCGCACTACGGCCACCGCTGCGGCAAACGAAAATAAGTCGCACTGAAGTATCAAATGTTGCTGATTCATCCAGTAACGCAGAGAGTGGAATGTGTATTGCGCCATCAATATGACCTGCCGCAAATTCAAATGATTCGCGTACATCAATGAGTTGCCAGCCAGTGTGAGTGGTGCTTATCAATTCATGCAGCTCAACAGTAGAGATTGGCTGCACGGTAGAGGGGGCATCAATACATAGCACGGCCATATCATTTGGTGCGCTGATGCTTGGTTGCATACCGCATACCGCACAGTCTTCACGCGCAGTAAAGTTAAACTCGGCAAAGCGCATATCTATCGCATCGTAAGTTAGCAGCCTTCCCAGTAGCGGCTCACCGATACCGGTAATCAATTTGATGACTTCGGTCGCCTGCAGTGTGCCCATTACACCGGGCAATACGCCAAGTACGCCCGTTTCAGCGCAATTAGGTACAGCGCCATTAGCGGGGGGCTGCGGAAACAGGCAGCGATAACAAGGACCGCGTTGCGGTACATAAGTAAACGCTTGGCCTTCAAAACGATGAATAGCTGCGGATACCAACGATTTTTTCAATAGTACGCAGGCATCATTCACCAGATAACGTGTGGTAAAGCGATCGGTGCCATCCAGCACCACATCATAGTCACGCACAATTTCCATTACGTTATCGACACGCAACGCCTGAGTATGAGTAACGATATTCAAAAGCGGATTAAGTGCTTGTAAATTTACACTGGCAGCTTCTGCTTTGAAGTGTCCCACCTGACTGGTATTGAACAGCACTTGCCGTTGCAGATTCGATATATCGACACGGTCAAAGTCGACTATGCCGATCGTGCCTATGCCTGCCGCAGCCAAGTAAAGTAGTGCAGGAGAGCCTAGTCCACCTGCACCCACCACCAGCACTCGCGCCGCTTTGAGTTTTTCTTGGCCCGTATGGCCGAATTCGCCTAAAGACAAGTGGCGACTGTAGCGAGCAAGTTCTTCGAGGGTCAGTGTCATGCATGAGACTGTAAACTAGGCTGCCGGTGTCAAGATAGAGGGAGTGAAGCGATTATGGGCAGCAAGCGTGATGACGTTGGCGGAACAGAGTTTCTATTTTCGTTATTGTCCAGACCGACGTATGTACGCTAATCAATAACATGGGCCACATATAGTCCGATATAGCAAAAGCAATTTTTAAGCGAATCAGAAATCTCGTCTTAATGCTGGCGAAAACCAACAGTGATCTAAAAAGTGCGGATTTTGAGACTAAAAGGCCGCTTTTAAGCGGTAGTCCCTATGTGCTTACTACAGATCGCTTCCGTCATGAAATGGGATGAGACGATGATTTCAGAGCGCCAGAAGGTTTTGGCGACTTTGGCCTTAATGGCTTAGCCTCTTTAGGCTCCAGCTCTGCTTCCTGATTGATCGCAATATCAACAATCAGTTTTGCCAAGGCCGTAGTGTCACGGGGAAGATTCTTAGAAATTATTGCCATGATTCAGGGTGTAGCGCCTTCATTTTTCTGAATCATTATTGAGAAATTTCAAACTGAAGCACTATCCGAATGTTCGATTCTTGGGAGATTTGGAGTTGAACCTCGGTCAGCAGATATGGGTCGATTTTTTCGAACAGTTTTCGAACCCAATTCGTCAGGCATTTTCCGCTTTGATGTCGCGGCTCATCAGTTCTTTCAGTGCCATCTGTGGCGCGAGGTTCTCATGCAGCATACGGAACACCTGTTTGCAGATAGGCATGTCGACGTTATGTTGTGATGCTACGTGCATCACCGCACGCGACGCAGCTAGTCCTTCTACTACTTGGCCAATTTCCTGCTGGGCTTGTTCGGGTGTTTTGCCGGCTGCGAATAACAGGCCAAAGCGGCGATTGCGAGATTGATTGTCAGTGCAGGTGAGTACCAGATCACCCAAGCCCGCCAGTCCCATGAACGTTTCGCGTTGTGCCCCCAGCGCCACGCCTAGTCGCGTCATTTCTACTAACCCACGGGTAATCAATGCAATCCGGGTATTGGCGCCGAAGCCGAGGCCATCAGATATCGCTGCACCAATGGCTAATACATTTTTCACTGCACCACCCACTTCCACGCCGACTAAATCAGTTGAGGTATAGGCGCGGAAGTGATCGCCGGAAATGCTCTTGGCCAAATCCATGGCGAATTCGGCATTGCTAGCGGCGACTGTCATGGCGGTAGGTAAGCCTGCCCCAACTTCACGAGCGAAGGTAGGACCGGACACTACGGCGACCGGGAGCTCAGTGCCCAGAACTTCAGCTGCAACTTGATGTGGCAATTTGCCAGTGCTCAGTTCAAACCCCTTGGTCGCCCAAGCCAGACGCATACCCGGTTGCAGCAGTGGTTTGAGTTGCATCAGCACACTGCGAAATGCGTGGCTGGGTGTGGATACCAGGACGTCGTTACAGCCGTGAATAGCGTGTGCCAACTCGGTTTCAACGCGCAGCGTATCCGGAAATATGGCATCCGGCAGATAACGCAGATTACGTCGTTCGTGGTGCAGGCTAGTGAGCTGGGCTAAGTCGCGCCCCCATAGACGAGTGGGGCGACCGACGCGGGCAAACTGAATTGCCAACGCGGTGCCCCAAGATCCGGCACCGATGATGCAGATCGGTGTGCTGGTCACAAGCTAGTTAACCGTAGGTTGCGCGCTGGTGTCGTCGGCTGCCTTTTGTTGGATAGCTTGATCGAACAGCGCGTCGAAGTTGACCGGCGGCAACAGGAAGGGTGGAAACCCGCCTTTTACCAACAAATCGGAAATGGTCTGGCGCGCATAAGGCAACAAATAGTTGGGACAGAACACACCCAGAATGCGGCGCAATTCCGGCTCGGGAATGTTGCGCAGTGCGAAAGCCCCTGCTTGTTGTGCTTCACATAGCCACACGGTTTTTTCAGCGGCGACGGATTGCACGTTAACGGTCAATACCACTTCAAACAATTCAGCATTGAGCTGGTTGACGGCGGTGTTGAGGTTCATGTTGATGCTGGGCGTACCGGCATCTTCCGGTATGCGTGGACCCATTGGTGATTCAAAAGATACATCTTTCAAATACACGACTTGCGGTGCAAATTGCGGTGCATTAGGGTCAGATGTACCGTTGGTTTGACTATTGGTAGGGGTGGTTTCGTCAGCCATGATGTACCTTAGCTATTGTGAGGAAATTAAAAGAAACGAAGGGTGAGTCTGTTGAAATTATTGCGGTGACAGACCCAGCAGGGGATTCAGTTCTCCCTTGCGATCCAGGGCCGCCAGATCATCAAAGCCGCCAATATGCTGCTCGCCAATAAAAATTTGTGGCACGGTGCGGCGTCCTCCGGAACGCTGCAGCATCACATCGCGCTGGGTGGGGTCGTCGTCGATTTTGATTTCTCTGATATTGATTTTCTTACGTGCAAACAATTGCCGTGCACGATCGCAATAAGGGCAAATGTGGGTGCTGTACATGACGATTTCAGGGGTGCTCATGGCATAACCTCGAGTGACTAGCGGCTGACTTTGGTGCTCAGTGGCAGGTTGTCCTGCCGCCAAGCTGCCAAGCCGCCACTGAGGTTGTAGACGTTCTGATATCCCTGCGTCTTGAGCAAGCTAGCAGCTTGACCCGAACGTGCACCGCTTTCGCAGCAGACGATCACCACTTTTTCGCGATACTTTTTGATTGAATCCAGGCTGTCAGCCAGTTTATCCAGCACAATGTGGCGTGCATCCACAATGTGGCCGGTGGCGAATTCGTCAGCGCTGCGCACGTCCAATATCAGTGCACCTTTGTTGTGTAGTGCAATGGCTTGATTGATGCTGATGCCACTGGCACCTTGCAAGCGTTGACGCAGCTCGAAGCCAATGGCGATTATTGCGACAATGAGTGCGCCACCCGCGAGATAGGGGTGGTGATTGAGATATTCCAGAAAGCGATCCATGAGCAGTACTTCTAGTTTGAAACTTGAACAACAAGGGGCGTGCAGTATATCAGTCAGCCCTGTGCTGCGAGCCATGCTGATCAGTATTGGCCTATTGCTGTTATCCGAACCCAGTTGGGCGGCGGCCCGCGACACCACCAGGAGTAAGGAAACCGAGCTGAAGCAGGTGCGTGAGCACATAGAAAGTGTGCGCAAATCTATTCAGAGCGATGCCGAACGCCGTGATTCGTTGGTCGGAGAGCTCAAACAGGCCGATGAAAGTATTCAGGCAGCTCGTGCTGAACTAGCTGACGTGCGAGCGCAGCGTCAGGCGGTTGAACAACAGTTGCAGGCACTGCAAACCCAGCAGTCACAGGCTGAAGCCAAAATACACTTGGAGCGCGAGGCGCTAGCTCGCGAGCTGCGGTTGAGTTACATGAATGGCCGCAATGAGCAATTCAAACTGTTATTAAATCAACAAGATCCGGCCCAGTTAGGCCGTATGGTCAGTTATTACGGCTACTTTGGCCGTGCTCGTGCCGAACATATCCAGTCTATCAATGAGCAATTGGCGCATATTGAGCTGTTGAAGGAGCGTATTGTCCAAGAGACCGAACAGTTGCGCAGCATGGAGGCCGCCAGTGAGCGTAGCGCCAAAGATCTTGCAGCGGCCCGTCAAAAACGCGCTAAGACGCTTGTTAAGGTTGAAACCAAGCTGAAAACGGGTAATCAGCAGCTAAACAAACTGCAGTCAGACGCCAAAACCCTAGAGCGATTATTGGCTGAGTTGCGCTTGGCCATGGAGCGGGCGGCCGCTGCGGCTCGCGCTAAAGCGGATAACAGAAACGTGCAAACAACCGTGGCAAAAGGGCGTGGTACGTGGCCATGGCCACTAAAGGGTGAAGTGCTGGCACGATTCGGTCAGTTGCGATCTGGTGGGCCGCTGAAATGGGAAGGGTTGATGATTGCTTCCGGCGTAGGTGCAGAAGTTCGTGCGCCAGCACCCGGTCGAGTGTTGTATGCCGATTGGTTACCCGGTCTTGGCCTGTTGCTGGTGTTGGACCATGGGGGCGGCATCATGAGTCTGTATGGTCATAATGAACAATTGTTCAAAAAAGTGGGTGAGCAGGTTGTCCGTGGTGAGGTGTTATCTGCATCGGGCGATACGGGTCTCAATGGCCGTAGCGGCATCTATCTGGAGATACGTAACGGCAAGAGCCCAGTCGATCCACTCGATTGGTTAGGTAAACCCTGAATTAACAAAGCCTGCTTACCGGTCGATTGCCGATTAGTGAAAATGTGACGGATTCGGTGCTTTGTGCGCATGCTTCCATGAGTCTCGCACGGTACGTTTGCAGATTGTTAACTGGAGCACGATTGTCAATTTACTGATCGTTAGCATCAGTAAATATTAAATACAGCCTTCGTAAGTTCGCAGGATATGAACAAGGAATTTTCAACAAAAGCACCGGGTGAGACTCTGCTTAGTTTGGCGGGAGCGCCTGAAGTTGCACCCACTTCTCTCGATCCCTATGGACAGTTGCTACGCATGTTGCAGCCGCGTGCGCACAACATCGCCATTTATGATCGTACTGCTTTGCAGTTATGGGCAATTGATTCCTGTGAGTCAAGTGAGCTACATCAGCTAGTGCAGGATTATTGCGATCAGTGTCGCAATGCTGTGATGCCACCCAGCGCCACAGTGCTGAGTGGAGAAACGGTTTGTTTGTTACCCATCCAGGAGGCAGATCAGCCGTTGCTGGGCGTGGTGGTCATCACGTGTGAGCCGACCAGTGATACCTCCCGCATCGCTGCATCGCTTACCCGTATGCTGGGCCCGGCGTTGAGCGTGTTGCGACGTGAGTTGGGTAGTCAATACAGTATTGAAAACTTGCAGCGTGATATTCGCCTGCGCGACAAGGATCTGACTTTGTTGCTGGATGAGACCAGTTCGCTTGATCGTGGGCAGCATGGTGCTGATAATTTTGTGCGGTTGGTGACAGCTTGTCTTGGGCATTTGCAGTGTTCGCTGGGTGCTCTTTTGGTGCCAGAAAAGAATATTGCGGTTTATCGTGCTGCTGCCGATCTCGCTCCGCAGGAGGGTTCTGGTTTACTGAGTAGAACGCATCGGCATTTATTTGCGTTAGCGCAGGTACAGCGTCGCACGATTAGTTTGAATAATCGTATTAGTACTGGGCCATTAGCCAATCTGGGCCACAAGATTATTACTTGTCCAGTGTTAAGTACTGCGCAGCAAGTTGTGGGCATATTGGTATTTTTCAAGCCAGACAACGCTGACGATTTTTCTCTGCGAGAAATTCATCTGGTCGAGTTGTTGTCGCGGCGAGTTACGCAAATATTACTGAATTCTTATGACTCAGCTACGGGCCTACTTACCCGTGGTGCATTGGAAAAACGCGCTACTGAGGTATTACGGCAGGATGCCGGTAACGACGCGCCCACCGGGCATTTTGTAATCTATGCAGACATTGATAGATTGCATGTGATTAATGACATTTTCGGTATGCATGTCGGCGATGCAATTATTGCGCGCATTGCTACGGTTATTCGCGAAGCCATCAGTCCAAAAATAGCCGCCGCCAAAATATCTGGAGATCGGTTTGCTTTGTTCCTGCAAGACATGGAAATTGGTGCGGCGACGCATCTGGCAGAAAAATTATGCTGTTCCGTGCGTCAGTTGAGTTATTCCGTTGGCAGCAAGAAGCTGGAAGTGAGCGCGAGCTTTGGCTTGTCACAGATACAGGCCAGTGATCATCCGTTGTCACATGCGCTTGCCAGTGCTGAAGCAGCCTGCAAGGCTGCCAAGGATCGCGGTAGGGGTCGTGTTGAGGTTTGTGCTGATGCCGATTTCAGCATCATTCGTCGTGTCGAAGATGTGGGGTTGATTGGTTCAATACGTGAAGCACTTGAACATGATCGGTTCCGCATGGTGGCGCAGCCCATTGTGGCACTGAGTGATGTTCACGGTAGTGGGCCGCGCGCGAAGTATGAGCTGTTACTGCGCATGACGGATATGGATGGCGAGATGATTACGCCGGACAAGTTTTTCATGGCCGCTGAGCGTTACCAGTTGGGTACGGCTATTGATCGCTGGGTAGTGAATTATGTGTTGAACTTGATCTCAGCTGCATCGCCACAGTTGGCGTTGGTGGGGGCAAGTTTTGCCATTAACCTGTCCGGACAATCTGTCGGCGATGATGAGTTCTTGGATTTCCTTATAGCGAAATTGCGTGATGCAAATTTGCCTGCATCGCTGATTTCGTTTGAACTGACTGAAACTGCTGCAGTCTCCAATATCGTGCGTGCCGAATCTATGATGCGCAAGCTGCGTGATATGGGCCATGAGATTGCCCTTGATGACTTTGGCAAGGGATTGTCATCTCTTTCCTATCTGCAATCTATGCCAGTCAGCTGTGTGAAGATCGACGGGTCATTGATTCGCGATGTCGCCAGCAATGAACGTTCGCAGGCGATGGTCAAGGCGGTGGTTGAGCTGACCAAGGCCATGAAGCTCACCACTACTGCCGAGTGTATCGAGAGCGAGGCCATCAAAAAGGTGATCGAGGGATTGGGTGTTGATGATGCGCAGGGATATGCCATTGGACGTCCTGAGCCATTGGAAAGTGTGCTGCGCGAGCTACTCGAACGCAGCGTGACGGCAAAAACAGACAGTCCTCCGAACATGGCAAATATCGAAATGACGGCTACCAGATTGAACATCGCTGTCTGATAATGACTGTCTGGTGCATGTGATTCGCTGAATTGCTTGCGTAGCACGATCAATGTGAATGAAACTAAGCTCCGCTATAGCGGAGCTTAGTTTCATGTCAACAACCCTGAATGCTACCCAGATCGCCGATCTGATCAATGCTACTTGCAGTGAGCCACGCTCGTTGCTGGGCTATCACGAACTGGTACGTGAGCAGGATCAGCCGTTGGTGCTGGTGCGAGTACTGGAGCGTGATGCGTTTGGTGTGTCGATTTTCTGGGAAGATGAGGCGGCATCAGCGGCTCGACCTTTGGCACAGTTGCACCCGGCGGGGCTGTTTGAAGGACGCGTCAACTACCGTCGACCGCTGGTGCCATATCGCTTGCTGGTACGTTATCGTGATGGCACCGAGCTGATCAAGCACGATCCCTACTATTTTTCCCCGCAACTGTCTGATCTGGATCTACATCTGTTTGGTGAGGGTAACCATCACGCATTGTATCGCAAGCTGGGTGCACACCCTGAAGTACTTGAGGGCGTAAGTGGTGTGAGGTTTGCGGTGTGGGCACCGAATGCACAACGTGTCAGTGTGGTTGGCGATTTTAATTTTTGGGATGGTCGTCGCCATGTGTTACAGGCATTGGCGGGGTCAGGTATCTGGGAATTATTTGTACCTGGTATCGGCGTTGGCGATTTGTACAAGCTCGAAATTCGTACTCACGGTGGCAGGGTGTTGCTCAAATCTGATCCCTATGGTTTACAAATGCAGCTACGCCCGGAAACAGCCAGCATTGTTAACAGTTTGGATGCATACAAGTGGCATGATGCAGCTTGGTTGGAGCAACGTGGTAATTGGCAGCATCACACCTCACCTGTCAATGCGTATGAAGTGCATCCTGGCTCGTGGCGTAAGCGTGCTGATGGCGGTTACTACAGCTGGCTGGAACTGGCTGATCAGCTGATTCCCTATGTGCAGGACTTGGGCTATACCCATATCGAATTAATGGGGGTGGCTGAGCACCCCTTCGATGATTCTTGGGGCTATCAGGTAACTGGCTACTACGCACCGACAGCGCGGCATGGATCACCATTGGAGTTCCGCGTATTTGTAGATCGTTGCCATCAGGCCGGAATTGGCGTGCTAATGGACTGGGTGCCAGCTCACTTTCCTAAAGACGAGCATGGTCTGCGTCAGTTTGATGGTTCAGCTCTATATGAGCATGCGGATGCACGTCAGGGTGAACATCAGGAATGGGGCACACATGTTTTTAATTATGGTCGTCACGAAGTGCGCAATTTCCTGGTGGCAAATGCCCTGTACTGGATGGAGCAATTTCACATTGATGGCCTGCGTGTCGATGCGGTGGCATCGATGTTGTATCTGGATTACAGCCGTAATGCAGGTGAGTGGATACCTAATAAATATGGTGGTCGCGAGAACATCGAAGCTATTGAGTTTCTCAAGCAACTTAATTGGGCGGTGGGGCATTACTTTCCAGGGGTGCTGATGATTGCTGAAGAATCCACGGCATTTCCGGGCGTGACCCAACCCGTTCATTTGGGTGGACTAGGCTTTGGTCTTAAATGGAATATGGGCTGGATGAACGACACGCTGCGTTATATGGAAAAAAATCCCATCTATCGCCGCTACGAACACAATCTGATTACCTTTTCGATGGTATATGCCTTTTCAGAGCAATTCATGTTGCCGCTGTCACATGATGAGGTTGTGCATGGCAAGCGATCTTTGCTCAGCAAAATGCCGGGTGATGAATGGCAGCAACGTGCTGGATTACGCTTGTTGCTGGGTTATATGACGGCACATCCTGGTAAGAAGCTGTTGTTCATGGGTGGCGAATTTGGTCAGTGGCATGAGTGGCGCAGTCAGGAACAGTTGGACTGGGCATTATTGGAACATACTAATCATCGTGGTTTACGTGACTGGTGCAGAACTATGAACTTTATTTATCGCGAGCGCGCTGAGTTGCATGCTAGTGATAGTGACTGGCAAGGTTTCCAGTGGGTGGATCTGAATAATGCCAATGACAGCGTATTCGCCTTTGTGCGCCGTGCTAGTGCTGATTCTGAGCCATTGCTCTGTGTGTTCAACTGCACTCCCGTACCGCGAGAAAGTTACTTGCTGGGTGTGCCGCTGGCGGGCCGATATCGCAAGCTGCTGGATAGTGACGACCCCGCTTGGGGCGGTTCTGGCTACAGCAATCAGTACACCATAGATTCCGAAGCTGAATCATGGGCCGGTTTTACACAACGCATCCGTGTACATTTGCCACCACTGGCGGTTACTTTCTGGCAGCGTGGTTGAGATTGTCAGCCGCATCCGCCAACTTGGGTTTGGAATTTAATTTTGATAACCGATGATTTACAGCACCGTCCACATGAACTCAGTCGTGGCGAGCCACTACCGCTAGGGGCCACCCTGCATGCGCAAGGCATCAACTTTGCGGTGTTTTCCAGTTGTGCTGAGCGTATTGAGCTCTGTGTGTTTGATGCAGAAGGTCAGACCGAATTGTATCGGCTACCTTTACCGACGCACACTGCTGGAGTGTGGCATGGGTTTCTGCCTATGCCTTGGGGCCATGCTGGCTTGTTGTACGGTTGGCGCGTGTATGGTGAGTATCAACCAGCGCGTGGATTGCGATGTAACCCCTCGAAGCTGTTAATTGATCCGTATGCGCGACTGTTGCACGGTGAGGTGCAATGGCATGCAGCGCTATCGGGTTACTCTGGCGTTGAAACCGATGATGTCGCTAGTACGGAAGACAGTGCGCCCTATGTGCCGAAAAGCGTTGTCATTGACAATGCTTTTGAGTGGCAGAGCGACCATCCCCCTGCCGTACCGTGGCGTGATACGGTTATGTATGAGTTGCACGTCAAGGGCTTTACGCAACTACATCCAGAAATTCCCGAGGCGTTACGCGGTACTTATCTAGGTATGGCGCATCCGGCGGCCATTGCTTACTTGCAGCAACTGGGCATTACTGCTGTTGAACTCTTGCCAGTGCAGGAATTTGTTAGCGAAGAATTCCTTGCCAAAAAAGGACTCAGTAACTACTGGGGTTACAATTCATTGGCGTGGTCAGCACCAGCGCGTGCTTACGCATCACGACCGGCAGATGCGGTGATTGAATTCAAGACCATGGTGCGTGCATTACATGCGGCCGGTATCGAGGTCATTCTAGATGTGGTGTTCAATCACACTGCTGAAGGGAGTGAGTTGGGCTCCACGCTGAGCTGGCGTGGTCTGGATAATTCAGCTTACTACGCGTTACAGTATGAACAGCCACGCTACTACGTTAATCGTAGTGGCTGTGGTAATACTGTTGCCGTGCATCACCCAGCAACTTCGCAAATGGTCATTGACAGTCTGTGTTACTGGGTTGAAGAAATGCGCGTTGATGGTTTTCGCTTCGATCTGGCGCCGGTACTCGGTCGCGACGAACATCACTTCAGTACCGAAGCGCGATTTTTCCAGATGCTCAAGCAAGAACCTGCTCTGCGCTATATCAAACTATTGGCCGAGCCATGGGATGTTGGTTATGATGGTTACCAGCTTGGGCGCTTTCCCTCTGGTTGGGCGGAGTGGAACGATTCATATCGCGACACCATGCGTGGTTTCTGGCGTGGCAATTCAGGTAATCGCGGCGGCTTTGCCGAACGCTTTGCTGGCTCCAGTGATTTGTTTCGTAGCGCAGGTCGAAAACCAACAGCTAGTCTTAATTTCATCACCTGCCATGATGGCTTCAGTCTTCAAGACTTGGTGAGTTATAACGACAAACACAACCTCGCTAACCAAGAAGATAACCGTGATGGACATAGCCACAATTTAAGCTGGAACTGTGGTGTTGAAGGCGAGACAACGGACGCATCCATAACGCAACTGCGCAAACAGCAAGTACGTAACTTGCTGGCTACCTTGTTGTGTTCACAAGGTGTCCCCATGCTATGTGCGGGTGACGAGTTGGGTCGTACTCAGCAGGGAAATAACAATGCCTATTGTCAGGACAACCCTATCAACTGGATGGATTGGTCGTTGCTGCAACGGAATGCTGACTTGCTGGAGTTTGTCAAACAAGTGATCCATTTACGCAAGCACAGCCCCGGGCTACGTCGCGATACCTTTCTGAAGGGTGCGCGAGGACATGGCCATGAGCATAAGGATATTAGCTGGCGGCATCCTGCTGGGCATGAGCTGGATGCTGATGAGTGGCACGATCCTTTTGCACGATGTATTGGTGTATTGATCGGACAGGCGTTCCTTGATCTGAATGGTGAGGCGCATGGTCATATGTATTTGTTGTGCAATGCTGGCAGTGAAGTCATCTCTTTTACTCTGCCTAGTCCTGCCCTGAATGCGCGATGGCACTTGGTGTTTGATACGGCAGTCAATGGTGTATTGGCCGATCCGCCAATGATAAGTAACCACTATCTACTGCAGCCTCATTCTATGGTGATGTTGGCGGATGGGATTCCGGAACGACGATTAAAACCTAGAGCGGAGCGAACCTGAGGTTATGACCATACTGGATCGTCAAGCTCTCGCCGTTCTGGCAAATGAAAATGGTTTGGGCGAGGCATATCACGATTATCGTGGCGAGTACCGCCAGTTTTCCGATGCCGCACGTCACGCCATTTTGCTTGCAATGGGGGTGCTGCCGCAGGCAAGCCCAAACCGCAACTCTGATCCAACGCTTATGTTGCCGCCGGTTCGAGTATGCACGCATGAGGAGTTGTATTGCGATCTGACCTTGGAGCGTCTGCCGCCAGAGGCGCTGATAAAAGTATCTATACATACTGAAGCGGGAAACAGTTGGACAAATGACTATCCCGCAAGGCAATTGGCAACTGACTCTGACGGAGTATATCGTTTACCCTTGGCGGCGGATTTACCCTTGGGGTATCACCAGTTAATCGCCGCTGTAGACGGCTTCCGAGCTGAATGTTTGCTGGTCATTGCACCGCCGCGTTGTTACGAACCGGAGGCACTGCAACAGGGGCAACGCCTGTGGGGGTTGTCGATCCAGTTGTATACGCTGCGTTCATCCAATAACTGGGGTATCGGCGATTTTGCTGATCTGCAAGCTATGCTGCTGCTTGCGGCTGGGCAAGGCTGCAACACTATTGGCTTGAATCCCTTACATGCGTTGCGTCCGGCTGATGCTGCACACATCAGTCCCTATAGCCCATCGCACCGTGACTTCTTGAATGTGTTGTATATCGCGGTGCCCGCAGTCGCAGAGTATGGTGGTTCGCAGTCGGCCCAAGATATTGTCGCTAGTTCAAAGGAGCAGCTAACCGCGTTGCAACACAGCAAGCACGTAGACTATGTAGGCGTGGCGAAATTCAAGCTTCAAGTCTTGCGCCTGTTATTTGCCGAATTCAATCGTAGTGAAGTGGCACGTGATACCGCCCGTGCTATGGCGTTTCGAGCTTACGTACATCAACAGGGTGAGCCACTGCACCTACATGCGCTATACGATGTCTTGGATGAATATTTCAGTGCGCAGACAGGTCATCACTGGGGCTGGCGTAGCTGGCCTGCCCCGTTTCATGATGCAGGCAGTGCAGATGTGCAGGTATTTGCAACTCAGCACAGTATGCAGATTGATTTTTACATGTACCTGCAATGGCTGGCTGCTGAGCAGCTGGTGGCCACTCAACATTTGGCGCGTTCTTGCGGCATGACGTTAGGCTTGTATGGAGATGTGGCCGTGGGAGTGGACCCCAATGGTTCAGAGGTCTGGTCGAATCGACGTCTATATGTGGAAAATGTTGCAGTCGGTGCGCCACCAGATCCGCTGGCATTGAAAGGTCAGGACTGGGGCATTCCACCGCAGCATCCGGTTGAATTGCGTAACCAGGCGTATCAACCCTTCATTCGCATGCTGCGCGCCAATATGCACGCCGTTGGCGCGTTGCGTATTGATCATGTTATGACGTTGTGTCGTTTGTGGTGGGTGCCGCGTGGTATGGAATCCAGCGAGGGCGTGTACGTGCACTACCCGTTGGATGATTTAATGAAACTGGTAGCGTTAGAAAGCGTGCGCAGTCAGTGCTTGGTGATTGGTGAAGATTTAGGCACGGTGCCTGATGCCATGCGCGATGCTATGGAGCGCTTCGGTATGTATCACTATAAAGTGTTGTTCTTCGAGAAAGGTCATGACGGTCAGTTTGTTGCACCCCATGAATATACGGAGCGCGCACTGGCGGTAGTAACGACGCACGATTTGCCGCCGCTCAAGAGTTGGTGGCAGGGTGATGACATCCAGTTGCGCGCACAACTACACATGTATCCAGATGAGGCGACCCAGCAACAAGTGCTGCGTGAACGTGAAGCTGATCGGCGCTTACTGTTGTTAGCTATGTCGCGTGTTGGCTTGTGGGATTGGCATGAGCATCAGCCATTGCCCGATTACTCGCATACATTGATGCGAGCTGCATATCTCTATGCGGGGCTGTCAAGCGCCGCGTTGCTGGTGATTCAGCCGGAAGATCTGCAAGGCATGACTGACCCCGTGAACGTACCCGGCACCAGTATCCAGCACGCCAACTGGCAACGCAAACTCAGCGCTGACCTGAGCGAAACCTTGCAACTGCCCGGTGTGCAGGAAATCCTGAGTGCCATGAACAAGGCCAGGTGTGGTGAGAATCCCAACAGTTAAGTTGATTGACGCGTACGGCTGGTTACCGTATGCGAATAGCTTCCCATGCACTTGAGCGCCAGCGTAACAACATGATTACCCCAATAAGACAGACATAAATTACGGCGGCGCTCCAGCCGCCTAGTGTGCCGAGGCCGAATTGAGGTAACCAGTTGACCCACCCCTGCCCTGTTGCGAACGCTAAACTGTGTGCCAAGGGCACAAAAAATAACCATGACAGACTCAGCACCAGTAAGGCAGGCATGACTGAGTCGCCAGCGCCACGCAGACATAGGCTGGAGCCAAGTGTCATGCCGTCAAATAACTGATAAGCAGCGGCCAGCCACATGATGGTGATGCCACTATGTATGACCTCAACACTGAAAGGATCTTGTGTGTTGACGAACAAGGGTATCAACCATGAGCTGGTTAAGCCAAGCAGTAGTCCGACGCTACCCATGTATGCAGTGGCTAGCAAAATCACAAAATTTCCCAGCTTGCGTGCCCATGCCTTGTTGCCAGCGCCTATGGATTGTCCCACCAAGGTGGTGCCTGCCAGTGCGATACCGACGGCTGGCATATAGCTGATGGAGGTGAGCATCATCACTATTTGTGAAGCTGCGCCATCAATCGGGTTCAGTTTGACCTGCATCAATTGGAATAGGGCAAAGCCAAACAGATCAGCCGCCATCATCACGCCCATCGGTAAGCCAAGGTTAAACTGGGACTTCAAGCGCTGCCAATGCAGGTGCCAACATAAATGTACGCGATACGCTTTTAACTCCGGTGCACGCAGAAAAATACCAAGCGCCAGCAGTACTCCTGTCGCAGTGGCACAATTGGTGGCCCAAGCTGCACCTGCTATGCCCCAGTGAAATTTGAATATAAACAGCTGATCTAGCGTGGCATTGATTAGCAATGTGAAAGCGTTGATGGCTAGGCCGATACGTGCTCGGCCGATACCATTAAAGAATCCCAAAATTGCCCACAGTGCTACAGCAAATGGAGCCCCCACTATACGTGGTTGCCAGAACTGTAAGGCCAAAGCATTGACTTCGGGTTGCAGTGCAAACGGTGCGAGTAGAAAAGCGCCAGATAAACCTATCAGTACGAAAATGGGTGTTGTGAAGAGTGTTGCCCACATGGCTATCCACGTTGCCTGCGCTGCACGAGTGAAGCGACCGCTACCATGGGCTTGCGCGACTAACGTTTGTACTGCCATGCCAACGCCACCGAGCAGGCTGATGAACACCACAGTTAGCCAATAAATGGCGCCCATGCCTGCCAGTGCGTTGGTGGAGAGTCGGCCGATAAACCAGGTGTCAGTGAGATTGAGTGCCGCTTGTATAGCGCTGTTGGCGATCAGTGGACCGGCCAGTGTCATTACCAAGCGCCAATCTACGTGAGCATGCCCGTATTCATCTAGGCGTTGGGCAGGGAGGCGTTGATTCGGAGGCGGGACACGCATGGGGTGTTGCGAATAGCTAAGTGGCGCAGTGTAGCGGCTTGCTCGCAGGTTCACGCAATAAAAAGCCCCGCTTGGCAGGGCTTTTTATGCTGGTCTAGTTGTTGTTAGTTATCAATATCAAAACGTAGCTTGACTCTGGTCGGTTGCGAAATCGGCTGACCATTACGCACAGGCGGTTCAAAACGCCATTGTTCCACCGCAGTAATTGCTGCCGCATCGAACACATTTTTTGGATCAGAGTCAACGACGTTGGGTTCGGTAACTTGGCCACGCTCGTCAACAATGAATGACACGTCAACCCAGCCACTGGTGCCACGATTTTTTGCTTCAGCAGGAAATACTGGCGCTACAGTCTTAATTCGCTTGAGTGCTACCGGTGGTAGCGCAGAGGCTGTACTGGCACTCCGCGCTGCTGTTGCGGCCTTTTTCGCCGCTGCCGCAGCTGCGACTGCAGCATCACGCTCTGCCTGTGCGACTATTGCAGCTTGTTGAGCGGCGGCTAGTTGTGCTTCGCTGGCGGCACTACTAGCTGCTCGACTGCTGGCTGCATTGATGATCCGTTCGGTGGCGCTGAGGTCAGCACCCGCCGAACCCAATTGGCGTGCCGCACTCAAATAAGTCTGTGCCTGTTCGGTTTGGTTTTGATCGGCGGCACGTCGTGCGGCTTCGACCAGCAGGTTGCTCAAACTGCGTTGCGACTGAGCGACGCTTGGATCGGTGGCATCAATGCGCCGTGCTGCCAAAATGCTGGCGCGCGCATTGCTATTTGCGGGGCTAATCAACCGACCTGCATCCATGCTGTCTTGTGCATCTGCTAACAGCGCGCGTACTTTCTGGTTTACATCTTGACCCTGCGCCAGTTTCAGTCGCTCACGTTCACGCGCCAGTTGTCCATCCAGAAATTTCAAGCGAGAATTGTTGGGCGAAATATCGCGTGCTTGTTCCAGCACTCTGACGGTGGTTTCCAATTGCTCTGCTGTCAGGGCGACTTCAGCTTGTTCCAATAACTTGTTAGCGACATTTTCGATGCCCGCTTGCGCGCGGATATTGCCAGCGTCAATTGCTAACGCGCTGCGATACAGATCCAGTGCACTTTCACCGGGTGGTTCGAGCAGCTTGCCAGCTACCAGGGCAGCATCGGCAATGTCCAGTTCCTTGCTGGCTGTGTTGTTAGCGGTGCTATTGCTGTTTGTGCTCACGGCGGCATCTGGCTCGCTGTTGCCCATGCGACTCAAGCCGTAAAAGGCGGCTCCCACAATACCTATCAGCGCCAAGCTCAAGCCAATATAAGTTGGCAGGTAATTCTTGCGAGGGGATTCTGGTTGGGCGGTAAATGATGCATTGGCATGTCGCTCTGCGCTGGCCAGTAATTCATTGTGCTGATTCAGGGCCGCTTCTAGCGTTAGCTTGGTTTGATTGTGTGCTAGTGGCTTGAGCATGAATCTATATATATGGCCCGCAGCGGCGAGCTTCATCAAGCTACTACTCTCGTCACCATTGCCAGCAACCACCACAATCAATTCTGGCAAGTCCTGCAACAACTGAATGGCTGTGTGGGCAATATCGGTACAGCAGTCGGTATCGATAAACAAAATACCCGGACGTAACGAACGGACGCTACTGAGCATGGTATCCATATTATTGGCATCAACCACTTTCGAGCCACGCGGCGCGGCGCGGCGCACGATATCAAGCAGGTTGGCATTATTGCTTAAAGAAAGCAGTGGTGCGGCCGCGTGTTGCTGACCTTGGCTGGGCGGACTACCGTCGCCTGCATCGCTCGATTGATTGTCATTAAAGAGTTGGTGAATTGTGGCCACTGACTTAATCCCCATGTGCACATAGTTCTATGGGAGTAATACTTGCTAAGTGACTGTTATGTCACTGCGACACAGTTCAGTATTCTGCATGTTGCGACGTGAACTGGATCGCAGTTTGGGGAGTCTGTTATAGATTTGCGTTGGTATGTCATCGGTCACGTAGTATCTAAGATGACGTCAAAGTACGGAGCTGTAGGGCTTTGTGGATACAGGTAGCAGTAAGAACGTGGTAAACGCGTTACTGTTACGCCGTTGAGTCATTACCAGCTACATTCACTACATAAAAACAGGGCCGATGAAAACAGTATTGATCGCTACCGAGCGCGACCTGGAACAGAACCTGCTGGCTCAGTCATTGGAGGGCGAGGGTTATGCCATCATGCGATCGCGTGATGGTCTGGATGCGCTGGAGCTGGCACGCAGCACTGCGCCACAGTTACTGCTATTAAACGTGGTATTGCCCAAACTTGATGGCTTTGCGCTATTCCGTCGTTGTCAGCAGGATGAGCAACTGCGGCAGATACCTGTGGTGCTATTCAGCACGCGCAGTAAAGATGAAAAGTCCAGTCGTTTTGCCCAAGAACTGGGCGTAACGTATTTTGTGGTGGACGCATTACGCTCCACTGCGCTTGCGATGACCGTGGTAGAGGCATTGGCGACTGAAAGTACCGCGCTGCTGCCAGCGCTAGTTATTAATGCGTCCAGTTTAACCAAGTTGTCGCCAGTTGCTGTTGATCCACAGCCAGTACCATTCGTTGCACCTGCGCCAAAGCAAGCACCACCAGCACTGAATGATGAGCTGGAGCAGCAGCTGTTTAAGGCGCGCAGCTTGGCCAACCTGTTTGATAGTAGCCCAGTATCAATGTGGATAGTCGATAAATCCAGTCAACGCATCATGGCTGCCAATGCTGCAGCAGCGCAGCTGTTTGGTTATAGCCCTACAGAGATGCTGCAACTAAAAAGTCATAGCTTGTTGCGAGCGGACAGCTCGGCGCAGGGTGGCGCTACCCAAGTGCTCTCGTTCCAGCACAAGGACGGTCATGGTTTGTCACTGTTGCTCAATGTGCGTGATATTGAGTTCAATGGCCATGCGGCTGAATTGATGGCCGCACAGGATGTTAGCTATCGGGTGCGTGGTGAGCGCGCCATGGCCGATGAAATTCAACGACTGAAGCTGTTGTTAATGGCGCTGCCAGTTGCATATGGTATTTGCGATACAGAAGGGCAGCTACGTGAGGTTAACGATGCTGCGTGCCGCTTGCTTGGCAAGACGCGTGAACAACTTCTAGGTCAGTCGATGGTCGGTTTGTTTGCTGAGCCAATGCAGTGGCCGGTATTGCGTGACCTGCCCGTGGGGCAGGCATCAACATCACGCTTGACTGGTGATGCGTCTGGGTCGCAGCCAGTAGTAATTACGCGCGGTATGGTGGAGGTGGGTGCAGGGCTTAGTTTGTATTCGTTGCACATTGAGATGCAGCGTGCGTTGGTACCAGTGACGAGCCAAGCTGCCGCCAAACTGTCTGCCATGATGGAAGTCATGCGCTATGCAGAAGATGCTGATGAGGTCACGCTACTGCAATATGCCATGGCTCAGCTAGCACAGGCATTCAACAGCCCGCTAGCGATGTTTGCGACGCTGGAGGGAGTAACTCAAACCATGCAGGTGCTGGCCGTGAGTCAGCATCAATCACTACGTCGAAATCAGCATGCCGTGGCTGATAGAATCGTAATTCCGGCAGTGTGGCGATCATTGCTGACCTCGCGTTTAGTGCACGTTGGTAATGCGCCAGATGAATCCCTGTTGGTGGAAGGACTACCGGAAATATCTACCTTTCAAGTCTGCTCCATTGCATCTGTTACCCATGAACCTTGGTTGCTACTAATAGGCAATCGCGAAGCTGCCTACACCACAGCAGAACAAGCTGAACTACAACACTGCGCTGAATTATTGAGCATGGTGTTACTGAGTAAGCGACAGCAGCTGTTGGCTCATGCCACGCGTCAGCGGCAGGCCAGCGTTGCAATCGGTGCGGTGGGCCTGCTGGAAAAGCTCATTGATCAATACGATGTCTATGCAGCTACCAGCGGTACGCGAGTAGCAAATCTAACGGTAGCGATTGCGCGTCAAATGAGTTTGTCCGAGGGCATGCAGACACGACTGCAATTGGCAGCGCGATTGCACGATATTGGCCACTTGCTGTTACCGCAGGCGTTGCTGTTGAGACCGAGTGGCTTGAGTGCAGCAGAACAGATGGTTCTCCAGAGCCATGCAGAACGCGGCGCGCACCTGTTACGCAGTGCCGATCTTGGCGCAGATATTGCCGATATCGTCGCACAGCATCATGAGCGATTAGATGGGAGTGGCTACCCGGCAGGGTTGCATGGTGAGCAGATCAATATTGAAGCGCGCATTCTTGCCGTAGCCGATGTCGTTGAAGCCATGTGTGCCACGCGTGCCTATCGTCCAGCGCTGGGATTGACTGCAGCGTTGGCAGAGATACATAACGGGGCTGGGGTGTTATATGACGTCGTAGTAGTGGATGCGTGTCAGCGAGTATTCAAGCAAACCAACAATCAATGGCCTGATTAGCCATTTTATCTACGCCAGCGGACTATAGCAGCAGCGTTACTAGCATGGCTTTACTCTAGGCAGACGATTAGCTGCGCAGCATGACTGCGCCAATTGATCGGAATAACGAACGACCGTGTATTGTCCGGAAGGTTCACTTGATCAGGGTCACCGCTTACTACTTGCGGCACCGAAATCATGAAATCCTTGCCGAAATCACGACGCGCATTACCGGAAATAGTATTAGCCACTTCACCAACCAGGTCGGCCATGTTCTCTTCGGTGAGTTCGGTTTCACCCATGCGCATCAATAGCACAGTCAGCATTGGTCGCGAGGCAGTGAAATACACCATGCCACGGCGTTTGCCAGCAATATTGATCATGCCGGTGAACTCATGCACCGTCGGCTTACCGCTGTTTACTAAGTACGGCGATCCCACGGTGGCTGGCTGATTACCCGCTGTTTCGAAGTAGCGAGTAGTACCTTCAACGAAGGTGGTCAACTCAAGATCGGACATCATTGTGCGCCTCGCAGTAGCTCTGCAAGGGCTTCAGTTAGCTGTCGGTCAGTGAACGGCTTACATAGAAAGCCATTTGCACCATTACGTAGCGCTTCAATGGCCGTGGCTTTGTCGGACAATGCCGAGATCACCAGTATCAATACATCCGGTTTGATTTGTACCAATTTTTCAACGCATTCAATGCCATCCATCTCTGGCATGGTGATGTCCATGGTGACAACATCAACGGGCTGTTTTTTGAAGGTATCGACCGCGATGCGACCATTGGCGGCGGTAGCAACCACTTCAAGGTTGTCGATTTTCAACTCACGCTCAATTTTGCGGCGAATGATGTTGGAGTCATCGCAGATCATCATGGTGAGCTTGCGATTGGTTTCCTGACTGGTTGATGCAGTAGCAACTGACATAGTTACCCCTAATAGTTATTGCTGTTTACGATTATGCGGCAACTGCATTGGAAGGCGCAGGTAACCATATCTTAAAGCGGGTATAGCGCCCTCTGGAGGTGGACATACCCACGCGTCCCTGTAGCTCCGCTACTGTTGAGCGCACCAGATCCATGCCGGCACCACGGCCAGCATCGCTAGTGACTGCTTCCGAGGTTGAGAAGCCGGGGCGGAAAATCAGCGCCATGGTTTGACGATGATCCAGTAGAGCGGCTTGTCCTGCGCTAATGAGTCCTCGTTCAATCGCAACCTGCTTAATGCGATCAAGTTGCAGGCCGCAACCATCGTCTTGCACGATCAGTTCCACACCCTTGTCACCGTGGTCCATAAACTCGATGGCTAATTGACCAAACTCAGGCTTGCTGGAGTTTTTACGCTCAGCTGGAGCTTCAATACCATGTGCAACTGCATTGCGTACTAATTGTATTGCAATGTCTTTGACTGCACGACGATATACTGCCGGTACGTTTTCCAGGCCAGTGCACTCAAGTTCGACTTGTTTGGTGCAGTTGTCGGCCACCTTCTGCGCAAGTTTATCGAGCGTGCGCTGTAGAACATTGCCACTCATCAGCGCCTCTAGGGCGCTGGTGCCTTCACGTGGGTCGTCACTGTGTTTGCTGCCTAGCAAGTCATTCATTTCTTCCGAGTCGACTTCGGTGTGGGCGTCGTCGGTGCCGCTGCTTACTACGCTGCGACTGGCAATGGCTTGATGCAAGTCGACCAAACGGCCCAGCATTTCACGTACCTGCGCTAGGTGATTAAATAAATCATCCAGCTTCACAACCAAGGGCAGGAAATCATTGCCTGAAATGGTGTTACGGCCCTTGATGTCAGTCAGCGCATCTT
This sequence comes from Steroidobacteraceae bacterium, assembly GCA_050181835.1. Lineage (GTDB taxonomy): Bacteria > Pseudomonadota > Gammaproteobacteria > Steroidobacterales > Steroidobacteraceae > CAILZL01. The sequence continues at coordinate 184,767 of JBFXCU010000001.1, read as the reverse complement.
CAAATACATGGGCACGTTGTTCCACCGTTTTTAGGCCTAATGCCGAGGCTTCGCCCTTCACAGAATGTATCTGTCGATAGATATTGTTGATTTTGGTACGGAATGCGTCTTCTTCGCGGGCAGGTTCACGCAAGACGGTATTGATGATCTTCAGTGAGGTTTCTGTATCTGTCAGGAAGCTGGTGAGACTGGTTGGATCCACATGCAGAATACGTAGCAATAAGTCTAGCTGGGCTTGAGATTTTTCCTGGGATTCTTGCAGTTCATGCGCGAGCATGACGCGTTTGGTGACGTCAATCACTGTCACCAACAGATGTGAAAGTTGCCCGCCAGATTTTACCCGGTTGAAGTCAAATTCCAGATAGTGAGTATCGAAGCCACCGGCGGGATTGTCGAAATTCACTTCCACTTCGTTCAGTGGGTTGATGGTTTTTACCAACTTTTCATTAACTCGCTCGCCCCACAGCAGCTCGACGTATTCCTTGGCGGTCTTGAGGGTTTTCTCCGGGACGATGTTCCGCAGCAAATCTTCGAAGCTCATGCCTTCAAAATCATTACGACGAAATATAGTAGTGAGTGCTTTGGAGCGCTCGTTACCAATTCGTTGCTCACGATCCAGCAGAAACAGGCCTTCATTCACTGTGCCGAGAATGTCAGTGGTTTCTTTACGGGTCTCGCCAGTTTGCTGCTCTTCGCTGCGCAAAGTGCTGCCCAGATAGGACAGGATACCCAAGAAGCCAAGTAACGCCACCACAATGGCGACGATCTGTGCAATACGTAGCAGGTTGACTCGTGCTTTGCCGTTGGCTTCCAGTTGATTTACCACAGTTTGAAATGCGGTAGTTAATTCGGTTTGCGCAGCTGCTTCTAGCGGTTCCAATTCTGCCAATGCTTGCACCAACCGTTCGCCACGGGCATTGAGTGTGACTACACCATCAGGGCTGGTTTCATAGGGGTCGCCACTCAAACGCTGGACAGTATCCAGTTTAGTTTTGTAAGTCATCCATTGTTGCAGGGCGTTGCGCAAAGTGCTGGCGGCCGGTTCGCTACGCATGCTGGCAAAATGATAAGTACGGTTCTGCGCATCGGTAATGCTGCCGTCATTGGCTAGAGTGCTCAGCGTTTGATCAATGCTAGTGACTGCAGCGCGCAGGCTGCTAAATGAATCGGTGATCGGTTCGTGGAGTTTCAGGCGTGCGGCCATCGCATGGCTATTGGCGACGATAACGGCTGGCTGGACTTGCTGTCGAGCTAGATACTTGACGCCCGACAAATCGGTGCTGAACAAGTTGGACATGTACATGTTGAAGCCCAGCACCACACCGATCAACAGCGTAAAGCCGAAGAATCCTAAGGCGACAGGCTTGTAGCGGCCAAGATCCAGAAGTTTCATTTGCAGTCCCCGAATGCGGTTTCAAAATTCCGTATGTAATCTGTTATTCCGAATGGCTAAGCATTCCACACCTGATGCCCGCGCAGAATTTAGGCCGGTGCACCATTCTGTGCGATCCATGTTCCGTAAAATAGCGGCTTAGAAAGGCGACATGGTTCGCTGTTTTCAGTATTAAAAGTTTGAATCAATTCAAGTTTTGGAGAATTGTGCCCTAGATGGGGGCGCCGGTGCGGCTAGAGCCAGCCGCGACGTTTGAAGTAGATGTAGATGCCCAGTATGGAACCAAACATCAGTGCCAGCGCAAAGAGGTAGCCGAACGACCAGGATAATTCCGGCATATGGCGAAAATTCATCCCATAAATACTGGCAATCAGCGTCGGTGGCATAAACATGACGGCGGCTACCGAGAAGATTTTGATGATGTTGTTCTGCTCAAGATTGATCAGCCCCAGTGTGGCTTCCAGCAGAAACGATACCTTACTGCCTAAGAAGCTGGAGTGATCAGAGAGGGCGGCGGCATCAGTAGCGATGGAACGGAACCGGCTGCGTTGTTCGTCATTCATGGAAACCATGCTGGATTGTTGCAGGAATACCAGCATGCGCGCCAAAGTGACCAAGCTTTCGCGAGCCTTGGAGTTCAGCTCTCCATTGAAACCGATGCGTTCCAGCAGGTTACGCAGATCCCGTTTGTTTTTGTGGCTGCCTTGATCCAGTTGAAAAATGTTACCCGACACGGCGTCGAGGTCATTGCCGACGCGTTCCAGTATGTCTGCAATTCGCTCGATTAACGCCTCAATCAAGCCTGCCAGAATGACGACGGGTGAATTGCAGGCAGTAGGGTGACGTTCCGCATAGGCAATAAAGTTGCGGAATGGGCGCGTGTCTACATAGCGATTAGTTATCAACCGGTCGTTGCTGAGGATAAAGGTTACGGCGGTACTTTCCGGTCGTGCGGTATCCAGTTTGGCGGCAACCGTGGCGGTCATGAATAACATGCCATCTTCTTCATAGAGTCGGTTCGACGTTTCGATCTCGCGCATTTCTTCGCGGGATGGAATTTCAATACCCAGCTCCTGCTCTATGGCACGCTCTTCTTCAGGGCTGGGTTCCAGTAGGTCAATCCAGACCGTTTGCGTCGGTATACGCTGAATACCGCTTGCATCGGTGCGTGCTAAGCCGCGTGGATGCGCAATGTAGGTATTAAGCATAGCTGCTGATTCAGGTACCGTGTGCGCGTGCTGCTAGCTCATTGATCAGACTGATCAATTGCTGTTGGCCACCTGCTTTGCCGACGTCTGTTACATAGGTGCCATTGATGATGATCAGCGGTACGGAATCCACTTTGTACCTTACGCCCAGTGTTTCGGCTCGCTTCAGATTGGATTCAACTGCGAATGAAGAAAATGCCTTCTGGAAATCTGTCTGGCTCACGCCATTGCTGGTGAAGAATTTTTCAATCTGCTCAGCCGATATCAAGGGATTGTTATTGGTCTGAATTTCACGAAAAATGGCTGAGTGCAGCGTATCAAGCTTACCCAGCAATTCAGCCGTATAAAACAAGCGTGCGTGTGTGTGATGTACGGCACCCCACATGACGGGTACGCGTACAAAGTTGACATAAACGGGCTTGGCCTGCTTGCGCCAAGTTTCAAGATAGGGGTCAAGTACGTTGCAGTGCGGGCAGCCATACCAGAACACTTCAGTCACTTCGACCTGACCCGGGGCAGCCGTGGTGGGTTGAGCGGGGACTAAGCGTGTGTAATTGACACCTTCCTGCCAGCGCGAAGCGGCGGCGGGTGGCATCTGGTTGATTTTCAATGCGGTCGAAGCTGTGCTGTCGGTACCGCTTACGGTGGCGTTAGTTGTTTCTGCTAATTGTTCCGGAATTGGTTCCAGTGGTGTGTCGGCTACGTCAGGATTGGTGTGTGTTGTTGCGGCGCTGGAGCCTGCCGTTGTTATCGGCGCTGCCGCGCTATTAGTGGCGGCAATATCTTGATTGTTGTTACCGCAAGCACCAAGCATTACCGCTAATGCCAAACTCAATACCGTAACAGCAATGCGTTTCATGTTGGGCTTCCGTGGGGCTGGGAGCTAGATCTGTAAAACTGCTTGCCTGTGCAGATCTGTCGCTAGTGAATGGCAGGCGCAGCGCGCCTGCCAAGTAATGGTTAGCGCAAGCCCTGTATGTATTGGGCTACCGCGTCAATCTGTTCGTCCGTTAATTTGGCGGCGACATCGCGCATCATCTGGTTTTGATCGGTGCTGCGTTCGCCCTTTCGATAGGCTTGTAGTTGCGTCACTACTTGAGTTGCATGTTGGCTGCGCAGCGAGGGATAGATGGCCCCCGGATTGCCACGACCATTCGGGCCGTGACAGGCCATGCAGGCAGGGACATTACGGTTGGTGACGCCGCCACGATAAATGCTCTGTCCCAACTCCACCTTGGATTTGGCTGCTTCCAGACCTTTGATTTTCTGGCTGGCGTAGTAGGCAGCCGTGTCTTCAATTTCCTTATCGGTCAGGGTCAGAGCAATCGGCGACATTAATACATTGCTGCGCTGTCCGGCACGGAATGCCTTGACCTGTTTAATAATGTAGCTTTCGTGCTGGCCAGCAATACTCGGCCATTCTGGATTAACGCTATTACCATCCAGACCGTGGCAGGCAATGCACACGGTTGAGGCCTTGGTCATGCCTGCTTGTACATCGCCAGCGGCAGCAGCGTTCATCGCTACGCCTGACAGCAGCCCAATAGCGAGCAGCCCACGCAGCGTTCCCCAGTTAATAAACAAGCCAGACTTCATCGACTAACTCCAATGCTGAATTCAGATACCTGCTTTCGCTGATGCGTAAAAGCTGGCGCTAAAGGTGCGTAATTGTACACTAGCGAACTTATTTGGTAGTCAGGAATCCATCGGCTGGCCTGCCCCGTTGTTGTTTGGGGCCGTCCGCCATTACCTCATGTCCTATTACACACACGTTGACTACATGCTAGGTGCTTGGCAAGCCGCGCAGTTTCCTGCCGATCAGGGCGTGGAAGTGGCTTTTGCTGGCCGTTCCAATAGTGGTAAATCCAGCGCCATCAATGCTATTACCGGTCGAATTGCCCTGGCCCGCACCAGCAAAACCCCGGGGCGTACCCAGCTGATTAATTTTTTCAGTATGCAACCGCAGCAGCGGCTGGTAGATCTGCCCGGCTATGGCTTTGCTAAAGTGCCGCCGGCCATGCAGCGCCACTGGCATGAGCTCATGAGCAGTTATTTTGACCAGCGCCAGTCCTTGACCGGGCTAGTGGTGCTGATGGATTCCCGCCATCCGCTCAAGGACACCGACCTGCAAATGCTGGAGTGGGCGCAACAACGCCAACTGCATGGCCATGTCTTGCTCAGCAAGGCCGACAAACTGACTCAGTCTGAAGGCATGAAGGTGTTACGCGAGGTGCGTGCGACCGTTGGTGATAACACAACCGTGCAGCTGTTTTCCGCTACTACTAATCGTGGTGTGGATGAGGCGCGGCGATTTCTGGACAATTGCCTGAAAGGAAGTAAGCCTGCGGACTATTAGCTTAGTTCGTTACGGTTGCAGCGGTGGAACAAAAAAATACCCCGATGGCATAGCCATCGGGGATAAATTGAACCCGGTATGGGGACACCGGGCAAACCATTCGCTTAGGGAGGAAGTCGAATGGCGCGTCCTGGCAGACGCAAGGAGTGAGAGCGGGCAAGTTGGGGAAAGTTCCGACTACCTGATAAATTTCCGAGAACTTAGTGCAAAGTTATTACAAGAAGATCTAGGTCAGCCTCAGTGACACCAGATTTGAGTCCACATTCAGTCGAAATGCTCGTATTCGGCACGCACCGACATACTCAAGAAGTGAACGACCAAGCCCCCGCCATACACGGGATCAGTACCTTTTTCCCTAAAAATCTTACTGCTTTCGGTAACGTTAGATTTCCAATTCACCAGCCACCCTTGGCAAATACTCCCACGGTTGGGGCTAGGCCGGGCGAACAGTACAGCGGAGCCGCTGAACCCGGTCAATCGGCGCAAGCATTGTCCTGTCGCTGTGTTGCGTCAGACACACGCAAGTTCAGGTTCAGTGTGCTTCATCCCAATTGGCGCCGACGCCGATATCGATGCGTAGCGGTACGCTCAGGCTGCTGGCAGCACACATGCGTTGTCGGACCTCTGCGATGAGTTGTGTACTCAGCTCTGTAGGCACTTCGAATACCAGTTCATCATGTACTTGCATGATGAGCTTGGCGGCAAACTTTGAGGTTTGTAACCAGCGATCTACATCAATCATTGCCAGCTTGATGATGTCAGCCGCCGTACCCTGCATGGGTGCATTGATTGCGCTGCGTTCTGCATATTGTCGTAGTGCTGCATTGCGCGAACCGATCTCAGGCAGATACAAACGGCGACCGAATACCGTTTCCACATAGCCTTGTTCGTGAGCCTGTGCGCGAGTACGTTCCATATACTCTTTCACACCCGGATAACGCGTGAAGTACAGATCGATGTAGCGTTGCGCTTCGCCACGCGCCACGCCCAGCTGCTTGGCCAGGCCAAATGCTGACATGCCATAGATCAAACCGAAGTTGATCGCTTTGGCAGAGCGGCGCTGCTCACTGCTAACTTGTTCCAATGGAATGCCCAGCACTTCGGCGGCTGTGGCTTGATGAATGTCTAGGTCGGCGGCAAACGCTTGCAGCAGGCTTTGATCGCCAGACAGGTGCGCCATGATGCGCAATTCAATTTGCGAGTAATCAGCTGCCACCAGCACGTGCCCCGGTGGCGCAATGAATGCTTGCCGGATGCGGCGACCCTCGGCAGAACGAATCGGAATGTTTTGCAGGTTGGGGTCAGTCGAAGACAAGCGCCCCGTGGCGGCTACAGCCTGATGATATGAAGTATGCACCCGCCCAGTGCGCGTATTAATCTGTAGTGGTAACTTGTCGGTATAAGTGGATTTGAGTTTGGCCATGCCTCGATATTCGAGGATGAGCTTTGCTAGTTCATGCTCGTCCGCCAATTCTTCCAATACATCTTCGGCAGTGGAGGGTTGACCTTTGGCGGTCTTGCGTTTCGCTTCGATGCCCAGTTTGCCAAACAGGATTTCCTGCAATTGCTTGGGTGAATCAACATTAAATGGTTGTCCCGCTGCGGCATGACAGCGGTCTACCAGTATTAACATCTGTTCGGCGAGCTGCTGGCTTTGTTGCTTGAGCAGCCCAGCATCCAGTAACACACCTTGATGTTCCATGCGTAGTAATACTGGCACCAATGGCTGTTCGATGGTTTCATAAACCTGTTGTAGCTTCGGTTCGGCAGCCAGTTGTGTCCATAGGGTTTGATGCAGGCGCAGAGTAATATCCGCATCTTCAGCGGAATAGCGCGTTGCTGTTTCAATATCCACTTGATCGAAAGTGATTTGTTTCGCGCCTTTGCCGCACACATCTTCGAAATGAATGGTGTCCACGCCCAGATATTTTTTTGCTACTGAGTCCATGTCGTGACGCGTGGCGGTGCTATTCAGTACATAGGATTCCAACATGCTGTCGAAACGCAGGTTCTGTAGAGTTATGCCGTAGTTGGCAAAAATATGCGCATCATATTTCAAGTGATGCCCCAGTTTTGCTAGCTGCGGACTTTCCAGTAGTGGTTTGAGTTGTGTTAGCACCGTGTCGCGTGATAGTTGTTGTGGTGCGCCGGGATAAGTGTGTGCGAGTGGCAAGTAAGCGGCTTTGCCAGCTTCAACTGACAGGGCAATACCGACCAGCTCGGCACACATGTAATCCAGCGAGGTGGTTTCAGTGTCAATGCAGATAATTTCAGCGATCTGTAGTTGTTGTACCCACTGGTGCAGCTGTGCTTCAGTCAGTATGGTTTCGTATTCAGTGGTTATGGTTGGTGCTGTGGTAACTTCTGTAGTTACCACAGTAGTTAGTGCATTGCCGTGTTGTGACTCAAGCTGTCGCAACAAGGCATTCAGTTCATAGCGTTGATACAGTGCTCGCAGTTCGTCAGTCATCGGTGGTTGCGGCATTAAGGTGTCGAGGGGAGTTGCCAGCTGAACGGCACAGTCAATAGTGGCCAGCTTGCGCGATAGTTCAAGTGTGGTGATGCTGGCGCGTAGACTCTCGCCGACTTTGCCGGTAATTGCCTCAGCATGAGCCAGTAGGTTGTCGAGCGACTGATATTCATTGAGCCATTTGGCAGCGGTCTTCGGCCCCACTTTAGGCACGCCGGGTATGTTGTCGCTGCTATCGCCCACCAGTGATAAGTAATCAATGATCTGTTCGGGATAGACATCGAACTTGGCCTTGACGCCATCGCGATCCAGGCGCGAGCCCGTCATGGTGTTGATCAGGCTGATCTGCGGCTTGACCAGTTGCGCCATGTCCTTGTCGCCGGTGGAAATCAACACTTCCATGCTCTGTTCGGCAGCTTGAACCGCCAGTGTGCCGATCACATCATCGGCTTCGACACCGCCAATGCGTAGCATGGGTAGTCCCATGGCCTGCACCAAGTCCAATAACGGCTGAGTTTGCGCGCGCAGGTCGTCCGGCATGGGGGGGCGATGAGCTTTGTATTGTTCAAACAAGTCATCGCGAAAGGTTTTGCCTGGCGCATCAAACACCACGGCAAGCAGGTCTGGTTGTTCCTCCTTGATTAGCTTGTGTAACATGTTGGCGACGCCTAGCAGCGCGCCAGTGGGTTCGCCCGCTGAGTTCGTCAACGGCGGCAGCGCAAAGAAGGCGCGATACAGGTACGACGAACCGTCGACCAGCACCAGTTTCTTACTCATGGCTGCTAGCGCTACTGCTGGAGCTGTGAGTGGGCGCACTAGTTACTACCGGTGTGCTTTTTTCCGGCAGATACAAGTCACCTTTGAGGCCGCAGGCCGAAAGTAGCGATCCCAAACTGCCAGCAATGAGCAGCAGAACAAGTCGTGACATACAGGCTCCGTGCAACTGGTTAACTGACTGACAACATAGTGGCGCGCAACCGCTCAACATCGCGCTTGCCGAGTAGCTTGGTCTGTCCGGGTTTAAGGTCGGTGGCACGTAACGGGCCAATGGCTATGCGCTCCAGTTCGCGCACTTTCAAGCCAACCCGCGCCAGTAAACGGCGAATTTCGCGATTCTGGCCTTCGCGCAAATGGATGGATAGCACGGTGCGATCACCACGGCTACGATCCACAAACCGCTTTAGTACGCGCACACCTTCCAAGTTAGTGCGCCGTGCGCGCGCATGACCGGCTTTATCCGGCGTCAACAGATACAGGCCGTTTTTTAGCTTTGCCAGTTGTTCGTCACTGGCAAGTCCAGTGGTGGTGACACGATATTCTTTAATCACGCCAAACTTGGGGTGGGTCAGTTGGTAAGCCAGATCACCATCGTTGGTCAGTAGTAGCAAGCCAGTGGAGTCCGCATCCAGTCGCCCCACCGGAAACAGGCGTTCCCGCTGCAAAATGGTATGCGGCACCATTTGTAGCACCGTGGCACGGCCTTCTGGGTCACGCGCAGTGGTGATCATGCCTTTGGGCTTGTTGATCAATAGGTAGACACGATTTTCAGGTGCGTTGACATCTTTCTCACGCACGATACTGGCGCTCAGATCCAATGGCACCCCATCCAGCGCCACCACATCGAGACGTGGATCGATGAAGCAGGGCAGTTCCAGCACGGTGACGCCGTTAAGCTGGATACGGCCTTTCAGAATCATTTGTTCGCAATCTCGGCGCGCTGCCACCCCGGCATCCGCCAACGCTTTTTGCAGGCGCACACCCTCTTTGACTGATCGTTTATCGGCGTGCGAACGATTTGCATGCGCGATTAACTCGTTGCGACTTTCGCTGATCGCGCTAGCCCCAGTCTTGGTTTTCGCCTTGCTGGTTTTGCTGTTCGCCGCTTTACGTCGCGCTACTGCACCACGCGCGGCACCAGTGCTACGCTGGGCGCGGGCAAAACTGCCACTGGGGGATTTTTTTCGAGTGGTCATGCAGGGAAGTGCTCAGCGGCCAGAATGCCGACAAGCATGCCCGATTTTCGCTCGCACCGCGACCGGTGACATGAGGTAGGCCCCCGTACTCGGGGTGCGACAGCCTGCATTTATTCAGCCGATCAGCGACAATACTTCTTAACTGAGTTAGACGGCTCATGCCGAGGTGTCCATGTCTTACTGTGCCCCGCGATTGCAGTCACTACTTGCCACAACGCTGCTTGGCTTGCTCACAATGAGCGTATTCGCTCCGCTAGCGCATGCCGCGCAGCCCAGTTTTGAAATTACGCCGTTCGTGAGTTATCGCGCCGGTGGGGATTTTCTCGGCACTGCTGGCGATGCCGTCAGTCTGCGCTCCAATACTGGCTTGGCGCTGGCCGTAAATTGGCGTACTGCCGATCCCGCCAACCAGTACGAATTGCTGTACAGCAGGCAGGCAACGGATACCGAGGGCAGTACCTCAGTGCCAATGAAGATCGAATACCTGCAACTAGGTGGCACCACCAACTTGGGTGAAGAGTCGGATCGGGTGTTGCCCTATGCGGTGGGTGGCTTGGGTGCCACTCGTTTCAGTCCGGGTATCAACGGGTTATCACAGGAAACACGTTGGTCAGTGAATTTAGGTGGTGGCGTGCGTGTGCCAGTAACGCCACGAGTGCGATTGCGGTTTGAGCTGCGCGGTTATCTGACGTGGCTGGAAGGGAAGTCCGACCTGTTTTGCGATAGTGGCTGCGCGCTTACTGCCAAAGGTAAGACGTTTTTTCAGTACGAAGTATTGGGCGGCGCATCCGTTAGTTTCTAATTCTCTTAACGGCCTCGAATCGGCTAGGGTAGGGTCAGTATCAATGGTTCGCCTTGTCTGACCACTACCGTGTGCTCAAACTGCGCGAATAAAGAACTAGGGCGACCCAGCAATGTCCAGCCATCGCTGGCTTCGCGTACCCGGCTGACATTGGTGGATAAAAACGGCTCGATGGTAATAACTTGGCCGTCTCGCAGGCAACCGCTGTCGCGTGAGTCGTAGTAATTGCGCATGGTCGGCTCTTCATGCAGCGCGCCACCAACACCGTGACCACACAAGTTGCGTACATTTCTAAAGCCTGCTGCGTGGATGGTGCGCTCTATGCGTCGACCAATGATATTCAAGGATTGGCCAGTGCGCACCACCGCGATACCTGCATCGCGTGCGTATTGGGCTGCTGCACATAATCTATGTTTAAGGCTGTTGGTAGTGGCGTTTGGCGCAAGCACAAAGCTACCGCCCGTGTCGGCAAAATAGCCATCCACTTCTGCGGAAACATCAATGTTGATCAAGTCGTCGGCACACAGTACACGCTCTCCGGGAATGCCATGCGCGGCTTCGGCATTGACGCTGATACAGGTGTGGCCGGGAAAGTCGTAAGTGCTACGTGGCGCTGAATTTGCGCCTGCTTGAGTGAGTAGCTGACCGCCAAACTCGTCGAGTTCCGCAGTGCTCATGCCCGGTCGAGCATGAGACTGCATGGCGATCAAAGTTTGTGCAACCAGTTTGCCTGCTCGTTGCAAGCCACGTAGTTGGCTATCGCTGCTGACAATCACTTAGTAACGACGCGCTATTGCGGCTTCTGTACCCACACCTTGCACCAACCATCAACATGTACAGTTTTGCCGGGGAACAAATTACAACTACGCTCAGTGCCTGTACCTGGTTGCAGCTGCACACAGTTGGCGCAGGATTGGCTGGTCTTGTAGGTTGGGAATTTTTTCACGTCCACGGTCTTGGCATTGACGTGATAGCCGAGCGCGCTGGCGGTAGGATCGGCTTCGGTGAGCTTGACGATGTCGGCAGCATCACTATGAACCGGCTTTAGTATCGATACGCCAATTGCGCCTAACAATGCACCTTTCAGTAGCTGGCGGCGATGAAGTTTGGAATCGGACATACATAAACCTCAGTAACAGACCAAACGGAACTCGACGGTTAGTGTAACGCTTAAGCGCTACGATTTTTCATCCGACCCACTTGCCGAACTGTTTTGTTAGATTGTTTTTTGCTTAAAAGTTGCAAAGCGGAGCAGATTGCATGTGAATAAGAATCAGTTTCAACTTAGTGACAAGATATACCTTGCTCGAATAAGAGGGATTCCGCTCCATTGCAGTTCGGCTTGTTTGGTAGTGGAGTCGCTTAATCCAGTTGTCGACCAATTAGTCGTGATAGAAACGACTGCTGACGCACAGGCGTCGTCAGTTTTCGTTGCAGCGGTACTTTTATATGTTGCGAGCGCTGCGTCGCAGTGGATTTTGCTGCCACTTTGGCGGGGTTTTGTGCCGCAGCGGCAGGTGGAGTGGTGGCTACTTGTTGTGGAGATGTTTCGCGCTTGTTATCAAGACTGACTACCTTGCTGAGTGACGGTGTAGCACGGGCTGGTTTGGAACCTACAAAGCGATCATGTTCGGAGGCGCTGATCTGACTAATAGTGGGCGCGGCAAAAAATGTTTTCAGATAGCCCATCACGGCTTCAGCGGACACTTGCTCACGGAAGAAGCCCAGTCGCAACGCATGACGAATCGTACCGCCTTCCATCAATGCTACTGAGTACAGGCTGTAAGCGACGAAAATATCGAGCTTGGGCATGGCATCTAAGTTGACGGGTTGTTCCGATAGCGCCAGTTGCACAACAAACCACTTGGGCTTACTCGGATCATCGGCCTCTGCGCGTGTCAAAGCACGAATCGTCAGCGTGGTATCCAGTACCGGCACGTAGTCATCCACGACTTTCGGCATTCGATTTGCCAGCGGCATATCGCCAATTTTGCGTGACAGTGGGCTGCTGACAATACTGGCGGACACAATCGGATTGATGGCTGGCTTGTCAACCGGCTTGAGCGCTGGAGGTGTTTGTTTGGCTACCGTCGCTCTGGGCTTGGATGCAGCAGCGGTTGCTTTGCTAGGCTCGATAGCGACTGATTCAGGCTCAGGCACCAGGTTGAGCAGTGTCGTCAAGGCCGGTTGTTTGGCCGTGGCTTCAAGGCTGTTTTCTGCTGGTGTCGGCGTTGTTGGAAGTTCAGGGAGCAGCTCGAGTTCGCTGGGCCGTGGCGCGCTCGCGGCTGTAGCAGCAGGAGTGATGACGGCAGCGTTTACAGCAGTGGCATCGAATACATGGCGTTGATCTTCGCTACCTGCGCATCCAGTGAAGGCGGCGGGGTATAGGCTACGTACTAGGCTAACGACCATTTCCGCATCGGCTTCGCTACTAAAAAAGCCTAACCGCAGCCGATAACGACGCCTGCCATCTTCTTGGCGTGAAATTTGGTACAGCCTGTATTTTTCATATCCCTTGAGCTGCTTGGGTAGCGCCGGCATGGGCGTCATAGAAGCGCACAGGTTGATGACAAATAATTCACTGCCACTGGAAATGGGTGTTGCCCATTCTGAATCGAGAGGAGTCTGAGCGACTTCTTGCATGCTGTCTTCCCCAACACGAAGTTGTTACACCTCGCAAAGCTCAAGTCTGGGGTTCAGTTGGTTACCAATGGGCGCTGGGCTGCAACTGATGCGATGACTTATTGCCAGTTCCGGTGAACCGGATGTCATCTGCACCAAGATTTGGCCTGAATGAAATTGGCCTAATCTCTTGTGGCAACCCCGCTGTCCTAGGCTGTGCCCTTAGACCGGAAGCTTTGCGTCCTCGTCTTTCGACGAGTTTGCCGTTTACACTACGGGGCGATTCTTGGTCAGATGGTGGCGACAAGTCAAGCGCCAATATATGCATCGACGGGTTGTCGATCTCGACATTTAACCTAATGCTTTAACCCAAGGTGGTGACTGGGCGCAGCGCAAGTCTGGGTGTCGACTCTTGGCTATGGTAACGTTAGCAAACTAAAACATAGAGTCTGCCTTGATTATTGGCACCCATACAAGCACTGGCGTGAATCAAACCAACCCAATAACTGTTACCACTACCGCATTTGTCGGTCGTTGCCTGCGTGGCCCGATTAATACCCCCGTCACTATTACCAGCTTCACTGACTATCAGCGTGTGTTCGGCGGTTTGTGGCAGCCCAGTACCCTGTCTTATGCGGTGGAACAGTATTTTGAACATGGCGGCGCTTGCGCCGTGATAGTCCGGGTGGCCAATGGCGCTGCCCCTGCGACTATTACTTTGCCTTGCGGTGGGCAGTCGTTATTGCTCGAAGCACTGGCAGTGGGTAGCCGCGAGTTTCTGCGCGCCTCCGTGGACTACGACAATATTGCCGATCAGGACAAGGACTACTTCAATCTAGTCCTACAGCGGGTGCGTCAGTATCAGTCTGAACATATTGAAAGCCAGGAATCCTATCAGCGTATTTCCATCAACCCGATCACTAGTCGGTTTGTGGCAACGGTGCTGGCGGAGTCGCAGCTGGTGCGAGTTCGTGGTGAAGTTCCAATCCAGCGCCCGGATGTCACACCGGGTAAACATGCCCAGCAAATGATTGGCTATGTGAGTTCCATGCCGAATGGCAATGATGGCGCGCCGCTCAGTGACTATGATTTGATTGGTTCGGCTACTGAAAATACCGGCATGTTTTCCTTGCGGTCGCTGCCGCGATTTGATTTTTTGTATTTCCCGCCGCTGACCTTCAAGCAGGACGTGGGCCTGAGCACCTTACTGGTGGCGACGCGGTTTTGTCGCCAGCATCACGCCATGTTGATCATGGATCCGCCACTGACCTGGCAGGATGTGCGTGACGCTTTGTCCGGAATGCGCGCATTAAATTTTAATTCCGACCAAGTATTAATGTTTTTTCCACGAGTGATGGCAGTGGATCGTCTGCGCGGTGGTAGCACCTTGTTTGCTAATGGCGGCGCGGTGGCTGGCCTGTTGTCTCATGCTGATGAACTGCGCCCGGTGTGGGATTCCAGACAGCAGGAAGTAGAGTTGTTGCTACGGCCCGGATTGCGCTTGCAGTTTGAATTGTCGGAGCTGGATCGGTGGCGATTGGCAGCGCTGGGCATCAATAGCTTGCAATCTATTCGCCGCGCCTCACCGATAAATTTGTTGCGTCGTACATTGGCGGGCAGTACCAGTGCTACCGCCGACTGGAGCTATTTAGGTGCACGTCGCTTTGCATTGCATGTCATGGGCAATCTACAACGCAACACACGTTGGGTGTTACTCGCCAGCCCGGGCCGTGCCTTGTGGTCGCGGCTGGTGCGACAGGTGAATGGGTTTTTACATGAGCTGGTGGCGCTGGGAGCGTTTGCCAATGCGCATCGGGGGCAGGAATTTTTCGTGATTTGTGATGAACGAATCAACGCCATCGCGCCGGATGCCGCCGCCGGTGTCAATATTCTGGTCGGCTTTGCCAGCTTACACGCCGAGCAATACCACACTTTCATGTTGCACCATTCCTTGCTGGGCAGTGGCACTCGCATCGTGGCCGTCAACCGTTACGAGACGCCCAGTAATTTCGAGGATGTTGAGTTGGGCAGTACCGCGTTGCTGGCCTTGCGTTGACGTGGACGACTGACACCGCTGTTACTCACATAATGACCTGCGTACACTTGCCGACATGATGACGATGCAGGCTCCTACATGACTGAACCCGTGGTGATTTTCTCGCATGGCAAGGATAGTGAACCTTGGGGTGGCAAGATCATGGCCATGGCGGCAGCAGCACGCGACATGGGTTACCGTACCGAATCGGTCGACTATCGTGGCATTGATGACCCCACCGTGCGGGTGGCATGCCTGCTTGAGTTTGGTCGTAGCCAAGCTATGGCCATGCCGATATTGGTGGGTTCAAGTTTGGGCGGGCATGTGGCGACGGCGGCATCTCAAGAGCTTGCTGCGCGCGGTTTGTTTTTGCTTGCCCCTGCGTTTTACATGCCTGGCTATGAGCAATACACGCCGCAGCCTGCCGCATGCCCGATTAGTATCGTGCATGGCTGGCGAGATGATGTGGTGCCAGTGGTAAACAGTATTCGTTACGCCGGTGAGCATCATGCTTGTTTGCAGGTGATTGATGCTGACCATCGTATGTTGAGTCACATTGAGCAGATAGTGGCTTACTTCCAATTATTTTTACGGGAGATCAAATGAATGTGCGATGGCCGCTGTTGGTTGTAACGTTGGCGCTGAGTGTATCTGGCTGTGGCACCGCCGATCATGCGGCTGACCAACAGTCTGTCATGCAGCAGAATTCTGACGTGGTGGCGCCACTAATTGATGATCTGAACAAGGCTCGCGCTGTACAGGACACGCTACAGCAAGGGCTAAATAATACCAATGCAGCTATTGATGCTGCTGAACATCCTAGTGAATGACGTATGTACTTGGCTGCTGAGTGTATTTGTGATTGCTTGAGTGTCATATGTCATTCCTGACTTCACTATGGCTGCAGTGCTGGGTTAGACCACGGGTCCTGCCAGCACAAATCACTGAACGATTGACCGTTGGTGAGCGACCACTATGTCTGATGCTTCCAACCGATGCGGCTTTTGATCGGCAACTACTGATTCAGTTGTTGCAACAGCCACCATGGCAGCAAGTGTTCAGTCAGCGGCAAGTGATAATGCCTGATGGATATCCGATCAATCTGCAACGATGGGTCGGTCTGTTGGGTACGCGCTTGGATAGTCGCACGCCTGATGGTTTGCGGCAGTTGGTAGCGGCAGAGTTTAACTCGATTACTACTGGCGATGCCCAGCATGAAGTTGATCTTCTGCCGATCAGTCTGTTCTGGGGCAGAGCGCCTGATCGGAGCGCATCGGGTTGGCGTCTGTTGTTGTCCGGTACGTGGGCAGAGTCATGGGCCACTAGTAGCAAACTGCATCGTTTCTTGGCAACCGTCATCAACGGCCGCAGCCTGTTGATTCAAGTTGGTGAGCCGGTGTCACTGCGTAGCATGATGGGCGATGCTACTAATCCGGCGGTGGCGACTCGCCGTGTCGCACGCACTTGTCGCAATCTGTTTTATCGGCAGCGTGCCGCCATTATCGGCCCGGAAATTGCCAGCCATAGTACGATAGCTGCGCAGGTGTTACGTGCCAGCAGCGTACGGCAGGCAATGCACGCAGAAATGCGTAGCAAAAACTTGACTCGCAAGCAGGCGTTGCAAGCGGCCCAAAAATATGTGGGCGAAATTGCCTCTGATTATTCCCATGTCACGGTCAGTCTGCTGGCAAGACTGTTTCGGCGGGTATGGAATCGCTTGTACGATGGCGTGGAGCTGCATCATCTGGAACAGCTGCAGGCTGTCATCGATACTAATGAGGTCATCTATGTGCCTTGTCACCGTAGCCACTTGGATTATTTGCTGCTTTCCTATGTGATCTACAGCAGCGGTTATGCTGTGCCGCATGTGGCTGCTGGTGTGAATCTCAATTTACCGGTATTGGGCAGCGTGTTGCGTAAGGGCGGGGCGTTTTTTATCCGCCGAAGTTTTACAGGTAACGCCCTCTACAGTGCGGTGTTTACCAAGTACCTAGGCTTGATGATGGAACGCGGTCATCCACTGGAATATTTCATTGAAGGTGGGCGTAGTCGTACTGGTCGATTGTTGCCACCAAAAACGGGTGCGCTGACTATTACGGTGCGTAGTTACTTGCGTAACCCACGCCGCCCGGTGGTGTTTGTGCCAGTCTATTTTGGCTATGAGCGTGTCGTTGAGGGAAACACATACCTCAGCGAGTTATCTGGACAGCCAAAGCAGAAAGAAACCGTGCTGGGTATGCTTAAAGTATTGCCTACACTGCGGCAGAGTTTCGGCAAAGTGCATGTCAGCATCGGCGAACCCATCCATCTTGATGCCATGCTTGATCGGTACGCCTCTGAGTGGCGTGACGAAGCCGTACAAGACAAGCCAACTTGGTTGAGTCCGCTAGTTGATGATCTGTCGCTGCGCATCATGCGCAACATCAATGATGCAGCCTATGTGACACCCATTAATTTGCTTGCTTTGGTATTGCTGGCAACACCGAAGCATGCTCTGCTTGAGGCGGACTTGGTGCGACAATTAAATTTGTATGCTGCCTTGTTGCGCAGTACCCCCTACTCTGCGTTGATAGGGGTGACTGACATGAGTGCAGTTGAAGTCATTGCTTATGCCGAGCGTATGCGCTTGTTGCAGCGTAATTCCCATGAGATGGGTGATGTGCTAAGCATGACTGAAGCCAATGCCATTCAAGTCACATATTTTCGCAATAACACCCTGCATCTAATGGTGTTGCCTTCAGCCATCGCCAGTTGTTTTCAGAATAATCGTCAAGTGCGTACCGAAGATATACAGCGACTCGCATGGCGCATCTATCCCTACCTCTGTGATGAGTTGTTCTTGCGTTGGGATGAGGTGGCGTTACCAGATGTAGTGAATGCGTTGATAAAAGATATGGCAGAGCATGGCTTGTTGATTAGTCATGATGATGGGGCTAGCTGGTTCAGGCCAGCCGTGGACACGGCTGCGGCGGTGCAATTATCGTTGCTGGGGCAGCTGAGTATGCAGATCATTGAGCGCTACTACTTGGCGGTCGCGCTATTGCTCAAGGCAGGGAGTGGTCGGGTCAGTCAAGCGGCTCTGGAGCGCCAATGTTTTTTGATGGCGCAGCGTATATCGCTGCTGTATGAGCTCAACTCACCTGAGTTCTTTGATCAAGGTTTGTTTAAGAACTTCTTTGATCTGCTGCGGAAACGCAGCGTGCTGGGTATCAATGCTGAAGGACGGCTGACCTATACCGATATGCTGGTCGCGGTGGCTGATGATGCAGAGCTGGTGCTGCACGAACAAATTCGTAACAGCATCCTGCAAGTCACGCATCGTTAGTCCACAGTGCTGAGTGCGGGTGGATTCTGTAAGGCCAGCAGTACTGGTGTGGTATCTGGTCGCACGCCGCGCCATAGAAAGAATGATTCAGCAGCCTGTTCCACTAGCATGCCCCAGCCCAGTACTGCTCGCGCGGCACCGAGTCGCTTGGCCCAATGAGTGAAGACAGTGTCACCCTTGCCGTATGCCATGTCATAGCACAGCGTTTTCTCGTCAACAATGTTCGTGGGCAGTGGTGGCATTTCGCCGTGCAGACTGGCTGAAGTGGCGTTAATAATCAGATCGAATGCCTGTACACCGATGTCTGTAAAGCTCATGGCCGTGAGTGAGCCAAGCTTTTGAAACTCAGTGACTAATTGTGTTGCACGATCAACATTGCGATTAGCGATCACTAATTGCTGGGGTTGTTGTTGCAGCAAAGGGGCGATGACGCCGCGTGCTGCACCTCCTGCGCCAAGCAGCAAAATACGCTTGTCTTTCAACTCAAAGTTGAGATTACTGCGTAGGTCTTTGAGTAGCCCGACGCCATCAGTGGTGTCGCCTAATAGCTCGCCATCCGGCGTCTGCATGACAGTGTTCACAGCGCCGGCGAAGTCTGCGCGCGGCGTGCGGTACTTCACCAAGTCGAACATGGCTTGTTTGTGTGGTGAGGTAACGTTCAATCCCTTGCCACCTTCCGCAAAGAACCGTCTGGTTTCAGTCACAAAATACTCAGGGGCAACTTCCAGTAACTGGTACTTCAGTTGTTGGCCGGTTTGTCTGGCAAACATGCTGTGAATGAAAGGTGATCGGCTTTGTTTGATCGGATAGCCGACGACTGCATATCGATCATCTGTGGTGTCGTTATTCATTGTGACCCTCCCTGCAATATTATTATTCACGTAGCCAGGTCGCGGCTCGTTTGGCGAAGTAAGTGAGAATGCCATCGGCACCTGCGCGGCGTATGGCTAGCAGTGATTCCAGCGCGGCTTCACGTTCATTCAGCCAGCCGTTACCTGCAGCGGCCATCAACATGGCATATTCACCACTAACTTGATATGCGTAAGTAGGCACACCAAACTCCTGTTTAACTCGGCTGACGATATCCAAGTATGGTAATGCTGGCTTGACCATTACCATGTCGGCACCTTCTTCCAGATCCAGCGCGACTTCACGCATGGCTTCATCGCTATTAGCAGGATCCATCTGATAGCTGTTTTTGTTGCCCTTGCCGAGGCTCACTGCTGAGCCCACCGCATCGCGAAACGGGCCGTAGAAACTGGAGGCGTATTTGGCTGAGTAAGCCAGGATGCGGGTATGAATATGCCCTGCGTTTTCCAGTGCACTACGTATGGCACCAATGCGACCATCCATCATGTCGCTGGGTGCGACAATATCGGCACCGGCTTCGGCATGTGAAAGCGCTTGTTTCACTAGTGCAGCAACGGTTGCATCATTCAGCACATAGCCGCTGGCATCAGTCAGGCCATCCTGACCATGGGTGGTAAATGGATCCAGTGCTACGTCAGTGATCACACCCAATTCGGGCAGCTGCTTTTTCAAGGCGCGCACGGCGCGCTGTGCCAAACCGTTCGCATCCCATGCGGCGCGGCCATCATCGCTTTTAGCCGCAGCCTCCGTGACCGGAAACAGTGCTACGGCGGGTATGCCGAGTTGCAAGGCTTGTTCTGCATCGCGCAGCAGCTCATCAATGCTTAGCCGTTCTACACTTGGCATTGAGGGTACGGCAACGCGCTGATTGTTACCGTCAACGACAAATACTGGCCAGATGAGGTTTGCGGGTGTCAGTGTGGTTTCACGCATCATGCGCCGCGAAAACTCATCACGCCGCATCCGGCGCATGCGGACAGCCATGGGTTGCTGGCTGGTTTTGGATGATTGACTCATAAGTAATTATTAAAACAAAATTTCAGGGTTGTACCTTAGCTATTGGCGGCTGAAAAATCTGCCAGCCAGGTCGCTTATTCCCGCGCCAGCCATTCTACGCGCAGGCTGCCAGTTGCTTCAGGCGCGAGAATAGGCAGTAATTCCGCATAAGCAGTGCGTAAATTGCTGTCTAGTTGCCAAGGCGGGTTCATGATCAACATGCCTGAACCATTTAGCCCCAGTGGCGTATCGGCGGGGCGAACCAATAATTCGGCCCGCAACAAATTGCGTAAGCCGCTGCGCTTCAGCCCTGCGTAAAACGGATTAACCAGCCCACCAGATTTAATCGGATACCACAAGCAATAGACGCCGGTAGGCCAACGTTCTGCGGCCTGTATCAGAGCGTATTCCAGTTGCTTGAACTCATCGGCTTCTTCAAACGGCGCATCAATCAACACCACGCCGCGCTTTTCTCGAGGTGGCAGGTAGGCACTCAGTGCGTGATAGCCATCACCATCGTCCACGGTGGTGTTGCTAATGTGATGCTGTGGTTGGCGCAGTAGTTTGCGTAGTGCCACGCATTCCTCTGCCTGTTTTTCCACGAACACGCGCCGGTCGGTATCACGCAGCACATGTGCGGCGATGAGCGGTGAGCCAGGATAACAATGCAACTTGCCTGCGCCTTGTTGTGCCTTGTGGATGACCTCGACATAGCGTTTGAGTAGCGGTGAGGCGAGCTGTGCCGTGAAGATACGGCCAATACCCTGCTGCCATTCGTTACTACGTATGGCGTCATCGCTACGTAGGTCATATTCACCCCGACCGGCATGGGTGTCCAAATACAAAAATGGCTTGGGCTTTTGCAGCAAGTAATCGAGCACCGCCAACAAGGTAAGGTGCTTGTGTACATCGGCGAAATTGCCAGCATGGAAGGAATGACGATAGTTCACGCGCGCTCAGTGTCTGTGTTTTTGGTGTAAAGATAAGATGCTAGTGTAAACGCTTCAACGCGATGTGCCTTGACGTATTGTGGGTGCAGGTGGACAGGGCAGCTGCCCGCGACTGCTTGCTGAGGTCGTCCAGACTAACCGGCAGGCACAACCGCCAGAAACTATCATCAGAGAAGGCTGTTCTGAACCATCTGCGCTACGCTCAACGGCCACAAAACTAAGATGTTTCTTGAGGAGAGCGGGTTATCGTACCGCATCGTGGTGGTGAATATTTTCAAAGTCCAGCAGTCGTGCGAGCTTATCAAATCGCCAAGGACATTAACTCCAAACCGATAGCGACGACTGATTCACGCGCACTGCTGGTTGGGCAGGGCGCGCAAACTAATACCAGCAAAGAAGATCGTTAGTTTCCACTTGGTCCGTGGCCGCAGGTCTTAGTGAGTCGCGCTGCGCGAACTTATTAGCGTTGCATTCACGATGGTAGTTCAGTCTTAACAACGCATTATTAGAAAACTATTTAGGCGGGTATGGCTGCAATAAAAATTATGCGGCAACTGGTATTGGTTTTTAGCGTCAGCCTGTTTGCAGCCTATGGGCAGCGAGAATCGGTGGCTACTCAACCAGCGGCTACCGAATTGGTCTGGTGCGTGGTCATCCGACGCAGGAGTAATTGCGTCCGGCGCTCATTACCCCCAAAACATTCTCCTTGCAATGCAAATAAGAATCGTTATTATTTGTATCCATGAAGCCCGAGGCGCAAACAAGTGTGACGATTCCCCAGACGCTGGATGACCCACGGCACAGCGTCAGTTGTATTTCTCAGTTGCGCTGTTTTCATTCGGTGGCTCTATTTGGCAAGCAACGAGAAGTGCTAATCGAACATGCGGGCTCCACCTATCGTTTGCGGATTACTCAGGCCAACAAGCTGATCTTGACCAAGTAGTCGCGACTCCAGCCAGCTACCCTGCCTTGACGCAGCAGGAAACCTGCCAGCTCTTTCAGTTTCAGACTGGAGACCGGCATGCGTGACTCGGCTTCGCAATGCATTACTCGTATCGTGGATGGTACAAGGCATGAACTGCACTTGGCACAGTTGCAAGCGGTGATGCAACGCATTCAGACTTCGCTACGCGACATTCCGGAAGCCGAACGTACCCATGTGGGCAATGCGCTGTTGAATCGCGGTGAATCGCCTTCTCTGCATGGAGGGCTCGCAGCTCACCGCCACTCATAAAGTAAATAACTGTCACTTCGATGGATACGTATAACCCCTGCGCAGCATTGGAATTACTCTAGCTTGAGCATTCGTTACTCTGGTCGATACGCGTTTAGGCGGTCTATCATGAGAACCTGCCACAGTACGGTGGTGTCTGGAGCGGATCCTTACCGATGCGGCCATACGTTATGGCATTGGTGCCCTTTGAACAGATGATGCGTAGCGTGTTTACAGAGCTTGAAGCTCTGACCCCCCCGATATTTACTGTTTGCGGATGTACGTGAGTTACTGGCCGTGTTTGCCGACCTTGAACAAGGCAGGATGCAACGTGCAGCCAGTCGGTTAAGTCGTTTGTTGATACACCCGCAGGTGAGTATTTGTCAGACGGCAGCATTGGAGATGGTGCAAGTTTTAAAAACGCTGGCCTGAGCATGCGCGCCAGCTTTGCGCCGAAGTCGCAGCAGATGTGCATGTCGGCCACAGGCAGTTAAAAATTGCAGATAAGACTTCGCCAGAAATTGGGCATGCGCCTAAAGAATGAGAATACGTCGCATAGATTGGCTTGCATGCACCGAATGTAGGGTTACTTGTGAATTCATTAATGGATAAACAGGATGGCGATAAGCATTGGAACCAACAACCCCAGTCCCACTAGGGGCCAAGTGCTGGGGCGATTTTTGGCATGCATTTTCAGAATAAATAAGCCCGTGATGGAGAACAGCAAACAGGCCCCAGCGACAATATCAATGAACCAGCCCCAAGCTGGGCCGGTATGGCGGCCTTTGTGCAGGTCGTTGAAATAAGCGAGCCACCCGCGATCTGTGTTCTGATATTCGATGCTGCCATCTTCCAAGATGATGCTCAGCCAGGCATCACCGCCCGGACGTGGCATCGACAGATATAATTCGTGACCGGACCATTCAATTGTGCTGTCACTAATGTCTATCGACAAGGTTTCATTAAGCCAGTCTTGAAGTGGGATAGGCAGTGCCGGTAGCGTCTGATCTGCTTCAAACTTCATACCCAAAGCCCATATTTTGGATTGTAAATCGACAGGCAGTTGTACTTTCTGAGTGACGATACGCGGCTCTACATCTAGGTGAGCCGCATGATTGAGAGTGACCCCCGTGATGCTGAATAGCAATAACCCAATCAGCGCAATGGCTGAACTGATCCAATGCCATTGATGCAGGGTTTTCAGCCAGTAGGAGCGCCGCGATTTGTTGGGGGTGTCACTCATAAAGATTTACTGTGGCAACACTTCCAGCGTGGCAGTATAAGAAGTGCGTGTTCCAGGATTCACTGGCCTGCTCATCGGGCTAGTTGGTGCACCACCGGCTGGTACAGAAGGAGTCGCGATTTGACTGCGAACGATATTGCTGACACTGGCATTTAACCAGTACATACCTGGCGCGGGCCACGTCACGCTGAAGTTACCATTCTGATCCGTGGTGGTTTTGATTTCATTCACCTGGTTGCGATAGCGAATGCCACCGGGAACAATTGTCACTTCTGTGCCTGCTTGTGGTTTGCCGTCCGACAGCAAACGGAAGCTGGCGGTCTCGCCTGCGAATAGATCGTTGGGATGTGTAATGGGAGAAAGTTCCAGCCCCATACCAGTTGTCTTTAACACTGTGTCGGAAGGGTTTCCTGAAGTAACGAACACTTCCAAACGGCTACGCGTCTTAGCTACTTGTAGATCTTGCGCGTCTGCGGGAACTTCATTGGCAAAAGTTTCACTGGTGCCGCGGAAGTGTTTGAGCTCGCCATCCACTACATAGCTGGCATTGATATTTTCACTGACGCGAGTCACCTTGTAAGTGCCTTTCTGGGTGAGCTTCACGTCAAAAGTGCTGCGATAACGACCGGTGCTAGCGTTCTCAATCTTGGCTTCGGTGCCGTCAGGTGCGATAACTTCGATGCCATCCATGCGCATCGGTTGATGTTCGAAATAGAACAAGTCGTTAGAGACTGCGGCATCTACCGTTAGCCAAGGTTCCGCACCGGACAGCACAGTGGCAGAAGGCAGCATCCAAGCGCGATGTGCCTGGGTTGTCATCGGTAAAATTGTTGTTAGTGATAATGCCAGCAGACTGGCACGTAGGAGAGTGATCTTCATGGTTGTGGAACTCCTTACTATCTACTCAAGGTTGACGAATCAAGGTGTCAAATCCAGCGCGACGGTACCTAGTTCGTGTTTACCATCGGTTTTCAGGTTTTGCGGTGTTGTGATGGGCCACTGGAACGGAATAGCTACCAGTTCGCGGCCACCTAATTCTCGGGCGCTTTCCACTACCAGGCGATATTTACCGGCAGTTAGCGTGTTCAACGGCGCTTTATCGCTTTTGAAAATCAGTTGATGTTTACCGGGTGCACGCGAGGCGCCACTAAGGAAATCAATCGGCAACTGCAATTCGCGACCGCTCTTACGCCACCACTGACGCAGGTCTTTCAGCCACTCCTGTCCCTTGTTGTTCTCCTGTTTGGAGTCGTACCACACGGACAGATTTGCCGCAAAGCTCTGATCAGACTTTTCGAGCCAGATCGCCGTGTATGGTCGGTGGTATTCCGCTACCTTGAACTGTGGGATTTCTATAGAAGCCTTCAATTCGGCGGCCCCGCAGGATGCGCTGAGCACCATGTTTATGGCAAGAAAGCTCAGTGGGTAATGCAGCTTCATGGATTAAATAACCTCGTGAGTTAAATATAAATAAGGTATCTGTTGATTAGAGTTCGGACCACAGACGTAACAGGTTGTGATAGTGGCTGGTCAGTGCAATGGTCTGTTCGTTGTCGCCGAGCTGTCCGCGTAACGTCTGAATGTTCTGATCCAGATCGAACAACAGGGTTCGTTGCCAGTCGCCGGGTACCATGCTTTGTACCCAGAAAAAGGAACAAATGCGTGCGCCGCGCGTTACCGGAGTAACACGATGCAGGCTAGTGGCCGGATACAGAATCATGTCGCCCGCCGGTAGCTTGGCGCCATGTGTGCCATAGGTGTCTTTCACTACCAGCTCACCACCGTCGTATTCAGCGGGATCGGTAAAAAACAAGGTACAGGACACATCGGTACGCAGGCAGTCGGCAGTGCCGGGAATCGCCCGTATGGAATTATCGACATGAAACTCGAAATGCTCGCCGTTTTCATATCGATTGAACAAGGGTGGGACGATGCGTTTGGGAATCGCTGCCGAAATGAACAGCGGTGAACGTGACAATGCGGCAAGAACGCGGTTGCCCAGTTCTTTGGTGACTGGTGCATCAATGGGTAGTTGACGATTCCGCTTAGCCTTGGCTGCCTGTTCACCAGAAGTGACATTACCATCCACCCATTGCGCCGTATCAAGCAGATTGCGGCATATCGCCAATTCATCTCGATTCAGCACCGCAGGCACATGCAACATCATGGAGGCAATCTCAAGTGGTTATAGCGTATCGCAAATAAAAAGATCTGTGGTTGAGGGATCAATAAGCCACACAACCACAGCAAGAGGGAGATCTAGAATTTGAAGCTGGCCGTTAATTGCGCAGTACGGGGCATGCCCAGCACCACACGTCGACCACTATTATTGAGTTGCTGTATGTATTCCTCGTTCAACAGATTGTCGACATTGAGTTGCACGCTCATGCTATCGTTCACGGCATAGCTGGCCATAGCGTTGAGTACCGTATAGCTGGGTATCACTGGTAGGGATTCAGTGCTGATATCAGTTGCAGGATTAATAACGCGCTTTGATTCGTCGAAATAACTGGCACCGCCGCCCAGTGTCAATTTGTTCAAACAATATGTCGTCCACAGCGTAGCGCTGAGTGGAGGGTTCCAGCGTAGCTCCGCACCCGAGCCACTATTGCCGGTCGTGCCGTCAATGATTTTGGCATCTGTCCAAGCGACACCCCCCAAGATTTGCCAATTCTCGGTGAGGTTGCCAATTACGCCAAATTCCACACCTTCGTAGCGAGTTTTGCCGAGTTGTACGTAATCACCGCTGCTGTCGTCCAGTTCTACCAAGCTGTTGAGGTTATCGGTGCGATAAACTGCCAGCGTTAAAGCTAATCGCTGGGCGAATAAATCCCACTTGGTGCCTATTTCGATGTGTGATGCTTCCTGTGGATCGAACCTTGGGTTGCTAATGTTATTAGCACCGGTGTCGTTAGTGCGTAGCCTGAAGTCGTCACCACCTGGCGGTGATAAAGTGTTCGAATATGCGGCGTAAATACTGCCGTTGGGCGCCGGTTTGAACGTAATAGCCGTTTTCCAGCTGAACAGATTGCGAGCATCTTTTTGCGTGACGGCAATGGGTGCAGCACCCCCACCTGGCGATTCAAACGCTGCATAATCTGTGTTGTAGTGCTCGTAGCGCCCGCCAGCAGTCACCAGCCATTGTTCGCCAAGGTGCAGTGTGTCGAAAACATATCCGGCGTAGGTGGTGGTTTTCCCATCACGGTACTGGCCATTTCTGACTGGATACGTATAAGCAGCGTAAGCATCCGGGCTGTAGAGCAGGTTGTTGTCAGTGCCGCTGGTAAACAGAGCGGTGTATTGCTGTTCCTTGATGAACTCAAGACCGCTAGTCATATCATGTTTTACCGACCCAGTATTAAAACCAAAAGTAAAATTGGTCTGGTTGGTCAGAATCTTGTTGTCTATGTTCGTGCCTTGTCTGGACAATGGAATGATCCAGTCACTGGGCGGCGTCAAGTTGCTAACATCATTGTCATCAACCGAATTGATGCTGGTCAGCACGCGATCCATGCCACTTTTACTATAACGACTGGTGTTGACCAATCTGGCGCCACCGCTGAAATCTTGCTCGACGCGGAAGGTGATCACATCCGAACGGGTGTTTTCATCGTCATCATAGCGGCCATAAAAATTATTCCGATCTATCTTGGCAGCGGTTACCCCATTATTTGGCAGGTCGCTATTGTAGTATCCCTGATAACCAATGCTGGGAATGCCGCCATCCGGAACGTTATCCTCACGAACATGCTGTGAATACAAGTAGTAACGAGTGGTAGTGCCCAGACCAAACGCAAGTGAAGGCGCTACCCCCCAACGATTGCCTTCCACAAAGTCACGTCCGGCTACATCACCGTTCTGCCACATGGCGTTCAAACGCAGTGCAGCGGTATTACCAAACGTGTGATTGATATCGCCAGTACCACGCACACTGGTTGCTGTGCTGGCACTTAAATCAGCACTGCCGAAGTCATCATCCAGAGGCACTTTGGTGACTTGATTGATATATCCGGACAGACCACCGCGACCATTGTCGGCACCAGTGGCTCCTTTGGAGATTTCTACCTGTGCAGTGTTGAAGGTGTCGCGGGTTATCGCGCCGGTATCGCGGATACCATCTATAAAAATACTGGATTGTGTGGATGAACCGCGCATCGAGAATGTATCACCGGCACTGGTGTTACCGTTTTCACCCAGCTGCAAAGTAATGCCAGGCGTGTTACGCAGTGCTTCAATCAGCGTGCCGGCTCTTTGCTGTTGCAACACTTCCTGAGTCACTACAGTGATGGTTTGTGGCGTGTCTAACAGTGGCTGAGTGAATTTAGGCGAGGCAACAGCATCCACCTTAATTCTTTCCTCTTCGGCATCCTTGGCAATCAGCTTTGACAGCTGGTGCGGCTCTGATTTTGTGAGTACACCGTCGCTGGCCTGTTGTGCCTGACTGGCTAGCGGTGTTGCTGAGGCGGCGATGGCAAAGCTGATGGCGGCGGTGAGCGGAGAAAGCGCGAAGCTCGGTTTTTCAATTGTCGGCTTGGATGAATTTTGCACAGTCATTAGATACTCCTCTGAAAGAATTGTTTGGAGTTCTGCTCTGGCTGGTTTGGCACTCAACTCTTAAGTCGGTGGGCAAAATAAAAGGCTACATGCAGCAACGCCCCATATGTTATTGATAACCATTCCCATTTGCAATAGAGTATTTGCACTGCACAAACTTCTCTACGAGGCATGCCATCATGACAACATCGATTCGGACGCTAGTTGAACGTCCTTCCCGTTTGATTGCTTGGGGCTCCGTCGGCCTGATTCACGTGCTGTTCTTTCTCATGCTGGCTCATGGCATGCGAATTAACGTGCCAACTATTCTTGAAGCAGTGCAAGTCAGTTTTCTGGATACTCCTGCACAACCCCCGGTGCCGGACCTGTCTATCCCAGAGGTTGCAACACCTGTCATGGAGCGGCTGTTTGTCGCCACTCCTGAAATAGTGCTGCCGCAACCACCGCCTGTAACCGTAAGCGTTGCTACGACGACATCATTGCCAGTAGCGCCTACTGCGAGGCCTGTGGTGCAAGGCACATCATCTATCACCCGGTTGATCGTGGTGGAAGAAACAGAAGTGGAATACCTGAAAGCGCCAGAAGTTCGTTTCCCGCGTGGTGCCAAGCGTGCTGGGGAGCAGGGCACGGTATTGCTGTCAGTCATAGTTGATACGCAAGGCTTGGTGCATAACATTCGTGTATATAAAACGAGTGGTTACCGAAGCTTGGATGATGCGGCAGTGAAAGCAGTTCGACAGGCCCGCTTTCGTCCTTACACCCGCAACGGCATGGCTGTGGCCGTTGAAGTTCGGATTCCAGTGGAGTTTTCTTTGCGGAACGTTTGATTAACCCACAGGGAATCTCTTGCGTAAACAGGACGAAGAAATTTCACTTCTTACTTCAACCGACTGACGGGTGATCATCGCACGACCCGATCACATTAAGTACCGCATGCCTCAAATTATCTGACCACGGATCGCAATGCCGTATATGGTCTATCTCTTTTAGTCGCATAAGTGTCGACGATGATGAATCATTACTTTATTGGGGTGGTGATTCACACCTCGCTGTTTTAAGCTGTTGTCAACGATCACATTTGCTATCAAGCAATCATCCTTAATAATCACAATGATTGAAACATACGGGAAGGTGACATGTTGGAACTGAACACAATCGTCTCACTTACAAATACCTACGCTGTTCCTTGGGCTATCAACATTGTCATCGCGCTGCTGACTTTCGTCGTTGGCCGCTTCATCGCCAAGAAACTGGCTAACTTGCTTGGCAGGGTCATGGCAAAAGCCGGGTATGACGACATGCTTACGGCCTTTGTAAGGTCAATTGTCAGCGCAATTCTGCTGTTGTTCGTGATCGTTGCAGCGCTTGACCAGCTGGGTGTCGATACGACTTCACTGGTTGCTATTCTTGGTGCCGCTGGCTTGGCGATTGGACTGTCGTTACAGGGTTCACTGCAGAACTTTGCCTCTGGTGTCATGCTGCTGGTATTTAAGCCGTTCAAGACCGGTGATTATGTGGAGGCAGGTGACATTGCTGGCGTCGTAAAAAGCATTAATATTTTTACTACGGTATTCAACACGGCAGATAACAAGGAAATTATCGTGCCGAACGGCCGCATATATGGCGACAACATTGTCAATTATTCAGCGCGAGATACTCGTCGGGTTGACATGGTATTCGGTATTGGCTACGAGAGTGATTTGCTCAAGGCCAAGAAAATCTTGCAGGAAATGCTGGATGCTGATAAGCGTATTTTGTCCGATCCTGCGCCACAGGTTGCGGTGGCAGAGTTGGCTGATAGTAGCGTCAACTTTGTGGTTCGGCCTTGGGTCAAGACGGCTGACTTCTGGGCGGTTAAGTTTGCCTTTACCGAAGCGGTGAAGCTTCGTTTCGACAGCGAAGGTATCAGCATTCCCTTCCCGCAGATGGATGTGCATTTGCATGGCAAAAGTGTTTGAGCGAATTAAGCTCCAGTTACAAACAGACTCAGTGCTTTGCAATGTATTCCGCTGTAGGTATGAATTCTCCGCGTCACTTCACCAAGATCTCGCCCAAAGTCGATTCAAGTTGCTCGCTTAGATTGATGCTGGCGGCTTGTGTTGCAATTTGAAATGCAGTGACCACTTCACCAAGGCGATTGTCTTTGGCGGAGACATTCGCGTTAGCGTGAAAAGTGGCAAGTAATTTTCTCGACTTGACCTCTAGTAGAGTAGCAGTAAGCGTAACATGAACTGTCGGCGCATCCTCGTCGTTGGTATATTCGGCCTGAAACTGATTTAAGTTGATGTCTACAGTGTAGTCTGCATCAATGCGCGTTGGTTCTGCCACCACGTTTTTATAGCCTTGTTGTGATTGCAGCAGCGTAACTATAAATGACTGCACTACTTGCGGTGCAGTGCCGCCCCATCGAATGCCATAATAATAATCAAGTTGATTGTGATTGCGCAGTACGGCAATGCGATTGGTGTTCAGGCCCGGCGCGGCAGTAGGTAGTGCGATACTGAGTTGCACCGGATAAGCAATATTTGCGGTGCCTGCGTCGCTGTTTTGCAGTACATAGACTTGCGGTGCTTTAACTTTACTTTCAAAAATATTACTGGTGCAGCTGCTGAGTAGAAGCGTAGCCAATAAGGGCGCAAGCAGAGTGGTGCTCAATTTACAGATAGGATGCATCACGGTTTGATCTCCACACCGGATTCGGGTCGTTCAAACATCAGTTGCGAGGGCGTTTCTTTTAATGAACGCGATAGATCACGTAGTTCGGCAGCGGCTATGCGCGCATCAGTGAGCATACGTTCCATTTCAAACAGGCCTTGCTCAGTAAAGTGAGTCAATGGTTCTTCGCTGGCTGCCATGAAGCGCTCAAAATTTTCCGTCGCACTAACTAATTGGCCGGATACGGTATTCAACCGCGCCATGGATTCCTTGATTTGTGGGCGTATATCCTGTGCTAATCCATTGAAGATACTCGCCGTATTTTTAATTTCTGTAGAGGTGTTGCCTAGTTCAGTGAGTAAGGCTTGCACCTGTTCGCGCGTTTGTGGCAATCCAGCGCTGGTAGCGTTGAGGTTGGCGAGGGTGGCAGTAAATGCTGCAACATTCTCATCGGAAAATACATGGTTGATATTGTCCATTAGCGAAGTTACACGTGCTGCCAGTTGCGGCAGGCTGGCAATGAAGGCATCAATATCTGAAGATTGCGATTCGATGATGGGATAGCGTTCACCCTGTTTGAGTTCACTCACGACCACCTCTGCATCGCTGACCTGTTTAAGATTGATATATAGCAGGCCGGTGATACCTTGCAGTCCCAGGCTGGCGCGAGTGGAGCTGGTGATCGGCGCTTCTGCATCTACCGAGGCGAGAATTTTCACACTGCCAGGGCGTTCTTTGTTTAGCGTGATTCGCCGCACGTTACCTACATCGACGCCGAGATAGCGTACCGGGCTGCCGGGAGTAAGACCGGAAACGCTTCCGGTAAAATAGATTTCGTAGGGCGTATAACTGCGTGAATCGCCACTATCTGAGTACCAGATGACAAACGCCACTGCCATGGCTACAACCAATAAGGTAAAGGTGCCGACAGCGACGTAGTTAGCATCACGTTCCATGCGTGTCTCCAATAGTGCGGGTTATTCCACGTGCACGCGGACCATGGAAGTACTCGTGTATCCAAGGATGTGGATTGTTCATGATACCTGCGAGCGTATCCGTCGTAACTTTCCTGTCAACCAGAACGGCCAGGCGGTCGCAGATGGTGAGCAGACTATCTAGGTCGTGAGTAATCATCACTACTGTCAGTTTGAGGCTGGCTTGCAGGTAGCGTATCAACTGATCGAATTCGGCAGCAGAGATGGGATCGAGTCCGGAAGTGGGTTCATCGAGAAACAATAACTGCGGGTCAAGCACTAGCGCCCGTGCCAGTGCAGCGCGTTTGATCATGCCGCCGGAGAGTTGCGATGGCATCTTGTTGGCGGCATCTGGCGGCAGCCCGACCATATCTAGCCGTAGTGCAGTGAGCTCATCCAATGTCGCCTGCGACAGGGGCAGATACTCACGCAGTGGCAGCTGAATATTCTCCGCTACCGTGAGTGAGCTGAATAACGCACCGTGTTGAAAGGTGACGCCATAGCGATGTTTTACGTCCATCAGCTGTCGTTCTGACATGGCGGTGATGTCAGCTCCCTCTATCAATACCTGTCCGGCGGATGGCTTTTGCAGGCCCAGAATGGTGCGCAATAGCACTGATTTTCCAGTACCTGAGCCGCCCACAATGCCTATCACTTCGCCGGCGTTGATATCGAAGCTCACGCCATCGTGAATCAATTGCTCGCCAAAGCGATTGACGATATTGCGTACCGACACAATGACGGGTGTTTGTGCCATCAAAAATCCAGTTCGACAAAAATGACGGCGAAAATAGCATTGGCGAAAATCACCATGAAAATTGACTCCACCACCGCTGCTGTGGTTAACCGACCCAGCTCGCGCGATGAGCCGCGTACCTGCATGCCACGATAGGTACCAATCATGCCGATCAATACCGCGAATACGGGAGCCTTGATCAAGCCCGCCCAAAAAGTAGTCGGTGCCAGTGCATCCTGTACTCGCGCAATGAACTGTGGCACGGAAATGTCCAGCAGCCAGTTGGATAGCAGCGCGCCACCTGCCATGCCCATGGCATCCGCGACGATGGTCAGCAGGGGTAGTGCAATTATCAATCCAAGTACGCGCGGCACCACCAGTACTTCAATAGGGTCGAGGCCAATGGATTTAAGTGCGTCGACTTCATCATTCAATTTCATCACGCCGATTTCGGCCGCAAAGGCGCTACCGGAACGACCCGCAACAATAACGGCAGTCAGCAGCACGCCCAATTCACGTAGTACACCTACTGTGATCAAATCCACTGTGTAAATACCGGCACCAAAATCGCGCAGTTGACTGGCGCCGATATAGGCAATGATTACCGCAACAAAGAAGGCAATCATTGCGACGATTGGCAAAGCTTGGATACCCGCTTCGTAGGCGTGCCGCACGACAGAGGCGACACGTATGCGCTGCGGATGACGATAAGCGTGCAAATGAGAGTGCACGATGCGACCCAAGTGATCCAGGTGTCCGGCCGCATGTTCACCCAGCTCTATGGCGCGTCGGCCGAAACCGGCCACCACCTGTTTTGCCCATAGTAGCTCGGCTTCCTGCGCTACCTGCGTAGAGGTGGAATGTGATTGCAGCTCGTTTAAGAAGGCAAAGTGTTCGGGTTTACCTGTCACAAAGCTAAGTTGCGCACCTGCCTGCTCGCAGCGTTGCAATGCCGAACGCAACAGCCACATGGCACTCAGGTCAGCGTGCTCGATCGCCGAGCAGTCCACTCGCAGTTGTGGACTGCCAGTGAGTGGCAAGTTACCTAGTGCCTGTTCGATCTCGGCCAAACGCTGCACACTCCAGTGACCTGAGAGGCGTAGCACTACCGTGCCAGCTTGTTGTTCCATAGTTAGCATCACGGTGCATGCTAGCAGTGCTGTGTCGATTGCGCATTAGTGATGCGGTCAATAGCAAAACGGTTGACTGATCTCGACCCCTTGAGCGGCATCGCTTACTCTGTGTCCTATGGAATCGCATGCACTTGGCCAATTATTGATTTTGCTCGCCAGCTCAGTACTGGTGGTGACGGTATTGCGCCGTATGAAACTACCACCAATTGTCGGTTACCTCGCGGTGGGCATGCTGCTTGGTCCTGAAGCATTGCATCTTGCCGGTAGCGAGACTACTACCGTGCTGGCCGAATATGGCGTGGTGTTCTTGGTGTTTACACTAGGGTTGGAGTTTTCTTATCCGCGCATGTTGGCTATGCGCTGGGAAGTATTTGGTGTGGGTGGTGCGCAGGTGGTGCTGACTACTGCATTGATCGGGGGTACGTCGTGGCTGTTGGGCGCACCACTGCCGGTGGCGATTGTGCTGGGTGGTGCGTTGGCTATGTCATCTACCGCCATTGTTGTACAGCAGCTTTCCGATCAAATGGAGCTGAACAAAACTCATGGTCGGTTAGCAGTAGGTATTTTATTGTTCCAAGATCTGGCCTTCGTGCCCTTACTGGCGCTGGAAAGCTCATTGCGTGGCCAGCTGGATATCTTTGATCCAGTGGTGGTCGGTGGCGCGTTATTGCGTGCTGGCGTTGCATTATTGTTTGTGCTGGCTGCCGGGCGCTGGCTGTTGCGTCCCCTATTCCATGAAATTACTCGAGCTCGCAGCACAGAAATACTCACGCTGACAGTCTTGTTGGTGACATTGGCTGGTGCATGGGCCACCAATGAGGCGGGGCTGTCACTGGCGTTGGGCGCGTTTCTAGCTGGCATGATGTTGGCGGAAACTGAGTACCGGCACCAAATTGAAGTGGTGATTCGACCCTTCCGCGACATTCTGCTCGGGCTGTTCTTCATTACCGTTGGTACGTTGCTTGATTTTGAGTTGTTGTTAGATCGACTGTGGCTGGTACTGGTGATGGTTTTATTGATGCAACTTAGTAAGGGCATTATCGTTACCGTGCTGGCTCGCTATCACGCGCGTAGCTGGCAGAATGCAATCCAAACTGGTTTAGTGATCGCGCAGGGCGGGGAGTTTGGTTTCGCGTTATTGACTTTGGCCCTGAATGACAGGCTGATTGGTAATGATGTCATTCAACCATTGTTGGCTGCCACGGTGGTCAGCATGGTGCTGAGTCCATTGTTAATTCGTCATAATTCACATGTGACTCAGTTTTTACTGCGCATAATGGGTCTGGACAACAATCGTGAAATGAATGAATTGCAGCGTGAACTGGCTTCAACGCACACGTTGTCGGAACGCAATCACGTTATTTTGTGTGGCTTCGGTCGTGTTGGCCAGAACTTGGCGCGCGCGCTGGAAACGAATGGGTTTGAATACATCGCCTTGGATATGGACACCAAGCGAGTGCAAGAGGCGCGGCAAGCGGGTGATCCGGTTATTTATGGTGATGCGGGCGAGCCAGAAATTCTGCAAGCAGTGGGTATTGCGCATTGCAATGTGCTGGTCATCAGCTTTTCTGATCCCAATCTTGCATTGCGCATTCTGGCTAGCGTGCGCGCTTTGCGCCAGGATTTACCGGTGCTGGTGCGCACTCAAGACGATACCAAGCTTGACCAGCTGCAAAAGGCAGGCGCTACCGAAGTGGTGCCAGAGACGCTGGAAGCCAGCCTCATGTTGATGTCGCATTTACTGTTGCTGCTGGAGATGCCAGCTGAGAACGTGGTTAAGACCGTCGATGATATTCGTAACAACCGTTACTCTATGTTGCGCCGAATTTTCCGGCGCAAAGATGCACGCCCACTAGATGCGACGCATAGCTTGCGTCAAGAGCTGCACAGTGTTGTGTTGCCGCGCAAGGCTTATGCTATTGGCCGCAGTATTGCGCAATTGCAGCTTGAGCAAGCTGATGTCAGTGTGAGCGCCATTCGTCGTGACGGCATTGTTGGTCGCCAACCTGATGTGGATACCATCTTCAAAGAAGGCGACGTGGTGGTGCTGTATGGCACGCCGGAAGCCATTGAGCATGGCGAAAATATGTTGCTGATTGGTTGAGTGATGGACACAGCGCCAGTCTGTGCAACCGTTTCTAGCGTGCCCTTAACCTACCTTAAGAAAATGAGCGGAAAGGCCGGATTTTCCAGAGTAGAAGGCGCAGTGCATGTCCCTGATGTGGCACTCGAAAGATAGTTAAAGCAGATAAGCAAGGCTACTCTCGCAGCTTATAAAA
The DNA here is from genome assembly GCA_050181835.1 of Steroidobacteraceae bacterium. Classification (GTDB taxonomy): domain Bacteria; phylum Pseudomonadota; class Gammaproteobacteria; order Steroidobacterales; family Steroidobacteraceae; genus CAILZL01. The sequence goes on along the minus strand of JBFXCU010000001.1, from coordinate 148,980 downwards.
ATTCAGGGGCATGGCATGCGTCATGTGCTAAATATAGAGCTGAAAGGGGTGGTGCTGTTCTGCTCGCCGAGCAACGACTTGGTGTTGCTAAGTCGTTGCTATATTCAAGTAATTTTTCAGCAGTAGTTAAAGCTGAAGCTAAATAAACACAGTACACCGTTATGCTTTCTCCAGAGCTTGGGTGATGTCTGCAATGATGTCATCTACATGTTCAATGCCCACCGAGATACGTACCAAGTCTGCCGAGACACCGGCTCGCTTGAGTTCTTCTGGATTCAATTGACGATGCGTAGTAGAAGCGGGATGACAAGCCAGTGATTTAGCATCACCGATGTTCACTAAACGTAATATCATTTTTAGCGCATCAATAAAGCGTGTGCCTGCTTCCTGACCACCAATGATACCGAAGCTCAAGATACCAGAGGCTTTGCCCGTGGTGATTTTCTGGCAAGTGGCGTGATAAGGGCTATCGACAAGCCCGGCGTAACTTACCCACTTTATCTTTTTGTGACCTTGCAGAAATTTGGCAACGGCCAAGGCGTTGTCGCAATGACGCTCCATACGCAGTCCCAAAGTTTCCAGGCCTTGTAACAACAAGAACGCGCTGTGGGGCGATAGGGCGGCACCAGTATTACGTAACGGCACTACGCGGCAGCGACCGATGTAGGCAGCAGGCCCCAAGGCTTCGGTATAGACAACGCCGTGATACGACGGGTCGGGTTCATTCAACATAGGGAAGCGCTTTTTATTGGCAGCCCAATCGAATTTTCCGGAATCGATAATAATGCCGCCGATGGTAGTGCCGTGACCACCGATGTACTTGGTCAAGGCATGAATGACGATGTCGGCACCAAAATCAATGGGGCGGCACAGGTAGGGTGTGGCGACGGTGCTATCGACGATCAGCGGTACGCCATGGCGGTGGGCAAGATCGGCAAGCTTCTTAACATCAACCACGTTGCCTGCGGGATTACCGATAGTTTCGCAAAATACGGCCTTGGTATTGGCATCAATCAGTGCCTCTAAGCCAGCGAAATCATCGTGGGAGGCCATGCGCACTTCGACGCCTTGTTTCGGCAGGGTGTGGGCAAATAGATTGTAGGTGCCGCCGTATAACTGGGTGGTGCTTACAATGTTAGAACCGACTTCAGTAATGCACTGAATAGCATAGGTAATCGCCGCCATACCGGAGGCCAGCGCCAGACCACCAATGCCCCCTTCCATTTCCGCCAGACGCTGTTCCAGTACGGCGGTAGTGGGGTTCATGATGCGGGTGTAGATGTTGCCGACTACTTTCAGATCAAACAGATCGGCGCCATGCTGCGTATCATCGAAGGTATATGAGGTGGTTTGATAAATGGGAACGGCAGCGGCCTTGGTGGTGGCTTCTGATTGATAGCCATGATGTAGTGCCAAGGATTCAAGCTTCATGTCTTTCCCCGTAATGATTTCTGATGGTTAGGCATCTTGAACCAAGAGCGGAAGAAAATCACCACTGTGATTGCTTGAGCAATAAGGAGAGTGCAAATGAGCAAAACAATCGTGTTCTATGCTGATGGCACATGCAATGGGCTGAAACAATTGACGGGCAAGTCGATTATTGAAGATGAAGATCGTGCGGGTGAATCGCGCAGAAAAATAAAGAAAGTATTAGGTGAGGGACTAGAGCTGGGCGTGGTGTCGCTTATTATCCCAATGCGTTGCAGTTTAAAGATGAGCAGCAGCCGCCTCGGTTGAAAGCCACAACTTAGATATCAAAAACTTTGATTAAAATCATTCCCGTGTATGCGGATATGACTCAGCAGACGCTAATTCTTGCCGTCATCAGTCACGCCCAACATACGTTCATGGGTCAGCAGTTGACGGCACCATTCGTCCAGTGTGGCGTATTCGGTTGCATTGTTTTTGCGGAACGCTTCGTAAGCAGTGCGTGAGCGCCATTGATCTACCGCAATAAAACGGTGCTTGTGCTGCGTGTTGCGGTACAGCTCTGTGCCCAGGTAATCAGGACTCAGGTTGAAAAAAGTTGCCCAGCGACCTGCCGGGCTGTACACCATTTCAAAATCAGCGACCCGTTCAGGTTGCGCATCAAATTCCCATACCAGACGATACATGCATGCTCCAGAATACGACCTAGCCAGTAGTGTACTCACAACAGGCCGAGTGCGCACAACGAGCCCATGAGGATGTGATGGCGCGCAACCTGAAATAAAAGCCTTGAAAGCCAGACTTGGCTTGGCTAGGGTCGCAGCTCTTGTCGATAATTATGCCAACTAAATATGAATGCCTTGATCGCTATGCTGGATGATCTGTATTTAGATAACTCGGTAAGCCAGTGGTTATTGGCCATTGCGGTTACGGCTGCGGCATTCATGTGCATGGGGTTTATCAGACGCCGAGTTCGTCGCAGCTACCGGAGATATGCGCAAACGCCACATATCGAAGTGATGGAGGTAGTGCTGCACATTGCTGGCAAGACCAACTTGGTTTTCCTGCTATTGGTCAGTCTGTTTCTCGGCTCCTTGCTGCTTACGTTGCCAGCCGGTGTAGAGTCTGTTAGCCAAAAAATAGTGATGATTGCCTGTTGCTGGCAAGCGGGCATATGGGCCACCGCTGCGGCGTTGGCATGGCTGGCAAGTAGTCGTGGTGATGCGCCCGCTAATGTACGTGGTAGTGCCGGTACCATGGGCGTGCTTGCCGTCATAATTCGTATTGCTATCTGGGCAGTGGTGGTGCTGCTGACACTGGATAATTTCGGCGTCAATATCACCGCGTTGGTGGCTGGGCTGGGAATCGGTGGTATTGCTATCGCGCTGGCACTACAGAATGTACTCGGCGATCTACTGGCGTCGCTGTCTATCGCCTTGGATGAGCCGTTTGTGGTGGGAGACGTGCTGAAGCTGGACGATTGTCACGGCAAGGTCGAGCGGATCGGTATCAAAACCACTCGACTGCGTAGCGTAAATGGTGAGCAAATCATTTTGGCCAATGCTGATTTGCTCAAAAGTCGTCTGCGTAATTTTGGGCAGATGACTGAGCGACGTATGGTGTTCAACATCGGTGTGACTTACGAAACGCCACTGAACAAACTGGAGCAATTGCCAGTGCTGATTCGTACCATTGTCGAGTCACAAACCGGCATCCGCTTTGACCGCTGCCATCTGCTGCGCTTTGGTGATTCGGCCATTGAGTTTGAGACGGCCTATTTTGTATTGTCAGCTCAGTTAATGGACAGCATGGACATACAACATGCCATCAACATGGCGCTGCTGGCGACATTTGCCCGTGAAGGCATTGCGTTTGCCTACCCCACCCGTCGAGTTCTGGTCGAGCGTCTCACAGAAGCTGGCGCTTAGGGTGCGGTCGGGAAATTTGCTGCTAGAATAAGCGGCCAGATTTCCAGCAGTCATGCGCAATCCCCTAGGAGAGAGTATTCCCATGAAGACCCCCGTCAATGTCGCAATCACCGGCGCGGCCGGCAATATCGGCTATGCCTTGGCATTTCGTGTCGCTTCCGGTGCGATGCTGGGCCCGGATCAGCCAATCAACCTGCACTTGCTGGAAATCACCCCGTCACTGGGTGCGCTGGCCGGTGTGGTAATGGAGTTGAATGATTGCGCTTTCCCGATGCTGAACAAGATCGTCGCCACTGACGACGCCAAAGTAGCATTCAAGGATTGCGATTACGCCTTGCTGGTGGGTGCCCGTCCACGTGGTCCCGGCATGGAACGCAAAGACCTGCTGATAGCCAATGCACAGATTTTCTCGGCACAGGGCAAGGCGTTGGATGCCGTGGCCAATCGCGACGTGCGCGTATTGGTAGTTGGTAACCCGGCCAACACCAATGCCATGATTGCGCAACGCAATGCGCCTAATCTGAATCCTGCCAACTTCACCGCCATGCTGCGTCTGGATCACAACCGCGCCATTTCGCAGTTGGCAGAAAAGACTGGTAAGTCGACCAACGACATTAAGCATGTTGTTGTGTGGGGTAACCACTCTGCCACCCAATTTCCTGATCTGCACAATGCGACCGTTGCGGGTAAGTCGGCCTTGTCATTGGTCGACCAGGCTTGGTATGCCGATACTTTCATTCCGGTAGTGCAGCAACGCGGTGCTGCCATTATCAAGGCGCGTGGTTTGTCATCGGCCGCTTCGGCCGCTTCTGCAGCTATCGACCATATGCGTGACTGGGCGCTGGGCACCGCCGAAGGCGACTGGGTGAGCATGGGCATTCCTTCTGACGGTAGCTACGGCATTGCACCCGGCGTGATCTATGGTTATCCCGTTACCTGCAAGGGTGGCAAGTATCAGATCGTGCAAGGTCTTGCCATCAACGATTTCAGTCGTACCCGTATGGATGCGACTCACAAAGAGTTGCTGGAAGAAAAAGACGGCGTAAAGGAATTGCTGCCGTAATTGATCTTTATTGCTGTAGTTTGGGTTAGCGGTTCCGCGTAACCCAAACTATTTTTAACAAGGCCCGCCAGCATTAAAACTGGCGGGCCTTGTTGTTTGCCGCGTAACCAATCTTGCAAATTAAAACGAATCGAATTGATTGCCCAAGGAGGGCCACTGCGCTACGCTCAAACCCGTTGTGGATGACGGTGTTAGTACTGGTGTTATCCAGCAGGATTCAAAGAAATATGAATACCAACAAGGTTTTATTTGTTAAGCACCGCCGGTGTTATCTACCACCCATGGTTTTATCAGTCAAAATCGCGTTAGCGAAAACACGTTAGGGCTTTCCAAATCAACCATCGGAGAATATTTTGAAACTTATAGAAGCAATTCAAAATCTTGGTGAAAAAAAGGCCACAACTATCGCGCATCAATTATCAAATGAAATGAGCATTGATTGGGATGCTGGCGCATGCTTTGTCTTTAAAGTAATCACAAATGATCCTAACCGCGTACCCGGAAATATAGGGGGAGTTAATGATGATGAGCACACAGCCATTAAAAAATGGCTTCAAAAGTACCAGACAGGAAAGGAAGGTTGCGCCAGTAGAAGAGTTTCAAACCCACCCGGCACAATAGCCGATCCCATTATTGAGGAAATTATTGGTGCAAGGCTAACAAATTTAACACGCGAAGATTTAAATAAGGTTACATACGCTCATCGGCTTGGCATGTCAGCAGAAAATATTCTTGGCCTTATGCTGGAAGAATATCTTGCAATAAACCTACAAAAGCACGGCTGGCATTGCGCTTGGGGCGAAACAGTCAAATCTGTAGATTTTGTAAATGAAGATGGCAGTCTGTTACAAATTAAAAACAGAAGTAATTCTGAAAATAGTTCCAGTAGCGCAGTTCGGGATGGAACAGATATTGAAAAGTGGTACCGAATTAAGGCTGATCGTGTCGAGTATATGTGGGTCGCACTAAATCGAATATGCGGAACATCGCATCTAAGCGAAGAAGGGTTTGTATCATTTGTAAAATCAACAATCAAAAACAATCCAAACTGTTTGGCTGTAGAAGAAAATAATCCATGGCAATAAAATAAGAATTGGGTTTTGGCTTTCAGCCAAAACCCAATTCTTGTTGTTTGTAATCAACCTTGTGTTTTACCACCTGCTGAGCAAACTGGGCTCTCCATTCATCATGAGATGTGTTTTTGTATCGTGAATACTGAAAATTTGAAATGCTGAAGACATTTCTACGAAGCAAAAGAGCTTTTACTAAATTTCCAACAGCGCATCCCAAGCTTTGAGGAACTGCATTTCCTACCTGTTTGTACTGCTGTATTAACGGGCCAGCAAGTACAAAGTTATCTGGAAATTCTTGTATTCTCTTGTATTCCTCAATTGAAAGCGGTCTATCTTCTTCAGGGTGAGCAAGATCCGTAGCTGGCATGGCGGGGTGCGTGACAAGTGTAGGTGCTGGCTTGTTCCAAGCCAGCCTTCTCAAAAAACCAGTCTTGCCACCACCAGCATAAAATGACTGTCCCATTGCTTCCTTTTGAAGTTTCTCTGGTAAATCTTTCCAGTTTTGACCTGGTTTTAGCATCCGATAATATTTAAGACGCTTTTCAGGAAATGTAAGGTGATGGTGCCTATCAATATTTTGAATGCATGACTTAAGCGTTCTCCATTTCGGCAATCCATGCTCACCGTTTTCTGAGTGAGTTGGAACTAAAAATGGTGGCTTTATACCGTCCCTAGAGCAAATTATTATTACTCTCTCTCTTATTTGTGGCGTTCCAAAATTTGCTGAGTTGTAAAGGTTAAAAGAATATCCATAACCAGAGTTTTCTAGCCTTTTAATAATAAAATTTAATGCGCCGCCCTTTAATTCATCCTCAGACAAATCAGGAAATCCGTCCCCTCTGAGCTCATGTGGTCTGTGCTCCATAGGGCAAGAAAGCAATCCTCTAACATTTTCAATAACTAAATACTTAGGCCGAAGCTCTAAAGCCAAATCAAGATATTTTAGAAATACATTCCCTCTATCGTCATTAAAGCCTTGTCGCTTTCCTGCTGTACTAAATGCTTGGCATGGCGGGCCCCCGACAATCAAATCAATGTCATCCTTCTTGCTAAGCCCGGCTGCCTTTAATATATCTTTTGCGCTGTATTCGTTTATATCGCCAAGCAAGGCGGTATTGGGACGATTTAATGCGATGGTCTGTCTGCAATATTTATCAACCTCGCATGCAAGTCTCACATGGAACCCAGCCTTTTCTATGCCAAGGTCTAGGCCCATAGCCCCCGAAAAAAAGCTCAACGCTATTGGTTTATTCGAGCTGGTACCAGAAACGTCGTAGGCAGGATGATCCTCGGCTACCTTGTGAGCTGTCCTAAGGCCATATCTATTGATACTGTCTTGCGATATGAGCCAAGTATTCCCAATTTTCCTGGATTTAAGGTCGCCCTGACGGCATAAGGTTCTAACCCTTTGCTCACTAATATCCAGTTGTATAGAGGCTTCCTTAATGCTAATTTCGGTACTCATGCTTAGTTTCCTTTGCGAAACCCACAGACAGTACCTAATATAGCTGTATAAATAACCATGTCAAGCCCTAACAAGTCGCTCAAGTCGGACAGCCCAAACCGGCGCATGCTGCGCATTTTGTGCGCCGGTTCGGTACGTTGCGCGCTTCGCGCTCCACTCTGCCGCTTAGCTCGGCGTTGAAAAACCGCAATCACTATTGTAATAGTCAATTAGCAAACTCTTGAGCCATACCCAAAAATGGTTTCGTGGCTCAGCAGCGCGGTAGTGTAGGCTAACAAGCCCAACATCATTACAGGTGTGCGACCAGTGACTAACCTGCTTGCCAATGCCCATGTTGCCTAACAAGCAACGTCGCGCACTATTCTTGTCTCACGGCGGTGGGCCGCTGCCACTGCTTGGGGACACTGCCCATGCCGAAATGGTATCGTGCTTGAAACAAATTGCGGCGTCGATTGAACGACCCTCTGCAATCATTGTTGTCAGTGCGCACTGGGAGGAAGGACGAGCGTCGATCACTGCCGGTGAGAATCCGCCGCTGCTATACGACTATAGCGGTTTTCCCAAAGAATCCTATGCAATTGAATATGCATGTCCTGGCAATCCAGCGTTATCGCAATCGATTGCCGCACAGCTTCGCATGGCAGGCATTGATGCAAACCTTGATCAGACTAGAGGGTTCGATCATGGTGTATTTGTGCCATTGAAAATTATGTATCCCGAAGCGGATATACCCTGTGTTGAGTTGTCACTAATCAAGGGCCTTGACCCGGCGCAGCACATCAAGCTGGGGAGTGCGTTGCAAAACTTGGGCGACCAATCACTGCTGCTGATTGGCTCGGGGTTTTCTTTTCACAACATGAAGGCTTTTTTTGCCGCTGAAACCGCTGAGTCAAAATCGGCGAACCAGTCATTTGAAAGTTGGCTGCTGGAAACCTGCTCCAGTCAACAACTGACGGAGGCGGAAAGAACTACCAGGCTTGTAGAGTGGGAGTCTGCACCCTTCGCACGCTATTGCCACCCCAGAGAGGAGCATTTGTTACCCCTGCATGTCTGTTATGGATTTGCGGCATCAGCATGTTCAGTATCGTATGAACTGCAGATTCTCAACAAGCAATCGAGCATGTATCTATGGCAGGTTGAAAGCTGATAATGCTTTGCAGGTAGGCTCGCTCTGTATTAATGCCGGCGCGAAAGGTCAGTCGCAAGGTGTAACGGTTACACGTGAGCAAGACGTTGTGGTTAGCGTTCACAATACTCAACGCCTTGTAGGCCGCGCGGACATGGGGTAGCTAAAAATTAGTCGTACTCATACTGCAGTGGTCGGCAAACTCAGTCAAAAACTGACCGATTCCACCCGGTAGGGCTATCCAATCTAAGTCCATACAGGGCTGACTCCAGGGATTCACTCAAGCACACGCAAGCACACGCAGATAGCCCACTGACGGGCTTGCCCTTGCCCATGATGCGGCATAGTGTGTACAGCAGAACTTGAATTAAGCGGGGTGCATCGTGTCGGGCATTATCTGGTTGCTAGCATTGATCATCGGCGGTTTTTATCTCGCCTACCAACGTGTTTCACTGCTGATCAGCACCTTATTATTTGGCGCTGGCGTGGTTGCCTACACCTTGCTCGGTGGTGGCAGCCTGATAGCCATCATCCCCTTGTGGCTGGTGTTGGCGGTGCTGCTATTGCTCAATATAGACCCGCTACGCATACGTTTGATCAGTCGCCCGTTCCTACGTACTTATCGGCGCATGTTGCCTTCCATGTCCAGTACTGAAGCTGATGCCTTGGCGGCAGGCACGGTATGGTGGGATGGTGAATTGTTCAGTGGCGCGCCAAAGTGGGAAAAGTTGTTGGGTGCAGCGCCACCCAAGTTGACCGCCGAAGAACAAGCCTTCATTGACGGCCCCACTGAAACGCTGTGTCGCATGATTGATGACTGGGACATCACCCATCGTCGTGCCGATATGTCTCCCGAAGTGTGGGCCTACATCAGGCAGCATGGTTTTTTCGCCATGGTTATTGGCAAGCAATATGGTGGGCTGGGTTTTTCAGCCTACGCGCACTCCTGCGTGTTAATAAAGATTGCCAGCAAGTCTGCCACCGTCAGTTCGACGGTGTGTGTGCCGAATTCGCTCGGCCCCGGTGAGCTGTTGACACACTACGGTACCGAAGAGCAAAAAGATTACTATTTACCTCGACTGGCTCGTGGTGAAGAGATTCCCTGTTTCGCCTTGACTGGCCCGCGAGCCGGTTCAGATGCGGCTTCGTTGCCGGACATTGGCGTGGTGTGCAAGGGCATGTACAACGGACAGGAAATCGTTGGAATCAATCTCAACTTCAACAAACGCTATATCACGCTTGCCCCTGTCGCGACATTGGTGGGTCTGGCATTTCAATTGCGCGATCCTGACAAGTTGCTCGGTGGTGAACAAACTGACTATGGCATTACCTGTGCGCTCATCCCACGTAACACCGCAGGCATTCGCATTGGTCGTCGACACTTTCCCCTGAATACTCCGTTTCAGAATGGCCCTATCTTTGGCAAAGATGTGTTCGTGCCGCTGGATTTCATCATTGGTGGTCCAAAGATGGCAGGTCAGGGGTGGCGCATGCTGGTAGAGCAGTTGTCTGTCGGTCGCTGCATATCGCTGCCGTCCAACGCCACAGGTTCTGCACTTGCAGCAGCCTATGCTTCCGGTGCGTACTGCCGCATTCGTCGTCAGTTCAATCTGCCTATTGGTCAGCTCGAAGGTGTGCAAGAAGTGCTCGCGCGGCTCACTGGCATGGTGTACATCATGAACGCAGCACGCTCGGTGACTGTCGCTTCGCTGGATGCGGGGGAACGTCCCGCCGTGCCATCCACCATATTGAAATACAGCATCACCGAAATGAGTCGAAAAGTCGCTAACGATGCGATGGATGTACAAGGTGGCAAGGGTATTTGTCTTGGACCAAAAAATTATCTAGGCCGTGGTTATCAAAGCGTACCTATCGCGATTACTGTTGAAGGCGCAAATATTTTGACGCGAACGTTGATGATCTTTGGCCAAGGCGCAATTCGCTGCCATCCGTTTGTACTCAAAGAAATGAATGCCGCGCGTGACAAGGATAAAGAAAAAGGCGTGCGTGATTTCGATCAGGCCTTGTTCGCTCATATTGGCTTTACCATCAGTAATGCAATTCGCTCGTTGGTAATGGCAACCACGCTGGCACGGTTCTCCAGTACGCCAGACGTGCCCGATACCAAGCGTTACTATCAGCAAATCAATCGCTTTAGCGCCTCGTTTGCCTTTGCTGCCGATGTAGCCATGTTGGGCTTAGGCGGATACCTTAAGAAAAAAGAGATGCTATCTGGTCGATTGGCTGATGTGCTGTCGTACATGTATCTGGCCTCAACCGTACTCAAACATTACGAAAGTCAAGGTCGCCAACAAGCTGACTTACCACTGGTGGAATGGGCTTGCCGTCACTTGTTATACAACGCGCAAGAGCAATTACATGGCCTATTACGCAATTTTCCTAATCGCATGCTGGCTGGGTTGATGCGCATGGTGATTTTCCCACGCGGACGTACTTACTTTGCACCGGGAGACAAATTAGGTGCAGCGGTAGCTAACAGCATGCTGTCCGTAACTGATACGCGTGCGCGCCTTAGTGATGGAATTTATAAAACCATCGAACCCGGTAATGCTTTGGGATTGCTGCAACAAGCACTATCCCTGAGTGAAGTAGCTGAGCCGTTGGAACGTCGTGTCCGCGTTGAAGGGGTAAAGACAGGCAAGATCACGGCGCTGGAATTGCCTCTGCAAATCGATGAGGCACTAGCTATGGGGATATTGAATTCAGAGGAAGCGGCCACCTTGCACGACTACGATCAGAAAGTGATGGAGCTAATCAACGTCGATGACTTCGATCCACGCGAACTGGCACCACACCCCGAAACAACCGCCGCCAATATGTCGTTGGATGACCTGCTGCGGAGTGTTTGATGGCCATCGCTGAGCGGTGTTGAAACTGCTAATTTGGTTTGGTTCTTTTCTATGGTGCAGTCTTAGTTTGCTTCGCAAAATCACCGGCCTTGATGATGCTGAGTTTACTGATATCAATTTGCCGTCTTAATGCCGCACTAATCTGCTCTGGTGTTAGTGCCGCCACTTTTGCTTCCAGTGCTGCATCCCAAGCAAGCTGACGGTTCAGATAGGCGTAATTAGCTAGCCTGCCAGTCAGTTCTGTATCTTGTGCACGGCTGACCTGCCGCGCTTGTAGCCAGCCTGATTTCGCGGCTTGCACTTCTTCAGCGGTAAAGCCTTGCGTGACTGCACGCTGTAGTTCTTCTTGAATGGCTGTGTGTAGCTTGTTCAGGTTTTCTGGTGCGTAAATTGCGTACACTAAAAACGTACCAACCTTATCCAGTGAGCTGGCATTGAACTGCGAGCCAATTCCATAGCTCAGGCCTTCTTGTTGCCGCACTCTAACCGCAAGGCGCGAATTCAAAAATCCACCACCCAGCATGTAGTTTCCCAGTATGAGCGGAGCATAATCAGCATCATCGTCCCGGATGGGTAATTGCATGCCGGCAACGTACACCGCATTGGCTTTGTCTGGAGTCGCAATGGTCTGATCTATCGGCGCCACCGCTTGGAAGATAGTGGGCACGTGCGTAAACGACTGCTTGGCGTTCCAGTCAGTAAAAAGTCGATCAAACTGTTTTTTGAGTGCCTCTGCATCAAAGTCGCCAACCACGCTCAGTTCACCATTAGCTGCGCCATAAAATTCTTGATAGAACGCTTTGGCTTGTTTAAGTGTGACGGCATTCAAGTCGGCAATGGTTTCCTCAACTGAGGATACATAGCGGACATCGCCTCTCGCATAAGGGTTAAGGTGCTTTTGTAATGCGATGCTAGCCAACGCCTGTGGTTCAGTTCGTTGCTGCTCAATGCTGGTGAGGCGTTCCTGCTTGAGCAATTCAAACTCACTGGCAGGGAAGGTAGAATTGCGTAGTAGCTCTGCCAACAATGCCATCACTTGCGGCAGTTTATCGTGCGTGGTTTCAATACTGGCATTGGCGCTGGTAGCATTACCAGTGACGCGCAGGCGTGCTTGCAGACGATTCAGTTCATCGGTGATTTGCTGGCGCGTATACTTGTTACTGCCGCGCATCAACATACTGCCTGCTAGCGAGGCGGCAGCGCTGCGATTGCGTAAGCTTTGCTCAGTGCCAAAGTGTAAGGTTAGATTGGCTGTTACTGTATTACCTCGTGTTTCCTTGGCAAGTAGTGCCAATTTGATACCCGTTGCCGATGTGCTGCGCATAGTGCGAGCATCAATGTTGGCAGGTGAAGGATCAAATACTTCACCTGTTGAACGTGCCAAATCACCTTTGTAATTTTTGAGGAGCGCCTCCACATCCGGATTGGCAGGGATTTCTACGCGGTCAGGCTTTTCAGTGGGAATAAATATGCCGACGGTACGGTTGCTGGGCTTGAAGTAAGTGGCAGCAACTCGCTGTACATCGGTAACCGTGACGATACGCAGACGATCACGATGTAAAAAGTACAATCGCCAATCGCCCATGCCAATCCATTCACTTAATGTTTTGCCAATGTCGGCAGAGTCATTTAAGTCCAGCTCAATTTTGTTGAGCAGGTTGGCGCGGGCACGTTCTACTTCTTCCTCCGTCGGAGGTTGCGTAGCGAGACCTTCGACAGTCTTGATCAATGTGTCGCGGGCCGTTTGTAGTGAGTTACCCTGACGCACCTCCGCAAACATCAATGCCATACCGGGGTCATGCAGCTGATAGCTATAGCTATATACGTTGGCGGCTTGCTTGGTTTCTACCAAAGACTTGTACAGTCGACCTGATGGCTCGTCACCTAATACCTCAGAAATAATATCTAGTGCTGCAAAGTCTGCATGCGCGCCGCTTGGTACGTGATATGCCGCACCGACCACTTGTATATCACCAGTTCGACGCAGTACGACCTCGCGTTCGCCATCCTGAGTGGGGTCGAGTGTATATATGCTTGGTAATACACGCGTTGGTTTTGGTATCGGAGAAAAGTGTTTTCTTACCAGCTCAAGCGTTTTATGTTCATCAATCTTGCCTGCGATCAAGAGCACTGCATTGTCCGGTTGATAGTAGGTTTTATAAAAATCCTGCAGACGTTCAATCGGCACATTCTCAATATCCGCACGTGCGCCAATGGTGGAGTTGCCATAGTTATGCCACAGATACGCGGTGGACATTATGCGCTCCTCCAGCACAGAGCCGGGGTTGTTCTCACCGCGCTCGAATTCGTTACGCACCACGGTCATCTCGGTATCAAGATCTTTCTTGGCAACGTATGAATTGATCATGCGGTCTGCTTCCAGATCCAGTGCCCACTCCAGATTGGTATCGGTAGCGGCAAAGGTCTCGAAATAATTGGTACGGTCATACCAAGTGGTGCCATTTGGGCGCGCACCGTGGGCAGAAAGTTCAGCTGGTATATTGGGGTGTCTTGGCGTGCCTTTGAACAGCATGTGTTCCAGTAAGTGTGCCATGCCGGTTTCACCGTAGTTCTCGTGACGCGACCCAACTAGGTAGGTAATGTTAACGGTGATGGTTTGCTTCGACGCATCCGGGAATAGCAATACCTTCAGGCCATTTTCCAGTCGGTATTCACTGATGCCTTCAACGCTGGTAACGGGTGTTTGCGACTGGGCGATGGCCGCACCAAACATGAATGCCACGCCGATGAGTTGCTGAATAAGACGGTTCATATGCTGCTCTGTGAGGCGTAACTGCTGAAGCGGTATGGGTTTGTTAATGACCGACAAAAGGCTGGAAAGTTTAATACGGGGTTATTCCGGGTTCCGGCTTATCTGCTATTCAGCAAATTCGCCGGTGAGTACTGATCCGTAAGCACTCGCGTATCAACAGGCCAGTCTTTGGTAACAGTAATCATGGGTAGTAACCACTCACTTCTTACACCAAGCGGTTTATATCTGGCTTCTAAGGTGGCCGCATTGCGTTTTAGTTCAACCCTGTCTGGCAAGCCTGCGCGGCGTATCAAGATAACGCGATTAGCATCTTTCAGATTAAAAAAATTGCCAAACACTGATTGATAAGTTGCTGACTCATAGTTGTACAGTTTGCTGGAGGAGAAGGTATTGGCGGCAAGCACGCCTTGTGCGGTGAGAAGGCCGCGTACTTCTAACAAAAATTCACGAGTTAGCATGTGTTCTGGAATGTATTCGTAATCGAAGGCATCCAGCATGATTAAGTCATAGTGCGCGGCTTGTTTTAGCGCGCGCTTGACGAACACGCGACCATCCACTTCGTGTGCAGTAGTGAGCCGGGAAGTAGTAAAACCGAAGTATTGCTTCGCGACGCGCACTACCGCTGGATCAATCTCAACCACATCTATGCGCATGGCCGGATACAGATTGCGCAAGGTAGTCGGCAGCGTACCACCACCCAAGCCTAGGATGAGCGCGCGCTGCGGAGTTGGATTCAGATATAGCGCACCCAGCATCATTCGCGTGTAGGTGAACTCCAAGTGATCCGGATCTTCAAGGTTGGTGCAGGATTGCCGATTGCCGTTATAGCGGCCGAAGCGCATGCAGAGCAGCTCACCCTCTGAATACACCACAATGTTTCGGTACAGCGATTTCTCAGTGTGCAACACTGCAGCGTTAGGGGCGTTACCCGCTAACAATGCAACCATCAACAGTAAAACACTATGCTTACCCATGATGAGGGTTCTTGAATAGCATGGCGCTAGTACCAATCAGTAACGAAATTAGCATCAAACCAATGACAATCTGATTGATCTCGAACCAGAGCACCAAGTAGAACGACGTACTGATGGTGCCTGCTGCACTGCCAAAGGTAGAGACGAAGTAGAGTTTTCCTGCCGATTTTCCACTGGCCTGCAGTTGCGTAACCAATAGGCGAATGGCATAGGGCGATACACTGCCGGAAATCACCGTCGGTATAAAAAATAAGGCTGAACTTGCCAATAATGAGCCATAGCGAGGGTCAGGAATCCGCTCAAAGATAAAATCCAGTAGTGATTCACTCCAGATGATCACCGGCAAAGTTGCTACTGCGGCGGCAATCAAAATCATGCCTAATTTTCGCAGTGAAGGTGAATGTACTGACAGTTGACCGCCAATCAGATAACCAACTGACAATGCCAGCATGAAGACAGTAATGACGCCGCCCCATACGTAAATGCTATTGCCAAAACTGGGCGCAAGAATTCTGCCACTAAGCAGTTCAATTGCCATTACAAAAAAACCCGACCAACCAGCCAGCGTGAATATCAGTAATTTGCGTGGTGATAGCAATATATCTTTACTCTTTGTTTATAGAAGGCTTGGTTAATCACGTAAGCCAATGCCTTTATTAAGCAAGTAAAGGCAGGTTCCATACAGAGCTGCTGCGGCACTGATCATGATACTAAACGCCGTGGCTACATTTACATCAGAGATGCCAAGAAAGCCAAACCTGAACGCATTAACCATGTAGAGAATCGGATTCAAGTGCGAGACGCGCTGTGCAAACTCAGGCAACAGACTGATGGTGTAAAACACACCGCCGAAGTAAGTGAGTGGAGTAAGAATAAAGGTGGGGATAAAGGAAACCTGATCAAAGTTTTTAGCGAAGATGGCATTAACCATGCCTGCTAGAGAGAAGACCATCGACGTCAGCAGTACGGCAGATATGATTACCAGTGGGTGTTGTACGTGCAGATGCGTGAAGGCCAGGGCGATGAGCGTGACTACGCTGCCTACCAGCAATCCACGCACCAAACCCCCTGCCATGTAGCCGGTGACGATCAAGTAATTAGGTAGTGGCGATACCAGTAGTTCTTCAATATGCCTGCCAAACTTGGCGCCGAAGAATGACGACACTACGTTACCGTAGCTATTGGTAATTACTGTCATCATGATTAATCCGGGCGCAATGTATTGCAAATAGGTATGCCCATTCATTTCGCCAATGCGGCCCCCAATCAAGCGACCGAAGATGATGAAGTACAGCGTGGCAGTGATCGCCGGCGGCACAACGGTTTGGCCCCATATACGGATAATGCGACTAAATTCGCGGCGCACAATGGTTTGAAAGCCAATTAAGTTGGCGGTAGTTCTTGCACTCATAATCAGCTCGCCTTTTTATTAGCATCGGCTTCGTTGCCGCGTTCCACCATACTTAGAAACAGTTCTTCAAGCCGGTTGGCTTTGTTGCGCATTGAGATAACTTCAATACCTGTCGAGCTCAATACGGTAAATACTTCATTCAGGCTCTGTTCCTTGCTGGTTTCGACTTCCAGCGTATGGTCGTCGCTCATGGAGATTTTGTAACCGGGTAGTGACGGTGCATTACTAATGGCATTACGCAAATTCAGCACGAACGTTTCTGTATTGAGCTTACGTAGCAAAGTACTCATGCGCTCGTGTTCAATAATTTTGCCCTGATTGATGATGGCAACATTGCGGCACAGGCTTTCAGCTTCTTCCAGATAATGCGTAGTAAGAATAATGGTGGTGCCTGCTTCATTCACTTCCTTGATGAACTCCCACATGGAGCGGCGTACTTCAATATCCACGCCCGCAGTCGGTTCATCCAGAATCAACAGTCGTGGTTCGTGCAGCAACGCGCGCACAATCATCAGGCGTCGCTTCATGCCACCCGACAGACCACGTGCCACCGAGTTACGTTTCTCCCACAGTTGCAACTTGTTGAGATATTTTTCTAGTCGGTCATGCGCTATCTTGCGTGGAATGCCATAGAAACCGGCTTGATTGAGCAGAATGGTGCTTACCGTTTCAAACATGTTGAAGTTGATTTCCTGCGGTACCAGACCGATACAGGCCTTGGCCGCTGCCAATTCGGTATCAATGTCGTGACCAAATACCTCAACCTTGCCCGCCGTCTTGTTTACCAGAGAGGTGACAATGCCGATGGCAGTGGTTTTTCCCGCACCATTCGGGCCGAGCAGGGCGAAAAAGTCGCCTTCATCCACTTCCAGGTCAATGCCTTTGAGGGCTTGTACCCCGTTTTTGTAGGTTTTGCTTAGGGCTTGTAGCGACAACGCTTTCATGGAAAAACTCGGCAGGGAAAGTCGAATAAGACTACTGACCCACCGTGCGCATCGCAAGCCAAGAAAAGCGGATTGGCGGCGGCACTCGACAAGCGGCGCTCGAACGAGAAACAATGCCTACTATTATTGGTTTTCTGATCGAAGCAAATGAGCGGCCCACCCAATAACGTCATCCAGCTACGCAAAACCAAGTCCGTTCGTACCGCCAAGCGCGCCGAGGGCAAAACTCTATGCGGCTCCGGTTTTCACAAATGGCAGATTGTTAAACAGTCACAGTTTGATGTGAAACAGGGCAAGCTGCTGACCACTGAACGTTGTCAGCGCTGCGATAAACAACGCACGCGACAGTCATAAAGGGAGCGCCGGTGTTGCGTTTGGTGGGTTAGGCAATGAGCGCGCGGGAATACACCCGGCTTTCAAAATACACTAGAAACCGGGCGAGACGCTTAGCTTGTGGTGCTAATACGGCAGATACGTATCAGTTACCTTTGCTCTTGCCATGGCCTTTGCCTTGCTTGCTGTATTCCTTACCGTGCTTTTCTTGGTAGCGTGGAGCGTAGACATCGTTGTACCAACTTTCTTGTACGAAATAGACAGGGCGACCGCAGGCACTATAGCGGCTACAGTATTTTTTCCAGTTTTTGGCATGCCCGGGCGGAACGTGCAGATACACGGGCTCAATCACAACTCCGGCTCGCGCTGGTTGAATGATGACCGATCGCGGGTATACCAATCTGGGTTGCGGGAAATCGCCAAGAATGATTTGACCGTAAAATCCTGGCTGGCCGACACTGATAGATACACCGACATCTGCCGCAAGCGCAGAAGCGCTGAAAAAGGCAAGGATCGGAAGGAATGACGCGATAAGTTTCACAGTGGCTTTATCTCTGGAAAATAGTGCGGTTGCACCTTGGTACTAATTAACTCATAAACAGCCAGCCACAAGTATGTGTAGGGGAATACCGACATTGGCTAGCCAATCATATACACAAAAAACATCATCAGTATTCGCAGTCATGACACGATCAGACATGCAGCCGAGCTGTTGGCAAAGGGTGGCTTTGATAGTCTTCCGGTAGTTGAAGGGAGCAGTGCTCTGGGCGGCATCGTAACTATCACTGATTTGATTCGCTGCCTGCTCGAGCCGTACTAAGGCGATAGCATGAAGCTGTAGCCGTAAATTTGGTTAAGTCTTAGTAAATCAGTATGCAGAGATGCAACAAGGTTCGTCAGTGTAGGGCTGACTGCAAGCTGCTCGAATACTTGTTCGTGTCAAAGTCGTCAAAAAGCTTCTACGATGACGTAGAGATCGGGAAGTCCTGCTTTATCTAGTGGGTGGACAGAGTGCAAAATAATATGGCGCACCAACAGCATGTGATGCTGCATCGCTCAGCCCAGCGTATACCTGCCGACTCAATTAAGTCGGTGGCATCTACACTGCCTGCCACACCAACGCCACTTCGCTCACCACCGTATCCGTCTTGCGAGCTTTGACTTCGACACTGCTCAGCGCTACCGCAGCGGGGTCAAGTTCGTCTTGTACTTTGGTTATTTCTGTTTCCAGCTCGGCTTGCAGGTCAGCGAAACGTTGTTGAATGGCTTCGAGTGAGTCTGCGGCCTGATCCACATCCTGACTTTCGCGAGAAATGCGGGTTGCCGAACGCGCTGCGCTAGCGGCGCGAGTGACATTTGCGCTGCTGGCAACTTTGCGGCCAAAGAAGGCCCCGAGTATCGAAGCGCCGACTGACAAGGCTGTGTTGAGTTTTTGTTGTGATAATTGCGATTTTTCTTTTTCTATTTTTTGTTCGGCACGCTGTTGTTGATTCTCTAATGTTTGCAGACGCGACGCATACTTTTTGCGCAAGCGATCTACTTCGGCATCGCGTTGTTCACGTAGTTGCAAGCTAATGCGAGCGCGAAACTCCCCTTCACTCTCGCTAGGTTTAGAGCTGACTTTCAACGCATCACAGCTATACACCGCATGCGTGATGCCTCGATAAATCTCGCCACTCAGCTCCTTGCTCCACCCCGCATAGTTTTTTGCGCCTAACAACGCCGCTGGCAGGTCGGCATAGCTGGCTTCTTTCATCACCTGAGTTGTCAGCGCAGCTTTACCACCTGACAGTTCAGTGGCCGCTGACCAATCAGGGCCGCTGCCATCGTCGGTTATGGGGGCGAGCAAGGCGCGAGTTTGCCATTCATCAACGCCGGTCTTGCTATCGACAAAGTGAATCTTGGCCAGGCCCAGCAACCTGGGCACATAGGTATTGGCAGCACCGGCATTCAAGTAGTATTCATTCACGCCTGCTGGTAGCACGGGTTTGCTGGCGATCTTGTTAACAACCGGCTTGTTTGCAGTGTCTGCGGCTACCGGCAATGGGTTAGCTTGCTTGAGTTGTTGAATCTCTTGCAGCGTGATCGGACCACGCAAATACGACATGGCCCAGCGTGTGCGCAACAATACTGGCGCGGCTTCATGCACATTGCGCATCAGGAATACACGCTGACTCAAGTTGGCAATCAGTGCTTCAATCTCAGCTTTGTCCAGGCCGTCGCCTGCGCCGCTGAGCAAGCCTTCCACCACCCGTGCTTTATCGCGTTCGGTTTGCAGGCGGCCAATAAACCAGGTGCCGGCATTGGATAGTCCCTTGTAATCCAGATCCACTGGATTCTGTGTAGCCAGCACCACGCCCACACCAAAAGCACGCGCCTGCTTCATCAAGGTGAGTAGCGGCAGTTTTGACGGCGGCATGGCAGTAGGCGGAAAGTAGCCAAATATTTCATCCATGTACACCAGCGCACGCAGTGCCGAGGTGCCAGATTGACGCCGCATCCACGCCACCACCTCGTTAAGCAGCAGCGTAACGATGAACATGCGTTCGGCATCATTCAAATGCGCGATGGAAATAATCGCAATGCGTGGTTTGCCACTGGCAGTGAACAACAGGCTTTGAATATCCAGCGCTTCGCCTTGCATCCACGCGGCGAAACTGGGAGCTGCCAGTAGGTTGTTAATTGCCATTGCCAAGCCAAGTCGTTCTTTGGCGGGAAAGAAGGTTTCCAAGTCAAACACACCTACCTTGTCGAAAGGTGGTTTTTGAATTTGCTGAATCAGCGCGGCCAAGTCGAGGTCTTGACCTTCACTCCAAGCGGCGCTTAACAAATTAGACAACAAGATATATTCGCGGCTCTTGAGTGGGTCGGCATCAATGCTCAGCAACGCCAGTAGTCCGGCGGCAGCACCTGCAATGCGTTCCTGTAACGATGATGAATCATTGCGTAGTGCTGCATCCGGCGCAGCGAATGAACGCAGCACAGATAACCCGCGTCCGGCATTATTACCCGGCGTATAGATAGCGACTTCTGCAGCATCACACAGGCGCTGAATGCGCTCACCATCTTGATCCCAGTCGGCCAGCCCTTTCTTCCAGTTGGCGGCGGTAGTGTTGGCAAACTCTTCGATAGACTGGCCTTTGCGCCTGGCTTCACCAGCATCTACCCACGGCAGAAAGTCTGCGCCGCGCAGTTGCGGAAACTGTAAGGCGAGGTTGGCAATGTCGCCCTTGGGGTCGATGGCCAGCACTGGAATGCCATCAATGGCTGCTTCTTCCAGCAAGCTCAGGCACAGGCCGGTCTTGCCGCTGCCAGTCATGCCAACACATACCGCATGCGTAGTCAGGTCGCGCGCGTCATACATCACGGGCTCGGATGTATCCTTGCCGTTATTGTCGACAACACGACCTAGGTAAAACGTACCAAGCTTTTCGTAGACGGGCAGACTCATTGCAATATCCCTGACTGTGTTCACGGTTATAATTCACCGACAATAACGCTACTGCCAGTACTGAGCAATTACAGATTAAGTTAGTTGTTACTAACCGCAGGCGTTTCTTGCGAGTGTGCGTAAAAACCTACAGCTAGATGCTGGGTTTGCTGTTTCAGACAATTACCATTAGCGTACGTGCCATACCATTTGGAGTAACAGGCTCATGCAATACAGGTTTAAGCTCGCCACAATCGTCATGTTGGGCATTTGCAGCAGTTCCGTCACGCTTGCCGAAGAATCAACTTTGAAAGAAGGTGCCAAAAAAGTTGGTCAGGAAACCGGCGAGGTGGTACACAAGATCGGCGCGACGGGTAAGGAAGTAGGAAAAAAAGTGGCTGAGGTAGCCGTCGATGTTGGGCATGCTGCACGTGATGGTGCAAAAGAATTTGCCAAGGCTGTCAAAAGCGGGCCTGATAATGAGGCCGCCAGCAGTTCAGCGTCAAGCGCTGTACCAGCTCATAAACACAAGTGATGCCGAGGAATGCCATGAACAAAGTGATTAAGTTTGTCGTCGCCAGCGTCAGTGGACTGATCGGGTGTGGTGCGTTAGCGGCTAACAGCCTGGAAGATTTGGCAATTTTCAAGTCAGGCGGATTAACTCAAGGTCTGTGGCGCATTGAAGTATTGAACAGCAATGAACCCATGTTGAATCAGGGTGCGGCCGCAATGGGCAAGGTAAGTTTTTGTGCCGATGTGGCCAAAAAAATGGCCGAGAACAATCAGCTCGATGAGGAGAGCTGCAACCCCAAGGTGTTACGTAATAGCAAAGACGCCGCCGAAGTAGAGGTGAGTTGCAAAGATGGTAGCCATAGCCATACAAAGCTCAATCGTGAAGGCGACAAGAGCTATGTGGTTGATTCACAAATGACTGATACGGATGGCAAGACTCGTTCGATCCAGGCGCGCTACAGCTATGAGGGTGTCTGCAAGGGAGATGCAGTTATTCAACTGGATAAAAATAGCGCTGCGTGCAAGCAGATGGGAAATGTTGACTTATCAAAAATGGCAGCGATGTGCGCTAATGCACCTGACCAGTACCGCGCTCAATGCGAACAACAAATGAAGCAAATGACGGGTATGTGTCAGTAGGTCTAAAGTCAGATCGAAGCGCAGGTGCCTTACTTATTTTTGTTGTCGAGTCGGCACGAATCTGCCGTGATCACTTCATGGTGATTTCGCAAATAGGGCTGTTATTGCACAGCATTTTCGGGAAATAATTCATGCTGTCACGTTTGGTAACTCGGGAGAGTTGGTAGTGAACTTTTCGTGCTGGTTTGACCCAAAACGCAGGTGAATATTAGCCGACGGTCATCCAAATCAGCGCCGGCTACAATAAATCCAATCAGCCAAACACGAAATTCAGCAGGAGCAGCAATCATGTTTCGATGCGCAACCCGACGAACAATTCGCAATCAGTTCGGTGCTGTCCTGGTGTCGACACTGATGTGCATCAGTGTCGCAAGCTACTCGCAAGTTGTTGGTGCGGCCGATTTGTTGAGTGATTTGCAAAGAGGTGGAAACGTGATTGTCATGAGGCATGCGAGCTCACCAATTGACGTGCCGGATAAGGCTGCTGCCGACCTTGGTAACTCTACTCTAGAGCGTCAATTGGATGGTGTAGGTCGAAAAACCGCTGTAGCACTGGGTGAGGCGCTACGCGAATTGAAAATCCCTATCGGTTTGGTAATTTCGAGCCCGACCTATCGGGCACTGGAAACCATTAGGCTGGCTCAGCTGCCCACGCCAATCATCAATGACGAACTGGGTGATAGTAGTCATAGCATGCAAAGCGCCAATGCCAGTAAAGCGGTATGGTTGAGAAAGCAGGCAGCGTTATTTCCCGCAGACAACAATACCTTTATCGTGACCCACTCTCCCAACATTAACGCAGCTTTTCCCCAATACTCGATGGGTCTTGCAGATGGTGAGGCGCTGATATTTAGCTCTGATGGCAAGGGTGGCAGCGTCTTGTTGGCTAGAATAAAGATTGAGGATTGGTCTTCTCTAAAATGATGCGTTTGGTCAGGTATTTATATTTACGATGCTTGACGAATATATATTTGTATAAGGAACTAGAGATACTCAGATTCGTTGTATGGGTTGGACGCAGTTACAACAGATGACTGGTAGAAAGCATGCAGGCACATATAGATCAGCTTTCCATGCGACGGTGGTCGCAGCGGCGCTCAAGCCGTTAAGCGAATTGTTCCCAGCGGAGTTGCGCCCTGTACCAGGTCAACTCGGCGCTGATCCCGGAATGGGTGCCGGTGGTTCACCACCCGGATTGCGATGGGTAAACTATGCTGGCGTGCCGCCCTGCCGTCGTAGCGACGGAAGGGAGTGTTGTCGCTATATAGACTCCAGCCAAAATATTTTAGTGGCGGCATTGCAGCTAGTTTCGCGTAAGCTGCGCAGCCACTCTTGCCGCTCCACCTGCACAATTGATGAATCACTCTGCCGCTGAAACCACGTTGACTAATGATCTTTGTGTGCTACGCGACACCTTTGGTCACGCAGAATTTCGCGGTGCACAAGCGGAAATTGTGGCGCATGTCACTGGCGGGGGGGATGCGTTGGTGCTGATGCCCACCGGTGGTGGCAAGTCGCTGTGTTACCAAGTGCCTGCACTATTGCGTGCGGGCACTGCCGTGGTGATCTCACCGTTGATTGCCCTAATGCAAGACCAAGTGGCGGCACTGACTCAGCTGGGTATTCGCGCGGCGTTTCTGAATTCTTCACTTGATGCACAACAAGCCAATGCGACTGAGCGTGCCTTTATACGCGGTGAGCTGGATTTGTTGTACGTGGCGCCGGAACGCTTGAGTACCACGCGCTGTTTGGAATTGCTGATACGTACCAAGATTGCCTTGTTCGCGATTGATGAAGCGCATTGCGTGTCGCAATGGGGACATGACTTTCGTCCCGAATACTTGCAACTATCGGTGTTGCATCAGCGCTTTCCGACTGTGCCGCGCATTGCTTTGACAGCGACGGCTGATCCACAGACCCGCGCAGAAATCATTGCCCGCTTGGCGCTGGATGAAGCAAAAATATTCGTTTCCAGTTTTGATCGACCCAATATTCGTTACACCATCGTCGATAAAGATGAGCCGCGCAAGCAATTGCTGCGTTTCATACGTGCGGAGCATGATGGCGATGCGGGTATTGTCTATTGCCTGTCGCGTAAGCGCGTGGATGACACGGCAGCGTGGTTGCGGCAGCAAGACATTAATGCGCTACCCTATCATGCCGGGCTGGATACACAGACACGTAACGCACACCAAGCTCGCTTTCAACGCGAGGAGGGCATTGTGATGGTGGCGACCATTGCGTTTGGTATGGGTATTGATAAGCCTGATGTACGCTTTGTTGCGCATCTGGATTTACCCAAAAGTATGGAAGGTTACTACCAGGAAACAGGTCGTGCGGGTCGCGATGGGCAACCTGCTAATGCGTGGATGGCTTATGGCCTAGGCGACTTGGTGCAGCAACGGCGCATGATTGATGAGTCAGAAGCCAGCGGCGAATTTAAGCGGCTATCGACTACCAAGCTGGACGCACTGCTAGGTCTATGTGAAACCGCACAATGTCGGCGCGTGCGCCTGCTAAATTATTTTGCTGAAAGCAGCGAGCCGTGCGGCAACTGTGATACTTGCCTGATGCCACCGCAAACATGGGATGCAACGGTTGCGGCACAGAAAGCGTTATCTGCAATTTATCGTACTGAACAACGGTTTGGTGTGGTGCATCTGATCGACGTGCTGCGCGGTAAAGATAATGACCGCATCCATAGCTGGAATCATCACCAACTCACCGTGTTTGGTATTGGTACTGAATTTGATGATAACGAGTGGCGCAGCGTATTCCGGCAGCTGGTCGCTATGGGCTATGTACGTGTTGATCAGCTAGCCTTTGGCGCGTTGAAGCTGACTGCGACGGCGCGCGCCATATTGCGTGGCGAGCAACGCGTGGCAATGCGCCGCGCTGTTGAGCGCAACAGAGAAAAGCTGCCACGCAAGAAAGTTGCTAAACGCAGCGTGTTTGATCACAGCAATACACCTAACTCTAGTTGCATGACCTTACTGAAAGACTGGCGTCTGACCGAGGCCAATACGCAAGGTGTGCCTGCTTATGTAATTTTCCATGATGCGACGCTGGCAGAGATAGCTGCACGCCAGCCTACTTCAATGGAAGAGTTGGCTGAGGTTCCCGGTATGGGTAAGCGCAAGTTGGAACGCTATGGTGAGGCCTTGATTGAGTTGATTGCGAGTAATGCCTAATTTGATCAGTTCTCTCCCGCAACCGAGAGAGGGGTCAGAACCATCAGGCGAACGCTACCTATAGCGATATGCGTATTGCCAATATTTTTGTTACGTGCGATGTAAGTCAGCACAGCAAATGTCTTGGTCTCGACGGATTAGCGGGAGGCGGGTGATATCACCACTCGCCGCTATTGGCCATGCTCAGCCACGGTTCTTGCGCCGCGAGTGCCTCACCTTGTTGTAGCAGCTCAATAGAAATGTTGTCAGGTGAGCGTACAAATGCCATGTGACCGTCTCGCGGTGGACGACTGATGGTGACGCCGTGATCTATCAGTTGTTGGCAGGTGGCGTAAATATCACCGACTTGATAAGCGAGATGACCAAAGTTGCGACCACCGGTGTAGGTCTCCTGGCCCCAGTTATAGGTCAATTCAACCTGCGCGGTTTCATCACCAGGTGCCGCCAAAAACACCAATGTGAAGCGGCCTTTTTCGTGGTCAATGCGTCGTACTTCGTGTAGCCCCAGCGCATCGCAGTAAAATCGCAGCGAGGCGTCGAGGTCGGTGACGCGAACCATGGTGTGCAGGTATTTCATATTCAACCATCAAGTTAACGATGAGCACGCACTATGCTGCGCGTTGCTCACCAGTTTTGACATCGCCGCCCAGCTCGGCAATGAGTTCCTGTATCAGGTGACTCAGCTCGCCGCTCATCAAGGCAAAATCGATATCAAATTGTTCTTCTGTGTCCTGACCTTGCTCTTCAGTACGATCCTTGACGATATCGAGAAACTGTAAGCGTTTGACCTGCATGTCGGCAGTCAGTATGAAGCTGGCGCGATCAGCCCAGCTCATCCCCAGTTTGGTGGGACTCTTGCCGGCGTTGATATGCTTTTGTACTTCCTTGCCTTCCAAGGGATGACGCACATAGCGCACTATCGATTTTTCGTCTTTTACCGACTGCAGTTCCAGATCTTGTTCAATGTTGAAGCGGCCCGGTGCATCACCAAACATCAACCAGGCGCTCATGGATACCGATGGCGACTTCTCAGTTTCCAACAACATCGCGCTGAAGCCTTTGATGGTGTCGCGCAACGTCGCCACCAGCTCTTCCGCTTTGGCCGACGAGGCGGCATCAACCACCAGCATGGCATTATCGATATCAATCCAGGCGCGGGTTAGGGAGCGACGAGTGAAGGCGCGGGCGCGTAACTCGTCAGCGACCCGTTCTTTCAATTCACGTTGTTGCCGCCGACCGACGGGATAACCTTGTTCGGTGGCAATTTCAGCGGCACGATCCTTGGTGACCTGATTGATCACTGATGCCGGCAGGATTTTCTGATCCACACCTAGGGCGATCAATAAGTGTTGATTAATGCTATGCACCAAGCGTTCCTGTGGGCCGGGGGCAACCCAGCCGACAGTTTGTAGGTCGTAACCCGCGCAAGGCACCAGTGGCCGGTAGGACAATTGCTCCTCTAGTTCGCCCGGCGACAATATCCAGTCCGAGGTGAGTCGAAATACGATCAGATTCTTAAACCACATGCGCGTCAGCCGATACCGAAAGGGATGGGCAGTATACGGACTGGCCGGGCACACGTAACCGGCTTGTCACTAGGTAGAGTCTGAGCTAGTAAGTACCGGGTTTCGCGAAAATGCGGCAAAATGGCCTCAAGCCCAGCCTTGTCCCTGCCGCTAATCAGAGGAGTAACCCGCGATCCTGAACCTCGAAGGCAGAAATCATGTTTGTCAGTATGTGGATGAGTAAAGACCTGATTACCACCAGTCCGGATGTGTCGGTGGTGGAGCTGGCGCGCTTGATGCGGGACAAAGCCATTCGACGGCTGCCAGTGGTGGATCAAGCCGGGAAATTGCTTGGGCTGGTGTCATCGGAGGAGGTGCTGCATGCGTTTCCGCCTGATGTGAATCCATTTGCCGTGGCTAACGGCGAAATGTCCAGCCAGCAGTGCGGCGTTAAATTAACCGCCGCCGACGTGATGTCGCTTCCGGAATTCACCACCGAACCCGAGACCCCCATAGAAGAAGTGGCGCGGGTCATGCGCGATCAAAAAATCGGTGCGACGCTGGTCATGCGCAAGGAGATGCTGGTCGGCATCATCACCGAGTCAGATGTGTTCCGCGCCTTTACCGAAATTTTCGATCCCGGTACCCACGGCGTGCGCATCACCTTTGATAACTCAGCGGGCGAGGATGTGTTCCCGTTGATCGCCGAACTGGCGCACCGACATCATCTGCGCGTGATGAGTTTCGTGTCGTTGCATATGCATGAGCGACCCCTGTGTGTAGTGCAAGTTACTGGCCCGGAACGCGCTACTGATGCCATGCTGAACGACATCTGGAAATCACATCATCAAGTGGTCAGCGTGATTCATTTGGGAGCCGACCAAGCGGCGTGAGGATGAGGCATACTCTGCACGATAACCCGGAGTAGCCATGGATTTATTCACCGCGATCGATACGCGTGCATCTGCACTCAAGTTATGTGAGCCCGCCCCCAGCCACGAACACTTGCTGCGTATTCTGCAAGCCGGTGGCCGCGCGCCGGATCATGGCAAGTTGGCACCGTGGCGATTTGTTGTCATTCAAGGCGCGGCACGCGATGCGATTGGCGAACTGATGGGGCAACGTTTACTGGAGCGTAATCTAGCTGCCACCAGCGAGGAATTACAACGCGAGCGCCGCAAGGTACTACGTGCACCCTGCATTATCGTCGCTGCAGCCACCATCGAAAAACCGCACAAGGTACCCGAGATAGAACAGGTGCTGGCAGTGGGCGCAGCCGTACAAAATATGTTTCTGACCGCGCATGCACTTGGTTATGGTGCGATGTGGAAAACCGGTGCGCCTGCCTATGACTCTGCGATTAAAAAATTACTGGGACTGAGCGTTGAAGATCACATCGTTGCATTGCTGTATCTAGGCAGCATAGAAATTGCTGGTGCACAGCGACCTAGCGTGCTCGACGAACGTGTGTGGTGGCTGGAGTGATTAGATTCGGCTGGAACAGTAGCGTGAACATGGCTTTGACTCAAGGCGTTGGATGTATAGAGCGGTTGGTGTTTGCTTGTGGGGATAACACTATTTTTTGAGAACGGCCCGAAGCTGCTACTGCACCCATTGATCAGCTTTCCCTATGCCAGACATTCACATGCCCTTTTTGCTTTTCATTTTATTTTCGACTACAACGTTAGCAACGCTCTGATAGGGAACGGAAAAATGGATAACGCAGATCGGATAGCCAATACTAAGTCGCTTTGTAAAGTGACAATTAGATCCAATAACACTGGCCTCTGCTTCTAGTTATGCACTTCAATCTGGCATCGAGGTAATTCGTGTTTGAACTTAAGACAGTTTCGCTCTTCTTCGTAACGGCTATAGCTGAGATCGTTGGCTGTTACTTGCCGTATATGTGGTTGAAAGAAAATAAAAGTGCGTGGCTGCTGGTGCCGGCCGCGCTTAGCCTCGCAGTGTTTGCATGGCTTCTTTCGCTACATCCAACCGCAGCCGGTCGTGTTTACGCCGCGTATGGTGGCGTATACATCTTCACCGCCATTCTGTGGCTTTGGTCTGTTAACGGTATTCGTCCAACTGTCTGGGATATGGTTGGTGCTTCGGTGGCGCTTGTGGGCATGGCAATAATCATGTTCGCTCCCAGAAGCGCATAATAATTCGCTGCAGTCTCGGCGGCCCTGACGGGCCACGGCCTGTGCTCAAACGTTACAAACGTCTGCTTCCGCACTTTGAATGACGGCTTTGCAGACGCTCCACTGTTCTTGGCTCAAACTGAGCCAACCGAGTGACTCTAGTTGATATAGACAGGCGCGCGGTGGCGGAAAAACTTTGTCGACCACAATCGGCACGACCATGTCCAAATGACTCTTTCGCCAATGGCAATCCGGCGTATTTCGTGTTCTACGAGAACTGGGCGTTGCGTGGGCGGTAGCAGACTCACATAAACGCTCCGCACCTTGCTGCGTATATGTAGGCCACCGACGCCGCCGTTGCGGAATTCACGCTGAACGAAATGAGCCACATCGATTTATCAACTTTAGAAGCCACTTTAAAAGCCAAGGGATTCAACAATGAAAGCTGTCGCGCTGACCCATTACCTGCCCATCGATAACCCGCAAGCGTTTCTTGATGTGGAGTTGCTCACGCCCACTGCTGTGGGTCGCGATCTGTTGGTGGCGGTGCAAGCCGTGTCGATCAACCCGGTTGATACCAAGGTGCGTAGTCCTAAGAACAAGGTGGAAGCCACACCGCGCGTCCTGGGTTGGGATGCCAGTGGCATTGTCGAAGCGGTCGGCTCGGAGGTTACGCTGTTCAAGGTCGGTGACGAAGTCTATTACGCCGGTGACATCACCCGCCCAGGTTCCAATGCAGAGTTTCAACTGGTGGATGAGCGCATCGTTGGCCTCAAACCGAAGAGCCTCAGTTTTGCTGAAGCTGCAGCATTGCCGCTGACGACGATTACTGCTTATGAGGCTTTCTTTGACCGTCTCGGCATTGATCGTGATGGTGCTGACCAAGGTCAGTCACTGCTTATCATCGGTGCCGGTGGCGGCGTAGGTTCAATCGGTATTCAACTGGCCAAGGCGGCTGGGTTAGTTGTTATCGCCACGGCATCGCGCCAGGAGACGGAAAGTTGGGTTAAGGAGCTTGGCGCAGATTATGTGGTTAATCACCGTAAGCCCATGGCTGAACAAGTGCACGCGCTTGGCTTCCAGCATGTTGATCACATCGCGATCTTTAATGACATGCGTCATTGGGATACGGCGGTTGAGTTGATTCGGCCACAGGGTGGAATTGTTACGATTGATGACACCGAACTGCCGATGCCAATGGGTGGGATGAAAATGAAATCAGCCAGCCTGCACTGGGAGTTCATGTTCGCTCGCGCCATGCATCAGACGCCCGACATGATTGAGCAGTACAAGTTGCTGACCTATGTGGCGAAGGAAATCGACGCCGGACGCATTCGCACCACGCTCGATACCGTGCTGAGTCCGATCAACGCGGCAAACATCCGCGCTGCGCATGCACTAATCGAAACAGGAAAGGCAAAAGGCAAGATCGTGGTACAGTCATTATGAAATCAACGCTATTTATTCAGTGTCGGAACCAGCACTGGGGGCAGCATAACGCTCCAGCGCTTCGGTGATTTCCAGCCACGTGGTTTCTGCTTTATCCAGATCCCGTTTCACGGTGGTTTGTTCATCGAGCAGTTCGCGTAAGCGGGATTTGTTAGCCGCATCATAAATGTCCGCTGCCGCCAGTTTCTGTTCCACTTCAGCGCGCTTCTTCTGCAAACTGGCTAATTGTTTATCGAGTTTCCCCAGCTCAGCTTTCAAGGGCGCGCTGCGATTGCGGTGCTCGGCCTCAGCACGTTTGCGCTGTTTGCGATCTTCTTCGCACTCCTTCGGCGCGACGACTCTGGCGATCTTGGCTTCTTTTGCGGTGGCGTTCTGGGGATTATTGGCGGCCCACTTGGCATAGTCTTCCAGATCGCCATCGAATGGCGTAGCGCGTCCATCGGCAACGATATAAAACTCATCAACCACAGTGCGCAGTAGGTGGCGATCATGCGACACCATCAATACGGCACCGGAATAATCCTGTAATGCCAGTGCGAGTGCTTGACGCATTTCCAGATCAAGATGGTTGGTAGGTTCATCAAGTAGTAATAGGTTGGGGCGCAGATAAGATAGCAGCGCCAATACCAAGCGTGCTTTTTCGCCGCCAGAGAACGGACCTATGGCCTCAAAGACGCGGTCGCCGCGAAAGCCAAAGGTGCCGAGAAAATCGCGTAGATCCTGTTCTGGTGCTTTGGCTGCGGCTGGGCCGCCCAGGCTGCGTAGATGTTCCAGCGGCGACTCATTTTCTTTGAGTTGTTCTAATTGATGTTGGGCGAAGTAGCCCATGCGTAAATCCTTCGCTTCGGTGCGTTCGCCACACAGTGCCGGCAGCTCACCGGCCAGCAGTTTTATCACGGTGGACTTGCCCGCGCCGTTGTGACCCAGCAAGGCAATACGTGCGCCGGGCGCAATCGTAAAGTTGATTTTTTCTACTAAAGCGACATCACCATAGCCCGTGGCCTGATTTTCGATGGTCAGCAGTGGCCGTGGTAGCTTGTGCGGCTCTAGGAATGAAAAGGTAAATTCACTATCGACGTGCGCCGGTGCAATCCGCTGCATACGTTCCAAAGCCTTGATACGACTCTGTGCCTGACGCGCCTTGCTAGCCTGTGCTTTGAAGCGATTGATGAAGGATTCAATATGTTTCACTTCACGTTGCTGGCGTACAAATAGCGCCTGGTTTTGTGCCAGCTTGGCCGCGCGCGCATCTTCAAAATCAGAATAGTTGCCGCGATAGACATCGGCTTTACCTTGTTCAATATTGACGATGCGATTGCAGATCTGATCGAGGAAATCGCGATCATGGGCAATCAGCAGTAACGTGCCACGATAGTCTTGCAACCATCGTTCCAGCCACATCACGGCATCCAAGTCCAAGTGATTAGTTGGCTCATCAAGTAACAGCAGGTCGGAGCGGCACATCAGGGCCTGCGCCACATTCAAACGTACCCGCCAGCCGCCGGAAAAATCACGCACGGGGCGCTGTTCATCGGCGGTGGTAAAACCCAGTCCATGTAGCAAGGTGGCGGCGCGGCTACGCGCATGATAGCCGCCGATGGCGTCGTAGCTACCATAGAGTTCAGCAAGCCGATTACCATCGTCTGCTGCTTCTGCCACAGCAATTTGCTTTTCAATAACGCGTAATTCGGTGTCCCCGTCGAGGACAAACTCAATTGCCGCATCATCACTGGCGCTGAGTTCTTGCGCAACGTGCGCCACCGCCAAATTACTCGGCATGTCAAAACTGCCAGTTTCGGGTGTCAGGTCTCCTCGAACGAGGGCCAACAGGGTCGATTTGCCGGTGCCGTTTGCACCAGTAATACCAATTTTTTCGCCGCGAAATAGATTGAACGCGGCTTTTTCGAACAGCACACGGGTGCCGCGGCGAATGGAGATGTCTGAAAAATTAAGCATAGCCGACAAGTTTAGCAGTTGCACTGCCAGTGCCGGGATCAAACTGGGCTAGCGACTGTATCTAGGCATAGAGCGCGGCAATACGGTATTGCCCCTTGTCTTGTGCAACCATAATTGACAGAAAGTCGTCAGCCGTCATCGCCTTGCTAAACAGATGACCTTGTGCGTAGTGGCATTTATGTTCTTTCAGATAGTCGAGTTGTGCGCGGGTTTCCACACCCTCGGCCACTACCGTCATGCCCATGCTCTTGCCCATGTCAATAATGGTCTTAACTATAGTGGCATCGTCCTTGTCTTCGACAAGATCGCGCACAAAGGACTGATCAATTTTCAGACTGCTGATCGGAAATTGCTGCAAGGCGCTGAGCGATGAGTAGCCAGTGCCAAAGTCATCAATCGACAGGCTTATTCCCATCGCGAACAATTCATCCAGTAGCTTCACGGTGCGCTTCGGATCCTGCATCAAGGTGGTTTCCGTGATTTCCAGCTCAAAGCTGGTAGGTGACACTTCATGACGATTGAATATGGTACGACAACGCGTGGCGAAGCTGTTTTGGCGCAGCTGTTTGAGCGAAAGATTGATGGAGATGCGGCCCGGATCATTTATCTGGCCCATCCAGCGCTTGTAGTCCTCACAAACCCGATTCATTACCCAGTCGCCAATGCCGAGAATCAGGCTGGTTTCTTCGGCCAAGGGAATAAATTGGTTAGGTGAAATGTCGCCGTGTCCGGGCAGGCGCCAGCGCAGCAGTGCTTCTGCGCCAATCACCTGATTGGTTTGCAGGTCTACTTTGGGTTGATACAGCATCACCAGTTCATCGCGCTCCAGCGCACGGCGCAGCTTGGATTTGAGCATTAAGCGTTCAACCGCCGCCGCATTCATTTCCGGTGAATAGAAGGCAAAATTGTTACCTGAATTTTGCTTGGAGTAGTACATGGCGGCATCGGCGTGGCGGATCAGGTCGATGACGTTCTCAGCATCGCGTGGACAGAAGGCGATGCCGATGCTGGCGGTCAGGAACAGCTCATGATGTTGTACATAAAAGGCATTACTAATTTCGGCCAGTACTATCCGGGCCAGACTGGCAGTTTGCTCGCGTTCATCGTTCTGTGGATCGATGCCTTCAATGAATACGGCAAATTCGTCACCGGCCAGCCTGCCCAGCACGGCTTCCTTGGGTAGCGCACGGGTGAGGCGCTCGCTCAATATTTCTAGCGCGCGGTCACCCGCTTCATGGCCAAAAGTGTCATTAATTTCTTTATATCGATCCAGATCCAAGTACAGCAGGGCGACTATGCGCTCGGCACGACGGGCGCGGGCAATGGCCTGTTGTAACAGGTGTTGGAACTGCATGCGATTGGGTAACTTGGTCAGTGAATCGAATCGAGCCAAATACCGAATGCGACGTTCTGCGCGCTTGCGCTCAGTGATGTCCCGCATCACGAAAATGGTGCCCTGAAATTCGGCACTGGCGGTGGCCAGTGACGAGCTGGACATGGATACCGGAATAGTCTGGCCACTGGCCGTACGCACCACTGCTTCTTGCAGGTCTTCCAGCGTCGCATCGGGTGATTCGGTATCGGCATGCTGAGTCTGAACCAGTAAGTCACGTAGTACCTTGCCGAGAAGTTGCTCGCTACTAAAGCCCAACAGCCGTTCGGCGGCGGCATTTACACGCGTGATCCTGTCTTTCTGGGAAGTGACCAGCACTGCATCGTTCATGCTGTCCAATACAGAGGTCAAGTACTTGCTGTTGATGGATGACTGACGCAACTTCTGTCGCATCTGCTCTAACGCCTGTTCGAGTGGAGCCAGGTCGTTATCGGGGCTCATTTCCAGTGGTTGCGTGTAGTTACCGTTGCCAATCCGTTCGGCGCTTTCAATGAGCTTGTGTATAGGCTTGTCAAGTGAGCGAGTGACACGCCACGTCAACACCGCTGCCAGCGATGCCAGTACACAACCAACCAGACCAAGGATCAGTAGCCAGAGATCAGCCTTTTGCCACAGGGAAAATACCAACAGCAAAGCCAGCAGGCCTGTGCCTAGCAGGCCTATAACAAATAGTGCTTTTGCAGATTGTTTGTATTTGTTCACTGTTCAACTCAGGCGGATTGTCACAACTACCCATGTGGGTGAGTTGCTACATCGCCACTATCTTGCTGCATCATACTGATATGCTTGGAGTTAGGGCAGGTAGTGAAACCCTTATTTTCCTTGTTCGGATTTGATACCGTCGGTACGGTGCAGCCTAGCGACGCTATTGAACCACATTCAGCATGAACGAATTTGAAATTACTGGTCTGACTGACAGCCACATTGTTAAGTTGGGGCAGCCGAACTGCGCGCTTCACTATGAGGTGGTTAGCTCGTATCTGGCCATGGCGGATGCGGCTCGCTTGGACGGAATCGCTTTGCAGCCGTGTTCGGCCTACCGCAGTTTTGCATCTCAACTACAGATTTGGAATCGTAAATGGCGTGGTGAACGCCCGCTTTACGGGCGGGATGGCCTCGCGTTGAATTATGCTGAATTAAGCCCTGACCAGTTGCTAGAGGCGATTCTCACGTGGTCGGCTATTCCCGGTGGCAGTCGCCATCACTGGGGATCTGATCTCGATCTGATCGATACGGCGGCAGTGCCTGCTGGCTATACCGTTCAGCTCATTCCCGCTGAGTATGCGACGGACGGCGTATTTGCCCGGCTGACTGGCTGGTTAAATCAGCATGCGATCAAGTTTGGATTTTTTCGTCCCTACCGTACTGACCGGGGCGGGGTCATTCCCGAACCCTGGCATTTCAGTTATGCCCCGGTGTCGTTGTCGGCGTTGGAGTCGCTCAGTCTGGCTGTATTGCGGCGGGTGCTGGAACAAAGTGAGATGGCGGGCAAACAGCTTGTGCTGTCACGCTTGCCGGAAATCTACACGCGTTTCTTACTGGCGGTAGATTCACCCGTATAGGTGCGCCTAGGGTTTTGCCCAAAGATTGGTTAAGCGAGTCAACGCCAGTGAGCGAATGTTTTGCACCGGGTTTTTTTCCCAAGCAAAGCAGGGTGGGTCACGACGCAGCAAAGGCCAATGCTCGGTACGCAGAATTTCATTCAGATAACCTAGGTGCGAATCGATGGCATCGATATAGGGATTCTGACCATTGAATAGTGTACCAAGGTGGCGATACAGACTGCCGAATTCGCCATCTAGGTGTGAGCGGCGAATGTTGCCGACAAATGCCGGTGTGCCCCGTAACAGATCCAAGCCGGAGCTATATCTAACGGCGCTCTTGCCAGTGGTGGCATCCTCGGGCACCGCAATGCCTCCTAGGACGAATTCAGGATACAGCCGATCACGGCATTTTTCCAGATAGCAGCGATCCGACATTTGTGCAATCAAGTCGGCAGTGCCTAGCAAGTGTCCCGTAATGCGATCTAGGTTGTTGTCCACCTGAATCAGATCAAAGCTGAGCTCATAACCGGTGAAATGCACAATTTGTGTGGCTACCGGTATCCACTCACCCAGATCAATTACGCGCAGGTAGCGCGCCAAGAATTCGGCACCGCGTGACACATGATTCTGGGTCAACTCAGCGCCATTGCTGGCAAGATTGTCTATCTCGCGAATGTAGCCAGAGTCATGAAATAGCGCACAAACCACGCATAGCATGGCGCGCTCCGGGCCGATACGTTGTTTAATTGGCTGGCTGCGATCATGAGCGACACATAGTCGTGCTGCCGCCAGCGTGCCATCAAGCGAGTGCTGCATGTCGTGATACGCCGTATCGCAACCATGATAGCCGGGATACTTGCCGTTAAACAGTCGTTCGAAATCGTTAAACGCAGTGTCGAGACAATCAAAAGTGAAGTAGGGCCAAGTTTGTGCGTATAGCTCCCGCACGGCGCGGCGCACTGCTTCAGGTGAGCTGACCTGAATGGTGTTGGTGACGTCGTAGTCGTTGCGGCGGTATTGCATTGCAGCTGAATTAATTGGTTGCCGCGTCCATGCATGCATCATGAGGTAAAGATGATTCGCTAGGGGCAGTCTAATTGTCCATCACCGGCTTGTGCGGGCAGTGATGCAGTTCGTTGCTGTATTCCAATCGGAATTTATCAATAACGCGAAATGCCGCACACTTTCGTTGGCTACCAATATTGGTTTGGAGCACACGGCTGTCTTGTTTACAAGCTAGGTGCACAGAGAGCGGCTACTCGGTGCGCCGCCGGAAATTGTGAATGGTGCAGTGGTCGGTATCGAACGGCCTTTTATCTGGCAATCCAAATACGCCGAACGTCACTGCGAGTGCAGTCCTTTATAAGAGTGGCTGTGTTGCCTGTCATGCTGACAAAGGGCAGGACATTAAGGTATTGGGCGCACCCAAGCTCACTGATCGGTCGGAGTGGACTTGCGTCGGTAATGCGGTGCTTCTGGCGCTTGCTTGACAAGCTGTGCATATTTATGCACCATATTCGTAATTTTATGCAGACTGGCGTTGGCTTAACCCGCTGGTCTGTTTGCTTTGTTGCTGGAGGTCGCCGCAAGCGCTATGTCTGCCGAGTTGCATCAATCCACCTTACGCCGTGCGGCGATCGTCAAGATCATCCGCGAGTCGGTGGTGCACAAGCAGGCCGAGCTGGTGAAGCTGCTGAAAAAACGCGGTTTTGACGCGACGCAATCCAGCGTCAGTCGCGATTTGCGTGAGTTGCAGGTGGCGAAGGCAGGCGATCATTACATCGTGCCCGATAATGCCACCAGTCGTGCTGATCCATTCACTGCGATCAGCGGGTTTGTCACCGATATTCGTACTGCGGGCAGTTCGCTGACGGTGGTGAAGACGCGCACCGGCAGTGCACAAAGCGTTACGGTAGCCATCGATGCTGCCGAATGGTCGGAGGTGGTGGGCACTATTTCCGGTGACGACACGATTTTTATTGCCACTGATAACGCACGCGCCCAGCAAGTGCTGGGTAAACGCTTGCGTGACATCTTCAAGCTATAAGCGCCACCATTATTTTTAACCGCTAAGACACTTAAATCATGACTGAATCTATTCCTGCGGGCTCCGAGCCTATATTGCTAGCGTTTTCCGGTGGTCTGGATACCTCGTTTCTGGTGCCGTGGCTGAAGGAAAACTATGGCCGACCCATCATTACTGTCACTGTCGATACAGGCGGTATTGATGCGGAAGCCGCTGCCGTGCTGGAGCAGCGCGCCAAGACTTATGGTGCAGAACGACAGATTCTGGTGGAGGCCAAGCCTACTTATTTTGATCAAGTATTAAAGTATCTGATCATGGGCAATGTGCGTCGTGGTCAATTATATCCACTATGCGTAGGCGCGGAGCGCGTCATGCAGGCGCAGTTGATTGCAGAGCAGGCGCGAAAATTGGGTACCAAAATTGTGGCGCATGGCTGTACTGCAGCGGGTAACGATCAGGTACGGTTTGAAGTGGCGTTGCGTACGCTGGCACCAGAACTCACCATTCTTGCGCCGGTACGTGATCGCGCCTTCAAGCGACCTGAGCAATTAAAGTATCTACAAGACAAGCAATTGCCATTGCCTCCGTATGGCGCGGCGTATTCAGTGAATCGCGGCCTGTGGGGTGTGACCATTGGTGGTAAGGAAACGCTCACTTCCAGTGACACGATTCCTGATGATGCATGGGTTTTGTCAAAACATGCGTTCACCCAGCCGCAGTCGCCTGAAGTGCACACCATTGGGTTCGAATGCGGCGTCCCGTGCAATGTCGACGGCGTAACCCTGAGTGCGGTTAGTGTGATTGAAAAGCTCGAAGTTATCGGTGCCAAGTTCGGCATCGGTCGCGGCCTTCATGTCGGCGATACCATCATTGGCACCAAGGGCCGCGTTGCCTTTGAAGCGCCGGCTGCGGAGGTATTGCTTAATGCACATCGTGAGTTGGAAAAGCTGGTGTTAACTGGCAGACAGGTGCGTATCAAAGATAGTGTTGCGGCACCCTATGGTGATCTGGTGCATGAAGGTCAGCATCTTGATCCTGTGTGTCGCGATATCGAGGCGTTGTTAGTGTCTTCGCAACAACGAGTCAGCGGTGAAGTGAAAGTGATGTATCGCCCGGGCATGGCCTTCATTGAAGGCGTGATGTCAAAGTACTCGATCATGGCGGCGTCTAAAGGCGTGTATGGCGAAGCGGCGGGCGAGTGGACACCAGCGGACGCACTGGGGTTTTCGAAGATGTTATCCCTCACTGGTTCGTTCTGGCAGCGCGCAGGCAAATAACTTAACTCCTCCATTTAGGCTTCCTCCCTCGCCATTGGGGTAGGGAGGAATCAAGGTAAGACGATGAAAACAATTGTTGTAGACAAGATCGGTTCCATCACTCAGGCGCTTAACCTGGGTCGTGAACTGCGCATTGAAACTCAGAATTTGCCCTGTGAAGAGGGGGTGGCGCTGGTGGTGGAGATTCTTACCAATAAGTCCTCCTACAACTCTCTGGAGCTAACCAGTGGTCGTATGGCAAAGGTGGCGCGTGGCGATATCGTTGTCGGTGCGCTCGGTCATCGTCAGGCGTTGTTTGGTTATTCAGGTCACTTGCCCGAATCAGTTAAGGAAGGTGACATCATTCAGATGCTCAACATCGGTGGCGTGCTGGGTATTTGTGATTCAGCTAATCCTGACCGGGGGAAACCCTTCGATTGTCGTGTGCTGGGTGTGGTGCTGCAGTTTCCTTACTTGGGCGAACGCATTGGCGTGCCTGCCAGGATTGGTTACAAGCCACTGGATTTCAATGCCGTGCTCAATGCACGCAATGTTCCCGTGGTAGCGCTCGCAGGTACGTGTATGGAGGCGGGAAAAACCGCTGCTGCGTGCGTAATCGTGGCGCGGATGCGTCATCGGGGTTTGAATGTGCATGCTTTCAAGGCAACCGGTGTTTCGTTGCGACGAGATATTCTCGCCATGGAAGATGCAGGTGCAAAACGTAGCGCGATCTTTACCGATTATGGCGTGGTTACCACTACTGCAAAGACTGGCCCGGCTATTACGCGCACATTGCTAACCGAAATGTCGCAAGGCGAGCCTGATGTCATCGTGTTTGAATTGGGTGATGGCCTGCTGGGCGCCTACGGCGTGGAGGCCATTTTGCTGGCACCCGATATCCGTGCGGCACTGACTTCAGTGGTGTTGTCCGCCAACGATCCCGTTGCTGCGTGGGGCGGGGTGAAGCTATTGCGCGAAAAATTCGGCATCGAGCCGAGTGTAGTCACAGGCCCGTCAACGGATAATGCGGTGGGCGTGAATATCATTCGTGATCAAATGAATGTGCCTGCCTTTAATGCCTTGACCGATGGTGCGGCATTAGCTGATTGCGTTATCGACAGTTTGAAGTTGCCAGC
Organism: Steroidobacteraceae bacterium; assembly: GCA_050181835.1. Taxonomy (GTDB): domain Bacteria; phylum Pseudomonadota; class Gammaproteobacteria; order Steroidobacterales; family Steroidobacteraceae; genus CAILZL01. The sequence goes on along the minus strand of JBFXCU010000001.1, from coordinate 109,413 downwards.
ACACGTGTTGGCCAAGGCGAATGTCGAGCAGTTGCAATAAAGTGGGTGTGACTCTCGAACTGTTCTTATGATGAATAGGAAGTAACGCATTACATGATCACTAGAGTTCCAACTATCGTTCTTGGTGGCACCGGCTATGTGGCAGGCGAGCTGTTGCGTCTGATCGCCGGACACTCTGGTCTGGAGCTGGCCGCGATTCTGTCCGACAGTCAGCCGGGTGAGCTGGTGGGCAAATCATTTCCGCATCTGGCGGCCGCTTATCCACAGTTAACTTACTCAAGCCTGGAGCAGGTTACGCAGTTGATTACTACGCTACCAAAATCAGCGGTGCTGGCGGCTGCACCGCATGGCGTATCACATGCTTTGCTTGATGGGCTGCTCACTGCTGCTGAAGCAGCCGGCACCAAGCCTGTGGTAGTAGATATATCCGCAGACTATCGTTACTCCACTGCCGCTGCGTATGAGGCTGTATACAAACATGCGCATGGCGCACCGCAACGCATCAAGCAATTTACCTGCGCTGTACCGGAACATTTGGCGAGGTCGCCGACACCACATATTGCGCATCCGGGTTGCTTTGCGACTTCAATACTGTTGGGTAGTGTGCCGCTGTTGAAGTTGGGCATTGTTGAGCCGCGCCTGTTTGTTTCTGCCATCACAGGCAGCACCGGTGCGGGGCGCAGCCCGACGCCGGGCACACATCACCCGCAACGACACAGTGATCTGTATGCCTACAATCCGCTTGGGCATCGGCACGCACCAGAAGTGACCGAGCTGGCGTTGGCAGCATCGGGTGTTCATGCTGAATTTTGTTTTGTGCCGCATTCTGGCCCGTTTGCACGCGGCATTCACGCCACCATTCAAGCCACCGCGCTGCGGCCGATCAAGACAGCCGAGCTTATAACTGCGTTGCAGGATTTTTATCAGCATTCACCCTTCGTGCGCGTGAGCGCGGCCATGCCACGCATAAAAGAAGTGACCACTAGTAACTATGCGCATCTTAGTGCTGTAGCCGATGGCAAGACGGTGGCAGTGATGTGTGCCATTGATAATTTGACCAAGGGCGCGGCTGGCGGTGCCGTGCAATGGTTGAATCGGCTGTTGGGTTTTGAAGAATCACTGGGTTTGACTACACCGGCGCCGGGTTGGACCTGAGTGCTATTGAGGTTTTCATGAGTACGCAAAATGTTGTGCCACTGCGGCCTGTCATAGCCGATGAATCAGATCATTTGGCTCACGTGTATGCACAATTTCCATTACAAGTAACCGATGCCAATGGTGTGTATCTGCATACCCCCGATGGCCGGAAGGTATTGGATCTTTACGGTGGTCATGCCGTGGCTGCCGTGGGCTATGGTCATCCACGTTGGGTTGAAGCATTGACCAAGCAAGCGCAGGCATTGGCCTTCCAGAGTAATGCTGTGCCATTGGATGTGCGGGTGCGGGCAGCGACCAAGTTGGCAAATTTTTGTGGCTTGGGACTGGATACCGTGTTTTTCGTTAACTCCGGTGCGGAGGCTAATGAAAATGCGCTAAAGCTGGCGTTAAAAATTACCGAAGCGCGTGAAGTGGTTGCCATCGAAGGCAGCTTTCATGGTCGCACGGCGGCAGCAGGTGCGGTTACTTGGGGCGCAATGAAAAAATGGTACGGCTTCCCGCAAGCGCCCTTTGAGGCGCGGTTTTTGCCGCGTGGTAATGTGCCTGCAGTGAATGATGTCATTACTGATCAAACTGCGGCAGTCATTGTCGAGCCGATTCAAGGCGTGGCTGGTGCTTACGACTTGCCTAAAGAATTTTTGGAGGCTATTCGCCATCGTTGTTCGGAAACCGGCACTATTCTCATTTTTGATGAAGTGCAATGTGGCGTGGGTCGTACCGGGCAGCCGTTCGCGGCGAACTACTATGGCGTGACTCCCGACATTATTACCACCGCCAAAGCGCTGGGTGCAGGCTTCCCGGTCTCAGCAGTACTGATGGCTGATCACGTTGCCTGCAATTTGAAAATGGATGACATGGGTACTACTTTCGGCGGTGGCCCAATGGCCTGCGCGATGGTGGAAGCAGTAATTGACATCATTAACGACGAAGGCCTGCTGAAAAATGTGCGTGAGCGTTCTGCTGAAATTCGTGAAAAATGTATTGTCGGTTCAGTGATTGCCATTCAAGGCGCAGGATTGTTATTAGGTTTGCGTACCAAGCGGCCCGCCAAAGAGATTCAGGCGGAGTTACTGCAGCGTGACATTCTAACTGGCACCAGCGCTGATCCTAACGTAGTGCGTATCCTTGCGCCTTATGTGTTGGAGTCGCAGCATGTGGATGCGCTGCGTGCGGCGTTGCTAGATATAGGTTAGTTATCTACAAAAGTATTAAAGCTGGGCGTTCTCTTTCGATTATGAGAAAGAGAAGCAAGAACGAAAATTGTTTTAATGGATCATCATGCAAAGATTTTTAGACTTGGCTGATTTTGAGCGCGATGAAGTGAAAGACCTGCTAGGTCTCGCCTCGCGTTTGCAACGTAATCCCGATCCTCATGCGCTGGCTGGCAAGGTGCTGGGCCTGTTGTTCATGAACCCTTCATTGCGCACGTTAGCGTCGTTTCAAAGCGGCATGATGCGTCTGGGTGGTTCGGTGTTTGTCATTACACCAGGACAAGGTACTTGGCAACTGGAAACACGTAATGGTGCAGTAATGAATGGCGCTGCCGCCGAGCATATTAAAGAAGCAGTGCCAGTGATGGCTTCCTACTGTGATGCGCTGGGTGTGCGTATGTTTGCCGAGGGAAAAAACCTGCAGGCTGATGTCAATGAAACCGGCTTCAAGATGATTGCCGATCTATGCGACAAGCCACTTATCAATCTGGAGTCTGCGGTGAATCATCCCTGTCAGGCATTGGCAGATTGGTACACCATGGATGAATTGAATGTGCCGGAGCGCGGCAAGTTTGTTATGTCGTGGGTAAACCATCCACGAGCGCTGCCGCTGGCAGTACCTTCTGCTACGGTACAAATGGCGGCGATGCGGGGTATGGATGTGGTGGTACTACGGCCCGACGGCTATGCATTACCGGATGCCATTATGGATAAGGCGCATGCTGCGGCGAAAGCCTCCGGTGGCAATGTTACTGAAACCACGGATCGCAACGCAGCCCTTAAAGACGCGCAAGTGGTCTACGCCAAAGAGTGGGGTTCGCCACAGCATTATGGCGATGCGGAGGCGGAAGGTCGTCTACGTGAAGATCTGGTTGACTGGTGCGTAAAAGACAGTTGGTTCAAACATACCGCGCCCGATTGTCACTTGATGCACTGTCTGCCCGTGCGCCGTAACGTGGCTGTTGATGATGAGGTGCTGGATGGTCCACGCAGCGTTGTGTTACGTGAAGCATTCAACCGTATGGTTGTACAGATGGCGGTGTTGCACAGATTACTTCGCAATAAATAAGGTCGCAGGTTATTGGCTGTAGGCTATAGGTTTGGAGTCCAACCCACAGTCATCAGTCCACAGCCTTCCAGTCAACTCTTTCAGATCACTATAGATGTAATTACCATGACCAATCGCACTGATCCGCTAATCACCATTCGCGCCCTGAAAAGTGCCGCGCCTTATATTCGCATCTACAAAGGCAAGGTGTTCATCATCAAAGCCAGTGGCGGTGTGTTTGGTAATCCCACTGCTACGCGCGCTTTGATGGAGCAGGTTGCCATCCTGCACCAGGTGGGCATTCGCGTTGTAATCGTACACGGTGGTGGTGAACAGCTCACTGGCGTGCAGCAATCCATGGGTATCGAGCCGCGCATGGTTGCCGGTCGGCGTGTGACTGATGCCAAGTCAATGGAAGTCACCAGCATGGTGCTCAATGGCATGGTCAATACGCAGATACTGGGTATTTGTCGTGAGCTATCAATTAATGCCGTGGGTGTCAGTGGTGTTGATGCTGGCTTGATCAAGGCGCATAAGCGGCCACCAGTGGTGGTGGATGGTGAAACGATTGATTACGGCTTTGTTGGTGATATTGATCTGGTAAATGCCAAGGTTCTCCAGCAGCTATTGGATGATGGGCTGATGCCAGTAGTCAGCCCGGTATCCTGTGATGACAAGGGCCTGCTGCTTAATATCAATGCCGACACGGTTGCGGCGGCACTAGGGGCAGCGTTGAATGCGGAGAAGCTGATGCTGGTCACTGGCGCGCCAGGCATTATGGAATCGCTGGAAGATCCTCACTCGCTGGTGTCGTATACCGATTTGGCTGGACTGAAACGGCTGAAAGATCAAGATAGTTTGAAAGACGGTATGTTACCTAAAGCCAGCGCCATTGAAGCCGCGATTCGTGGTGGGGTGCGACGCGTACATTGCATCTCATATAAGACTGAAGACAGCGTACTCATTGAAGTGTTTACTAACGAAGGCACTGGCACCTTGATTGTGGAAGACATCAAGGGATTGAGTGCGGCAGAGCAGGGACAATGAATATGTGTCCTTGGCTGCGGATCACAGAGCGCAGGTCGGAAGATGCTGGAATAAGCATGTTTGCATTTCTGGCTACAGCCTATAGCTCACAGCATAGAGCCCTTCTGCACGGTGCGTATCATGGCTAGACTCTGGGATAAAGGCGCACCACTCGACTCACGTGTGTTGCAGTACACCGCCGGTGATGATCACGCCCTGGATAATCGCTTGGTCGCCTACGATGTACGTGCATCCATTGCGCATGCCGAGATGCTCGCGGCTCAAGGGTTGCTCACTACCGACGATTTAAAGTTGATTCGTGATGGTCTTGCCGCCATTGGCGTTGAGCATGCACGTGGTGACTGGCAGGTCACTCTCGAACATGAAGACGGTCAGACGGCATTAGAGACATTGCTAACACAGCGTATTGGTCAAGCCGGTGCACGCGTACACCTCGGTCGTTCACGTAACGATCAAGTGCTCACGGCTTTGCGACTTTTCCTGCGGGATGCTACTGCTGAGCTAGGTAAAGGTGTATTGCAAGTCGCTGACGCACTTACTGCATTGGGTGAGCGCGAAGTGGACACAATCTTGCCCGGCTATACGCATATGCAGCAGGCCATGCCCAGCTCGGTCAAATTGTGGGCAGGTGGGTTTGCCGCTGAGTTACGTGACGACGCCGTGGGCTTGTTGCATGTACAGCGTCGCCTTGGTAAAAACCCATTGGGTTCTGCGGCTGGCTATGGCACGCCAAATCTGCCATTGGATCGCGAGGCAACCGCGCAAGCGCTAGGCTTCAATGAAGTCCATGAGCCGGTAACGGCGGTGCAGCTGTCGCGTGGCAAAGCCGAAGCGCAGTTGTTGTTTGAAATCACCATGGTGATGCAGGATGTGGCGCGACTGTCCTCCGATCTGTGTCTGTTCTATACACAGGAGTTTGCTTTTGTATCACTACCCGATGCGTTTACTACTGGCTCCTCCATCATGCCGCAGAAGCGCAATCCCGATGTGTTTGAGTTAATCCGTGGTCGTTCTGCCGCTGCACAAGCTGCTTTGTTTGAGGTGCTGGGCATTGTTGCCAAGCTACCTTCTGGCTATCAGCGCGACTTGCAGCTGATCAAGGTGCCACTGTTTCGCGGCATTGATTTGTGTAATGAAACGCTGGATATCCTGGCTCCCGCATTAGCCGAAGTGAAGTTCCGTAAAGAAAATATACACATGGATGCTTCCATCAATGCCGCTGCTGAGGCTTATGAATTAGTGAAGAGCGAAAGCATTCCGTTTCGGGAAGCGTATCTGCGAGTGGGCAAGAAGTATTTGAAGTAGCAGCGGGTGGCTGCTCTGGCGTTTTCAGGCTAAGCCTAAGCAGTGGCAGGCAGCGGTCGATCGCTTTATTCGACACGATACTAACTAATATGGATTGAGGTGCTCTCATGCGCTGGCGTGGTGAACGACAAAGCAGCAATGTTGAAGATCGGCGCGGCAGGCGAGTTTCTCGCGGCACTGGGGTTGGTGGTGTGGGGGCAATCGTGCTGGGCTTGCTGGCCTTGTACTTCACCAAAGATCCTACTCTATTGCTGCAATCCTTGACTGGTGGCGAGACTACTGTTCAAGAGAGCAGCGGCCCTTATCAAGAAAGCACTGCTGAGGCGGAAAGCAGCGGTCTTACCAGAGTGGTGCTCGCTAGTACCGAAGATGTGTGGACGCAGATTTTTGCAAGCGCAGGCCAACAATACGTGAAGCCGACCTTGGTGTTGTTCAGTGGTACAGATACTTCCGCTTGCGGCACGGCGCAATCGGCGATGGGACCGTTCTACTGCCCGGCTGACCAGAAGGTATATATCGACCTGTCTTTCTATGATGAATTGAAACAACGCTTCGGTGCGCCCGGTGAGTTTGCGCAGGCGTATGTGGTCGCTCACGAAGTTGGTCATCATGTGCAGGATTTGCTTGGTACCTCTGCACAAGTGCAGCAGGCACGGCAACGACTCAGCGAGACGCAAGGTAATGCCATGTCAGTACGGTTGGAGTTGCAGGCCGATTGTTATGCCGGAGTATGGGCCTATCACGCGGATCAAAGTCGCCATCTGCTCGAAGCAGGTGATGTGGAAGCGGCGATGACTGCCGCCAACGCCATCGGCGATGATCGCTTACAAAAGCAGGCCACTGGTCAAGTGGTGCCGGATTCATTTACGCATGGTTCATCTGAGCAGCGTGTGCGTTGGTTCATGCGTGGCATTGAGACCGGCGACGTGGATCAGTGCGATACCTTTAACGCGAGAGCGCTGTAAGCAAATGTTTGCTCAACTAGAGTGAGCAACTTAAGCGTTCCGTTTCGTATCAACGTCGTTGTGAGCTGATAGAAACTGCATTTCTTCGCCAATCAGCTTACGCATGCCCATTAGCTTGATGGCCTTCGCGTGATGCAGTTTGTCTTCTTCCGTCTGTGGTATCCAGGGTGGCACTTGAATCGCATGGCCGGATTCATCCACTGCAACCATGATGACGATGCAATGAGTGGTCAGTCGTCGGCTTAATGATTTTGGATCACACGCATGCACATGAAGGGCTATGTGCATGGAGCTGTTGCCGGTGTAGATGACTTTGGCATCCACTTCCACCAGATTGCCCACATGAATGGGCGAGACAAAACGAATACCACCCGCATAAGCGGTCACGCAGTAGCGACCACTCCAACCAGCAGCGCAGGCATAGGCGGCCAGATCGATCCATTTCATGACCGCGCCGCCATGCACCTTGCCGCCGAAATTAACATCTAGTGGTTCGGCCAAAAATCGTAGAGTGATGTCTCGTTGGGGCACTGATTTATTCCTGATTACAAACCGAATAAAACTTTGATACTCAAGATTTTTCCCCATTAAAAAAGTTTATACGGTCGTTATTTTACAGAGATCGGGCGGCAAAGTGTGCCGCTTAGTAATTGGCGGGTCAATTACTAAGCGATACTTGTAATGTGGAATCTATGATGGTTTAGAAAGTGACGCATTGCTGGATGCTTAACTGGTGCTTCTTGCTTCGGTTAGTATCCACCGTTACCTATTGTTACGACTCAACAACTGAAATTACTACTTTGTTAAATCAGTTACCCATCAATGCCGCTCTGCCGGAATTGCTCGCAGCGATGCAGCAACACACTAATGTGGTGTTGCAGGCCCCGCCGGGTGCCGGTAAATCCACTGGTGTACCGTTGGCATTGCTGGCGGCACAGCTAGTCACCGGCAAGATACTGATGCTGGAGCCAAGACGCTTGGCGACACGTAGTGTCGCCACACGCATGGCGGGGACGTTGGGTGAGGCGGTTGGCCAGACTGTGGGGTATCGCACCCGGCTGGATACCAAAGTTAGTGCGCGTACTCGTATTGAGGTAGTCACCGAAGGCATTCTCACCCGCATGCTGCAAACCGATGCGGAGTTGAAAGAATTCAGCATAGTCATATTCGATGAATTCCATGAGCGAAGCTTGCAAGCAGATCTGGGATTGGCGCTATGTCTCGAAGTACAGGCGACACTGCGTGAACAGTTGAAGTTGTTGGTGATGTCGGCGACGCTGGATGGTGAGGCAGTTGCGCGTTTGTTAGGTAATGCACCGATTGTTACCTCAGCGGGACAGGCGTTTCCGGTCAGTACGCAGTATCGCAGTATGCAAGTCACGCAGCGCAAGCTGTGGCATAACGACGATATTGCGCGTGACGTAACACAAGTGATCATTCATGCCGTGAGCGAGGAGCCCGGCGATGTGTTGGTCTTTCTGCCTGGACAAGGTGAAATTCGTCGTGTGCAAACCTTGTTGCAATCGGCAGGGTTGTCACAGAACACGCGCGTGCTGCTTTTATATGGAGAATTGCCTGTTGCCGAACAAGACAAGGCGATTCAAGCCAGCCAAGTTGGTATCCGCAAGATTGTCTTAGCCACCAACATTGCCGAAACCTCGTTGACCATCGACGGGGTGCGTATTGTGATTGATAGCGGGTTGGAACGTCGTGCACGGTTTGACCCAGCCACTGGTTTGAATCGCTTGGAAACATTACGTATATCGCGCGCCTCAGCTGAACAGCGCCAAGGCCGCGCGGGTCGTACGCAGTCCGGTACATGTTATCGCTTGTGGTCGGAATCTGAACACAGCGCATTGAATGCGCATACACCAGCAGAAATAATGGAAAGCGACCTCGCGCCGCTGGCATTGGAGTTAGCTGCTTGGGGTACGGATGACATACAGCAGTTGCGTTTTCTGGATGCGCCACCGGCCGCCAGCTTTGCGCAAGCGCGTGAGCTACTTCACATGCTTGGAGCGTTGGATGTACCGGGAAAGATCACCACACATGGACGGGCCATGGCGCAACTGGCGGCGCATCCACGCCTTGCACACTTGCTACTGAAAGCAGGCGATTTTGGCTTGAGCAGTCTGGGTGCGGACGTCGCTGCGGTGCTCAGTGATCGTGATCTGTTGCGTATTCAAGTGCGCAGCAAGGAGCGCGATGTGGATCTACGCAGTCGAGTTGAGGCGTTATATGGCGCTGTCATTCCCAATCACGATATTGATCACGCTGCCAAACAGCGTGTACAGCGTACTAGCGAGCAATTGCTACGGCAGGTCAATGGTCAACGTGAATACTCACCGGCGCAGATTCACGATATCGGTCGGTTGCTGGCGTTTGCCTATCCAGATCGCATCGCACAGAAGCGCAGTGAGGCCGGTGGTACGGACTCAGGTCGTTACTTGTTGACCAATGGTCGTGGTGCAGTGTTAAGCAATCCGCAAACATTGAGCAACGCTGAATACTTGGTGGTTGCGCAACTGGATGCGGGTGAGCGTGAGGCGCGCATTCAACTGGCGGCACCGATCGCGACGGACGAACTACAGCAACAGTTTGCAGAATTATTGCAGGAACAAACCCGCATTGAATGGGATGCACGTGAAGCCGTGGTAGTCGCCAGGCAGGAACAGCGGTTGGGTGCATTGGTTATCAGCTCACGACGTTTGGATAAGCCAGATGCCAGCTTGGTTATTGCAGCGCTATTGCAGGGTATTCGTGCGCTTGGTTTACAGGCATTGCCGTGGACAGGTGCAGCGTTTGAATTGCGCACCCGGATTCAGTTTGCACACCAGCATGATCGGTGTGGTTCACCGGTGTGGCCGGATATGAGTGACGCTCACTTGTTGTCACAACTGGAAAATTGGCTTGCACCGTGGTTAACCGGTATTACCCGACGCGGACAGTTTAGTCAGCTCGATATGCACGCCATAGTGTTGTCGCTGCTCGACTGGAATCAGCAGCAGCGCTTGAACGACATCGCCCCCACTCATTTGCAAGTACCCAGCGGCGCACGCATCGCGCTGGATTACACCAGTGGCACGCCAACTTTGTCAGTACGCTTGCAGGAAGTGTTGGGCATGAGCACCACACCCAGAATTGGCGGTGGCACTGTGCCGGTGCTAATGGAGTTGCTGTCGCCCGCACGTAGGCCGGTACAAATTACTCAGGATTTGGCCAGTTTCTGGTCGAATGGTTATCACGATGTAAAAAAAGATCTGAAGGGCCGCTACCCAAAACACTACTGGCCGGATGACCCGTTGCAAGCCGTCGCTACAGCGCGGGCCAAGCCACGCGGTACTTGAGTGATGGCTCAAGCGACTTGCCTGAACCATCACAAAGATTCAGGATCTGTGCAACTAATCAATGATCCTGCGTCTAAATAGATGGCGTTTTGTTTTGCTCAAAACTTCCAAAATGAGGTGGGTTATGAATACCAAAGTAACGAGTGCGCTGGTGATTATAACCAGCTTGTTTGCTGTTGGCGCACAGGCCGAAGAGGTCACGCCAGAGAAATCGACCCGAGAATGTATGTTTGCTACCCAGTCACATAACTGGCAGGTGCTGGATCGACAGCGGCTAGTGCTGTGGGGGCCGTCTCAAAATGACGCTTACTTGGTAACCTTGTTTGCACCTGTAAACGATTTGCCATTTGCGGAAACGCTTGTATTTGTCGATTCCGACCACAATGGCAGCATCTGTGGTGGTGGCTTCGACAAAATCGGCGTGGCTCAATCAATGTCCGGGACGTGGCCGATGCATATTCAGTCGATGGAAAAGCTGGATGATGCAGCGTTATTGGTACTAGGTGAAAAATACAATGTGAAGCTACTGTCCTCGAAGCGTATAAAGGCGTTACAAGAAGGCAAGTAACCAGGCGTTGTGCGTTTGGGTAATTAGATAAATTCCTGTAGCGGGCGGCGATGACAAATTTCTGCTGCACGTAAGATGATTACCGGCGACAATCTGCTCATCTATTAACAGAGATCCCACCATGTCGCATCCTATCGATCAGCAGTTGCATGACTTACATGAAAAATTGACCAGCCTGCCGCAAGTAGAGCCAGCAACACGCGAGCAACTGTTGATCGTGCTGGCTGACATTAATCGCTTGTTGGATAGCGAAATCCCGCAGCGAAATTCACCTGCCGAAGCCGTAGAATCATTGGCTGCGCAATTCGATGTAGACCATCCATCGCTGAGTGCTGCCTTGCGTAATCTGGTAGATACGTTAGGTAAAGCGGGAATTTGAGCGGTTTCAATACTGGCGGCAGCAACGCACACTGTTGCGCAGTTAACTGGATCAATCAAGGAGCTGTAAATGGCTTATGACCATGACAATATTTTTGCGAAAATTCTGCGCGGAGAAATCCCGGCTCACAAAGTTTATGAGGACGAATCTACGCTAGCTTTCATGGATGTCATGCCGCAGTCAGACGGGCACACTTTGGTAGTGCCAAAAGTGGCAGCAGAAAATATATTTGAACTGAGTGCCGACCAGTTGCAGTTGTTAATCGTCGTTACGCAGCAGGTGGCACAAGCCGCCAGGCAGGCTTTCAACGCCGATGGTCTGACGTTAATGCAATTCAACGGTGAAGTTGCCGGGCAGACTGTGCCGCATATCCATTTTCATGTAATACCGCGTTATGCAGGTAAAGTCTTGCAGGTTCATGGTCGTGGTATGGCAGACAAAGAGGTGCTAAAGCGGCATGCAGAGCAGTTGCGCAAGGTGCTCAGTCACTAAAGCTCGTAATCAGAGAAACGCTATTTAGTTTGAAAGGAATGCCCTGAAATATTGTCAAGAATGCTTGCTCCCTCCCCAATCTGTGAAAGACAAATAGGTTGCTGCTGATTACATGGACTTGATTGACGCTACACTTTCTTTATCTAACAAGAACACGAGATAGCCCATGAGTCAAAAGTTGTATCCAGTTACTGCTGAGTTGGCCAGCAAGGCGCGCATTACACGCAATCAATATCTGCAGCAGTATGCAGAATCTACCAGCGACCCAGAATCATTCTGGCACCACGCCGGGCAACGACTGGCTTGGGTCACACCTTACACGCAGGTTAAGGACGTCAGCTTTCGCGCTGACGCTCTGCGAATACGTTGGTATTACGATGGTCAATTGAATGTCAGCAGCAATTGTATCGACCGTCATCTTGGTACGCGTGATCACAAAACCGCCATCATCTGGGAAGGTGACGACCCAACCCAGTCACGACACATCAGTTATCGCGAGCTGTATGAGCGGGTATGCCAGTGTGCCAATGCATTGCGTGAACTGGGTGTATGCAAAGGTGATCGCGTCACCATCTACTTGCCAATGATCCCAGAGATCGCCATCAGCATGCTGGCCTGTACACGGATTGGTGCGATACATTCGGTGGTATTTGGTGGTTTTTCACCAGACTCACTAGCAGGGCGCATAGCCGATTGCGACTCTAGTGTAGTGATCACGGCTGATGAAGGCGTGCGTGGCGGCAAAAAAACCCCGCTCAAAACCAATGTCGATGCGGCATTATCGATATCGGGTACCGACTGTGTTAAGCATGTATTAGTCGTCAAGCGTACTGGTACGCCAGTGGCAATGTACGCGCGGGATAAATGGTATGCGGAGTTGGTCGATAAGCAGATTAAAAGCTGCGTGCCGGAAATTATGGATGCTGAGGATCCTCTATTTGTCTTGTATACCTCCGGTTCCACCGGTAAGCCCAAGGGCGTGTTACATACGACGGGTGGGTATCTGGTTTATGCATCACTAACGCATGAAGCGGTATTTGATGTGCGTGAGCATGACGTCTATTGGTGTACTGCCGATTGTGGGTGGGTGACGGGGCATAGTTACGTATTGTATGGGCCACTGGCTAATGGTACGACGACATTGATGTTTGAAGGCGTGCCCAATTATCCAGATAGTAGCCGCTTGTGGCAGGTGGTTGATAAGCATAAGGTTACGTTATTTTACACTGCACCGACCGCGATCCGTGCGCTGATGCGCGAAGGTGATGCGCCGGTAAAGAAAGCATCACGCAGCTCATTACGTGTGCTCGGTTCAGTAGGCGAGCCCATCAATCCGGAAGCATGGGAGTGGTATCACCGCGTTGTCGGTGCTGGTCGTTGCCCCATAGTTGATACATGGTGGCAAACTGAAACTGGCGGAATTTTGATTACGCCGTTACCTGGTGCGACAGACTTGAAGCCTGGTTCCGCAACGCTGCCGTTCTTTGGTATTGAACCGGCGCTTGTTGATGGCGAAGGCAAGCTTCAGACAGGCGTATGCGAAGGTAATTTAGTGATACTGGATAGCTGGCCCGGTCAGATGCGTACCGTCTACGGTGATCATCAACGTTTTATTGACACTTACTTCACGACCTTTCCCGGCACCTACTTCAGTGGCGATGGTGCGCGTCGTGATGCAGACGGTTATTACTGGATTACTGGCCGGGTGGATGACGTGCTCAATGTCGCTGGACATCGACTTGGAACTGCCGAAGTGGAAAGCGCATTGGTTGCGCATCCCAAAGTTGCGGAGGCAGCGGTGGTAGGCTGTCCACATGACATCAAAGGGCAGGGCATCTATGTGTATGTCACGTTGATTGTTGATGCCACGCCCAGTGATGCTTTACGCAATGAGTTACGTGATTGGGTGCGCAAGGAAATTGGCCCCATAGCCACGCCGGATTTCATTCAATGGGCGCCGAATCTGCCAAAAACCCGCTCTGGAAAAATCATGCGTCGTATCCTGCGCAAGATTGCCGCTAATGAACATGAGCAACTGGGTGATATCTCCACGCTGGCCGATCAGGCTGTGGTGGCGAGCCTGATACAGGAGCGAATGCGGCAGGAATGATGAACAAACTGCTTGAATATCTGCGTTTGATCTGCTTTGTCGGCGGCGTGTTGGTTGGTGTGCAGCTGCCCAGTTTGGTTGATCAGTACGGCAAGTCATTGCAGGCACACTACTTGGAGTCACAACTAAGCGTGGCAGAGTTTCAAGATGATGCAGACAAGTTCTTTGCCGGTAGCATTGAAAAACTGATCGAATACTATCGAAAGAATCCGGATCCTGTTGTCAATGAAGGTGGATTGAGTATTGATGCGCTGTTTCAACGTCATGAGCAGCTGCGTCAGGCGTACCAGATGTTTAACGCAAACATCTACAGTCCATATGTGCAGACGTTGTTCAATCCAATTGTTGATATAAAACAGGAAGTGCTGGCGAGTTATACTTATGCGGTGATATTAAATCACTCGGCGATCATGGTAGGTTTGCTAGTGGGAGTCATTAGTGCATTGCTGCTTGAGTTAGTGACGAGCATAGTGAGTCTGCTAATCGGCGGCCTATATCGAAAATTGTCACCGCCATCGCCAAAACTTCGTTGAAGCACTTCTAACCATCACGTCCGTTGCTACGTATTCCAGTCCAGCTAAGCCACTTGCATTGGCGAGCCACATATCAAGGACAACATTGTTGAGTTGGTAGGTCACACTGAACGAATTTTTCAAATTGGCCGTCTCGATAAGGAGTCAGAAGGCTTGATCCTGCTCACCAATGATGGTGGCATCGTCAACGAAATCCTGCGCGTTGATAACATCAAACCAGCGCATTGGTTTGACGTTATCGAAACAGCTTTGCAAATTAGACCGTGCCTGTATGTGCGTTAATTGATGATGGTTCAGACCGGCACGGCTTAGCCAAATATCGCGCAGGCTGGCGGTGTGCTTAACTGCGCAATGAGATTGAGTCTCGAATTGGGAAAATTATTTCACTAACCATGAACAGCAGTATTCTGACGAAATGATTACCACCGTACGTTTTACTAAATTCGCACATAAATTCGCACAAGTAGAAGCACATGAACTCAAGGCCGTAGTATTGGCGTTCCTGTGCAACTTTGTGCTGCTGGGTAGCTATTACATACTGAGGCCGGTGCGCGATACTATGGCTACAATCTTCGGCGTGGGGCAGCTGCAGAATCTGTTCACGCTCACTTTTTTTGGCACGTTGATAGCCGCACCCATTTTCGGAGGCTTGGCCTCACGCATAAAACTCACGCGCTTTTTGCCTGGCGTATTCTGGTTCTGGCTATTAAATGTGTTGGGATTTTATCTTCTGCTTACAGTCATGCCAGACAACCGCTGGGTAGCCGGCGGCTACTACGTCTGGTTCAGTGTCACCAATCTATTCATGGTGTCAGTGTTCTGGAGTTTGATGGTGGATATTTTTTCGGCGCAGCAGGCCACCAGACTGTTCGCGGTGATCGCGGCAGGCGGCAGTATTGGCGCGATTTTCGGGCCAATCATTACTAGAGCGTGTGTTAGCGCCGTTGGGCTAGGTGGCTTGTTATTGATCGCAGCAGCGGGTTTTCTGCTGGTCATCATCTTTATTCACCTGCTGATGCGTGAAAAAGAGTGGCTGCGTGCGCATGGTGACGCAGTGCAGCCATCAACGCTGGATCATGGTCTGGGCGGCAACCCCTTCGATGGCTTTAGTACCGTGTTCAAATCAACTTACATGCTAAATCAAGCTGCCTTCATGCTACTGATGACTTGGATTGCCACTGTCACTTATTTTCTGCAAACTGACCTGATTGCCAAAACTTTCAGCGACATCACCGGACGCACTCAGGCAATCGCCGACATTGATCTGGTAGTCAACATTTGTTCGGCGCTGATCCTCACCTTCGGCTTGGGTCGGTTTGTACAACGCTTTGGTGTCACCTGGGGCTTGCTACTCAACCCCATATTCATGGTGATTGCTTTTGTCGGCGTCGCACTGTCACCGTCGCTGCTGATGATTCAGGCGGTGCAGGTGGTACGACGCGTCTCGCAATATGCCATTGCGCGGCCGAGTCGAGAAATGTGCTTTACGGTCTTACCGCAGGAAAACAGGTACAAAGCAAAAAGCGTCATCGACACAGTGGTGTATCGATTCGGTGATCTGGTGGCGGCGTGGATGCAGGCGGGTCTCAAGTATCTCGGTTTCGGCATGACGGGCACCATTGGTCTGGGCCTGCTGTGGTCCGGTCTTTGGGGGGTGGTTGCCGTTGCACTAGGTCGGAGATATGAACTATTGCGTGCAAGCGAATCAGACCGTAGTTAACCCTCATCCTGCACAACTGAAAAGAGTTGTCAGGCTGAGGTGACGAACCATATACTCAAAGGCTACACTGTGCGGAGTCTTAGATAACAATAGTCGTTCACCTGCTCCGAGATGCAACACCCATGACCACCCAGTCAAGCTCAGAAAAAAGCGGCCCACTTGCCTCCCTGATGCAGTCGCTATCCAAGATCGAACCCAACGAATTGAAGGCCACGTTTGCTTCATTTGCCTTCGTGTTTCTGCTGATGACGTCGTACAACATCCTCAAGCCTATACGGGACTCAATGGCCAGCGACTGGACCGATGCAGAAGTTAGCTGGCTGTGGACCATCAACTTCTTTATTACTTTGGCAGTGAACTTCATCTACAGCGCGGCGCTGTCAGTCGCTCGACTCAAAGTGGTGGTGCCCAGCGTCTATGGCTTTTTCGCGTTGAGCTTCGTAGCATTTGCATTTGGTAATGGTAGTTTCGCGGACACTGAACTGGTTCACAAAGCCTACTATGTCTGGGTCAGCCTGTTTGCACTGTTCCATATCTCGGTGTTCTGGAGCTTCATGGCGGATCTGTTCAACAAGGAACAGGCTAAACGCTTATTTGGCTTTATCGCCACCGGTGCCAGCGTTGGTGGTTTGGTTGGTCCAGCACTCGCCACTGTGCTAGCCGCATTCGTCAGCAACGATGTGATAATGGTGATCGCTGCACTGATGCTGGTGCCAGTTATTTTCCTGATCGCCTATTTGGAGCGCCTGAAAGGAACGGAACTGCACAATGCTGATCTCGGTGGCACAGTCGGTAAAAAACACACCATCGGTGGCAACCCATTTGCCGGCTTCACCCTGCTGTTAAAAAGTCCGTTCTTGATCGGAATCAGTGTGTTCCTGTTCTTCTATACTTCACTAGGTTCATTCACCTACTTTGAATTGAAAAATTTGCTGGCTAGTTACGACAGCGAAACCCGAACACAAATTCAAGCCGGTATCACGCTGGCTATCAATGCGCTGACCATCGTCACGGCCATGTTCGCCACTGGCCGCATCGCGTCACGTTACGGTCTGAGCGTCACGCTGGCACTGATTCCTGTACTGATGATGGGCGGCTTCGCCACCGTCGGTATTCTTGCCAGCGTCTGGTTGGTAGTTGGCTTGCAGGTGGTGTTGAAAGCGGGCAACTATGCCATCACTCGTCCCGGTCGCGAAATGTTGTTCACGCTAGTGAATCGCGAAGAACGTTTCAAAACTAAACCTGTTATCGACACCGTCGTATATCGCGGTGGTGATGTCATCAACAGCTGGTCGTTCACCGCACTCACGCAAGGTTTAGGGCTGGGCATGGGCCCAGTAGCACTGGTTGGCGCAGGTGTCGCTGCCGCATGGGCCGTAATGGGTGTTCTGCTGGGTCGCGTATACAGCCGCGAGAAAGCTGCAGAGTAATAACCTGTTATTCGAAGTTCGTAACTTGAGTGCTGAAGCTACTTAGCTATCCGAGTGGCTTCAGCAGAAAACGCTCCCCTGTCGACAAGCCGACATTAGCCCACTAGAGCTCAACATCAAGTTGAACTCTCTCCGGGCCAACCGCAGGTCAGGCCCTTGTTCTGTTCCGCGAGATAGCCCAGCAACGGTTGGAAGTATTCAATAATGGCGGAGGCATCCATGTTGCGGGTGCCGGTGAGTTTTTCCAGGGTGTCCTGCCAAGGCTGTGCTGCGCCAGCTTGCAGCATGGCCATGAGTTTTTCCCCTGCGGCTTTATTGCCATAGATATCACACTGCGAGAGTGGGCCTTGGTAACCGGAGGCATCACACAATGCTTTGTGAAACTGAAACTGCAGGATGAATGACAGGAAGTAGCGCGTATAAGGCGTATTACCGGCGACGTGATATTTGGCGCCGGGATCAAAATCATCGGCTGCGCGCGCCATGGGTGCAGCGACGCCCTGATACTTGGCACGTAGTGCCCACCAGCTATCGTTGTACTGGTCGGGTTTTAGGTTGCCGGAGAACACTTGCCAGCGCCATTGATCAACCAGCTTGCCCCATGGCAAGAACACAATCTTGTCGAGAGCCAGCTTCATTTGTGAATTAATCAAGGCGCGTTGATCGGTCTGTACGGTTTTTACCAAGCCAATTTTTTTCAGATGCATTGGCGAAAGCGAAAGCGTAATCGTGTCGCCGATTGCCTCGTGAAAGCCATCGTGCGCACCACTCTGGAATAGCGGGGTTTGCTGTTGATACATCAAGTAATAATAAATATGACCCAGTTCATGATGAATAGTGGTGAGCTGCTCTTCAGTTGGCTCAATACATTGCTTTATACGTACATCGGTAATACTTAAATCCATATCCCATGCGCTGGCGTGACATTGCACATCGCGATCACGCGGCTGTACCAGTAGAGACTTCTGCCAAAAGCTATCTGGTAGCTTGGGCATTCCCAGCGAGGTGTAAAAATCTTCCGCCACTCGCGTCATCTTGTCGGCTATAGCGCTATCGGTAGCGTGCGCCATATCAGCTTGTTGTATTGCGCTGGGCTTGCCTTTGAAGGTAGCTAAGCGTTGTAGGTAATCCTGTTCGCGTAGCGCCTTCAAACTACTGGATACATCCAGATCCGCGATACCTTTATAGGGTTCAAGCAGTGGATACAGATTGCTCCATTGTTGTGCCCACATGTTGCCGAGCAGATGCGCGGGGATTAAGCCGACTTTAGGCACCACTGCTTCGCCATATTTTTGATTGAGCTTGTTACGCACACTACAATGCAGCTGTTCGTACAGCGGTTGCACCTGCGACCAGAGTCGTTCAACTTCCTTGTCAAATTCCGCAGGCGTCATGTCGTAACCACCGCGCCATAACTCGCCCGTATCGGCAAAACCGACTTCTTGTGCGCCTTCGTTCATCAGTTCAACAAAGCGTGCATAGTCAGTTTTTATTGGTTTGGCGGTAGCGTGCCAGCCAGCCCATGCGGCGGCGATTTCTGCCGGGCTGTTTTTCAACTCCGTGTTATCGACAATCTTCTCAATATCTTGCAACGCCAAGCACTGCTCATTGCCTGCAATATCCTTACGACACCATTTTGCCGCACCATAGTTCGCCTCCATCTTTGCAGCAATTTGCGCCAATTCGGCACGCTTGGCAGGATCATTTGGCGCAGGCATCGACGAACCTAACTTGATCAACCTCATTGAACGCGCGGTATCCGGCTGCAAACCAGTGACATCGTTGTAGCGCTTGGCTTCTTCAATGATACGGCTGTTGAATTCCAGGCCTTGTTCAGTGGCCGCTGCTGACAGACGCTGAGTATCGTCGGTAATGTAGGTGGCGGCCACCCATGCTGCTGCTCCCCATAGCGGTCGTTTGGCTAGCAGTTCGGCATTCACATCGGCAATGAATTTATCAGCACTGATTGCCGTAAGCGGCGCAGTCGCGCTGTCTGATGCACCCCACGCAGCGACGCCAGCAACTAGTAACACCAAACCCGCCATTGCATTACGCATGATTTACTCCAGAAGCAGGATTACTTCACACCGGCCATTAGCCAACGCACTCCGCGACTTGCCAGCAGTAACACTAATGCCGCTACAGCGCCGAAGGTAAAAATTGAAAACAACCGTTCTGGCATATTTGCCAATGAGTCTTCACCGAAGTGGCCAGCAATTAAACCGGCAATTAAGTTGCCCAGTGCCGCACCCATGAACCATACTCCCATCATCTGCCCGACATAGCGCGGTGGCGATAATTTCGTCACGGCTGACAAGCCCACGGGCGACAGACATAATTCGCCGGTGGTGTGCAGCAGGTAAGTCAGCAACAACCAAGTGGGTGCAACCTGCCGACCTTGCACCACAAACTGTGCTGCAAAGTACAGCACCAGAAAGCCCAACGCCATTTGCAATAATCCCAACGCCATTTTTATAGGCGTAGAAGGCTCCAAACCACGCATACCCAGCCGTACCCACAATGCTGCAAACACAGGTGCAAGGGTCACAATGAAAAATGGATTAATTGATTGCAGCCAAGATGCAGGCACCTCCCAGCCAAACATCACGCGATCGGTATAGCGCTCAGCAAACAAATTGAACGACGAACCCGCTTGCTCAAATCCTGACCAAAATAATGCCGCTGCGACAAACAATACAATGATGGCGCCGACACGCTTGCGCTCCTCACTATTCAAACCACCCCATAGCAATACGTAGGCAAAATACGCCAGTGAAACGGCAACAATGAGTACACCGGCGCTTTGTGCCAGTAACAATGGATCAACACGCAGGCCACCGACTGTCATCATCAATAGCGCGGCAAATAAGGCAGCCATGGCAATTTTCACTATGCGCCAGTCATAGCGACGTTGTCGCAAGGCGCTCTCTGCGGTATTGACCAATGGCAGTCCGGCATTGCCAAGATAGTGCCCAGTCACTCGATACTGAATCAAACCAAGCACCATGAAAAAGCCTGCGGCAGCGAAACCGTAGTGCCAGCCAACCCGCTCACCCAGATAACCGCAGATCAGTTGACCAACGAAAGCGCCGAGGTTAATGCCCATATAAAAAATAGAGAATCCCGCATCGCGGCGGGCACCGCTGTCGCCCACATATAAATCACCCACCATGGCGCTGATGTTGGGCTTGAGCAGACCCGTACCTAATACAATCAACACAAGACCGATAAAGAAGGTCTCAGTCCACGGCAAAGCCATGGTAAAGTGGCCGCAGCTGATCAATATGCCGCCATACCAGACCGCAGCACGCTGCCCTAGTAAACGATCCGCCACCCAGCCACCGGCCAAGGTGAACATGTAAACACTGGCGGTATACAAGCCGTAGATTGCTGTGGCTGAACGATCATTCAGCCCCATACCACCTTGATCCACTGCTGCCACCATTGCCAACACTAGAATGGCGCGCATACCGTAGTAGGAAAATCGTTCCCACATTTCAGTGAAGTACAGCGTTGCCAAGCCGCGTGGATGACCAAACCAAGTAGCTGCTGACATGCGGTGCCTCGTTGCTCAGATTCAGTAGGTGAACTTGCCTGCTAAGAGTGTCGCCAGTCAATTAGTAAATTGCATTAACCTGATGATTAACGGCAGACTCACGCTTTCGTCATTAACTGCTCGAACAAAATGCCAACCAGCCCGCCCCCGTCCTCTGATTCCAATGTTTTAGCGACGACACTACTTGCTGAATGGCCCGGCCCTTTCGGTGGTGTGCCGCCGTTTGACCGAGTACAGGTCAGCGATTTTATGAATGCTCTGGAAGCGGGCATGGCGGCACAATGGGCCGAGATCGAAGCCATTGCAAATAACCCACAAGCCGCTAATTTTGATAACACATTACTGGCGCTGGAAGCGGCAGGCCAACCACTTGAGCGGGCGCTGGCAATTTATCATCTTTATAGCGGTAGCTTGAGTGATGCGACCATGCAAGTCGTTGAGCGCGAGATGGAACCAAGGCTGGCCGAATTTACTGATCGCATCACGCAACATGAAAAACTGTTTGCCCGCATTGCGGCGGTATATGCACAACGCGAACACGCCAATCTGAGCGCAGAACAACAACGACTTTGCTGGGTGAAGTACCAGGATTTCACCCGCGCTGGTGCCCAGCTTGATGCTGATGCCAAGCAACGCCTGTCGCAGATAAACCAGATCTTGGCCGGGTTATTTACTAAGTTCAATCAGCGCATTCTGAAAGATGAAAGTGATATGTATGTATTGCTGCATACAGCCCGCGAGCTTGCTGGTTTGCCTGAAGCAGAGGTCGCGGCCGCTGCACGCGAGGCTGCTGATCGGGGTCTGCCGCAGGCATGGATCATTGCCAACTCTCGTTCCAGTGTGGAAGCCTTTCTGAATTATTCGACACAGCGGGAACTGCGCGAACGCGTGTGGCGCAATTTCATCATGCGTGGTGATAACGGTGGTACGACTGACACCAAGCAGTTGATTGCAGACATTCTTAAGCTGCGTGCCGAACGTGCACTGCTGTTGGGTTATGCTACCCATGCGCATTGGCAGCTGGAGGATTCAATGGCTAAAACGCCGGAGAATGCTACCCGCCTTTTGCATGCATTGTGGCGCCCCGCTGTAGCGAGAGTGCACGAAGAAGTGGCCGATATGCAGCAGCTGGCCAATGCTGATGGCATTACCATCGAAGCGTGGGACTATCGTTTTTACGCGGAGCAAGTACGTAAGACTCGCTATGATCTGGATGCCGAGGAGCTCAAGCCCTATCTGCAGCTGGAACAATTACGCGAAGGCATGTTCTTTGTAGCCAATAAATTATTTAGTCTAAATTTCGTAGCGCTCAGCACCGAGCAAGTACCGGTATACCATCCTGATGTGCGTGTATGGGAAGTGCAGAACCAAGAAAGGCAACATCTTGGTCTGTGGTACTTCGATCCCTATGCACGACGCGGCAAACAATCTGGTGCGTGGATGAGTGAGTACCGTAGCCAGCATCATTTTGCAGGTCGCGTTACTCCGCTTGTGTCTAATAACGCCAATTTCACCAAGGGCAAGGCCGGTGAACCGGCGTTAATCCATTGGGATGATGCGGTAACCTTGTTCCATGAGTTTGGTCATGCCTTGCATGGTTTGATGTCGAATGTCAGTTATCCAACCCTTGCTGGAACCAACGTCACGCGTGATTTTGTTGAGTTCCCATCGCAGCTACTCGAACATTGGTTGCTCGCGCCTGAAGTACTCAATCGGTTTGCGTTACACTACCAAACTGGCCAGCCTATGCCAGCGAGTTTAGTCGACAAAATCATCCGTGCGCGCAATTTCAACCAAGGCTTCGCCACGCTTGAGTATCTGGCCAGCGCAATGATCGACATGGAACTACACCTGGTCGGTGGAATTAACATTGATGTTGCGCAGTTTGAGCGTGACACACTGGCCAAACTAGGGCTGCCTGCTGAGATGGCGATGCGCCACCGCACTCCGCAATTCAGTCATATATTTTCCGGTGATGGTTATGCTGCCGGGTACTACAGTTATCTGTGGGCCGATACGTTGGTAGCTGATGCGTGGGAGGCTTTTGTCGATAGCGGTGATGTATTCAATGCACACCTTGCCGAACGCTTGCGCACGCAGGTGTTTACCGTGGGCAACAAGCAAGAGCCAGATATTGCGTACCGTGCCTTTAGAGGTCGCGATCCGGACGTGAATGCACTACTACGCAAGCGAGGATTTGCCGTCGCATAATTGTGCGTATGTTTAGTGCTCAACCGATCTCCTGCAACCGGGAGAGATGGCGAATAACTCGATACAATCTTGCCCAAGTACGTCTTGAAAGGGAATAGCGACCATGATTCAACTACTGAACAGCATCGACAGCCTGGTGTGGGGGCCGGCGATGCTGATCCTTATTCTTGGTACCGGCTTTTATTTGCAAGTGCGCTTGCGTGGCATGCCGATTTTACTGATTGGGCAAGGATTGAAAATGATCTGGCGTGGCCGCAAAAGCGATGCCGATCACGGTGAGGTTAGTCCGTTCTCCGCATTGATGACCTGTCTTGCTGCCACTATTGGCGTTGGTAATGTGGTTGGCGTCGCTACTGCCATTGGTATTGGCGGCCCGGGCGCAGTGTTCTGGATGTGGATGACCGCGTTAGTCGGCATGGCCACCAAGTACGCGGAAGTCGTGGTCGCGGTGCAGTTTCGTGAACGGGATGAAGATGGTCGCTATGTGGGCGGGCCGATGTATGCCATTCGCAACGGCATGAGCGCAAATTGGAACTGGTTAGGTATAGCCTTCGCTGTGTTTGGCGGACTGGCTAGTTTTGGCATTGGTAATATGGTGCAAGCCAATAGTATTGCTGATGCCGTTCAAGGTGCTTTTGGCATCAACCACACTGTCACGGGTGTCGTGCTGTTGTTGCTAACTGCTGCGGTGGTGCTGGGCGGCATCAAACGCATCGCCGCCATTGCCAATTGGTTGGTGCCGTTCATGGCTATTGCTTACCTGCTAGGTGGGATTGCTGTTCTGTGGACTCATGCCGCTGCTATTCCCGGCGCGTTCAAGATGATTTTTGTTACTGCATTCACTGGTACTGCCGCTGTCGGGGGCTTTACCGGTGCTGCCATGGCTGCTGCGATTCGTTATGGCGTCGCCCGAGGAGTATTTGCCAATGAAGCTGGGCTCGGTACAGCCGGTATTGCTCAGGCGGCTGGTGCTAGCAACAACGTCATCAAAAGCGGACTGGTCGGCATGATGGGCACGTTTCTGGACAGCTTTGTCATTTGTACCATCACCGGTTTGAGTATTGTTATTAGCGGCGTATGGACTAGCGGCAAGAGTGGCGCGGAATTGACACAACTCGCTTTCGACAGTGCCATGCCTGGCATGGGTCACAGCTATGTTGCCATCATTCTTGCGGTGTTTGCGCTGACCACCATTTTTGGTTGGGGGTACTACGGCGAACGTTGCTGGCAGTTCTTATTCGGTAAGTGGATCATCAAACCGTATCGTATACTCTGGACGCTATGCGTTTTTATTGGTGCCACCATCAAAATGGATACCGCTTGGACCATTGCTGACATCCTCAACGCGTTGATGGCCATACCCAATCTGATTTCACTCTTAGTGCTGGCACCGTTGGTAGTGCAGTTAACACGTGACAATCTTGCCAAGGTGTTGCGGCAGGATTAATTCATCCATCCGTCATGAGCAATGAGTTAATCGTTCATGAAATGGCGTCTTACCTCACAGCCAATCTGGATCGGGAATGGCGTGAAAGGCATGACGCAGACTTTCGCTCCATTGACGATTGATCATGGTGTAGTAAGCATGTTCTGCATCAATACTGATATGCTTGCCCAGCTTGAGGTAATCGCGCCGAATACAGACCAGATCCAGTGGCAAGCCTACTGACAGGTTGGAGCGGAGCGTTGAATCCATCGATACCAATGCGCACTTTACTGCGCGCGGCAAACTCAGGCTGCGGGTAATCACGCGATCCAGAATCGGCTTGCCATACTTGGATTCACCAATCTGGAAGTATGGGGTGTCGCGCGTTGATTCAATAAAGTTTCCTGCCGCGTAGATATTAAATAACTTCGGCAGATTGTTTTTAATTTGGCCGCCAAGTATCAAGGTGATATTGAATTCGATTCCATGCTCCTTGAGCGAGGCCGCATCACGCTCATAGACCTTGCGCACTGCATTACCTACCAGCTGCGCCGCATCGAACATGGTGTCAACATTCATCAGATGTGGGTCGTCAGCATCCTCTGCAGTCACAATGTGTTCCTGTAACACATGTACTACCGCCTGCGAAATGGCAAGATTACCTGAGGTAAGCAGTACCATCGCCCGTTCGCCAGGGCGTTCAAATAGCGTCATTTTGCGGAAAGTACTGATCTGATCCACGCCCGCATTGGTGCGGGAGTCGGATAGGAAGACCAAGCCTTCATCGACAAGAATTCCAATGCAATAGGTCATGCCAAGACTCTAATCAACCGGGGGACGCATAATAGGCGGGCGCACGACTACTGGTCAAAAGCAACCTGATAGGCACCGCCTAACAGACATCAGGCAACTTCGGCATGAATCAGAAAGTCGCGAGTCACTCCCTCGCCAATCTCGTGTATACGATCGATGAAGCTCATCAAGTACTCATGTAGGCCAGTGTTGAATATGTCATCAATACGGCCATAGCGCAGATCGGCATCCAGTATTCCCACTCGCCGTTCTGTCTCGCTAGAATTGAGATTTCTTACTTGTTGCAAGTGATTAAAGCATTCCTGAACACAATGTCCGAGTGAGCGCGGCATGTCGGCACGCAAAATTAGTAATTCGGCAACGCGTCGCGGCGTAATGGCGTCGCGGTAAACTTTGCGATATACCTCAAACGCAGCCAGTGACCGCAGCACTGAGCTCCATTGGTAGTAGTCCACGGCGCTACCCACGCCTTCGCCTTTGGGCAGAAGCACGTTGTACTTCACATCCAGTATGCGTGCGGTGCTGTCGGCACGCTCCAGATACGTGCCCAGTCGCCAGAAGTGAAATGCTTCATCGCGTAACATGGTGGCGCGCAACACACCACGGACTAGGTGTGAGCGATACTTTACCCACTCAAAGAAGCTGCCGACGTCGCCACCGACCGCAAGACTTGCTTCCATATCGCGTAACTCAATCCAGGTAGAGTTAATGGTTTCCCACGCTTCAGCTGACAATGCCCCGCGTACTGCACGCGCATTCTCACGCATTGCGTGCCAGCAAGAAATGATGCTGGACGGGTGGCTTTTATCAAACAAAAAGAATGCCAAAGTATTGGCTGCGGTCACTTCTGAGTAATGCTTTTTGTACTCGCCCAATAAATCACTGATGGCTAGTAGCGCTGTCCAGCCACTGTTACTGGTTTTCTGGCTTTGTGGAAATAATGACATGCGGTGCGTCACGTCCAGCATGCGCGCCAAGTTGTCGGCACGTTCGGCATAACGGGCCAACCAGAAAAGTTTGTCTGCAGTACTGCTTAACATTTATGCCTCCAGTACCCAGGTGTCTTTGGTGCCACCGCCCTGCGACGAATTCACCACCAGCGAGCCTTCGGTCAGTGCCACGCGCGTCAATCCACCCGGAACCATGGTCACGTCACGACCTGACAACACGAACGGCCGCAAATCCAGATGCCGAGGTGCGATACCAGACTCGACAAAGGTAGGGCAGGCCGACAGCGACAGCGTCGGTTGGGCAATATATTTGTGAGGCGCGGCAATGATGCGTGCGCGAAACGCTTCCAACTCGGCTTTAGTGGCTGCCGGGCCAATCAGCATGCCGTAACCACCCGCACCATGCACTTCTTTAACTACCAACTCGGCGAGATGCGCCAGCGTGTAAGCGAGGTCGTCTTTACGTCGTAGTACGTAAGTTGGGACGTTGTTAAGCAAAGGTTCTTCACCCAGATAAAACCGCACCATGTCGGGCACGTAAGGATAAATTGATTTGTCATCAGCAACACCGGTACCAATGGCATTGGTGATATTCACGCGACCGGCGCGATACGCCTCCAACAAACCCGGTACACCCAGTTTGGAATCAGCGCGGAAGGCGTTGGGATCAAGAAAATCATCATCAATACGTCGATAAATCACATCAACGCGCTGTGGCCCGCGTGTAGTGCGCATGTACACGTAGTTATCTTTGACGAACAAATCCACGCCTTCAACCAATTCCACACCCATTTGCTGCGCAATAAAGGCATGTTCGAAATAAGCGCTGTTATGCGCACCTGGTGTTAACACCACTACCACTGGATCATCAGCCCCAGCGGGCGCCACACTGCGCAAATTATCGAGCAACAGATCCGGATAGTGCTCCACTGGAGCGACTTGATACTGTGCAAATAATTCGGGAAACAGCCGCATCATCATCTTGCGGTCTTCGATCATGTACGACACGCCTGAGGGCACGCGCAGATTGTCTTCCAGCACGTAGTACTCACCCGCACCCGCACGCACCATATCGACCCCGGCGATATGTGCGTAAATATCATTAGGTACGCTCACCCCACGCATTTCCTCACGAAACTGGGCGTTATTCACAATTTCGTCGGCAGGTAGTTTGCCAGCCTTGATGATTTCTTGATCGTTATAGATGTCCTTGATGAACGCATTCAAGGCACGCACACGCTGCTTCATTCCTGCTGCCAATTGCTGCCACTCATTGGCAGGGATGATGCGCGGCACGATATCGAAGGGGATCAGCCGCTCCGTTCCCGATTCTTCACCATACACGGCAAAGGTAATGCCCACTCGATGGAACAGTGCGTCGGCTTCAGCACGCTTACGCTGTACTTTGGCGGCGGGAGTTTGCTCAAGCCATTCGGCGAAAGCGCGGTAATGGGGTCGAACGCCATCACTGGCATACATCTCATCATAGGGCGGCTGCGATAATGCCATTTCGGCTATAAACCCCTGCGCAACAATTAATTGTAGTTATTAGCGTAGCGAAAACCATGCCAGTAGATAATTGCCCTATTATCGCCATTGCGCAAGCCCAGCGCAGGCAATAGCGGTGCAGCAATGAATATCGCTGCACCAAATACACACACCATTAGCTACTCATAACTACTAACCTAAACATCGCTGCATCGTTATCACGCAGCTGCTGTGGTCAGAGCAACTGGATCTTACCGCCGCTACGGCCACCCGGCGGGCCATCTTTCAAGCCCGGCATGTCCGGCGCTACTACCAATTGCGAGGCCTGTTGGCGTCGCATTTCCTGCATCTGTTGCATGGTGCGCTCGATACCCTTCTGTGCTGCCTCGGCAAAGCCGCGCACCGCCTCGGCCAACGTCTTGGCGTCAATTTCGAAATTAATGGGCACTGCGCCCATTTGGGTCATGATCTCGGCCTGGCCCAGATACAACACCGGCCGCGCCGCATCAACCTCACCCGCTTCGGTAACGGGGGTCATACAACGAATCACGCCCAGTTTACGGTCGGTATACATGTCTTCACGGTACAAATTGGCCAGATCCATCTGTGCATCGGCCTGAGAATCCTGCGACATAACCACCTCAAAAACCACCTGATTAAACAAGGGTACCAGTATCGCACGGCAACCGCCCACGTCGGCAAGCTGCGGGGCTACAATATCGGCCAATTTCACCCGCGTGATGATGACTGCCATGCCCGATACCGACACACATTTTGATGAAGCGTTCACCCGCACCATAGACATCGGCAACACCATTGCCGACCAAGATCAACAAGCCGATGTGTGGGATATTGCCGACGGCATGCTGGCCGGTGCGCTGCAATTCTGGCTGTACTCGCGCCAACCCTGTGGCGAACCCACCTGTGATGACTGCACGCCGATTGCCACTGCCGAAGGCCGTATGACCGAACTACGCCAAGTCATTGAGCGATTTTGCAGCGAGAGCGAATATTTTCATTCGCCCAATGACTACAACGTGGGGCGGGCTTAGCACTCGTTATTAGTGCTACAAGAGATGCGCCAGATATTGACGCAAGCATAACCATAACCATAACCACTGAGCGTAACCCCAGCGACTGTGGAGGCCATCCGTCTGTCGCTGTAGCAAAAGCCCATATTCAATCCGGCTTGCCCAGTCTCAAAAAGGCAAGTGCGCTGGGTTCTAGATCCTGAGCAATCAATTGTGTGCCGAGTATCCGTACGAACTGTAAATATGCCGCTTCGCCATTTAGTCCATAGCGTAACAAGTTGGGCCAGAAATAGCGGTTGTATTGCCAGCGCGGCCTGAGCAGGTGTCGATAATGCACGGCGATATAACGACACTGCTTTAAGTCCATAGTGCGCAGGGCGCTGATACTTGCGTCGCTCATGCCCAGCATGAAGCGCGCTGCCTGCCCATCATGCTGGGCCAGGTGCCAAGTAAAGAATACGGCACAGTTCATAAAGTCCAAGAAGGTGCTATTTGGTAGCGTTGCTGCAGTGTTTACTGAGTTCGAGACCGGGTTTTCGCACGAGGTGATCTCAGGTTGTTTGGCGACAGCTCGGGCGCTGCATTCGGCCAGGTGCTGCCAGTCACGGGAGCAATGCAAATTCAATGAGTACAGACAAAACCCACATTCAGACATGCGCTGTAATACGTCGAGGTCACAACTCGCCAAGGTTTTTGACAACATGGCTGTCAATCGCAAGCCAAACTGACCCAGCATGTCGTCGTTGCGGCCCCGAACGAAACCTAATAATTGCAAAAAGTGGAGGTTGAGTGACTGTAGCTGCTGGTTGGCACGCTGTGCTGGTGAATTAAGCGGGCTACAGTCGCAAGATGGCGATGTGAACATGGGTGCTCCTGCTTCCATTTGAACTTTCTTGGCATATCAATTGCCGCTGTAGATAATAGCGTGCGGCGGATGGGGTTCGTCAATCTAGGCTGGCAACGGAGAGCAGCCTTTATCGTTACAAGGAAACGTTATGGATAACCAAACTGGCATCGTCCAGCTGCGGCTGGAGATCGCGACGCAGATGATTTGCTATGAGGCGCGCACTAGCACTATCCGGCTGGCAACAGGCCTGACCGAAGATCAGATTCGGCGCTTATATCGACTCGCCCGCAAAGTGGGTTCAGTTACTCTTATTCAACGGCATCGTGGTCGTTCGCCAACCCGCGCCGCACAGTACACACGCAATGCAGGTGCGCAACTGGAAGCATCAATCCTTGCCAGCGTGCTAGCGAAGCATGCCCTTTTGCGCGACCAGTACGGATCTCGTTCACGCAATGTGTACTATGCGCAGCGATTCTGTACTGCTTATGGTGAATATTTACTGTTGGCGCATCAACAGCCGTTAACTTTTGAGCAGGCATGGCATTTTGCTCACACCTTGGTAGCGCGCCGCGAGTTATATCTGCAACACTGTGCTCGTTGCGCCAGTCACTTTGTCCGCAATAATGCCACCGTGCTCAGAGGCCAGTGTCCATTTTGTCGGCTGCACGAACGATCCCTAGGTTGCGATCATCTGTACCAGTAGCGCTGTTAGAATTCGAGGCATTGCCCTGATGTCTGCGGATACCCATGACCAGCCTGCGCCAGCCACCAAATTTTTACGCCGGTAATAATTTCAATCGATTTGCTGCGCGCCGTCGTGATGGCGAATGGCTGGCTGCCTTGTTGGCTAGTGGTGAGCTCTGTCTGTTACCGCTATGGCAGGGGCGCAGCTTGATTACTGGTGGCATGCAGTCGCCGATGATTTCCCTGTTGGAACCCCGCACTATAGGTGAAATGGCGGCGACTACCGAGCTGGTATTTCTCGGTGAGTTTCGCGGCAAATTTTGCTTTGCAGTGGAATTGCACGGCACCAGTGCGCCGCTTACGCCTGAGCATGGTGAGTTTTATGACCTGCGGCTGGTGGGCGGCCAAATGGATCGTGAAGAAGCGGGCCTACTAGGCTACGCGCGCGCGCTGTTGATGTGGCGTGACAAACATCGTTACTGTGGTCGCTGTGCGGCGCTAAATCACAGCATTCATGCTGGACATGCCTTGAAGTGCAGTAACGAAAGCTGTGGGCAGATTCATTTTCCACGACTTGATCCAGCCATCATTGTGTTAGTGACCGATGGCGAGCGGGTGCTGCTGGGTCGTCAGGCACAGTGGCCAGCCGGTCGTTATTCGACGATTGCCGGGTATATCGAGTGGGCCGAGAGTGTAGAAGAAGCGGTAGCACGTGAAGTACACGAAGAAACCGGTGTCATAGTTGATGAGGTTGAATACCACTCCTCACAGCCTTGGCCGTTTCCGTCATCATTGATGCTGGGATTTATTGCGCATGCGAACACCACCAAGATAGAGCGTATCGATAATGAGCTGGAAGACGCACGCTGGTTCACGCGCGCCGACATTGCCAGCGGTGCGATCACGTTGCCGTCAGTGCAGGCGGTGTCGTTCCGCTTGATTGAAACCTGGTACGACCGGAATGCGTCGCGCCCTTTGCGCGCTGAATTGGCGGCACAGGTCGCTACCATAGCGCAACCAAGCAAGTAAATAACTGTCACACCCCCTACCACAGAGGTTTGTAGAATCCACTCATGTGCTTACTCGTCATCGCTTGGAAAAAACACTCACGCTACCGGCTGATATTGGCTGGTAATCGTGATGAATTTCATGATCGCCCCGCTGCGCCGCTGAATTGGTGGCAGGATGACGCGCGCATTCTTGCGCCGCGTGACCTGAAGGCGAATGGTACTTGGTTGGGCGTAGCGCGTTCTGGGCGCTTCGGTGTGGTAACCAACTTCCGTGATTTGCAAGCGCCTGCCGAATTTTCGCCATCACGGGGAAGCTTAGTACCGCGCTTCCTGACTGGTGCCACCTCACCCAAGGAGTTTCTGGATGATCTGCGCGGTGCGGCGCCACGTTACTCGGGCTTCAATCTGTTGGTTGGTGGCCCGCGCGCACTGTATTACTTCTCCAATCGCGGTACCCCCACCCCACAGCCGTTACGGGCGGGAATTTATGGGGTGGCCAACCATATGCTCGACACACCTTGGCCCAAACTGGTCAGAACGCGCGATAGATTTGCCGAATTAATTGCAAAGCCTGACATAGCCACAGAACAGTTGTTCAGTATGCTGGCAGATCGCACGCGCACCCCTGACGCAGAGTTACCCAATACCGGTTTGCCGCTGGAATGGGAGCGCACCATGTCGTCCCCCTTTATTGTTAACGAACGCTATGGCACTCGTGCTTCCGCCGTGCTGCTGGTGGAGCGTACCGGGCGCACTGTGCTGCTTGAACGACGCTTCGATCATGAAGGGATGCAAACCGGAATCAGTCGCTTCGAGTTCAAGAGTGCCGATGTGCCTGAACAATGGTATGGGGCCGAGGATCCGGACGAACCGTTGGCAACCGATCCGGTATCGGGCTTCGATACATCGCCGGAGTAACGGTTGAAGCTGCGTTATCTGTTTGCGTTAGTCAGCCTGTGTGTGAGCGCATGGGCGCATGCTGGCGTCGAGATAAAACTCGATATTGAAGGTGGTACAGCGCAAATGGAAAACAATGTGCTGGCATTTCTTAGCCTTAGTCGCTACACCGAGCGTAGCGATCTGCAAGCAGAAATCATGGAACGACTGACTGCGCGCATACCAGTCGAAGCGGGTAAAGCACTGGAGCCACTGGGGTACTACGACCCAACTGTCACTTATAAAACGCAACTAACTAATGCCGATAAAAACAACTGGCAAGTTCAAGTCAACATCGTTCCGGGTCGCGCGGTACGGTTGTCCGAGGTGAATGTCAGTATTGAAGGCGAAGGCAAGAGCGATGCGCGGCTTGTTGCAGAGTTAAATAAAAATACTTTACGACCAGGGCAGCGACTGGATCATGGTGTCTATGATGCATTCAAGAGTAGATTACTGATCGCTGCGACCAGCAGTGGTTATCTGGAAGCGAAATGGTTGCAAACCGATCTATTGATCGATAAAGCTGAGCGGCGCGCCTATGTCACGCTGCAACTGAATACGGGGCCACGCTATTACTTCGGCGAAATTAGCATTGAACAGGATGTGATTGATGCTGACAAAATGCAGCGTCTGCTGCGCATGCAAACAGGCGATCCGTACAACTTAGATCTGTTACTACAAACTCAGTACGTGCTGGATGACACGCGGTTTTTCTCACCCGCTGAAGTCAGCAGTGGCACACCCGATCCGGTGATGCATACCGTTCCCATCAAAATCACTGCCAAAGCTAATCGTAAAAACAGCTACGCCATCTCCGCCGGTTACGGTACTGACACACAGGCACGTGGCACATTGGCATGGGATCGTCGTTTGGTGAATCGTGCTGGACACAGCGCCAAACTGGAGTTGACCGGTTCGGCTATTGGTCATGAGGAAAGCTTTCGTTACATTGTGCCAGTGCGAGATTTGGCGTTGGAGAAACTAGAATTTACCCTTTCCAATACCAAAGAAGAGCTGGCGGATGTCACCAGTTTTCGTAAGGAATTCACACCTAGTTTCACTCAAGTTCTGGGTTCTTGGCAGCGTGTGGTGTTCGTCAAATTTTCAAGCGAAAAGTCAGTTTACCCGGATAGTGAAGACAAGAGCTTTTTGATCATTCCCGGCATCAGTTATTCAACCATGCCAAATTACATACTGGGGCAAAAACAGCGACGTTACGCTTTATTCGCCGAGTTGACTGGTTCACCCAGTTCGCTGGGTTCAGGCGCCTCGTTTGTGCAGCTGGTACTACAAGGTGAGCGGGTCTTTGATCTGAGTGACACTTGGCATTTGCGGCTACGCGGTACAGTAGGCGCCAGCTGGTTACCAAGCGCAGATTTTAATGAGCTGCCTGCGTCGGTGCGATTTTTTGCTGGTGGTGACAATAGTGTGCGTGGCTTCGGTCTGAATGAGCTGTCGCCGCTGGATGAGAATGGCAATCGTGTCGGCGCACGTAACCTGCTGGTCGGCACCACTGAGATTGAGCGTGATCTGCCAAAGAACTTACGCTTGGCGGTGTTTTATGACATCGGCAATGCCATCGATAATTTTGGTGATGCGCTGGAAGACTCGGCGGGCATCGGTCTACGCTGGCACATCTCTGTTGCCAGCTTGGGTTTGGATGTGGCGCAGCCACTGTCAGAGAAAGGCAAAACGCCGCGCTTACATTTGCATTTGTCAACGTTGTTCTAATGTATGAATAAGCGACTGCGCATTGCTCTGTTGATACTGTTTATCCCATTGGGGGTGGCGAGTATTGGTGTTGGCTGGCTGTGCTACACCGCTTCTGGCCTGCAGTTTGCCTTGCAGCAGCTCAATCATATTCCTGGTCTGTCAGCGCGAATACAAGGCGTGACCGGTAAGCTGGCGGGACCGCTGCACGTTGCACATGTCACGCTGGAGCATGAACGTATACATATTGATATAGAGAAGCTCGATATTGATTTGACTCCAGCACTACTATTAAGTGGGTTAGTCAAAATCAAGCAGCTTAATGTTGCGCAGATTACGGCCACGCTCAAGCCAAGTCTGACTGATGCTCCAGATCGAGCCATTCATTTTTTGCCAACTTTTCTGCGTATCAGCGTCGATAAACTGGAGGCGCAGCAAGTAACTTTTATACACACCAATGGCTACACCATTGTAGCAACGCCCTTGCAAGCCGGTGTCAACTTGTCGCGTAATCGCTTGCGTGTACAGCAACTCAATGCCATCACTAAAGAGTTCGACGCACGCGGCGAACTGAGCCTGAACGCGAGCTCAGTGCTAACATTGCTCGCTGATTTAGATGCAGATTACAAGCTGACCAATGGGCCGGTATTACGCGGCCACATTAACGCCAGTGGCCCAGTGACGGGCGCAATTCGTACTCTGTCTTTGCATGCGCAACTGCATGAACCCCACGTAGCGAATATCACTGGTGCGCTAGCATTTCCTGATAGCGGCTGGTCGCTACAAGGCGATGCCACTGCCGACCGAGTGTTACTTGATGCATGGTGGCAGCAGCCTGCATTTAGTTTCAGCAAGCTGGCAATGCAGTTCAACTTGAGTGATGCTGGCATGCACTATGCTGGTGATCTAACCGTGCCAGAGTGGAGCCCTGTGACGTTGCATGTGGATGCCAGCACACACTATGCACGGCGTGTGTTGACGTTAGAGCGTGTTGATGTGTCGGTGCCACAGACGAAAATCAATACTCGCACCAGGGGTAGCATTACCTTAGGTACTGATACCAAACCGCTACTGGATTTACGCAGTAGCTGGACTGGATTGCAGTGGCCTCTGCATGCGGCCACCAAACAAGCGATATTTGTCAGTTCGCGAGGCGAACTGAATCTTAATGGTTCGCAACCGTATCAGTTTGATATAACGGGTCGCGCTGCAACACCACAGTTGCCGGATAGTGCAGTACAAGCAAGTGGCCAGATACAGACCAATGCTGTGCAGATTGATGACTTTAACTGGAGTGTTTTACACGGTGTCGCTACAGGCAGTGCGTTGGTTGGCTTCAGCACAACACACAATTGGCAGTTTGAGTTACATGGACAGAACTTAAATCCTGCTGGCATTCATCCTGACTGGCCAGGCCAGCTCACTATCAAGGCTAGCGGCAAGGGACGCGGTTTTGATACAAAGGCGCAGTTTAATCTGCATGTCCAAGCGCTCACTGGCACGCTGCGTAATCAAGCACTCAATGCCAAGGGACGTTTGCAACATCAAGAGCAAAGTTGGTTGGCAGATGGCATTGATGTTCGCTGGGGGGGCGCGCAATTAACAGCACAAGGTACGGTTGGACCACAAAATAATTTGCGCTGGTTATTAAACGCGCCAGATCTGAAGCATCTCTATCCCGACCTTGATGGTGAGCTTGTGATGAATGGTGAGTTCAGCGGCGATGCAGCTGCACCGCAACTGTCCTTACTGGCGAAATCAGCTCACCTCAACTATGGAACGTGGCAAGCAAGCGGGTTACAGCTGGATACGCAGGTTGATGTTACTGATAAAAGTGCGTCGCGGCTCGAGCTGAACGCTACTCGAATTGTACATGGCGATCTGGGGCTTAAGCAGATTCAACTAACTGGCACAGGTCAAACCGCCACTCATCAATTAAGTTTGCAAGCGATAGTGGCCGCAACACCACTCCCTGCAAAGATGCAAATTGGTCTGCAATTGGCGGGCACCTACACCGACAAGCAATGGCACGGCATGCTAGAGAGTTTGCAGGTGATTGATGCCGACATGGCGACACGCGTGAAGCTGTTGCAGCCGACAGAGTTATCACTGT
This sequence comes from Steroidobacteraceae bacterium, assembly GCA_050181835.1. Taxonomy (GTDB): domain Bacteria; phylum Pseudomonadota; class Gammaproteobacteria; order Steroidobacterales; family Steroidobacteraceae; genus CAILZL01. The sequence goes on along the minus strand of JBFXCU010000001.1, from coordinate 73,325 downwards.
CCACTCATCAAGCAGAGCTGCAGTCGGCGTGTCTGAGTATTGATGGTGGCCACGTTTGCGCCGAGGGAAATTGGTTGCGTGATGAACAGGGTCTATCCAGCTGGCTGGCGCACGCTGATATAAATGGTTTGCCTCTCTCTCTCAGCAACTCCGCGTTGACCAATGATGCGCGCCTGCAAACCAAGGTTAACGGCCAACTGAATATATCGGCTACGCCGACGACACCATGGCAGGGTACAGCCGATTTGCAACTGCAAACAGCAGGCATTCACTACAAATCCATTTCTGGTCGCGAGCAAGTACTGCCAATCAAATTCGCTGAGTTGCACATGAAAGCAGATGCGCTTGCCGTGGCAACTATTGCCGAGTTACGTATTGGTGAGCAAACGGTCAGCACCTTGACGGCAACGCTGGATCGTCGCATTGGCACGGGACTGGATAGCTGGCCGCTATCAGGCTTGCTCAGCCTCAGCAGCAGTGATGCCAAGTTGATTCCCGTCTTTGTCAGCGAAGTAGATCGCGCTTCGGGTACCTTGGCTGCGGCGTTGCACTTGTCCGGCACCGCTACCACGCCGCGATTTGATGGAGCTATCCGCTTGCTGCAAGGTGAGCTGGATTTTTATCAACTTAACTTGGCGCTACGCAGTATTGAATTAGATGCGCAGATAAAAACGGATCAACTGCAATTCACGGCGCAGGCCAATGCCGGTGAAGGCGTGCTCAATGGCACTGGCAATTTGAGTTGGCGCGATGCAAAGCTGTTCGGTAACTTGCAGCTGAGGGGCAGCAATTTGCTCATAGCTGACCTGCCCGAATATCGGGTACTGGCCTCGCCTGACTTACGCTTTGACATCAGCGACAAGAATATCAATATCACAGGCGAAGTACTGATTCCCGAGGCGCGTTTGCAGCCCAAAGAAGTGATCGGTGCAGTGCAGACCTCAGCGGATGCGCGGTTCAAATCTGAAGACGTATTTGCGCGCAAGCAAAACAGCTGGGTCATCAATAGCGAGGCCAGCATTCGCCTTGGTGACAAGATCAACTTCGATGGCCTGGGGCTGCAAGGCCGGCTGAGTGGTGCTGTAGCAACCCGGCTGCGCACCGGTGAGATAGCAGAAGGCAGCGGCGAACTCAGCGTCAATGGCGGCAGTTATGAGCTATACGGACAGAAGCTGAATATCACACGCGGTCGACTGATATATGACAGCACCCCATTGGGCGACCCAGGACTCAACATTCAGGCAGAGCGCAAGATAGGCACTACTACCGTTGGTGTGAACGTGCGTGGTGTACTGAGCGCGCCGCGCTTACAATTCTATTCCAATGACTCGCTTTCACAAACGCAGATTGTGTCGTACTTATTAATTGGCAAGCCGCTTGACGAATTGCAGTCTGGCGAAGCCACTACCGTGCGTTCCGCCAGTAATACGCTTGCACTTGAAGGTGGCGGATACCTGGCATCACAGCTTGGTCGCCGCGTTGGCTTGGATCAGGTGGGGGTGGAGACTGATGCCAATGCAAGCACAGTACAAAGCGAGCTGGTTCTCGGTAAATTTCTGTCGCCCCGTTTATTTGTCAGCTATGGCATCTCACTTACCGAAGCCATCAACACCGTCAAGCTACGCTACACCCTCAGCGATCACTGGACTCTCAAGACCGAAGCAGGCGAAGCAAAGGGCGCTGATATTGAGTTCAAGATTGAGCGTTGAGTTGGCAGGAGTGACGCAAGTTGATTCCAAATATGACTGACTTAATTCAATGCTGAGATCGATGACGCTGTTAAGTACACTATCAGCTTGGCAGTCATTTGGTTAAGTCGTGTTCCACATCGTCCTGTTTGAACCTGAAATTCCACCTAATACCGGTAATGTTATTCGCCTCAGTGCCAACGTGGGTGCGAACTTGCATTTGATCGAGCCGCTGGGCTTCGATGTCAGTGAGAAGAGCCTGCGCCGGGCCGGACTGGATTATCATCAATTAACACACATGCAGGTGTGGCCGAACTTGCAAAGCTGTTTCGATAGCATCAAGCCGTTGCGCTGGTTTGCGCTATCAACGCGTGGTACGCAGCATTACGACAAGGTGCAATTTCAACCGGGCGATACCTTTGTCTTCGGCCCGGAAACACGTGGCCTTCCTGCGACGCTGCTAGAAAAATGTCCGCCGGAGAATCGTCTGCGCATTCCCATGCTGCCTGACAATCGTAGTTTGAATTTATCTAATTCGGTGGCGGTGCTGGTGTATGAGGCTTGGCGTCAGCAGGGGTTTGCTGAGGGCAATTGATTTTCCGCTGAGCTGCTACGGTTTAGCGATGCAGCCCCAAACCCTGTAATTCTTTACTGCTCAAATTGCGCCACTCACCGCGCTTGAGGTTGCCTAACTGGATATGCATGATGCGAATACGTTGCAGGCGGCGTACTCGGTAATCAAACGCCGCGCACATGCGGCGAATTTGTCGGTTCAAACCCTGCGTCAGAATAATGCTGAAACTGTTGGCATACAGACGGCGGACGAGGCAAGGTTTGGTTATCGTGCCCATGATGCGCACGCCGCTAGCCATCTCCTGCAGAAATTCATCCGTCACTGGACGATCAACAGTGACTAGGTACTCTTTTTCATGCGCGTTCTCAACGCGCAGGATTTCGTTGACGATGTCGCCGTCATTGGTGAGTAGGATCAAGCCTTCTGAATCCTTATCGAGACGACCAATTGGAAAAATGCGTTCGGGGTGGCCTACCAATTCGACAATGTTGTCTTTGATATGTGGCTCGCTGGTGCAAGTGATGCCGATGGGTTTATTCAGAGCAATATACACCGGTGCTTTCTTGGCGCCGAGGGGTTGCCCGTCAACGCAGACTGAATCGCCGACCGCAACCTTGCTGCCCAGCGTGGCGGCAATACCATTGATGCTGACGCGACCTGCTTCTATCCATTGATCGGCTTCGCGGCGCGAACACACACCGGTTTCGCTGATAAATTTGTTGATACGCATCGTAGGTGAGGGGAGGTCAGCCACCGGCTTTCTTCACGTTGTGACCAAGTTTGGTCAGTTCTGCTACCAGCGTGTCGCGATGTTCGCCTTGAATTTCAATGTTGCCGTCCTTGCAGGTGCCGCCAGTGCCACAGCGCTTTTTTAACTTTGTGCACAAAGCCTCCAGTTCTGTCGGCATCAGTCTTAAGCCGCTGATTACATTTACGGACTTGCCGCCCCGCCCCTTGGTTTCGCGGCTAATACGTACCACACCATCACCTACGGTGCTGCTGTGTTGTTGCTTACAGTTGCAGGCGGCTAACGGTTTACTACAACCAGGGCACAACCGGCCGCCATCAGTAGAATAAACAGTAGTTGAATATGCCTGTGTGGTGTGGTTCAGCGTATTGCTGCTCTTGTACTTTGCTTTGTGCATGGCGGATAGTGTCGCAACAATGTTGCTGAAGAACAATTTCACTGACTAGCTTACACAGAGCTCACCATGAATGATTTACGTTTTACACCGTACATCGCTGCTGAAACCCAACTGCCAGAATTTACCGTACGTGCGCTGTTGGTAGGAGCGGTATTGGGCATGATCTTTGGTGCCTCATCGCTGTACTTGGTGTTGAAGGTGGGGCTGACGGTCAGTGCATCTATCCCGGTGGCGGTGATTTCGTTGACGCTGTTTCGTCTGTTGTCACGCGCCGGTGGTCGCGACGCTAGCATTCTTGAGAACAACATCGCACAAACGGCGGGGTCGGCCGGTGAGTCGATTGCCTTTGGTATTGGCGTCACCATGCCTGCGATACTGATTCTGGGGTTTGAGTTGGAACTGATGCGAGTGATGTTAGTCGCCGCTACTGGTGCGCTGCTTGGCATCCTGATGATGATTCCGTTGCGCCGTACGTTGATCGTACGCGAACACGGCAAGCTCAAGTATCCGGAAGGCACGGCCTGTGCGGAAGTATTGAAAGCGGGCGCTTCCACAGAATCGCGTGCGGCAGCGTCGCCCGCCGCCAAAGCCGAGGAGGCGCGGGGGGTGTTGCAAGGTCTTAGCGCTAACACTATTTTCACTGGCTTTGGTATTGGGCTGGCCTACAAAACCATGATGGCGGCCTTCAAACTATGGAAGGACGTGCCGGAAAAGGTATTTGGTGCGCCGCTCGCTGGCGGTTCCATTGGTGTTGAGGCCTCACCAGAGTTGTTGGGCGTGGGCTACATCATTGGGCCACGCATCGCCGGCGTGATGTGTGCTGGTGGCGTGCTGGCTTATCTGGTGATGATTCCCATGATCAAGCTATTTGGCGAGTCGATACCCGGCGCGGTTACCCCAGGTACCGTGCCCATCAGTGACATGAGCGCCGATGACATACGCAGTGCTTACATCCTTTACATAGGGGCGGGCGCAGTAGCCGCAGCGGGACTGATCAGTCTGGTGCGCTCACTACCCATGATTATTGGCAGCCTCCGTCGTGGCATAAACAACGGCACTCAGCGTGATGTAGTGATCGCGGGTGCGGTGCTGCGTACTGAGCAGGATATTTCCATGAAATACGTGCTGGTTGGTTGCCTGATATTGCTGGTATGGATCGTGGCGGCACCTTCACTCAACATGAATATCTTTGGTGCCATCTTGTTGCTGGTATTTGGTTTCCTGTTTGTCATGGTGTCGTCACGACTGACCGGCGAGATTGGTTCTACTTCTAATCCCATTTCCGGTATGACCATTGCCACGCTGTTACTGACCTGTCTGATCTTTCTAGCGCTAGGCTGGACCGGTACAGAGCATTACGTGGCGGCGTTATCAGTGGGCGGCATTGTCTGTGTCGCTGCATCGAATGGTGGCACTACCTCGCAAGACCTAAAAACCGGCTTTCTGGTGGGGGCAACGCCGCGTTTGCAACAGTACGCCATCGTCATTGGTAGTTTGATGTCGGTGTTAGTGCTGGGGCCGATCCTGCTCAAGTTGAACGATACAGCTACGGTGTATGTACCTGCAGCGCAGGTTGCGCCAGCAGGGTTGCATGCAGTGGCCAATTTAGATAGCAAGCTTGAGAGTTTGCGTGGCCCACAAGCAAGGCAAGATCAAGGCAGTTATCACGTTTGGCATAAACGTGATGAGCAGGGTGGCCCCGCTGGCAAGTACCTGGTGAATGAGCAGGGACAAGCGGTGTGGTTGGTGGACCCCGGTATCAATGGCAAGTACAACACGCGCCCGGATGGTACTCAGGTGCGAAAATTTGATGCGCCCAAGGCGACGCTGATGTCTTACATCATTCGTGGCGTACTGGATCGCGAGTTACCGTGGGGGCTGATGTTGCTGGGCGTAATGCTGGCGATTGCCGTGGAAATGTGCGGTATCAATTCGCTGAATTTCTCAGTGGGCGTGTACCTGCCGCTGGTGACTACCACGCCGATGTTGCTCGGTGGCATCCTGCGTTGGTGGACAGATCGGCAGCGCACCGCCGCTGCCGAGCAACGCGGCGAAGACGCAGCAACCATTGTTGCCAATGCTGATCGTAGTTCGGGGGTATTGATGGCTTCAGGCTATATTGCCGGAGGTGCCATCGCAGGTATTTTCATTGCGCTAATGGCAGGGGTGTTCGACACCACTGACGCCAAGCTGAGCGCGTGGGCGCAGTCCAGCAATCCGTTCTACTCAGGCGCGCATGCTGATGCATTGGCGTTGATTCCGTTTGCGATCCTGACGCTGATTCTGCTATGGGCAGGTCGTGAACCTGCTAGACCGTGATTTAGTCCAACAGCCGCTGTCGCGCTTCCTAAGCGGAGGCGATACGGCTGCTGGCTTTTTAAATCAATCGACATCACCCGGTAGGGTGTTCAAGATATTCCAGAACGGGTATTAAGATTCTGAACCCGCCTGCAAGGACAGGAACAGCACTACACCGGCCAAGAAAACGATTGCTACGATAATCATGACGTCACCTCAAATTTGAGCAGTTAAGAGCAATTACAATATTGCTGCCTGTGCTGCGATATTGTGCTATGCAACATATACCTGCTTAAGCTGTAGTACAAGCCCCTATCGCTAAAAATGGATCGGCTTTGCACTGCTTTACTAGCTATTTGAACCGCTTTGAGAGTGAAAATATGAATTTAAGTGATTGATATATTTAATAATATTTATTCTTTATGGAAAGGCTGCATGGCCTGCGAAGAAATGCTGCAATTGTGGCGTAGTTCACATCTGCGTAGGCAGCTACAGCGTTGGCTGATGATGAAAGTCGCCCAAATCGTGCTGTTGGCCGCGACGGATTGAGGCTCATTTGGGGTAAGTCGCAATCGCGATCAGCAATTGTTGGGCGTGCGCTCCAGGTTTTGTTAAGTTCAGCGTCTGTGACACCTAAACTGATGGATGCGTAAATTATGAGAATTCAATTACTGAGATTGGTTCTAGGCAGTGTCCTGCTCTCGGCGTGTAACCACCAAGCAGCAATGCCTACAGCAGATGCGAGTAACCAAGTAGCTGTTGTTGCGCCAGTTAGTGGTCTTAATGCCAATTATTTTGATGCGGCCACCAGGCCACAAGACGATTTGTATCGATACATCAATGGTCGATGGCTGGATACAGTAGAGATACCCGCAGACAAAGCGCGTTATGGGTCTTTTTATGAACTGGCTGATGCTGCTGAAGCACAGTTGCGCGCGATTGTTGATGGCTTGCAGCAGGAGGGTGAAGTGGTAGCGGATGACGGTGCCATCAAAGTGCGTGATGCCTATGCCAGCTTCATGGATGAAGCGCGTCTGGAATTACTCGGACTGCATCCGTTGCAAGCCGAGTTGCAAGCTATCGACAAACTGGATTCCGTGACCGCATTAACTAGCCATATGGCAAAGCTGGCGCAACTCGGTGTCAATGTGCCGCTAGTGCCATACGTGCATCAGGATAATCGCGACTCCACCAGCTATGCGGTGGACTTGTATCAGTCAGGGTTGGGGTTGCCTGATCGCGACTACTATCTCAAAGATGGTGAGGGTGGTGCCTATAAAAAGATTCGTGCGGCCTATCGCCAGCACATTGCAAGTAGCTTGGCGCTGGCTGAGTTTGAGCAGAGTGAACAAGCGGCTGACCAAATCTTGTCACTTGAATCCAGTCTCGCCAAGGAGCAGTGGGACAAGGTGGAAAATCGTGATCCGATTAAGACTTATAACAAGTATTTACTCAATGACCTGCCAAAACTGGCGGGTGGGGTTGACTGGCCTGCATTCATGGAAGCTGCGGGCGTGTCAGGCAAGGTCGAATATCTACTGGTTAGCCAGCCTAGCTATGTGACTGCCTATGCGAATCTGTTGAATAAGCAGCCATTGCAAATTTGGCGAGCCTATCTGAAGTGGCAATTAATATCGGCCTATGCACCCTATCTTTCCAAGGCCTTCGTTGACAATGATTTTGCATTTAACAGCACCGTGTTGCGCGACATCCCAGAGAATCGACCACGCTGGAAGCGCGGCTTGAGCGTGGTGGAGTCAGCGGTCGGCGAAAACCTTGGCAGGCTGTATGTGGCCAAACACTTCCCTGCCGAGAGCAAGCAACGTATGGAGTCGTTGGTGGCGAATTTGTTAACAGCGTATGAGCAATCGATTGATACGTTGGATTGGATGAGTGATGCGACTAAACAAGCAGCTAAGGAAAAGCTCGCCAAGTTCACCGTCAAGATTGGTTACCCTAAACAATGGCGTGATTACTCCAGTCTGGAAATCAAGGCAGATGACTTGGTCGGTAACGTCATGCGCGCGCAGGAATTTGAGTATCAGCGCAATATCAATAAGCTGGGCAAGCCGATTGATCGTGATGAATGGGGCATGACACCGCAGACGGTAAATGCTTACTACAATCCAGAGTTGAATGAGATTGTGTTTCCGGCTGCTATTCTGCAGCCACCATTTTTTAATCCACTGGCAGATGATGCGGTTAACTATGGTGCCATTGGCGCTGTTATTGGCCATGAAATTAGCCATGGATTCGACGACCAAGGCAGTCAATACGATGGCGATGGAAATTTACGTGATTGGTGGAGTAAGGACGATCATGCCAAGTTTGCGACCAAGACCAAGGCACTAATCAAACAATACACTGCGTATGAACCAGTGAAGGGCTTTCACGTAAATGGTGAGCTAACGTTGGGAGAAAATATCGCTGACAATTCTGGCCTGGCTATTGCCTATAAGGCGTATCAGCTGTCATCGATCGGGAAGGTACCGGCTACGCTTGATGGTTTGAATGATATCCAGCGATTTTATGCGGGCTGGGCACAAGTGTGGCGTAGTAAGTCGCGTGAAAAAGAAGCCATTCGGTTGTTAACCGTAGACCCACATTCACCAGCGCAATTCAGAGCATGGGGCGCATTGGTGAATCAAGATGCGTTCTATACGGCATTCGCTGTTAAGTCGGGAGATAAAATGTATCTCGCGCCCGCGCAGCGCGTGAGTATCTGGTAAGTCATGAGTATTCCAGCATCTCTGTTCGCGGGATTGAAGCTGCCGGTTATCGCAGCACCGATGTTTCTGGTGTCGGGGCCTGATCTGGTTATTGCCTGCTGCCAGCAAGGCATCATTGGCACCTTTCCGGCACTGAACCAACGTAGCACGCAGGGTTTTGCTGAATGGTTGACTGAAATTGAGCGAGGTTTGGCCGGGTTGGCAACAATACCCGCTGCCTATGGCGTGAACCTGATTGTGCATAGAACCAATCCGCGCTTAGAGGCGGATTTGAATGTGTGTATTCAGCAGCGTGTGCCATTGGTGATTACTTCATTGGGGTTAGTGCCTTCGTTGATTGATCGCGTGCATGCTTATGGTGGCCTGGTGTTTCATGACGTTACAACCCTGCGTCATGCTGAGAAAGCGGCCGCTGCTGGTGTTGATGGCTTGATCCTGGTCTGTGCCGGTGCCGGAGGACATGCTGGCCTGCTCAATCCTTTCGCCTTCGTTGCTGCGGTACGCCAGTTTTTTAATGGCACGGTGATACTTGCGGGTTGTATCAATAGCGGCCATGAAATTGCCGCAGCCCAACTACTTGGTACCGACTTTGCCTACATGGGCACGCGCTTCATTGCCACGCAAGAATCACGCGCCAGTGATGTATACAAGCAAATGATATTGAGCGCCGATCCGGATGATGTAACTTATACGCCTGCGGTTTCAGGTGTATCTGGTAACTTCCTAACCGAAAGTTTGTTGCGTGCTGGTATTGATCCCACATTACCGTACATAAACGCCAATATTGGCGCTGAGCTAGCCGGGCACGATGAGCAACAAGCAGACAAGAAAGCGTGGCGCGATGTCTGGTCAGCTGGACAGGGTGTAGGCACGATTGAAGATGCGCCGACCGTTGCTGAATTGGTGGCGCGCATACTGAATGATTACCAGCGTAGTCGGAGCGGGGTCAACTCAACCGATTCAACCCATTAAACGCCGCACGTCGGTAGGCCTCAGCCATGGTCGGATAGTTAAAGGTGGTGCGGGTGAAATAACGAATATCGTTAATGGCATCATTAGCCATGATGGTCTGGCCAATATGCACGATCTCGGAGGAGCCATCGCCAAAGCAGTGCACACCGAGAATTTTCATGGTCTTGGTATGAAAGATGATCTTCAGCATGCCCGCGCCTTCGCCCGTCATCTGTGCGCGTGCCAAGTGCTTGAATGAGCAATGGCCCACTTCGTAGGGCACCTTGGCAGCTTGTAGTTCCGATTCATTTTGGCCAACTGAAGAGATTTCTGGAATGGTGTAGATGCCGCTGGGTACCATCGCCAGTGAGTGCGGCTCGATTTCTGGTGTCAGCACATGTTGTACCGCATGTGCGCCTTGTACATACGCGGCGCTGGCTAGTGCGGGCGGCCCTGCAACATCACCCACGGCATAGATGTGTTTCAGTGCGGTTTGATAGTGCGCATTCACTGCTAATTGTCCGCGTGAATTGGGTTCAATGCCCAGCGCTTCCAGTCCCATGTCATGAGTGTTGCCAGTACGGCCATTGGCCCACAGCAGAATATCGGATTTAATGCGCCGACCAGATTGAAGCTCCATTACAACGTCATTACTGCGCGCCGTGATACCTGCAAATTGCTCGTTGTGGCGAATTACGCAGCCCTGTTCGCGCAGGTGATACGATAGTGCTTCAGCGATTTCCTCATCCATGAAGGATAGCAGTCGATCATGGGTGTTGACCAAGGTGACTTTGGCACCAAGGTTGATAAAGATGCTGGCGTACTCACAACCGATAACACCAGCTCCATATATCGTTACCGAGAATGGCTGCTCTGGATAGCGCAACACACTATCGCTATCGACAATGCGGGGATGGCTAAAGTCCAGTTCCGGTGGGTGATAAGGACGGGAGCCGGTGGCAATCACAAAGTGCTTGCCTTGCACACGTACTGGCGTACCCGCATGGTTGTGTACTTCAATGGTATTGCTATCAATGAAGCGACCAGCACCCGCAAATATAGGCACGCGGTTGCGTTCATAAAACCGGCGTCGCTCTGCCACCTGTGTCTCGATGACCCGATTGGCGTTGGCAAGAATTTGTGGGAAGGTAAGATTCACTGCACTGCGCGCGTCGCGCAGCAATGGGTTCTGTCGTACTTCTTGTAGTGTCTTTACGGCATGGCGCAGTGCCTTGCTGGGGATGGTTCCCCAATGCGTACAGCCGCCACCCACTTCCATATGTCGCTCGACCATTGCCACTTTCAAATGGTTCTTGGCGGCATTCATGGCGGCACCTTCACCGCCGGGGCCGCTACCAATGATGACTACATCAAATACTTGTTTCGTGCTCATAAAAATCAGGACGGTGAATCAGAGTGAGTACTGGCCGCATTCTGCGCTTGTTCGTGACGAATCACGCGTACTGTAAACAGGATAAACACGGTAATCACACCTAGTAATAGCGCCATCAACAGTGCTAGCCAAGGATGAAACCGGTAGGCTTCGGCTACTCCCCAGACCACTCCAATGGGAGTGCTGACCAACAACAAGGGCTTGGCAATGCGCACCATTACTCCGCAGGATAAAAACTAAAGCGATGAAGACCTTGTTGCATTGTGCAACAAAAAGCGGAGCTTTGCGTGAACTCAGTGGCTGGCGTTGGCGAGCTGTGGCTGCGCAACAGTACTGGAAATCCGTGGTAGGTAGATTGATACGGTAGTGCCCTTGTTCAGCACTGAACGAACTTGAATGTGACCGCCAGCTCGCGTGACAATCTGATTGACGATAGCAAGTCCCAGCCCATTACCACGTTTCCCCTTGGTGGTAAAAAATGGTTCAAACATTCGTTCGCGAATTTCATCGCTGATACCTGTGCCAGTATCAGTAACGGAAATCACTACATACTCGTGGTCAGAATAGTCATCCGAGCTGTCAGCGGTTTCGTGAACGCTGATGCTCAGCTTCCCGCCATTAGGCATCGCATCACGCCCATTGGTGGCTAGATTTAACAGTGTTCGTTCCAGCAGCACGCTATCAATCAATACAAGGCCCACTGGCGCAAGTTGTAGTGACAAAGTGATTTGGCTTGTGAGCATGACTGGCAGTATTTCGCGTAGTGCCTCAATGATTGGAATGACGTTATTGATTTTGGCGTCGCCCGGCGTCGCTTGGCCAAAGTTCATCAGTTCTTTGCACATGGCGCTACCGCGTGCGGCAGCACTGAGAATATGTTGGGCATAATCACGCAACTGCTGATTTGTGCTCGACTCATCAGCAATCAATGTGCCAAAGCCGGTGATCACGCTTAGCACGTTACTGAAATCATGAGCGATATTGGTAGCGGCACGACCCATTGCTTCCATATGGCGCATCTTGAGTATGTGCATCTCGTATCGCTGCAGGGAGTCTTGAACCTGCAGGATTCTGGCGTCAGCTAATAGGCGCGAGATCGTGGTTGCAGCTGCGGTGACCATAGCCCGCGCTTCAGGACTCCATTGACGGGCTGGGCCGGTGGATTCGCAGCACACCACGCCAATTACTTTGCCTTGGTCGTAAATCGGCACATCCAGCATAGAGGTAATGCCAAGCGGGACTAGATAGTCGTCGAGCAGTTCTTTGGTTATGGGGTGTGTGTAAGCGTCGTTGATGGGGATAGTGAGTTGCGATTTCAATGCGCTGAAGTAAACAGGAAAGTCTTCCGCGCGCAGTACAGCGCCAGAGGAGGTTTGATTTGAGTTGCGTTCATATAGGTGTTTGCAGTGCAGGGCTTGGTCTTGATCGGCAAGCTGCCAGACGCCAACTCGTTGTACGTCCAACGCCCATGCGGCCGTCTTAGCGATGTTGGCAACGTTGGTTTCACAGGATGTGGTGGCGTCGCTGGTGAGTTGTAAGAATTGCCGCCGTGCCTGTTCGCAAGCCGCTGCTGTACCTGCCGTAGGGCAAGTGATATTGACGACATCACTCGGTTCCATGTTGATACCTTGCGTAACCATCCCAGATGCGTTGATTGTTATCCTCAACCATGGCTGAGCGCAAGCCAGCTGGAAAATGGCTTGGGGATTTGCGTCGGTATTTGCTGTCGACTGCCCGACATGGCCGGGCAGTCTAAGCCGGGGTTCAGTCTTCGATCAGAAAGCTGCGCAACTGTTCACTGCGCGACGGATGGCGCAGCTTGCGCAGCGCCTTGGCTTCAATTTGCCGAATGCGCTCGCGTGTCACGTCAAACTGTTTGCCCACTTCTTCCAGCGTGTGATCGGTATTCATGTCAATACCAAAGCGCATACGCAGCACCTTGGCTTCACGCGGCGTCAGGCCGGCCAGTACCGAATGCGTGGTTTCACGAAGCGACTCTGCTGTAGCCGAGTCAATGGGTGAGTCCACGGCGGTGTCTTCAATGAAGTCGCCCAGATGCGAGTCTTCATCGTCACCGATCGGGGTTTCCATCGAGATCGGTTCTTTGGCGATTTTAAGCACCTTGCGCACTTTGTCTTCCGGCATTTCCATGCGGATTGCCAATTCATCTGGAGTGGGCTCACGGCCCATCTCCTGCAGCATCTGTCGTGATATGCGATTGAGTTTGTTGATGGTCTCAATCATGTGTACTGGAATACGGATGGTGCGTGCTTGGTCAGCAATCGAGCGCGTGATTGCTTGGCGAATCCACCAAGTGGCGTAGGTCGAAAACTTGTAGCCACGGCGGTATTCAAACTTATCCACCGCTTTCATCAAGCCGATATTGCCTTCCTGAATTAGATCCAGGAATTGCAGACCGCGATTGGTGTATTTCTTGGCGATCGAGATTACCAAGCGAAGATTGGCTTCCACCATTTCTTTCTTGGCGCGTCGTGCCTTTGCTTCACCTACCGCGATTTCGCGATTGATTTCCTTGGTCTGGGCGATGCTGAGCAGGATGATTTGCTCAAGCTCAATCAGCTTCTGCTGTTGGGCTTCGACTTCCTCACGATGCTTGGCTAGGGCTGCTGAGTGCTTGCGCTTGGCGCGCACATGCTTATCCAGCCAAGTTAGATTGGTTTCGTTGCTGGGGAAGGTGGAAATAAAATCCTTGCGAGGCATGCCAGCATCGCGCACGCACAGCAGCATGACTTTCTTTTCAATGCTGCGAATCTGGCCCAGCGATGCACGAATCTGAATAATCAGCAGCTCAAATAGCTTTGGTGATAACTTCAGTTCTAGGAACTCGTCAGACAACTTCTGACGCAGCTTGAGAACTTTTGCGTCGGTGGCGCCTTTTTCGGCTAGGCCTTTCTGTACCTGCGCAAAGAGCTTGCCTATGGAAGTAAAGCGACGCTCCGCTTCTTCCGGATCTGGGCCGGTGTCAACGACTTCCTCTTCTTCTGCGCTATTGTCATCATTGTCGTTGTCATCGTCGGAATCATTTTCCTGTGTCTTGGCGGCTTCGGCCAGTTTCGGATTGATTGGCGAAGCAATTTCATCCGGTGCATTGGGGTCAATGAAGCCGACGATCAGATCGATCAGTCTTACCGTCTGGGTGGCGACGCCCGCATACTGATTGAGTAGCAGTGTGTAAGTGGGTGGATACATGGACAATGCGATCTTGACAACATTGAGGCCTTCCTCAATGCGCTTGGCAATGCGGATTTCGCCTTCACGGGTCAGTAATTCCACCGTGCCCATTTCGCGCATATACATGCGTACCGGGTCAGTGGTGCGACCGAACTCGGCATCGACGGTGGCTAGTGCGGCGGCGGCTTCTTCAGCGGCTTCTTCGTCGGCAACCACCGGTTCACTTAGTAACAGGGCCTCGGCATCGGGTGCTTTTTCATACACCGTGATACCCATGTCATTGATCATGTTGACAATGTCTTCGATCTGCTCAGGATCGACGATTTCGCTGGGTAGGTGATCGTTGACCTCGGCATAAGTCAGAAACCCCTGTTCCTTGCCGCGCGCAATCAGCATCTTCAGCAGCGATTGACGTTCGTCGACAATCGCTGGCACGGGTGCGACAGTTGCTTTCTTGGCTGGAGTCTTGCTCAAAGCGGGAATCCTCACGGATCAATGGCAGCGGCTGCCCGGGGGCTAAAATGACCGCGCATTCTACTGGGAGTGCCGATTTTTAGCTAGGTTCAATAAGAGATTGAAACTCAGTGATTGATGGAGCTCGACATCTCTACGGTTCGGCTCAGTGTGAACTCTGCTGCTGGATTAGTTCACGTAATTCCTGCTTTTCCTCAGCGACCAGTGCGCCGAGGTGAAATCGGTGCATTAATTCATCAAGCCTAGCTTGAGGAAATTGATCCGTAATTAGACGCTCGCAGGCCATTTTAACTTCATTTTCCGCAATTTCAAGGTTGATGGCGGGAGGTTCTCTTAAGAAAAGTTTATCGATGTACTGAAAATCGGCACGCGGGCGCCAGCGTTCTAGCAAGGCAGCTGCAGACAGCCCGGGGTGTGCCCGCAACTCGTTGGCCAGTTGCAGCAGCAAGGGAATACCGGGTTTATCTACGTGCTCCAGTTCGTCTAGCCGATCTAGGGCGAGCGCTGCCGCCGGATAGTGCAGCAGATTGTGAATAATCTGACGCACCAAACTACCTCGACCAGTGTTATCGAGTGACACGCTAGCTGGTGCGCGCGCAGCAGGTCTATTCGTATTGCCAGGGGGGATGAGTTGCCGCAAACGATCAACCGAAATGCCCAGCGCATCTGCCAGTGGTTGGTAGAGCAAAATGCGGTAGTGGTCGTCATTGAGTAGGCCGAGCAGGCGTTGTGCTTCGCCGGTGAATTGGGCGCGACCGTCGACGTTGCTCATATCAAAGCGTTCCGCCAACTGGCTTACCAAGTACTCGGACAGTGGTGTGGCGGCGTCGATACGCGCCTCGAATGCGGCACTGCCTTCGGTGCTTACCAGTGAATCCGGGTCATGTTGGTCAGGTAACAGCAGAAACCGTAGCAGTTGACCTTCACTGACCACCGGCAGGGCCACTTCCAGGGCTTTCCAGGCCGCAGCCCGCCCGGCGCGGTCGCCGTCAAAACAGAACACCACGGTGTTGCACACCCGGAACAGGCGTTTGAGATGTTCGGGGGTGGTCGCCGTACCCAGCGTCGCCACCGCATAGGTGATGCCCGCCTGATGCAGGCTGACCACATCCATGTAGCCTTCCACCACCAGCAGTTGTTTCAACTGGCGGGTGCTTTGCCGGGCTTCATACAGGCCATACAGTTCACGGCCTTTATGGAACAGCTCGGTCTCCGGCGAGTTGAGGTACTTGGGCTCGCCTTCGTCAATGATGCGACCCCCAAAACCAATGGTGCGGCCGCGCGAATCACGGATTGGAAACATCACCCGCTGGCGAAAGCGATCGTAAAATCCATTTTTGCTGTCGCGCTCGATCAGCAGCCCCACCTGCACCAGATCGCGCAGCGCGGCGTCGTTCTGACCGAGCTGCTTGATCAGGCCATCCCAGGCATCAGGCGCATAACCGATACCAAAGCGTGCCGCCGTTTCGCCAGTCAGTCCGCGTTTTTTCAGGTACTCAATCGCGGCGGGATAGGCGCGCAGTTGCTGACGGAAATAATCGCCGGCCTGTTCCAGCAGCGTGTAGTGATCTTGCGTAGGTTTGGCGGCAGTCGGCGTGGTGCTCTCTTCACGCGGCACTTCCAGCCCGGCCCGCGCCGCCAGTTCTTCCACGGCTTCGACAAAATTCAGATGGTCGTACTCCATCAAAAAACCCAGCGCCGTGCCATGCGCGCCGCATCCGAAGCAATGATAAAACTGCTTGTCAGGCACCACATTGAAAGAAGGGGTTTTCTCATCGTGGAACGGACAGCAGGCCTTGAACTCCTTGCCCGCCTTGCGCAACGGCACGCGCGTGCCGATCACCTCGACAATGTCGATGCGTGAAATCAGCTGATCAATGAAGTATTGCGGGATGCGTCCGGACACGGGTCAATCTGGGTAACAACTTAGGGTCGCACAGTAGCAGCCGTACTGGTGGTGGTGCAAAGCAAACGGAATCTCTCTGCTAGACTGGTCACACCACAGGATCGCAAGGCAGCGACCGATGTCAGCTCGATTGGCCTACAGGGAAGGTTCAATAAGCTGGGCACAGCGACTCAAGCGGGTGTTTCAGATTGACCTCAGCCAGTGCGAACATTGCGGTGGCAAGGTGAAGAACATCGCGAGCATTGAAGATCAAGCCACGATCCATCGAATTCTGGATCACCTCGAGCGCAAAGCCCGCAGCCCGCCGGAGCAGTCGCCCGCTACGCAGCAGCATTGAGGGAAGAGCCAGGACCACGCTGTGTAACCCACTGTGCTGGGCGCGTTTGCGTTGCGGTCAGGAAAACAGATGAGTGAAGCGCCACCACGCTGGCGCGAAGCGATGAGTTGCCTCGGTGCCGAACTATTCAGGGCGCACAGGGATGTGAGGTGGGGTGGTGATGAACCTTGCTAGTCGGCTGCACTGGACTGGCTTCTGCGGAATAGGGCGTTTATTCTTCCTATCCTCGTCAGATAGGGTTGGGCCGGATTGCTGACAGCGGACAGGGCTGAGCATGTGAGCTGCCTGTCGCCTGATGGAGTGATGTCAGGCGGAACACAGACCACTGCTGACACTCGGGTCGTCGGAAAGCCGACGTTCGAAACCGGCGCAGCGGACACTTGGCGAAACTCAACCTAGGCCTACTTCCATAATACCCTTGGGCTGTACGGTACGGGTGCCGACACTCAGCTACGGCAATGCTTGCGTAGTTCCGACGAGAGCGTATTCAGCACCTCACCATTACGGAAACTTGATGGTGTAGAGCTGTCTGAAAATGAATCTAGCAATCGTTTGTGAAGCTCGAGCTGATCTGCTTCATTGATCACATACTGTGTTTGAAATAATTCAGCATGCGCCGGATTTACTCTCTCT
Organism: Steroidobacteraceae bacterium; assembly: GCA_050181835.1. Lineage (GTDB taxonomy): Bacteria > Pseudomonadota > Gammaproteobacteria > Steroidobacterales > Steroidobacteraceae > CAILZL01. Next base: position 56,005 of record JBFXCU010000001.1, on the reverse strand, counting down.
GCTGTATCAAAAACGCAAACGGACCGACTGATAGAAGCATCCTGCATCAGGGCTCTTATTTTCTTACAGGGCGCAGTCACCACAGCATGCCATTTGGTGTCCGGCTTCTTCGTTAGCTGATTCTCCAGAAATAACGTGACAAAAGCCCCAAGCTCCTGAGGGGCGGCTATTGTGTCTCGTTGGATAGAACAGCCTTTATGACTTACGTGAGAGAAAAGCGAAGACTTTAGACTTCCATTCCGTCTAACGTGCAAGGGATCAAACACAAAGCGCGCAAGAACTTCCTCATCTTCGACAGGATGCGGCGAATACTTACTAGTTGTTGAACTCTCACAAGCGCACCCAGGGGATAGCGTATTGATTGTCGCTATACGAGCATCCCCATCAGGCACGCTGCTGAATACGCGCTCGCATTCGTTGGCGAGACTAAACAGCCGACGAAAAACCGCTCTAAGCGCTAAGGAGAACTTTGAGCACGGCTGGCACTTCTTCCGAATTGAATCTAGTAACACCTTTGTGTTTGTCCCCATTCCGTTCAATGTAATAAGCCAAACGACCATCGCCCAGAAACTCTAGGTCAGCGTATAAGCTTGGCTCATTCCAAGTTAGACCAGCATGACCATTCGCATTTAGCATTGTCTCTGGAATGATGGCCGACAACTGGTAAAGACGAGCAAACAATTCAGCTTGCTTCAACGAAGGATCAGAAGGCTGCTTCGCACCCTCTCCATCCCAGTTGGCGGTAAGGAGGCGCCAACTTCTGAGCTCTCCTACCAGTTTTTCTAATTTCGTAGTTGGCCTGAGAACCGAATTATCTATTTCGGCGAGACTGATCACGGACGATCCGGCAACTGACTGCGTGCCTTGAGAGCCAGTGTTTACGCAAGATGATGTTCTGCGGGTTTCGGGCAAACCCGCCGCACGTACTGACGGGCTTGCTTGGAGACCTTCAGTTGTAGCTGCATTAACAGTTACGCCCTGTAAGACAAGGGTCATCAAGAGCGCTGCTTTGCCTAATTCGGCAGTTCCTTGGGCTTGTGTAATACTCATAAGCTTAGATTACCAAAGCTATTCGCTTGCAGGTGGCATCATTGACTGTTTCTGCGAAGACTTTCTTGCTGAAACTGTGAAGGGTATTCATTTTCGAGCTCACGAACGTCGTCACATCTTGCGGCTGCACAGGAGTTAACGGCTGATAGCTTGGCTGATTGAACGAATCCGTCACCGCCGTAGTAACCGATATCACTGTGCGTGCGTCACCCGTCGGTAAGACTTCTTCCAAACAGTCCAAGTTCAAATTAAGCAGCCTCTTCGTGTAAGCGTCTTCCCTGATGAAGGCCCCTGTGTGGCTGTGCCACATATCCTTCACATCGAAGACATGCGGGCATACATATTTCGACTGTGGCCTGAGTAAAAGGGTGGGGTCGCACTGTCCCGAGAGGCCTTTCCATACGAATTTATCCACTACCGTATAGCCAAGCGAGGCGATGGAAAGCGGATATCCATAGAAAGGCAGCAGGACATCTAAGAACTTCTTGGCTTCCTTCGCCATATCTGCCCAACGAGTATAAACAGCGATCCTAAAAACGATGCTAGCGCTATCCAAGCGTAGTTCTTTTTCAATCACGCCTGATGACGACGTACGGTTAAAGACATGGCCAAAGTTGGCTTGGCTCGGCTGCTGCAGTCCAACTCCCCCTATCTGGAAACCAATAGCAAAGTGCTGAAGTTGCTGATCGCCCGGCAGAACTGGATCTGCTCCCTGATTGAAACGCTGGCGAAAAGCATTGACTGCCTCTTTGAAGCGGATGGCATCGATTGGTTGGCTAAACTGAATAGCCAAGGCTGCCTGCTCAATCGCATGCGCCTCATGAATGGGCTCAAATTGGTGTGGCTGAGCGGCGTGGTCAGACATTTGGTCGTAATCCTCACAATCGTTACGAGGGCCGGATCATCGTCCGGCGATATCCACAGCTCGGCCGAGTCGACTGGTGCTTGACTAGAAATTCTACCTTGTTATGAAAAGATCGGAAGGATAAAAGCCCTTTTTGACAGAGGGCACTCTACTGGCTGACTCGGTATCAGGGGCGGCACACCCACACAGGCAACATATAGTAGCCACTCGAATAGTAGCCACTCGAACGCCTGCTAACGAGAAAACTGGAAGCTGAGCGCGACCGACAGCTCGAGAGTTTGATGACTTCCTGAAGTGTGGTCGTTTGGAATACGGGTTTCTGCGCATTCGCTGCGAAGTCTGCCATGCCGAGAAGCTGGTCGCGTTCAGCTGTGAAAGAAGAGGCTTCTGTCCGAGCTGTGGCGCGCAACGCATGGTGGAAAGCGCCGCGCTGCTGGTCGATGAAGTATTACCCCGCTTGCCGATGCGTCAATGGGTGCTCAGCGTTCCCTATCCCTTGCGCTTCCTGTTTGCCCGTGAACCCAAGGTCATGGGCAAAGTGTTGGGCATCGTTTACCGCACGATTGCGAGCCATTTCATCACACAGTCCAACTTGACTCGCGCAACCGCCCACACTGGCGCAGTGACCTTGATCCAGCGTTTTGGCAGCGCGCTCAACTTGAATGTTCACCTGCATATGCTGTTTCTGGATGGCGTGTATGTGATCGGCAGCGATGCTGCGGTAGCGCCCACCTTTTGCCGTGTGCACGCACCGACCGCCGCACAACTGCAACGCCTGCTGGAACGCATCAGTCAGCGCATCGGTCGCTACCTGGAGCGTCAGGGGCTATTGGTGCGTGATTCCGAGAATGACTACCTGCAACTGGATGGGCTGGATGATGAAGTTTCGTGCATGGATACTCTGCGTGGACACTCCATTACGTATCGCATCGCCATGGGTCGGCATGTTGGCAAGAAGGCCTTTACCTCACAAACGCTACCCGCTGCTGAATCGCACGGAGATAAACACTTGGCCAAAGCGAATTGCTTTTCGCTGCATGCGGGCGTGTGGGCTGGCGCGAATGATCGAGCGAAGCTGGAGCGCATTTGCCGCTACATTGCAAGACCTGCAGTATCGAACGAACGCATTGAGCTGACCGAGTGCGGCCATGTGCGTTACACCCTCAAGACACCCTATCGCGATGGCACGACCCACGTCTTTTTCAACCCACTCGACTTCATCGCCCGGCTGGCGGCGTTGGTGCCCAAGCCGAGAGTCCACCTGACGCGCTTTCACGGGGTGTTTGCGCCGAACAGCAAGCTGCGCTCGCAAGTGACGCTGAGTGGGCGGGGTAAGCGTCCGCCCCAAGCACCGCAGACACCAGCCGAGCGGCATCAAGCGATGACGTGGGCACAGCGATTAAAGCGGGTGTTTCAGCTCGACATCGAACGCTGCGATCTGTGCGGCGGTAAGGCGAAGATCATCGCGAGTATTGAAGATCCCACCACGATCAGACGGATACTGGAACACCTTGAGCGGCAGCCTGGCCAGCCGCGCGCGCCGCCTGCGGCAGCGGCGCTGCGCCGCGCGGAGTAGTCACATTGAGTGGTGAGGCATGCCCGTCAAGACGCCGTGACGGAGTCGCGCGTGCCTGCGCACGGCAAAGCCGCCAGAAGTGCAGTGAACCTGCTCATGGAGATGGCAAGCGGCGGTTCAGTTGGGTGTGGTTAGGCAAAATTGGTGTGGGGTATCGGCACTGGATGCCGCCGGGAGTCGTCTTGAGTCGTGATGGCTTTTGGTGAGCAGAGTGTTTATTCTTCCTATCCTCCACGTAGTTCCAAGGTTACTGCACACGCTTAACTTGTACCCTGCACGGTCCCGAAGCGGGCGCAAGCTTCTTCATACAGCCGCACATAGCCGAATTCATCCGACACTTTTCCCTGTGCAAACATCGGCGCATAGCGTGAATGAAAGTGCAAAAAGGCATTGCGATTGGTGTTGAGGAAGGCAATGTCACGTACATCCAGATGCCGCACCACCAAGGCGGCAAACGGCGCACGAAACACCTTGAACTCAGGGTTGGATATCGATGGCTTGCTGGAATGCTTGTGAAACGGCGAGAACATCAGATCGCGCTCCATGAGCGGTGTCTTCAGCTCATCGTGTATCTGATCCAGAATGCCAAGACGCTCATCCGGAATATGCGGGAACACCATCACTAGGCTGCCGAACGCACCCTTTGAGCCGACATTCGGACTGCGTTGCAGGAAGGCTGCGGCCTCGTCAATGACAACGCCACGCAGTGCATTAATGCTGCGACCGTCGACCTGTCCATGCACGCTGACAAAGTAACGACCGATGTCCACGGTATGTTTGACGAAGGGACAGATAGGGCCCTTGCGTCCCAGCTGTGCATGAGGCTTGGCCAGATATTCTTCTGCCCAGGTCACGGCTTCGCTGGCAACTGCGGCGAACTCCGGTGCAACCGGTGCAGCAGTTATTACCATTCCCTTGCCAAAGCGCGCCAGTTGATAGCGTCGCACCAGGGCGTTGACACATCGCGATGTTAAACGCGCCAGCTTTATGCCCAGCGACGGGCCGGTAGGTTGACTCAAGATGGTTATCTTTGTGTTGAGGGGAAGGAATGCACATAGTAAGCGAAGCCGCAGCATCGCCATACCACGCTGCGCCAGATGCATGATTGAACTGAACCCGCGTGCGATAGTGCTTTGATTGTCGTTCCATGCCAGCAGTTGGCGCACCTGTGCTGCGGCCTGCGTCGCCTGCACCTCTGTCCCGGTGGTGATCACCAGGCTCCACGGCATGCTCAGACAATCGATCGTGGGCCGTAGCCGGGCTCCCACCACAGGTTCTTTGACCCAACACCGGAATGCGGGCAGCGCTTCGGTTTGCTGCACACCGTGCAGTTGATGAATACGTTCGGCGTTGCTGGCAATGCCATGTACATAGCGTACCGCGCTTGAATCATAGGCCTGCCAGTTCAGTGGCAGTACGCCGTAGTCGGCATCACTCAGATAATAATGTGCCGCCACGTCAAACCAGTCAAAGCCCGCCCCGTGCAGCTCACTGCACAGCGATGCGTTGCACAGCCCCGGTAATCGGGCGGCCACTTCGATCAGGCACGGACCGCATGCATCGACCTTCACCTCAAGATGAAACGGACTACGGATAAGTCCCGAAGCACGCATGACCTGTCTGCTGTAGGCCGCGAGCGTGGCAAACAGTGGGTCGGTCTGCGGCAGCCGCCTGGTTTCAGAATCAATGTTGGTACGCCCGTTCGCGGCGATGCGCTGATACTCGAAGATGGCGATCACCGTCACCTGGCCGACTGCGTCGATCTGGCCATTGATGAAGTATTCGGTGCCACCAACGTACTCCTCCATCAGCACCATGCCCGGTGTGCCCCGCAGATAGCGCTCTATTTGCGCACGGTCGGTACTCGCATCGAACATGCCGATATCGCGGTTGCCGAAACCATCGTTGGGCTTTAGCACAAAACGGTCAAACGCGCAGTTTGATCTGGCACGGATGACATCGTCCGCATCACTGACTTTGCAGGTGGCATTGATGCGCAAACCCTGATCCTGCGCACGCAAGTATTGCTTCAGCGAATACTTGTCGCGAAAGCGTTGCAGTACCGGTGGCTGTGACCAGCTTAAGCCAAGTTGCTGCGCCAGCTGCGTCGCTGTTGCCACTGCCGGTTCATTGAAGGGAATGATGGCGGCGATGTCGTAGTGGTCGCGCATGTGCCCGGCAAACGAGTTCAGCTGCTGCGGCTGAACTTCAAAGGTGGCGGCAACACAGTCCGACTGCAACAACGGATACGCAGATGCCTGGCGCAGGAACTCGCGGCGATTGGTGAAAAAGCAGATGGCGCGGTAGCCGTACTTGTCATGGATGTGGCGAATGAACCGGACTGCATAGTCGTGACAAGGATCCTGAACAACAATGTATCTTGATGTGCTCATTTGAAGTGGTGCTGACATGGGCGGCTGGACTCATTGGCGAGTCTAACCATATCGCCAGAACAGAGCGTGTGCTCACTCGCAGTTGCAAGTCACGTCCAGTGATTGAGCGGTGATTGTTGCTGCAGCACCTGTGTACGGAAAATCTGTGACACAGGTCCGCCGATGAAGCTGTCCAACAGCGACAATGCAGTCATGAACCGTGTGCCTATTGATTCGATAACTGCGCCTTCAAGCCCGCATCCCGCAGTTGCCGTATTCGACAATACCTACTCCTGTACCCTCGCATTCCTGAATTCGCTGGGCAGTCACAGCGTGCCAGTGCATGTTTATGGATCAAGCCTGTTGGCTGCCACACGCTGGTCGCGCTTTTGCAGCCGTTACCAACGCTGTCCACCGATCAATGAGCCGGCAAAGTTTCTGCCCTGGCTCAGGGAGCGCATTCGCGCCGGTGAAATAACCCGGGTCGCACCCACCAGTGACTTGATCGCCTTCTATCTGGCCGAGTTGCGGGAAGAATTTTCCGCTGAGGTTCAGCGCACCATTCCGATCTTGACCGAGATTGAAAATTGTCTGATCAAGTCGCGCTTTACCGCAGTCTGCACCGCACACGGCATTGCCACACCGGAAACCTGCGCGCCTGCTGATATTGATGCAGCGCTGGCCTTTGCGCAGCGGGTTGGCTATCCGCTGATCATCAAGGCCAAGTCACACTTGGCGGTTGGCATGGCCGAACGCGGTGGACTTATTGAAACCCCGGATCAATTACGCCAGCAGTTCTACCCTTATACGATGGAGCATGGTCACGAATACATTGCCGAGCGCTACCCGGAGCTGCGACTGCCACTGCTGCAGCGGTTCATTCCTTCGGCTACCCAGTGTGTGTACAGCGTCAGCGGTTTCAAGGATGCCAGGCTCGGCATCGTCTCTGCGGCGCTGTCATACAAAAGCGAGCAGTGGCCGCAGAAGGTGGGTACCAGTACACATCAGGTTGGTTGTGCTGACCATCGCCTGCTGCAAGCAGGCCTGCTGGCCGTTGATAAACTGCTCAGCTGCGGAATATTCGAACTGGAACTGCTGGTGGATGGCGACCAACTGCTGGCCATAGATCTTAATCCGCGCAGCTTCGGCTTCATGAGTCTGGACATTGCGCGTGGCAGCGACTTGCCCTGGCTATGGTTTCAGTCCACTTGCAATGCCGTGGCTGAACATGACCTGGCGCGGGAACTGCTGCCGATGGAATGCCGCCAGCCGATTCCCTTCTATATTTCACGTCTGATCATGCTGATCAGGGGCCCCAATCGTGGCGCAACGGCCATGAAGCTGTGGCGTGAACTGAGCAAGCCTTGGGTATCCATGACCGGCCAATGGGGCGACCCGGTGCCCAAACTGTCGGTGATGCTGGCGCTGTTTCGTCATCCGCGCAGCCTGTTACGGCCTTACTGGAATGGACACCATGCCAACGTCAGGGCCTATCTCGATCAGCAGCCGATGATGGATCACGCCAAGCCCCGCAAGATAAAGTCCCCGCCTTTGCTCGGTACCATGCCAAAGGTCAACGCCGCGATGGTCGCACTGGAACATCTTCAGACCGGTGCGCATCCGAAGGTCATCATTACAGTCAGGAGCACCGCCTTGCGCCCTGATCGTTCCGGCGCTTCAGTCAATCCGCCTTGAGCATCTGCTTACCCTACCGCTGAACTGTCGTCTCACAGAACGCTTTTCTACACGGTGTATATATAGCTCGCCGTGTGGTGTCGAACGAACGCATTGAGCTGACTGAGTGCGGCCATGTGCGGCAAGCCCCGGTACAACGCCAGGGCTTTCTTGCCTATGTACGCAGGCGTACCGATCACAGGTGTTGCAGGTCTTAGTATCGGAGATGTCTGCAAATTCGCAGCCCTGTTTCGCAAAGATGCCAACTTATGAGCATGTTCAATCGAATCACGACCTATGGCTTGATGCTCGCAGCGCTGGCTTTGTCAGGCTGCTTCATCGACCGTGGTCACGATGGTCACAGGAACAATCCCCAAGGCAGCGGGCACGACCCACGTCTTTTTCAATCCACTCGACTTCATCGTAAGGCTGCAGCACTGGTACCCAAGCCGCGTGTGAACCTCACCAGATTTCATGGCGCGTTTGCGTTGCGGTCAGGAAAACAGATGAGTGAAGCGCCACCACGCTGGCGCGAAGCGATGAGTTGCCTCGGTGCCGAACTATTCAGGGCGCACAGGGATGTGAGGTGGGGTGGTGATGAACCTTGCTAGTCGGCTGCACTGGACTGGCTTCTGCGGAATAGGGCGTTTATTCTTCCTATCCTCGCCGATGCGCTGGGCCGTTATCCGCTCAAGGTCGCAGCCCATGCATGCATCGTCTACGACATGGCCAATTTCGGAAGGGACGAATGACGACACTGACGGGCAAGGTCGCGCTGATCACCGGGGCGGCGGGCGGCATCGGTTCCGCGACGGCACGGCTGCTGCACGAACGGGGGGCGAAACTCGTCCTGTCCGATCTGGCGGACGAAGGTCCGGTCGACCTGATGGGAGAACTTGGCGCGGACGCCGTGTGGTGCCGCTGCGACGTGACGAGTGAAGCCGATAACGCAGCGATGGTCGCCGCCGCGCTCGACCGGTTCGGACGGCTGGACATCGCCGTGCTCAACGCCGGGACGGAAGGGCGGGCGGGCCTGATCGGGGAAGTCGGCCTCGACGTGTTCGACCGGGTCATCGCGATCAACGTGCGCGGCGTGTTCGCGGGCCTTTCAAAGATCATGCCGGTGATGAAGTCTGGCGGGGGCGGGTCGGTCGTGATCCTGTCCTCCACCGCCGGGCGCAAGGGCACGCCGCAATACGCGCCCTATGTCACCAGCAAGCATGCCGTGATGGGCATGATGAAATGCGCGGCGCTGGAAGGGGCTGCGCATGGGGTCAGGGTCAACACCGTCAACCCCGGCCCGATCGCCACACGGATGATGGCCGCGGTCGAGGGTGATTTTTCCCCCGGCGATCCCGGCGCGGCGCACGAGATGTTCGTCCAGTCGATCCCGATGCACCGCTATGGCACGGCAGAGGAAGTGGCGAAAATGATCGCGTTCCTCGGCAGTGACGATGCGTCGTACTGCACCGGGAATTACTACGGCGTGGACGGCGGGCAGACGTCCTGACCTGAGAGTCTGATCCGAAACTACCGCCTCGAAATTCGCTCTTTCGCGAATTTCGAATCAGACTCTCAGGTCGCGATGTAGTGCCGCCCGGCGATGCTGTCGGATGATTCCGCGCTGAGCTGTGCGCCGCGCAGGCCTGCCCCCGCGAAATGGGTCAGCGCGTCATCGAACGACACCGCGCCTGCCTTCAGAGCGCCCAAGCTGGAAAGGCTGTGTCGGCTATATAACTCGCCCGGCTGTCTCAAACGGACGTATTGAGCTGACCGAATGCGGCCATGTGCGTTACATGCTCAAGACCCCATACCGCGACGGCACGACCCACGTCTTTTTCAATCCACTCGACTTCATCGCAAGGCTGGCAGCACTGGTACCCAAGCCGCGTGTGAACCTCACCAGATTTCATGGCGCGTTTGCGTTGCGGTCAGGAAAACAGATGAGTGAAGCGCCACCACGCTGGCGTGAAGCGATGAGTTGCCTCGGTGCCGAACTATTCAGGGCGCACAGGGATGTGAGGTGGGGTGGTGATGAACCTTGCTAGTCGGCTGCACTGGACTGGCTTCTGCGGAATAGGGCGTTTATTCTTCCTATCCTCATGCTCTCATGTTGGACGCATGAGTCAAGGCGAGAGGCTTTGAGCGCGGGCAGACAACGCAAGAACCGGTCGAGTCGCTTCGCCGTCATTTCCATTGCGGGGCGCACAGGATAGGCTGGGCATGCGCGCGACCATGCGCGACTGGCCGGAACGGGACGCAGATGATCTTGAAGGACAACATCCATATTCTCCGGCCCGTCAGCGACCTGGATTATTATGATGCGCGTTCGGTCTTACTGCCGGTTGCGGCCCAGCCACTGGCGGCTTGGAACCTGATCATGTCCGAGCCGCAATGGGTGCTGCGCGCGGCGTTCTGGCTCCGGGACGCCATCTCCGCGCGCTTTGGTGTCAAGAGGATCGGCGGTTTCACCAGCATGCGGAAAGAGAACGTCCAGATCGGCGACCGGCTGGACTTCTTCCTCGTGGAGCATGCCGCGCCGGACGTGCTGGTCCTGACGGAGCGGGATCGCCATCTCGATGTCATGACCTGCCTCTCGACATCCGGCCGCACGCTGACGGTGACCTCGTCGGTTATCACCCACAACGCCTTTGGCCGGGCCTATATGCTGCCCGTCGGCCCGGCGCATAAGCTGATCGTGAACAACATGCTGCGCCGCCTGAAACGCGCCCTTGAGACGGCCAATCCGCAACCTGCCGGATCATAGCCATGCAGGATGCGCACGCGCCCAGGGGTCCATTGCCGCCGTCCGGCCTGCCCCTTAATCAGGCATTATGACCAGCCAGCCCTTCGATCCCGACACCATGGCTGTCAGGCACTACATTGAAAGAAGGGGTTTTCTCATCGTGGAACGGACAGCAGGCCTTGAACTCCTTGCCCGCCTTGCGCAACGGCACGCGCGTGCCGATCACCTCGACAATGTCGATGCGTGAAATCAGCTGATCAATGAAGTATTGCGGGATGCGTCCGGACACGGGTCAATCTGGGTAACAACTTGGGGTCGCACAGTAGCAGCCGTACTGGTGGTGGTGCAAAACAAACAGGCCCTAGCCGAAACTCAACCATGGCCGCTGGTTTGCTGCGGACATTCATTGCCGACCTTACGCGCGCTTGCCCAGCTGCGTTATGCTGAAAATCTTAGCGGAGAGGCAACATGACAGCAGCAAAAACAGAGTATCTAGCGGGCGCGGAATGGCAGCAGTCGCGTTCTTTTTGTCCTGCAGTGGTGACGGAGGGCGGCCGCACCGTATGGCTGTCCGGGCAGGCCGCCCTGGTCGATCTTGAAGGACGCGACATCACCGGCCAGTTCGAAGCACAGACACGCACCATATTCGCTCTGCTGGATCGTACGCTGGCGCGGGTCGGCGGCAAACTTGAGAACATGGTGACCATGACCGTTTTCATCAACGACGGACGTAATGGTGACCGCTTTGTGCAGATTCGCAACGAATTCTTCAGCGATGGCCGCTACCCTTGCAGCGCGTTGTTGACGATTTCCAACTTCGCGCGGCCCGGTTGTCTGATCGAGATACAGGGCGTGGCCGTGATCTGATTAGTCAGTCAAATGGTGCCAAGCCGTCGGGCCGTATGTATTTTGAATTATGAATATTTGCGGATCGATGGCCCGGCACCAATGCCCCGATGCAGAGCAAGATTGTGGCAGATGTTTCGTTGAGTGAAGTGCCGACGTTGCACAAGCGTCCGGTGGCTAAGCCGTTGGCGGATTACACCCGCAAGTTCAAGGTAAGAAATGAGGCTATCGTCGTGGCTTATCGGAGCGGCGGCTATACCCAGCGCGAAATCGCCCACGCATTTTGAATTGCACTATTCAGCGGTGAGTTAAGTTTATCAAGCATGATAAAAGCCGATAATCAAGAACTGACCCGGTTATGTCATGGCCGAAAATTCATCTACCGAGGGAGTGGTCAGTGGGCCGCGATATTTTCCCCAATTACCATTGTTGGCGTGATGAAAATCATGGTGCTGCGACCGCACGTACTGTAGGTACGGTTAAGCCATGGCAGCTGATAGCGAACGAATCTAACAGGGCAGTGCGTGGTGATCGTTAATTATTACCAAGGCGAATAAATAGGTGCACCAGCTAGCCCTTTCTTCGGTGGGGGCAGGGCGGGTTGGCCCACGCGCAGGTGTGTAGAAGGCTCAGCCGCCCAACTTGGCTTTAATTGCGGCGCTGACGACGGTCATGTCGGCGCGACCGGCGGCTTGTTGTTTGACTGCGGCAACGACCTTGCCCATATCCTTGATGGAGCTGGCACCGACGCTGGTGATTGCAGTAGTGATCACTGCTGCCAACTCATCTGCTGAGAGCTGTTCGGGCAAGTAAACTTTTAGTTGTTCAATTTCGCGAGCTTCTTTGTCAGCCAAGTCGTCGCGATTGCCCGCACGGAACTGTTCTATGGATTCCTTGCGGGTCTTAATCATCTTTTCCAACGCTGCCATCACCTGAATATCATCCAAGGTGATGCGTTCATCCACTTCGCGTTGCTTAATCGCAGCCATCAGCATGCGAATCGTGCCAAGGCGATCCGCATCCTTGGCGCGCATGGCAGACTTCATGTCTTCAGTGATGCGATCCTTGAGTGACATGCGGCGAAGCTGCTTTTTAGGTTCTGGCTGCAGGGCGAGCCACAGCCGCACGACCGCGCGGCGCGCTCGATGGACGGTTGGTGCGCTTCATGTGCCGTTTCACGGCAGCGGCTTTTTTCCGTTTCCGTTCTTGGGTCGGCTTCTCGTAGAATTCGCGGCGACGTAGCTCGGTCAATACACCTGCTTTTTCGCAGGCGCGCTTGAAACGGCGCAGGGCGGCATCGAAATATTCGTTCTCTCGAACGCGAACGCTAGGCATCGCAACCTCGAACTGGGTAAATAGAGACAGGGATCGCCGAGTCTCTGGGGTAAAAGAGCGCGGCAGTTTAATGAGCCTGAAGCTGAAAAGCAAAGTTCAGGTGCAGGGTTGTTGGCAATTCGGATAAAAGAAGCGCATGCGTGTACTGGCAATTGAGACTTCCTGTGATGAAACTGCAGTCGCTATTTATGATAGTCAGCGGGGTCTGATGGCGCACCAGCTATATACCCAAGTTGCCATGCATGCGAAATATGGCGGCGTGGTGCCTGAGTTAGCTTCGCGCGATCACGTGCGTAAATTATTACCACTGATCGAGGCGACCCTACGCCAGGCCGGGATTGATCGGGCGCAACTGGATGGCGTGGCGTATACCGCCGGTCCGGGATTAATTGGCGCATTGTTGGTGGGTGCGACCGTGGCGCGCAGTTATGCGTTTGCGCGCGGCATCCCCGCACTGGGCGTGCATCATCTGGAAGGACACTTGCTGGCGCCGATGTTGGAAAGCGAGCCGCCGCAGTACCCGTTTGTGGCCTTGTTGGTCTCAGGTGGGCACACCTTGTTGGCTCAGGTGGCGGGGCTGGGTCAGTACCAGATACTAGGCTCAACCCTCGACGATGCGGCAGGAGAAGCGTTTGATAAAACCGCCAAGGCGATGGGACTGCCTTACCCAGGTGGCCCGGCGCTGGCGAAACTGGCCGAACAGGGTAGACCGGGACGCTATGCGTTTCCGCGTCCCATGCTGGATCGACCGGGACTGGATTTCAGTTTTAGTGGATTGAAAACGGCGGTAGTGGTGACCTTACGCCAGCTACAGCAAGGCGGTGCGCAGCTGGATCAACAGATTCGTGCCGACGTGGCGTATTCGTTTCAGGAAGCGGTAGTGGAAACACTCGCAACCAAGTGTGCGCGTGCAATCAAGCAAACTGCGACCAACACTCTGGTGGTGGCTGGCGGTGTGGGTGCGAATCGGGCTTTGCGTGAGCGGCTACTTGTCTTGGGTGAGCGGCATGGTGTGATGGTGCGGTATCCACGGCCCGAGTTTTGTACCGATAATGCGGCAATGATTGCCTACGCCGGTTGCCAGCGTTTGTTGTCTGGCCAGCATGATGGCCTGAAAATTCGCGCCGTTGCACGTTGGCCGCTGGATAGTCTGCAGGTACCACAGCGCGCTGCTAGCCAGATTTAGCTCTAGTTCATTTCAATTTGTTGAGTTGCAAGCAGCCATGAATGACCGCATTTTTCTGACCGCATTGACTACCGAGTGCATCGTCGGCATCTGGGATTGGGAGCGCAAGGTCAAGCAAACCGTCGTAATTGATCTGGAAATGGCCTGTGATATTCGCAAGGCGGCACTTAGCGATCACATTGACGATACGGTGGATTACAAGAAAGTCAGCAAGCGGTTGCTAGATTTCGTGGGCGGGTCACAGTACCAGCTGATAGAGGCACTGACAGAAAATATTGCACGAATTGTAATAACAGAGTTTTCTGTGCCGTGGGTACGTGTAAGATTGAACAAGCAAGGTGCGATCAGAAACTCTCGGGATGTAGGGATATTAATTGAGCGTCGCGCTGAGGATTACCTACAACCCAGTTAGAGAAGAACTATGCCTGATGTCTATGTTGCTGCCGGTAGCAATATTGATCCGGGGCGCAATTTGCGCACCGCTATTAATGCCTTGAAACGCCGTCTCGGCGAGGTTCGAGTTTCGCGCGCCTACCGTAATCCCTCTGTTGGTTTCGAGGGCCCCGAATTCGTCAATCTGGTGATCGGCTTTGAAGCCGAACTGACGCTGACCGAAGTGCTGTCGATTTTACAAGCTGTGGAAGGGCTGTGTGGTCGAGCACGCAAGGCACCAAAATTTGAGCCGCGCACAATGGATCTGGATTTATTGTTGTACGGCGATATGGTCTGCGCTACTCATGCCATCACGCTGCCGCGTCCCGACTTGATCAAACGTGCGTATATGCTCGGGCCCTTGGCCGAACTGGCACCGCAATTTATGCATCCGACGTTGCGACGTACCATTGATGACCTTTGGCAAGGGTTCGATCAGGCTGCGCATCCCATGACTGTGGTTGAGCTATAAGCAATCATTGCAGGGTTACTGACCCGCGCTACCAGCCAATGCTGCGCCCACCGTCAATCGCTAGTATCTGGCCGGTGACGTAGGGTGCGTCCTGGGCAAAGAACAACGCCGCACGTGCAATATCGTCTGGCGAGCCTTGGCGTTTCAAGGCGGTTTTGCTGATGATTTCCTGTTGTAACTCAGGACGCATCGGTTGCTCAGGCCATAACACGGGGCCGGGCGCTATCGCATTGACGCGAATGTCGGGTGCTAGCTCACGTGCCAGCGACTTGGTCAACATGACCAGCCCGGCTTTGGCCACGCAGTAGACGCTGTAATCTGGCAAGGGGCGTTGCGCATGGATATCTACCATGTTCAGTATCAAGCCTTGTGTGGCACGTAGGTGTGGTGCGGCCGCCTGTGCCAGAAACAAGGGCGCTTTCACATTGCTGCCGAGCAGATCATTCCATTGTGTCTCAGTGATCGAGCCGATAGGCGTGGCATAAAAACTGGACGCGTTGTTGACCAGAATATCCAGTCGGGAAAATTGCTGAATTGTTTGCGTGATCAGTTGTGGCAGCGCATCGGTATCGAGCAGATCACAGCGCAAGGTGATAGCTGAGTTACTACGTAAGGCATTCAGTTCAGCAACCAGCGCTTCGGCACCGGCTTGTGAGTTGCGATAATGGATTACTAATTGTGCGCCTTGCTGATGCAAGGCATACGCGACAGCCTTACCCAGACGTTTGGCGCCGCCGGTTATCAATGCGACTTTACCCGTCAGATGCGTTGTAATGCTGACCGTACTCATGACTATTGATTGTTTGGATTGACGGTGTGAGTTTAACTGTTTGGGATCAATCGGATGGTTCGATGTTGCCGCACACCTTAGCACCTCGCAAAAACTTAATGGATGAGCTGATTGCCACACTGAGCGCCGCAGAGCGAGAGCATGGTGAGCGCCTGGTGAAATTGATTCACGCCGACATTGATGCTGCCGGTGGCTGGCTGGATTTTCAGTCGTTCATGAATCTGGCGTTGTATGCGCCGGGTCTGGGCTATTACAGCGCTGGTGCGCATAAGCTGGGTGCGGGCGGTGACTTCACTACCGCGCCGGAAATTTCGCCACTATTCAGTCGCTGCGTGGCGGTTCAATGCGCGCAGGTGTTGCAACACCTTGGTGAGGGCAGCGTGCTGGAATTAGGTGCAGGCTCGGGTGTGATGGCGGTGGTGATGCTGCGTGAATTTGAGCGATTAGGCAGCTTGCCAGATCGGTACTACATTCTTGAAGTCAGCGCTGATTTACGTGCTCGACAGCAAGCCTTGTTGCAACAGGAGCTGCCGCAGCACAGCCATCGGCTATGTTGGCTCGATGCGCTGCCAGATAACTTTATTGGCATCATCATTGCGAATGAAGTGCTGGATGCGCTGCCGATACAGCGCTTTTGTATTCAGCAAGGCCAAGTGCAAGCTATTGGGGTGAGCTATACCGAACAAGGGTTGGTGTGGCAACCACGTCCTGCCAGCGCTGCATTGCATGCAGCCGTACAGACAATTCAAACCAACTTACAGCTACAGTTTCCTGAAGGATATTGCAGTGAAGTTAATCTGCAATTAGCTGGGTGGGTCGGCTCGTTGGCAGCGTCATTGCGGCGCGGCGCGCTACTGTGCATCGACTATGGCTATCCGCAGCATCAGTATTACAGCGTCGAGCGTATGCAAGGTACCTTGAGTTGTTTCTTTCGTCAGCATGTCCATCATCAGCCGCTGATCAATGTCGGTTTGCAGGACATCACGGCGTGGGTGGATTTCACCGCAGTAGCAACGGCGGGTATGGATGCGGGGCTCGAGCTGAGCGGCTTTGCAACACAGGCGCACTTCCTGCTTGGTTGTGGTCTGGATCGGCTGCTTGCTGATTTGGCCGAGCAACCCGATGCGCTGCGCTGGCAGCTATCGCAGCAAGTGCAAAAACTCACCATGCCGAATGAAATGGGCGAGAACTTCAAAGCGATTGCCTTTAACAAGGACTGTGACATTGAGCTTGATGGCTTTGCGCTGCGCGATTTGCGGGATCGGCTGTAGCGTCAGCGTTAAGATCGATCGTGCTCTGCTTTGAAAGCATCCAGCGCAGTAATGCGCAGTCGTCGTAGTGCGGCGGCGATTTGTGGGCCACTCAGGTTGCTGCTCATGTTGGCATCGGGCTTGATTGCGGCCACTAATTCACGCGCTTGTTGGAGAAAAGCAGCTTGTGGATAGCTGCGCTCTTCAAAGCCGGTGCGACCACGCGCATCGGCTTCGCAGGCCAGTAAAAATTGCTGGAAGCGTTGTGGCCGACGGAGGGCATCGAGTTTTTCCAAAAACTCCAGTAGCGTGTCGCTGCGCATCTCGAACGCTTTATGCAGCTTGCCGTGTTGTGCGGCACAGATTACTGCCAAGTCGCGATATTCGTTAGGTACACGCCAGCGTGTACACACAGCTTCTACCAATTTCACGCCGCGCGCTTCGTGGCCAATATGTTGCGGCAGCCTATCCTTAGGCGTGGTGCCCTTGCCCAAGTCATGCATCAACGCGCCAAAGCGCATCACTGGATCGCTGCCCAGCTTTGCAGCCTGCTCCATCACCATCAGCATGTGAATGCCGGTATCAATTTCAGGATGCCAGCGTTCGGGTTGCGGCACTCCGAACAGCGCATCGATTTCCGGCAGAATGATTTTTAGCGCACCGCAGTCGCGCAACACACGCAAGTAAACCTGCGGTGCATCGCTGCATAGCGCCAGTTGCGTTTCGCGCCAGACTCGCTCGGGCGTCAAGGTACCTAATTCACCGCTGGAGCTGATTTTCTGCATCAACGTCATGGTTTCGCTAGCGACAGTAAACCCTAATGATGCAAGGCGTGCGGCAAAGCGTGCCACGCGCAGCACGCGCAGTGGGTCTTCAATAAACGCGGGTGATACATGACGCAATATTTTTGCTTCAATATCTTCCTTCCCGCTGTAGGCATCAAACAACTCACCAGTATTGATGTCCTGCGCAATCGCATTGATGGTCAGATCACGTCGCAGCAGGTCTTGCTGCAGCGTCACGTCCGGCGAAAAACGGGTGTCAAAGCCGTGATAGCCGGTGCCTGTTTTGCGCTCAGTGCGCGCCAGTGCATATTCTTCATGGGTGTCGGGATGCAGGAATACCGGGAAGTCCTTGCCCACTGCCTGATAGCCTTGGCTGAGCAAATCATCTGGGGTCGCGCCCACCACCACCCAGTCACGTTCTTTGACGGGCAGCTTGAGCAGTGTGTCGCGCACCGCGCCACCGACGAGATAAGTCTTCATGCGTTTATAGTAGCCGAGAGATGTTGAAGGATGCTGTGATGATTTTTCGGTTCAATGTTGCGCTGCTGTGCTTGGTCTGGTTGCCACTATCCGGTTGTTACTACTTGCAAGCGGCACAGGGGCAGATGAGCTTGCTGGCCAAGCGGCAGCCTATTAGCCGTGTGCTTGCCAAGTCGGATACGTCACCGCAACTACGCGAGCGACTTGAGTACGTGCAGGCCGCAAGGAGTTTTGCCTCACAGCAACTGGGCTTGCCCGACAATAAAAGCTATACCGGCTATGTTGACCTACAGCGCCGCTATGTCAGTTGGAATGTGTTTGTGGCACCTAAGTTTTCCATCGAGCCAAGGCAGTGGTGTTTCCCGATTGCAGGGTGCGTGGTGTATCGCGGTTATTTCAGCGAGGTCGCTGCCGAGCGTTACGCGCGTCGGCTGCGCATGCAAGGCAACGATGCCAGTGTTAGTGGCGTGCCGGCTTACTCCACCTTGGGACATTTTGCTGATCCGGTGCTGAGTAGCATGATGAGTTGGGGTGATGCGCAATTGGCGGCAACACTGTTCCATGAGCTGGCGCATCAGGTGGTGTACGTGCAGGGTGATTCTGCTTTTAATGAGGCTTTTGCCACGGTGGTAGAGACATCTGGCCTACAGCGTTGGCTAACTTCACTGGCGCGTTCAGATGAGTGGCAAAGGTGGCAGGTGCAGCGGCAGCGGGCGCTGGAGTTTTCTCAATTGTTGCTGCGCACTCGTGAGGATTTACGCCGGCTATACGCCAGTGGTGTGCCCGTTTCGCAAATGGCAGTGCGTAAGCAACAGCGCTTGGGTCAGCTTAAATTTGAGTACCAACAGCTTAAACAACAGTGGCAAGGATATGGTGGCTACGACGCTTGGTTTGATCGTCCATTAAGCAACGCTGATTTTATTGCGATAGCCACCTATCAGCGCTGCGTACCGAATTTTGAACACTTGCTTGACAGTTCGCATGGCGACTTGCCAAGTTTTTACAACGAAGTAAAAAAACTGGCGCATCAGGAGCAACTAACGCGCCAGCGATTTTGTAGTGAGATCGGTTATCCCTAGCGAATAACCGCAAACAAGGTGCGATTACCACGTTGGATCATCAGTGTGAATGCATTGAGATCCTTGGTGGCTTCTGCTAGCTCCTTGATGTTTTTGATGCGGGTGCGGCCTACTGCTGTAATCACGTCATTAGGCTGCAGCCCATTCTGAGCGGCATTACTGCGTGCGGCCACATCGGTAATCAAGACACCGCCTCCGGTATTGTTGGATAGCTGCGCACCGCTCAGACCCTCATGCATGGCGTTGCCTTTGCCACCGTTCTTGCCCGTGGCAGCAATTTGTGTGCTATCAGCGTTTTCGGCGATGGTGGCCGTGACCTTACGTGGCTTGCCGTCGCGCACCAAGCTGACTTCCACCTTCTCGCCCACGCGCAGAATGCCGATGGCGGCTTTGAGTGCCGAGGCGGATTTGACTTGCTTGCTATTGATGGCAGTAATGATGTCGCCGGGTTTGATGCCGGCTTTTTCAGCGGCAGAATCTTCCGACACCTCCGAAACGAATGCGCCTTGGCTTTCGTTAGCGCCTTGGCTGGCGGCAATGTCTGCCGTCAGATCGGTGATGCTGACGCCTAACAAGCCGCGCTGCACTTTGCCGAATTTGACCAATTGATCCATGACTGATTTGGCCATGCTGGACGGGATGGCAAAGCCGATACCCATGTTGCCGCCGTTATTGGAAAAGATGGACGAGTTGATGCCGACCAATTGGCCGTTGAGATCAATCAAGGCACCGCCGGAATTACCCGGATTGATGGCCGCGTCAGTCTGGATCAAATCTTCATAACTGTCCTGATTCATGCCGGTGGCGCGCCCTAGTGCACTGACGATGCCCGAGGTGACGGTGTGCTCTAGGCCAAACGGGTTGCCGATGGCGATCACAAAATCACCCACTTGCAGATTGCTGGAGTCGGCTATGACCATAGCAGTTAGATTGTTGTCCTTAACCTGTAGCACGGCGATATCCGTTTGGCTATCAACGCCTTTGACTGTTGCTGTCAGTTTGCGGTTATCCAGCAACGTTACGGTAATGTCCTTGGCGTTCTCAACCACGTGCGCATTGGTGATGATGTAGCCTTGCTTGGCGTCGACAATGACTCCCGAACCAGAGGCTTGAAACTCACGTTCCATTTGTTGATCAGGAACGTCGAAAAAGCGGCGAAAGAATGGATCCTGTAGTAGCGGATTGCGTTGTTGTTGCTGCGTGCCTTTGACCGAAATGCCCACTACCGCTGGTGAGGTGCGCTTGATAATGGGAGCTAGCGATGGCATGGCGGTGTTGCCCACCTGTGCGGGTAATTGCGCCATGGCGGGCGCGCCGGTGATCAGCAGCAGGGCGGCTACGCTGGCAAACAATCGGCAGGCAAGATGGGTAGGGCGGAAGTGGCGATGAGTCATGATGGGGCTGACCTCAATGGTAAAAAAACAGGAATCAGAAATCTCTGGCCAAGATTCTAGCCACGCGCTTTGCTGGCATGGCTCAGTGTTAAGGACAATTAATTCTGGGGTTGGGAGACGCCGTGGCGGGTCGCAGTGAACAAATCTGTGGACAAGCCGTGCAAGACATGTGCAAAAGCTGTGCCCCAACAACACTACATGTTGTGGTTGGTGCAAAATGTTACGGTTGTCGATCATAATATTTTTATGGGTAAAATCCTTGCGGATAGTTTTTTAATTCATTGTTTAATAAGGCATTAAATGCCAGTGTTGTATTAAGTCACAGCCCTTGACGCAGTTCACACCTGCGGCATAGGCTTACCGCCTGACACAACATCTTGTGTGTGGGACTGGTGCCGAATAAATAGATTCAGATGGCACTGCACCGACAAGACCACGTCAGGGGAGCGCGCCCACGCCTGATTGCACGTGGTGTGCGTGTTTACGCTATCAAGGCGGGTGTATTGCCGGAGTGATACGCCCGCCTTGAACCCTTCGCAGGGTATTTATTCGGAACGATTATTTAATGAAAACAGCCATTAAGCTTGAGCCTATGGACGTCAATACCATTCCGTTCCAGGACGCGTCGCTGGATATCTGGGATAAAAAATATCGACTTACCGCCAAAGATGGCGCGCCGGTGGATTTGTCCATGGACGACACCTACCGTCGTGTGGCGCGCGCGCTGGCCGATGTGGAGTTACCTGAGTTGCGCGAGCAATGGTATGAGCGTTTTGTGTGGGCGCTACGCAAGGGCGCCATTCCGGCCGGTCGCATTATGTCCAATGCTGGTTCGCTGGCACACAAACCGGCCACGTCCACCATCAATTGCACCGTGTCGGGCACCATTCGTGACTCGATGGACGACATTCTGAATAAGGTGCACGAAGCCGGTCTGACCCTGAAAGCCGGTTGCGGCATCGGCTATGAATTTTCCACCCTGCGGCCGCGCGGGGCCTATGTCTCTGGCGCCGGTTCATATACTTCCGGGCCGCTGTCGTTCATGGATATCTACGACAAGATGTGTTTCACCGTGTCTTCTGCGGGCGGTCGCCGTGGTGCGCAAATGGGCACCTTCGATGTCGGCCATCCCGATGTGATTGATTTTGTGCGCGCCAAGCGCGAAGCCGGCCGGTTGCGTCAGTTCAACCTTAGCTTGCTGATCACCGACGAATTCATGCAGGCGGTTAAAACCGATGCCGACTGGACGCCTGCTTTTCCAGTGTCATTGAAGGAAGCCGAAGGGCTGGATTTAAGCGACACCAGCAAATTTACCTGGCGCGAATGGGCGATCACCGACGGCTATGTCACCAACGATTCCGGCCTGGTGTGCTGCCAGATTTTTAAGACCATTCCGGCCAAGCGGTTGTGGGACGTCATCATGACCTCCACCTACGACTTCGCCGAACCCGGCTTCGTATTGATCGACCGCGTTAACGAAATGAACAACAACTGGTGGTGCGAAAACATTCGCGCTACCAACCCCTGCGGCGAACAACCGCTGCCACCGTATGGATCCTGCCTGTTGGGCTCGCTCAACCTCACCAAGTTTGTGGTTGATCCGTTCACCGAAGAGGCGCGCTTTGATTGGGAGGAATACCGCAAAGTGGTCAAGGTGTTCACCCGCATGCTCGACAACGTGGTGGAGATCAACGGCCTGCCGCTGGGTGGTCAGCGCGATGAGATTCTGCGCAAACGTCGTCATGGCATGGGCTTTTTAGGCTTGGGTTCCACCATCACTATGCTCTGCATGAAGTATGGCTCGAAGAAATCCGTGGCCTTCACGCAAAACGTGTCGCGCGAAATGGCATTGGCCGGTTGGGAAGCTGCATTGGATCTGGCGCGTGAAAAAGGCCCGGCACCGATCATGATGGAAGACTTTACCGTTACCAAAGAGATGCTGCGCAAGCGTCCCGAAATGGTGAACGATGGTTGGCGCGAAGGGCAGATGATTACTGGTCGCGTGTTGCATGCACGCTATAGCCGTTACATGCAGCGCGTTGCCGAGGCGGCACCTGAGTTGGTGGACGAACTGGCAGAAATCGGCGGTCGTTTTACCCATCACAGCTCAATTGCACCCACTGGCACTATTTCGTTGTCACTGGCGAACAATGCCTCCAATGGCATTGAGCCGTCATTTGCGCATCACTACTTTCGCAATGTGATTCGTGAGGGCAAAAAATCCAAGGAAAAAGTTGATGTATTTTCCTTTGAATTATTGGCGTATCGCGAAATGGTCAACCCCAGCGCCATGCCGGGTTCCACGCAGGCTGAGGAAAAACTGCCTGAGTACTTCACCACTGCTGATGACGTTAGCCCTAAGCAGCATGTGGACATTCAAGCTGCATCGCAATTGTGGGTGGACTCATCCATTTCTAAAACCGCCAACGTGCCCACCGATTATCCATACGAAGACTTCAAAGACATTTATCTATATGCCTACGAGCAGGGCTTGAAGGGCTGCACGACGTTCCGTTTCAATCCTGAGGCATTCCAAGGCGTGCTGGTGAAGGAGCAGGATCTGAAGAACACCACCTACGTGTTCACGCTGGAAGACGGTAGCGAAGTCAAGCTGAAGGGCGATGAAGAAGTGCAGTACGACGGCGAGTCACACACCGCTGCCAACTTGTTCGATGCCTTGAAAGAAGGCTACTACGGCAAATTTTAGCGCAGTGCCAACGGACCAACGAAATTAGAAGACGAAGATCATGAGCAAAATTTCAATCGACAAAAAGATCCTCAAGTATCGCGTTGAGAAGCCAGAAGATGCAGAGGCTGCTGCCAAAGTAGCGGCGCTGCGCTCGGCACCGCGTAAAGAGAAAGAAGACAACGTTATCCGGATGCATGAGAAGCTTGAGCGTCCGGATATGTTGATCGGTTCTACCTACAAGATCAAAACACCAGTGTCCGATCACGCCATGTACGTGACCATTAACGACATGCTGCTTAACGAAGGCACGCCGCATGAGCAGCGTCGTCCGTTTGAGATTTTCATCAACACCAAGAACCTCGATCACTTTCAGTGGATTGTGGCACTGACGAGAATTATCTCGGCGGTATTCCGCAAAGGTGGCGACGTCACCTTCCTGGTGGAAGAAATGAAGGGCGTATTCGATCCACGCGGCGGCTACTGGCAAACCGGCGGTCGCTTCATGCCGTCGATTATTGCCGAGCTAGGACACGTCATCGAACGTCACTTGCAATTCATCGGCCTGCTCAAGAAAACCGAACTGGATGAGCACCGCAAAAAACTCATCGAAGAAAAGAAAGCCGAGTTTGAAGCCCGCAGCAAACAAACCGACGCCTTCGCCAAAAGCCTGTTCCCCGAAGGCGCACAGCTATGCCCCAAATGTTCCACCACTGCCGTGATCATGATGGATGGCTGTATGACTTGTTTGAATTGCGGGGATTCGAAGTGTGGCTAACTGAACTGGAGCCAAAAGGATGGAGCCGCTGACGGATTACGAGTTCGAGTGGGATGACGCCAAGGCTGCCAGTAACATGCAGAAACATGGCGTCGACTTTGTGGAAGCGATGAGCGTATTCACTGACCCTTTGTCCATGACAATCTATGACGATGAGCATAGTGAAGACGAAGATCGTTGGGTGAGTTTAGGCCGTTCGATAAACAGCCAGCTTCTCGTGGTGATTCACACCTTTGTCACAACCGGGGCACCTTCGGCATTGATCAGGATAATATCTGCGCGACTTGCCACTCGTCGGGAGCGAGAGCAGTATGAACAGCAGTAGCAACTTTTCCCGATCATCCGGGTTCCTGTCATGAAAGACGAATACGACTTTTCACAAGCTGAGCGCGGCAAATTTTTCAAACCCAACTTGCGCCTGATTCCACCGGTGCGCCTTGAGCCTGCGGTACTGGAGTTTCTGGCCACGCACGCCCAAGCGCGAGGCACCACCGTCAATCAGCTGGTCAACCAGCTGCTGAAGCAAGATATGGAACTGGTCAAGACTGTGGCAGGGTAAGTTTGTGCTCGCAAACGCCGAAGACGCGCAGATGTGCGCCAAGTGCAACACCACCGCCGTCATCATGATGGATGGCTGTATGACTTGTTTGAATTGTGCGGATAGTAAGTGCGGGTGAGCGGTTCATATGAAGCTATCTCAAACCGGACCTGAACGAAACGCTGTAAATGAATTGATGTCCAAATTCGTGTCTGATTCAGGCGATATTACGGCGCTCCGTAATGCAGGATACGACATCGCAGAACGTTTTGGTGTGTGCGCCGCGTTGTGGGTTGAAGGTCCTTCTCAAAGGTTTCGCATGGAAGTTAAGCCTGATGTTTTTCTTGGAATTGACCCTTGACTGGATTAGGGTGAACGGCCTCCAAAATAAAATGCAGGCACCGCGAAAGAGGCTTCACGAGCTAATTGCTAAGGCTATGGATAAGAGTAAGGAGAGATGCCAGTGCCAATGGTCAAAGCAACAGGTCGCGCAGTAAACGATTTCAAGAAGCGGTTTGAAGCTCTAACGTCTGAGGTGTTGCTGAAAAAGCGTGCATTGGGAAGAGAGCTAGCAGAAGACGCACACCTTGCTATTGAAGAGATATTTTTAGAACGAAATGAACGCCTCCCACCAAAGCCGAAAGATACTATTTTTGTAAATCAAAAGCGTAAGAGTAATCCGTTCACGGGCGTATTGATTGTGGTGATTGGCTTGGTAATCAGTGGTGTGATTAAAGCCCTTATCAAGGACGTTGCATACTCATGGACAGGTGTCTTGCTCACAATTGCAATGATGGTGTATTGGTTAGTCAAATGGCTTAAGAGCTTAGGCTTGTCCAAGGAGCAAAGGAGAGTTATCAAGAAACAAGAGCAATTGGCAAAAGATGGATTAAATGAGCTGCAGATGGCCTCAGCTAATGGTGATGTACAGCGAGTAGTTGATCTTCTCAATTATGGGGCTGATGTAAATTCAAGGACTATCACTGGTACTACTGCGCTAATGTACGCCGTACGAAATAATCACGTTGAGGTAGCTAAGAAATTGATTGATGCGGGAATTGATGTTGAGGCGCATTCAGATAACAAAAAGACTGCTTATTCAATTGCAATGAGATTCGGTCACATTGAGCTGGCTGAATATATAAAGTCAAAATCTAAATTTGACGCGTAACCCGCAACACGTAAGCTGGGTTCTTCGTAGGCTGGGATGAAATCCCAGCATCTTGATCTTGATTTTCGGAATGCTGGGATTGCGCTTCGCTCCATCGCCAGCCTACGAATTGTGCTTGGCGTGGCATCGACAATCTACGTATTGCGCCTGAGGTAATCGCTGGCCTACGATGTGTTGACGAAATGACATGGAGGTCAATGCATCATGCGTACTTACACGCGAACAAGGATCCCCGGCGGTACTTATTTTTTTACCGTCAACTTGGCGGAGCGTCGCAATACCACTTTGTTGGTTGAACATGTCACGCAATTGCGTGCGGCGTTTCGAGCTGTACGTGCGACGTATCCATTTATGATCGAGGCGATGGTTGTGTTGCCGGATCACCTGCATTGCCTATGGCGCTTGCCGTCCGGAGATGATCGCTTCGCGACTCGTTGACGATTGATCAAGGCGCGTTTCTCATCTGCCATCCCCGATGGCGAACGGATATCAGCGAGCCGTTTACGCAAGGGCGAACGCGGCATTTGGCAACGCCGCTATTGGGAACACGTAATACGCAATGAGGAAGATTGGCGCCGTCATCTGGATTACATCCATTACAATCCGGTGAAGCATGGTCATGTGCAGCGTGCCAGCGATTGGCCGCATTCGTCATTCCATCGTTTTGTCCGGCAGGGTGTGTATCCGGTTGATTGGGCGGCACCACGATCAATTGCCGAGCTTGATAGTGAATGAGCCGGATGCTGGGTGCAGCACCCAGCCTACTTTCCGGGTGGTATTCTTGCGGCCCGTTTCCCATGCCGCCATTCACCATGAACCAACTCGATCAGCTCAAGCAGTACACCACCGTGGTTGCCGATACCGGCAACTTTAAACAGCTGGCGCAGTTTGCGCCGCGTGATGCAACCACCAATCCGTCGCTGATTCTGAAAGCGGTGTTGCAGCCGGAATATGCGCCGTTGCTGAATGAGACTGTGGCGGCCAACAAGCATTTGCCATTGGCGGATGTGATGGATGCGGTACTGGTGCGCTTCGGGCTGGAGATTCTGAAAGTGGTGCCGGGAAGGGTTTCTACCGAAGTGGATGCGCATTTGAGTTTTGATACCGCCGCAACCTTGGCGCGGGCGCGCAAGATTATTGAGTTGTACGCCAAAGCGGGAATTGGTCGTGAGCGGGTGTTAATCAAGATCGCTGCTACTTGGGAGGGTATTCAAGCTGCCAAGGTGCTGGAACGCGAAGGCATTCACTGCAATCTCACCTTGCTGTTTGCTTTTTGTCAGGCGGTGGCCTGTGGCGAGGCGAAGGTGCAGTTGATCTCACCGTTTGTGGGGCGCATTTATGATTGGCACAAGAAGTCTGCCGGTGCGAGCTGGGATGAAACTGCTAAAGCGGGTATCAATGATCCCGGCGTGGTCTCAGTGACGCAGATTTACAGCTACTACAAGAAATTCGGCATACAGACTGAAGTGATGGGTGCCAGCTTCCGCAATGTAGGGCAGATCATTGCCTTGGCGGGCTGTGATCTGCTCACCATCAGTCCAGAGTTATTGGCGCAGCTGCAAGCTAGCGAAGCGCCGCTGCACAGAGCCTTGGATGCGCAGCGCGCACAAGCTGCAGATTTGCAGGCAATCAGTTACAACGAAGCTAGCTTTCGCTTTGCCTTGAATGAAGATGCCATGGCTACTGAGAAGTTAGCTGAAGGTATTCGCGCCTTTGCCACGGATGCCGCCAAACTGGATCAGCTGATTGTGGCGCAGCAGTGACAACGCCGGTCAACCCCTAAAACTTGCGGCCTGTGAACGACGGCACAGCCAATCTGTCGTTGTTTACATAGTCTTGCCTTTAGGCCGCTTGGGCGTTTAACTGCGCGGCCTTCTGCGATCTAAGATTTTGAGTAATACCGATGCCCCGTTTCTTGTTGCGATGGCTGTTGTGTGTGCTGAGCGTAGTGGCAATGGCCAACGTGCAGGCGCGCGACTCCGTGTTTGTCCGCCCTGCATCGCTCGAGCCAGCGGTGAGCTTCTGGAAGCGGGTGTATACCGAGGTGGGCACCAATGGCGGGTTGATTCACGATCATACGCAGCTGGACGTGGTGTACAGCGTGTTGGAGTTCCCTGCTGATGTCAGCAGCAAGGCGCGTAGCAACCGTATCGACGCTGAAAAAGAGTTTGTGACGGCGACGTTGCGCAAGTTGGGTGTCGATCCTGATGCTTCGCTGTCCAAGGAAGAACGTCGCGTCCGTGCTGCTTGGCCGGAGGGCACCTTGCCCAGTGAGTTTCGCGCTGCTGCTGAGCGGGTGCGTTTTCAGCTGGGGCAGGCGGATCGGTTTAGAGAGGGGCTGGTGCGTTCTGGTGCCTGGCGCGATGAGATAAAACGCACCTTCAAGCGCGAGGGGCTACCTGAAGAACTGGCTGCGTTACCGCATGTGGAGTCCTCGTTTAACACCTACGCCTATTCAAAAGTTGGCGCGGCAGGCATGTGGCAATTCATGCGTAGCACCGGCAGCCGGTTTTTACGTATTGATAACGTAGTGGACGAACGTCTGGATCCCTACAAGGCGACTGCTGCTGCTGCTAATTTCTTGCAACAAAATTATGCTGTGCTGCAAAGCTGGCCGCTAGCAGTGACCGCATACAATCATGGCGCTGGCGGCATGCGTCGCGCCAAGGAGCAATTGGGGACGGATGATATCGGCGTGATTGTGCGCAAGTACGAGAGCAAGAGCTTCGGCTTTGCCTCACGCAACTTCTACGCCTGCTTTTTGGCGGCGATAGAAATTGATAGTGATCCACACAAATACTTCCCCGGCATTGAACTGAATCCACCCGACGCCAGCAAGGTAATGCCGATCAAGAGATTCACCTCCATGCCTAGTTTGGCGAAGGCGTTACGCATCGACACGGGGTTGCTCAAGCAATTGAACCCGTCGCTAATGCCACCAGTGTGGATGGGCAGCAAACATATCCCTTCCGGCTTCCCACTGCGTGTGCCGGGTTCGGTCGATCAACTTGCAGCATTGCGTGATCTGCCCAGCAGCGCAGTGGCCACGACGCAGGTGGTGGATCACAGTCATCGGGTGCGCAAGGGCGAAACGCTGTCGGTGATTGCGGCGAAGTACAAAGTCAGCACGCAGCAGTTGGCTAAGTTGAATGGCTTGCGCCAGCCGTACCGGATCGTTGTTGGTAAGGTATTAAAATTACCTGGTGCCGTGACGACTGTGCTGGCCAGCGCTGCCGCACCGATGGTTGCGATAGATAAAAACAACGAGCAAGCGCTGTACCATACCGTTAAGCGCGGCGATACCTTGGGCAAGATCGCTCAGCACTATTCAGTGTCACAGAGTGAGTTGCTGGCCTTGAACACGTTACGTAACGCTAATCAAGTGTTACTCGGCCAGAAGTTATTAATTCGTGCTGCCGGGCCGCAGCCTGCGAATGCGGCTGAACCAGACGAACAGGAAGTCACGCCCACTACACTGGCTCGTGCCGAAAAAGTGGAGCCAAAATCTGAGACTGAGGCAGAGGCTTTGGGGCCAACGCTGTTGCCGGGAGTGCAGGCGGCCGCATCAGCCGACCCGGCTGACTACGCGGTAGGCAAGGGCAATACCATTCGCGTCGAGGCGAGTGAAACAT
Organism: Steroidobacteraceae bacterium; assembly: GCA_050181835.1. Classification (GTDB taxonomy): domain Bacteria; phylum Pseudomonadota; class Gammaproteobacteria; order Steroidobacterales; family Steroidobacteraceae; genus CAILZL01. The sequence continues at coordinate 26,868 of JBFXCU010000001.1, read as the reverse complement.
TAGGCCATTACGCCGATTGGCTGAACACCACGCCGACTAGGCTGCGCAGTCTCAATAAGCTATCGGCGAAAGCCTTGTTACCATTGGGTAAGACGTTAAAACTGGATTTTTCGCGCGTTACTACCACGGCGTTTGAAACCAAGCGACAGGCTTATCATCAACAATTGCAGGAAAGCTTCTTTGCGGAATATCGCATTGTGGATAGCACTACCTATGTATTGAAACAGGGTGATTCGGTGTGGTTATTGTTACAAAAGGCCAGCAATGTACCGATGTGGTTATTACGACAATACAACCCTGATGTTGAGTTGGGTGATGTGCGGCCCGGCACCAAGCTGGTTATTCCCCGTGTCGAAGCTATCGAGGGCTAATGTTTAAATACATGGTGTTGATGCTGACGTTGGCAGGGTTGACTGCCTGCAGCAGCTTGCGCGTGACTGGCACTGAAGGATTGACCGCAGAACGATTGGCGCATGTCAGTAGCGATTACCGTTTACGCGCCGGTGCGCCAGTGAATGTGTATCTGCGTAGTGTGGATGGCCAAGCGTTAAAGTTTTGGCAGCGCGCAGCTGATATTGAGGCTGGCTCACATCGGTTGCTGGTGGATTGTGCGGTGAGTGCGTCACAGAAGTTATCGCGTCATGTGTTGGATGTATCGTTGGAGGCTGGTGTTCGATACTACTTGCTGGCGGAAGCCAACGATCAACGAGGATGTACGCGCGTGAGTCTGGAAGAGGCCAATTGATGGCTTTTATGTACTGCAGAATAGGCGTGTTGCTCTGCATGGCTCTGGTCGGCGTGACGGTAACGCGTGCAGAGCAGTCGCTGACGAGTGCCGAGGTTGCTGCAGATGCAGCACCTGCCAGTGAGCTGTTGATGGCGGATAAGGTAGTGGTACAAAAAGCGGCGCGCAAGTTAACGCTGTACCGGCGCGGCGTGGCGCTGCGTGAATACCCGATGCATTTGGGGCTGCAGCCGGAAGGCCCTAAGCAGACTGAAGGCGACTTCCGTACGCCGGAAGGTCGTTATTATTTGAGTCGACGTAACGCACAAAGTAGTTACTTTCTGGCAGTGCAGGTTGACTATCCAAACCAACAAGATATCGCACGTGCTAAACGATTAGGGGTCGATCCCGGTGGTGCCATCATGGTACACGGGTTACCTAATACGCCCACTCGACCTGCCGATTACTATCAGCGCTTTGACTGGACGGATGGGTGTATCGCTCTCAGTAATACCGACATGGTGGAGTTCTGGTTGATGACCCGTAGTGGCATTCCCATCGACATTCTGCCGTGATTCATAGAATGGAAGACATACATTGAACAAGCAGCTGGAATCAGGAACTGTTATTGAGACCGACGTTGAAGACTTCGTTAACGCGCGCGTATCGCCGCTAGGCAGTCTGGAGAACCTTTCACAACGTGAAGTGGCGCAGCTGATTAGTGCGGAACAAAGTGCGGTGTATCAGTTGTTCAGGCGCTGTGCGCTGGCGGTGCTCAATTGCGGCAATGAAACTGATGATGCGCGTGCCATTTTCGAAAAATATAAGGATTTCGAAATTCATCTTGGTCGCCAAGCTTGGGGAGTGAAGCTACAGATTCGCAATGCACCGCCCAAAGCTTTTGTTGATGGGCGGATGATACTTGGCATCAAGGAGCATTTGTTCGCGGTACTGCGCGACATCATTTACATTCACGATGCTATCTTGGGAGCACAGACATTTGATCTGCAGCAAACCAGCGGCATCACCAATGCTGTGTATCACATACTGCGTAACTCACGCGTTCTGGACTATCGCGGCCGGCCCGATTTAATCGTGTGCTGGGGCGGGCATTCGATCAGTGCAGTCGAGTATGACTACACCAAGAAAGTGGGTTATGAATTGGGGCTGCGTGATCTGAGTGTGTGTACCGGTTGCGGGCCTGGCGCCATGAAAGGCCCGATGAAAGGCGCGACCATTGGTCATGCCAAGCAGCGTATTCGTGATGGGCGCTACATCGGCATGACCGAGCCGGGCATCATTGCTGCTGAGCCGCCGAATCCCATTGTTAACCAACTGGTGATTATGCCGGATATCGAGAAACGTCTTGAGGCATTTGTGCGTACTGGCCATGGCATTATCGTGTTCCCCGGTGGCGCAGGTACTGCCGAAGAAATATTGTACTTGTTGGGCATCTTGCTTGATCCCGCCAATGTCGACCACCCGTTTCCCTTGGTGTTCACCGGCCCGGCATCGTCAGCTGATTATTTCCATAAGATCGACCAGTTCATTCTTGCCACGTTGGGCGAGACGGCGCGAGCGCGGTATAAAATCATTGTCGACGATCCGGCGCAGGCAGCGCGCGAAATGGCGCGTGGCATGGGTGTGGTACGTGAGTACCGCCGTTCACACAGCGATGCCTACAATTTCAATTGGCTGTTGAAGATTCCTATCGAGTTCCAGATGCCGTTCGAACCGACTCATGCGGCGATGTCGGCGTTGTCGTTACAAGGTGATTTGCCGCCGCATATTCTGGCTGCTAACTTGCGCCGCGCTTTCTCCGGCATTGTGGCTGGCAACGTGAAAGAGCAGGGCGTGCGTGCTATTGAGGAGTATGGACCGTATGAGCTGCACGGTGATCCGCACATCATGGCTCTGCTGGACGATTTGCTGGCTGCTTTCGTGGCGCAGCGGCGGATGAAGCTGCAGGGCGAGTATCAGCCTTGCTATCGCTTGGTCAAGTGATGGCTGCTGAACATAAGAGTTCGCAAAGCGCGAACCTGCCCGCAGTCTTTATGTAGTCAAACTAGAGTGTGATTCAGTTCCTGCAGGCGGCAAGTGCTGGCCACTTACTCTGCGGCCAACCGAGGAGTCACTTATGTCTGAATTCACCTTTGATAAGTTAACTGCTACTGGTGCCCATCGGGTATGGCGCGGTGGTGCTGGGGCTTCTACGGCACGTAGTTGGTTGAATCGTTCGCAACCGGACAATCCGCGCCATGCGGCGATTACCAGCAAACTGTCGAACTTTCCCAACTATCGCAGTTGGGCTGAGAAAGTAAAAATTACTTGGATTAAGGAAGATGAGTAGGTAACGGTGAATCAGATTTCACCTGAATTCTGGTCGCCTTCTTAAGCCCAAAGGATCGAATTCCTCCTGTTGTGGAGCGCAGCGCACCTGTGCACGTGCCGGAAGAGGGAATCCAAAATCAGATTGTTTCTGTAGCGCGCCACGATTTGCCAGCCAGCCCAGCAGTGGCTGCCACTGTTCAATATCCTCGCGTACCATGTACGGCTTCATTTCAAACAAGCCGACACCGTGATCGAATGCCCGTACATATGTCTGCGAGTCACGTAGCGTGGCAATGACGGGAATCTGCAATGAATAGAGAAATCTCATTAGCGACTGATACATCAGCGTATTACGTCTGACTCGATTGGCGATAATGCCAATACGCTGTTCATGACGTTTTATTTTTGCCACCAGCAGTAAATCACTAATGCAACGAGTGGCGGCAACAATGTCGATGTCGGAAGGTAGCACCGGTACCAGAATTGCCTGCGCATCACGTGTCAGTTCCGGCAGGCGTTGCGGATCGATGCCAGCTGGCGTGTCAACAATTACAACCTCACTATCATCCTGAACTCGCATGGCAAAACTACGCGTCACTCCCGCTTTGCGTTCGTAGCCAGCCACGCCGTAAACAGTCGCTTGATGAGGGGTGCGTTTGCGCAGCCAGTGTATGCTGGAGCCCTGTGGATCTAGATCCATCAGGGTAGGTTTACGATTCTGCGAAGCAAAATAGCTAGCTAAATTGGTGGCCAAGGTTGATTTACCAGACCCCCCTTTGGGGTTGAGAACCACGATTTTTTGCATTATCGATCACCACAGATCGCCGCTCTAGGAGCGCCAGACTAACGCAGCTTGGGGGTATGTTGGCAAGTCTCCAAGGAATTCTAGTGCCAGTCGCATTATGTAGGGATGAGCATAACAGGGTGTTGGCAGCATTGTGAATCGTCTCACGACCCTGTTTTTCCCGTGTCGATACAATGCCACACCGCTTGGATCGAACTCATGGAAATCTTCCTACTACTCCTCGACGAAATTGACGACGCCACCGCTGTTTTGCGCGGGTATATGCCAAGACTCATGGGCTTGTTGCTGGCATGTGGCCTGTTGGCTGTCAGTGTCTGGTCTTTCATGCGTTGGCCGTGGCTGGTGGCCGGGCTGTTGTTGGTGGCATTGCTCTTATCGACTATATCCATGCTGCGCCTTAAGTCATTGCCGCGTCTAAAAACTGATCCCTAGTATGGTTAATTTGCTGGTGTCTGTGCCAGCCAGACTTGAAAAATAGCCTTGTGTCCCCATTCTGGGGCATTCCCCATTCATTACTTGTGTCGGCCGTAGCTTGCGGCCGTTGACGCGAGTTATTTATCCACTTCACAGGGCAAGACTATGACGACTACAACTGCAAAGGAAACACTGGGCTTTCAAGCTGAGGTCAAGCAGCTACTCAAGCTGATGATTCACTCGCTTTACTCCCATAAGGAAATTTTCCTGCGTGAGTTGATTTCCAATGCTTCAGATGCCTGCGATAAGTTGCGCTTTGAAGCGTTGGCCAACCCCGCGCTCATGGGGGCTGATAGCGAGCTTGGCATTCGTATTGAGCTGGATGAGCAGAGGCACACCATCAGTATTATCGATAATGGTATTGGCATGACTCGCCAGGAAGCTATCGAGCATCTGGGCACCATTGCCCGCTCAGGCACTGCTGAGTTCCTGGGCCGAATGAGTGGTGATCAGAAGAAAGACGCGCAGCTGATCGGCCAGTTCGGTGTCGGCTTCTATTCCTCCTTTATTGTTGCGGATCGGGTTGAAGTGTTCACCCGCAAGGCGGATGCAGCGCCTGAGCAAGGTGTGCATTGGGAGTCGCGTGCGGAAGGTGATTTCATTGTCGACAGCGTGCTGTTGCCGGAGCGGGGTACCCGCATCGTGCTGCATTTGAAGGAGGCTGAGCAGGAGTTCGCTAGCGACTATCGTGTCCGAGCACTAGTACGACGCTACTCTGATCATATTGCGTTTCCAGTGCGGATGAAAAAGCCAGCAAAACAAGAGGGTGAAACTGAGCAGGAAAGCACTGAATTTGAAGCTGTGAATCACGCTCAGGCATTGTGGACGCGTAATCGAACCGAGATTAACGACGAAGACTACAAAGAGTTCTACAAGCATGTAACACACGATTACAACGAGCCGCTTGCCTGGCAGCACAACAAGGTGGAAGGCGCCAAAGAATACACCAGTCTGTTGTATCTGCCATCCCGTGCACCATTTGATCTTTATCAGCGCGATGCCGCGCGTGGTGTGAAGTTGTATGTGCGGCGTGTATTCATCATGGATGATGCTGAACAGTTTCTGCCGCTATATCTGCGCTTCGTCAAAGGGGTGGTGGACTCGGCGGATTTACCACTGAATGTATCGCGTGAATTGTTACAGCAGGATGAATCCATTGAGGCTATCCGCAGTGCCTTGACACGTCGGGTGCTGGATATGTTGGCTAAGTTGGCTAAAGAAGATAGTGAAAAGTATGCGGCGTTCTGGAAGGAGTTTGGCAGCGTACTGAAAGAAGGGCCAGGCGAGGACTTCGCTAATCGTGAACGTGTTGCCAAGTTGCTGCGTTTCGCCAGCACACATAGCGGTCAAGCAGAGCAGAATGTATCTCTGGAAGACTATGTGTCGCGCATGAAGACCGGGCAGGATCAGATCTACTTTGTGATTGCCGACAGTTTCACTGCTGCCCGCTCCAGTCCACATCTGGAAGTGTTGAAGCAAAAGGGTATTGAAGTGTTGCTGTTGAGTGAGCGTGTTGACGAGTGGTTAATGGATCACCTGCGTGAGTTTGATGGCAAGCAGCTGCGTAATGTTACGCGTGGTGATCTGGATCTGTCTGCCATTGAGGGTGGCCCGGACAAACAGGCTAGTGAGTCGCTAGCTAAAGATAATGAACAGCTGACAGAGCGCATCTTGACGCAGCTAAAAGAGCAGGTGGCTGCGGTGCGTGTAACCAGTCGCTTGAGTGAATCGCCTGCGGTACTGGTGGTGGGTGAGCATGACATGAGTCCTCAGATGCGCCGCATGATGGAAGCTGCCGGACAGAAAATGCCGGTCAGCAAGCCGACGCTGGAAATCAATCCTGCGCACCCATTATTGCAGCGCTTGGCCAGCTTACCTGACGGCGATGGCTTTACAGACCTGGCGCAGCTGTTACACGAGCAGGCTATGCTTGCCAATGGGGAGCAATTGCCTGAGCCGGCTGCCTTTGTGCAGCGTCTGAATCGACTGTTGTTGGCACAGTAATGGTAGGTGGTTGATACCGCACTAATCAGGAGAGCACCATGGCCTATCAGCCACCCTTGCCGCAGCCGGTTGTAATCGAAGGTCCGAGTGGTGTGTTGCAGGGCATTGTTGAAGCGCCACTTACACCTAGCGCTATCGCCGTGATCTGTCATCCGCATCCGTTACACGGTGGCACCATGACTAACAAGGTTGCCCATGCGTTGGCGCGTAGTTGCAGCGAGTGTGGCATGGCAAGCGTGCGTTTTAACTATCGTGGCGTAGGTGAGAGCGCAGGGAGCTACGATAACGGGGTGGGTGAGACCGATGATGCGTTGGCGACAGTGCGTTGGGCGCAAGCTCGCTGGCCCGGCCTTGCCGTCAATTTGGCGGGATTTTCTTTTGGTGGCGGTGTGGCGTTGCGTGCAGCATTGCAAATTGATTGCGCCAGCCTGATAACCGTGGCGCCTGCGGTGGCACGTGATGCGCCACCGACAACATTGCCGACGTGCCCTTGGCTGCTGGTTCAAGGTGATGCGGATGACGTGGTGCCAGCTGATACGGTGCTGGCCTGGGTTAATGCGTTAGCTACTAAGCCTGAAGTGAAAGTGTTGGCTGGCGCGGGTCATTTTTTTCATGGTCGTCTGATTGAGTTGCGCGAACTCGTGCGTGACTGGCGACTCGCCCAAGCTTGAGCGCCATTTCATACCGGTGAAATCCTGCTAAGAGTCAGCTAAAAAAATGGCCCACGCTGTAACCAGTGCGGGCCATTTTCGATACTGCCTGTTGCAGTTGGTGTTTAGTTCACCATTTCTTTCAGTGACTTCAGCGGAGCTGCGCGCACTTTCTTGCTGGCTGGTTTGGCCTTGAAGGTGGTTTCTTCGCCAGTGAAAGGGTTGATACCCTTGCGGGCCTTGGTAGCGGGCTTTTTCACAACTTTCAGCTTCAGCAGGCCTGGCAAGGTGAATACACCTGCGCCGCGCAGGCTCTTTTTGATAATGACGTGAAGCGAATCAAAAACTTCTCCGGACTGCTTTTTTGTCAGGCCGGTGTCCTTGGCAATTTGGGCCAGGATTTCAGACTTGGTCGGTGCTGCATTCTTCTTTGCCATTTCATGCTCCTGATGGGTCGGTGTCTATATCGAGTTATTGTGTGGTCAGTGGTAACAAAGTCGCGCGGAAAAATACCATAAGATCTACTGTTGCATAAACTTTACTGAAAAATATATATCCGTAAGGTTTATGCGGCTAATTCAGGGGCTTTTGCGAGGAGGCCTAATCCGCTTCAGTCAGCAAAAAATTCGCGGGTCAATGTCGCCGTTAGCGGACTGTTTGAACCAGTCGGCATAGCCTTGATTTCAAATACCAGCGTTTCGGAGCCACTGAAATCGACTTCAGCGATGTAATAGATGGCAGTGCTTTCAGCAATACGGCGTAGCTGTACATTTTTAAGCTGACCATTCAAGTTGCGAGCTAGCACGGTGACGTCAGCATCGCTGGGGGTGGTGCCACCTTCTGCAGTTTTGCTTAGTACCGAGATATTCAACAACACCTTGTTTTTACTGCGTTCTATGCCATATGCGCGAGCAATATCTGTGGTGAGTTGATCGGTGCGAACCGCGTTGTAATGCATTTCATGAGTGTCTGAAACTTGGAACGATTCGTTGCTGGTTAGTGCAGGTTGAATCTCTGCGCTGGGCTGGCGATTACAGGCAGCTAGCAATATGGCAATGCTGATCAAGCTGGCGATGGACAGGTATTTTTTCATGATTCTTCCATTGGCGATCAATAAAGATAGACGCGTGTATTGATGTTACCAAGCACACTATAGACCAAGTATCGGGTATCTCGGCAACTGATCTGGTATGAAAATTTATTCAGCGCCTAGCCGTTGTTGCCATCGCTAACGGTGGCTTCCGCAGTGGTTAGGCGCTGCTACTGCGCAAAAATCTGGATGCGATTATCGTTCCGGTACTCTCGACACAGCATTAATTGAGCAGTATTTGCAGGGCCTGGATGGCGATCAGCGCAAACAGCACCGATAGATCTAGGCCAGCGATTGGGGGGATCAGGCGCTGAAAAGGCCGTATCACCGGTACGCACAAACTGTTCAATATGCTGGCGGCAGGGGTGTAAGTACTAGGGGATATCCAGCTCAGTATGGCGTACAGCAGCAGGGCAAAGAAATAGAACTGCAATACCAGCGATAGTAGTTCGTGCAGACTGGCAAGTAGCAACAGGTGGGGTGAGGTCAGGCTCAGGCCGCGTAATGTCCAGACTATGGCAGTACTTGCCAGTTGCACCAGCAGCAATGCTACTAGCGTTGCGGTATCCAGTCGCTTGATTGGCGGCAGTAGTCGTCGTAATGGCAATATCACCGGATTGGTTAGACGCAGTACCCCTTGCGAAAATGGATTGCGTATATCAGCCCGGCATAGTGGTAACAGTAGTCTTAACAGAAACACCATGATTACCAAGTGTGACAGAGTGGTGATGATAAAAATTAACGCGGTCATGTTTGCTCTGTATCCTAAGATTTGCTGCCAATTGTGTTAAGCGTAACTTGATAGTAGCTGGTCAACGAAATTCCATAGGTATTACTGACCGCCTAATATGGTCGCCATTTCTGCCGAGCGGTCGGCGGCGGCCTGCACCGCCGCGCTGACAATTTGCCGCAACTCGCGATTTTCGAAAACCTGCAATGCAGCGGCTGTAGTGCCGCCTTTCGAGGTTACCTGTGCGCGCAAAGTAGCTGGTGATTCATCGCCGTCACGGGCCATCATTCCCGAACCATAGGCGGTCTCAATAGCCAGCGAGCGCGCCGTGGCGACTGGTAGCCCTTGTTCTATCCCGGCCGCTTCCAATAACTCCATCAACAAAAAAAAGTACGCCGGGCCGCTGCCAGATATAGCAGTGACGGCATCTATCAGTGTTTCCTGTTCTACCCATACTGACTTGCCGACGGCATTCATAATACGTTCTGCCAACTCACGCTGGGCACTGGGCACATCACTGCTGGCGTACATGCCAGTGATGCCACAACCATTCAATGCTGGGCGATTGGGCATGGTGCGTACTACGGGTAAACCAATCCAGGAGTGCAAATCACTGGCGCGAATGCCGGCAGCAACTGAGATGATCAATGGGCGATGGTTGGCAACGCTACTGCGTAACTGCTGGGCAACACCGCGCAGCTCCTGCGGTTTTACTGCCAGCACAATAATCTGCGCCGCGCTGGCATCGGCATTGCTGGCGGTAACGTGCACACCGTATTGCGCGACCAATTGCTGCCGCTGGGTTTCCATTGGATCAGCTACCGTAATCTGCTGTGCAGGTAAACCCTGTGCAATCAGCCCGCCAATCAGGCTACGGGCCATATTGCCGCCACCGATAAATGCCAGCGTCTCAGTCAACATCGTTGCCTTCCTCTTACATCGTGCAAATTTAATAGTACGGGTTGCTCAGCTGCGCTTACCAAAAATGGCCGTGCCGACACGGATTAGTGTGGCACCGGCTGCAATCGCGGCTGGGTAATCGTCACTCATGCCCATCGACAGGGTATCCAATGCCATACCCTGTGCGTTCAACTGCCGTAACAGTTCAGATAAGCGCTGGAACTGCGCCAGCTGTGCGGCATATTCGGCGACAGGAGGTGGAATACACATCAAGCCGCGCAGTTTAAGCCGCGATAGCTGCGTAATGTGCGCCGCCAATGCAGGTATTTGTTGCGGTGAGATGCCTCCTTTGCCAGTTTCTTCGGCCAGCTTGACCTGGATGCAGACTTGCAATGGTGCACGATCAGGTGGTCGTTGTGCGTGCAAACGGCTGGCGTGTTTGGCGTTATCCAGCGTATGTAGCCACGCAAAGTGCTCGGCGATTAGCCGGGTTTTATTGCTCTGCAGCTGACCAATGAAGTGCCAGGTGAGATCCAGCTCGGCTAGCGCAGCCATTTTTTGCTGTGCCTCCTGCGCGTAGCTTTCGCCGAAATCGCGCTGTCCGGCCAGTGCCAATGTGCGAATCAACTCGGCAGAGTGTTGTTTACTGACGGCGAGTAACTGGATACCGGCGGGATCGCGGCCACAGTCGCGAGCTGCAAGCCACAACTGGTCACGCACCTGCTGCCAATGCTCAATGATGTTGATTTGTTCGTTCATAACTCATGAAAAGACGAGAACTGCGGGCCGGTTAACATATTGACCTCGATACTGCTCCGTTATACTGACTTGGCTGCTGGCACAGCTGATTTTCACTGCAAATCGTCCTGTCAGCCGATCACTCAGGAGCTTCAATGGCCGTCGATATTGCTCAGCTACTCGCGTTCGCTGTGAAGAATAACGCTTCCGACCTGCACTTGTCGGCGGGTGTACCGCCCATGATTCGCGTTGATGGTGACATCAAGCGCGTCAATATGCCGCCACTGAGTCACAAAGAAGTGCACGGCATGGTGTATGACATCATGAATGACAAGCAGCGTAAGGCGTATGAAGAGTTTTACGAGACCGACTTTTCTTTCGAGATTCCCAAGTTGGCGCGGTTTCGCGTCAATGCTTTTAACCACAATCGCGGCTCGGGTGCGGTGTTCCGTACCATTCCCTCAGTGATCCTGTCGTTGGATGATCTGAACGCGCCGAAGATTTTCAAGGATTTGTCGATGCAGCCGCGTGGCTTGGTGCTGGTCACCGGCCCTACCGGTTCGGGTAAGTCGACCACGCTTGCGGCGATGGTTAACTACATCAACGACAATCGCCCCGACCATATTCTGACCATTGAAGACCCGATTGAATTCGTTCACGAAAGCAAACGTTCGCTAGTTAATCAGCGCGAAGTGCATCGTGACACCATGGGCTTTGCTGAGGCGTTGCGCTCGGCGCTGCGTGAAGATCCGGATGTGGTGCTGGTGGGTGAAATGCGTGACTTGGAGACCATCCGCTTGGCACTGACTGCGGCAGAAACTGGCCATTTGGTGTTTGGCACCTTGCATACCACTTCGGCGGCCAAGACCATCGATCGTATTGTCGACGTATTCCCGGCAGCAGAAAAAGAAATGGTACGCACCATGCTGTCGGAATCGTTGCGTGCGGTAATTTCGCAAACCTTGATGAAACGTATTGGCGGGGGTCGTGTTGCAGCGCATGAAATCATGATTGGCACGCCAGCCATTCGTAATTTGATACGCGAAGGCAAGATCGCGCAAATGTATTCCGCTATTCAGACCGGCATGAAAGAGGGTATGCAAACACTGGATCAATGTCTGGCCGAACTGTTGCAGAAGGGCGTGATCAGCAAGGAAGAAGCGCGCTTCAAAGCGCAGAACAAAGATGCCTTCTGAGCAGAAGCGGGTAGACCGTGGGCTGTAGGCCAAGACGGTTTATCAAAGAGTTGAAATTTATGGGTGCGAGATACTTGGAAATGAAAGCACATGGTAGCGAACCTCGTTCCAAGCCACAGCCTTAATATTCCCCGGAGCTAAACATGGAACGCGAACAAGCCATCAAATTGATGCAAGATCTGCTGAAACGCATGGTCGATAGAAAGGGCTCTGATTTATTCATTACGGCAGGTTTTCCGCCTGCTATTAAGGTGGATGGTGAAGTACGGGCGCAGGCCGACAAGGCACTGACGCCTGAGCAAAGCGCGGTGTTGGTGCGGGCTATCATGAATGACCGTCAGACCCGCGATTTTGATTCCACCAAGGAATGTAACTTTGCTATTGCGCCTGCTGGCATAGGCCGCTTTCGCGTCAGCGCGTTTGTGCAGCAAGGCCACATGGGTTGTGTGGTGCGCTTGATTAATTCCAAAATCCCTACTATCGAAGACATGGAGTTACCGGTAATCCTGCAGGACGTGGTGATGTCCAAGCGTGGTCTGGTGATTGTGGTGGGCGGTACCGGCTCGGGTAAGTCAACTTCGTTAGCGGCGATGCTGGATCATCGTAACGAACGCAGTCGCGGTCATATCATCACGATTGAAGATCCGGTCGAGTACGTGCATCCTCACAAGGGTTGCGTTGTTACGCATCGCGAAATAGGTGTGGACACAGATAATTGGGTAACGGCACTCAAGAACACTCTGCGTCAGGCACCGGATGTAATCCTGATTGGCGAAATCCGTGATCGAGAAACCATGGAATACGCCATCCAGTTCGCGGAAACCGGCCACTTGGTGTTGGCGACATTGCATGCCAACAGTGCCAATCAGGCGCTGGATCGCATCATCAATTTTTTCCCCGAAGAGCGTCGTGAGCAACTGCTGATGGATTTATCGCTGAACATCCGTGCCTTGATTTCGCAGCGCCTGATTCCTCGTGAGGGCAACGTTGGTCGCGTGGCAGCGTTGGAAGTCATGCTGCATTCACCGCTGATCAGCGATTTGATCTTCAAGGGAGATGTGGCGCAAATCAAGGAAGTGATGGCCAAGTCGAACCGACTGGGAATGAAGACCTTCGACCAAGCGTTGTTTGATCTGTATGAGTCAGGCATCATCAGTTACGAGGAAGCCCTGCGTAACTCGGACTCCAAGAATGAAGTGCGGCTGCGTATCAAACTGGAAAGTAAGCGTGAGCTAAAATTGTCTGACGAAGCGGCGCACAGCTTGCGGATAATTGAGGAGCGTGAAAACCAGATGAGGTAGGCTATGGGTATAGCCGCCAATGAGCTAAGCCAGCGAGCCAATACCATGAGTGCCAACCTGCCAGACGTCGATCTTGAAGATGGTGTTAATACCACCGGACTGAATGAGCGTCCGGTCATTCTTAACACCAAACCACTGTTCAAACTGATGGTGGACAAGCGCGCCTCCGACTTGTTTTTTACTTCCTACGCCCCGATCAAGATCAAGATTGAAGGCAAGATCATGTCGGTCAACAAACAGATGTTGACCCCCGACGTGGTGCGCCACGCCGCTTATGGCCTGATGACCCAGGATCAGATCGAGCATTTTACCGAAGATCTGGAGATCGATTTTGCCGTGTCTGAGCCGGGGCTGGGCCGTTTCCGCGTCAATGTATTCCATCAGCGTGGTAATCCTGCCATGGTACTGCGTTACATCACTTCGGACATGCCGCGCCTTGATGATTTGGGTTTGCCCGAACAGTTGAAAGATTTGGTGATGATGAAGCGCGGCTTGATTCTCATGGTAGGGGCCACCGGCTCCGGTAAATCCACTACGCTGGCGGCCATGATCAATTACCGCAACGACAACAGTGCGGATCACATTATCACCATCGAAGACCCGATTGAATTTTTGCACTCCAATAAACGGTCAATTATTAATCAACGCGAAGTGGGGCTGGATACCAAGTCCTATGCACGTGCGCTACGCAGCGCCATGCGTGCTGCGCCGGATGTGCTGCTGATTGGTGAAATCCGCGATCGTGAAACGATGGAATCCGCCATCATGCTGGCCGGTACCGGCCATTTGGTGCTGGCGACTCTGCATGCCAACAACGGCGCAGAAACCATGGATCGTGTCATCAACATGTTCCCGCGTGATCAACACACGCAGCTGTGTCTGGATCTGTCGCAATATCTGCGTGCAATTATTGCGCAGCGATTGATCCCCGGTAACAACAAACGCCGTGTTGCCGCTGTGGAAATGATGGTCAATACCCCGCACATGCAGGAGCTGATCAAGAAGGGCGATGTCATCGGTGCCAAGGAAGCACTGCGCACTAGCAGTGAAAAAGGTATGCAGCACTTTGATACTGCGCTGTATCAACTATTCAAAGATGGACGCATCACCATAGAAGACGCACTCAACTATGCTGATTCAAAGACGAACCTGGAAGCGAAGATCAACTTTGGTTGATTGCTTGGCTCGGCGCTCTCAGAGATTTTGGCTGGACTATTATTCAGGTTCAATGTTCGAAAAAGCACTTCCGGAATCAACTGTCGGATCAGGAATGGTGAGAGGTAGTTAGGAGGCGCACTATGAATATGACAACAAAGCGATTTCTGATTGGATTAGCGGCTGCTATTTTGAGTTGCAGTGCTTCAGCGGCCACTTACTTCGAGACCGGTGCTTCGTTGATGAAGGGTTGGCGAGAGCATCAGAAGATTATGAACTCGCAAGTGGGCGAGAAGAACTTCATGTTGGCATCTGCTTTTAGCGGATACGTACGGGGTGTTGCTGATACTCGAAGTGAGGCGCTTGGCGTGCCTCAAGGGGTAACTGGGGATCAAATCTGCGCAATCGTCGGCACGTACTTAGAGAACCATCCAGAAGAATGGAACGACGTTGGGTCTGTTCTTGTGGAAAAGGCGCTTCGAAATGCCTTTCGGCGAAAACAATAGTTGTCGCTCCTTCTGAACTTCTAAAACTAATGTGTAAACCGCTGCCCGGACTAGATAGCCGTGCGCAGGCTACGTGAGTTCTCTATATTGAGATCAATGGCGTTTCACGTAAGAAGCTCACGAAATGTCGCAGTGCTCCTGACTACGTGGCCTGCGTGAACAATCTCGATCCAAGGCTTAAGGCCCTTTCCAGATTCGGAACTCTCCAGACCTGCGAAGTGGGATAGCCACCGAGCAGGGTCACCTTTCTTTTTGGGCGTAGTGTCCTGCTCTAGTGCGATTAGCGCCGCCACAATTGCAATGGCGTTACAGCCCTCCATTGCAGCGACTAGCTGGCCGGCGCGCCATCTGCGCGCCATCTGATAGAGCCCTCCTTATGAGGGTTACCACTGACTACGCGGATCGTGAATTCGGCAGCAAGCATTGCTATGACTCCATTGGGTAGGGCAAAGAGATCACGCCGGTTGTGACCAATTGGTTAAGTTAGGCGTCGCGTTCATCATATGTCTGAGTCCAGAGGCCGGAGTCGACCAGGATCACCTGTCGGTTCGCATCGCGTTGAGGTCGCCTTGCCATGCCAATTTGCCACGGAAGCTACGTATTTTTTCCTGTTTCCGCAGCCGTAGCACGGTACGCAGGCCAAGCTCGACCACTTCGCGTTTGGTCTTGAGGCCGGTTGCGCGCAAGGTGTCTTTCATGAGTTTGTCATCAATGACGATGTTGGTGCGCATTGTGTATCTCCGCTCAGATTTGTACACATTCTAGCCCGGAGATCTCACTGCGGTAATCAGTGCTGTGGCTAGCTGACAAACACCGCATACGCATCAAACACCGGACCATCCACACAGACGCGCTTCATCATTGGCCCTTGTGGTGTGTTGACCTGCACGGCACATCCCGCACAGCCGCCAACCGCGCACGCCATGTACTCTTCCATGGATACCTGACAGGCGACGCCAAAGTGACGCGCCACTTGTGCGGCTGTTTTTAATAGAGGCGTTGGGCCGCAGACAAATAGCTCTACTTCTTGTAGTGCATTTTTATTCAGTGTGGCCAGCCATGCAGTGGCGAGATCAGTGACAAAGCCAGAATGGCAGCCGGGGAAGTCGGACCAACTGCTGAGGCGGCTGGGAATCCCTTGCTCATCGAGAAATGTGAGTCCTGCAATCACACCATCCGGCATGCCATCCACCATGATGGTGGATGGTCGGGTGCGAAACGGGAAGGGCAGCTCCGAGCCCATCAAGACCAGTGGTTTCCAGTTGGCATCGTTGCGATCGCGCAAATGTTCGGCGAGAAAAATCATCGGTGGTACGCCATAGCCGCCACCGATCAGTACCGTGCGCGGTTTATCAATATGAGGTTTGAAGCCTTGGCCAATCGGGCCGGTCATGCTGACTTTCTCGCCGATTTGCTTGCCCACTAACGCGCTGAGTCCGGGGCCGGTGGCTTTGCACAGCATCTCTATCGTGCCGCGTTCGGCATCTGCACGCATGATCGACAGTGGCCGACGCATCGGCACGTTGACATCACAAGCCAGATGGATGAACTGGCCGGGCTGTGCGGCACGCGCGCATTTGGGTGCGGCAAATTTGAAAATGTATTGCTGTGCCGCGAAATCCTGACGCGACAGGATTTCCACCTCTTCAACAAAAATCGTGTTGCGATGGGGTTTGCTGGTCATCAGTGCATTACCGGCCATGCGCGCCACGTGCGATGGTGGCCAGCACAGCCATGCGAATGGCGACACCGTTGGTGACTTGCTGCTGGATAACCGATTGCCTGCCATCCGCCACTTCGCTGGTGATCTCGACACCACGATTCATTGGCGCGGGATGCATGACGATGGCATCGGGCTTGGCCAGCTGCAATCGTTCCATAGTCAAACCAAACTCACGGCAATACGCTGCATCATCGGGAATGTGTGCATCATTCATGCGTTCCTTCTGGATGCGCAGCGCCATGACCACATCCACATCCTTGATGGCTTTACTCACATCCGTGAAGCGCAGCGCGCCGGGGAATTCCTCTGCGGGCGGCAATAAATGTTCCGGGCCAGCAATGCGTACCTCGCCCGCGCCCAGCGTATGTAACGCGCACCAGGTGGAGCGTGCTACCCGTGAATGCATCAAGTCGCCCACAATCAGAATGCTGAGTTGGCTGAAATCCGGTTTATGCTGACGAATGGTTAGTGCATCGAGCAGTCCTTGTGTGGGATGCGACAGGTGTGCTTCGCCTGCATTAAGGATGCTGACATGCGGTGCGACAAATTGCGCTACTTCGGCTGGCAGGCCGGGCTTGGCATCACGCATTACCAGCACATCGGCATGCATGGCTTGCAAGGTATAAAGCGTGTCGAGCACCGTTTCGCCTTTGACACGCGATGAACCTTGCATATCAAGGTTGACCACATCGGCACCCAGACGTCGCGCCGCCAGTTCAAACGACACGCGGGTGCGAGTACTGGGTTCAAAAAACAGATTGGCTACCGTATGTCCGGCCAGACTTTGATCGCGCGCGGGTAGTTCATGTGGCTTGCGTACATAAAACTGTGCCATGTCGAGCAGCGCAGTAATTTCGTTGCGACTCAATCCTGCCAGTGTAATGAGGTGTCGCAGCCGTCCATCGTGGGTGCGCTGTATTGTCTGGCTCAAGTCAGGCTGGCTTAGGTCGGTGTTGTTCATGCTGTTCTTGATCCGCGTTGGTCGGGTTATTAATCCGACGCTGAAACATGTTGGGTGGGTAACCCGCTTTACATTCAAGCCTCAGTCGCACTGACTGAACCAGCGTTGTAGTACTACTTTGGCCGCTACCATGTCCACATCAGCGTGTGAAACGCGGCGCGTCTTGACGCCGCTGCGACGTAAATACGCCAGTTCACGCTCGGCTTCTTTGGAGCTGTGACGCTCGTCCACCAACGCGACAGGCAGGTTACTGCGGTGGTTCAATTCTGCCGCAAACGCTTGTGCTGGAGCGGTCATGCCGGTGGGCGTGCCATCGTCATTATAAGGAAGGCCGACGATTAACTGACCGGGTAAATAGTCGCGCAGCAGCTTGTCTATTTCCTGCCAAGGTGGCAGTTGCTGTTTACATTCCAATGTCAGCAGTGCTTGCGCCGTGCGGCTCATGGTGTTGCCGCTGGCCACACCAATGCGGCGAGTGCCGTAATCAAACGCCAGTACTATCGTTAATTCTGACTTGGCCAAGGCTGGTTTGACAGGGGGCATGGCGGTCATGCATGACCAGCCAGTGTGCTGAGCGTGCTGAGGTTGACGCCCAGTAACTGAGCTGCAGCCTGCCAGCGTTGTTCAAACGGGGTATCGAACAAAATACGTTCTTCGAATGGCACGGTCAGCCAAGCATTTTGTGCCATTTCTGCTTCCAGTTGGCCCGCCTCCCAACCGGCATATCCCAGCGCCATACTCAAGGGCAAAGGGCCGTGCCCAGCGGCAATGGCCTGCAGGACATCGCTGGAAGTGGTGACATGGATCTGGTCGGACACCACCAAGGTGGAATTCCACAGCGGGCCGGCGCGATGGATCACAAAACCGCGATCAGTTTGTACTGGGCCGCCGCGCAGAATGGCTTGTTCACGCACTAATTGATCCTGCGCACTCAAGTCCAGTTGTTCAAATACCTCGGCCAGACGCATTTGCATCGGTCGATTAATGATGATTCCCAGTGCGCCTTGTTCATTGTGTTCGCAAACCAATGTGACAGTTTGCGAGAAATGGCTGTCTGCCATGGTGGGCATGGCCACCAGCAGTTGATTGCTAAGATAAGAGGAGGGCGACATGCGCAAAGTATCCGTGCTTAATGGCAACGGCTCAAGTCATGAGCCCGGTTTTGGCAGAAAATTGTCGCTGGGTCATGGTTATGTTCCGCTGACGAAATGCCAGTAAACTTTGCCAACAATGACAATTCACGAAACCACTTACAAGACACTTGAGTCACTGCCGCTGGTATTACGCGAGCGGGTTGCCGCACAGCTGCAAAGCCTGCGCGAGTCATTGCCAGCCGAACAGCTCATTACGCTGGATAATCCTGCCATCGCGCAGTCCTTGCCGCAGGTGTTCGCCAGTAGCGAGTTCGTCGCGCATGCCTGCACCCGTGAAGGGGGGTTGCTGCCCAGATTGCTGGTGACCGGTTGTTTGCTACAAAGCGTGGATGCGGCGTGGTTGCGTGATGCGTTGCACGCGGCGCTAGCCACCGTAACTAATGACACCGAACTCCAGTCGGCGTTGCGAGTTTATCGCCGTCAACAAATGGTACGTATTGCCTGGCGTGACATTGCTGGGATGGCGCCACTCAATGAGACCCTGCTGGATTTATCTAACTTGGCTGATGTGTGTGTGCAGAGCGTCTACGAGCGTGCTTATGCGCAGTTAAGTACGCTGTATGGCACGCCGCTGGGTTTCGAAAGCGGCACCAAGCAACCCATGATGGTGCTGGGCATGGGCAAGCTGGGTGGCCGCGAGTTGAATTACTCCTCTGATATTGATTTGATTTTTCTCTATCCAGAAGCGGGCGAGACGGATGTCAGTGAGCGCCCCCATAGTGAATCAGTCGCTAACGAGGAATTCTTTTTGCGCCTTGGGCAGCGGATTATTCAATGGTTGTCCAACCAGACTGTCGATGGGTTTGTGTTTCGGGTTGATATGCGCCTGCGACCCTTCGGCGATAGTGGCCCGTTGGCAGTTAACTTCGATAGCTTTGAAACCTATCTGCAACAGCATGGCCGCGACTGGGAGCGCTATGCCATGGTCAAGGCCCGACCGATCACCGCGATTGAACACTATCAATCCCTGTATGACAATGTGATGCGACCCTTTGTGTATCGTCGCTATCTGGACTTCTCGGTATTTGATTCGTTGCGCAACATGAAGCAAATGATCGCGCGTGAAGTGGAGCGCCGCGAACTGCATGAGCACGTCAAGCTCGGTCCCGGTGGTATTCGCGAAGTGGAATTTATCGTGCAGGCATTCCAGCTATTGCGCGGTGGTAACGATCTTAATTTGCAGTCGCGTGAATTGCAGCAAGTGTTGCCACATCTGGAAGGTCAAAAATTACTTGAACAACAGGCCGTAGCAGAGCTGCTTGTCGCCTATCGGTATCTACGTCGGGTAGAAAATCGTTTACAGCAATGGAGTGACGACAACACGCACTATCTGCCTGACGATGAGGTGTCGCGTCTGCGTTTGGCGGTGTCGCTGAATTACCCTGATTGGCCGAGCTTGCGCGATGAGTTGAATCAACATCGTGCGCGTGTGACACACTGGTTCTCGGCCATCTTGTTTGGCGGCAGTAGCGTGCCAGAGGCGGACTCAACTCTGGTGGGGTTTCTTGATGCGAGCGTCAGTGATGCAGAGCGGCATGATGCCGTTAAAGCACTGGGTGTTACTGATCCAGAACATATCACCCGACAAATGCTGCAAGTGCGTGATAGCAGCTATTACCAGCATCTTGATGAAGTAGGCAAGCAACGGCTGCATGTCTTGGTGCCACAGGTGTTGCGCTTGATAGGCCAACAAGCCGAGCAGGCCGATGTGTTTACGCGGGTGCTACGCATCATGGAAAAAATCGGTGGCCGTACCGTATACCTCGCCTTGCTTAATGAGCATCCACCAGTGCTTGCGCTGTTGGTAGATCTGTGTGCGCAAAGCGAGTTTTTAGCCGAGCAGATTGCGGCTTTCCCACTGTTGCTTGATGAGCTGATTGACGCACGATTGATGACGGATCTGCCAACGCGTACTTCGCTTGGCAACGAGCTGCGGCTCAAGATGGAGCAGGCCGATCCTGAGGATGAAGAGCGTCAGGTTGAATCATTACGCGAGTTCCAGCGCATTGCGATGTTTCGCATCGCAGTAGCCGATCTTACCGATCGTATGCCGTTGATGAAAGTTAGTGATCGACTAACCGATCTGGCCGAACTGATTGTGCAACAGGCATTAAGCATGGCTTGGTCGCATATCAGCAAACGACACGGTCAACCCCGTTGTGGCGCAAGCGCAGCCGATGCTCGCGAGGCTGGCGTGGTGGTGGTGGCCTACGGCAAGTTTGGTGGCAGAGAGCTGGGTTATGGTTCCGATCTGGATCTGGTATTCCTGCATGATTCGGTGGGTGACTATCAGCAAACCGATGGCGCAGTTCCAGTGGAAAATGGGGTGTATTTTGCGCGCCTTGGGCAGCGCTTGGTGCACTTGCTGAGCATTCATACGCGCGCTGGCCGACTGTATGAAGTCGATATGCGACTACGTCCCAATGGTAAAGGCGGTTTGCTAGTACAAAGCCTCGATAGCTATGAAAGTTACCAGCGCAGTGATGCCTGGACCTGGGAGCATCAGGCATTGCTGCGCGCCCGTGCAGTGGCAGGAGACGCGACGGCGACCGCGCGCTTCGAGCAGATTCGTGTCGAGGTGTTGCGCCACGCAGTGCTTCGTGACAGTTTGCGTGAAGAAGTACGTACCATGCGGCAGCGTATGCGTGATGAGCTATCCAAAGCTGGCAAGGGCCAGGTTGACCTCAAGCAGGACGCTGGTGGTATTGCCGATATAGAGTTTTTGGTGCAGTACTGGATGTTGCATTGGGCTGATGACTATCCGCCAATTATTATATTTACCGACAATATTCGCCAACTGGAGAGCTTGGCTTCAGGCAATCTGGTCGCTCAAGAAGAGGTGGACTTTCTCACCAGCACCTACCGTCGCTACCGTGAACATCTGCATCATCTGTCCTTGAGTGGTGCGACAAACGTAATTGCTGATACTGAGTTTGTTGCCGAACGCCAGCACGTGATTGCCATCTGGCAGGCGACTATGGAAACCAACCCGGAGTGACACCATGACTAACAATGTAACTGACACTTCGGCCCGTATCTGGCGTCCTGACGTGACTATGGAGTTCATGCAGCAGCGCACTCTTGATACGTTAGTCAGCCATATGGGTATCGAGATCACCGAGATTGGTGATGACTATCTGCAAGCCACCATGCCGGTAGATTCACGTACCTGCCAGCCGTTGCGTATCCTGCATGGCGGCGCGTCGGTGGTGTTGGCAGAAACGCTGGGCAGCTTCGCCGCCAATGCGGTGGTGGATACAGCTAAGTACGCCTGCGTCGGTCAGGAAATTAACGCCAATCACCTGCGTCCGGTACCGGTGGGTAATAAAGTGATCGGTACTACCCGGGCATTTCATATCGGTGCCCGTAGCCATGTCTGGGGTATTGAAATCGTCAATGAACGCGGTCAGCTTATTTGCGTGTCGCGAATCACCATGGCAGTGATTAATCGCTAGCCGGTTGTGGCAAAATCCACCAATCGAACCTACCTTCTCCGAGCGATACCGACTATGAACTCCGCCGAGCGCACCGACAAGCTTATTCAATCAAACGCGCTGAATCAGTACCAAGTAAGTGACGATGATCTGCCTCTCGCCTGTCCCATGCCCGGTATGTACCTGTGGAACTCACATCCGCGTGTGTACTTACCCATAGAACAAACTGGCTGGGCTAAGTGCCCGTATTGCAGCGCTGAGTACACGCTGAAAAAATAGCGTTGATTGGTGTGGCCCTTGCGTAAGTGAAGGGCGGTTTGTTGCTTAACAGCAGCGGGGGGTGGTGAAATTGATGGGGGCGAAGCGCGACCTATAATTCGCCAGCGTTGCATTTCACACAGATAGAGCTTGCTGCGGGCGTCGCGTGGCATAAAGTGGCGCAGCCACCTATCCTCACCGAATTTGGATTTGATAGAAGTATGAACCGTTTCCTACACCCTCCGATCTACAGTCTTGTGCTGATTAGTTTGGTCGCCGTTCTGCATATGGACATTTGTACTGCGGCCGTACCGACCGAAGAGAAGGTTACGGTACTCAGCTACCATGAAATTGCTGACCCGGCGGACGCACTCATCAAGGAATATGCTGTCACGCCGACGAATTTCGTCAGGCAGATTGATTGGCTACGCAATAATGGCTACCACTTTGTCAGTGTGGATGACCTATTAGAGGATAAGGCCGGAAGCTCGCACCTGCCTGACAAGGCCGTATTGATTACCTTTGACGACGGCTATCAGTCGATGCATCGCTACGCGTGGCCGTTGCTGAAGATGCTGCGAATTCCCTCGGTGGTTGCAGTTGTTGGTACTTGGGAAGAAGACAAGGCCAAAGTCAATTTCGACGGCCACGATATTTCGCGCGATAAATTGATGAGCTGGAAGGAGTTGCGCGAGCTCAGCGACAGCGGCTTGGTCGAGATTGGCAGTCATAGCTACGATCTGCATCGCGGCATTCCCGGCAATCCGGAAGAGAACTTGGAGCCAGCTGCCGTCACACGCCACTGGTCAAAACAGACGCACAGTTATGAAGATGAGTCGAGCTACCATAAGCGTGTTGAAGCTGATATACGGCGCAGTGCGGAAATAATAAAGCAGCGCGTCGGACGGGCACCGCGTGTCATTGCTTGGCCCTACGGACGCTACAGCTATGAGCTACGTGATATCGCAGTGCGCTACGGCATGTCGATCGGACTGACGCTGGATGACGGCGCAAATATGGAAGACACGCCACTGTGGGGCATGCGACGCATTTTGATCGGCAGCACCATGACGCTCGCAGATCTGGGACGCGAGATTGCGATCCGCAATCAGAACCTCTCCGAAAATGATCGCGCGCAGAAAGTCATGCACGTCGATTTAGACTATATCTACGATCCAGATCCGGCGCAGCAAGAGAGGAATCTGAGTCACCTGCTTGAGCGGGTCACTGCGCTCGGCGCTACCGCAGTCTACCTACAGGCCTTCGCAGATCCGGATGCGAATGGCTCAGCCGATGCTGTCTATTTTCCTAACCGGCATGTGCCGATGCGGGCGGATCTCTTCAATCGCGTTGCCTGGCAGATAGATACGCGTACGCCGGTAAAGCGGATTTATGCGTGGATGCCAATGATCGCCTGGGAACTGCCGACAAATGTGCCTGGCGCACAGGATCAGGTCGTGACCGAGCCCGGCAGCGGCGGTGATCATGTGATGATGGGTTACAAACGGCTATCACCGTTTTCGCCCGCTGCGCGGCAGACTATCCGCGAGATTTACGAAGATCTTGCGCGTTATGCAACCTTCGAGGGACTGCTGTTTCACGACGATGTAACGTTGTCAGACTTCGAGGACGCGAGTCAATTTGCGCGCAAGGCCTATGAAGACTGGGGACTGCCCGGCTCAATAACCGAAATCCGCAAGCACGACGACCTTTTGGGCCGCTGGACCATTCTGAAGATCAATGCGCTTGATGAGTTCGCCGGAGAACTTGCCGAGGTCGTGCGTGCCGAAGAACCTGCCCTTAAAACTGCGCGCAATCTCTATGCGCAGGTTGTGCTGAACCCGAAAGCGGAAGTCTGGTATTCGCAGGCGCTGGAGAATTCACTGGCGAACTACGATTTTACGGCCATCATGGCGATGCCGCTGATGGAGAAAGCACCCGACCATGAGGCTTTTTACCGCAACCTCGTAAACAAGATTAACGAACGACCGGGGGCGATGAGCCGGGTGGTGTTCGAATTGCAGACGGTGGATTGGCGTAACGACAGCAAGCCCATCCCAAGCGCTGAAATCGCCGCGACGATCAGCAAGCTCTACACGATGGGGGTAGAGCATGTGGCGTATTACCCGGATCTTCCATTTGAAAATCAACCGGACTGGAGCACGATGCGTGCCGTCTTTTCGGTCAAACCCAATGTGCCGCAGGTGCACTGACATTAGCATCGGATGAGCACCCTTTTCCATCATCTGTGGCGGTTTGCGCAAGGCTTTATTTTTTTCTATCCACTGTTCATGTCCTATCTGTGGATGATCGGGGCATTGCTGTTTTACAGGCGATACGAACGAAACCAACCGCCCTGTGATGCGCCGGAGAAACCCATGGTTGTGCCGCCAGTTAGCGTGCTGGTGCCTTGCTATAACGAAGCGGATAACGCCGAGGAAACCTTGAGCCATGCGCTGGCGCTCGACTATCCAGAATTCGAGGTCATCGCAATAAATGACGGCAGCCGCGACGGCACTGGCGAGGTACTTGATCGGTTGGCGGCCCAGCACGCGCGACTGCGCGTTATTCATTTGGCGCAGAATCAGGGCAAAGCGATGGCGCTACAGGCGGGCAGTCTGCTCGCCCGACACGAAATCCTGATCGGAATTGACGGTGATGCGCTGCTCGACAGGCACTGCGCCTACTGGCTTGTCCGCCATTTTGTGGCCGATCCGCAGGTGGCTGCCGTAACTGGCAACCCCCGCATCAGAAACCGCTCCACACTGTTGGGTCGGGTGCAGGTAGGGGAATTTTCGTCGATCGTTGGCATGATCAAGCGTGCGCAGAAATATTTCGGTAGCCTATTTACGGTCTCGGGCGTCATCACGGCCTTTCGCAGGTCGGCGGTGCACGGCGTCGGCTATTGGAGTGCCGATATGCTGACTGAAGACATCGATATCACTTGGAAATTGCAGCGTGCCGGATGGAGGGTGCTGTTCGAACCCAATGCGCTGGTCTGGATCCTGATGCCTGAGACGTTGCGCGGTCTCTGGAAGCAGCGCCTGCGCTGGGCGACAGGCGGAGCACAGGTGCTGCTTAAGAACTTTGACGTATTCTGGCATCCGTCGCAGAGTTTCATGTGGCCGTTACTGTTGGAGGCCTGCGCCAGCGTCCTTTGGTCCTATCTGATGCTGGGCGCTACGCTGCTTTGGATCGCTTCTGTCGTGCTGACAAACTTTTCCCTGCCGGAACTGGGCTCACCTTTTATACCTAAGGGTAGCGGCCTTATCTTGGGCATAACCTGTCTCGTACAGTTCGCTCTAAGCCAGCGACTTGACGGGCGTTATGAACGTGGGCTTGGCCGCTACTACTACTGGATCATCTGGTATCCGCTGGCGTTCTGGATCATTAATATCGCTTCAACAATCGTCGCCTATCCGAGCGTGCTGGCACGACGCTCGGGCAAGCGCGCTCGCTGGGTAAGTCCTGATCGCGGTGTTCGCTGATCGTTTCGTCTTAGAGTCGCGATGGCCTGTCGGTCATTTCACCTATTGCAGCTCTGCTGGACAGGCGCTAGTGTGCGCACCCTAATGTTCACCACTGCGGTTGTTTGTGGTTCGCGAAGTCCCGATTATGAACCATTCACTGATTATCAATTTGCGCGGTCAGCTTCGCTGGCAGCACCGGCTATTTTCGGATGCGACCACTGCTGCACTGTGGGGATATTGGCTTTGGCTGTGTCGGCCGCTCATCGGCGCTGCAACGTGGTTGATTGGTACCGTTCTGCAGCATCCTATTGTGCAATCCGTGGCTCTCAGTTCGACTACGTCACTGCCGCGAACAGCCATCGCGTTGTGCAGTACCTCTGGATCATTGTTGATCTGGAGCCATATCACCCACAAGCTCAGTGTGTGCCCGTTGGTACCAGCAGTCGTTGATTACGCTGATTACTTCAAGCTGTGCCCGGCGGCGATTCAGGCTGGCCGTGACCGCCAAGTATCAGTTGTGCATCACGATGAGCGGGGCCGTATCGTACGGGTCGAGGCATATCCCTAGTCTCTCAGAAGGACAAGCCGTGCCGCCAGCACCTATTCCGGGAACGATCAATGTGGGCGGTGGTGTACCGACTAAGTGGCGCGACCAAGCTATCGGTGCCGTTGCGGTTAGTAGCGCTCTTGGTGACGCAAGCATCGCCTGCGTGAATACCGTACTGGCTAAGGTTGCTGATAAGCTGAAGTAGCCCACTTATGTTGGCATGGTCATGCCGCAAGGGACGTGATGCATGAGACTCTTCAAGTACGGTGCAATACTTCGCTGATGTAGGCTGGCGATGCAGCGCAGCGTAATCCCAGCCTACGCGTTAGCAATCCGCAGGGAAGTGAGTCGCAAAGTCAGCAACGATTTTCAAACCTTCAACTGGTGAGGATACCAACGAGTGTTTTGAGCCGTAATTCTTCTTCCATAGCTTGGGAATATCAGCGAAGTATGGTTCGCCTCGATTGATACCAAAGACGTATCCTCCGGTCTCCTCGCCAGGATGTACGATGGGTACTAGCAGACCAACCGTGATCCCTACCCGTGTGATCCGACCAAAGTGGACCTAGTCAAAAAAGCAGACAGTCTCGTCAGAGGTGGTCCCACAAAACTGAACAGTTAGACGCGCAGGATTAAGTGTGGCGTTGCGATTTAGGCCGCCTGCGCGAGCGGCAGTAAGGTGAAGTACACGTCATCGGGCGTGCGCCGGTCAAGGGC